>NZ_JBVIMA010000001.1:873905-1981742 GCF_055580085.1 Streptomyces sp. NPDC032126
CCCAAACAAAACCCACACACCGGGCGGGAGTTAGCGAACCTTTCAGAAACCCCCCCCCCCCCCCCCCGGCCCCCCCCCCCCCCCCCCCACGCCAGTTGACCCGCGCGATCGTCAGTGCGCGTGGACGTCGTTCGTCGCCTCGATCTTCTTCCACGACTTCGGCCGCACCGGAGCCGCCGGAGCCGCCGACGCCTTCGCGAGCGAAGCGGAACGCGCCGCCGGAGCCGTTGGCTTCGCGGGCTTCGTCGGCTGGAACAGCCATGTGTCGAAGAGCGCGGACAGGGACTTCCCGGACACCTTCTCGGCGTACGCCTCGAAGTCGGCGACGGAGGCGTTGCCGTACGCGTGCTCCTGCGGCCAGCCCTTCAGGATGGCGAAGAACGCCTCGTCCCCCACCTCGTTGCGCAGCGCCTGCACGGCCAGCGCACCCCGGTCGTAGACGGCGATGTCGAACTGGTTGTCCGCACCCGGGTCACCGGGCTTGACCGTCCAGAAGGCGTCGTCCGCCGGATGCGTGGCGTACACGTAGTCCGCGAGCTCCTGCGTGGTGCCCTCGTCCTCGTGCTCGGACCACAGCCACTGCGCGTACCGCGCGAAGCCCTCGTTGATCCAGATGTCCTTCCAGCCCTTGAGGGACACGGAGTCGCCGTACCACTGGTGGGCCAGCTCGTGCACCACGACCGACGCGTTGGAGCCGTTCGCGAACTGCCGCGGGCTGTAGTACACGCGGGTCTGCGTCTCCAGCGCGTAGCCGGTGGTCGTGTTCGGCACATACCCGCCGGCCGAGCTGAAGGGATACGGCCCGAAGTAGCCGCTCAGCCAGTCGACGATCTCCCCGGTGCGCTCGACGCTCGCCCGCGCCGCCCCGTCGTTGTCGCCGAGGTCCTTGCTGTAGGCGTTGACGACCGGGACACCGCCCTCGGAGGTGCCGGTCGTGATGTCGAACCTGCCGAGCGCGAGGGTGGCCAGATAGGTCGCCTGCGGCTTGTTCTCCCGCCAGTTGTAGCGGGTCCAGCCCAGGCGTGAACTCGTCGACTGCAGCGTCCCGTTGGAGATCGCCTGGGTGCCGTCCGGCACCAGCACCGACACGTCGTAGGTGGCCTTGTCGCTCGGGTGGTCGTTGCTGGGGAACCACCACCAGGCCGCCTCGGGCTCGTCGGCCGCGATGGCCCCGTCCGGCGTGCGGTGCCAGGTGGTGAAGCCGTACGCGCTCTTCGTGGACGGCACCCCGCTGTAGCGGACGACCACGGTGATCGGCGTGCCCTTGGCCAGCGGCGTCTTCGGCGTGACCACGAGCTCGTGCTCGCCCGAGCTCGCGAAGGAGGCCTTGGCGCCGTTGACCCGCACCTCGCTGACGTCCAGCAGGAAGTCCAGGTCGAAGCGGGACAGGTCCTGGGTCGTCCTCGCGAGGATCGTCGCCGTACCCTCCAACTCATCCGTCGCGGGCTGGTACTTGAGCCGGAGGTCGTAGTGCGAGACGTCGTATCCGCCGTTGCCGTAGGCCGGGTAGTAGGGGTCGCCGATACCCGGGGCGCCGGGGGAGAAGCTCGCGGCCGATGCCGGGATCGCCAGCAGCAGGGAGGCCGTCGCGAGCGCGCCCGGCGCGATCAGTCTGCGGTGCACGAAAACTCCAAGTCGTAGGAGCACGAGGTCATTTCGGAGCCTATTCAGTCCCGGGCAACGGATGGTGTCCACGGCCTCCCCTGTCACACGATCGCCATTCGGCCGTCATGACCGAACCGCCCCAGGGGTGCGATCCGGCCACAACCGCCGCACAGCTGCCCCCTTCTGTACGGGAGTTGACACGGGTAGCGTCCCGCGCATGTCGACACGCACGCGCTTCACGATCTGGAGACCGCTCGCGACCGCCGCCGTCACCCTCCTCCTGGCGGCCTTCCTCACCCCGGCCACCGCGGGCGCCGCCCCGCGCGAGAGCCTGCCCGTCTACTCGTACGAGAACGCGATCCGCGAGGCCGTCTGGGTGGACACCGGCCTCGACGGCGACGGCGACGGGCGGCACGACCGCGTCGCCGTCGACATCGTCCGCCCCCGCGAACCCGCGGCGCGCGGCCGCAAGGTGCCCGTCATCATGGACGCCAGCCCCTACTACTCCTGCTGCGGACGCGGCAACGAGAGCCAGAAGAAGACGTACGACGCCGACGGCCGCGTCGTCCAGATGCCGCTGTTCTACGACAACTACTTCGTGCCCCGCGGCTACGCCTTCGTCGGCGTGGACCTGGCCGGTACCAATCGCTCCGACGGCTGCGCCGACATCGGCGGCCGCTCCGACATCCTATCGGCGAAGGCCGTCGTCGACTGGCTGAACGGCCGCGCCACGGCGTACACCACCCGCACCGGCGACACGAGGACCACAGCGGGCTGGACCAACGGCCGGACCGGCATGATCGGCAAGAGCTGGGACGGCACCATCGCCAACGGCGTCGCGGCCACCGGAGTCCGCGGCCTGAGGACCGTCGTGCCGATCAGCGCCATCTCCTCCTGGTACGACTACTACTTCCAGCAGGGCGCCCCCCTCTACGACTCCGGCCCCGAGTGGCTCTCCGACTACGTCGACAGCCCCGACGCCCGCGCCAAGTGCGCCGCCGTCCAGCAAAAGCTCGTCGACGAGGCGCCCCGCACCGGCGACTGGACCGGCCTGTGGACCGAGCGCGACTACGTCAAGGACGCGGCCAAGGTCAGGGCCAGCGTCTTCCTCGTCCACGGCCAGCAGGACCTCAACGTCCGGATGAAGCACCTCGGCCAGTGGTGGAACGCCCTCGCGAAGAACGGCGTCGAGCGCAAGATCTGGCTCTCCCAGACCGGCCACGTCGACCCCTTCGACTTCCGGCGCGCCACCTGGGTCGACACCCTGCACCGCTGGTTCGACCACGAACTCCTCGGCTACGACAACGGCATCGACCGCGAGCCGATGGCCGACATCGAACGCCACCCCGACCAGTGGACGACGTCCACGACCTGGCCGCCGCGCGGCACCGCGACCGTCCGCCTGCACCCCGGCCCGGGCACCGAGGCCGGCGTCGGCACACTCGGCCTGACCGCCGGTACCGGCACCGAGAGCCTCACCGACGACCCGCAGCTCGGCGAGACCGACTGGGCCGCGCACCTCGACCGACCCACCCCGGAGAAGGCCGGCTTCGTCACCGGGCCGCTCACCCGCGACCTGCGCCTGTCCGGCTCCTCCCGGGTCACCGTCACCGCCACGCCCACCACCCCGACGGCCCATGTCACCGCCGTCCTCGTGGACCTCGGCCCCGACACCATCCGCGACTACGCGGCGAGCGGCGAGGGCATCACCACCCTCACCGACCGCACCTGCTGGGGCGCGAGCACCCCGGGCGACAGCGCCTGCTTCAAGGAGACCGCCGCGAAGACGACGGCCGTCGACTACACGATCGTCAGCCGAGGCTGGGCCGACCTCGGCACCTACGCCGACCCCGGCAAGGGCGGCCCGCTCACCCCGGGCCGCGCGTACACCCTGACCGTCGACCTCGCGGCCACCGACCACGTCGTCCCGCGCGGCCACCGCCTCGCGCTGATCGTCGGCGGCACCGACAAGGACCTCATCGACCCGCCCGCCGACCGCCCCACCCTCACCCTGGACCTGTCCCGCACCACCGCCCGCGTCCCCGTGGTCGGCGGCACGGCCGCCTTCGCCCACGCCATCTCGGGCAAACCCGCGCCGGCGTCCGGCCCCGCCCCGCTGGACGGCGTACGGGCCCCCCGGACCGCGCACCGCGTTCCGTAACGGGCACCCCGGCTCAGGAGGAGGCGACCCCGGTCACCAGGTCGGCCGCCTCCTCCGCGCAGCCCCAGGCCACCGTCACCCCGGCGCCGCCGTGCCCGTAGTGGTGGACGAGCACCCGGCCGTCCGCGCCCGTCTCGCGCTCCAGCCGTACCGCGGGCCGCGCCGGCCGCAGGCCCACCCGGTGTTCCAGCACCCGCGCCCCCGCCACCTCGGGCCGCAGCGCCGCGCACCGCCGTACGATCGCCTCCGCCACGTCCGGATCCGGCTCCAGGGACCACGCGTCCTCCTCGGCCGTGCCGCCCAGCAGCAGCCGCCCCGGCTGGGGCAGGAGATACGCCAACGCGCCATCCGGGGTCGTCGATACGAGCCAGCCGCGGACCCCGGGGTTCTCCACGACGACCAACTGCCCCCGCACGGGCCGTACTTCGGTGTCCCCCACCAGGTCCCGGGCGCCCAGCCCGGTGCAGTTGACGACGACGGGCGCCGGCACCTCCGCCAGATCGGTCACCGTCCGCTCCTCCACGGCCCCGCCCGCCCGCAGCAACCGCTCGCGCAGCCACGGCAGATGAACCGCCATGTCGACCAACGGCAGCCGCGCCCGCACGCCCCGGCCGACGGGGTACTCCTCGGCCGTCGCCCACCGCAGCCCGGCCAGCCGCCCGGCCGTCCACCGCGCCACCGCGTCCAGATCCACCTCGCCCTGCACACCCCCGACCAGCCGCACACCGGTCTCCTCCGGACGCGCGGCCAGCCACTCGTACACCGTCAGGGAGCGCAGCGCCCACGCCCGCGCCGAGGCGACCGGCTCGATGTGATACGGCCACCACAGCCCGCCGGCCACGGCCGAGGTGGTCCGCTCGGCGGGCTCCCGCGCCCACACCCGGACCCGCAGCCCCCGTTCGACGAGGACCAGGGCCGTCGTCAGCCCGATGACCCCGCCGCCGACCACGATGACGTCGCCCCGCGTTCCCTCGCCCATACCGGCACGCTAACCGAGCGCCCACCGCGAGCACACCAGGGCCCGCGGCCGCCGACTAGAATCGCGGCCCTGATGACTGCCACCCTCGTCGCCAAGAACCTCGCCGCCGGCCACGGCGACCGCTCCCTCTTCTCGGGGCTCGACCTCGTCGTCGCCCCGGGAGACGTGATCGGCCTCGTCGGAGCCAACGGCGCCGGAAAGTCCACGCTGCTCACGCTGCTCGCCGGCCTGACCGCGCCCGAGCAGGGCGAGCTGCGGCTCTCCCCGCCGACCGCGACCGTCGGCCATCTGCCGCAGGAACCGGAGCGCCGCCCGGGGGAGACCGTGCGTGCCTTCCTCGCCCGCCGCACCGGCGTCGCCGAGGCCCAGCGCGCGATGGACGAGGCCACGCAGGGCCTGGTCGACGGCGCGCCCGGCGCCGACGACGCGTACGCGGCGAGCCTGGAGCGCTGGCTCGGCCTCGGCGGCGCCGACCTCGACGAGCGGGCCGAGGAGATCGCCGACTCCCTCGGCCTCGGCGTGGACCTGGACCAGCCGATGACCTCCCTGTCCGGCGGTCAGGCGGCGCGCGCGGGCCTCGCCTCGCTGCTGCTCTCCCGCTATGACGTCTTCCTCCTCGACGAGCCGACCAACGACCTCGACCTGGACGGCCTCGAACGCCTGGAGCGCTTCGTGACCGGCCTGCGCGCCGGCACGGTCGTCGTCAGCCACGACCGCGAGTTCCTCACCCGCACGGTCACCAAGGTCCTCGAACTCGACCTGGCCCAGGGGCAGATCAACCTCTACGGCGGCGGCTACGCGGCCTACCTGGAGGAGCGCGAGGTCGCCCGCCGGCACGCCCGCGACGACTTCGAGGAGTACGCCGACAAGAAGGCCGCTCTCCAGGACCGGGCGCAGACACAGCGCTCCTGGATGGACAAGGGCGTCAAGAACGCCCGCCGCAAGGCCGGCAACGACAACGACAAGATCGGCCGCAAGTTCCGCAGCGAGGCCAGCGAGAAGCAGGCCGCCAAGGCCCGCCAGACCCAGCGCATGATCGAGCGCCTGGAGGTCGTCGAGGAGCCCCGCAAGGAGTGGGAGCTGCGCATGGAGATCGCGGCCGCCCCGCGCTCCGGCGCGGTCGTGGCGACCCTGCGGGACGCGGAGGTGCGGCGCGGCGACTTCACGTTCGGGCCGGTGTCGCTGCAGATCGACTGGGCCGACCGGGTCGCCGTGACCGGCGCGAACGGCGCGGGCAAGTCGACCCTGCTCGGCGCCCTGCTGGGCCGGGTCCCGCTGCACTCCGGGCACGCGGCCCTCGGCTCCGGAGTCCTGGTCGGCGAGGTCGACCAGGCCCGCAAGCTGTTCCACGGCTCCGAGTCGCTGCTGGACGCGTTCTGCGCGGCCGTCCCCGACACCGAGCCGGTCGAGGTGCGCACCCTGCTGGCCAAGTTCGGCCTCAAGGCGGACCACGTGCTGCGCCCCGCCGCGACCCTCTCACCCGGCGAACGCACCCGCGCCGCCCTGGCGTTGCTCCAGGGCCGTGGCGTCAACCTCCTGGTCCTCGACGAGCCGACCAACCACCTCGACCTGCCCGCCATCGAGCAACTGGAGACGGCCCTCGACTCCTACGAGGGCACTCTGCTCCTGGTCACCCACGACCGCCGCATGCTGGACGCCGTACACGTCACCCGTCGCCTGGAAGTGGCCGACGGCAAGGTGACCGAACGCTAGGACCTGTCCGGCCGCCTCAGCAGCGCGCAGACGAAGTCCTCCTCCACGGCCCGCAGCCGGCGCAGCAGGTCGGGCTTGAGGGTCTCGTTGATCTGCGTGGTGGTGGAGAAGGTCAGGGACCGGCGGCCGTCCGGGGTCGCCGCGATCAGCTGGGTGTAGCCGGGGGTGTTCCCGGTGTGGCCGAGCACCACACCGCACCGGGTGGTGTACCGGAAGATGGCCAGTCCGGCGTCGTTGCGCCCGGGCCCGGCGGGCTCGGACGCCCCGCCGGCGACCCAGCGGCGCTGCTCCCGGACCACCTGACGGCCGTACAGCGCGCCTCCCGCGTAGCCGCGCACGAAGCGGGTCATGTCGGCGGGCGTGGAGACGATGCCGCCCGAGGCCCACACCCCGGACATGCCGACGAGTTCACTGACGTCCACCGGCGGCGCGGGCGGGCTCACGTCGTAGCCGTGCAGATAGGGCGTCGGCATCCGGTAGCCCTGCGGCAGGCTGGTGCTGCGCAGCCCCAGCGGCCGGTACACCAGTTCGCGCAGCAGCTGCTCGTACGGGGTACGGGTGACGGCCTCCGCCATGAGCGCGACGGCGATGTTGTCGGAGTTGGAGTACTGGTACCGGCTGCCCGGCGTGAACCGCAGCGGCTGATCGGCGACATAGTCGAGCAGCCGGCGCGAGTCGAAGACATGGTGCGGGACGGCGAGCAGGATCTCGCGGAACGCGGGGCTCTGCGAGTAGTCGGGCAGGCCGCTGGTGTGGTTCAGCAGCTGGCGCAGCGTCACCGCGTGCCAGGCCTTGGGCAGCCGGGGCAGCACCGTGCCGATCGTGTCGTCCAGCCGCAGGTCGCCCAGGTCGACGAGGGACAGCGCGACGGCGCCGCTGAACGCCTTGGCCGTACTGGCGATGCGCATGTGGTCGTTCACCTCGGGCGGCCGCCCGGTCTCCAGATCCGCGACACCGGCCCGTACGACCCGGGTGTGCTTGCCGTCGCGCAGGACGGCGATCACCCCGGGAGGCCCACCGGGCCGCCGGACGAGATCGTCGAGGAGCCGCTGCAGGGCGGCATCGGGGTGCGGCGGCGTGGCGGCGCCGGCAACGCCCGGCGACAGCGCGGCAAGACAGACGGCGACGAGGGAGACGGCCCCGAGGCGGGACCGGAACGGGCGACGGGGAACACGAAGAGGCATGGCTGCTCCGGGAGAAAACGGACGGGGCAACCAGCGTCACCCCGCCCGATCCCCCCAGCCGCCGGTACTGCTGCATCCGGCCGAAGGGAAAGCGCCCCGAAAGGGGCGCGGGGAACCGCGCGACCAGCCACAACGGACCCGCACCTCCCCACGCCCCTCGCCACCTACCGGTTCTTCGGATCCACCAGCCCGGCCTTGCGCAGAGCATCGGCCATCGCACTGTTGGCCGGAGGCGGACCCTGCCGCTGCGGCTGGCGCTGCTGCCGCTGCTGAGGCGGACGCCCGCCCCGCTGCCGGCGCTCGCCGGACTCACCCTGTCGGCCGCCCGGCGCGGCCACCTCCTCGTCGAGCCGCAGCGTCAGCGAGATCCGCTTGCGCGGGATGTCCACGTCGAGGACCTTCACCTTGACGATGTCACCCGGCTTCACCACGTCCCGGGGATCCTTGACGAAGGTCTTCGACATCGCGGAGACATGCACCAGACCGTCCTGGTGGACCCCGACGTCGACGAACGCGCCGAAGGCCGCCACGTTCGTGACCACGCCCTCCAGAACCATCCCCGGGGACAGGTCGGAGATCTTCTCCACCCCCTCCTTGAAGGTGGCCGTCTTGAAGGCCGGACGCGGGTCGCGGCCCGGCTTCTCCAGCTCCTTGAGGATGTCGGTGACGGTCGGCAGTCCGAACGTCTCGTCCACGAAGTCGCCCGGCCTCAAGGAGCGCAGCACGCCCGTGTTGCCGATCAGCGAGGCGACCTCCTGGCCGCTGGTCTTCACCATCCGCCGGACGACCGGGTACGCCTCCGGGTGCACGCTGGACGCGTCCAGCGGGTCGACGCCGCCGCGGATGCGCAGGAAGCCCGCACACTGCTCGTACGCCTTCGGACCGAGCCGGGACACCTTCTTCAGCTCCGCGCGGGAGGTGAACGGCCCGTTGGCGTCGCGGTGCGCCACGATGTTCTCGGCGAGGCCCGAGGTGATGCCGGACACACGCGCGAGGAGCGGCGCGGACGCGGTGTTCACGTCCACCCCGACGCCGTTCACACAGTCCTCCACCACGGCGTCCAGCGAGCGCGACAGCTTCACCTCGGACAGGTCGTGCTGGTACTGGCCGACGCCGATCGACTTCGGGTCGATCTTCACCAGCTCGGCCAGCGGGTCCTGGAGCCGGCGAGCGATGGAGACCGCGCCGCGCAGCGACACGTCCATGTCGGGCAGCTCCTGCGAGGCGAACGCGGACGCCGAGTACACGGAGGCGCCGGCCTCGGACACCATCACCTTGGTGAGCTTCAGCTCCGGGTGCTTGGTGATCAGCTCACCGGCGAGCTTGTCGGTCTCGCGGGACGCCGTGCCGTTGCCGATCGCGATCAGCTCGACCGCGTGCTCCTTCGCCAGCCGCGCCAGCTTGGCGATGGCCTCGTCCCACTTGTTGGCCGGGACGTGCGGGTAGATCACGTCGGTGGCGACGACCTTGCCGGTCGCGTCGACCACGGCGACCTTCACGCCCGTACGGAAGCCGGGGTCGAGGCCCAGCGTCGCGCGCGTGCCGGCCGGGGCGGCGAGCAGCAGGTCGCGCAGGTTGGCGGCGAACACGTCGACCGCCTCGTCCTCGGCGGCCGTACGCAGCCGCAGCCGCAGGTCGATGCCGAGGTGGACCAGGATCCGCGTCCGCCAGGCCCAGCGGACGGTGTCCGTCAGCCACTTGTCGGCGGGGCGGCCACGCTCGGCGATACCGAACCTCGCGGCGACGATCCCCTCGTACGACGAGGGCCCGTCGGTCGGCTCCTCCGGCTCCAGAACGAGATCCAGGACCTCTTCCTTCTCACCGCGCAGCATCGCGAGGATCCGGTGCGAGGGAAGCTCCGTGAACGGCTCGGCGAAGTCGAAGTAGTCGGCGAACTTGGCGCCGGCCTCCTCCTTGCCCTCGCGCACCTTGGCGGCCAGCCGCCCGCGCACCCACATGCGCTCGCGCAGCTCGCCGATCAGGTCGGCGTCCTCCGAGAAGCGCTCGGTGAGGATCGCCCGGGCGCCGTCGAGGGCGGCCTGCGGATCGGCGACGCCCTTGTCGGCGTCCACGAAGGCGGCGGCAGCGGCCAGCGGCTCGACCGTCGGGTCGGCGAGCAGCCCCTCGGCCAGCGGCTCCAGACCCGCCTCGCGCGCGATCTGCGCCTTGGTGCGCCGCTTCGGCTTGTACGGCAGGTAGATGTCCTCCAGGCGCGCCTTGGTCTCGGCACCCCGGATCCGCGCCTCCAGCTCGTCGGTGAGCTTGCCCTGCTCGCGCACCGACTCCAGGACCGCGGTCCGCCGCTCCTCCAGCTCCCGCAGATAGCGCAGCCGCTCCTCGATCGTGCGCAGCTGCGCGTCGTCGAGCATCTCGGTCGCTTCCTTGCGGTAGCGCGCGACGAAGGGCACCGTCGAACCGCCGTCGAGCAGCTCCACGGCGGCTCTGACCTGCCGCTCCCGTACGCCGAGCTCCTCGGCGATCCTGCCTTCGATGGACCCTACTGCGTTGGATCCGGGTGTCGTCACGATCCCGTACCGCCTTCTCCACTGAGGTTGCGCGGCAATTGTGGCAGGTGGCACCGACAGCGCCCAGCGCCCCACCGTTCTGGCGCGGCACGGCGGGAAAGGCGGGGACGCGGGGTCCCCGCGGAAGGCTCATCCCGACGTAGGCACCGTCCAGGTGAAGCGGGGCTGCCGGCGCTCCAGGAACGCGGCGACGCCCTCCGCGAGATCGTCGCTGCCCGCCGCCTGCTCCGACCAGTGGCCGTCGCGGTCCGTACGGCCGTTCGCGAACTCCTTCGCCGCGGCCTGCGTCAACTGCGAGCGGGAGACCAGGATCCGGGTGAACTCGGCGACCCGCTTGCCCAGTTCGCCCTCCGGCAGCAACTCGTCGACCAGCCCGGTGCGCAGCGCCCGCTCGCCGTCGATCAACTCGCCCGAGTACAGCAGGTACTTGGCGGTCGCCGGACCCACCAGCGACACCAGCCGCCGGGTGGTCGCCGCCGGGTACACGATGCCGAGCTTCGCGGGGGTCACCCCGAACAGCGCGCCCTCCTCGGCGAACCGCAGATCGCAGGCCGCCGCCAACTGCGCCCCGCCGCCCACGCAGTGACCCCGGATCGCCGCGAGCGTCGGCTTGGGGAACGCGGCCAGCGCCACCTCCGCGGCCACCGCCAGCCGCTGCGGCTCCTCGGGTCGCTCGCGCAGCGTGGAGATGTCGGCGCCCGCGCAGAAGGTGGTGCCCTCGCCGGTGAGGACCAGCGCCCGTACGTCCGGATCGGCGCCGAGCCGGGCCAGCAGCGGAGGCAGTGCCCGCCACATCTCGGCGGTCATGGCGTTGCGCTTGGCCGGATGGTGGATGACGACGGTGGCGACCGAGTCGGTGACGTCGTGCAGCAACTGGGGCTCCATGAGCCGGATGCTATCCGCCCGCGCCGGGCGCATGATCGGCGGCCCGCGGGGACGTCCCGGGCGCGGGGGCGGCAAACCCGTACAACCCGAAGAGTTCGCGAAGTCGGCCCGGTCGGGCCAGGAGCGGTCCCGTAGCCGACGAGATCAGGCGCGAGCGGTCGGAAGCGCTCGATACCCGCTCACTTGTGGACAGGTCAGCGGGGCGGAGTCCCCGGTTACCAACACTCGATGCGTGGTGACAATCGAGCGCGAGGGTGGCGACCGGACGATGGACGACCACGGGCGCGGGTCCGGCCCACGCCCAGAGGACGCTGCGGGCACAGCGTACGACCCCCCGGGGGCCCCGATCCCGCAGCCGCTGCCGTACGAGGGTGTCTGGCGGTTCACCGCCCCCGCCCAGGACGCCTCGGTCCCGCAGGCGCGGCACGCCGTACGGGACCTGCTGTACCGACAGGGCGTGCCCGCTCCGGACGATCTGGTGCAGGGGCTGCTGCTGATCGTCTCCGAGCTGGTGACCAACGCCGTCAAGCACGCGGCGCTGCTGTCGCCGATGCTCGCCGTGGAGGTGGCCGTCGGGGCCGAGTGGGTGCGGGTGTCCGTGGAGGACAACCACCCCTATCGCCCCACCGCCCTGGAGAACCCCCACAGCCCGACCGGCGGCCGGGGACTGCTGCTGGTCCGGGAGATCACCAGGGAGGCGGGCGGGGTGTGCGACGTGGAGCACACGGCGAGCGGCGGGAAGGTCATCTGGGCGGCACTGCCGCTCAAGCCCGCCCGGCTCCCCTGACCGGGCTCACCAGCCCCCGGAGTCCCCCGTCAGCTCCCTGATCGCGGGCCGGGCGGCGTCCAGCACGGTCATGAACCAGGAGGAGAAGGGGTCCTTCGCGTGCCGCTCGGCCAGTTCGGCGGCGGTCACGAAGGCCGTGTCGCCGATCTCCTCCGGGTCCGGCCGCAGCGGGGCGCGCACCAGGCCGACGAAGAGGTGGTTGTACTCCTGCTCCACCAGGCCGGAGTCCGGGTCCGGGTGGTTGTAGCGCACGGTGCCCGCCTCGGCCAGCAGCGCCGGGGAGGCGCCGAGCTCCTCGAACGTGCGCCGCGCCGCCGCCGCGAACGGGGACTCGCCGGGGTAGGGGTGACCGCAGCAGGTGTTGGACCACACGCCGGGGGAGTGGTACTTGCCCAGCGCCCGCTGCTGCAGCAGCAGCCGGCCGCGCTCGTCGAAGAGGAACACCGAGAACGCCCGGTGCAGCCGTCCCGGCGGTTGATGGGCGGCGAGCTTCTCCGCGGTGCCGATCGTCACGCCGTTCTCGTCGACCAGTTCCAGCAGAATCGCGTCCGCGGTGTCCTTCGACGAGCTGTGCGGCTCGGTGGCAGGTGTGATCGGCATACCCATCCTTAGCATCGGTCCTCGCGCCCCCCAGTCTGCCGTACGCGACCGGCGCTGCCGGTGCCGCGCGGTGCCGGAAAGGTGCCCGATGGGTGATCTTGCCCGGCACCGCGGACGGGAACCGCGCGGGACGGGTAGTGCGGGAGCGCGCGCCGCACGCCCCCGGGACACCTGCGGGAGCCGGCCGGGGATCAGTGGCAGAGCCGGGCCTCGTGCTCCGCGTGACCGCTCGGCTCCAGCTGGAAGGTGCAGTGCTCCACGTCGAAGTGGTCGCCGAGGCAGCCCTGGAGCTCGTGCAGCATCTTCTCGTGGTCGATCGCGTTCAGCGCGTCCGAGCGGACCACCACGTGCGCCGAGAGCACCGGCATGCCCGAGGTGATCGTCCACGCGTGCAGGTCGTGGACGTCCTCCACGTCCGCCAGGGCGAGGATGTGCTCGCGGACCTCGGCCATGTCGACGCCCTTGGGCGCCGACTCCAGCAGCACGTCCAGGGTCTCGCGCAGCAGCTTCAGCGTCCGCGGCACGATCATCAGGCCGATCGCCAGTGACGCGATCGGGTCGGCGGCCTGCCAGCCGGTGACCAGGATGATCAGCGCCGAGAGCATCACGGCCACCGAGCCCAGCGCGTCGGCCGCGACCTCCAGGAACGCCCCGCGCACGTTCAGGCTCTCGCTCTGCCCGCGCATCAGGAGCGTGAGCGAGATCATGTTGGCGACCAGGCCGATCCCGCCGAAGACGATCATCAGTCCGCCCGCGGTGTCGGCCGGCGTGAAGAACCGGTTGACCGCCTCGTACAGGACGTAGCCGCCGACGCCGAGCAGCAGCAGGCAGTTGGCGAGCGCGGCCAGGATCTCCGCGCGGGCGTAGCCGAAGGTGCGGTGGGCGCTCGCCGGGCGGCTCGCGAAGTGGATGGCGAGCAGCGCCATGCCGAGGCCCAGCGCGTCGGTCGCCATGTGCGCGGCGTCCGCGATCAGCGCCAGCGAGTCCGCGAGCAGCCCGCCGGCGATCTCGACGACCATCACCGTGAGCGTGATCCCCAGGGCGATGCGCAGCCGGCCCACGTAGGCGGCCGCCGCCGTGCCGGTGGGCGGCGCGTGCCCGTGGCCGTGCCCGTGGTCGTGCCCTGCCCCCATGAGAACCCGCCCTCCATCGCTCGCCCGGCGCGGTGGGCGATGCCCTCCGCGCCTTCAGTGAACTACGGGTGGGGGGTATCGGGCAACGCGGCACTGAACACCGTTGTCATGTGCCCTGACCTGCGTAAACGAACCGTGGGACGAACCGCAGGTCAGGGCGCCCCCAGCTCACTCGGCGCGATGCGACACCCAGCCCTGCCACGCCGACTCGACCATCTCGCGCACCCCGCGCCGCGCGGTCCAGCCCAGCTCCCGCGCCGCCCGCTCCGCCGACGCCACGGCCCGCGGCGCGTCCCCGGGCCGCCGGCCCTCGACGACCGGCGCGCGGGTGTCGCCGGTCACCTCGCCGATCAGCGTGACCAGCTCCCGTACGGACACGCCCTCGCCCCGGCCGATGTTCACGGTCAGGTCCCCGGACGCGTCCGCGAGCCGGCGGGCCGCCGCCAGATGGGCCTCGGCCAGGTCGGCCACGTGGATGTAGTCCCGCACGCAGGTGCCGTCCGGCGTCGGATAGTCGTCGCCGAAGATCCGCGGGGCCTCGTCCCGGGTGAGCCGGTCGAAGACCATGGGGACGATGTTGAAGACACCCGTGTCCGCCAGTTCGGGGGCGGCGGCACCCGCGACGTTGAAGTAGCGCAGGCAGGTCGTGGCGATCCCGTGCGCCTGTCCGGCCGCCCGCACCAGCCACTCCCCGGCCAGCTTGGTCTCGCCGTACGGGTTCACCGGGGCGCACGGGGTGTCCTCGGTGATGAGGTCCACGTCCGGGTTGCCGTAGACGGCCGCGGACGAGGAGAACAGGAACCGGCCCACCCCGGCCTCGGCCGTCGCGTCCAGCAGGGTCGCCAGACCGCCCAGGTTCTCCCGGTAGTAGCGGGTCGGCTGTGCCACCGACTCGCCGACCTGCTTGCGCGCGGCGAGATGCACCACACCGGTCACCGCGTGCTCGGCGAGGACCCGCTTGAGGACCTCCGCGTCCAGCAGCGAGCCCCGCACCAGCGGGACGTCCGCCGGGAGCCGGCCGGGCACCCCCGCCGTCAGGTCGTCCAGCACGACGACCCGCTCCCCGGCCCCCGTCATCGCCCGCGCCACGTGCGCGCCTATGTAACCGGCTCCGCCGGTGATCAGCCACGTCATGACATCCCACCCTATGCGCGCCCGACGCGGCCGGGACAGCCCCGCCTGGCCGCGGTCCTCCCGCCCCGGCCCCCGAGGCGTCACCGGCACCCGGGTTTGTGGGGCGGGGGGCCGATCGCCCATGATGATCTCGGCACAGGCCGGTGCAGGCGGTCCGGAACGGGCCTGAACGGGCGGTGAACGCGGCCTTCCCGGCATCCGATAGCCTCTGCCGACATGCCGCCGCCGGGAGCAGCCCAGGGGCGCCCCCACGCACACAGACCACCGGCGCCCCCGCGCCGGACCCCAGGGAGTGAGTTCGGTTGTCGACCGCCATCCTCACCGGTCAGTCGGTCCCCGGATCGTCGATCGAGTCGGACCTGCGGGACCTCGGCTTCGACGTACGGCTCGCCTCCGATCCGGCCGACGCGGAGGCCCAGCTCGCCGCGGTGCCGGGCGGGGAGCGCGTCGCCCTCGTCGACGCGCGCTTCGTCGGCCACCCGCACGCGCTGCGCCTCGGCCTGACCGACCCGCGCTTTCCGCTCGCCGCGATCCCCGGCGCCGTCACCGCCCAGCCGGACGCCCGCGAGGCCCTGACCCGCGCGCTGGCCCGGGAGACCTCCGCCGGCGGCGGCACGGCCCTCGCCGTGGACAATCTCGCCGACCGCCTGGTCACCGCCCTCGACGCCGACGGCACCGCGGTGCACCGGCCCGAGCTCGGCACCCTGGTCGCCGCCGTCCCCGCCGACCCCCAGGCCCGCAACGAGGCACGGCAGGCCGTCGCCGCCGTCGACGACGAGGCCGTACGCCTGAAGTCGGCCGTGAAGGCCCGCGACGGCTTCTTCACCACCTTCTTCATCAGCCCCTACTCGCGGTACATCGCCCGCTGGTGCGCCCGCCGGGGCCTCACTCCCAACCAGGTCACCACCGCCTCCCTGCTCACCGCCCTGATCGCGGCGGGCTGCGCGGCCACGGGCACCCGGGCCGGCTTCATCGCGGCCGGCGTGCTGCTCATAGCGTCCTTCGTGCTGGACTGCACCGACGGCCAGCTCGCCCGCTACTCCCTGCAGTACTCCACGCTCGGCGCCTGGCTCGACGCCACCTTCGACCGGGCCAAGGAGTACGCCTACTACGCCGGTCTCGCCCTGGGAGCCGCCCGGGGCGGCGACGACGTCTGGGCGCTGGCGCTGGGCGCGATGATCCTGCAGACCTGCCGGCACGTCGTGGACTTCTCCTTCAACGAGGCCAACCACGACGCCACCGCCAACACCAGCCCCACCGCCGCCCTCTCCGACAAGCTCGACAGCGTCGGCTGGACGGTCTGGGTGCGCCGGATGATAGTGCTGCCCATCGGCGAACGATGGGCCATGATCGCCGTCCTGACCGCGGCCACCACCCCGCGCGTCACCTTCTACGCACTGCTCGTCGGCTGCGCCTTCGCGGCGACCTACACCACCGCGGGCCGGGTGCTGCGGTCGCTGACCCGCCGGGCCGAGCGCACCGACCGGGCGGCCGAGGCCCTCGCGGACCTCGCCGACAGCGGCCCGCTCGTCCAGGCGCTCGCGCCGGTCGTGCGCGGCAAGGGTCCGCACCTGGCCTGGGCCGGGGCCGCCCTGGGGGCCGCCCTGGTCGCGACCGCCGCCTGGGCGTGGGGGCCCAGCTGGTGGGTCGTCCTGCTGGCCGGCCTGTACGTCCTGCTGTCCGCCGAGGCCGTCTCCCGCCCCCTCAAGGGCGCCCTCGACTGGCTCGTCCCCCCGCTCTTCCGCGCCGGTGAATACCTCACCGTCCTGCTCCTCGCGGCGAAGTCGGACGTGCACGGGGCGCTTCCGGCGGCCTTCGGACTGGTGTCGGCCGTCGCCTACCATCACTACGACACGGTGTACCGCATCCGCGGCAGCGCCGGAGCGCCGCCGGCCTGGCTGGTGCGCGCCGTCGGGGGGCAGGAGGGGCGGACGCTGCTCGTCGCGGTGCTGGCCGCGCTGCTCACCGGCTCGCAGTTCACGGTCGCGCTCACGGTCCTGGCCGTGGCCGTCGCCCTGCTGGTGCTCGTCGAGAGCATCCGCTTCTGGGTGTCCGCAGGGGCGCCCGCCGTACACGATGAAGGAGAACCCGCATGATCGGCCTCGTGCTGGCGGCCGGCGCCGGACGCCGTCTGCGCCCCTACACCGACAGCCTGCCCAAGGCGCTGGTGCCGGTGGGCCCCGCGGGCATAGAGGGCGAACCCACGGTTCTCGACCTCACCCTCGCCAACTTCGCGGAGATCGGCCTGACCGAGGTCGCGGTCATCGTCGGCTACCGCAAGGAGGCCGTGTACGAGCGCAAGGCGGCCCTGGAGGCGAAGTACGGCCTCAAGCTCACCCTCATCGACAACGACAAGGCCGAGGAGTGGAACAACGCCTACTCCCTGTGGTGCGGCCGTGACGCCCTCAAGGACGGCGTGATCCTCGCCAACGGCGACACCGTGCACCCGGTCTCCGTCGAGAAGACGCTGCTCGCCGCTCGCGGCGACGGCAAGCGGATCATCCTCGCCGTGGACACGGTGAAGTCCCTCGCCGACGAGGAGATGAAGGTCGTCGTCGACCCCGAGAAGGGCATGACGAGGATCACCAAGCTGATGGACCCCGCCGAGGCCACCGGCGAGTACATCGGCGTCACCCTCATCGAGGGCGACGCCGCCCCGGAACTCGCGGACGCTCTGAAGACCGTGTGGGAGACCGACCCGCAGCAGTTCTACGAGCACGGGTACCAGGAACTGGTGAACCGCGGCTTCCGGATCGATGTCGCGCCGATCGGCGACGTCCAGTGGGTCGAGATCGACAACCACGACGATCTGGCCCGCGGACGGGAGATCGCGTGCCAGTACTGACCCGGCTCATCCCCTCGCCCGTGGTCGTGGACATCCGCCCGGGTGCCCTCGACGACCTGGCCTGGGTGCTCGCCGACGAGCGCATCTCGCAGTCGGGCAAGCTCGCCGTCGCGGTCAGCGGCGGTTCCGGCGCCCGGCTGCGCGAACGGCTCGCCCCCTCCCTCCCCGGCGCCACCTGGTACGAGGTCGGCGGCGGCACCATCGACGACGCGGTCCGGCTGGCCGGCGACATAAAGGCCGGCCACTACGACGCGGTCGTCGGCCTCGGCGGCGGGAAGATCATCGACTGCGCCAAGTTCGCCGCCGCCCGGGTCGGCCTGCCCCTGGTCGCCGTCGCCACCAACCTGGCGCACGACGGCCTGTGCTCACCGGTCGCGACCCTCGACAACGACGCGGGCCGCGGCTCGTACGGCGTGCCGAACCCGATCGCGGTCGTCATCGACCTCAACGTGATCCGCGAGGCGCCCGTCCGCTACGTGCGCTCCGGGATCGGTGACGTCATCTCCAACATCTCCGCCGTCGCGGACTGGGAGCTGTCCCACCGCGTCAACGGGGAGAAGATCGACGGTCTCGCCGCGGCCATGGCCCGGCAGGCCGGCGAGGCCGTGCTGCGCCACCCCGGCGGCGTCGGCGACGACGGCTTCCTCCAGGTGCTCGCCGAGTCCCTGGTGCTGACCGGCATCGCCATGTCGGTCTCGGGCGACTCCCGCCCGTCCTCGGGCGCCTGCCACGAGATCAACCACGCCTTCGACCTGCTGTTCCCGCAGCGCGCGGCCGCCCATGGCGAGCAGTGCGGACTGGGCGCGGCCTTCGCGATGTACCTGCGCGGAGCCCATGAGGAGGCGGCGTACATGGCCGGGGTGCTCAGGCGCCACGGCCTGCCGGTGCTCCCGGAGGAGATCGGCTTCACCCCCGAGGAGTTCGTGCGGGTCGTGGAGTACGCCCCCGAGACCCGGCCCGGCCGCTACACGATCCTCGAACACCTCGACCTCAAAACCGAACAGATCAAGGACATCTACGCCGACTATGTCAAGGCCATCGGTAGCTGAACTCCGTCCGGTCGTCCACCCCGCGGGGGTGAAGGACCGGCGCAGCGGTGAGCACTGGATGGGACGCCTCTACATGCGTGAGGTGTCCCTGCGGGTCGACCGCTATCTGGTCAACACCAGGGTCACGCCCAACCAGCTCACGTACCTGATGACCGTCTTCGGTGTCCTGGCGGCCCCCGCGCTGCTGGTGCCGGGGATCCCGGGCGCCGTGCTCGGTGTCGTGTGCGTCCAGATGTACCTGCTGCTGGACTGCGTCGACGGCGAGATCGCGCGCTGGAAGAAGCAGTACTCGCTGAACGGCGTCTACCTGGACCGCGTCGGCGCCTACCTCACCGACGCCGCCGTCCTGGTCGGCTTCGGGCTGCGCGCCGCCGACCTGTGGGGCAGCGGCCGTATCGACTGGCTCTGGGCCTTCCTCGGCACGCTGGCCGCGCTCGGCGCGATTCTCATCAAGGCCGAGACCGACCTCGTCGGCGTCGCCCGCCACCAGGCCGGGAAGCCGCCGGTGCAGGAGTCGGCCTCCGAGATGCGCTCCTCCGGCATGGCCCTGGCCCGCCGGGCCGCCGCCATGCTGAAGTTCCACCGGCTGATCCTCGGTATCGAGGCGTCCCTGCTGATCCTGGTCCTCGCGATCGCCGACCAGGTCCGCGGCGACCTGTTCTTCTCCCGGCTCGGCGTCGCGGTGCTGGCCGGTATCGCGCTGCTGCAGACCCTGCTGCACCTGGTGTCCATCCTCGCCTCCAGCAGGCTGAAGTGAGCTCGGGCATGAAGGTGGGCGCGGTGATCATCACCATGGGCAACCGCCCCGACGAACTGCGCGCCCTGATCGACTCGGTCGCCCAGCAGGACGGCGACCGCGTCGAGGTCGTCGTGGTCGGCAACGGCTCGCCCGTCCCGGAGGTCCCCGAGGGCGTGCGGACCGTCGAGCTGCCCGAGAACCTCGGCATCCCCGGCGGCCGCAACGTCGGCATCGAGGCCTTCGGGCCCAGCGGCCGCGATGTCGACATATTGCTCTTCCTCGACGACGACGGCCTGCTCGCCCGGCGCGACACCGCCGAGCTGTGCCGCGCCGCCTTCGAGGCCGACCCGAAGCTCGGCATCGTCAGCTTCCGCATCGCCGACCCGGAGACGGGCGTCACCCAGCGCCGGCACGTCCCCCGGCTGCGCGCCTCCGACCCGATGCGCTCCTCCCGGGTCACCACCTTCCTGGGCGGCGCCAACGCCGTCCGCACCCAGGTCTTCGCCGAGGTCGGCAGCCTGCCCGACGAGTTCTTCTACGCGCACGAGGAGACCGACCTCGCCTGGCGCGCCCTCGACGCCGGCTGGATGATCGACTACCGGTCCGACATGGTGCTGTACCACCCGACGACCGCGCCCTCCCGGCACGCCGTCTACCACCGCATGGTGGCCCGCAACCGTGTCTGGCTGGCCCGCCGCAACCTGCCCGCCCCCCTGGTCCCGGTCTACCTCGGGGTGTGGCTGCTGCTCACCCTGCTGCGCCGCCCCTCCCGGTCCGCGCTCAAGGCGTGGTTCGGCGGTTTCCGCGAGGGCTGGACCACGCCGTGCGGCCCGCGCCGGCCCATGCGGTGGCGCACCGTGTGGCGCCTGACCCGACTGGGCCGGCCCCCGGTCATCTGACAAGCTCGTCCCCAAGGGCACCTCGGGCCGTACGACGGCCCGGCAAGGTCCGGCCGCCAACCCGGCCGGGCGACCCGAAGGCGAAGGTTTCCACTGGTGAGTGACACAACGCAGGACGGCGGGGCGGTGAGGAGCGCGCCCCCGCCGTCCGACGAGGGCCTCACGGCGGCGCAGCTCGCCGCGAAGTACGGGCTGTCCGTGAGCGGCGCCCGGCCGTCCCTGCCGGAGTACGTCCGCCGGCTGTGGGACCGGCGCCACTTCATCCTGGCCTTCTCGACGGCGAAGGTGGCCGCCCAGTACAGCCAGGCGAAGCTGGGCCAGCTGTGGCAGGTGGCCACGCCGCTGCTGAACGCGGCCGTCTACTTCATGATCTTCGGGGTGATCCTGGGCGCCGGCCGCGGGATGCCGAAGGACGTGTACATCCCGTTCCTGGTCACCGGCGTCTTCGTCTTCATGTTCACCCAGAGCTCGGTGATGAGCGGCGTGCGCGCGATCTCCGGCAACCTCGGCCTGGTGCGGGCCCTGCACTTCCCGAGGGCCGCGCTGCCGATCTCCTTCGCCCTCCAGCAGCTCCAGCAGCTGCTGTACTCGATGATCGTCCTGGTCCTGGTCGCCGTGGCCTTCGGCAGCTACCCGGACCTGTCCTGGACGCTGGTCGTCCCGGTGCTGACCCTGCAGTTCCTCTTCAACGCGGGCCTGGCGCTGATGTTCGCCCGGGCCGGCGCGCGGGTACCGGACCTCGCCCAGCTGATGCCGTTCGTGATGCGCACCTGGATGTACGCGTCCGGCGTGATGTTCTCCATCCCGGTGTTCCTGGCCGACAAGCCGCAGTGGATCGAGAACGTCCTGCAGTGGAATCCGGCGGCGATCTACATGGACCTGATGCGCTTCGCCCTCATCGAGGGGTACGGCGCCCACAACCTGCCCGACCACGTCTGGGCGGTCGCGGGCGGCTGGGCCCTGCTCTTCGCGACGGGCGGTTTCGTGTATTTCTGGCAGGCGGAGGAGAGGTACGGCCGTGGCTGAGACCGCGAGCGGCGAGCGGATTCCCGCCGTCATAGCCGAGGACGTCCACATCGTGTACCGGGTGCACGGCGTCGGCGGCGGCAAGGGCAGCGCCACGGCCGCGCTGAGCAAGATCCTCAAGCGGGGCTCCGGCGACTCCGAGCGGGGCGTGCGCCTGGTGCACGCCGTACGGGGCGTCTCCTTCGTCGCCCACCGGGGCGAGGCCATCGGCCTGATCGGCTCCAACGGCTCCGGCAAGTCCACCCTGCTGCGGGCCATCGCCGGACTGCTGCCGCCCGAGAGCGGCAAGGTCTACACCGACGGCCAGCCCTCCCTCCTCGGCGTGAACGCGGCGCTGATGGGCGACCTGACCGGCGAGCGCAACGTCATCCTCGGCGGCCTCGCGATGGGCATGTCCCGCGAGGAGATCAAGGAGCGCTACCAGGAGATCGTCGACTTCTCCGGCATCAACGAGAAGGGCGACTTCATCTCCCTGCCGATGCGCACCTACTCCTCCGGCATGCAGGCCCGGCTGCGTTTCTCCATCGCCGCGGCCAAGGACCACGACGTCCTCCTGATCGACGAGGCCCTCGCCACCGGCGACGCGAAGTTCCGCACGCGCTCCGAGCAGCGGGTGCGGGAGCTGCGCGAGCACGCCGGCACGGTGTTCCTGGTCAGCCACAGCAACCAGTCCATCCGCGACACCTGCGACCGGGTGCTGTGGCTGGAGCGCGGCGAGCTGCGCATGGACGGCCCGACCGACGAGGTGCTCAAGCAGTACGAGAAGTTCTCCGGCAGATGACCGAGCCCCCGGCGACGCGCCCGGGCCCGCCGGGGCCTGGCCGGAACTGTCCGGCGGGGCCCCGCGTCTGCAAAGGAAACGTCAACTCCGGCCCGCCTTAGGAATCTTGACAGCAATCGGTGTGTTGTTGTGATGTGCAGGACACCCCCGCGAACCGTGCTGCGTTGTACAACGTAAGCTGTACCGGTCCCGAAAGGCGGCAAGTAGGGCGATAATGCGCGACACCCCCGGTCAGGGCTGTCGCGGTGCGACCGGGCGGCGTGTCCGAAATAGTGCGTATTGGGTCGGCAGTGTAGAACGGGAGATGTGACGGCAATGGCTACGGAAACTCCCCAGCTCAACGCGACATGTGCCGTCCCCGCTGCGGACAGCGAACGATGACCCGGACCACCGCGCCGCACACCGGCGACCCCGAGCGCGGCACGCTCGACAAGGCCGCGGACGAGAACTTCCCCGTGGCCCCCTTCTTCCTGCCGCGCGCCTGGCGCGACGACCTCATGGCGGTCTACGGCTTCGCCCGCCTCGTCGACGACATCGGCGACGGCGACCTCGCCCCCGGTGGCGCCGACGCCCGGCTGCTCGGCGTGTCGCCCGAGGACGCCGACGACCGCCTCGTCCTGCTCGACGCGTTCGAGGCGGACCTGCGCCGCGTCTTCGACGGCACCCCGCGCCACCCGCTGCTGCGCCGCCTCCAGCCCACCGTCCGCCGCCGCGCCCTCACCCCCGAGCCCTTCCTCGGCCTGATCGCGGCCAACCGCCAGGACCAGCTGATCTCCCGCTACGAGACCTACGACGACCTGCTGGCGTACTGCGAGCTGTCCGCCAACCCCGTCGGCCGCCTCGTCCTCGCCGTCACCGGCACCTCGACCCCCGAGCGGGTCCGCCGCTCCGACGCGATCTGCACGGCGCTGCAGATCGTCGAACACCTCCAGGACGTGACCGAGGACCTCGGCCGCGACCGGGTCTACCTGCCCGCCGCGGACATGAAGCGGTTCCACGTCGGGGAGGCGGATCTCGCCGCGAAAACCGCGAGCGCGTCGGTGCGCGCTCTGGTTGCATGCGAAGCGCAACGCGCCCGCGATCTCCTGAATGAAGGCGCCCCTCTGGTGGGTAGCGTCACCGGCAGGCTGAGGCTGCTGCTCGCAGGGTTCGTGGCGGGGGGAAGGGCGGCGATCCACGCGATCGCCGCCGCCGAATACGACGTACTTCCCGGCCCGCCCCGGCCCGGCAAGCTCCGGCTGCTGCGCGAGGTGGGCGTGACTCTGCGAGGAGAGGGGTGATCCGGACCGTGGAGTCTCCGGCACACGCGTCCGCACCGGTACTCGCCGCCTACAGCTACTGTGAGGCCGTCACCGGACAGCAGGCCCGTAATTTCGCCTACGGCATCAGGCTGCTGCCGACGGCCAAGCGCCGGGCGATGTCGGCGCTGTACGCGTTCTCGCGGCGCGTCGACGACATCGGTGACGGCTCGCTGGCCGACGAGGTCAAGATCGCGCGCCTGGAGGACACCCGGGCGGTGCTCGGCCGGGTCCGCGAGGGTGAGGTCGGCGAGGACGACACCGACCCCGTCGCGGTCGCCCTCGCGCACGCCTCACGTGCCTTCCCGATCCCGCTGGACGGCCTCGACGAGCTGATCGACGGCGTCCTGATGGACGTGCGCGGCGAGACCTACGAGACCTGGGACGACCTGAAGACGTACTGCCGCTGTGTGGCCGGCGCCATCGGCCGGCTCTCGCTCGGCGTCTTCGGCACCGAACCGGGTGCGCGCGGCGCCGAGCGCGCACCGGAGTACGCCGACACCCTCGGGCTCGCCCTCCAGCTCACCAACATCCTGCGGGACGTCCGCGAGGACGCGCAGGGCGGACGCACCTACCTGCCCGCCGACGACCTCGCGAAATTCGGCTGCTCGGCCGGGTTCGACCGGGCCACCCCACCGGAGGGCTCCGACTTCGCGGGCCTCGTGCACTTCGAAGTGCGACGGGCCCGCGCCCTTTTCGCCGAGGGCTACCGGCTGCTCCCCATGCTCGACCGCCGCAGCGGCGCCTGTGTCGCCGCCATGGCCGGCATCTACCGCCGGCTGCTGGACCGCATCGAGCGCGACCCCGAGGCGGTGCTGCGCGGCCGGGTCTCGCTGCCCGGCCGGGAGAAGGCGTACGTCGCCGTACGCGGACTGTCGGGCCTGGACACCCGGCATGTGTCCCGTCAGGCCGTCAGGAGGCGGGGCTGATGGGTGCGGCAGATGACAAAGTGGACCAAAGTGATGTCACCGGCGAAAAGCGGCACGCAACCCTCCGGTGCGGCACGGCGTCCCTGAGGGCAACCGCCGGTCGTGCGGGATTCAAGCACCACGGCGGGCACCCAGGGGAGGACGCACGATGAGCGACGGGACGCGACCGTCCGGCGCGCCGGACGGCATCTCCCCGGCCGGGCCCGGGCGGGACGCCGTCGTGATCGGCGGCGGACTGGCCGGCATCACCGCGGCGCTCGCCCTCGCCGACGCCGGTGTGCGCGTCACCCTGCTGGAGGGCAGGCCGAGACTCGGCGGCCTGGCCTTCTCCTTCCAGCGCGGCGACCTCACCGTCGACAACGGCCAGCACGTGTATCTGCGCTGCTGCACCGCCTACCGCTGGTTCCTCGACCGGGTCGAGGGCAGCGCGCTGGCACCGCTGCAGGATCGTCTCGACGTGCCCGTCGTCGATGTCGCCAAGCCCGAGGGACGGCGGCTGGGACGGCTGCGGCGCGACGCGCTGCCGGTCCCCCTCCACCTGGGACGCAGCCTCGCCACCTACCCCCATCTCTCGCTCGCCGAACGCGCCCGGGTGGGCCGTGCCGCGCTCGCGCTCAAGGGGCTCGACCTCACCGACCCGGCCCTGGACACCCAGGACTTCGGCAGCTGGCTGGCCGCGCACGGTCAGTCGGCGCGTGCCGTCGAGGCTCTGTGGGACCTGGTGGGGGTCGCCACCCTTAACGCGGTCGCGGGCGACTCCTCGCTGGGGCTCGCCGCGATGGTGTTCAAGACGGGTCTGCTGTCCGACCCGGGCGCGGCCGACATCGGCTGGGCGCGCGTCCCGCTGGGCGAACTGCACGACCGGCTGGCCCGCAAGGCGCTCGACTCCGCGGGCGTGCGCACCGAGATCCGTACACGCGTCACCTCCATCTCTACTGACGAGAACGGGACGTGGAATGTTCAGGTTCCCGGCGAGACGCTCCGCGCCGACGCCGTCGTCCTCGCCGTACCCCAGCGCGAGGCGTACGACCTGCTGCCCGCCGGCGCCCTCGACGCCCCCGGGAAACTCCTGGAGATCGGCACCGCGCCGATCCTCAACGTGCACGTCGTCTACGACCGCAAGGTCCTCGACGCCCCCTTCCTCGCCGCCCTCGGCACCCCGGTCCAGTGGGTCTTCGACCGCACCGACGCCTCCGGGCTGAGCGCCGGACAGTACCTCGCCCTGTCGCAGTCCGCCGCGCACGACGACATCGAGGCGCCCGTCGCCGCGCTGCGCGAGCGCTATCTGCCCGAGCTGGAGAAGCTGCTGCCGCGCGCCCGCGGCGCCGGGGTGAAGGACTTCTTCGTCACCCGGGAGCGCACCGCCACGTTCGCTCCCGCCCCCGGCGTCGGGCGTCTGCGGCCCGGCGCCCGCACCAAGGCCCCCGGCCTGTACCTGGCCGGAGCGTGGACCGCCACCGGGTGGCCCGCGACCATGGAGAGTGCGGTCCGCAGCGGTGTGAGCGCGGCCGAGGCGGCGCTCGGCGCCCTGGGCCGGTCCCGTGACCGTCTCCCGGACTTCTTCGGGGAGGCGGCGTGAGCACCGATCTCGGTGGGGCCGGCTCCCGCACCTCCGGTATCGCAACAAGAGGAGAAACTGTGCCCACTGTGCCCCCGGCCTCCGCGGCCGCTCGAAGGAACGCGGTGGACGTGTCCGCGCTCCTGGAGCGTGGCCGGACCCTGGCCACACCGGTGCTGCGGGCGGCCGTCGATCGCCTGGCCCCACCCATGGACACGGTCGCCGCCTACCACTTCGGCTGGATCGACGCCCACGGCAACCCCACCGCCGGCGACGGCGGCAAGGCGGTGCGCCCCGCCCTGGCCGTGCTGTCCGCGGAGGTCACCGGGGCCACCCCGGAGACCGGTGTCCCCGGCGCGGTCGCGGTCGAGCTGGTCCACAACTTCTCGCTGCTGCACGACGACCTGATGGACGGCGACGAGCAGCGCCGCCACCGCGACACGGTGTGGAAGGTGCACGGCCCCGCCCAGGCCATCCTGGTCGGCGACGCCCTGTTCGCCCTGGCCTACGAGGTGCTGCTGGAACTCGGCTCGGCCGAGGCCGGACGCGCCGCGCGCCGGCTGACCGCCGCCACCCGCGCCCTGATCGACGGTCAGGCACAGGACATCTCCTACGAGCACCGCGACCGGGTCAGCGTCGAGGAGTGCCTGGAGATGGAGGGCAACAAGACGGGCGCCCTGCTGGCCTGCGCCAGTTCCATCGGCGCGGTCCTCGGCGGCGCCGACGAGCGCACCGCCGAGGCGCTGGAGAAGTACGGCTACCACCTCGGCCTCGCCTTCCAGGCCGTCGACGACCTCCTCGGCATCTGGGGCGACCCGGAGGCCACCGGCAAGCAGACCTGGAGCGATCTGCGCCAGCGCAAGAAGTCCCTCCCGGTGGTGGCCGCGCTCGCGGCGGGCGGCGACGCCTCCGAGCGGCTCGGCGAGATCCTCGCCGCCGACGCCAAGAGCAGCGACTTCGAGAACTTCTCCGAGGAGGAGTTCGCCGCCCGCGCCGCCCTGATCGAGGAGGCGGGCGGCCGGGAGTGGACCGCCGAAGAGGCACGCCGTCAGCACACCATCGCCCTGGAAGCCCTCGACGCCGTCGACATGCCCGAGCAGGTGCGGGCGCGGTTCACGGCGCTCGCCGACTTCGTCGTCGTACGAAAGAGATGATCACTATCGGTCGAATAGCCCTCGCGTAGTCGCCGGCCGGTGCCCCGGGCACCCGATGCGCACCGGCCGACGGCGGACCCACAGCAGCACGACTTGCACGACTGCACGAAGGGGAAGCCATGACAGCGACGACCGACGGAAGCACCGGGGCCCTCCAGCCCCGCGCTGCCTCGGCCAGCGAAACCGACATCACCACCCCCGTGGCGGCCGGGGTGCACGAAGCCGCCCGGCGCGCGATGCGACGCGCCACCGATCACCTGCTCGCCCAGCAGGACGCCGAGGGCTGGTGGAAGGGCGACCTGGAGACGAACGTCACCATGGACGCCGAGGACCTGCTGCTCCGTCAGTTCCTGGGCATCCGCGACGAGTCGACCACCCGGGCGGCCGCGCTCTTCATCCGCGGACAGCAGCGCGAGGACGGCGCCTGGGCCACCTTCTACGGCGGGCCGGGCGAACTCTCCGCCACCATCGAGGCGTACGTCGCGCTGCGGCTGGCCGGTGACGCTCCCGACGACCCCCACATGGCGAGGGCGTCCGCCTGGGTCCGCGACCGGGGCGGGATCGCCTCCGCGCGGGTCTTCACCCGGATCTGGCTGGCCCTGTTCGGCTGGTGGAAGTGGGAGGACCTGCCCGAACTCCCGCCGGAACTCCTCTACTTCCCCAAGTGGTTCCCGCTCAGCATCTACAACTTCGGCTGCTGGGCGCGGCAGACGATCGTCCCGCTGACCGTCGTCTCCGCCAAGCGCCCGGTGCGCCCCGCCCCCTTCGCGCTGGACGAGCTGCACACCGACCCCGCCGTGCCCAATCCGCCCAAGCCGCTGGCCCCGGTGGGGAGTTGGGACGGTCTCTTCCAACGGCTCGACAAGGTCGTGCGCGGCTACCGGTCCGTCGCGGTGCGCCGGCTGCGCAAGGCCGCGCTGAACTCCGCCGCCCGCTGGATCATCGAGCGCCAGGAGAACGACGGCTGCTGGGGCGGCATCCAGCCGCCCGCCGTGTACTCGGTGATCGCGCTGCACCTGCTCGGCTACGACCTCGAACACCCCGTGATGCGCGCCGGCCTCGCGTCCCTCGACCGGTACGCGGTGTGGCGCGAGGACGGGTCGCGGATGATCGAGGCGTGCCAGTCGCCGGTGTGGGACACCTGCCTGGCGACCATCGCGCTCGCCGACGCGGGGGTGCCCGCCGACCATCCGCAGCTGGTCAAGGCGGCCGACTGGATGCTCGGCGAGCAGATCGTGCGGCCCGGCGACTGGTCCGTGCGCCGGCCGGGGCTGCCGCCGGGCGGCTGGGCGTTCGAGTTCCACAACGACAACTACCCCGACATCGACGACACCGCCGAGGTCGTCCTGGCGCTGCGCCGGGTGCGGCACCACGACCCGGAGCGGATGGAGAACGCGATCGCGCGCGGGGTGCGCTGGAACCTCGGGATGCAGTCGAGGAACGGCGCCTGGGGGGCCTTCGACGTCGACAACACCAGCCCCTTCCCCAACCGCATGCCGTTCTGCGACTTCGGCGAGGTCATCGACCCGCCGTCCGCCGATGTCACCGCGCACGTCGTGGAGATGCTCGCCGTCGAGGGGCTCTCCCACGATCCGCGCACCCGGCGGGGCATCGCCTGGCTGCTGTCCGAACAGGAGCCGGACGGCTCGTGGTTCGGGCGCTGGGGCGTCAACTACATCTACGGCACCGGCTCGGTGGTGCCCGCGCTGGCCGCCGCCGGACTGCCCGGCCAGCACCCCGCGATCCGGCGGGCGGTGGCCTGGCTGGAGCGTGTGCAGAACGACGACGGGGGCTGGGGGGAGGACCTGCGCTCCTACAAGGACTCCACCAAGTGGAGCGGCCGGGGCGCCTCCACCGCCTCGCAGACGGCGTGGGCGCTGCTCGCGCTGCTGTCGGCGGGGGAGCGGGAGTCCAAGGCCGTCGAGCGCGGCGTCCAGTGGCTGGCGGAGACCCAGCGCGAGGACGGCACCTGGGACGAGCCGTACTTCACCGGCACGGGTTTCCCCTGGGACTTCTCCATCAACTACCACCTCTACCGCCAGGTCTTCCCGCTGACGGCCCTGGGCCGGTACGTGAACGGGGAGCCGTTCGCCCAGCGGACCGGCGACGGGGCGCCCCTCGCCCGGGGTGTCTCCGCCGAGCCCCTCTCCGCGGAGGCCGGGTCCGCCGAGCCGGTCTCCGCAGAGGCCCAGGGGGGCTGATGAGCGCGCAGCCCGCCCCGGTCCCGCCGTTGCTGATCGCCTGCGCGCTCGGCATCGAGCACCTCGCCCTGCGCACCGGCGACCGCGACGGCGCCGGCGGGCCCGTCACCGTCCTGCGCACCGGGATGGGGCCCCGGGCGGCCGAACGCTCGGTGACCCGGGTGCTGGCCGATCCGGCGCTGGCCGGAGCGGTGGTGCTCGCCACCGGCTTCTGCGCGGGGCTGGCCCCCGGCATGCACCCCGGCGACCTGGTCGTCGCCGAGGAGACCCGGGATCCGCGCGGCACCGTGCCGTGCGTCGGCACCGAGCTGCTCGTCAAGGAACTCGTGCGCACCCTGCCGGGGCGCACGGTCCACACCGGTCCCCTGACCGGTTCCGACCACGTGGTGCGCGGACCCGAGCGGTCCGACCTGCTGGCGACCGGCGCGATCGCCGTGGACATGGAGTCCGCGGCCACGCTTCTGAGCGCCGTTCGCGCAGGCGAGCGCCCGGTTGCGGCCGTGCGGGTGGTCGTGGACGCTCCAGAACATGAACTTGTCCGGATCGGCACGGTGCGCGGTGGAATATCGGCATTCCGCGTTCTTCGATCCGTCCTGCCTGCTTTCTTCGAATGGCACCGTAATGTGTTGCTCCCCAGGAGGTGAGCCAGATGGCCATGCCGCTGCGTCAGTCCATCAAGGTCGCGACTTACTTGGCCGAACAGAAGCTCCGCAGGCGGGACAAGTTTCCGCTGATCGTCGAGCTTGAACCTCTTTTCGCCTGCAACCTGAAGTGTGAGGGCTGCGGAAAGATCCAGCACCCGGCGGGGGTGCTGAAGCAGCGCATGCCGGTGGCGCAGGCCGTGGGAGCGGTCCTGGAGTCCGGGGCGCCGATGGTGTCGATCGCGGGCGGCGAGCCGCTGATGCACCCTCAGATCGACGAGATCGTACGGCAGTTGGTGGCGCGCAAGAAGTTCGTCTTCCTGTGCACCAATGCCCTGCTGCTGCGCAAGAAGCTCGACCGGTTCACGCCCTCGCCGTACTTCGCGTTCACCGTGCACATCGACGGGCTGCGGGAGCGGCACGACGAGTCGGTGGCGAAGGAGGGCGTGTTCGACGAGGCGGTGGAGGCCATCAAGGAGGCCAAGCGGCGCGGTTTCCGGGTGACCACCAACTCCACCTTCTTCAACACCGACACCCCCCAGACCGTCGTCGAGGTCCTCGACTACCTCAACGACGACCTGGAGGTCGACGAGATGATGATCTCGCCCGCCTACGCCTACGAGAAGGCGCCCGACCAGGAGCACTTCCTCGGGGTCGAGCAGACCCGCGAGCTGTTCAAGAAGTCCTTCGCGGGCGGCAACCGGCGCCGCTGGCGGCTCAACCACTCCCCGCTCTTCCTGGACTTCCTGGAGGGCAAGGTCGACTTCCCCTGCACGGCCTGGGCGATCCCCAACTACTCGCTGTTCGGCTGGCAGCGCCCCTGCTACCTGATGAGCGACGGCTACGTGCCCACGTACCGCGAACTCGTCGAGGACACCGACTGGGACAAGTACGGCCGCGGCAAGGACCCGCGCTGCGACAACTGCATGGCCCACTGCGGCTACGAGCCCACCGCCGTCCTCGCCACCATGGGGTCGCTGAAGGAGTCCCTGCGGGCGCTGCGCGAGACGGTCAACGGGAACCGGGAGTGACGCGATGACGGCCGTCCCCTTGGGCGTTCCCGAGGTACCGGCCCGGCCGATCGCCGAGCGGCGTGTCGCGCGGCAGATCCATGTCGGCCCGGTGGCCGTCGGGGGCGGGGCCCCCGTATCGGTGCAGTCGATGACCACCACCCGTACCTCGGACGTCGGCGCCACCTTGCAGCAGATCGCCGAACTCACCGCGTCCGGCTGCCAGATCGTCCGCGTCGCCTGCCCCACGCAGGACGACGCGGACGTCCTGGCGACCATCGCCCGCAAATCGCAGATCCCGGTGATCGCGGACATCCACTTCCAGCCGAAGTACGTGTTCGCGGCGATCGAGGCGGGCTGCGCGGCGGTGCGCGTGAACCCGGGCAACATCAAGAAGTTCGACGACCAGGTGAAGGAGATCGCGCGCGCCGCACGCGACCACGGCACCCCGATCCGCATCGGCGTCAACGCCGGCTCCCTGGACCGGCGGCTGCTCCAGAAGTACGGCCGGGCGACGCCGGAGGCGCTGGTCGAGAGCGCGCTGTGGGAGGCGTCCCTCTTCGAGGAGCACGGCTTCCGGGACATCAAGATCTCGGTCAAGCACAACGACCCGGTCGTGATGATCGAGGCGTACCGGCAGCTCGCGGAGGAGTGCGACTACCCCCTCCACCTCGGCGTCACCGAGGCCGGCCCGGCCTTCCAGGGCACGATCAAGTCGGCCGTGGCCTTCGGCGCGCTGCTCAGCCGGGGCATCGGCGACACGATCCGGGTGTCGCTGTCCGCGCCGCCCGCCGAGGAGGTCAAGGTCGGCATCCAGATCCTGGAGTCCCTGGGCCTCAGGCAGCGGCGGCTGGAGATCGTCTCCTGCCCGTCCTGCGGGCGCGCCCAGGTCGACGTCTACAAGCTCGCCGACGAGGTCACCGCGGGCCTGGACGGCATGGAGGTGCCGCTGCGCGTCGCGGTCATGGGCTGTGTCGTCAACGGGCCGGGGGAGGCCCGCGAGGCCGACCTCGGCGTCGCCTCCGGCAACGGCAAGGGTCAGATCTTCGTCAAGGGCGAGGTCGTCAGGACCGTGCCCGAGTCGAAGATCGTCGAGACGCTGATCGAGGAGGCCATGAGGCTGGCGGAGCAGTCGGAGCCGGCGCAGCGGTCGGAGTGAACCGAGAACGAGGCACGGACCGAGAGGGGGCCCGAGCGTGACGATTCTGGAGAGCATCCGGGGACCACGCGACCTGAAGGCGCTGGCCGAGGCGGAACTTCGCGAACTGTCCGAAGAGATCAGGGAGTTCCTGGTGCACGCGGTGGCCAGGACCGGGGGCCACCTCGGGCCCAATCTGGGGGTGGTGGAACTGACCATCGCGCTCCACCGGGTCTTCGAGTCACCGGTCGACCGCATCCTGTGGGACACCGGCCACCAGAGCTATGTCCACAAGCTTCTGACAGGCCGTCAGGACTTCTCCAAGCTGCGCGGCAAGGGCGGACTGTCCGGCTACCCCTCCCGCGAGGAGTCCGAGCACGACGTCATCGAGAACAGCCACGCCTCCACCGCCCTCGGCTGGGCCGACGGACTCGCCAAGGCGCACCAGGTGCAGGGGGAGAAGGGCCATGTCGTCGCGGTCATCGGCGACGGGGCGCTCACCGGCGGCATGGCGTGGGAGGCCCTGAACAACATCGCGGCGGCCAAGGACCGGCCGCTGATCGTCGTCGTCAACGACAACGAACGCTCGTACGCGCCCACCATCGGAGGGCTCGCGAACCACCTCGCGACCCTGCGCACCACCGACAGCTACGAGAAGGTCCTCGCCTGGGGCAAGGACGTGCTGCTGCGCACCCCGGTCGTCGGCCACACGATCTACGAGTCGCTGCACGGCGCGAAGAAGGGCTTCAAGGACGCCTTCGCCCCGCAGGGCATGTTCGAGGACCTCGGCCTGAAGTACGTCGGCCCGATCGACGGCCACGACATCAAGGCCGTGGAGTCCGCGCTGCGGCGCGCCAAGCGCTTCCACGGACCGGTCCTGGTGCACTGCCTCACGACCAAGGGGCGCGGCTATGAACCCGCCCTCGCGCACGAGGAGGACCACTTCCACGCCGTCGGCGTGATGGACCCGGTGACCTGCGAGCCGCTCACCCCGTCCAGCGGTCCGTCCTGGACGTCGGTGTTCGGCGACGAGATCGTCCGGATCGGCGAGGAGCGCGACGACGTCGTGGCGATCACGGCGGCCATGCTGCACCCGGTCGGCCTCGGCAAGTTCGCCGCCCGCTTCCCGGGGCGGGTCTGGGACGTCGGCATCGCCGAACAGCACGCGACGGTCAGCGCGGCCGGCCTCGCCACCGGCGGGCTGCACCCCGTCGTCGCCGTCTACGCCACCTTCCTCAACCGCGCCTTCGACCAGCTGCTGATGGACGTGGCCCTGCACCGCTGCGGGGTGACCTTCGTCCTGGACCGGGCCGGGGTGACCGGCGTCGACGGGCCCTCCCACAACGGCATGTGGGACATGTCGATCCTCCAGGTCGTGCCCGGCCTGAGGATCGCCGCGCCGCGCGACGCCGACCAGTTGCGCGCCCAGCTGCGCGAGGCGGTCGCCGTGGACGACGCGCCGACCCTGATCCGCTTCCCCAAGGAGTCGGTCGGCCCGGACATCCCCGCCCTCGACCGGGTCGGCGGCATGGACGTGCTGCACCGGGGCGAGCGGCCGGACGTCCTGCTGGTGGCCGTCGGCGTCATGGCCCCGGTGTGCCTTCAGGCCGCCGAGCTGCTGACGGCGCGCGGCATCGGCTGCACCGTCGTCGACCCCCGCTGGGTGAAGCCGGTCGATCCGGCCCTGCCGGGTCTGGCCGCCGAGCACCGCCTGGTGGCCGTCGTGGAGGACAACAGCAGGGCGGCCGGCGTCGGGTCCGCCGTGGCCCTCGCGCTGGGCGACGCCGACGTGGACGTGCCCGTACGGCGGTTCGGCATCCCGGAGCAGTTCCTCGCCCACGCCAAACGCGGCGAGGTCCTGGCCGACATCGGCCTCACACCCGTGGAGATCGCGGGGGCCATCGGTTCGAGTCCCGCGCTCCGGGATCCGGCCGGCGGTACCGTCAAGGAGAAGGAATGACCAGCGAGTTCGACCTCGGCGCGCTGCTCGCCGAGCGCGGAGCCGAGCGCTACGAGCTGCACGGCAGATACCTCAACCACCAACTGCCGCGCATGCTGCACACCATCGGCTTCGACAAGGTCTACGAGCGGGCCGAGGGCGCCCACTTCTGGGACGCCGACGGCAACGACTACCTGGACATGCTCGCCGGGTTCGGGGTCATGGGCCTGGGCCGCCACCACCCGGTCGTCCGCAAGGCCCTGCACGACGTCCTCGACCTCGACCTCCCCGACCTCACCCGCTTCGACTGCCAGCCGCTGCCCGGGCTGCTCGCCGAGAAGCTGCTCGCCCACAGCCCACACCTGGACCGGGTGTTCTTCGGCAACAGCGGGACGGAGGCGGTCGAGACCGCGCTGAAGTTCGCCCGGTACGCCACCGGCAAGCCCCGCGTCCTCTACTGCGACCACGCCTTCCACGGGCTGACCACCGGCTCGCTCTCGGTCAACGGCGAGAGCGGCTTCCGGGACGGCTTCGCGCCCCTCCTGCCCGACACGGCCGTACCGCTCGGCGACCTCGACGCGCTGGCGCGGGAGGTGAAGAAGGGCGACGTGGCCGCCCTGATCGTCGAGCCGATCCAGGGCAAGGGCGTGCACGAGGCGCCGCCAGGCTATCTGCGCGCGGCCCAGGAGCTGCTGCACCGGCACAAGGCGCTGCTCATCGCCGACGAGGTGCAGACCGGCCTCGGCCGCACCGGCGACTTCTACGCCTACCAGCACGAGGACGGCGTGGAGCCCGATCTGGTGTGCGTGGCCAAGGCGCTCTCCGGCGGCTATGTGCCGGTGGGCGCGACCCTCGGCAAGGACTGGATCTTCAAGAAGGTCTACTCGTCCATGGACCGGGTGCTGGTCCACTCGGCCAGCTTCGGCTCCAACGCGCAGGCCATGGCGGCCGGGCTCGCGGTGCTGTCGGTCATGGAGAACGACCAGATCGTCGCGGGCGTCCGGGCCACCGGGGAGCGGCTGAGGTCCCGGCTCGCCGCGCTGACCGGGAAGTACGAGCTGCTCGCCGACGTCCGGGGCCGCGGTCTGATGATCGGCATCGAGTTCGGCAAGCCGGCCTCGCTGAGGCTGCGCAGCCGCTGGGCCATGCTGCAGGCCGCCCGCAAGGGACTGTTCGCCCAGATGGTGGTCGTCCCGCTGCTCCAGCGGCACCGGATCCTCACCCAGGTCTCCGGCGACCACCTGGAGGTGATCAAGCTGATCCCGCCCCTGATCATCGGTGAGGCGGACGTGGACCGGTTCGTCGACGCGTTCACCGAGGTGATGGACGACGCGCACAGCGGCGGCGGGCTGATGTGGGACTTCGGCAAGACGCTGATCAAGCAGGCGGTCGCCAACCGCTGACGGTGCCGGCCGACCCTTTTGCCTCTGAGGCAAGTAATTTGCCCCAGAGGTAAGCGTGCGGCTGAATGGAGGCATGAACTCCTCCGCGAGGGAGCCCTCGGCGGAAGCCGGGGGTGTCCTGCCCGCCATGGCCCCGCAGCTGCGTGCCCTGCGCCGCCGCGCCGCCCTCACCCTGGAGGCCGCGGCCCGCGAGGCCGGGCTGTCGCCCGCCCATCTCTCCCGTCTGGAGACCGGGCAGCGCCAGCCCTCCCTGCCGATGCTGCTCGCCCTCGCTCGCATCTACGGTACGACTGTTTCGGAGCTGCTGGGCGAGACGGTCGCCGACCGGGACGCCGTAGTGCGCGCCGCCGCCATGGAACCCACCGAGGCCGGCGGCTGGACGTACTGGCAGGCCGGCGCGCCCGGGCGCGGGATGCAGGCCCTGCGCGTACGGGTGCCGTACGGCGCGCAGGGCGACATGGTGCGCGTGCATCCCGGCGAGGAGTGGCTGTACGTCCTCAAGGGTCGCCTCGACCTGCGCCTCGGGGACGCCGCGCACCGGCTCGGTCCGGGGGACAGCGCGCACTTCGACTCGCTGACCCCGCACCGCATCGCGGCTCAGGACCCCGACGGGGTCGAGCTGCTGTTCGTTCACACCCTGTTGCAGAGCCCCACGGCCGCGCTGTGCCTGGGGCCGACCCCTGGAGAGATGCGAGAGACGCCATGAGCGACCTGGAGGAGAAGTTCCCGCGCGCCCTGTGGGTGCGGCTCATCATCTACATCGCGGTGGGGCACCTCTTCGCCGCCTTCATCTGGCTGCTGTTCGAGCTCGGCGCCCAGCAGTGACCTCGGCGGGATCCGGCCCTTCGCGGGTCAGTCGAGCAGGCGCTCGCGCAGCCGCTCCCGGCGCTCCGGGGTGAGCCCCAGGCCTTGCTCCAGATAGGCGCCGACGCCGCCCCAGGTCTCCTCGATCGTGTCGAAGGCCGCCGTCAGATACTCCGCGCGCGCGTCGAAGAGCGGGCCGAGCAGTTCCATGACCTCGGGGGAGTAGGCGTCGGCGCCGGTGGCGCTGCGGCGCACCTTGTAGCGGCGGTGCTTGGCGTTGGACTCCAGGTAGTCGGCGATGATCGCCTCGCGCTCCACGTCGAGCGCGAGCAGCGTCACCGCGATGGACAGACCCGCGCGGTCCTTGCCGGCCGCGCAGTGCATCAGAGCCGGGACGCTGTCCTCGGCGAGCGCGTGCAGCACGCGCGTGTGCTCGGCCGTGCGCTCCTTGATGATCATGCGGTAGGAGGCGATCATCCGGTTCGCGGCCTTGCCGTCGCCGAGGAGCGCGCGCAGCTGGTCGATGTCGCCGTCGCGGACCATCTTCCAGAACTCCGCGCCGTCCGCCGGGTCGGACAGCGGCAGGTTCACATTGCGCACGCCCGGCAGCTCGACGTCCGGGCCCTCCAGCTTCTGGTCCGCCGCGTTGCGGAAGTCGAAGATCGTGTGCAGCCCCAGCGACGACAGGAAGGCGGCGTCGTCCTCGGTCGCGTGCGCGAGGTGGCCGCTGCGGAACAGCACGCCGTGCCGCACCCGCCGTCCGTCCACGGTCGGCAGGCCGCCCACGTCACGGAAGTTGCGCACGCCTGCCAGTTCGGGCTCGGTCGAGGGGATCTGCTGCGTCACGGGGTCTCCCTCCCAGTCGGTCGCGGCCGGCGCGGCTCAGGTGGCCGACGCGACCCCCTCGACCATACGACATGGCTTCCTGAGGCAACGTTTGTCCCTGTGTCGGAGAACGGATGTCCGACATCGGGTTCAAACCGGATGAAGAGTTGTCCACAGGCGTTGCCGTGCGGGCCCCCCACGCTCGATGATGTTGGAGTTTGATCGCACCTGTTCGGATCAGTGGGGGTTCCATGCCCGAGACCGTCGCGAACGGCCGTACCTGGCTCCTGTCGGGGCCCACGAGCAGCTACGCGCTCCATGTCACCGGAGACGACGTGCTCGTGCACCTGCACTGGGGCCCGCGCATCACCGCGGCCGACGCCGAGGCCCTGGCCGCGCGCCCGCTGCCCGACGAGCGGCCCTTCGAATCCGCCCTCGACGGACACGAGGAGTACCCGGTGGAGGGCGGCCCCCGCTTCGTCCGCCCGGCCCTGTCCGTGCGGACCGGGGAACGCCGCGGCACCGAGTGGCGCTACGAGGGGCACGAGACCGAGGGTGACGAACTGCGCCTGCGCTTCCGGGACGCGGGACTCGCGGTCACCCTGCACTACCGGATGCGCGAGGACGTCGTGGAGCGGTGGGTGACGCTCGCCAACGACGGGGAACGGCCCCTGGAGCTGCTGCGGGCCGACTCCGCCACCTGGACACTGCCCGAGCGCGCCGACTGGCGGCTGTCCCAGCTGCACGGACGCTGGGCCGCGGAGTCCCGGCTCACCCGGGCACCCCTCACCTACGGCGAGAAGGTCATCGGCAGCCGGCGCGGTCACACCGGCCACCAGCACCTGCCCTGGGTCGCCCTGGACACCGACGCCACCGAGGAGCGCGGCGAGGTCTACGGCTGCGCGCTCGGCTGGTCCGGCTCCTGGCGGATCGCCGTCGCCCAACTCCCCGACGCGCGCGTACAGATCACCGGCGGCGCCGGGTACGACGACTCGGGTCTGCTGCGTCTCACGCCCGGGGAGTCCTTCACCACGCCCGTCTTCGCCGGACTGTGGAGCGACGCCGGCTTCGGCGGGGCGAGCCGCGCCTGGCACGCCTATCAGCGCGCCCATGTCATCCCGGACGCCGACCAGGACCGGCCGGTGCTGTTCAACTCCTGGGAGGCCACGACCTTCGACATCTCCGAGGAACAGCAGGCCACGCTCGCCCGCCGGGCCGCGGCGATCGGCGTGGAGCTGTTCGTCGTCGACGACGGCTGGTTCGGCGCCCGCACCAGCGACCGCGCCGGCCTCGGTGACTGGACTCCCAACCCCGACCGCTTCCCCTCCGGCCTCAAGCCGCTCGCGGACTATGTGCACGCGCTCGGCATGCGGTTCGGCATCTGGGTCGAGCCCGAGATGGTCAACCCGGACAGCGATCTGTACCGGGCGCACCCCGACTGGGTGCAGTACCAACCGGGACGAAAGCGGACGGAGTTCCGCAATCAGCTCGTGCTCAACCTCGCGCGCGAGGACGTCCAGGAGTACCTCTGGGAGCGGCTCGACACCCTGCTCTCCAGCGCTCCGATCGACTATGTGAAGTGGGACTTCAACCGCTGCTTCACCGACGCCGGCTGGCCGGGCGACCCCTACCCGCAGCGCCTGTGGATCGACCATGTCCGCGCGCTGTACGCCCTGCTGGACCGGCTCCGGCAGGCCCACCCCGGCGTCGCCTTCGAGTCGTGCTCGGGCGGCGGCGGACGGATCGACCTCGGGATCATGAGCCGCACGGACCAGGTGTGGACCTCCGACAACACCGACCCGCTCGACCGGCTCGCCATCCAGCACGGCTTCAGCCAGATCCACCCCGCCCGGGTCATGGCCGCCTGGGTCACCGACAGCCCGAACACCCAGCTCAACGGCAGGGTGAGCTCGCTGCGCTTCCGCTTCGTCAGCGCGATGGCCGGGGTGCTCGGAGTCGGTGGCGACCTCGCCGAGTGGAGCGAGGAGGAGCTCGCCGAGGCCGGGGAGTGGGTGGCCCTCTACAAGGAGATCCGGCCCCTGGTGCAGCACGGCGACCTCTACCGGCTGCGGCCTCCGCAGGGCGGGCTGAGCGCCGTGCAGTACGTGCGCGGGGGCGACGCCGTCGTCCTCGCCTGGCTGGAGGCCCAGCGCTACGGCGAGCCGGTGCCGGCGCTGCGACTGAAGGGCCTGGACCCGACGGCGTCGTACGAATGCCTCGAAACGGGCGAAGTGCATCGAGGTGCGCTTTTGCTGCATCACGGACTGCGGACCGGGCTGCGCGGTGATCTCGATGCGACGGTTCTCCGACTGCGCCGCATCTGAGACTTCTGTCCGTATTAGCCGAAATCGATGCCCTTATTCCAAGTCGCTCTGGAATAGGGGCATCTGGAGCGGTGTCACGTGAGCATCGTCATATCCGTGACCCAGCGTCGCGCGTCATGTTCACGTAATTCATGTTTCTTTCCAAGGTATTTGGCGCGAGCGCATTCCCTCTGATTGACGCAGGGTGACCGGGAATTCTCCCAGCTGATCAAGAGAAAAGCCCGGCCCGTGCAACCTCTGCTTGTTTCCGTGCGTCTTGGTCGCTTACGTTCGCCACCAATCCGGACGGAACGCCGAATCCTGCCGCTGTCCGGAATCCGCACACACTCACCCGTGCCCGGCAGGAGCGGGGGACCCACAGGTACAACCGCCTGTTCCGGTCTCCGGAACGGCTAGGGGTCAAGTCGTGCCATGGCACGGCCGGGCATCTCCAGCCCGCACCCGACAGCTCACCTCGCAGGCGCCGGAGAGGAATTCGCCATGCCCGCGAAGGGTAAGCACCGCCGTCCGAAGTCCCTGCGCTTCACCCGTACTCTCGCCGTCGCCGGAACCGGCGGCGCCGCGCTCGCCCTTCCGCTCATCGGGGCCACCGGCGCCCAGGCCGCGCCGGCCGCGCAGCCGGTCTCCTCCGTAGCGGCGAAGGCCGTCCAGGCCGCTCCGGCCGCGCAGAAGGCGGAGAAGAAGAGCACCGAGAAGAAGGCCGTCGCGCGGACCTACACCGTCCGCTCCGGCGACTACCTCTCGAAGATCGCCGACGAGCAGCATGTGAGCGGCGGCTGGCAGAAGCTGTACCGGGACAACCGCGAGGTCGTCGGCAACGACCCCTCGCTGATCCACCCCGGCCTCAAGCTGTCGCTCGGCAAGAAGGCCGCCGGCTCCACCGCGAAGACCTCCCACACCTCGGCGTCCACGGCGAAGTCCTCCGCGAAGAAGGCGCAGAAGTCGGCGCAGCAGTCGACGACCGCCCGGGCCGCGGCGGCCGAAACCGTCTCCAACGGGTTCACCGCCCCCGTCTCCGGCGCCACCGTCGGCACCGCCTACCGCACCCCGGGCAGCATGTGGGCCAGCGGCTACCACACCGGCGTCGACTTCGTCGTCCCGACCGGCACCTCCCTCAAGGCGGTCGGCGCGGGCACGGTCGTCTCCGCGGGCTGGGGCGGCGCGTACGGCAACCAGGTCGTCATCAAGCTCGCCGACGGCTACTACGCGCAGTACGCCCACCTCTCGCAGCTCTCCGTCTCGGCCGGCCAGACGGTCAGCGCGGGCCAGCAGGTCGGCCTGTCCGGCGCGACCGGCAACGTGACCGGCCCGCACCTGCACTTCGAGATCCGTACGACCCCCGACTACGGCTCCGACGTCGACCCGGTCGCCTACCTCCGCGCGCACGGCGTCAGCGTCGGCTGACCCACCCCCCGGGCCGCTCGGGCCCGACCCACGCCACCGAAGGCCGGACTCCATCCCCTGGGTCCGGCCTTCGGTGTATTCCCCCCTTGGCAACTCTTTGGCAGTGGCCTATCTCACCGTCCGTCAACCCTCGCCTACGGTCGCGTAGGTCACATTCGAAGGGGAATCATGAACCGCTGTGGCAGACGATTCGAAGAGTGACAACAGATCAGTGATCGGGTCGTACGTGGCGGTGGGGGACAGCTTCACCGAGGGCGTCGGCGACCCCGGCCCCGACGGGGCGTTCGTCGGCTGGGCCGACCGGCTCGCGGTGCTTCTCGCCGACCGGCGGCCCGAAGGCGACTTCCAATACATCAATCTCGCCGTGCGCGGGAAGCTGCTCGACCAGATCATGGCCGACCAGCTCCCGCGCGCGCTCGAACTCGCGCCGGACCTCGTGTCCTTCTGCGCGGGCGGCAACGACATCATCCGTCCCGGCACCGACCCCGACGAGGTCGCCGAGCGCTTCGAGCGCGCGATCGCGTCCCTGACCGAGGTGGCCGGCACGGTCCTGGTGACCACCGGCTTCGACACCCGTGGCGTCCCCGTGCTCAAGCACCTGCGCGGCCGGATCGCCACCTACAACGGGCACGTCCGCGCCATCGCCGACCGGTACGGCTGTCCCGTCCTGGACCTGTGGTCCCTGAAGTCCGTCCAGGACCGCCGGGCCTGGGACGACGACCGCCTGCACCTCTCCCCGGAGGGGCACACGCGCGTGGCGCTGCGCGCCGGCCAGGCCCTCGGCCTGGAGGTCCCGGCCGACCCCGAGCAGCCCTGGCCGCCGCTCCCGCCGCGCGGCACCCTGGAGGTCCGCAAGGACGACGTGCACTGGGCGCGCGAATACCTGGTGCCGTGGATCGGGCGCCGGCTGCGTGGGGAGTCCTCCGGCGACCATGTGACCGCCAAGGGCGCACTGTCCCCGGACGACATCAAGATGCGGATCGCGGCAGTGGCCTGAGCACACCCGGCCTCCGGCCACCACACGGGTGGGGCCGACCGGGCAGATGGGGCGACCGCACGGGAACGGCGACCGCGCAGGTGGGGCCGACCGGGCATGTGGGGCGACCACGCAGGTGGGGCGACCGCACGGGAGAGGCGACCGGGCAGGTGGGCCGACCGGGCGGCTGGGGTGACCGCGCAGCTTGGGCGATCGGGCACGTGGGACCGACCGGGCAGGTGAGGCGACCGCACGGGAGAGGCGACCGGGCAGGTGGGCCGACCGGGCGGCTGGGGTGACCGCGCAGCTTGGGCGACCGGGCACGTGGGGCGACCACACGGGAGAGGCGACCGGGCAGGTGGGCCGACCGGGCGGCTGGGGTGACCGCGCAGCTTGGGCGATCGGGCACGTGGGGCCGACCGGGCAGGTGGGGCGACCGCACGGGAATGGCGACCGGGCACGCGGGGTGACCGCGCAGCTTGGGCGACCGAGCATGTGGGGCGACCACACGGGTGGGGGCGACCGCACGGGAACGGCGACCGCGCGCGTAGGGCGGCCGCACAGGAGGGGTGCCGCCGGGTTTCGGTCCGGCGGCCCGCTCAGCTCTCCCGTGCGGTCGACCCTCCGGCGGCCAGCCCGAGTTCCCGGTTCAGGGCCTCGTCCACCCACGCCTGGGCGCGCGTGCGCGGCACCGTGCCCGCGTAGGACGTCAGCTGCACGGCCAGACCGTCGAGCAGCGCCGTCAGGCGCAGTGCCGTGCCGTCCGGGTCCGGGCACTGGAACTCGCCCGCCGCCACGCCCTCGGCGATGACCCCGGCGAGCGCCGCCTTCCACTCCCGGTCCAGGTCGCGGGCGACCTCCCGCAGCGCGGGCTCGCGCAGCGACACCGCCCACCCCTCGATCCACAGCCGCCAGCCCTTGGCCTGCCCGGTGGGCGCGTACCAGCGCACCGCGGACCGCAGCCGGCGCTCCGCGGACGTACGGCGGCCCAGCAGACGGCGCAGATGCGCGAGGTCGTCCTCGGCGGCGTGGGCGAACGCGGCGGCGACCAGCTTCTCCTTCGTCGAGAAGTGGTAGAGGACCAGCGCGCTGCTGACGCCGAGCGCGGCGGCCACGTCGGCGACGCGGACCGCCGCCGCACCGCGCGCCTCGATCTGCTCGATGGCCGCCCGCAGCAGCTCCTCGCGCCGCTCGGCCACACTCAACCGGACCCTCGCCACGCCGTCACCCTAACAGCGGCCCCCAACAGGTCACCGGTACCGGCCGAACCGCTCCGCGATCACCGGCAGCCGCTCCGCGGCGAGGGCGTGCGCGGCCGCCCGGGGCGTCGTCCCGTCGGCCTCGGAGCGGTCCAGCACCCGCTCCACCAGCGCCCGCATCGACCGGCGGACCTGCGCGAACGCCTCGTCCGCGGCGGGGCCGATGTCGCCGAACAGGGTCCACCACCACCAGGCGTTCGTCCCGGAGTTGACCACCACGTCGGGCAGCACCCGCACCCCGCGCGCGTGCAGCAGCGCCTCCGCCTCCGGCAGGACCGGGATGTTGGCCGCCTCGGCGATCCACCGCGCGCGTATCCGCCCCTGCTCCGCCACGCCGATCGCGTACGACACGGCCGCCGGGACGAGGACCTCCGCGTCCACCGCCGACCACGCGTCCCCGGGCAGTTCCCGGTCCCCGGACCGCAGCACCGAGCGATCCACCGTCCCGTGCCCGTCGCGGGCGGCGAGCAGCGCCTCCACGTCGAGACCGGCCGGGTTGGCGATCGTGCCCTTGACGTCCGCCACGGCCACGACCGTGAGGCCCGCGCGCGCGAGGAAGCGGGCGGTGGCCCCGCCCATCGTGCCCAGGCCCTGCACCGCGACCCGCGTCCCGGCGTACGGCACCCCCGCCCGGTCGAGGGCCGTCAGTACCGATTCGGCCACCCCGCAGCCGCCGACCAGCTCGTCCAGACCGATCCCGGCCACCTCGACCGCGAAGGCGTCCGCGAGCCTCGCGCGGGCCGCCGCCTCGTCGTCGAGCAGCGGATAGACCGCCTGGATCGACGACACCAGCCCCGCCTCGGCGGCCGCCCGGTCGACCAGGTCCTGGGTCAGCCCCAGGTCCTCGCCGGTGGTCCAGCAGCTCTCGACGTACGGCCGCACGGCCCGCAGATAGCGCACCAGCAGCCCGTACGCCTCCGGGTCCCGGGGGTCGCAGTCGATGCCGCCCTTGGCCCCGCCCAGGGGGACGTAGCGCGCCTCGGGGTCGTAGTGCAGCGCCTCTTTCATGCTCATGCCGCGCGCCAGGCCCGCGACCTCCTCCGCGGTGCAGCCCTCCCGCATCCGCAGCCCGCCGCTGCACACGCCCCGTACGAGCGTGTCGACGACGAGGTAGCCCCGGCGGCCGGTGACATGGTCGGTCCAGGTGAGCGACAGCAGCGGCGCGGTCATACGGGCTCCTCGGGGGCGGACGGGAGCGGGCGGCCCCCTCGGCGCTGAACAGGGCAATCAGTATCGCCTACTGAACGGCGGGTCAGTAACCGGCGGAGCCGCACGCCCGGCCGGACGACGGGTGAAACCCGATTGTCGGGCGGGCCGACCATAATGGAATGCCTCGACGACTCCACCTGGAGGTACCGTGGCCGGATCCCGTTCCCTGAGCCCCGGGCTCCGCGCGCTGCAGCCCGAGGCCTTCGGCGCGGACCCGAGCGGCGAGCGCCTCGCGCGCATCCGCAGATCCCCCCACTTCAAGGACGGGGTCTTCCGGAACCCCGGCGGTTCGGCGCGGACCCGGCCCTCGGGCTCCGCGGGCGAACTGGCCAGGACGTTCCTCGACAAGGAATCCCGGCTCCGCCGCACCCCCACCGGCACGGTCCCGGTGCACGCCACCACCCTCGCCGACCTCGCCAAGCCGCCCGCGACGGGCCTGCGGCTGACCTGGATGGGCCACTCCAGCGTGCTCGCCGAGATGGACGGGCGGCGGGTGCTGTTCGACCCGGTCTGGGGGTCGCGCTGCTCGCCCTTCGCCTTCGTCGGGCCCAAGCGGCTGCACCCCGCCCCGCTGCCGCTGGCCGCGCTCGGCCCGGTCGACGTCGTCGTCATCTCCCACGACCACTACGACCATCTGGACCTGCCCACGATCAAGGAGCTGGCCGGCACCGACACCGTGTTCGCCGTCCCGCTCGGCGTCGGCGCCCATCTGGAGCACTGGGGCGTGTCCGAGAGCCGGCTGCGCGAGCTGGACTGGAACGAGGCGACGAAGGTCGGCGGCCTCACCCTCACCGCGACCCCGGCCCGCCACTTCTGCGGCCGCGGCCTGCGCAACACCCAGCACACGCTCTGGGCGTCCTGGGTCGTCGCGGGCGAGGAGCACCGGATCTACCACAGCGGAGACACGGGGTACTTCGAGGGCTTCCGGGACATCGGCGCCGAGCACGGGCCGTTCGACGCCACGATGATCCAGCTCGGCGCGTACAGCGAGTTCTGGCCCGACATCCACATGACGCCGGAGGAGGCATTGCGCGCCCACCTCGACCTCCAGGGCGGGCCCGGCGGCGTGCTGCTGCCGATCCACTGGGCCACCTTCAATCTGGCGCCGCACCCGTGGGCGGAGCCCGGCGAGTGGACCAAGGACGTGGCGGAGGAGGCCGGTCAGGCCGTCGCCTTCCCCCGGCCCGGCGAGCCCTTCGAGCCGGCCGGGAAGCTGCCCGCGGAGCCGTGGTGGCGGCCGGTGTCCGCGCCGCTCGCGCACCCCTGGCGCGCGACCCCGAGGCCGGAGGCCGTGCCGCCCGTCCAGGAGGACCTGGACCTGGCGGGGGAGCACTGAGCCGGGGCCAAAGCCGATACGCTGAGTGATGTTCCGGCGGTAGGGGCGGCGGGCGCCGAGGCGCCGGCGGCCGTTCCGGCGGGGCGGCCGGACCGACGTGACGAGGGCCGGGGAGCGTGGACTCCCCGGCCCTCGCGCCGTTTCGCGCGCCCTCACGCCGTGCCACGTGACCGCCTCTGAGCAGGTCCGATCGATCTCTTTCGGTTTCCGGTCGTGCAGTCCACCGCCTTATCGGTCTGTCGTACGAGGCCTCATACCAGAGCGGGACGCTCGCCGGGTGACTTTGTCAACTGCCCACCGCACATGATGGGTTGGCGACTACTGTGAGTGTCCGTCGCTCGCGCCCCACGCGTGAGCAGCCAGGCCCGACGGATCCAGTACGAGGACACCGATGTCTCACCTCCGCGCACCGGCCGCACGCGCAGACCGCCGCGAGGGCGGGCGGCACGGGCGACCGGTCGCCCGCACCGCCCCCGCGCCGGCCGAGACACACATACGGCCTCAGCTGCTGAGGCTCGCCGTGCTCCCGCCCGTCGCCGTCGCCCTCGGCGCCTGCGCCGCCGTCCTGTTCACCCTCCGCTCCACCGGCGTCCGCCCCAGCCTCACCCTGTACGCCGTGCTGACCGGCACGGTCGTCGTCACCGGCGCGGGCATCGTCATCGCCGCCGTGGCCGCCGACCGCGCCGCCCGCTCGGTGAGCGACCGCATCCACGCGCTGCGCCGCGGCAGTGCGCGCGGCGAGACCGAGCTGAGGGCCCTCGTCGAGGCGCTGCGGCGCGGCGAGGCGCCGCCCCCGCGCCCCACGCGCGGCGGACCGCCCGGAAACGCCGACGACTTCGAACTCCTCGCCGCCGATCTGTCCCGCGCCCACGACGGGGCCGTCGCCGCGGTCGTCCGCGCCGCACAGCTCTCCAGCCAGGCCGGCAGCGAACAGAAGCTCGAGGTGTTCGTCAACCTCGCGCGCCGCCTCCAGTCGCTGGTGCACCGCGAGATCTCCATCCTCGACGAGCTGGAGAACGAGATCGAGGACCCCGAACTGCTCAAGGGCCTCTTCCACGTCGACCACCTCGCCACCCGCATCCGCCGCCACGCCGAGAACCTCGCCGTGCTCGGCGGGGCCGTCTCCCGTCGGCAGTGGAGCAACCCCGTCTCCATGACCGAGGTGCTGCGCTCCGCCATCGCCGAGGTCGAGCAGTACTCCCGGGTCAAGCTGGTGCCGCCGATCGACGGGGAGCTGCGCGGTCACGCGGTCGCCGACGTGATCCACCTCCTCGCCGAACTCATCGAGAACGCCACGGTGTTCTCCGCCCCGCACACCCAGGTGCTGCTGCGCGCCAACCTGGTCACCTCCGGGCTCGCCGTCGAGGTCGAGGACCGCGGGCTCGGCCTGCCCGTCGACGAACAGCAGCGGATGAACGCCCTGCTCGCCGACCCCGACCAGGTCAACGTCGGCCGGCTGCTCGCCGACGGCCGCATCGGCCTCTTCGTGGTCTCCCAGCTCGCCCGCCGGCACGGCATCCGGGTCCGCCTCCAGACCAACATCTACGGCGGCGTCCAGGCCGTACTCGTCGTCCCGCAGGCCGTGCTGGGCTCGGCACCGGGCGTGCCACAGGCCGTGCTGGGCTCGGCACCGGGCGTGCCGCAGACCGCGACCCCCGCCACCGCACCGCAGGCCCCCAGCACCCCGGCCCCGGCGCCCGTACCACCGCCCCGAACGGAGCGGGGCCGGGACACGACACCGGCGCGCGGGACCGCCGTACGGGCGCACGTCCAGGGTGCGACCGACGTGCGGGGGACCGCCGTACCGCCGCACCCCCAGGATCCCGCGGGGGCGCACGACTCGGCCAGCGCGCACGGGACCGTCGTAGCGGAGCACGCGCAGGATCGAACCGGCGCGCACGAGACGGCCCCGGGCGCGGGGCGGCCCGCGCCGCTGCCGGTGCGCGGGGCGCATCAGGAGCGGCCCAATCCCGCCGACGCCCTGCCCGGGATCCGGGCCGACGAACGGAAGTTGGTCGAGGAGCGGGCGGGACAGACGCCCGTGCCGCGGGCGAGTGCCGTGCGCGGGACCATGGGCAAGCCGCAACTGCCGCGCCGACGCGCCCAGGAGCACATCGCACCCCAGCTGCGCGGCGGTCCGCTGCCCCGCCACGACGCCGCCGAGCAGCCCGTCGGGCACGACCCCGGCCTCATGGCCGCCTTCCAGCGGGGCGTCGGGCTCGCCGAGGCCCAGCAGAGCCTGGAAGCCGACCCGCTCGACCCGCTCACCTCACTCGACCCGCCCGCCGCGTTCCCGGCGCCCCCGCCGGTCGCGGACCCCTCCCGCATAGGTGAGCCGCACTCCGCGCACCCGCCCGCGCCCAACGGGACGTACGGCGCGCGCGATCTGCCGGCCGCGCCCGGCACCGACCGTCCCACCGCCCGGCAGGACGGGAGCGCACCCGCCGGATGACCACCCCACCCCCCAGCGCTCCCGCTGACCTTCGTACCCCAAGGAGTCGATCCACCATGGCGAGCGATGCGCCGACCGGCCATGTATCCGATCTCGACTGGCTGATGAGCGGCCTCGTGCAGCGCGTACCGCACACGTCCAGCGCGGTCCTCCTCTCCTGCGACGGCCTGGTCAAGTCCGTCCACGGCCTCGACCCCGACAGCGCCGACCACATGGCCGCGCTGGCCTCCGGCCTGTACTCCCTCGGCCGCAGCGCCGGCGTCCGCTTCGGCGACGGCGGCGACGTCCGGCAGGTCGTCGTCGAACTGGACTCGACCCTGCTGTTCGTCACCACCGCCGGATCGGGCACCTGCCTCGCCGTGCTCGCGGGCCGCGAGGCCGACGCCGCCGTCCTCGGCTACGAGATGGCGATGCTGGTCAAGAGCGTGCGCCCCTATCTGGTGACCGCGCCCCGGCAGCACGCCGTCGAACCCCCGGTGATGAGGCCTTGAGCGTGGCGGCGGCCGGCGACGGACCCTGGCTGGACGACGCGGCCGGACGCCTTGTGCGCCCCTTCACCGTCAGCAACGGACGCACCGAGCCCAGCGTCGCCCTCGACCTGATGTCGCAGGTGATGGCCACCGGGGTGACCCCCCTCGGCTATCTCGGCCCGGAACACGCGCAGGCCCTGGACCTGTGCCGCGCTCCCGTATCGGTCGCCGAGGTGGCCGCCCACCTGAAGCTGCCGGCGGCGGTCACCAAGGTGCTGCTGTCCGACCTCGTCGACTGCGGGGCGCTCACCACCAAGCCCCCCGTGTTCCACCACAACCCCACCGATCGGGCGCTACTGGAGGCAGTACTCGATGGACTACGACGACAGCTCTGAGTACGGCGAGCACGACGAGGGCGGCTCCGACCCCTTCCCAACCGCCCTGAAGATCCTCGTGGCCGGGGGCTTCGGCGTGGGCAAGACCACCTTCGTCGGTGCCGTCAGCGAGATCGCCCCGCTCAGCACCGAGGAGCTGCTCACCACGGTCAGTGCCGCCACCGACAGCCTCGACGGCATCGAGAACAAGGTCGAGACGACCGTCGCGATGGACTTCGGCCGGATCACCCTCGACCCGCGCCATGTGCTGTACCTGTTCGGCACGCCCGGGCAGGAGCGGTTCTGGTTCATGTGGGACGAGCTGTGCGAGGGCGCGCTCGGCGCGGTCATCCTCGCCGACACCCGGCGCCTGGAGGAGTGCTTCGCCGCCGTCGACTTCTTCGAGGAGCGCGGCCTCGGATTCATCGTCGCCATCAACGAGTTCGACGGCTCCCACCGCTACGACCCCGAGGAGGTGCGGTCCGCCATCGACCTCGACCCGGCGATCCCGGTGGTGCGCTGCGACGCCCGGATCTCCGCCTCCGGCGTGCAGACCCTGCTCACCCTCGTCCGCCATCTCATCGCGCACGCGCCGGCCGCGGTCCAGCCGAGCCGCGGCGCCCATATGTGACCACCGACCACCGTTCATGGAGCCGCACATGACCCACGACCACAGGGCAGGAGCCCGGACATGAGCTACGACCCGCCGCGCCCGGCCGGTCGGCTGCTGCTCACCCCGGAGGACAAGGACGCTCCCGCCCGCGCCCTGAGGCTGCGCCGACTCGGCCTCGGGGACCAGCCGGAGCCCGCCCTCGACATCTTCGCCGACCGGGTCGCCGAGCTCACCGGGGCGCCCTACGCCATGGTCAACTTCATCGATGAGGAACGGCAGTTCTTCGCCGGACTGCACACCGCGGCCCCCGCCGCGCGCCGCGGCAAGCCCGAGGTGGGGCGCTCGCTGCCGCGCGACCACGGCTACTGCCCGCATGTCGTGGTGCGCCGCCGGGCCCTCGTCCTGGAGGACGTGGGCGACTATCCGCGCTTCGCCGGCAACCCGATCGTCGACGAGTACGGCATCCGCTCCTACCTCGGCGCCCCGCTCGTCGACAGCGGGGGCATGGTGCTGGGCACCGTCTGCGCCGCGGACCTCGCACCCCGGCCCTGGGGGAAGGCCGGGCTGGAGGCGATCAAGGCGTCGGCGGCGGAGCTGGCGCGCCGCCTCGAACGCCGCGAGGCGGACGGACTTCCGGCGTTGTGACGGCGGGTTTCCCTGGGGCCGCTTTCTCGGCCGACCGGTCTAGTACCTCCGTACACTGGCCGCATGGGACGCACCAGTGACGCCAGGGAGCGGATTCTCGCCGCCGCGCGGACCCTCATCGAGGGGCGCGGCTACTCGGCCCTCGGCGTGGCGGAGATCTGCAAGGCGGCGGGCGTGCCGAAGGGGAGTTTCTACTACTTCTTCGAGTCCAAGGAGGCCCTCGCGCTCGCCGTCGTCGACGAGCACACTGGGCCGCCCAGCGCGGCGACTGGGGCCGGGTCCTGGGCGGCACCGCGCAACCCTTGCAGCGGCTGCGGCAGCTCTTCGAGGAGACGGAGGCGGCCCAGCTCCTCGGCCGGCAGGACTGCGGCACGGTGTCGGGCTGTCTGTTCGGCAACCTCGCCCTGGAGCTGAGCAACCAGACGGAGGCCGTCCGCGCGCGGCTGAAGGAGATCTTCGACGCCCAGGTGGACATGGTCGAGGCGGTCGTCCGCGAGGCCCGGGAGCGCGGTGACGTCACCGTCACCGACCCGCGGGAGGCCGCCCGGGCCGTGGTGGCCCAGCTGGAGGGCCAGGTGATGTTCGCCAAGCTCTACAACACCACCGAGCGGCTCAGCCCGCTGTGGGACAACTGCCGCGCCCTGCTGGGCGCCCGCTGACGGCGAGGCCCTGCCCCTAGTAGCCCCGCCAGACGTTGTCGAAGGCGGCCTGTTCGATGGCGCGTCGCTGGCGCACGGCCTCCAGTTCCATCACCGCGTGGCCGACCGCGGCCAGCACGGTCGTGACGGTCTCGTCGATCTCGCCCGGGACGGCGTCGGCCTCGGCGTCGGCGTCGGTCCCGCTCGGGCCGCCGTGGATCCCGGCGGCGTCGGCCAGGGCCGCGAGGACGGGCTCGCCGGCGGCCCAGCGGTCCTCGGCGCGTTGCCGGGCGGGCGAGTCGACCGGGACGGCCCGGCCGGTCCGCAGCGGGATCCGGCGGCCGCGCGGCCGGGCCGTCAGTCCCTCCCGCTCCATGTCCGCGGTGTAGGCCGAGGACAGCCCGCGACCCCTGCGCCACAGCCAGTCCTCGACCGACTCGTACGGCTCCTCGCGTACGACCGATGCCGCGGCCTCGTCCAGGAGCCGGTCGCCCGTCGCCGACTGCGCGGCGGGCACCACCCGGTCGCCGTCCACGAAGACCGCCCGGGCGTCGACGAGGTCCAGCACCTCGGCGCCCGCGAGGGCGAGCGAGAGATCGCCGTGCTCCAGCGGGTGGTCGGGCGCCGCGTCCAGGGCGACGATCGCGAGATCCCGTGCGGTGTTCATGAGCGGCTCCCTGTCCCTCGTCCGGGCGCGATACGCGCCCCTGATCGATTCTCGCCGCGGTTCGCGCCCGGCGCCGCGTTTTACGGTCATGAGGCACCGGCGCTGTCCGACGGGGCCTGTTCGTGCCGATGGGCGTTCCGTCCGTGTCTGCGGTGTCGATGGGCGGGCGGCGTCCGTGTGCCGGTCCGTGCCTCCCGGTGCTGATGGGCGCGGCCTCTCACGTGCGTAGCATGGCCGCGTGGAGCTGCGCCAACTGCGGTACTTCGTCGCCGTCGCCGAGGAGCTGAACTTCGGCAGGGCCGCCCGGCGGCTCCTGATCGCCGGGCCCTCGCTCTCCCAGCAGATCAAGGCGCTCGAACGGGACCTGGGGGTGCGGTTGTTCGAGCGCGACCGCCACTCGGTCTCCCTCACCCCGGCCGGCGCCGACCTGCTCCCGCACGCCCGGGCCCTGCTGGACCGGGCCGACGACCTGCGGCGCCGCGCCGGACGGCTCTCGGGCTCGGAGACCGTACGGCTCGGCTACGTCAACTGGCTTCCCCCGGACCTGAGTTCGCGCACCGCGGCGATCGCCCAGGTGCACCTCGACGCCTGGGTGGCGCCCTCCCACACACAGGCCGCCCGAGTCGCCGACGGCAGCCTGGACCTCGCTGTGTGCTGGGTGCGCACGGAGGATCTGAAGCGCCACGGGCTGCGGGCCGGGCTCCTCGGCGCCGACCGGCTGTACGCCGTGGCCAAGGGACCCGACACCGGCCCCGTCGCGGCCCGGGACACCGCGATCCTCCTCGACGGCGACACCACCTCCTGGTGGTCCTGGAACGTGTACGCAGAGGAGTTCTCCGAGGCCACCGGCTCCCGCGCCGAGCGGATCTCAGACGGCGGTGTCACCGGCCCCGCCTTCTTCGACCACGTCCGCCGCGGCGGACGGCCCATCGTCAACTGCCCCAAGGGGCAGACCAGTCCGCTGCCGCCCGACCTCGTCCGGCGCGAGATCGTCGCGCCGAAGACCTACTGGACCTGGTCGCTGGTGTGGCGCGAGAGCGAGGGGCGCGCCGGCGTCCTCGCGGTGGTCGACGCCCTCTGCGCGGGCGTGGGGGATCTCTGCGTCAACGACCCGGGCGCCTGGCTGCCCGCCGACGACCCGCACGCACTCCACGGCTGACCTGCGCTGGGAGCCGGGACCTCCCAGACGTAAGGAAGCAGATCCTGGCGCCGCCGGGCCCGGCCGACCTAGCGTCCTCTCATAGTCGACCGGTCGGCTAGTAGCTCGACCGGCACCTCCTTGAGAGAAGGGCACCACCATGAGCACCCAGAGCACTCAGGGCATCAACACGCCGAGCCAGAAGGTCGCGATCATCACCGGCGCCTCACAGGGCATCGGCGCCGCCCTCGTCGACGGCTACCGCAAGCTCGGTCACGCCGTCGTCGCCACCTCGCGCACGATCGCCCCCGCCGAGGACGCCGATGTCCTGGCCGTCCAGGGCGACATCGCCGACCCGGCCACCGCCGAGCGGGTGGTCACCGCGGCCGTGGAGCGGTTCGGCCGGATCGACACCGTGGTCAACAACGCGGGCATCTTCATCGCCAAGCCCTTCACCGACTACACGTCCGACGACTACGCCGCCGTGACGGGCGTCAACCTGGCCGGCGTCTTCCAGCTGACCCAGCGGGCCGTCCCGCACCTGCTCGCCCAGGGCGGCGGGCACATCGTCAGCATCACCACCAGCCTGGTCGACCACGCGGACTCCCACGTCCCGTCCGTACTGGCCTCGCTGACCAAGGGCGGCGTCCAGTCCGCCACCAAGTCCCTCGCCATCGAGTACGCCACCCGCGGCATCCGGGTCAACGCGGTGTCGCCGGGCACCGTCAAGACCCCCATGCACCCCGAGGAGACCCATGAGTTCCTCGCCGCCCTGCACCCGGTCCGCCGCATGGGCGAGGTGAGCGACATCGTCGACGCGGTGCTCTTCCTGGAGACGGCCCCCTTCGTCACCGGGGAGATCCTGCACGTCGACGGCGGTATGAGCGCCGGACATTGACGCCCCGTCACCTCCGGACATCGGCAACCCGTCGCCCCTTGGCCCGGCCCGCCCTCATCACCGCACCACCCGAGGAGCACTCATGACCACCACCACCGACGACGAGAAGATCCTGCGCGGCGTCCTGGACCGCTGGCAGGCCGGTATCGCCGCACACCGGCCGGAGGACATCGCCGCAGTCTTCGCCGAGGACGCCGTCTTCCAGGGCCTGCGCCCCTACAGCGTGGGCCGGGCGGGTGTCGCCGCCTACTACGACGCCCAGCCGCTCGGCCTGACCGTCGCCTACCGCTTCCTGGAGACCCGACGCCTGGCCGACGACCTCGTCCTCGGCTATCTCGACGTCACCTTCTCGTTCACCGACCGGCCCCCGCTGGACGCCCGACTCGCCGTGCTGGTGGGCCGTACGGGGGACGACTGGCTCATCCGCCACTACCAGGTCTCCCGCCCCGACCAGCCCTCTACGGCCTGAGGTGCGGCGGGAGTTGCGGGGGTGGTTACGGGGGGTGTGAAGGAAAGCTGCGGCGCGGCTTAAGAAATCCTCGATGGACCGGGGTGGACCGGGTGCGCAAGATTGCTCCCGAATCCACCCCTCTTTCCGGCTGCGGGCCGCTTCGGCCTGCCCGCGCCCGGGACCTCACCACGGGAGCCGTAGCGTTGAAGGCGCTGGTCAAGGAGAAGGCGGAGCCGGGGCTCTGGCTCACGGACGTCCCCGAGCCGGAGATCGGCCCCGGTGACGTGCTGATCAAGGTGCTGCGCACCGGCATCTGCGGCACCGACCTGCACATCCGGTCCTGGGACGGCTGGGCGCAGCAGACGATCACCACCCCGCTCGTGCTCGGCCACGAGTTCGTCGGCGAGGTCGTCGAGACCGGCCGTGACGTGTCCGACATCGCCGTCGGCGACCGGGTCAGCGGCGAGGGCCATCTGGTGTGCGGCAAGTGCCGCAACTGCCTCGCCGGGCGCCGCCACCTGTGCCGTGCGACGGTCGGCCTGGGCGTGGGCCGCGACGGTGCCTTCGCCGAGTTCGTCGCCCTGCCCGCGTCCAACGTCTGGGTGCACCGCGTCCCCGTCGACCTCGATGTGGCCGCGATCTTCGACCCGTTCGGCAACGCCGTGCACACCGCGCTGTCCTTCCCGCTGGTCGGTGAGGACGTCCTGATCACCGGCGCCGGACCGATCGGCCTGATGGCCGCCGCCGTGGCCCGGCACGCGGGCGCCCGCAACGTCGTGGTCACCGACGTCAGCGAGGAGCGGCTGGAGCTGGCCCGCAAGATCGGCGTCAGCCTCGCGCTCGACGTCTCCCGCTCTTCGATCGCCGACGGCCAGCGCGAGCTGGGCCTGCGCGAGGGCTTCGACGTGGGCCTGGAGATGTCCGGCAACCCCACCGCGATGCGCGACATGATCGCCAACATGACGCACGGCGGCAAGATCGCCATGCTCGGTCTGCCCGCCCAGGAGTTCCCGGTGGACTGGGCCCGGATCGTCACCTCGATGATCACCATCAAGGGCATCTACGGCCGCGAGATGTTCGAGACCTGGTACGCGATGTCGGTGCTGCTGGAGGGCGGCCTCGACCTCGCCCCCGTGATCACCGGCCGGTACGGCTACCGCGACTTCGAGGCGGCGTTCGCCGACGCCGCGAGCGGCAAGGGCGGCAAGGTCATCCTGGACTGGACCGCGTAGGACGACCGCGTCCGCCACCTTCCGTATCCGCACTCCGCACTCCGAGGAGCTTCTGGAATGTTCGACTCCGTGCGCGACGACCTGCGCGCCACCCTCGACGAGATCCGCGCCGCCGGCCTGCACAAGCCCGAGCGGGTCATCGGCACCCCGCAGTCCGCGACCGTCGCCGTCACCGCGGGCGGCCGCCCGGGCGAGGTCCTCAACTTCTGCGCCAACAACTACCTCGGTCTCGCCGATCACCCCGAGGTGATCGCCGCCGCCCACGCCGCCCTGGACCGCTGGGGCTACGGCATGGCGTCCGTGCGCTTCATCTGCGGCACGCAGGAGGTGCACAAGGAACTGGAGGCGCGGCTCTCGGCGTTCCTCGGCCAGGAGGACACGATCCTGTACTCCTCCTGCTTCGACGCCAACGGCGGTGTCTTCGAGACGCTGCTCGGCCCCGAGGACGCGGTGATCTCCGACGCCCTCAACCACGCCTCCATCATCGACGGCATCCGCCTGTCCAAGGCCCGCCGCTTCCGGTACGCCAACCGTGATCTGGAGGACCTGGAGCGGCAGTTGAAGGACGCGTCCGACGCGCGCCGCCGCCTGATCGTCACCGACGGCGTCTTCTCGATGGACGGCTACGTCGCTCCGCTGCGGGAGATCTGCGACCTCGCCGACCGCTACGACGCGATGGTCATGGTCGACGACTCGCACGCCGTCGGTTTCGTCGGCCCCGGCGGCCGCGGCACCCCCGAGCTGCACGGCGTGATGGACCGCGTCGACATCATCACCGGCACGCTGGGCAAGGCGCTCGGCGGCGCGTCCGGCGGCTATGTGGCGGCCCGTGCGGAGATCGTCGCCCTGCTGCGCCAGCGCTCCCGCCCGTACCTGTTCTCCAACACCCTCGCCCCGGTGATCGCGGCCGCCTCCCTGAAGGTCCTCGACCTGCTGGAGTCCGCCGACGACCTGCGCGTCCGGCTCCGGGAGAACACGGCGCTCTTCCGCCGCCGGATGACCGAGGAGGGCTTCGACATCCTCCCCGGCGACCACGCGATCGCCCCCGTCATGATCGGTGACGCGGCGAAGGCGGGCCGGATGGCGGAACTGCTGCTGGAGCGCGGCGTCTACGTGATCGGCTTCTCCTATCCGGTCGTCCCGCAGGGCCAGGCCCGCATCCGCGTCCAGCTGTCGGCCGCGCACTCCACCGAGGACGTCGACCGCGCGGTGGACGCCTTCGTCGCGGCCCGGGCCGAGCTGGAGGCCTGAGCCGCCGGGCAGGCCTCAGCACACGGGGGCATTTGAGACAATCGATGCCATGATCGAGGCGCGGCGGCTCCACATCCTCCGTGCGGTGGCCGACCACCGTACGGTGACGGCGGCTGCCGCCGCGCTGTATCTCACGCCCTCCGCGGTCTCCCAGCAGCTGACGGCCCTGGAGCAGGAGACCGGTCACCGCCTGGTGGAGCGCGGCGCGAAGGGCGTACGGCTCACCCCGGCCGGCGAGATCCTGCTCGGCCACACCCATGCCGTCCTCGCCCAGCTGGAGCGGGCCGAGGCCGAGCTGGCCGCCTACGGCTCCGGACAGGCCGGCACGGTCACGGTGGCCGCCTTCGCGACCGGTATCGCCCTGGTCGTGGCGCCCGCCCTGGCGCACCTCGCCCGGACGGCGCCGGGCATACGGATCCGGGTGCGGGACGCGGAGGGCGACGCCAGTCTGCCGATGGTGCTGGACCGGCAGGTCGATGTCGCCGTGGCCGTCGAGTACCGGGGGGCGCCGCCCGCCGACGACCCGCGTCTGACCCACCTCCCGCTCTACGCCGAACCGTTCGACGCGGTCGTCCCGGTCGGCCACCGGCTGGCCGACTCCGCCGAGGTCCCCCTCGCCGAGCTGGCGAAGGACGCCTGGATCGGCCCCTACCCCGGCAACCCCTGCCACGACGTGGTGGTCCTGGCCTGCGAGAGCGCCGGCTTCCAGCCCCGTCTGGAGCACTCCTCCGACGACTTCCGCGCGGTCGTCGCCCTCGCCTCGGCCGACGCGGGCGTGGCCCTCGTACCGCGCTCGGCGCTGCGCGGCATGGACCTCACCGGCGTGGTCGTCCGCCCGGTGGACGGCGTCGCCCCGACCCGACGCGTCTTCGCGGCCGTACGCCGGGGCGCGGAGGCCCATCCCCTGATCCGCCCGGTGCTGGAGGCGCTGGAGGAGGTCGCGCGGGCCTGAGGGACCACCGTCCCTGGGCGCCGACGCGGACGCCGGATCGGCTGAGAGGTCGCGGAAACACGTCTGTTTCATATATGGGATAGCTTCCCGGATGTGAGAAACGAAGCGGAGGTCCCCGACCCCGTCGACACCCGGCTCGGTGCGCGTCTCGCCGAACTGCGCGGTGAACGCGGCTGGTCCCTGGGGGAGTTGGCGGAGCGCAGCGGGGTGAGCCGGTCGACGCTGTCGCGGGCCGAACGGGCCGAGATCAGCCCCACGGCCTCGATGCTGAACCGGCTCTGCGCGGTCTACGGCCGGACCATGTCCCAGCTGCTCAGCGAGGTCGAGGCCGGACCCGCCCCGGTCGTGCGCGCCGCCGACCAGGCCGTGTGGGAGGACCGTGCCTCCGGCTTCCTACGGCGCTCCGTGTCGCCGCCGCACTCCGGACTGCGCGGCGAACTCGTCGAGGGACGGCTCGCCACCGGCGCCGACATCGCCTACGACCGTCCGCCCGTACCCGGCCTGGAACAGCACATCTGGGTCCTGGAAGGTGCCCTGGACGTGACCGCCGAGGGCACCACGCACCGCCTCTCCACCGGTGACTGCCTGCGCCTGCGGGTCTGGGGGCCGACCCGCTTCCGCTGTGCCGGGGACACCGACGCCCGCTACGCGCTGGCGGTGGTGCTGCCGTGACCGCGACCGTGACCCGCCTCGACTCCGCCCGGCTCCTCGCCGAAGCGGGGGACTTCGCCGGCCTCCTCGTCGACACCGTGGCCGGCGGGGCGTCCGTCGGCTTCCTCGGACCGCTCGACCGCGCGGAGGCCACCGCCTGGTGGCGCGAGCGCGCCACCGCCCTCTCCGCCGGAGGACTCGCCGTCTGGGGCGCCTACGACGGCGGGCGCGTCGTCGGCACGGTGAGCCTGGTCTTCCCGGACAAGCCCAACAGCCGGCACCGCGCCGAACTCGTGAAGCTGATGGTGCACCGCGACACCCGAGGCCGGGGACTCGGCCGCACCCTGCTGACCACCGCCGAGGAGGCCGCCGCCGCGGCCGGCGTCACCCTGCTGCACCTGGACACCGAGACCGACAGCCCGGCCGAGCGCCTGTACCGCGCCGCCGGATGGACCAGGGCCGGGGTGATCCCCGACTACGCGGCCGCCCCCGACGGAGCGCTGCGCCCGACGACCCTCTACTACAAGCGGGTGGGGCCGGCCACGGGGTGACTGTCAGTGGGAGCGGTTACGGTGCGAGGCATGCAGGACGCCGAAGACGTACGCAGAATCGCCCTGTCCCTGCCGGACACGACGGAGAAGATCGCCTGGAGCATGCCCACGTTCCGGGTCGCGGGCAAGATGTTCGCCACGCTGCCCGAGGAGGAGACCTCGATCGCCGTGCGCTGCCCCAAGGAGGAGCGCGACGAACTCGTGCTGGCCGAGCCGGAGAAGTTCTGGATCGCCGACCACGAGGCGCAGTTCGCCTGGGTGCGGGTCCGGCTCGCCGCCCTGGAGGACGAGGGCGAGCTGCGCGACATCCTGGCCGACTCATGGCGCCAGGCGGCCCCGCCGAGACTCCTGGACGCCCACCCGGAGCTGGGGCTGCCCGGCGGGGAGTGAAGCTGCCGAGCGGGGAGTGAAGGGGCTCACCCCCGCTCAGACGCGGTCCAGTGCCCGCCCGGCCCCGACGAATCCCCCGATCCGCTCCCGCAGGGATCCCGCGTCCAGCCCGTGGGCCGCCGTGTGGTCCGCGACGGTGCCGTACCGCCGCAGCTCGCGCCGGCCCACGCCCAGCCCCAGGATCCGGTGCGGCACCTCGGCGAGGGCGTCGTTCGCGGCGGCCGTCGACGTCCCCGCCAGATACGGCTCGACCAGCACGACGTCCGGACCCGCGAACGAGACGGCCCGGCGCAGGGCCGCCGCGTCGAAGGGGCGCACGGTCGTCGCGTAGAGCACCGTGACGTCGAGGCCCTCGGTGGCCGTGAGCACCGCGTCCAGCATCGGCCCGACGGCCACGACCACGCCCGCGCGGCCCTCGCGGACGGTCAGGAACCGCTCGCCGTCCACCGGCAGGGCCGCCCGGTTCGCCTGCACCGACAGCCGGACGTACACCTTGTCGTCGCCCGCCGCCACGGCGTGCCGCAGCAGTGTCTCCGCCTCCTCAGGATGCCCCGGCACGTGCACGGTCCAGCCGTCCAGGGTGTCCAGCAGCGCCACGTCCCCGGGCGCCATGTGCGTGAACCCGCCCGCCGGCCAGTCGAAGGACGCGGCCGCGCTCACCAGCACCGCGCCCGCGTCCTGGTGGCCGAGGTCCAGCTTGATCTGCTCGAAGGGCCGCTCCACCAGAAAGCTCGCGAAGGTGTGCACGACCGGCCGCAGCCCGGCCAGCGCCAGCCCCGCCCCCGCACCCACCAGCAACTGCTCCCGGATGCCGACGTTGATCACCCGGTCGGGGTGCCGGCGCATCGCCTCCGCGAAGCCGTCCTTGCCGATCTCGGCGAGGACCACCGCGACCCTCGGGTCCTCGTCCAGCAGCCGGGTGACCACGGGGGCGAAGCGGTCACGCATGGTTTCCATCGGATGTCTCCCTCTTCTGTCTCTTCTGTGGGCTTCTGCCGGCGGTTCAGGCGTTCTTCGGTTCCACGCGGGCGACGACCGCGTGCGGCCGGCCCGGGTGCGGCGCGGTGAACGCGGCGTACAGCGCCTCGTGGTCACGGCCGTCGACGGTGGCCGTGGACCAGCCGGCCGCCGCGAACCGGGCGGCGATCCCGCCCGGCCGGGCATGGCTGGCGGAGGAGTTGTCGACGACGACCGTGTGCAGCCGGTCCAGGCCGGCCGGACCGGCGAAGGCGATGGCCTCGTGGTTGCTGCCCTCGTCCAGCTCCGCGTCCCCGATCAACGCCCACACCCGGGGTCCGTCGAGCCCCTGTGCGCGCAGTCCCAGGGCCGTCCCCACGGCGATCGGCAGCCCATGGCCCAGCGAGCCGCTGCCGATCTCGACGCCGGGGACCAAGGTGCGGTCGGGATGGTGGCCGAGGGGCGAGTCGTAGGACCCGAAGCCCGGCAGCCACTCCACGGGGAGGAAGCCCTTCGCGGCGAGCACCGCGTAGTACGCCATCGGGCCGTGCCCCTTCGACAGCAGGAACCGGTCCCGGTCGGGGGCGTCGGCGCGGCCCGGCTCGACCCGCAGGATCCGGTCGTAGAGCACCCACAGCACGTCCAGCGTGGAGGTGGCGGCCGGGCCGTGCTTCTCGTCGCCCGTCATCAGGCCCATCAGCCGCGGCAGTTCGGCGTACGTGTACGTCAGCGTGCGTTCCTCGGTGATCGTCATGCGGACGATCGTGCAACCTCGACCAAACTTGAGGTCAACCGGCGCCCAGCGGGGTAAAGGGATGCGCGATCACCGACCCGAGTGCGGTATTGTTCTCCTGCGCGTTCGGCCAGGGGAAACCCCAGGTCAGACGGCACCGGGACGTGGCGCAGCTTGGTAGCGCACTTGACTGGGGGTCAAGGGGTCGCAGGTTCAAATCCTGTCGTCCCGACGGTGTCGAACCAGCGGGTCTGCCGACAGAGGCAGGCCCGCTGGTCGTTTGTGCGCGTGTCGGGCGGACGGGCCGCCGAACCTGTCGGGCCGTCAGCGGCGTGAGCGTACCCGGGCGTCCCGGGGTGGGCTGATGAACTGGAGTTCCAGGGCGAGCGGGGGATCGGCCAGGCCCGGGCCGCCGGCCGCCGCCCAGCGCACCAGCTCCTCCGTGCAGTCGTCGTCCGTCGCGAAACCGACCCAGGTGGCCCGGCCGCCCGCCCGGCGCCCCTCGGCGGAGGGCTGTACGACGATGACGTTCGCCTGGTCGCACGGGCCGAGACAGTCCGTCGTACGGACCTGGAAGCCGTGTTCCAGGGCGCCCGCGCGCAGCCGCTCCACCTGCCACGCGTGGTCGTAGCCGGGCTGCTTGCGGGCGTCGCCGCAGCAGCAGCCCCGGCAGACGACCAGCGTGCAGGGCCGGCGGGCGGCGGCGCCGACGGAGAACCGGGAGGCCGCCGCGCGCTGCCCCGGCACCGGGGTGGTCCGGTCCATCCCGGTCAGGAGGCCGACAGGCCGACGTGGGCCAGCGCCTGCCGCAGCAGGAACCCGTGCCCGCCCGGCATCTCGCTCTGCACCGCCGGCGACGCCGCCTCCTGCGGGTCGAACCACACCAGGTCCAGGGCGTCCTGCCGGGGCTGGCAGTCGCCGCTGACCGGCACGATGTAGGCGAGCGACACCGCGTGCTGGCGCGGGTCGTGATACGGCGTGAGGCCCTGCGTCGGGAAGTACTCCGCGACGGTGAACGGCTGGAGGGAGGCGGGGAGGCGGGGCAGCGCCACCGGGCCCAGGTCCTTCTCCAGGTGCCGCAGCAGGGCGTCCCGGACGCGCTCGTGGTGCAGGACCCGGCCGGAGACCAGGGTCCGGCTGACATTGCCGTCCGGTCCGATGCGCAGCAGCAGGCCGATGCTGGTCACTTCGCCGCTGTCGTCGACGCGCACGGGCACGGCCTCGACGTACAGGATCGGCATGCGGGCACGGGCCAGTTCCAGCTCGTCCTGGCTCAGCCAACCGGGCGTGGTCTCGGTCATGTCAGACATTGCTTGATCATACTTTCAGTCCCGGGGGATGAGCCGGTAGACCCGGCGGGCATTGTCCGCGCCCGCCCAGCGCGCGAGGCGCAGCGCGTCGGACAGGCCCAGTTCGTCGGCGTCCACCCGGTCCTGGAGGAGATCCCCCAGGCCCCGGCGGAACGCCAGCGCGCCGAGCCGGTAGAACTCGGCGACACCGTAGGCGTCGGAGCTGTACAGCAGTTTGCGGAACGGTGTGATCTCCAGCGCCTCCTCCAGGACGGTCCGCGCCCGCACCGGACCCACATGATGCAGGGTCAGGCCCACATCCAGGTAGACCTGTTCGAACACCGCCGCCAGATAGGCCGCCTGCCGCTGGTACGGCCAGCAGTGCAGCAGCAGCACCGGGACCGTGCCGGAGGTCAGGCGCAGCCAGTCCGTCAGCAGGGCGGGGTCCGCCCGGTGCAGCCGCAGATCGCGGTCGCCGAAGCCGGTGTGCAGTTGCAGCGGCAGCCCGAGATCCACGGCGGTCCACAGCAGATGCCGTACGAGCACCGGGTCGGCGAGGCGGCCGCCGGCCGCGAGCCAGCGCCGGGCCGCCCGGGTGACCTCGGCGTCGGAGGGGCGCGCGGGGTCGAGGTCGAAGCCGGTGCGATAGGCGGCCACCGACTTCACCGCGACGACACCGGGCCGCCGCACCGCGTCCAGCGCGGCCGCCCGGAACGTGTCCGCGTACGCCCCCGCGTCGACGCCCCGCGCCGCCACGGCCTCCGCGACGCCCTCCAGCCGTACGACCTCGTGCGCGGCGCCGCCGGCGTCGGCGGCGAGCTCGGCCGGGGTGGTCAGCGGGTGCGGGGCGTAGCCGGTGTCCACGCAGAACACGCCGGTGCGGGCTGCCGTCAGGAACCGCCGGTTGACCTCCCGCGCGCCGAGTTCGGCCCGCCGGGCCACGTAGTCCTCGGCCGGGGCGTGCCGGGGCAGGTCGAGCAGGGGCGCGCAGTGGCGTCGTACCGCCACACCCGCCGGGGTGTCGAAGGGGGAGACGTCCGGCCACCGGTCGCCCTCCGTCAGCAGCGCCTCGAAGGCGGGCGCCGCCAGGTCGGTGGCGACCACGCCGTGGCAGTGGTGGTCCACCAGCTCCAGCTCCTCGAGCGCCTCGTGGACCGGCCCCCGGGCGGTGCCCATCTCAGTACCGCCAGCGGTAGGCGGCCGCCACCCGTTCGTCGTCCAGCCCCGCCACGGCCGCGATCTCCCCCTCGCGCACGGCCGTCACCGCGTCCGCGAGGACCGGCCCCAGCGCGGCCCGCAGCACCTCGTCCGCCCGGAAGGCCGCGACGGCCTCGCCCAGCGACGTCGGCAGCCGGCGCACCCCCCGGGCCTCCGCCCGCGCGGCCGTCAGCCGCGCCGGGTCACCGGTCGTCTCCTCGGGCAGGGCCGCGCCCGCCGCCAGACCGTCGAGGCCCGCGGCGATCACGCAGCCGAGGGCGAGATACGGGTTGGCGGCCAGGTCGACGGGCTTGACCTCCAGGTTGGCCTGCTCGTCGCGGTGCCCGGCCGTGCCGGGGACCAGCCGGACCGCGGCCTCCCGGGTCTCCAGGCCCCAGGCGGTGAACACCCCCGCCCACTGGGAGGGCCGCAGGCGCAGATAGCTGGCGGGGCTGGGCGCGGTCACCGCCGTGAGCGCGGGCAGCCGGGCGAGGACGCCGGCCGCGAAGGACTCCGCGTCGGCGGTCATGCCGTGGCGGCGGGTCCCGCCCGTGTGCAGATTGCGGCCGTCGCGCCAGGCGGAGAGGTGGAGGTGGCCGCCGTTGCCGACGCCCTGCGCGGACACGGCGGGGGAGAAGGACACCCGCAGGCCGTGGCGGTGGGACACCGCGCGGATCGTCTGACGCACCAGCACGCTCCGGTCGGCCGCCGCCACCGGGTCCAGCGCGCCCGCCGACAGTTCGAACTGCCCCGCCGCGTACTCGGGATGGACCTGGTCGACGTCCACGCCCTGGGCGGCGCAGGCGGCCAGCAGATCGGCGAGGTAGTCGCTCAGCTCCACCTGCCGGGCCGCCCCGTACGCCGGGGCGGTGGTCGCCGGGACGAACTCCCCGGCGGGCGCGGAGTCCAGGCCCACCGACCACTCGATCTCCACGGCCGCCCGGAACGACAGCCCGCGCCCGGCGGCGCCCGTGACCGTGCGGCGCAGGAACGTGCGCGCGCACCCCGGGTGGGGCGTGCCGTCCTGGGTGATCCGGTCCACCGGCGCCCACGCCCAGCCGGGCTGCCCGGCCAGCACGGTCAGCTGGTCCAGGTCCGGGTAGAGGCGCAGATCGCCGTCCGGGGAGCCGAGCACGTCGGTGGTGACGATCGCGTCGTCGGACAGGAACGTGTCGAACACCGGCGACATCCCGACGCCCCAGGCCGCGACCGAGGGCAGCCGGCCCGTGGGGACCGTCTTCACCCGGCCGACGCCCGCGGTGTCGACGTACGACAGGACGACGCCGTGCACGCCCCGCCCGGACAGCTCCCCGCTCAGCGCGGTCGCCCGCTCGACATCACCGGGGCGCCCGCCGGGCACCGGATCGGCAAGGGTGGTCATCCGTCGTCCTCCGGGATCAGGGCTTCACGGCCACCGCACCGTACTGCGGCACCGCCGGCGCGCCGTCCTCGGCGCGCCACCGCGAGCACGAGACCAGGCCCGGCTCCAGCAGCTCCAGCCCCTCGAAGAAGGCCGCGATCTCCGCGCCGCCGCGCGCCGTGATCGGCGGAGTGGCGTTCTCGTTCCAGAACTCCATCGCCGGGATCTGGCCCGCGCCGCCCACCGCGTCGTCGTACGTCGGATGCGTCAGGACGAGACAGCTGCCGGAGGGCACCGCGGCCATCACCCGGCGCACGATGTCCCGCGCCTTCTCGGTGTCCAGCACGAAGTTGAGGATGCCGAGCAGCATCACCGCGACCGGGCGGGTGAGGTCCAGGGTGCCCGCGGCCCGTTCGAGGATGGCGTCCGGGTCGTGGACGTCGGCGTCGATGTAGTCCGTGACGCCCTCCGTCGACCCGGTCAGCAGGGTGCGGGCGTGGGAGAGCACGATCGGGTCGTTGTCGACGTACACGATCCGCGCGTCCGGCGCGATGCGCTGGGCGATCTCATGGGTGTTGTCCACGGTCGGCAGCCCCGTGCCGATGTCCAGGAACTGCCGCATCCCGCGCTCGGCGGTCAGATGCGTCACCGCGCGGCCGAGAAAGTCGCGGTCCGCGCGGGCCACGTCGCGGATCACCGGGAACATCGTGGCGACCTGCTCGCCGACCCGCTGGTCGACCTCGTAGTTGTCCTTGCCGCCGATCCAGTAGTTCCACACCCGCGCGTTGTGCGCCACGGTGGTGTTCAGCCGCGCCTTGGCCTGCCCCGGGGTGCCGCCGTCGCTCACCTTGTCGTCCCCTCCACGTCCCTGCGGGTCACGCGGTCATTCTGCCCCGCGAAGATCGGGATGTCCCGGGAATCGCGGCGGCCGACGCACGCACGAACGCACGCCCGCGCGCGGAGAGCCCCGTCCGCGCGCCAAGAGCCGGAGACGGTCCCCGTTAGGGTGAGGAGCGGCCCGCACCCGTACAGAAGGCAGGACATGCCCTACTCCTCCTCGCCCCTGACCGAGCCCGCGCCGTCCCCGGCCCCGCCCTCGGGCCCCGGCGCGGACATCCGTCTGATCGTCACCGACATGGACGGCACGCTCCTCGACGACGACAAGCGGCCCCCCGCCGGCCTGTGGGACGTGCTGGCCCGGCTGCGGGAGCGCGGGGTGCTGTTCAGCCCGGCGAGCGGACGCCAGTACGCCAGCCTGGAGCGGGAGTTCGCCGCGGTGGCCGAGGGGATGGTGTTCATCGCGGAGAACGGCACGTACGTCGTGCGTGACGGGCGGGAACTCAGCTCCGACCCGATGGACCGTGCCGTCGCCGCGGACGTCGTGCGTACGGTACGGCGGCTGTCGGCGGACGGCGTCGACGTCGGGGCCGTGGTCTGCGGCAAGCGGTCGGCCTACGTCGAGCGCGCCGACGAGCCCTTCCTGGCCGAGGTCCGCAAGTACTACCTGCGGCACCGGATCGTCGACGACGTCACGGCCGTCGACGACGAGGTGATCAAGGTCGCTCTCTTCGACTTCGGGTCGGCCGAAGCGACGACCGCCCCCGCGCTCGCGCCCTTCACGGCGACGCACCAGGTCGTCGTCTCCGGCGAGCACTGGGTCGACGTGATGAACCGCACCGCCAACAAGGGCGCCGCCCTGCGCCGCCTCCAGCGGGAGCTGGGCATAGGCCCGGCCCAGACCATGGTCTTCGGCGACTACCTCAACGACCTGGAGATGCTGGACGCCGCCGACTGGTCGTTCGCCATGGCCAACGCCCACCCCGAGGTCGTACGCCGGGCCCGCCACCTCGCCCCGTCCAACAACGACAACGGCGTACTGCGCACGATCGCCCGGGTCCTGGATCTGCCGCTCGACGCGCACTGAAGCCTTCCTTCGGAACGTCCTGTACGCGATCGTGAGCGTGCCGAGCACCGCCGGTCGATGGTCGTCTGCCGAAGAAGGGATGCGGGATGGCCGAAGCGTCCGTTGTCGCCCGACTCGCCCGGGAGGTGACCTCCGGGGTGAAGACGGAGGACCTGGAGGACTTCTACCGGGACCTGCACCGCCACCCCGAACTGGCCTTCCAGGAGCATCGCACGGCGGCCCGGCTCGCCGGACGGCTGCGGGCCGCCGGGTACACGGTGACCGAGGGCGTCGCCGGCACCGGAGTCGCCGGGGTGCTCGCGAACGGGGACGGACCGGTGGTCTGGCTGCGCGCCGACATGGACGCGCTGCCCGTGGCCGAGGAGACCGGCCTGCCCTACGCCTCCGCCGTCGCCGGCGTGATGCACGCCTGCGGTCACGATCTGCACGTCACCTGGCTGGCCGGGGCCGCCGAGGCGCTCGCCGCCGCCCGGGCCGTCTGGTCCGGCACGCTGGTCGTGGTCGGGCAGCCCGCCGAGGAGTCCGGCGGGGGAGCGGCGGCGATGGTCGCGGACGGGGCGCACGAGCGTTTTCCGCGCCCCGACGCGGTCCTGGGCCAGCACGCGGCACCCGGGCCCGCCGGGTTCTTCCCGCACACCCCGGGCCTGATCCTGGCGGCCTCCGACGACCTCGACGTGGTCGTGCGCGGCGTCGGCGGGCACGGTTCGCGCCCCGAGTCGACGGTCGACCCGGTGGTGACGGCCGCGTACATCGTCACGCGGCTGCAGACCGTGGTCGCCCGCGAGGTCGCCGCGAAGGAGTCGGCGGTGCTGACGGTGGGGCAGTTCCACGCCGGTACGAAGCACAACGTCATCCCGGCCGAGGCGCGCCTCGCGCTGAACCTGCGCACCCAGGACCCCCGGGTGCGCGAGCGGATCCTCGCCGCGATCCGGCGCATCGTCGAGGGGGAGTGCGCCGCCGCGGGCTGCCCGGCGCCGCCCGAGGTCACCGTCGGGTCCGGTTATCCCAACACCGTCAACGACGCCGCCCTGGACACCGATATCGCGGCCGTGCACCGGGAACTCTTCGGCGCGCACACGGTCTTCGACTTCGGTCCGGCGATGGGCAGCGAGGACTTCTCCCTGCTCGCGCCGCCGGGCGTGCCGTACGACTACTGGTTCGTCACCTCGACCCCGGCCGCGGTGTGGGACGCGGCGCCGGGGGAGCAGCTGGCGGAGAAGCTCGACGCCGTGCCCGGCAACCACAGCCCCCTGTTCGCTCCCGACCTGTCCGTACTGCTGCCCGGCGTGCGGGCGTTGGCGTCGGCGGCCCTGAGCCGGCTCGTGGTGTGAGCCGGCTCAGGGCCGTCCGAGACGGTCAGGTCAGGGTTTGAGCGGGTCGTGGCCGATGGTCATCAGACGGTGGCGGCGCGTCTCCTCGGCCTGGGGCTCGTCGGCGATGTCCGTCTGCTCGGTCACCGTGTCCACGACCTGGTACATCACCCGGACGTCGTCGTCGGTCAGATCGGTGCGCCGCTTGCGCAGGATGGCCAGCACATGCTGTCCGGTCTCGGTGCCGGCCTGGTCCGGCAGCGGCTCGGTCTCCTCGCCGGCGTCGCTCACCCGCAGCCAGGCGGCCAGTTCCTGCGAGGTCATGTTCACCACGCGGTGGAAGTCCTCCCACAGCGTCTCCAGTTCGAGGGCGTCGGCCATGGCGTGCCCCTTCCGTGTCGTTCGGCTCGCGCGTCGCTCGGCAGCCTGTCCGTCAGCTCTCGGCGGGTCCGTCAGCTCTCGTGGGGCATGTTCTCCGCCTCGAACATCCAGCGCTGCTTCTCCAGTTCGGCGGTGAGGCCGATCAGCAGGTCCTGGGTCACCGGGTCGGGCTCCGCCGTGGCGTCGACGCGTTCGCGCAGCCGGCCGATGGCACGCTCCAGCGCGTCGGCCATGAGCTGGACCACGTCCGCGTCCCGCAGCCAGCCGTCCTTGGGCTCCGGCAGCGTGAACTGGGTGGCGATCGTCTCCGGGCGTCCGTCCGGCGGCATGCCGAGCGCCGCGGCCCTCTCGGCGACGGTGTCGGCGTACGACCGGGCCGCCGCGACGACCTCGTCGAGCTGGAGGTGGATCGAGCGGAACCGGGGCCCCACGATGTTCCAGTGGGCTTGCTTCCCGATGAGGGAGAGCCCGATCAGATCCACGAGCGTGCTCTGCAGAGCCTCGAACGTGACGCGGCGGGCCGGCTCGGGAAGCGGGCTCTTGACGACAGTCATACGGTGCCTCCTCTCTGTGGCACGGAACGGCGCAGCCGTGCGCGTTCCTCTTCGCAGGTCCCGCCCCACACCCCTGAGGTCTGGCCGAGGGCCAGGGCGTAGGCCAGGCAGTCGGCGGTGACCGGGCAGCGGGCGCAGACGCGTTTGGCGGCCGCGATGTCCCGCAGCGCCGGTCCGGTCGTGCCCACGGGGAAGAACATCTCGGGGTCCTCGCCCACGCAGGCGGCACGGCGCAACCACTCCATGCCGGCGCGGGTGCCCAGGGCGGAACGGGGGCAAACCCCACCGCTGCCCGGGCCATCGCCGGTGCGCGTAGCCGAGTCAGGCGGGCGGCACCCGCGGGTCGGCGTCGCCGGGTCAGGCGGGCAGGACCCGGTCCAGGAAGGCCGTGAGGTCCGCGAAGACCTCCGCGCGGTGCGTCTCGTGGAACACCTCGTGCCGGGCGCCCGGATAGATCCGCTCGGTCAGGTCGCCGCCGCTCAGCCGCTCCACGCCGATCCGGCTGCCCGGCAGCGGGACCAGCCGGTCGTCGTCGCCGTGCAGCCACAGCAGCGGGAGCCGGCCGATGTCACCGCCCTTCTCCACCGCCTCCAGGGTCCGTACGAAGGCCTCCAGCGTCGGCCGTTTCATCGGCCCGTGCCACACCAGCGGATCCGCCGCGTAGGCCGCGCCGACCGCCGGGTCGCGGGAGAGCGCCGCCGGATGGATCGGGATGTCGGGGATCTCGTCGTGCGCGAGCAGCCGCCCCGGCGTCTCCCACGCGCCGATGACCGGGCCGGACAGCACGAGGGCGGTCAGCTCGTCGCCGTGGCGCTGGGCGTAGCGGGCCGCGATCAGGCCGCCCATGGAGTGGCCGACGAGGACGACGGGCAGGCCGGGGTGCGCGGCCCGCGCCAGGTCGGCGGCGGTGCGCAGATCGGTGACGACGTCCTCGAAGTCCGGTACGACCACGCGTTCGCCCGAGGATCTGCCGTGTCCGGTGTGGTCGGGCCCGTAGACGGCGGCGCCGTGCGCGACGAGGACGTCGGCCAGTCCCTCGTAGCGGCCGATGTGCTCGCCGTAGCCGTGCGCCACGAGGACGATGTACCGGGGGCGCTCGCCCGGCCAGGCGCGGACGGAGAGCGTGCCCCGGGTTCCGGTGAGCGTGTGCTCGCGCGCGTCGGCCATCGGTCCTCCAGCTGCGTCGGCGGGGTTTCCCGGGGGGATCTTCCCAGGGACCCGGGCGGCGGTCTATAGTCCAAAACTAGCAGTGCTAATTAAGGTGGGTCCCGCGCATCCGACGCGGGTCCGCACCGCGTCAGCTCCGCCTCACCGAGTCGTCCAGGAGTCCTCTCGTGCGTCCCGTCCACTTCGCGGCCGCCCGCCGCACCCCCATCGGCCGACTGCGCGGAGCCCTGTCCTCCGTGCGGCCCGACGACCTCGCCGCGACCGTGATCCGCGGACTGGTCGCCGACGTGCCGGCGCTCGACCCGGCCCGCATCGACGACGTCTACTGGGGCGCCGCCAACCAGGCGGGCGAGGACAACCGCAATGTCGCCCGCATGGCCGCCCTCCTCGCCGGCCTCCCGGAGACCGTGCCGGGCGCCACGGTCAACCGCCTGTGCGCCTCCGGCCTGGAGGCGGTCACCACCGCCGCCCGCGCGATCGCCGCCGGGGAGGCGGACATCGTCGTGGCCGGCGGCAGCGAGTCCATGAGCCGCGCCCCCTTCGTGCTGCCCCGCCCCGACGAGGCCCTGCCGCACCGCATGGAGACCTTCGACACCCGCCTCGGCTGGCGGCTGGTCAACCCGGCGATGAAGGAGCTGCACGGCCTGCTGCCCATGGGCGAGACCGCCGAGGAGGTCGCCGAGCGGTACGGCATCGCGCGCGAACGGCAGGACGACTTCGCCCTGCGCAGCCACCAGCGCGCCGCGCGGGCCCGCAAGGACGGCCACTTCGACGACGAGCTCCTGCCGGTGGAACGCCCCGACGGGGTGGTCGTCGACGCCGACGAGTCCATCCGCGAGGACACCTCCTACGAGAAGCTGGCGGCCCTCAAGCCGGTGTTCCGCAAGGGCGGCACCGTCACCGCGGGCAACGCCTCGCCGATGAACGACGGGGCCGCGGGCCTCCTCCTGGTCAGCGAGGAGGCCCTGAACGACCTGGGCCTGGAGTCCCTGGGCCGGTACGTCGCCGGCGCCTCCGCCGGGGTGCACCCGGACGTGATGGGCATCGGGCCGGTCCCGGCGACCCGGAAGGCGCTGGCCCGCGCCGAGTGGACCATCGGCGACATCCAGGAGGCCGAGTTCAACGAGGCGTTCGCCGCCCAGGCCCTGGCCTGCGTGGACCAACTGGGCATCGACCCCGACCTGGTGAACCCCAGCGGCGGCGCCATCGCCCTGGGCCACCCGCTGGGCTGCTCGGGCGCCCGCATCCTGACCACCCTCCTGCACCGCATGCGCCGCACGGGCGCGGAACGCGGACTGGCCACGATGTGCGTGGGCGTGGGCCAGGGCAGCGCGATCCTGGTCGAACGGCACTAGCTCTTGGCGGTCCTGCGCGGCCGGCGCCACTCCGCGTGCGGGCCCAGCAGGCGAGACGCCGCGACGCCGGGCGGATGCGTGTGCATAACATCGGTGTCCGCATGGACACGATGACTCTGTGGCACATCACCGGCTGGGAGTTCGCGGCGCTCGCCTTCGCGGCCCTGCTCGTCGGCTTCTCCAAGACGGCCGTGAGCGGGGCCAACACGGTCAGCCTCGCGATCTTCGCGGCCGTCCTGCCCGCCCGCGCCTCCACGGGCGTGCTGCTGCCGATCCTGATCGCCGGGGACATTCTCGCCGTCCTCACCTACCGGCGGCACGCCCACTGGCCCACCCTGGGCCGGCTGTTCCCGGCGGTCGCGGTCGGCGTGGTGGTCGGCACGGTGTTCCTGATCTGGGCCGACGACGCGGTCGTACGGACCTCGATCGGCGCGATCCTGCTGCTCATGGCGGCGGTCACGGTGGTGCGGCGGCGCACCGCCGACCAGGCCGCCGAACCGGACGCGGTGACCACCCGGGCCGGCCGCCTCCAGGCCCGCTCCTACGGGGTGCTCGGCGGCTTCACCACCATGGTCGCCAACGCCGGCGGCCCGGTGATGTCGATGTACCTGCTGTCGGCCGGTTTCCGCAAGCTCGGCTTCCTCGGCACGTCCGCCTTCTTCTTCCTCATCGTCAATATCTCCAAGGTGCCCTTCAGCGCGGGCCTCGGCCTGATCGACGGCGACTCGCTCCTCCTCGACGCCGCACTCGCCGTGTTCGTCGTCCCCGGCGCGTTCTTCGGCAAATGGGCGGTGAGCCGCATCAACCAGCGGCTCTTCGAACAACTCGTCATCGCGGCGACGGTGGTGGGCGGCCTGCAACTACTCCTGCGCTAGCCCCAGCAGCGCGGGCACGTCCGCGAAGGAGTCCACCACGTGGTCGGGCGTGCCGGATGCCGACGTCAGGGTCTCCGGCAGGAACTTGCCCGTCCTGACCAGCACCCCGATGATGCCGGCCCGCTGCGCGGCCAGGACGTCCGACTCGACGTCGTCGCCCACCATCAGCGCCTGCCCGGCCTCCGCGCTGACCCGTCCGAGCGCCGCCGCGAAGAACGCCGGCGACGGCTTCCCGGTCACCTCGGCCTCCACCCGCGCGGCCGCCTCCAGCCCCGCCACGAACGCGCCCGAGTCCAGCCGCAGCCCCGCGTCGGTACGCCAGTACAGGTTCCGGTGCATGGCCACCAGCCGCGCACCCCGCCGTACCTGCCCGAAGGCCCGGTCCAGCGCCTCGTACCCGAACTCGGGCCCGGCGCCGCCGAGCACGACCACGTCGACGTCTCCGTCGTCCCCGTCCTCGACGATCGTGGTGTCGCCCAGGTCCTCCCGGACGTCACCGCTGTTCAGCAGCGCGCACCGCGCACCCGGGTAGTGCTCGGCCAGATGGGCCGCGGTGACCGCGGGCGCGGTGAGGACGTCCTCGGCGGTCACCGGGAACCCCGCCTCGGCGAGGGTGCCCGCGATCGACGCGCGCGTACGGGACGTCGTATTGGTCACCAGGGCGATCCCGAGCCCGGCCTCCCGCAGCGCGCGAAGCGCCTCGACCGCGCCCGGGATCGGCTTCCAGGAGACGGTGAGGACCCCGTCGATGTCGATGAGGACGGCCCGCACATCCATACCGGGACCATAACGGGCCGCCGCTCCTCGCGCCCGCGGGTCAGCCCCGGCGAGCGGTGTCGCCACGGAAGGCGGCGACCCAGTCGGACGTCGCCCGCAGCCCGCCGAACGTGTAGAAGTGCACGGCCAGCCGGCCGTGCCGCGCCGGGTCGTAGCGGTCGCCCAGGGCGTGCAGGAAGCGGTCGGGACCCGCGGTGCCCATCAGGTTCGTCAGGGAGAACCCGTACTTCTTCGCGATGCCCGCGCTGGTCCCCACGCCGAAGCGCGTCGCGTACGTCAGCAGCCGCCGGATCCCCGCCGGGCCCGGCACCCCCACCCGCACCGGCAGGTCCAGGCCCCGCCCGCGCACCGCCTCGACCCAGTCGAGCACCGGGTCGGCGTCGAAGCCGAACTGGGTGATCACACTGCCGGACAGGCCCTCCTCGCGCAGGACGGCGGCCTTCTCCTCCAGCGCCGACCACAGCGCCGGCCCGGCGATCGCCGGATGTCCCTCCGGGTAGCCGCTCATGCCGACGTGCCGGACGCCGTACTTCCGCAGCAGTCCGGAACGCAGGACGGCGAGCGAGTCCTCGTAGGGGCCGAGCGGTTCGGCCGGGTCGCCGCCGACGACGAACACCTCGTCGATCGCGTCCGCGTCCGCGAGGCCCGCCAGGAACTCCTCCAGCTCCACGCGGGAGCGCAGCCGGCGGGCCGAGATGTGCGGCACGGGCACGAAGCCGAGCCGCCGCACGGCCCGGGCGGCGGCCAGCCGCAGCTCCAGGTCCTCGTTGCCGAGGAAGGTGACGTTGACGCGGGTGCCGGGCGGGATCGTGCCGTGCGCCTCCTCCAGGCGGGACACGTCCTTGCCGGTCATCTCCAGCGAGAAGTCGTCGAGGAGGCGGTGGGCGGGCGTGCGGGGCAGGGTGGGGACGACGTCCATCGGTGTGCCTGCCCCGTCCCTCGTGTAGTCGTGCGCCGCGCCGCGGCCCGGCCGAATCGATCCGCCGGACAGGCTAACAAGCACGGCTGGTCGGGCCTTCCCGGGTGGGGGTGAGGTCGGACACGGGGGCGCCTTGGGCGGCCGTCCCGGGCCTTGGTGACGTTGGACGCGGGGCCCGCGAGGCGGTCGGCCGGGCTGTCCCGGCCTCACCTGGCGTCGGACACGGCGGTGCCGACGGGGCGCCGTACTCTCGACGGCATGTCCCCGCACGTCCTCGTCCTCGGTGGCACCACCGAGGCCCGCGCCCTGGCCGCCGCCCTCGCCGCCCGCCCCGGAGTCCGGGTCACCACATCGCTCGCGGGCCGGGTGGGCCGGCCGGGCGCGCTCGACGGGGAGGTGCGGATCGGGGGGTTCGGCGGAGCCGAGGGGCTGGCCGCGTGGCTGCGGGAGCACGCCGTGGACGCGGTGGCCGACGCCACCCACCCCTTCGCCGCCGGGATCACCGCGAACGCGGCACGGGCCGCGGCGGACACGGGACTGCCGCTGGTGGTGCTGCGCCGGCCGGGCTGGAGCGCCGGGCCGGGTGACCGGTGGCACGAGGCCGCCTCGCTGGAAGGAGCGGCCGCGCTGCTGCCGTCGCTCGGCCGCCGCGTCTTCCTCACGACCGGCCGGCTCGGTCTGGCCGCCTTCGCGCACCTGACGGACCTGCACTTCGTCGTACGGTCCGTGGAGCCGCCGTCACCGCCGATGCCACCGGACGCCGAAGTCGTCCTCGCGCGCGGCCCGTTCACCGTCGCCGACGAGCTGGCGCTGCTGCGGACGCATCGGCTCGACGTGGTGGTCACCAAGGACAGCGGGGGAGCGGCCACGGCGGCGAAACTCACGGCCGCGCGCGAGCTGGGGCTGCCCGTGGTCGTCGTACGACGTCCCCCGCTGCCGGACGGGGTGGCGGCGGTACCGGACGTGGCGGGGGCCCTGGCGCGGCTGGGCCTCGGCGGACCGTGACCGAGGCGCACGCGTTCGGCCGACGGCGCGTGTCCGGTCGACGGCGCGCGGGCGTTGGGCCCCGTTCCGGTGGATCAGGTCGCTTCCGCCAGGGCCCGTTCCGGGTGTCGTTGGGGCAGGCCCGTGTTCAGGTCCTCCACCAGGAGGCGCTTGGCGATGGTGTCGACGGCGGCGCGCAGGTCCGTGCCCGGTGGGCGGCCGATGTCCTCCCGGACTCGCTCCTCCAGCCAGTTCTTCCACGCCTCGGTGATCACCGCGGCCTCGCGGGCGCCCGCCGGCGTATGACTGAGCAGATGGCCTTCCCGGGTGAGATAGCCCTCGTCGACCATGCGGTCGAACACCGGCAGCAGCACCTCCGGCGGCAGATGACGGCGCGCGGCGATCAGCCCGAGGCCCGCGTGGCCGACCATCCGGGTGAAGAGTTCGACCTGCATCACCGCCCACGCCCCGGCCACATCGAGCCGGGTGTCGGAGTCCTGGACGATCCGGCGCCCGGTGTCCAGGTCCGTACCGCCGATGATCTTCGCGACGGACGCCTCCAGCAGCCGCTGCGAGTCGGCACCGTGCGGTGAGGCGAAGCCCTCGCCCATGTCGGTGGAGCCGAGGCGGGCGCTGTCCCGCAGCGGGACCTGCTTGAGGAACAGGGCGACGACGAAGCCGAGGGCGGCGACCGGCACGGTCCACAGGAAGACCGTCTGGATGGTCTCGGCATAGGCGTCGACGATCGGCGCGGCCACATCGGAGGGCAGCCGGTGCAGGCCCTCGGGACTGGTCGCGGCCCGGGTGAGGGTCGCCGGATCCAGCCGGCTCACCTGGGCGGCGGACGCGATGCCCTCCCTCAGGTTGGGCGCCAGCGAGTTGGTGTAGATCGTGCCGAAGACGGCTGTGCCGAACGAACTGCCCAGCGTACGGAAGAAGGTGACGCCCGAGGTCGCGGTGCCGAGGTCGGCGTAGTCGACGGTGTTCTGCACGGCGATCGTCAGCACCTGCATGCTCAGTCCGATGCCGGTGCCGAGCACGAACATGTACAGCGACTCCAGCCAGGCGCCCGATGACGCGTCCATCAGCGACATCAGATACAGGCCCACGCCCATGACCAGCGAGCCGACGATCGGGAAGAGTCGGTAACGGCCGGTCTGGCTCACCACGTTGCCGCTGAAGATCGACGCGATGAGCAGGCCGACCACCATCGGCAGCGTGCGTACCCCGGAGATCGTGGCCGAGTCGCCGTCGACGTACTGCAGATAGGTCGGCAGATAGGTCATCGCGCCGAGCATCGCGAAGCCGACGATGAAGCTGAGGACCGAGCAGACCGTGAACACGGGGTTGCCGAACAGCCGCATCGGCAGCGTCGGTTCCTTCGCCCGGGTCTCGACCCAGCAGAACAGCCCGAGGGCGACGACACCGCCGACGAACAGGCCGATGATCACGCCCGATCCCCACGCGTACTCGTTGCCGCCCCAACTGGTCGCCAGGATCAGCGCGCTCGCGCCGACCGCGACCAGCGCGATCCCGAGATAGTCGATGACCGGCCGGGACGCCGACTTGACCACCGGGATGGTGCGGGCGGCCGCTGCCACCACGAGGATCGCGATCGGCACATTGACGTAGAACGCCCAGCGCCAGGTCAGATGGTCGGTGAACAGGCCGCCGAGCAGCGGGCCGATGACCGTCGCCACCCCGAAGACCGCGCCGATCGCGCCCTGGTACTTGCCGCGTTCGCGCAGCGGGATGACGTCGGCGATCAGCGCCATCGCCGTCACCATCAGCCCGCCCGCGCCGACGCCCTGCATCGCCCGCCAGGTGATCAGCAGCGACATGTCGGTGGCCAGTCCGCACAGGAACGAGCCCGTGATGAAGACGATCGCCGAGACCTGGAAGACCACCTTGCGGCCGAACAGATCGCCGAACTTGCCGACCAGCGCGGTCGCGACGGTCTCCGCGAGGAGGTACGACGTGACCACCCACGACATGTGCTGCGCACCGCCCAGGTCGGACACGATCGTCGGCAGGGCCGTGCCCACGATCGTCTGGTCCAGGGCGGCGAGCAGGATGCCCAGCGCGATGGTCACGAAGACGACGTTGCGGCGGCGCGCGTCCAGCACCGGAGGCTGCGCGGCGGCCGGCGCGGGGCCGGTGGATTCCTCGGTGGCAGTCACGAGGCCACGATCACACCAGCGCTCCCGCCCCGCATGCGGAGGAACTCCTTCCGGTGGAGTGCTAGTCGGTCCCCGGGTTGCGGCGCAGGAGATACGTGTCCATGATCCAGCCCTTGCGCTCGCGGGCCTCGGCGCGCAGGCGCTCGATGCGGGGCGCGGTCTCGGCGATCGGACCGGAGGCGAGGATCTCGTCCGGGGTGCCGATGTAGGCGCCCCAGTAGATGTCGATGTCCTGGTCGGCGTACTGACGGAACGTCTGCTGGGCGTCGAGCATCACCACCACGTCGTCGACGTCCGCCGGGAAGCCCTCCGCGAGCCGCCGGCCCGTGGTGATCTGCACCGGGCGCGCCACCCGGTTCAGTCCCGTGCGATGCCGGGCGACCAGCGCGGAGACGCTGCTGATGCCGGGCACCACGTCGTAGTCGAACGCCACCGTCCCACGGGCCAGCACCTCCTCCAGGATCGCGATCGTGCTGTCGTAGAGCGCGGGGTCGCCCCACACCAGGAACGCGCCGCTCTCGCCGTCGGCGAGCTCCTCGGTGATGAGCCGCTCGTAGATGTCCGCGCGTGCGCTGCGCCAGTCGCCGACCGCCGGGGAGTACGCGGCGCCGCCCGCCCGGCGGTCCCGCTCCGGGTCGCGGGCCTCGACCACGCGGTACGTGCCCTCCGGTACGTGCGCCTGAAGCATGTCGTGGCGCAGCCGCGTGAGATCGCTCTTCACCTCGCCCTTGTCCAGGACGAAGAACACGTCCGTGCCGCGCAGCGCCCTGACGGCCTGGAGGGTCAGCTGGTCCGGGTCGCCCGCGCCGATGCCGATGACATGAATCTTTCGCACACCCCGAGTCTGCCGTACCCCACGCAGGGTGAGGGCACCGGTCCCGGCAGGGGGTGACGGCCGGGCCTCGCCGGGCCGGTCAGAGCTGGGGTGCCCGGGCGCGGGCGTCCACCGGGGTGCCGGTGCGCTCGACCTCGTCCGCCAGGGCGCGGGCCCAGGCCGTGAGGCCGCGCAGATCCATGCCGTACGGGCTCCACCGGCCCGTGTCCGTCGCCCACTCCTCCGCCGCGCCGGCGCCCCGGCGCAGCAGCCGGGGGCCGCCCGTGGTGTTGCCGCGAGCCGCGTGGGTGAGGCCGACCGCGAGCTGGGCGAGCCCCCGCCACAGCGCGCGCTCCGTCTCCGGGCCCGACTTCCAGGCGTCCTCGAAGACCTCGTGCGCGTGGAACGGCCTGCCCGCGCCGAGCAGGGCCCGCGCCTCGGTGACGGTCTCCTCCGGCGTGCGGACGACCCCCTCGGGCTGCCGCTCCACGCCGGCCGCGCCGTACGGCAGCGGCCGGCCGAGCCCGTCGCGTGGCCGGGCGTTGCGGGCCCGCCCCTCGTCGTCCCGGTCCCGCGTGCCGGGGGAGCGGTCCTGGTCCGAACGCCCTGTGCTGCCCATACGGCGATTGTCGCGCGAGGCCGTCCCCTTCGGAGCACCGGCCCGGGTGGGGTAGAGTTCTGTTCGCGCGATCACGCGGGGCTTCTCCGCGTCGCGCATCGGGACGTGGCGCAGCTTGGTAGCGCACTTGACTGGGGGTCAAGGGGTCGCAGGTTCAAATCCTGTCGTCCCGACTACTAGAGAACTACGTAGTCGCAGGTCAGGGCCGGTTTCGGAGACATCCGAAACCGGCCTTCGATCATTCTTGAGGCGGTTCAGCCGAGCAGCAGCAGGGTCATGCCGCTGAGGGCCGGGGCGTGGGGATCGGCGGCGCGCAGACGGTCCCGGCCGCGTTCGTACGCCTCGTCGGTGAGGGCGCTGAGCTTGGAGTCCGACGCGCGGTCCAGGCGTGCGGCGTACTCGGCCAGGGTGGGTGCCGCCGTGTGCTGGACCGTCCGCAGGGCGAGCCGGGAGAAACCGGCCTCCGCGAAGGCCTCCTCGACCCGCTGGACGGTCGGGTACGCGTCGATCGCCCGCTCGGTCTCGGGGAAGTAGCGGACGCGGATGTCGGCGGCGCTGTGCCCGGGGAAGGCGTTGCGGAAGGCTACGCGTCCGCCCGGGCGGAGGGCTCGCCGGGTTTCCCGGGCGGCTGCCTCCAGATCGTCGAGGTGGTGCAGGACGGACCCGAACCACGCGAGGTCCGCGCACGCGTCGGGGACGGGCAGACGCTCGGCCACGCCGTCCAGGGCCTGGATCCAGGGAGGGATCAGCGCGCGGCGGGCGGCGTCCGGCTCCACGGCGAGGACCCGCGCGCCGAACCAGCCGGTGAACGCCGCGGCGAACCCACCCGTCCCGGCCCCGACGTCCAGGATCGTCGGACCGGGTGGGAGATACGGGGCCAGCGCGTCCCGCCACCCGGTCAGGCTCTCGGGCGGCAGATCTCGGGCGGAGCGGTATCTCTCGGCGTCCACGGGAGATCACTCTTTCACGGTGGGGCGCCGCGCGGGGCGCGTGTGCGGAAGGCGCCATGGGCGCCATGGGGGCGGATCGGCCCCGGCCGGGGTGGCCGAGAGCCGGGGTCTTGGGGTCCATCCGGACTCCGACCGGCGTGCCGCGCGTCCGGTTCCGGATGGCCCGGCAGGCCCGGGCCGTCGGCGCTGGCCGGGGTGCAGCGAGTCCAGCGCCAGGCCCCCCGCCCCGGGTCGGCGGTCGGTGTCGGCCGGGGTGCAGTGAGCCCAGCGCCAGGCCCCCCGCCGGGGTGCCGCGCCTCCGGCTGCTGGTGTGGCCCGACCGCCCCGGGCGGGCGGTCAGAGGAGGCCGAGGCCGCGGGCGATCAGGCCGCGTTGTACGTCGTTCGTCCCGCCGCCCAGGAAGGCGAGGACGGACAGGCGCAGGCCCTGCTCGAAGAGGCCTCCGCCGGGCGCGTCCGGTGTGCCGAGGGCCGCCGTGGGGCCGAGGATCTCCAGGGCGTCACGGCTCAGCCGCTCCCCGACCTCCGCCGCCAGCACACCGGCCATCGCCGAGGTCAGGCGCGCCAGGTGCGCCGGACCGGACTCGGCCCGCGCCGCCGCCGCGGTGAGCAGCAGCTCCACCGCCTGCACCTGGACGGCCATCTCGCTCAGCCTGGCCCGCTTCTCCGAACCCAAGGCCCCGGCGACGCCGTCCGGATCGGCGCGGACGGCCGCCAGCACCTCGTCGAACTGCCGGCGGGAGATACCGGCGAGATCGCTGGCCAGCAGCAGCCGTTCGCCGGTGAGCGTGTCGGTGATGACCTGCCAGCCCCGGTTGACCGGGCCGATGCGCGCGGAGTCGCTCACCCGGACGTCGTCGAAGGTCACGGTGCAGCAGATCTGCCCGGACAGGGCCTGGTGCGGCTCGGTCCTGATGCCGGCGGTGGCCATAGGCACCATGAACATGCTGATCCCGGCCATCGGCAGCGTCGCGTCCACGTCCGTGCGCACGGCGAGCCAGATGTACTCCGCCGTATGGGCGTTGGTGATCCAGGACTTCGTCCCGTTGATCACCCAGTCGTCGCCGTCCCGGACCGCGGTCGTGGTCAGCGACGCCAGATCGGAGCCCGCCTCGGGCTCGCTGTAGCCCAGGCAGAAGGTCAGCCCGCCGCCGCGGACCCGCGGCAGATAGCGGGCCTTCTGCTCGTCGGTCCCGTACTTGACGACGGGCGCGCCGACCACCGAGACGGCGGCCATCGCGTGGGCCACCGGCAGCTGGTGGTAGGCGGTCTCGCCCTGCAGCGCCAGCTGCTCGGTGAGGGTGGCGTCGCGGCCGCCGTCGGCGGCGGGCCAGGCCATGCCGAACCACTCCCGTGCTGCCATCGCCGCCACCACGCCGGGGTCGTCGCCCTTGGCGAACACGCGCGCCGCGGAGCGCTGTTCGGCGCTGAAGGAGCGGACCTGCTCCCGTATCCGCGCCGCCGCCGGACCGGCGTCCACGGCGGGCAGGCCGGTCGTGCTCGCGATCAGGACGTCGGCGACCGTGCCATGCGGCGGCGGACAGGTGGGCAGCAGCGCGATGTCGGCATGGACCCGGCGGAAGAGCCAGGGGGCGTCATGCTCCTCGAAGTACCCGCCCGCGCCGAGGGTGTGATGGGCGCTGATCTGGGCGCGCGGTGCGACGGCCGCCGCGTGGGACACCGCCAGCTCGGTGGCGAGGACACGGTCGTCTGCACCGTCGACGTGCCGGCGGACGGCGTCGTCGATGAGGAGTTCGCCCGCGACGAGCTCGATCTCGCGGGACGCCGCGCGCTGCTGGACCGCGCCGAACCCGCCGATCGCCCGGCCGAACTGCTTGCGGACCTTCGCATGGGCGATGGACCGGTCGTGGGTCCGCCGCGCCGCCGCCATCGCCCGTACCGCCAGGCCCAGTCTGAGCAGGGAGAACGCCCGGTCGGCCGACTCGGGTCCGACCTCGACGGCGAACTCGGGGCCGCCGAGGTGGGGCCGCGCCCAGGAGGGCGACGCCAGCCCCGGCTGCGGAACGGCGAACTCCACGGGTCGTAGCGACGCCCGTCCGCCCGTGGGCGGCAGGACCAGCACGTGGGAAGCGGCCGTCCCGGCCTCGGCCAGGGGCACGATCTCGGTCGTCGGCTCTCCAGGCGCCACCAGGATCCGTACGTCGCCCGACGCGATGCGGGCCACGGTCTCCGGGGCCCCGCTCAGCAGGCCCGCGGCGACGAAGCCGTCCATGACGGGCAGCGGGCATCCGGCCGCCCCGGTGGCCCGGACCAGCGCGACGGTCTCGGTCAGACCGCGGGAGCCGAACCAGCCCCGGGCCGCCGCCGACCTCCAGAGCCGGGCCAGGGCGGCATCGTCGGCCAGGTCGGGGAAATGCCATTCCCGGGCCAGAAGCCCGGTGATTTCATCCGTGTCAGCCATGCTGTCAGCCATGCCGAGAATTCGCCCGTCCCGCTCGCGATGTCCGCTGCCGCACCATGGACGCGAGCGTAGAGACGGCGCCTTTGCGGGGCAATGCCGGACCGGGAAAATAGGGGCCGGATAGGGGTTCGCCCCATCAGGGCGGCGGATAGGGTCGTACGCGACCGAGAAATCGGTTTTTGTGCTGCGCTCAGAAAGGTGATGGCAGTGGGAAATACCGACAGCGACAGCTGGATCCGCGTCTACCGCCCGGTGCCGGAGGGCGTACGCCTCTTCTGTTTCCCCCACGCGGGCGGCGCCGCCAGTTTCTACCACCCGTGGTCGACGGCGGTGCGGGGGGACATCGAGGTGCTGGCGGTGCAGTACCCGGGCCGCCAGGACCGCCGCGGTGAGCCGTGCGTGCTGTCCGTCCCCGAGCTGGCCGACCGGATCCACGCGGCGATCCGGCCGCGGCTGACGCGGCCGTACGCGTTCTTCGGCCACAGCATGGGAGCGGTCCTCGCCTTCGAGGTGGCGTCCCGGATCGCCCGGGAGGACGGGGCCGGCCCGGCCCATCTGTTCGTCTCCGGCCGGCGGGCCCCCTCCCTGACCCGGCACGAGGAGCTGCACCGGGCGAGCACGGCCGCGTTCGTCGCGGAGATGCGCGAGCTGGGCGGCACGGACCCGCGCGTCCTGGCGGACGAGACCCTGCTGAACATGGTCCTGCCGACGATCCGCGCCGACTACACGGCCATCGAGACGTACCGCTTCGACTCGGCGCCGCCGCTGGCCTGCGACATCACCGCGCTGATCGGCGACCGCGACCCGAAGGCCTCGGTCGACGAGGCGGCGGCCTGGGAGCGGCACACGCTGGGCCGCTTCGATCTGCGCGTCTTCCCCGGCGACCACTTCTACCTGGACGAGTGCCGCCCCGGGGTGCTCGACGCGATCTCGACGGTGCTCTCGGGAGTACGGCAGGACGCGGGCCGCGCGTAGCCCGCAGCGCGGCGGGTGCCCCCGGAGAGTAACGGAGAATACGGCCCTCTCGCTCCGGTCGACACCCCTATCTCACCCCTAGCAGCACGGCTTTTCACATAAGGGGTGCGGTAAGGGTTGGGGGCGGCCCGTAAAGGAATCTAACGTTACCCGAGTGTGTCCGACCCGAAGAGAAGAAAATGTCGCGGCACCGTCCCTTTCCGAGTACGGCCATCGAGGGTGGGATCGAATTGACAACGGTCGAATACACACCGGAAAACGACTGATGGACTTCGAACTGTCGCCGATTCAGCGTGAACGGTACGCCGGCATCAGCACGGCCGTGGCCGAGCGGTTCGCCGAGCACGAGACGAGCACCGACCCGGAACTGGCCCGGCTGGCCTGGAAGGACGCGGCGAGCATCGGCCTGACGGGACTGTGCCTGCCGACGGGGCACGGCGGGGCGGGCCTGGGCGCGCTGGACACGGCGCTGGGCCTTGAGGCGTTCGGCCGCTCCTGCAACGACATGGGCCTGGTCTTCGGCGTCGCGGCGCACCTGCTGTCGTGTGCCGTGCCCATCTGGGAGTTCGGGTCGGACGCGGCCAAGGAACTGCTGACGGGCCTGGCGGCGGGCGACCTGGTCGCGGGCAACGCCATGACCGAGGACGAGGCGGGCTCGGACGTCGGGCGGATCCGGACCACCGCGACGCGCACGGACGACGGCGAGGCGTATGTGCTCGCCGGCGAGAAGTCCTTTGTCAGCAACGCCCCGATCGCCGATGTGTTCGTGACGTACGCCGTCACGGACCCGTCCGCCGGGTTCCTGGGCGTCTCGGCGTTCGCCGTGCCGCGCGACCTCGACGGTGTCGTCGTCGGTCCGCCGCTCCAGAAGATGGGCCTGAACGGCTGCCTGGCGGCCCGGGTGCGGTTCGAGGACTGCGTCGTACCGGCGCGCTACCGGCTCGGGGCCGAGGGCGCCGGCGGGACGATCTTCCAGCACTCCATGGCGTGGGAGCGCGGCTGTCTCTTCGCCGCCTACCTGGGGCTGATGGAGCGCCAGATCGCCGAGTGCGTGACCCGGACCACCGACCGGCGCCAGTTCGGCCGGAGGATCGCCGGGTTCCAGGCCGTCTCGCACAAGATCGCCCGGATGCGGCAGCGGCTGGAGAGCGCGCGCCTGCTGCTGTACCGCGCCTGCTGGCTGCTCGACCAGGGCCGCACGGACGTCGGCGCGATCGCCATGGCCAAGACCAGCGTGTCCGAGGCCGCGGTCGCCAACAGCCTCGACGCCATGCAGCTGTTCGGCGCGACCGGCTATCTGGCCGGCGCGGGCATCGAGGAGCAGCTGCGCGACAGCCTGCCCACCACGATCTTCTCCGGGACCACCGAGATCCAGCTCGAACTCATCGCGAGGGAGGCAGGGCTGCTGTGACCCTCCATCAACTCGTCATCGAGGCGGCCGCACGCCGGCCCGACGCCCAGGCCGTCAGCGGGCCCTCCGGCTCCTTCACCTACGGCGAACTCGACGCCGCGGCCGACGCGATCGCCGCCCGGCTCGGCCGCCAGGGCGTCGGACGCGGCGACCGGGTCGTGCTCTGGGCGGGCAAGAGCCCCGCGACGGTGGCGGCGATGCAGGCGATCCTCCGGCTCGGCGCCGCCTACGTGCCGGTCGACGGCAGCAGCCCGGTCGCCCGGGTCGCGGCCATCGCCCGGGACTGCGGGGCACGCGTCGTCGTGACGAACGCCGCGCGGATCCCGCGGATCTCGGCCGAGCTCGGCGAGGACACCGGCTACCAGGAGCTGGACGGCCCCTACGACCCGGCACCCCCGGTCGACACCGCCACGGCCGACGACGACCTGGCGTACATCCTCTACACCTCGGGTTCGACCGGCGCGCCCAAGGGGGTGTGCCTGAGCCACGGCAACGCGCGCGCGTTCGTCGACTGGGCCCACGACCTGCTCGCGCCCGGCGAGGACGACCGGTTCGCCAACCACGCGCCCTTCGCCTTCGACCTGTCGGTGCTCGACCTGTACGTGGCGTTCCGCGCCGGCGCGTCGGTGCATCTCATCCCGCCGGAGCTGTCCTTCGCGCCCATGCAGCTCGTCGAGTTCCTGCACCTGGAGAAGATCAGCGTCTGGTACTCGGTGCCGTCCGCCCTCGCCGTGATGATGCGCTACGGCGGGCTCCTCGACCGTCCGGCACCGGAGTCGCTGCACACGGTGCTGTTCGCGGGCGAGCCGTTCCCCATCACCCAGCTGCGCGACCTGGCCGGCTGGACCGGCGCGCGGATGATGAACCTCTACGGCCCGACCGAGACCAACGTGTGCACGTTCCACGAGGTCACCAAGGCCGACCTGGACCGCGACCGGCCGGTGCCGATCGGGATCCCCGCGAGCGGCGACCGGGTCTGGGCGGTGCGGGACGACGGAGGTCTCGCGGCCCCCGGCGAGGAGGGCGAGCTCGTCGTCGACGGCCCCACGGTGATGTCCGGCTACTGGGGCCATCCGCCGCGCAGCGGCCCGTACCGCACCGGCGACCTGGTCCGGGTCCTCGCCGACGGCGCGTTCGACTACCTCGGGCGCCACGACCACATGGTGAAGATCCGGGGCCACCGCGTCGAGCTCGGCGAGGTCGAGTCCGTGCTGGAGAACCACCCCGACGTCGCGGAGGCCGCCGCGGTGGCGGTGGGCGAGGGGGTCGACACCCGCCTGGTGGTGTTCGTGGCCCCGCGCTCCGGCAGCGAGCTCGGCGTCCTCTCCCTGCGGCAGTACCTCAGCCAGCGCCTGCCGCGCTACATGGTGGCGGACGAGGTGCGGATTCTCTCCCCGCTGCCCAGGAACGGCAACGGCAAGATCGACCGGCCGGTGCTGAAGGCGCGCGCCGGCGCGTCCGCTTCGAGCGGCTCATGAACCGCAGCCGTGACAACCACCTCCCAATGGAAAGGGGCGGCGAATGACCCTCGATGAGGTCACACCGCGGATCACGAAGTTCATCAGCGAGAGCTTTCTCGACGGTGACCCGAAAGGCGAACTCACCGAGACCACACCGCTGCTCGAGTGGGAGGTCCTCAACTCGATGAACAGCGCGCTCCTGCTGAACTTCCTGCGGGAGGAACTGCGGGTCGAAGTGCCCCTGGCGTCGATCAACGCGGCGAACTTCCGAGACATCGCCGCGATCAGCAAGCTCGTCTGCGGCCTGATGGCCGTCCCCGCGGAAGGTGCCTGAGAACGTGAGTGTCGATTATGACGTCGTGATCGTCGGCGGTGGCCCGGCCGGTTCCAGCGCCGCCGCCTACCTCGCCAAGGCCGGCCTGAAGGTGGCCGTGTTCGAGGGCGAGAACTTCCCCCGCCCGCACGTCGGCGAGTCCCTCGTCCCGGCCACCACCCGGGTGCTGCTGGAGACCGGGGCGATGGAGAAGATCGAGGCGGCCGGCTTCCCCCGCAAGTACGGCGCGGCCTGGACGTCGTCCCAGTCGCTCAACGTCACCGCCACCCAGGCCAGCAAGCTGACGCATGAACTCGGCGCCGCCGACATCCTGTTCAGCGAGCGCGACCAGCCGGGCGTCGACCGGGACTACACGTTCCACGTCGACCGCAGCAAGTTCGACCTGATCCTCCTCAAGCACGCCGAGAGCCTGGGCGCCAAGGTGTACCAGGGGATGCGGGCCGCGCGCGTCGACTTCGGCGACCCCGACAAGGTCACCCTGACCTGCCGGGTGGGCTCCAGCGAGGTCGACATCACGGCGAAGATGGTCGTCGACGCCTCCGGCCGCCAGACCCTGCTGGGCCGGCAGTTGGGGATCAAGGAGGCCGACCCGGTCTTCAACCAGTACGCCATCCACGCCTGGTTCGACGGCCTCGACCGGTCCGCGGTCGCCAACACCGCCGAGAAGGTCGACTACATCTACATCCACTTCCTGCCGATCAGCGACACCTGGGTCTGGCAGATCCCCATCACCGACACCGTCACCAGCGTCGGCGTGGTGACCCAGAAGCACCGGTTTGCCGAGGCCAACCTCGACCGGGACAAGTTCTTCTGGAGCTTCGTGGAGAGCCGCCCGGACCTGTACGAGGCGCTGAAGAAGACCGAGCAGGTCACGGACTTCAAGGTCGAGGGCGACTACAGCTACGCCATGAAGCAGGTCTGCGGCGACCGGTACGTCCTGATCGGCGACGCCGCGCGCTTCGTCGACCCGATCTTCTCCAGCGGAGTGAGCGTCGCGCTCAACAGCGCGCGCCTCGCCTGCCACGACATCGTCCAGGCCGCCGAGGCCGACGACTTCTCCCGGGCCCGCTTCGCCACCTTCGAGAAGACGATCCGCAACGGCGTCCGCAACTGGTACGAGTTCATCTCGGTCTACTACCGGCTGAACATCCTGTTCACCACCTTCGTGCAGGACCCCCGCTACCGGCTGGACATCATCCGCCTCCTCCAGGGCGACCTCTACGACGAGGAGGAGCCCGAGGTCCTGCGGGTCATGCGGGAGACGGTGACCGCCGTCGAGGAGGACCCGTCCCACCTGTGGCACTCGTACCTGGGCACGCTCCGCGCCCCGGTCCTGGCCCCGGCCTTCTAGCCCCGGTGGACGTCGCGAGGAGCTCCGGGTCGTGACCGCTGCGGCCGGTTCAGCCCTCGTCCGGGAGCGCGAGCGTCCGGGTCAGCACCCGGGCGCCCGGCGCCCGCACCGTGACGGAGGCGATCACCCCGTCCCGCACGGGCAGATCGGTCAGCGACCACGCGGAGATGTCGCCGCACTCGTCGGGAAGCGACACCACAGCGCCGTGGACCGTCGTGACGATGCCGCGCAGGTCCGTGGCGAGGCCCGTACCGAGGGCCTTCGCCACGGCCTCCTTGCGCGTCCAGAAACGGAGCAGCTGCGCGTCCCTGAGCGCCTCCGGCAGCTCGTCCACCGCCCGCCGCTCGGTCTCGGACAGCGCGGTCCGGGCCAGCGCGTCGCGGTCGGCCACCGGGCGCAGCCGCTCGACGTCGACACCCACCGGAGCGTCCCACGACAGGGCCGCCGCCACCACGGCCTCGGCGTGACTGAGGCTGACGTGCAGGCCGCCCGGGTCGACGACCAGCGGGCGCCCCCGTTCGTCGCGCTCCCAGGCCTGGCGGTCCGGCGGACACGATGTGTACGCCTCGACCAGATGCCGGCCGACCCGATGCGCGGTGGCCCGCGTCCGGCGAAATCTCCCCGCGCGCTGGTCCAGGCCGAGCGGCTCGCCCCCGGGCGCCGCGCCCACCGCCACCCAGACGGCGACGTGGCCGACCCCTCCGAGGTGCGGCTCACCCATCGGTCGCCCTCCCGGTATCCCACGGGATCCCGATGCCGACATTGCGGAAGATCATTGTAGAGCAAGGACAATCTTCAATGGCAGAACGACCGCTGACGAGCCCGTACGCCACACCGATCGCCGTCGTCGGCGTCGGCTGCCGGTTCCCCGGCGGCGCCCGCGATCTCGACTCCTTCGGCGCGGCCCTCAGGTCCGCGACCCCCGTCTTCCGGAGCGTCCCCGCGACCCGCTGGGACCGCGCCCACACCGACCCGGACGGCACCGGCCAGGGCACCGCCAGCCATGTCGGCGGCTTCCTGGAGGAGATCGACCGGTTCGACGCCTCCTACTTCGGGGTCGCGCCGCGCGAGGCGAACGCGATGGACCCCCAGCAACGGCTGATGCTGGAGGTGGCCTGGGAGGCGATGAGCGACTCCGGGCGGCCCGCCGACGCCTGGCGCGGCACCCGCACGGGCGCGTTCTTCGGCATGTTCGCCCACGACTACGCGACGCTGCACACCAAGACGCTCGGCATCCGCGGCATCGGGCCGCACTACGCCAGCGGAACCGAGTTCAGCTTCGCGGCCGGCCGGCTGGCCTACACCTTCGACCTGCACGGCCCGATGGCCTCGCTCACCACCACCTGCTCCTCCTCGCTGTTCGCCGTGCATCTGGCGAGTCAGAGCCTGCGGTCCGGCGAGTCCGACATCGCCCTGGCCGGCGGCGTCAGCCTGATGATCACGCCCGAGCTGAGCGTCTTCATGAGCCGGATCGGCGCGATCTCGCCGACCGGGCGATGTCGGCCCTTCGCGGCCGACGCCGACGGCATCCTGCGCGGTGACGGATGCGGCGTCCTCGTCCTCAAGCGCCTGTCCGACGCCGTCGCCGACCGGGACCGGATCTACGGCGTCATCCGCGCGTCGGTGGCCAACCACGACGGCCACAGCCTCGGCATCACCGCGCCCAACGGCCTCGCCCAGGCCGACCTGCTGCGCTCCGCCCTCGGCGGCGCCGGCCTCGGCCCGTCCGACCTCGACTACGTGGAGGCCCACGGCACGGGCACCCCGCTCGGCGACCAGGTCGAACTCATGGCGCTGGACGAGGTCTTCGGCAAGGACCGCGACCCCGCCCACCGGCCCCTCTACGTGGGCTCCAACAAGGCGGTGTTCGGACACACCGACGGCGCGGCCGGGATCGCCGGCCTGCTGAAGGGCCTGTGGGTCGTCAACGCGCGCGAGGTGCCCGCCCAGCCCGGCCTCGACCGGCTCACCTCGGCCGTCCCGTGGGACCGCGGCACCCTGGAGGTGCCGCTCGGCACCGTCAGCCTGGCCGACACCGACCGGCCGCTGCGCGTCGGCGTGAGCTCGTCCGGACTCAGCGGCACCAACGTCCATGTGATCGCCGAAGGCGTCGAGCCCGCCGCGACCCAACCCGCGGCCGACCGCCCGGCCGGCCCCTACGTGCTGCTCGCCTCGGCCCACCACCGGGCCGGCCTGGCCGACCAGATCGCCGCGATGGGGGAGCGGGTGACCGCCGAGGCCGACGGGCTCGGCGACCTCGTCGCCTCCGCCGCCACGCGGCGCACCCACGAACGGCACCGGTTCGCCGCCGTCGCGGCCGGACCGGAGGAACTGGCCGCCGCGCTGGCCGAGTCCGACGAATCGCCGGACGGCGCGTACGTCGGCGCCGTGGACCCCGAGGGCGCCCCCGGCACGGTGTTCGTGTACTCCGGCCAGGGCGCGCAGTGGCCCGGCATGGCGATGGACCTGTACGACGCCTCGCCCGTGGTCCGGGAGACCCTCGACGAGTGCGACGCCCTGATCCGGCGGGACGCCCCCTGGTCACTGATCGACGAGCTGCGTCGCGGCGCGGACGGCCGGCTCGACCGGACCGACATCGCCCAACCCGCCCTGTTCGCCGTGCAGATGGCGCTGACGGGCTGGCTGGCCGACTGCGGCGTCCGGCCCGAGGCCGTCGTCGGCCACAGCGTCGGCGAGATCGCCGCCGCCCACGCGGCGGGCGCTCTCTCCCGCGTCGACGCCGTACGGCTGGCCGTCCTGCGAGGACGGATCCTCCAGGAGACGGCGGGCCGGGGTGCCATGCTCGCGGTCCGCGCGGACCACGACACCGTCCAGGCGATGATCGCCGACACCGGCCTGCCGGTGGTGGTCGCCGCCGTCAACGGGCCCGACGCGGTCGTCCTCAGCGGCCCCGCGGACGCCATCGACTCGGCCGCGGCGGCGGTCGAGGGGCGCGGCCTGCGATGCAAGCGGCTGTCCGGCGACTACGCCTTCCACAGCCCCGTGGTGGCCGAGTGCGGCCCGCTGCTGCGGGAGGCGCTGGACGGTCTCACCGCCGCCGCGCCCTCGGTGCGGCTGCTCTCCAGCGTGCTCCCCGACGACCCGTACGTGCGCCGCGACGCCGTCTACTGGGAACGCAACCTCACCGACCCCGTCCTCCTGTGGCCCGCGATCGACCGGCTGCTCGCCGAGGGCGACCGGGCGCTCGTCGAGATCGGCCCGCACCCCACGCTGGTCCGGCCGCTCGCGGACGCCGTCCGCCGCCGTGACCGCCGGGGGCCGGTGACGGCCACCCTGCGCCGCGACGAGTCCGGGCTGCTCGTGCTGCACAAGACGGTCGCGCGGCTCCACGTCAGCGGTGTCGACGTGGACTGGACGAAGATCACCGGAACGCCGGGCCGGTACCGGACGCTGCCGGTGCCCTCCTGGGGCGGCGACACGTACTGGCTGCCGGGGGTCGAGCCCGGCGAGCAGGGGCGCGGCCCGGCGGAGGCCACGGCGCCGGCCCGGGTGCGCCTGAGCCTGCTCGACGGCGACGGCAAGGTGATCGGCGAGATGCTGGCCCACCCGACGGCCGACTCGGCCCCGCTCACGGGTGGCGCGGCGGCAGCCCCGGGTATCGACGACACGGCGGCAGCCCCGGGCACGAACGGCACAGCGGGCGTACCGGGCGCACCCGGCGGGGTCTCCGTACCGAGCCCCAGTGGCGCGCAGGCCGTACCCGTCTCCGTACCCGCCCCCATGACCGCGCCGCCTGGGCCCGCCCCGGCCGGGCTGTCGCGCGCGGTCGGCGGTGCGCTGCGGCGCGTCGAGGAGCAGGTCGCGGCGGTGCTCGGGCTCTCCGGCTACCAGCCGCTCGCGCGGCGGCGCGGCCTGTTCGACCAGGGCCTGGACTCGCTCACCGCCGTCGAGCTGCGGGACCGCCTGTCCGCCGAGTTCGGCCTGGAACTGCCCACCACGATCGTCTTCGAGCACCCGACGATCGAGCAGCTCAGCGCGTTCCTGGCGGAGGCCGCCCCGGTGGCGGACGGCGCGAGCGGAACGGCCGCGCGGGCCGTCGCGTCCGGCGGCCCCGCGGACGACGACGGGCCGGACGACGACGCCGTCGCGGTGATCGGCATCGCGTGCCGGCTGCCCGGCGCGAGCTCGCCGGAGCAGTTCTGGGAGCTGCTGGCGGAGGGCCGCAACGCGGTCCGCGACATGCCGGCGGCCCGCCGCGCCGACCCCATCTGGGCGGAGGCAGGACCCGACGTCCCCCTGCGCGGCGGCTTCCTCGACGACGTCGAGGGCTTCGACGCGGAGTTCTTCCGGGTCTCGCCGCGCGAGGCCAAGTCGCTCGATCCGCAGCACCGCCTGCTGCTGGAGGTCGCCTGGGAGGCGCTGGAGGACGCCGGCCAGCCCGCGCGCGACGGCCGGGACGCCGGCGTCTACTTCGGCCTCAACACCACCGACTACGCGCAGCTGCTCACCCGGGACATGGCCGACGTCGACCACTTCTACGGGACCGGCACGACATTCGCCGCGGCCGTCGGACGCCTGTCGTACTTCCTCGGGCTGAGCGGCCCCAGCATCGCCGTCGACACCGCGTGCTCGTCGTCCCTGACCGCGGTCCACCTGGCGTGCCAGGGCCTGCGCCAGGGGGACTGCGAGATCGCCGTCGTGGGCGGCGCCAACGTGATCGTCGCGCCCACCGTGTCGGTCTCCATGTCCGGGGCCGGCGCCCTGGCCCCCGACGGACGGTGCAAGACGTTCGACGACGCGGCCGACGGCTACGGCCGCGGCGAGGGAGCGGCGGCGGTCATCCTCAAGCCGCTCGGCGCGGCCCGCCGGGACGGCGACCGCGTCTACGCGGTCATCCGCGGCACCGCCGTCAACCAGGACGGCGCCAGCGGCGGCATGACCGTGCCCAACGCGTCCGCGCAGGTCGCCGTCATCCAGCGGGCGATCGAGGCCGCGGGCTGGGCACCCCGCGACGTCGACTACGTCGAGGCCCACGGCACCGGCACGCCCCTGGGCGACCCGATCGAGGTCCGCGCCCTCGCCGAGGCACTGGGACCGGGCCGCACGGCGGACGAGTCCCTGCTGATCGGCGCCGCCAAGGCCGGCATCGGGCACCTGGAGGCCGCCGCCGGTGTCACCGGGCTGCTCAAGGTGATCCTCGCGCTGCACCACGGCGAGCTCCCGCCCCACCCGCTGAACCGGCCCTCCACGCACATCGACTGGGAGGAACTGCCGGTCTCGGTGGTCACCGAGCGGCGGCAGTGGCCGCGCCGGGACCACCCGCGGCGCGCGGGCGTGAGCTCGTTCGGGTTCAGCGGCAGCAACGCCCACGTGGTCGTGGAGCAGCCACCGGAGGTTCCGCAGCCGGCTCCGGCCGCGCCCCGCCGGGCCCCGTACGTCCTGATGGTCACCGCGGCGTCGGAGCCGGCGCTGCGCCAGGCCGCCGGACGCCTCGCCGCCCGGCTGCGCCGGACCCCGGACGACGTGGACGACATCGTCTTCACCGCCGCCTACCGCCGCACCTGGCTGAGCCACCGGCTCACCGTCACCGGCCGGGACGCCGCCGCCCTCGCGGCGGCCCTGGAGGCGGCGGCGCGAGGCACCGGCACACCGGCCGCCCGCACGGGACAGGTCCCCGACGGGACCGGACGCACCGTCGGATTCCGCTACGGTGCCGAGCCGCCGTCCGCCGCCCTGCGCGAGCGGCTGGCCGAGCTGCCGGAGTACGCCGCGACCCTGCGCTCCTGCGCCGAACGCCTCACCGCGCTCACCGGCGCGACCGTCGACCCGTTCGCCGAGCCGTCGGCCGAGCTGCCGGCCGCGTACCTGCTGTGCCATCACGTCGCGGCGGCCCGGCTGTGGGCCGGCGTCGGACTGGCGCCGCAGGCCGTGATCGGTGAGGGCGCGGGCCAGGTGGGCGCCGCCTGGGCGGCCGGACGGCTGGACCTCGACGACGCGCTGCGCCTCGCCGCCGGGCGGACGTCCGGCGTCGTCCTGCGGCCCGGACGCGTACCCGAGGTGCCGGCCGACGGCGACGGCCCCGCCCTGTCGCCCGACGACCTGGCGCTGCGCGCCCGCCGGGAGGCGCCCGCCGACCGGTCGCAGGACCTGGCCGACGACCTCGCGGACGCGGGCGTGGACACGCTCGTCGACGTCCTGCCGCGCGACCTGCCCGACGCGCCGGCCGCCCGGTTCGGGGTGGCGGTGGACGCCGACGACCCGCTGGACCGGCTCGCCGCCACCGCCGCGGAACTGTTCGTGACCGGCGCCGTCCCCGCACCCCCCGAGGCCGCGCGCCGGCCCGTCAGCCTGCCCGCCTACCCGTGGCAGCACCGCCGCTTCTGGTACCGCGAGGCGCCCGAACTCCCCGACGACCGGCCGCCGGTCCCGTGGGTGCTGTCCGCCGCCAGCGCCACCGGCCTGCGGGCCCGCGCCGCCGCGGTGCGGGACTTCACGGCCCGCGACCGGGAACTCGGCCCCCTCGACGTCGGATCGTCCCTGGCCGCGCTGCCGGGCCGGGCCGCACACCGCGCCGTCGTCCTGGCCGGCGACACCGGAGCCTTCGACGACGCGCTGACCGCGCTCGCGGAGGGCAGGACCTCGGCCCACCTGATCCAGGGCACCGCGGGCGACGACCTCAGGACCGCCCTGGTGTTCCCGGGCCAGGGCGCCCAGTGGCCCGGCATGGCCGCCGACCTCATGGCCGCCGAACCGGCCTTCGCCGAGCAGATGCGCGCGTGCGGGGAGGCCCTGGCCGAGTTCACCGACTGGTCGCTCGCCGCGGTGATCGCCGGGGAGCCCGGCGCCGCCTCGCTCGACCGGGTCGACGTCGTCCAGCCCACGCTCTTCGCGGTGATGGTCTCGCTGGCCGAGCTCTGGCGCTCCTACGGCGTCACACCGGCCGCCGTGGCGGGTCACTCGCAGGGCGAGATCGCCGCCGCGTACGTCGCCGGCGCGCTCTCGCTGCGGGACGCGGCCCGGGTCGTGGCGCTGCGCAGCGCCGAACTGACCCGCCTGTCCGGACAGGGCGGCATGGCCTCGATCGCCCTCGGCGCGGAGGCGGTCACCGCGCTGCTGCGCCGCTTCGACGGCCGTCTGTCGATCGCCGCGGTCAACGGGCCCGGCAGCGTCGTCGTGGCGGGTGACGTCGGCGCCCTGGAGGAACTGGCCGACGTCTGCGAGCGCGACGGCGTCCGGTTCCGGCGCGTCGACGTGGACTACGCCTCGCACTCGCCGCACGTCGAGCAGCTCCGTGACCGGCTCGGCCATGTCCTCGCGGGGATCACGCCCCGGCCGGGGAAGGTGCCGTTCTACTCCTCGGCCACCGGCGGCCTGCTGGACACCGGCGAACTCGGGCCGGAGTACTGGTACCGCAGCCTCCGCGAGCGCGTCCGGTTCGAGGACGCGGTGCGCGCGCTGCTCGCCGACGGCCACGGCCTGTTCATCGAGGCCAGCCCGCACCCGGTGCTCACCCCGGCGATCGAGGAGACCGTCGAGGACACGGGCGGCGACGCCCGGGCCCAGGGCACCCTGCGCAGGAACGACGGCGGCACCGGCCGCTTCCTGACCTCGCTCGCCGAGGCGTACACCCACGGCGCCGACGTGGACTGGCGGCCGGTCTTCGCCGGGCACGACGCGGAGCCGACCGCGATCCCGGACCTCGCGGGCGAGGAACTCGACGCCTGGCGCTACCGCGTCGACTGGCGGCCCGCCGCCGAGACGGACGAGCCGGGGTTGAGCGGGACCTGGCTGGTCGTGGCGCCCCCCACCGGCCCGGGACACGACTGCGCCGACGCCGTGTGCCGGACCCTCGCCGAGCGCGGCGCGGACGCCCAGCGGCTCACCCTGGACCCGGCGCGCGACGGCCGGGAGCACCTCGCCGGACTGCTCCGCGACGGGGCGGCGGCGGACGCGGCCGGTGTGCTGTCGCTGCTGGCGATGGACGAGCGCCCGCACGAGGAGTTCCCGGACGTTCCGGCGGGCACCGCCGGCACGCTGGCCCTCGTCCAGGCACTCGCCGACGTGGCGGCCGACATCCCGATGTGGCTGGTGACCAGCGGTGCCGTCTGTGTGGACGGCGCGGACGGCGCAGACCTGCGATCGCCGGCGCAGGCCCAGGTGTGGGGCATGGGACGGGTCGCCGGCCTGGAGTTCCCGCAGCGCTGGGGCGGGCTCATCGACCTGCCCGGCTCCACCGCCTCCCCCAGTGAGGACGCGCTACAGCGGCTGTGTTCGGTGCTGGCCGGCGGGCTGGGCGCGGAGGACCAGGTCGCCGTGCGCGACAGCGGGGTGCACGTGCGGCGGCTGGTGCGGGACGCGGTGGCCGACCGGCCCGCGCCCCGTACCTGGCAGCCGGACGGCGGCAGCGTGCTGATCACCGGCGGTACGGGCCGGCTCGGCAGGCGCCTGGCCCGGTGGCTGGCGGCCTCGGGAGCGGAGCACGTCATCCTCACCGGCAGGCGGGGCCCGGACGCCCCGGGCGCCGCCGCGCTGCGCGCGGAACTCGCGCGGTCCGGCACCTCGGTGACCATCACGGCCTGCGACGTGGCCGACCGCGCCGCGATGGAGGCCCTGCTCGGCGAGGCCCGGGCCGCCGGACGGCCGGTCCGCACCGTCGTCCACACGGCCGTCGTTCCCGAGCGCGCGCCGATGACGGAGACCCCACCGGCCCGGCTCGCCGACGCGCTGCGCGCCAAGGCGACCGGGGCGCGCGTCCTGGACGAGCTGCTGGGCGAGGACGCCGCGGACACCGTGGACTCCTTCGTCCTGTACTCGTCCGTCGCGGGCGTCTGGGGCGCGGCCGACCACGGCGCCTTCGCGGCCGCCGACGCGTACCTGGAGGCGCTGGCCGTCCGCCGCCGCGCCAGGGGCCTGGCGGGCACCTCCGTGGCCTGGGGCGTCTGGAACCCGTTCGGGGACGTCGACGACGAGGACGACGACCCGGCGGTGCTGGAGATGCTCGCGGGCCAGTCGGAACGGCAGGGGCTGCCGCTGCTGGACACCGACCAGGCGCTGCGCTCCCTGCGGCGCGCGCTCGACCAGAACGACACCTCCGTGGTGGTCGCCGACGTGGAGTGGGACCGGTTCGCCTCGCTCTTCGCGGCGGCCCGTCCCCGGCCGCTCCTCGACGACCTGCCCGAGGTACGGGCCGCCGCCGACGGGGCGTCCGGCCGGGGCGCGGACGGGGCGACGGCCCTCGGCCGGCTGCTGGCCGACCTGGCCGAGTCGGAACGCGAATGGGCGGTGCTCGACCTGGTCCGCACCGAGGCCGCGGCCGTCCTCGGCTACGAACGCGCCGCCGACGTCGACCCCGACCGCCCGTTCACGGACATGGGATCCGACTCGGTCACCGCGGTCGAGTTCCGTACCCGGCTGAACACGGCCACCGGGCTGCGCCTGTCCACATCCCTCGCGTTCGACTACCCCACCGCCACGGCCGTCGCCGGGCACCTGCTCGAACTGGCCCTCGGTGAGCTGGCCGCGCCGGCCGCCGAGCCCCTGGACCTCCCGGCCGACGACGGCGAGCCGGTGGCCATCGTGGGCATGGCGTGCCGCTATCCGGGCGGCGTGGTGTCCCCGGCGGGCCTGTGGCGGCTGCTGATGGAGGGCCGTGACGCCGTGGCCGGGCTGCCGGAGGACCGGGGCTGGGACCTCACCCTGTTCGACCCGGACCCGGATCACCCGGGGACCGCGTACGTCCGCGAGGGCGGCTTCCTCGACGGGGTCGCGGACTTCGACGCGGGCTTCTTCGGGATCTCCCCGCGCGAGGCGCTGGCCATGGACCCCCGCCAGCGGCTGCTGCTGGAGACCTGCTGGGAGCTGTTCGAGGACGCCGGGGTCGACGCGGCGACCCTGAAGGGAAGCCGCACCGGCGTCTTCATCGGCGCCAACCCCACCGACTACGTGACGGGCGCGCCGCAGGTCCCGGAGTGGGCCGAGGGCTACGCCGCGACCGGGAGCACCGGCAGTGTGATGTCCGGGCGGCTGTCGTACGTGTTCGGGCTGGAGGGCCCGGCGATGACGCTCGACGCCGCGTGCTCGTCGTCCCTGGTCGCGCTGCACCTGGCCTGCCAGGCGCTGCGGTCGGGCGAGATCACCATGGCGGTGGCCGGTGGCGCGGCGGTGATGTCGAGCCCGAAGGAGTTCATCGAGTTCAGCCGGCTGGGCGCGCTCGCGCCGGATGGGCGGTGCAAGGCGTTCGCCGCCGCCGCGGACGGGATGAGCCTCGCCGAGGGCGTCGGGCTGTTCCTCGTGGAGCGGCTCTCCGAGGCGCGGCGCAACGGCCATGAGGTGCTCGCCGTGATCCGGGCCTCCGCCGTCAACCAGGACGGCGCGTCGAACGGGCTGACGGCGCCGAACGGCCCGTCGCAGCAGCGGGTGATCCAGGCCGCCCTGGCGCGCGCCGGCATGACGTCGTCGGACGTGGACGTCGTGGAGGCGCACGGGACCGGCACGTCGCTGGGCGACCCGATCGAGGCGCAGGCGCTGCTGGCGACCTACGGCCAGGGCCGTCCCGCGGACCGGCCGGTGCTGCTCGGGTCGGTGAAGTCGAACATCGGCCACACCCAGGCGGCCGCCGGCGCGGCGGGCGTGATCAAGCTGGTGATGGCGATGCGGCACGGGCTGGTGCCGGCGACGCTGCACGTGGACGAGCCGAGCCCGCACGTCGACTGGTCGGCGGGCGCCGTGAAGCTGGCGGTGCAGGCGCAGCCGTGGCCCGACAGTGGGCGGCCGCGCCGGGCCGGCGTGTCCGCGTTCGGCATGAGCGGCACCAACACCCACATCATCCTCGAACAGGCGCCGGAGCCGGACCACGTACCCGAGACGGAACCAGGTCCGGCCCCCACCGAGGCGGTGGACGCGGGCACGACCGTCCCATGGCCCGTCTCGGCCGCCTCCCCGGTGTCGCTGCGCGGGCAGGTCGGCAAGCTGCGCCGACTGCTCGCGGACGACCCGGAGGCGCGGCCGCGCGACATCGGCTGGAGCCTGGCCTCCACGCGAGCCGCGCTGCCGTACCGCGCGGTGGTGCTCGGCGCCGAGCGCGACGACTACCTCGCCCGCCTGGCCCGGCTGGCCGACGGCGAGCCGGACCCCGGCGTGGTGCACGGCACCGCGCAGCGCAAGCCGCGCGCCGTCTTCGTCTTCCCCGGACAGGGCAGCCAGTGGGCCGGTATGGCCGCCGAACTGCTCGACAGCTCCCCGGAGTTCGCCGCGTACGTCGACGAGTGCGAGCGGGCGCTGGCGCCGTACACCGACTGGTCGCTGACCGAGGTGCTGCGCCGGTCGGAGGGGGCGCCCGGACTGGACCGGGTCGACGTGGTGCAGCCCGCCCTGTTCGCGGTGATGGTCTCGCTGGCGCGCCTCTGGCAGCACTACGGCGTGAGCCCCGCGGCGGTGGTCGGTCACTCCCAGGGCGAGATCGCCGCCGCGTACGTGGCCGGCGCGCTGTCGCTGGAGGACGCCGCCAAGGTGGTGGCCGTGCGCGCGACGGCGCTGACCCGGCTGACCGGCTCCGCGGGCATGGCGTCGGTGCAGGCCGGCGAGGAGCGGGTCGCGGCCCTGCTCGGCCCGTGGCGGGGCCGGGTGTCGATCGCGACCGTCAACAGCCCCTCGCAGCTCGTCGTGGCCGGCGACACCGACGCGCTGGACGAACTGACCGCCGAGTGCGAACGGCAGGGCATCCGGATCCGGCGCATCGACGTCGACTACGCCTCGCACTCGCCGCAGGTCGAGCAGATGCGCGACGACCTCCTGGCGACGCTGGACGGCATCACCCCGCAGCGCGCGCGGATCCCCTTCTACTCGGCGGTCACCGGAGAGCCGGCCGACACCACCGGGCTGGACGCCGAGTACTGGTACCGCAACCTGCGCGAGCCGGTGCTGTTCGAACGCGTCACCCGGGCGCTCCTCGACAACGGCTTCACCCTCTTCGTCGAGGCCAGCCCGCACCCCGTGCTGACCGCCGCCGTCATGGACACCGCCACCTCGGCGGACGACTCCGCCGAGCCGGTGACGGTGGGCTCGCTGCGCCGCGACGAGGGCGGCATGGCCCGCTTCGCCGCCTCGCTGGCCGAGGCGTGGGTGAACGGCGCGGACCTGGACTGGGCCCGCCTGATCCCCGGCGGCAAGCGGGTCGAGCTCCCCCGCTACGCCTTCGAGCGGCAGCGCTTCTGGAAGAACCACGAGCGGGCCGCCGTGGACCCGACGGCCCTCGGCGTGGCGACGCAGGACCATCCGCTGCTCGGCGCCGCGGTGGAGCTGGCGGACACCGGCGGCCTGGTGCTCACCGGGCGGCTGTCCGCCGACACCCGGCCGTGGCTGGCCGACCACGGCGTCAACGGGGTCTGCCTGCTGCCGGCGACGGGCTTCACCGAGCTGGCCCTGCGGGCCGGCGCCGAGGCGCGCCGCCCCCGGATCGAGGAACTCACCCTGGAAGCACCGCTGTTCCTCGACGGCGACACCCCGGTCGGCGTCCAGCTGGTCGTGGGCCCGCCCGGCGACGCCGGACACCGGCCGCTGGCCGTCTACACCCGGCCGGACACCGGAAACGGCGAGCCGGGGGAGTGGACGCGCCACGCGTCGGCGCTCCTGGCGGCGGACGACCGCCCCGTCCCCGCCGGCGCGGCCGCGTGGCCGCCGCCCGGCGCCGAGCCGTTGGAGCTGGACCCCGACGCCTTCTACGCGGCGGCGGAGGCGGACGGCGGCTATGTCTACGGGCCGTCCTTCCGCGGGCTGCGCCGCGCGTGGCGCAAGGGCGACGAGGTGTACGCCGAGGTGTCGCTGCCCGCCCCGGTGCGCGACGAGGCGGGCCGCTACGGCGTCCATCCCGCGCTGCTCGACGCGGCGCTGCAGACCATGCTGCTCGCCCCGGCCACCGCGCGCGGCGACGACCAGGGCCGGACGGTGCTGCTGCCGTTCAGCCTGACCGGGGTGTCGCTGTACGCGCCCGGTGCCCGGGACCTGCGGGTGCGGGTCGCGCCGGCCGGACCGGACACGGTGACGATCAGCGCGGCGGACGAGACCGGCGACCCGGTCCTGGTGATCGAACGCCTGGTCTCCCGGCCGGTCCCCGCCGAACAGCTCGCCCGGTCCGCGACCCCGGCCGACCGCTCCCTGTTCGCGCTGGACTGGATCGCGCCGCCGAAGCCCGAGGGCGACGCCGGCGACGGCTGGGCGCTCCTCGGCGAGGACACGCTCGGCCTGGCCGAGGGGCTGCGGGCGTCCGGGATCTCCACGGACCCCCGTCCCGGCATGGCCGACCTGCTCGCCGAGCTGGCCGAGGGCGCGCCGTGCCCCCGCCTCGTGGTGCTGCCCTGTACGGCGGCGGCCGGCGCCCAGCTGCCCGGCTCGGCCTCCGACCTGACCGCCGCGGTGCTGCGCGACGTCCAGGCCTGGCTGGCCGACGACCGGACGGCGGACGCCCGGCTCGTCGTGGTGACCCATCTGGCGGTCGCCGCCGGCGAGGCCGGCGAGGTCCAGGACCTCACCGCGGCGCCCGTGTGGGGCCTGCTCCGCTCGGCGCAGACGGAGAACCCGGGCCGTATCGTCCTCGCCGACCTGGACGGCCCGGACGGCGTGCCCACGCTGGCCGAGGCGCTGGCCGGTGACGAGCCGCAGCTCGCGATCCGTGACGGCGCGGCGCTGATACCCCGGCTGGCGGCCCTCGGCGCCACCCGGTCCGGGCTTTCCGCGCCGCTCGGCGGCCGGTGGCGGCTCGAACCGGACCGCTCCGGCGTGCTCGACGCCCTGTCCCTCGCGCCCTGCCCCGAGACCGGCGAGCCGCCGGCCGCCGGCCAGGTGCGGGTGCGGCTGCGGGCGGCCGGCCTCAGCTTCCGCGACGTCATGGTGGCGCTCGGGATGGCCCCGGGCGGCGGCGACTTCATCGGCGGCGAGGGGGCCGGCGTCATCCAGGCGGTCGGTCCCGACGTCACCGGACTGAAGCCCGGCGACCGGGTCATGGGCATGATCCCCGGCGCGTTCGCCACCGAAGCGGTCACCGACCACCGCTGGCTCGCCCCGATCCCCGAGGACTGGTCCTACGAGCAGGCGGCCGCCGTCCCCTCCGTGTTCCTGACCACCTGGTTCGCCCTGGTCGAAACGGTCGGCGTGCGCGCCGGGCAGCGGGTCCTGGTGCACGCGGCGACCGGCGGTGTCGGCATGGCGGCGGTCCAGATCGCCCGCCATCTGGGCGCCGAGGTCTTCGCCACCGCGAGCCCCGCCAAGCACGACGTGCTGCGGGACATGGGCCTGGACGACGACCACATCGCGTCGTCGCGGGACGCCGGGTTCGCCGACCGGATGCTCACCGCCACCGGCGGCACCGGAGTCGACGTGGTCGTCAACTCGCTGACCGGCGAGCTGATCGACGCCTCGCTGCGGCTGCTGCCCAAGGGCGGCCACTTCGTCGAGCTGGGCAAGGCCGATCCCCGGGACCCGGAACAGATCGCCGACGCCCACCCGGGGGTGGTCTACCGCCAGGTGGACCTCGTGCGGGACACGAGCCCGGAGCTGATGCGGTCGATGCTGACCGAGGTCGTCCGGCTGCTGCGCGACGGCACCCTGACACACCTGCCCACCCGCGACTGGGACATCCGCGAGGCGCCCGAAGCCTTCCGCTTCATGGCCCAGGCCCGGCACGTCGGCAAGCTCGTCCTGACGATCCCGCCCGCCCCCGACCCCGAGGGCACCGTACTGATCACCGGCGGCACCGGAACCCTGGGCGCCCTGGTGGCCAAGCACCTGGCCGGCCCGTGGGGGATGCGCCACATCCTGCTGGCGAGCCGCCAGGGCGCCGCCGCGCCGGGCGCCGACCGGCTGGCCGGGGAACTCGCCGAGCTGGGCGCGGACGTCACGTTCGCCGCGTGCGACGTGGCCGACCGGGCGGCCCTGGCCGACCTGCTGGCCGGGATACCGGCGGACCGTCCGCTCACCGCCGTGGTCCATACGGCGGGCGTGCTCGACGACGTGGTGTTCACCTCCCTCACCGGTGAGCGTCTGGAGGCCGTCCTGCGGCCCAAGGTCGACGCCGCCGCGCACCTCGACGAGCTCACCCGCGACCTCGACCTCGGCATGTTCGTCCTGTTCTCGTCGGCCGCCGGCGTGACCGGCAACGCCGGCCAGGCCAACTACGCCGCCGCCAACGTGTTCCTCGACGCGCTCGCCGCGGCCCGGCGCGCCCGCGGACAGGCCGCCACCTCGCTGGCCTGGGGTCTGTGGGCGCCCGAGAGCGGCATGACGGGCCGCATGGGCGGCCAGGACCGCGACCGGCTCGCCCGGGCCGGCGCGTCCGCCATGTCCGTCCCGGAGGCCCTCGCCCTGCTGGACCAGGGGGTCGGGTCCGGGCAGCCGCTGCTGGTGGCCGCCCGGCTCGACCGGGGCGCCCTGCGCGCCCAGGCCGAGCAGGGGTCGCTGCCCGCGGTGATGCGCGGGCTGGTGCCGCGCGGCGGCCGGCCGGCCGCCGACACGGGCGAGGAGAACGCCTCCGGCGCACTCGCCGAACAGCTCGCCGGGCTCGCCCCGGCCGAGCGGCGCCAGGCGCTCGTCACCTTCGTCAGGAAGCACGGCGCAGCCGTGCTGGGCCACGGCTCGGTGAACGCGCTGGACCCCGACCGCGGCTTCCTGGACATGGGCTTCGACTCGCTGACGGCCGTCGAGCTGCGCAACCGGCTCGCCGCGGCGACCGGCCTGCGGCTGCCCGCGACGCTCATCTTCGACTGCCCGACGCCCATGGAGCTCGCCCGCTGGCTGAACGAGCAGATCAGCCCGGCGGACGACGTGCCGGACGCGGACGACGGCGACGACGGCCGCCCCGACCGCGACGACGACGAGATCACCGCGGTCGACGCCATGGATGTCGACGAACTCATCCGCGCCGTGCACAGCACCGAAGAGTGAGGGTCCCAGTGACGACATCGATCGAGAAAATCACCAGCGCGCTGCGGGAATCGGTCAAGGAGACCCGGCGTCTGCGCCTGCGCAACGACGAGCTGGAGGCCAAGCTCCGCGAGCCGGTGGCGATCGTCGGCATGGCGTGCCGCTATCCGGGCGGGGTGGCCTCCCCCGAGGAGCTGTGGCGGCTGCTGATGGAGCGCCGCGACGCGGTGGGCGGCTTCCCGGAGGACCGGGGCTGGGACCTGGAGGGGCTGTTCGACCCCGACCCGGACCACTCGGGGACGTCGTACGTCCGCGAGGCCGGGTTCCTGGAGCGGGCCGCCGAGTTCGACGCGGCGTTCTTCGGGATCTCCCCGCGCGAGGCGCTGTCCATGGATCCGCGCCAGCGGCTGCTGCTGGAGACCTGCTGGGAGCTGTTCGAGGACGCCGGGGTGGACGCGGCGAGCCTGAAGGGAAGCCGCACCGGCGTGTTCGTCGGCGCCGGACCCTCGGACTACCCGCAGGGCGTGGAGGGGTACGTCGTCACCGGCACCACGCCGAGCGTGGTCTCGGGGCGGCTGGCGTACGTGTTCGGGCTGGAGGGCCCGGCCGTGACCGTCGACACGGCGTGTTCGTCGTCCCTGGTGGCGCTGCATCACGCCTGCCAGGCGGTGCGGTCGGGGGAGTGCACCATGGCGGTCGCCGGCGGGGTGGCCGTGATGTCCAGCCCGAAGGTGTTCGTCGAGTTCAGCCGGATGCGCGCGCTGGCGCCGGACGGGCGGTCCAAGGCGTTCGCGTCCGGCGCGGACGGATTCGGCTTCGCGGAGGGCGTCGGCCTGCTGCTCGTGGAGACCCTGTCCGAGGCCCGGCGCCGCGGACACCAGGTCCTCGCCGTCATACGGGGCTCGGCCACCAACCAGGACGGCGCGTCCAGCGGGCTGACGGCGCCGAACGGGCCGTCGCAGCAGCGGGTCATCCAGGCCGCCCTGGCGCGCGCCGGTGTGCCCGCGTCGGACGTGGACGTCGTGGAGGCGCACGGGACCGGCACGTCGCTGGGCGACCCGATCGAGGCGCAGGCCCTGCTCGCGACCTACGGGCGGGCCCGGGCCGCGGACCGGCCCATGCTGCTGGGATCGGTGAAGTCGAACATCGGCCACACCCAGGCCGCCGCCGGCGCGGCGAGCGTGATGAAGCTCGTGCTGGCGATGCGGCACGGAGTGGTTCCGGCGACGCTGCACGTGAACGAGCCGACCCCGCACGTCGACTGGTCGGCGGGCGCGGTGGAGCTGGCGGTGGAGGCGCGGCCGTGGCCCGACACCGGGCGGCCGCGCCGGGCCGGCGTGTCCTCCTTCGGTATCAGCGGCACCAACGCCCACCTCATCCTGGAACAGGCACCCGAGCCGGAGGAGACGCCCGCCGCCGACGCGGAACCGGGCGGGTCCGCCGTGGTGCCCTGGGTGCTGTCGGGGCGCGGTGAGCCCGCGCTGCGCGCACAGGCCGCGCGGCTGGCGGAGTTCCTTCAGACCCGGCCCGAACTCGACCCCCGGGACGTCGCGGCCGCGCTGCTGCGGCGGTCGGCGCTGACCCACCGGGCCGTCCTCCTCGGCACCACCCGCGCCGAGCTGCTCGCCGGCCTGGACGCGCTGGCCGCCGAACGACCCGGGCCGGGAACGGTCCAGGGCGTGGCCCGCACCCGTTCCGGCGAGGCCGTGCTGGTGTTCCCCGGGCAGGGGTCCCAGTGGCAGGGGATGGCGCTCGGGCTGCTGGAGACGGCTCCGGTGTTCCGCGACCGGCTCGCCGCGTGCGACGAGGCGCTGGCCCCGTTCACCGGCTGGTCGGTGCGCGACGTGCTCAGGGGCGCTCCCGGCGCCCCGGACCTGGAGCGCGTGGACGTCGTCCAGCCGGTGCTGTTCGCCGTCATGGTGTCGCTGGCCGCGCTGTGGGAGCACGCGGGCATCGTGCCCGCCGCCGTGGTCGGACACTCCCAGGGCGAGATCGCGGCCGCCTGTGTGGCGGGCGGGCTGTCCCTGGAGGACGCGGCGCGGGTGGTGGCGCTGCGCAGCGCCGCCCTGGCGTCGCTGTCCGGGCAGGGCGCGATGGTGTCGCTGGGCGTGGGGCGCGACGAGGCCGAGGCGCTGGTGTCCCGCTGGGACGGCCGGCTGGCGATCGCCGTCGTCAACGGGCCCGGATCCGTGGTGGTGTCCGGCGACAGCGCCGCCGTGGCCGAACTGCTGGCCGAACACCAGGACTCCGAGATCCGGATACGGCGCCTCCCGGTCGACTACGCCTCCCACTCGCCGCAGGTCGAGCGGATCCGGGACGAGCTGCTCGGGCAGCTGAAGGGCATCACCCCCGGCCCCTCGCGGATCCCGTTCTACTCGGCGGTCACCGGCGGACAGCTGGACACCGCCGAACTCGACGCGGACTACTGGTACCGCAACCTCCGCCAGCCGGTGCGCTTCGACGAGGTCACCCGGACCCTCCTCGACCGGGGGTACGAGCTGTTCGTGGAGGCCAGTCCGCACCCGGTGCTGACCCTCGGCCTGGAGGAGACCGTCGCCGACGCGGACGCCTCCGCGGTCGTCCTCGGCACGCTGCACCGCGACCGCGGCGGCCTGGACGACTTCCTCGGCTCGGTCGCGCAGGCCTACGTCGGCGGCGTACCGGTCGACTGGAACACCCTGCTCGGCCACCGCCCGGGCGGACACGTCACCCTCCCGACGTACGCCTTCCAGCGGCGCCGCTACTGGCAGGACCCCACGGCCCCGTCCGGCGACGCCCTCGGCAGGGCGGGGCTGCGCGCCGGGGAGCACCCCCTGCTCGGCGCCGCGATCGACGTCGCCGGCAGCGACTCCGTGGTGCTGTCCGGCCGCCTGTCGCTCCAGACCCACCGGTGGCTCGCCGATCACCAGGTCGACGGCCGGGCGCTGCTTCCCGGCACGGCGTTCGTCGAACTCGCGCTGCGGGCCGCGACCGAGGCCGGCTGTCCGGGAATCGAGGAACTGGCCCTGGAGGCCCCCCTGGTGATCCCGCCGGCGGGCGCGGTCCAGGTCCAGGTCGTCGCCGGCGCCCCGGACCAGCTGGGCAAGCGCCCGGTGACCGTGTACTCGCGGCCCGGGGAGGCCTCCCTCGACGGCGAGTGGACCTCCCACGCGGCCGGCGCGCTGACCGGCACGCCCGGCGCGGAGGACTTCGGCGACCTCGTGATCTGGCCCCCGGCCGGCGCGGAGCCGCTGCCCACCGACCGGCTCTACGCGGGATACGCCGAACGCGGCTACGGCTTCGGGTCGGCCTTCCGCGGGATCCGCAAGGCCTGGCGGCTCGGCGACGACGTCTACGCCGAGGTCGGCCTGCCCTCCCAGCAGCGCGACCAGGCCGGCCGGTACGGCATCCATCCCGCGCTGCTGGACGCGGCGGCGCAGGCGGCCGGCATCCTCGTCTCCGGAGACGGCCCGGACGCGGACGCGCAGGCGGGCATCTGGCTGCCGTTCGTGTTCAGCGACGTGGCCCTGGTGGCGCCCGGGGCGGCCGACCTGCGGGTCAAGGTACGGCGCATCGGACCGGACCGGGTGGCGCTGACCGCCGCCGACCCCGACGGGCGGCCCGTCGTGTCGGTGGGAACCGTCATCGTGCGGCCGGCGTCGGCCGGACAACCGCTCGCCGCGACCGCGGGAGCGACGCGCGACGCGCTGTTCCGCCTCACCTGGGCACCCGTCACCCGGTCCGGGTCCGGCCCGGCGGCCGACCGGCACCGCTGGGCGGTGCTCGACGCCGACGGGACGGGAGTCCCCGAGGGGCTCGCCGCCACGGGCGCGGGCGTCGACACCTACCGCGACCTGGCCGCGCTGCGGGCGGCGATCGCGGCGGGAACCCCCGCGCCCGACCTGGTGGTGTGGAGCGCCCCCGCGTCCGACGGCGGCAGCGGCGCCGCCGACCTGGCCGCCCGGGTCCGCACGGTCACCGCCGCCGCGCTCCAGGTGGTGCAGGGCTGGCTGGCCGACGACAGCCTCGGCGCCGGCCGGCTGGTCGTCAGGACGCGGGGCGCCGTCACCGCGCGCGCCGAGGACGACGCCGCGAACCTGGCCGCGACCGCCGTCTGGGGGCTGGTGCGCACGGCGCAGACCGAACACCCCGGCCGGTTCGTCCTCGTCGACGACGGCACGTCCCCCGACGACGCCGCGACGGCGCGGACCTGGGCGGAGCTGGCGGACTGCGACGAACCCCAGCTCGCGGCCCGGTCCGGTGACCTGCTGGCGCCACGGCTGGCCCAGGCCGACAGCGGCGACAGCCTGACACCGCCCGCCGGCGCCGCCGCCTGGCGCCTGGAGGCCACCGGCGCCAGGACACTGGAGGGCCTAACGCTCGCGGAGTGCCCGGCGCCCGCCGGACCGCTCGGCCCGCACGAGGTACGCGTGGCCGTGCGGGCGGCCGGACTCAACTTCCGTGACGTGGTCACCGCCCTGGGGATGGTCCCCGGCGAGACGGAGCTGGGCAGCGAGGGCGCGGGCGTGGTCACCGCCGTCGGTGCCGACGTGCCCGACCTGGCGCCCGGCGACCGCGTCCTCGGGTTCTGGACCAACGCCTTCGGGCCGGTGGCGGTGACCGATCACCGGCTGCTGGCCAGGATCCCCGAGGGATGGTCGTACGAGGCGGCCGCGTCGGTGCCGGTGGCCTTCCTCACCGCGCACTTCGGCCTCTTCGACCTGGGCGGACTGCGCCCCGGGGAGAGCGTGCTCGTGCACGCGGGGGCCGGCGGGGTCGGCATGGCGGCGATCCAGCTCGCCCGGCACCACGGCGCCCGGGTGTTCGCGACCGCGAGCCCCGCCAAGTGGCCGGTCCTGCGGGCCGCCGGGCTGGACGACGCGCACATCGCGTCCAGCCGCACGCTGGAGTTCGAGCAGCGGTTCGCGGATGCCACCGGCGCACAGGGCGTCGACGTGGTGCTGAACTCGCTCGCCGGGGACTTCGTCGACGCCTCGCTGCGGCTGCTGCGGCCCGGCGGACGCTTCATCGAGATGGGCAAGACGGACATCCGCGACGGCGAGGCCGTCTCCGGCGCCCACCCGGGCGTCGGCTACCGGGCCTTCGACCTGCGCGAGGCGGGGCCGGACCGCGTCAAGGAGATGCTGGCGGAGATCCTGGACCTGTTCCGCACCGGCGCACTCGAACTGCCGCCGGTGACCACGTGGGACGTCCGCCAGGCCGTCCCGGCGTTCCGGTTCATGAGCCAGGCCCGGCACGTCGGCAAGATCGTGCTGACCGTTCCGCCGGCGCCGGACCCCGAGGGGACGGTGTTCATCACCGGCGGCACCGGGACCCTCGCCGGTCTCGTCGCACGCCATCTCGCCGAGCGGGGTGCCCGGCACCTCATGCTGGTCAGCCGCAGCGGTCCCGAGGCACCCGGCGCGGAGAAGCTGCGCGCCGAGCTGACCGGGCTGGGCGCCCAGGTGGAGATCGTCGCGTGCGACGTCGCCGACCGGGCCGACCTCGCCCGCGCGCTCGCCGCGGTTCCGGCCGCACACCCGCTGACCTCGGTGGTGCACGCCGCCGGGGCCCTCGACGACGGGATCCTGCCCTCCCTCACCCCGGACATGATCGACACGGTGATGCGGCCCAAGGTCGACGCGGCCCTGCATCTGCACGAGCTCACCGCGGGGGCCGACCTCGCCGAGTTCGTGATGTTCTCCTCCGGCGCCGGGCTGACCGGTGCTCCGGGGCAGGGCAACTACGCCGCCGCCAACGTCTTCCTCGACGCGCTCGCCGGCCACCGCAGGGCCATGGGGCTGCCGGCGGTGTCGATCGCGTGGGGCCTGTGGGCGGAGACCAGCGGGCTCACCGCCGACATCACCAGCTCCCACCGGGCCCGCATCGGCGGGTACTTCGCCCCCTTGCCGACCGAGCAGGCGCTGACCCTGTTCGACGCGGCGCGCGGGTCCGCCGAGCCCGTGCTGCTGGCGTCCGCCGTCCGCGCGGGCCGGCTCCGGTCCCTCGCCCGTGACGGTGCCCTCCCGGCGCTCTGGCGGGGGCTGATCAACGCGCCGGTCCAGCCCCGGGTCGCCACGGCCGATCCCGCCGAGGGCCTCACGCGGCAGCTGGCGTCGCTGAAGGAGGCCGAGCAGAAGCAGTTCCTGCTCCAGCTCGTCCGGTCGCACGCCGCGATCGCGCTGGGCGGAGGCGACGCGGAGAGCATGGACCCGGACACCCCGTTCCGCGATCTCGGGTTCGACTCGCTCACCGCCGTCGACGTCCGCAACAGGCTGGCCGCCGCGACCGGCTGCCGGTTCCCCGCGACCCTGGTCTTCGACCATCCCACCCCGGCCGCGCTCGCCGAGCACCTGCGCACCCGGCTCACCGCCGAGGCGGCGCCGCGGTCCGCACCGGTGCTGGACGAGATCGAGAGCCTGGAGAAGGCGCTGCTGCGGGGTGGGCTGGAGGAGGAGCTGCGGGGCAGGGTCACCCGGCGCCTGCAGACCCTGCTGAGCCGCTGGGACGACACCCGCCCGGCGAACGGGACGCCGTCGCGGGACGCCGACGAGACCGCCCTCGACTCCGCCACGGACGACGAGCTCTTCGCCCTCATCGACGGGGACTTGCCCGACACCCCGTGACGAGGCCCCCTGACCGGCGGGCCCGCACCACGGACACCGGGCCCATCCGGGCCCCCGTGCCCGGGTCCGCCGGTCGGGGCCCGGCTCATGTGGCGGGGTCCAGCTCATGTGGCGGGGCCGGCTCACGTGGTCGGAGATCCCCGGTCGGGCCCGCCGCAGGTGGTCGATGATCAGCCGGCCGGGAATGCGCCGACCGAGCCCCTTCCTCAGCCGGCCCGGGATCCCCCGTCGGAGCCCGTTCGGGTGGCCCCGGCCTGCTGGTGTGCCGTCCCTCCGCAGAGGCGCAGGGTGCTCTCCAGGCACAGCGCCTCCGCTTCGGCGTGCGTGAGGCGGTCCGTCGCGATCTGGGCGGCCGCCGTGTGCTGAAGGCCCATGACGGCCGCGGCGAGCCAGGACGCCGGCAGGGACGGGTCGAAGTCGCCCGCGTGCTGGCCCCGCCGGATGATCCGTTCGAGCCGCGGGGGCACGACGTCGTGGGGGTCGCTGTCGGGCCGCGGGATCCGCGCCGCGGTGGCGTTCAGCAGCAGGGGATAGCGGCCGAGGAAGCGCCAGCTCGCGTCCAGGAACCGGACCAGCGCGTCGGCGGGCGGGGCGGTGTCCAGCGCCGCGTCGTCGAGCAGCCCCGCGTACTCGGCGGCCGCGGCCTCCACGAGGGCGGCGACCAGCGCGTCGCGTGAGGGGAAGTGCGCGTAGACGGTCTGGCGGGTGACGCCGGCCGTCGCGGCGATGTCCTCCATGCTCGCGTCGGGCCGCTCGCCCAGCACGACCCGGGCCGCGTTGAGGATGGCGTCGATGCTGCGCCGGGCGTCGGACCGGCGGCGACGGGGCGGCGTGGCGGTGTGCTGCGTGTCGACCATTTCAGGAAGGGTATGCCGTCGTTCGTAACCTTGACAAGCTGTCAGAGATAGCTAACTCTTACGGTATGTCAAAGAAGAGCTCGGGCGGAGACGACCCGGCGATCGAGGCGCGCGGTCTGGTCAAGGTCTACGGAGAGAACCGGGCACTGGACGGGATCGACCTCACGATCCGGCGCGGTCAGGTCTATGGGTTCCTCGGCCCCAACGGGGCGGGCAAGACGACCACGATCCGCATCCTGGCCACGCTGACCCGGCCGGACGGCGGCACCGCCCGCGTCCTCGGCCACGACGTGCTGACCGAGACGGACGCGATCCGCGCCCGGGTGGCGGTGACCGGACAGTTCGCCTCGCTCGACGAGGACCTCACCGGATACGAGAACCTGCTGATCCTCGGCCGGCTCCAGGGTCTGTCCCGGGCCGCCAGCAGACAGCGCGCCGACGACCTGCTCGTCGCGTTCGACCTGACCCGCGCGGCCGACCGCCCGGTGGGCGGCTACTCGGGCGGCATGCGCCGCCGGCTCGACATCGGCGCCAGCCTGATCGTCACCCCCGACCTGCTGTTCCTCGACGAGCCGACCACCGGTCTCGACCCGCGCAGCCGCAACCAGGTGTGGGAGCTGGTCCGCCGGATCGCCGCGGCCGGCACGACGGTGCTGCTCACCACCCAGTACCTGGAGGAGGCCGACCAGCTCGCCGAGCAGATCGCGGTCATCGACAACGGCCGGATCGTGGCCGAGGGCACCAGCGCCCAGCTCAAGGCCCGCGTCGGCTCGGGCACCCTGCATCTGCGCCTCCTCGACGGCGAGCAGCGTCCCCGGGCGCTGCAGATCCTGTCCGGCGCCCTGGAGGGGACGGTCCGGCCCGCCGCCGACCCGCTCGCCCTGTCCGTGCTGCTCGCCACGCCCGCCGAGGCGACCGACGTCAGCCGGCTGGTCGGGCGCGCGATGACCCAACTCGCCGACGCCGGGGTCGGCGTCGAGAACCTCTCCCTCGGCCAGCCCAGCCTGGACGAGGCCTTCCTCGCACTCACCGGCCACCGGACCGCTCCGGCCACCCCCGACCACGAGGACCAGAACGCATGACCACCCCTGCCGCCTCCACGCGCCCCGCCGCGACCGAGGCCGACGCCGACCCGATCGACGCCCTGCTCGCCTCGGGACGCTCCCGCCGCCGTGCCGGGGCGCTCGCCGCCTCGGTCACCTTCGGCAGGCGCGCCATGCTCAAGATCAAGCACGACCCCAAGCAGCTGGTGGACTCGGCCGCCATCCCGATCCTGTTCACCGTGCTGTTCACCTACCTGTTCGGCGGTGCCATCAGCGGTTCGACCGGGGAGTACCTCAAGACGCTGCTGCCCGGCGTGCTCAGCATGAGCATCGCCATCGTCACCATGTACGGCGGGGCCCGGCTCGCCCAGGACGTGCAGAGCGGGGCCTTCGACCGCTTCCGCGGCCTGCCGGTGTGGCGCGGTGCCTTCGTGCTCGGCGGCCTGCTCAGCGACGCCGCCCGCTATCTCTTCGCGTCCGCCATCGTGATCGTGCTCGGCCTGATCATGGGCTACCGCCCCGACGGCGGTCCGCTGGGCGTGCTCGCCGCGGTCGCCCTGGTCATCGCCTTCGGGCTCGCGCTGTCCCTGGTGTGGTCCACGCTCGCTCTGGTCATCCACGACCCGGCCGTCGTCCTCAGCATCGCCAACGCCGTGCTGATCCCGCTCTCCTTCGCCAGCAACATCTTCGTCCAGCCCAGCACCATGCCCGACTGGCTGGAGGCGTTCGTCGACGTCAACCCGCTCAGCCATGTAGCCACGGCGGCCCGGGACCTGATGAACGACACCGGCAGCGCCGGCGGCGCGGTCACCTGGTCCCTCGCCGCGACCGCCGTCATCACCCTCGTGACCGCCCCGATCGCCCTGCGCCTCTACAGCAAGCAGGGCTGAGCCGCGCTCCTCGACACCACGCCCCCCCACCCGGAACCGGCGACCACCGGCTCCGGGTGGGGGCGTACCAGCTGTCAGGACGTGTCCCCGGCCCTCATGGCGGCGGCCAGGCGGGCCACCGTGGGATGGTCGAAGAGCCTGCGCAGGCCCTCGTCCTGGCTCTCGGCCGTGCCGAACTCCTTGGCGATCCGTTCCAGGACGCCGATCGCGAGCAGCGAGTCCCCGCCGAGTTCGAAGAAGTTCTCCTCCGTCCCGAAGTCGTCGCGCTCCAGGACCTCCTGCCAGAACCGCAGCAGCGTGCGCTCCAGATCGTCCTGCGGCGCGGACGTCCTGCCGGGTGCCTGCTCCTCCCTCGGGGCGGGCAGGGCCGAGACGTCGACCTTGCCGTTGGCGCTCAGCGGCACCTTCGGGATGACGAGGTAGTGGCGCGGCACCATGTACTCCGGCAGGGCCTCCTCCAGTACGGCCCGCAGCGCGGCGGCGTCGGGATGTGGCCGCCCCGCGACGGCCTCCCCGTCCTCGGGCACCAGGTAGGCGACCAGCTGGCGGCGGCCCGTCCGGGGATTGGCGTCCACGGCGACCAGCGCCTCCCGCACGCCCGGGTGCCGCCGCAGCGGGGCCGCGATCTCACCGAGTTCGATGCGGTAGCCGTTGAGCTTGATCTGCGAGTCCTCGCGCCCCAGGAACTCGATGTCCCCGCCGGGGAGATAGCGCCCGAGGTCACCGGTCCGGTAGAGGCGCTCCCCGGTGCGCGGATGCACGATGAACCGCTCCGCCGTCCGCTCCGGGTCGGCCCAGTAGCCGCGGGCCACCCCGCTGCCGCCGATGTAGATCTCACCGGTCGCCCAGACGGGGCTGGGTTCGAGCCACTGGTCGTACACGTGCATGGTCTGGTTGGCGAGCGCCTTGCCGTAGGGGATCCGTGACCACTCCGGGGGCACCTCGCCGATCGGGTAGTGGATCGACCAGATGGACGCCTCGGTGGCGCCGCCCAGGCTCATCACCTGGGCCTCGGGGTAGATCGCGCGGATCCGGTCGGGCAGTGCCACGGGGATCCAGTCGCCGCTCATCATGACCAGCCGCAGCCCGTGTCCGGGCGGGGGCGAGGCCGGGTCGTGCGCGTCGATCCACGCCTGGACGAGGGCCGGCACGGTGTTCCAGAGCGTCACCCGGTGCCGGTCCACCAGCTCGCTCCAGTGCCGCGGCTCCTGTGCCCGGCCGGGCTCCGGCATGACGACACCGGCGCCGGCGGCCAGGAAACCGAAGAGGTCGTACACGGAGAGGTCGAAGCTGAGGGCGGACAGCGCGAGCACGCGGTCGTCCGGGGTGACGCGGTAGCGCTCGTTGAGGTCCTGGATCGTGTTGGCCGCCGCCCGGTGGTCGATCATGACGCCCTTCGGCGTACCGGTCGATCCGGAGGTGAAGATCACGTACGCCAGGTCGGCCGGGTCGGGCCCGGTCGCGGGCGGGGTGGCCGGCGCGGTCCGTACCGCCTCGTCGGCGAGGGTCACCCGCCGGATCCCGTCGGGCCAGGCCGGCTCGTCGCGCAGCCGCCGGGTCGTGACCACCACCTGGACCCGCCCCTGCCGCAGGAGCTGCTCGCGCCGGGCGGCGGGCCAGCGCGGTTCGATCGGCAGATACGCGGCCCCGGACCGGGTGACGCCGAGAGCCGCCACCACCTGCTCGTAGCCCTTCTCCGCGACGACGCCGATCAGGGTGTTCGGGGTGGCCCCCATCGACTGCAGGGCGTGGGCCAGCCGGTGGGCGTCGTCGACCAGTTCGCGATAGGTGTGCTCGCCGTCGGGCGCGATCACGGCGATCGCGTCCGGGGTCCGCGCGGCCTGTTCCTCGACCAGGCCGCAGAGCGTGCGCGGCGGGATGGGCGCCTCGGTCGCGTTGGCCCGGTCGCGTTCGGCGGCCTGCGCGTCGGGGAGTGCGATCAGCTCGCGTTCGTCCCACGCGGCTTCGCTCTCGGCGAGGCGCTCCAGGCAGGTCCGGTGGGCGAGGAACATCTCCTCGATCATGCCGGCGGGGAAGAGTCCGTCGACGAAGTCCCAGTTGACCAGCAGCTCGCCCCGGTCCTCCAGTACCTGGTAGTCCAGCCAGACCTGCGGCGTCTGGCTCGCGCCGTACACCACCTCGCCGAACATCCGGGCCGACTCGGTGAGGTTCGACGCGGAGTCGAAGCCGATCATGCTGGTGAACACCACCGGCATCGCCGCTCCCGGACGGCCGCCGAAGCGCCGGGCGCGCTCCCGCAGCACCCGGACGCCGGAGTAGGTGGAGTGCCCGAGATCGTCCAGCAGCTGGTGGTGCAGGCGTTTCGCGCGCCCGGCGAAGGAGTCCTCCGCCTCCGGCCGCGTCTCCAGCAGGATCACCGAGGTGAAGTCGCCGATCACCTCGCCGATCCGCGGGTGGAGCGGGGGACGGTTGAACAGCGTCAGGTTGAGGGTGAGTTCCGGCCGTTTCGACCAGCGCCGCAGTACATCGGCGTAGGCCGCGATGAGCACCGCGGAGGGGGTGAGGCCCCGGCGGCGGGCGGTCTCCTTGACGGCGGTCCACCGGTCGCGGGACAGCCGGGCGTGCTGCCGGGCGAACGACGGCCGGGACAGCTGCCCCGGCTGGACGGCCAGGGGCAGTTCGGGGGCGGGCGGCAGCTGGTCGAGCCGGTCCAGCCAGTACCGCTTGTCGGCCTCGAACCGCCGCTCGCCCTGCTGCCGCTGCTCGGCCAGGACGTAGTCGCGGAAGGTGACCTCGATGGGCTCCGGCTCGGCCTCCGGCCGGCTGTAGAAGTGGAACCAGTCGCGCTGGAACAGCCCGATGCTGAACCCGTCCATGATCAGCATGTCCAGGCTGAGATGCAGGCGCCAGCGTCGGTCGCCCAGCCGGGTCGCGCGGACCTCGAACAGCGGCCAGCGGTCGGTGGGCAGGATCTGGTCGGCCAGTTCGTCCCGGATCCGGGCGATCCCGGCCTCCTGCGCGGCCTCGTCCAGCCCGGACAGATCGGTGACCTGGATGTCGTACGGCGGTACCTCGGGCAGGACGCGCTGGAGTCCGCCGGGCTCGATGACCGCCCGGAGCATGTCGTGGCGCCGCACGAGCTTGTCGAGGCTGCGTGCGAGCCTCGGGATGTCGAGCTCCCCGGTGTCGAACTCGATGTAGCCGTGGGCCGCGTTCCCGCCGAGCTCCACCGCCGGTGTCCGGCCCACCCAGTACGCCTGCTGGATGTCCGTCAGCGGGAACGGTTCATGCCGCTCCTCGGGCCGGGGCGTCAGGCTCACCGGCTCGCCCCCGCTCTCGGAGCGCGTGATGATCTCGATGAGCTCGTCCCGGCGCAGCCTCATCTCCTCGCGCAGCTCGGGAGTCAGGGCACCGGGCGGGGCCGTCACATGGAGTCGGCCGTCGGCCAGCCGCATCCTCACCCCGCGGCGGTACAACTCGGCGAAGAGATCCGTGGACATCGTGCCTGCCTTCCTGGCGGGTTACAGGATGAGTTCTTCGATCGGTCCGGCGGCCTCCGGCTGCTCGTCGCCCGTCACGACGAGGCTCCGGGCGGCGAGGGACCGGCAGACCAGGTCGACGACGTCCGCGACGGTGGTGTCGCCGAGCAGGCGCTGGGGCGGTACGTCCACGAGCAGCCCGGTGCGGAACTGCTCCCTGAGCCGCATCGCCCGCAGCGAGTCCAGGCCGAGATCGCCCAGCCGGCTGCCCGGGAACCCGGCGCGCAGGCTCTCCCGGTCCTCCGCGAGCCCCTCGACCAGGGCGGTCACCCGGGCGAACAGGAGGTCCGTGAGCGCCTCCCGCGCCGCCGGCGGCTCCACGACGGCGAGCCGCGCCAGCTCCTCCACGTCCCACGGCTCGATCTCCGGCTCCCCGGGGCCCGCCTCCTCGCCCAGGTCGGACGCGGCGTACGTCAGCCCTTCGACGGTGACGAGGGGCTCGCCGGTGTCGGTGAAGAGCGCGAGGTGGACCGGGCCGTCCGGGGTGCGGCGCACATGGCACCACAGCCGCCGGGGCAGCTCGCGGTGGACGGTGAGACGGGAGAGGCCCGACGCCAGCCACAGGGCCTCGCCGTCACCGGCGACCAGCGGGAAGGCGGTCAGCAGGCACGTCTCGAACACCACGGGGTGGAGGACGTAGGTGTCGTCGTCGGCGGCGACGGCCGGGTCGGGCTCGACGAGGGTCAGCGCCTCGTCGTCGGCCCGCCAACAGCGGCGGACCGCCTGCCGGAAGGCCGGGCCGCAGGCGATTCCGGCGTCGTCGAGCCGCGCGAACAGCGCCTGCGGATCCGCCTCGGTCATCTCCGAGCGCAGCCGGTCGAGGTCCGCGGGGCCGGGGGCCGGTGCCGTTCCGGCACGGGCCGAGGCGGTGAACCGGAGGGTCCAGCCGCGGTCGCCGCCGCCCGGTTCCGCGCCGGACGCCCGGCCGAATCCCCTCAACCGGCGGACCGCGCCGTGGGCTTCTACCGCCGTCTGCACGATCGCCGTCTGCGCGGCCGCTGTCTGTACGGCCGCCGACTGCGTGGCCGACGGCCGTGGGCCGGACAGGGTGGTCGGCTCACCGAGGACGAGGTCCTCGATCGTCGGGGCGGCGCCGCCGTCGGGGGCCGCGTGGCGCGCGGCGGCCAGGGCCCATTCGGCCACGGCGGCGGGCGGCAGGGCGGGCGCGCCGCGCAACCGGTACTGCGCCACGTACCAGGGGTCCCGTGCCGTCAGCGTACGGGTGAACCGGACCTCGGTCGGGTCGGCGAGGTCGATCGGGCCCCCGAGCAGCGGGTGTACGTGCTCACGCACCACCTCGTCGCCGCCGCGGTCCCGGGTGACCGGCGCGTCGAGCCAGTACCGCCTGCGCTGGAACGGGTAGCCGGGCAGGCGGACCTGGCCGGCGCCCGTGCCGGTGAAGGCGCCCTCCCACGACACCACCGCGCCGGCCGTGTACGCCCTCGCGAGACGGGCCAGCACCTCCTCGGCCGGGCCGGCGGCTCCCGGGTCCAGCTCCAGGCAGGCCGTCGCCCCCTGCGACCGCACCCGGGACAGAAGGTCCCCGGCGTCGGTGCGCAGGAAGTCGCCGGACGCCCAGTGGTCCGGGTGGCCGGGCTCGCCGGCTTCGCCGGGGGCGATGATCGTGATGTCCGGCTTCGCGTACTCGATCCGCTCGGCGGTGGCCCGCAGCCCGTCCTCGTCGCCGTGGTCCCCGGTCTCGTCCGCACGCGCGGCGGCGGCCGCGAGCGCGATGGCGTCGTCCGACGACAGGACGCCGGCGGCATGGGCCGCCGTGATCTCGCCGACGCCCGAGCCGGCGACGAGGTCCGGCTCCACTCCGCAGGACCGCACCAGGCGGTACAGCGCCCACTGGAGGGCGAACACGGCGGCGTGCCGGTACGCCGTCAGCGGCCGGTCGAGCCGCGCCTCCAGACGCGTGCGTACGTCGTCGTACGCCTCGGCGAAGGCGGGGAACCGTTCCGCCATCTCCTGGGCCGGGTCACCGGCACCCGGCTCGCCGTCCGTGGAGCCCGTGAAGACCAGGGCCGTTCGCGCGGGGGCGGCCGCGCCGGTGATCAGACCGGGCGCGTCCTCGCCGCGGGCCAGGGCGGCGAGCGCGGCGCGGTGCTCGTCGACGGAGGTGGCCACGCTGACCGCGCGGTGTCCGAACCCGGCCCTGGTGCGGGCGAGGGACCTGCCGATGTCTGCGGCCGGGGCCGGGTGGGCGGCGACGTGGTCGCCGAGCCGCGCGGCCATGGCCCGCAGCGCCGGTTCGGTCTTCGCCGAGAGCACCCAGGGGGTGACGAGGGCGTCGACGCCGCCCTGCCGCTCGCCGCCCTGCCGCTCGCCGTCCGTCGTGGCCGGCTCCTCCACGATCAGGTGCGCGTTGGTGCCGCTGATGCCGAAGGAGGACACGCCGGCCCGCCGGGGACGCCCCTCGGCCGGCCAGGGAACCGACTCGGTCGTCAGGGCGACCGTGCCGTCGGACCAGTCGACGTAGGCCGACGGCTGGTCGATGTGAAGGGTCCGGGCGTGGAGGCCCGCGCGCATGGACATGACCGTCTTGATCACGCCCGCCACCCCGGACGCGGTCTGGGTGTGGCCGATGTTCGATTTGACCGAGCCCAGCCTCAGGGGCCGGTCGGCGGACCGGTGCTCGCCGTAGGTGGCGATGAGGGCCTCGGCCTCGATGGAGTCACCGAGCGCGGTGCCGGTCCCGTGGCCTTCCACCGCGTCGACCTGGTCTGGGGTGAGCCCGGCGGCCGCCAGCGCCTGCCGGATGACCGCCTCCTGCGCCGAACGGCTCGGCGAGGTCAGCCCGTTCGTCGCGCCGTCCTGGTTGACCGCCGACCCCCGGATCACCGCGAGCACGGGGTGGCCGTGGCGCCGAGCCACGGACAGCCGCTCCAGCACCAGCAGCCCGGCCCCCTCGCCGAACCCCATGCCGTCCGCGGCGGCCGCGAAGGGCTTGCACCGGCCGTCCCCGGCGAGGGCGCCGCGGCGGCCGAACTCGACGATGACGTGGGGTGTGGCCATGATCGTGACGCCGCCGGCCAGCGCGAGTTCGCAGTCGCCGCGCCGCAGCCCCTGGCACGCCAGGTGGATGGCCACCAGGGACGACGAGCAGGCGGTGTCCACGCTGATGGCCGGTCCGCGCAGCCCCAGCACATAGGAGACGCGGCCCGACGTCGTGCTCGGTGTGCCGCCGATGATCAGCTGGTCCTCGACGCCGGCCGGGACCGCCGCCGCTCGCGGTCCGGCGCCGTAGTGGCAGTAGGACACGCCCGCGTAGACGCCGGTCGGTGTCCCGCGCAGGCCGGCCGGATCCAGGCCGGCGTCCTCCACGGCGTTCCACGCGGTCTCCAGGAGCAGCCGCTGCTGCGGGTCCATCGCCAGCGCCTCGTGCTCGCCGATCCCGAAGAACTCGGCGTCGAACCGGTCGGCTCCGGTCACGAAGCCACCCTGGCGGGTGGTTTCGGTGCCGTCGCCGGGCGCGTCGACGTCGCCCCATCCCCGGTCGTCGGGGAACGACGAGATTCCGTCGCCCTCGTCCGCCACGAATCGCCAGAGATCCGCCGCGGAACGCAGATCGGGCGGGAAATGGCAGCCCATGCCCACGATCGCGATGGGCTCGGAATCCCTGAGTTCGGCCTCGTGCAGTCTCCGGGTGGTGCGCTGCAGTTCGCCGGTGGCCTTCTTCAGGTACTGACGCAGCTTTTCTTCATCAGCCATTGACCGTGCGGCTCCCCGTCATTTAAGCAGTGCGTGTGCCCGGGAACGGATAAATATTTCCTCAGTCCAAAGTCCAATTCTCGGCCGAGCCTACTGGGCGGAAGTGATCGCCTGATACCCCACTTTCACCCCTATGCGCACCCCTAATGCGGGCGGACGACGGGTGATAGGGGTTGCTGGGGTAGGGGCGCTCGGCTAGAGATATGGGCACCCGGCCAGGGCTGACGGGGGTCAGGGCGGGCCCGGCCGTGGGGGATGCACCAGGGGTAGTGCATTTTTCATATTCCGTCGGGCTTTGCCCGTGGGTACGCTGACGGCCCAGGTCGCAGCCGTTTATCCACCTGGACTCTCAGCTGAACGTATTGGTTCACGCCGGACGGGGGAATTCCGGTTAATGATGATCACAGCTCGGAACGGCCTTCTGACATCTCATCCACAAGATCGCGTGCATTCATCGGGTTTCCGCGCACCCTGTCCCTGTGTTGCGAGATGGTGAGAAGTGATGGAGAAGCTGGTCGAACGGGACAAGGAAGAGAAGACGCTGGCCCAGGTCTACAGCGAGTGTTCATTGGGCCGCCGATGTCAGATGGTCGCCATCGGCGGCCCACTCGCCAGCGGAAAGACCGCCCTGCTCGACTCCTTCGCGCGCGACGCGGCCGACGCCGGGGCGACGGTCCTCCAGGCCACGGCGTCGAGCTTCGAGCGCGACCAGCCGCTGGGGATCATCGACCAGCTGCTCCGGGGGTGCCGGCTCTCCCGTGACGCGGGCCTGGAGGCGCGCGAGCTGATGGAGAGCCTCTGCGGCGCGGGTCAGCACGGGGAGACCTCCTCGCCGATCCTCGGCCGCCTGCCTGGGGCCTTCGCGTACCTGACCGACAGCCCGCTGCTGGTCATCTGCATCGACGACGCGCACTTCATGGACGTCGAGTCGCTGCTCCTCCTGCTCGCCCTGACCCGCCGGATGGGCAACGCGCCGATCTCCATCGTCCTCACCTACTGCCCGGACATGGGCCGGGACAGCGTCCAGCGCATCCTCCAGGCCGAGTTCCTCAGGATGCCGAACTGCACCCAGCTGGACCTCGAACCGCTCTCCGGGACGGGAGTGGCGACGGTGCTGGAGGAGTACTTCAACCTGGAGACCGCGTGCCGGATCGCCCCCGCGTGCGCCCAGCTCAGCGGCGGCCGGCCGCTGCTGGTGCACGCCCTGGCCGAGGACTACACGTCCGGGCTCGCCGAGTCGCCCACGCGGCGGGAGCCCGTGCCCGGCCCCGTCTTCGGGCGCGCCGTCCTGAGCTGCCTGTACCGGGCCGAGTCCGGCGTGCTGGAGATCGCGCAGGCGATGGCCACCCTGAGGGAGCCCCGGTCGGCGGCCGTCGTCGCCCGCCTGTGCGGCATGGACCCGGAATCCGTTGAGCGGATCGCCGCGTCCCCCGGCGTCGGCGGACTGCTGGAGCACGAGCTGCTCGGACAGCCGAGCGCGCGCGAGGCCGTGCTCGGCAGCATCCCCCGGGAGCAGCGCCAGGCCCTGCGCTCGCGCGCCGCCCGCCTGCTGTGCGAGGCCGCCGACCAGGCCCTCGCCGGCGGAGACCACGAGGCGGCCGTCGGCTACCTCGAACGAGCGCACCGCGAGTGCGCGCAGGGCCGGGAACGGGCCGGTATCGCCGCGAGGCTCGCCGACGTCATGTGGCGCCACGACCCCGGTGCGGTGCGGGACTATCTGCCCGATCTCGTCGCGGCCGCCGAACAGGGCGAACTCTCCGTCCGCCAGTCCGTCCCCGTCGTACGGAGCCTGCTCTGGAACGGCCAGGTGGAGCAGGCGACCCGCGTGATGGCGCGCCTCGCCGACGACTCCCGTCCGCAGCCCGACGCGGACACCGTCCCGTACGCCGAGCGGCTGCGCCTGTGGCTGCCGCTCACGTACCCGGGCATCACGCCCGCCCCGGAGTTCGTGGCCGCCGCCCGTCAGGACGTCGGCCCCGGCGCTCCCGAACACCGGGCCGCGGCCGCGCTCGGCGCGGTCCTGCGGGGCGCCGGCGAGGAGGGCGCCGTGGCCGCCGCCGAACTGGTGCTGCGGGAGGCCCTGGCCGGAGCGGCGAGCCCGGCGTCGTCGCTCGCCTCGCTCACGGTCCTGATCTACTCCGACCACCTCGACAAGGCGTCCGTGTGGTGCGACGCCCTCCTCGCCTCCATGGGGGAGACGTACGGGCTGGTGTGGCACGCCCTGTTCACCTCGGCGCGCGCCGAGATCCACTACCGTCTCGGAGACCTGGCCAACGCCGAGCGGCAGGCCCGCGCAGCGCTCGCGCTGATGCCGCGCGAGAACTGGGGGACGGCCGTCGTCATCCCGCTCTCCCTGCTCGTGCTCACCACCACGGCTACGGGGAACCTGGCGGAGGCCGAGAGCCATCTCGCCTTCCCCGTGCCCAGCGCCGCCTTCGGAACCCTCGGCGGAGTGGTCTACCTCGACGCCCGGGGCCACCACCACCTCGCCTGCGGCCGCCATGACGCCGCTCTCCAGGACTTCCTGGCGGCCGGGCACCTGATGAAGCTGTGGGAGGCCGACTGCCCGTCCGCGGTGCCCTGGCGCGCCCACGCCGCCCGGGCCTACCTCCACCAGGGCCTCGTCGCGCAGGCCCGGCAGCTCCTGACCGAGCAGATGGCGCTGCTCCCCGCCGGCCACCCGCGCGCCCGCGGCCTGACCTACCGCGCCCTGGCGGCCACCCTCCGCCCGGAGGAGCGCCCGCCGACGCTGCTGAAGGCGGCGAACCTCCTCGACCGCTGCGGCGACTCGCTGAACCTGGCGTACACGCTCGCCGACCTGGGCCACGCCTACGAGTCGGCGGGGGACTCCGTGCAGGCCCGCCGCCACGCCCGGATGGCGAGGACGCTGGCGGACCGCTGCGCCGCGCTCCTGCCGGAACCGCCGGCACCGGCGGCCGACGAGGCGGGCTGGGCCGAGTCCCTCGGCGAGAACGACCCGCCCGTGTGCCGGCTCAGCTCGGCGGAGTGGCGGGTGGCGGAACTGGCCGCCCGGGGCTCGACGAACGAGCAGATCGCCCGGAAGCTCTTCATCACGGTCAGCACCGTCGAACAGCACCTCACCCGCGCCTACCGGAAACTCGGCATCCGCCGCCGCACCCAACTGCCGTCGTCCCTGTCCGAACTCGTCCCCTGAGACGCGCACCCCGGCGCCGGCCGGACCCGAAGGCAGGGCGCTAGGCGGCCCCCGGCCCTGCCGGGGCCGACCGGGTGAAGGTGTCCAGCAGGGCGTCCAGGCCGGCCGTCAGAGCCTGCGGGCCGCCGCGTTCGGCGAGGGTGGCCGCGGCCTCGCGCAGCAGGGGCAGTTCCTGGGGCGGCATGCGGTGCAGCCCGAGGCGGAACGCCGGGTCGGGCTCGTCGGGGTTGTCCACCATGGGGCGCAGTTCCACCGAGATGTAGCCGAGCAGCCAGGCCGTGTACGCCTGGAAGGCCGCGGCGATCCGCGCCTCGTCGAGTCCGGCCCGGTCGAGCAGCCCCAGCACCCGCTCATGCGCCCGCAGGACGGCGAGCGGGCGCCGGGCCAGCGGCACCGCGAGCATCCGGGTGGCCATCAGCGGGACCACCTGGGGGTGGCGCAGACAGACCTCGTAGGAGGCCAGGGCGGTGCGGTGCAGCTCGGCGCGCCACAGGGGAACGTCCGCGGGCGGCCGGGCCGCCGGGTCCGGGGGCTCGGCCAGGCGTTTCTCCAGCTCCAGGTAGAGGGCCTCGACCAGGCCGTCCAGGAGCGCGTCCTTGCCGGCGGCGTACCGGTACAGGGCCATGGCCTCGACGCCGAGTTCGGCGCCCAGCCGGCGCATGCTCAGCGCCGACAGCCCCTCGCGGTCGACCAGTTCCAGAGCGGCGGTGAGCACCCGGTCCCGGCTGAGCCTGCCGTACCGGCCCCGGTCGCTGGCCCGCCGCGCCGGCGCGTCCCCCGAGTCACTCGCCATGGCCTGCCTCCCAGCGCCGCCCGACGCGGTCCGACTCGCCCTTACCCCCCGTGTTTACGCCGTAAACGAAAGCCTCCCGGACACCCCCCGAACGGCCCCGCAGGCCCGGGGACGGGGCGCGGCGGGCCCTCACGTGTCGCGCCAGACGTCGAGCGGATCGGCGTCCCTGCTGTGGCCGAGCGGCTTGAGGTCGTACGCGTCGAGCAGCGTGCGCAGCAGCCCGTAGAGATTGTTCGGTTGGTCGTGGTCGCCGGGCCGCACCCGCTCGCCGACGAGGAACGTCGGGATGCGGTTGGCCTGGTCGGCGCGGCCCTCGTCCTCGTCCCAGGTGACCACCAGGAGGCTGTTGTGGGTCATCGCCCAGCCGGCGTACGCGTCGAGGTGCTTCCTCAGCCAGGTGTCGGCCGCGCCGATGCTCCCGTCGTGCATGTCGTGCTCCAGGTCGGGGATGACGAACGACACGGCCGGCAGCCGGGAGAAGTCGCGGGGGAAGGCGGTGAACGGGCGGTTCGCCGAGGCGGGAAGATTGCTGAAGTTCACCCAGGGACTGTGCCGCCGGACGTACGTGCCGCTGCGGCAGCCCGGGTAGCCGACATGCGGCAGGCTCTCGGAGTACCCGGTGAACGTGCGTCCCGCCTGGAGCAGTTGGGTGCCGAGATTGCGGGCCGTCAGGGTGTGCGGGCAGGAGTCGTCGCGGACGCCCTGCGTGGAGCCGGAGAACAGGGCGAGGTAATTGGGCTGGCTGGGGTGGGCGAGGGAGTAGAACTCGGTGAGCGAGGCGCCGCGCCGGGCGAGTTCGTTGAGGTAGGGCGCCTGGGGGTTGCCGACGATCGAGTCGTAGCCGTGGTTCTCCTCGACCACGACGACGATGTGGTCCGGCCGGGGGACGGCGGAATCCGCCGACGAGGCATCCTGGCAGCCAGCCGTGACCAGCAGGGAAGCCAGCACGGACGTCCACGCGGCGAGCGCTCTCGCGGTGCGGCGGCGTCCTGTGCGCGTCACTGGCGGCCTCGCCCTCTTCCTGCCGGGTGCGGCAAACGGCACTAACGTGGCAATGAGTATTACCTTCGCATTCTGACCGGTCTTCCTGCTCCCTGCCTCTGATTCCGGCGCGTCGGCGACGCCGACGCGCACCGAGGGAGACGGCTTGATGGACGAGCGCCAGACCCTGGCGGGCGACCGCGCGGCGCGCTCCCTGCGGGGCGGCGCGCCGCGGGAGACGTCCGCCGAAGGGCCCGACCCGGCACGGCACGGCCGTCCGCCCCCGGACGCCGGTGCCGGTCGGGGGCGGACGGCGCTGCGGTGGTCGTCGCGCGCCCTGCTGCCCCTGGCGCTCGTGCTGTGGCTGCTCTCGCTGCGCCACGTGAACCTGCGCGGGATGCGGGACTTCGGTCTGCTCCAGGTGCTGCCGGTGCTCTTCTGGGCCGCCCTCGCGCTGCTCGCCCTCGGCTTCTGCCTGGCGCTCGCCGACCGGCGCACCGGGCACGGCTGGTTCGCCGGGTACGTCCTGGGGCTGATCGCGGTGATCCACGCGACCCCCACCCTGCTCTACCCGACCCTGCGCTACAGCTGGGCGTGGAAACACGTCGCGGTCGTCGACGCCGTGATCCGCCACAACGGTGACGTGCCGAGCGTCGAGAAGCTCTCGCTCTACAACCAGTGGCCGGTCTTCTTCGAGCTCAACGCGTTCTTCCTGAAGGCGACCGGCATGGAGTCGGCGCTCTCCTACGCCGCCTGGACCCCGCCCGTCCTCAACGCCCTGCTGCTCGGCCCGCTGCTGCTGCTCTACCGCGCGGTGACCCGCGACCGTCGGCTGATCTGGGCGGGCGCGTGGATCTTCTACTCGTGCTCCTGGGTGGGGCAGGACTACTTCGCCCCGCAGGCCTTCGCCTTCCTGCTGTTCGTGACGATGATCGCCCTGGTCGTGGGGCAACTTCCCGGCTCGGCGCGGCATCCACCGCGCCGGGCCCGGCCGGGCAGGTGGACCCCGGGCCTCCTCGGTGCGGTCCTGCTCCTGCAGTTCGCCATCGTCTCCTCGCACCCGCTGACGCCGCTCATGATGATCAGCGCGCTGGTCGCGCTCGCGCTGCCCCGCCGCAACCGGCGCGTGGTGCTGCCCGCCCTGGCCGGCGCGGTGCTGCTGACGCTGCTGTGGGACGTCACCGTCGCCCGGTCCTATCTCGCCTCCAACCTGCACGATTTCCTGGGCGCGCTGCTGCGGGCCGACTCCAACGTGTCCTCCGGGCTCGCCTCGCTGGGCACCGCGGCCCCCGGGCAGGTGGTGGTGTCCTGGGCCGACCGGGCGCTGTCCGCGATGGTTCTGCTGCTGGCGGCCACCGCCTTCGTGGTGCGGCGCTGGACCCGCCGCACCGGCCTTCCGCTGCTCGTCGTGGCCCCGCTGCCACTGCTCGCCGCGAACGCCTACGGCGGCGAGATGATCTTCCGCGCCTATCTCTTCGCGCTGCCCGCCGCGGCCTTCCTCGTCGCCGCCCTGCTCTTCCCGCGTGGCGCGGCCGAGCGCCGGGGAGCCGGGCCGCCGCTGCGGACTCTCGCCCGCTGGCCGGTGCTCGTGATCCTGCTCGCCGGGCTGGTCTTCGGCTACTACGGCAAGGAGGCGGCGAACCAGTTCACCGAGGAGGAGTACTCCGCCGTACGGTTCGTCACGGCCACCGCCCCGCCGGGCTTCCAGCTCGTCACCGTGACCGCGGCCGTGCCCGGCCTGTACGAGGACTACGAGCGGCACTCCCGGATCGAGCTGGACGAGCAGGACATCGCCGACCGGCGCAGGCTGGTCGAGGATCCGGTGCGGGGCCTCATGCCGTTCGTGCGCGGCGCCACCTCGCAGCGGCCCGCGTACGTCGTCCTCAACCGGGCCCAGGCCGCCGACTGCGTCTTCCGGGGCGTCCTGCCCGGCGACATCGTGCGGCGCCTGGACTCCGGACTGGCGCGGACGACGGGCTTCGTGCCCGTGTACCGCAACCGGGACGCCGTGGTCTACCGGTACGCGCGCCCGGAGGAGGGGCCGTGAACGGGCTGCCGCGCGTACCCGGGGCCGGGGCCGTGAGCGGGCCGCGCTGGGCGCTCGCGCTGTCCGGCTGGGTGGCCCTGGCTGCGTCCGCGCTGCCGGCGGGCGGCGTCCCGCGGGTGGCCGTGACGGCCCTCTTCCTGTGTCTGTGCCCCGGGCTGGCCGCCGTCCGCTGGGTCCGGCCCGGCGCGGCCCGCGGCCGGACGGCGGTCCTGGAGGCGGGCGTGCTCACGGTGACGCTCAGCATGTCCCTGGCGGCCGCGGTCGTGGCGGGACTCTTCCTCGGCGGCGTGTTCACCGCGACCCGGGGCCTGCTCGTGCTGGCCGTCCTGACCTCCGCGCTGGCCCTGGTGCCCCGCCGCGGGTGACCCCGTCCGCCCGTATCCACTTGACGTGGTCGACAAATGGGGCGAATGTGTGGATATACGTCGTAAACGTATGGCGTAAGTACGGACGACATAAGCACGCGGAGAACGCGATCATGTACAGCGATCCGAACAGCAACGGCAACGGTGCGGGAAGGCCGCCCGCGCGCGTGAGCCTGGTCGTCCCGGCCCAGAACGAGGCCAGGAACATCCCCTGGGTCTTCGAGCAGATACCGGCCTGCGTGGACGAGGTGATCCTGGTCGACGGCGACTCGATCGACGCGACCGTCACCATGGCCCAGCAGTGCCTCCCCTCGGTCCGTCACGTCCGGCAGAGCGGACCCGGCAAGGGCAACGCCCTGCGCACCGGCTTCCGCGCGGCGACCGGTGACTACGTGGTGATGATCGACGCCGACGGCAGCATGTCGCCCCAGGAGATCCCGCACTATCTGCACTTCCTGGAGAACGGCTACGACTTCGTCAAGGGCTCCCGCTTCGTCGCCGGCGGCGGATCCCTGGACATCACCCACTTCCGGCGGTTGGGCAACCAGGTGCTGCTCGCCGCCGCCAACCGCATCTACCACGCGTCCCTGACCGACCTGTGCTACGGGTTCTGCGCGTTCCGGCGCAGCTTCCTCGACCAACTCGACCTGCACGCCGCCGGATTCGAGATCGAGGCCGAGATGATCGCGCACGCCCTGCGCTCCGGACTGCGCATCGCCGAGGTGCCCAGCCTGGAGCTGCCCCGGCGCAGCGGACGCTCCCATCTGCACGCCATCTCCGACGGGCGCAGGGTCCTGCACACCCTGCTCGCGGAACGGCCGGGCGCCGTGACCTCCGCCCGGCACGAGCGGAGCGCGTCGTGACTGCCGTTCCGGTGCGCTCCGCCACCGTCGGCGTCCCCCTGCCCGTGGCCGACGTCGACCTGGCCCGCCCGAGCGAGTTCCGGCTCCCGGGGGACGAGGGGCCGGTCCTGCTCCAGGGACGGGTCAGGGCCCTCGTACGCCTCCACGGCCTCCCCCTCGGCATGGTCACCGCCACCGCCCCGACCGGCCCCGAGGCCCTGTGGCACGCGGTCGCCGAGACGGCCCTCACCGAACTGGACGAACCGACGGCCTTCACCGAAGTGGAAGCACGGGAAGAAGCGCGGGTGGATCGCGGCGACGGCCGGCTCGCGCGGCCCGCCGCCGGCCCCCTGCCCCTCATCAGCGTCGTCGTCGCCACCCGTGATCGGGTCGAGCGGCTGCGGCGGTGTCTGGGGTCGCTGCTGCGGGCGCGCTATCCCGAGTTCGAGGTCATCGTCGTCGACAACGCCCCCTCCGACACCGCCACCGAGGCCCTCGTGCGGGGCGCCTTCGCCGGGCGGGTCCGCTACGTACGCGAACCCGTGCCCGGGCTGGCCCGCGCCCACAACCGGGGCCTCGCCCGCGCCCGCGGCGCCCTCGTCGCCTTCACGGACGACGACACCCTGGTCGACCCCGACTGGCTGTCCGCCCTCGCCGAGACGTTCGCCCGGGACCCCCGCGTCGGCTGCGTCACCGGGCTGATCGTGCCCGCCGAGCTCCAGACCCCGGCCCAGGCCGTCCTGGAGCGGCACGGCGGCTTCGCCAAGGGGTACCGGGCGCGCACCTGGTCGCTGTCCGACCCGGCGCCGGACCCGCTGTTCCCGTTCGCGGCCGGGCACTTCGGCTCCGGCGCCAACATGGCCTTCCGCACCGACGTCCTGCGCGCCCTCGGCGGCTTCGACCCGGCGACCGGCGCGGGCACCCCGGCGCGGGGCGGCGACGACCTGCTCGCCTTCTTCGAGGTCCTGACGGCCGGTCACACCCTGGCCTACCAGCCCCGCGCCATCGTCTGGCACCACCACCGGCGCACCCAGGACGCCGTGGCCGCCCAGGCGTTCGGCTACGGCGCCGGCCTCGGCGCCTACCTCACCGGCGCCCTGCTCCACCACCCCGGCCGGCTGCCCGCCCTGCTGCGACGCCTGCCCCGGGGCATCCGCTACGCCGCGACCAGGACCCGCGAGCGCACCGACGACCCCGAATGCGGCTGGAACCGCCGCCTCGCCCTCCGGGAACTGCGCGGCCTCGCCTACGGGCCCTGGGGATACCTGCGCGGCCGCCTCGCGCGCGGCGGACGCCGCCCACGGTGAGCGACGGACGAGGTGAGGGCGTGGACCCCCGCTCCATCACCGGCACCGAGGCCACCGGCTCCGAGGCGAGCCCCGCCCGCCGGGTCCGGCGCTCCCTCCCGGCCACCCTGCGCACCGCGACCACCCTGCCCCGCGAACGCCTGCTGCGCACCGGGCATCTGCTCATGGTCAGCTCCGTCGTCAACTCGGGCGTCGGCGCCGTCTTCTGGCTGTGCGCCACCCACTGGTACGACGAGCGGACGGTGGGCCTGAGCTACTCCGCGCTCGCGGCGTCCGTGCTGCTCACCGGCATCGGGCAGCTCAACCTCAACGACTTCCTGGTGCGCTTCGTGCCGACCGCCGGGCGCCACACCCGCCGGCTGGTCCTGTGGTGCTACGCGGTGAGCACCAGCGTCAGCGTGCTGGCCGCCGTGCTGTTCCTCGCGCTGATCCCGCTGGTCGCCCCGAGCCTCCACGTCCTGCTCTCGCCCTTCCCCGGCGGCTGCTTCCTGGTGGCGACCGCCGGATACGCGGTCTTCGTGCTCCAGGACGGCGCCCTCACCGCCGTCGGCCGGCCCGGCTGGGTCGTCGGCGAGAACCTGATCTTCGCCTTCGTCAAGATCCTGCTGCTCGGCCTCGGCGCCTGGCTGGCCCTCACCTACGGGATCCTGTTCGCCTGGGCGGGCGCCCTGGTCGTCTCCCTGGTCGTGGCCAACTCCGTCCTGCTGGGCCAGGCGGTGCCCCGGCACGAACGGGACGCGTCACCGGGCCCGCCACCGCCCCGCATGCTCGGGTACGCGGCCGCCGACTGGTGCGGCTCCCTGTTCCGGACGGCCGCCGAGGCCCTGGTCCCGCTGATCGTGCTGGAGAGCCTCGGCGCCGAGCGCAGCGCCTACTTCGCGCTCGCCTGGAGCATCGCCTACGTGCCCTACCTGCTGGCCCGCAACATGGGAACCTCCCTGATCGTGGAGTCGGTGCGGCGCCCGGAGCAACTCGTCGCCAACGGCCTGCGCGTCCTGCGCCACTCGGCGCTGCTGCTGGCGGGCATCACCGCGGTCCTGCTCGCCGGCGCGCCGTGGATCCTGTCGCTCTTCGGCCCCGGCTACGCGGCCGAGGGCACCGCCCTGCTGCGGCTGCTCGCGCTGTCCGCCGTGCCCAACCTGCTGGTGAGCGTGGCCATCGACGTCGCGCGGGCGCGGCGCCGGCTGCGCTGGGCGGTCGCCCTCCAAGCGGCGCTGTGCGCGCTGGTGCTCACCCTGACCGTGGTGCTGGTGCCGCGGCTCGGCGTCAGCGGCGCGGGCGTCGCCTGGCTCGTCGCCCAGTGCCTGCTGGCCGTCTTCCTGCTGGCGTGCCGGTCGCGCTGGCTCGTCCCGGCACCCCGGAGGTCGTCATGAACCACGCCGGATCCGGCGCGTCCGCCGAGCCCGTCCTGTCGGTCGTCGTCTGCGCCTACACCCTCGACCGGTGGCCCGACCTGCGGGCCGCGATCGCCTCGGTGCTGTCCCAGGAGCGGCCCGCCGACGAGGTCGTCCTGGTCGTCGACCACAACCCGGAACTGCTCGCCCGCGCCGCCCGGGAGCTGCCCGGGGTGCGGGTGGTGCCCAACCGGCACCGGCGCGGCCTGTCCGGCGGGCGCAACACCGGCGTGGCGGTGTCGCACGGGGACGTGGTGGCCTTCCTCGACGACGACGCCGTGGCCCGGCCCGGCTGGACCGCCCGGCTGCTGGCGCCCTACGCCGACCCACGCGTGGCGGGCGTCGGCGGGCTCGTGCGGCCGCACTGGGTCACCGGACGGCCGGTGTGGTTCCCACCCGAGTTCGACTGGGTCGTCGGCTGCTCCTTCCACGGGCAGCCCGAACGGGCCGTCCCGGTGCGCAACTTCATCGGCGCCAACATGTCCTTCCGCCGCACCGCCCTGCTGGCCGTCGGCGGCTTCCTCGACGCCCTCGGCCGCGTCGGCGCCCGCCCGGCGGCCAGCTGCGACGAGACCGACCTGTGTCTGCGCCTCGCCGCCCGCGACCCGCACGCCGTCCTGCTGTACGAGCCCGCGGCGGCGGTGGACCACCGGGTGCCCGAGGACCGGACGCGCTGGTCCTACTTCCGCAACCGCTGCTACATCGAGGGGCTGTCCAAGGCCGTGGTGGCCCGGCGCAGCGGCAGCGGACCGGCGCTCGCCAGCGAGCGGGCCTATCTGCGCTCCACCGTCCCCCGGGCCCTCGTCCGCGAACTGGGCCGCACCGGACGGCCCGGCGCCCTGCGCGCGGCCGCCGCGCTGTGCGCGGGGGTGGGCGCCACCGTCACCGGCTACGCCGTCGGCCGGATCCGGCCGCTGGAGGGCGGCGGGAGTCCGCGAACGGGGCCCGTGGTCCCGGTACCCCCCGCACGGGCGGCGGTGTGACCGTGCGGGCCGTGCCGGTCTTCCTCTATCACGCGGTGTGCGACGACCCGCCCGGCTGGCTCGCGCCCTACGCGGTGAGTCCGCGCGTCTTCGCCGGCCATCTCGACATCATCGAGGAGAGCGGGCTGCGGGTGGTCCCGCTGCGGCGCCTGGTCGCCGCGCTGCACGGCGGCCCGCCGCTGCCGCCCCGCTGCGCGGTGCTGACCTTCGACGACGGGTACGCGGACTTCGCCGCCACGGTCGTCCCGCTGCTCGCCGCGCGCGGCCTGCCCGCCACCCTGTACGTCACCACCGGCGCCCTGGGCGGGTCGGCGGGACCCTTCCCGGGGGCCGCGACCCTCACCTGGGCGCAGGTGCGGGACCTGGACGCGGCGGGCATCGAGATCGGCGGGCACACCCGCACCCACCCCCAACTGGACACCCTGCCCCGGGCGTCGGTCCGGGAGGAGGTCGGCGGCTGCAAGCGGGAGATCGAGGACGCCCTGGGGCACGCCGTGGTCTCCTTCGCCTACCCGCACGGCTACTCCAGCCGCACCGTCCGCGCGCTGGTCGAGGAGGCCGGCTGGACCTCGGCGGCCGCCGTACGGGGGCCGTACGCGTTCAGCTCGGCGCGGGACCATCCGCTGTGGTTCGCCCGGCTGATGGTGACGGCCGACATCGGCCCGGACCGCTTCGGCCAGTGGGTGCTGGGGGCGGGCGCGCCGGTGGCGCCGTTCGCCGAGAGCCTGCGCACGCGGGCCTGGCGGACCTACCGCAGGGCACGGGCGGTCGCCGGACGGGTCGTACCGGGCCCGGTCCGTCCGACCCGCGTCGAGCCGGCCGGACCGCGCTCGTCAGCGCTGCCAGACCCGCACCCAGTCGACGAGCATCCGCGCCGAGTCGACCCCGGGCGGTGGATGGCTGGGTGAGCCGACGGCCAGATCGAGGATGACCTCCATGGCGACGTCGGGGATCCGCGCCGGATCGGTCACCCGGAAGCGTTCGACGCCGTCGACGTACCAGACGAGCCGGTCCGGCTCCCACAGCACCGCGAAGACGTGGTAGCCGGAGGGGAACCCGCTCGCGGTGTAGGTGCCCTTCTCCTGGTGCCGGACGCCGTCCGCGTCCTGCCAGTGGACGTACATGGACAGGTCGCGCGTGCTGCCGATGAACTCCATGATGTCGATCTCGGGCGGGGTGAAGCGCGACGCGGGCATCATCCAGAACTGGGGCAGCATCCCCTGCTCGGAGGGGATGCGGACGGCCGCGGCGACATAGCCGTAGGTGAACGTCCGGCGCGGCGGCTCGGCGTACCAGTTGTCGCGGCCCGTGGAGACCATGCCGGAGACCCATGGATACGTCCGCCCGTCGGAGCCGACGGCGGGCCGGCGGGTCGCCGTGAGCGTCAGCGCGTCGGTCACGGAGACCTGGCCGGGCCGGTACCACTCCAGTTCGTTGTTGCTGCTGATGGTGCAGCCGCCGTCGTTCCAGTCGTAGCACGTGGTCCAGTGGTCCCGGTCGAGGCGGCCCTGCTCGAACTCGTCGCGGAAGACGAGCCGCCAGTCGCCCGGCACGGGCGGGCGCGCGTACGGGTCGGGCCGGTCGGCGAAGGAGGGGGCGGTCGGAGCCGCCGGGCCGGCGGGGGACGGCGCGGCGAGCCGCACCGAGCCGATGCCGCCGCAGGCGACCAGCACGACCATCAGCGCTCCCAGAGCCGCCCCGCGTACGGTCATCGTGCCGTCCGGGTTCCCGCCGCGACCGAGCGGGCGAGCCGGCGCGCGGCGAATCCGGTGCCGGCGACGAACCGCAGCACGGGCCCGAAGGTGGGCGCCGCGGCCAGTCCCGTGAAGTACAGGCCCGGCACGCTGGACTCGAAACCGGGCGAGAGCCGGGGCGCCCCGCCGGACGTGCGCACCGCGTCGCGGAGTTCCGGTGCCAGCAGCCCGAGCCGGTCGATGTCCACCCGGTATCCGGTGGCCAGCAGCAGATGGTCGGCGCGCAGGGTCTCCCGCCGCCCGTCGGCGTCTGCCAGATCCAGGCGCACTCCGCCGTCTCCGCCGTCATCGGTCCCGACATCGAGCACCGTGCGGCCGCACAGCACCGGGAAGCGGCCCTCCACGCGGTGCCGCAGCCACCAGCCGCCGGACGGGCCGAGCACGCTGTGCAGCAGCCGCGTGCGCACGCTCTCCGGCAGGTGCCGGAAGGCCGCGCCGCCCCGCGCGCACGCCAGCAGCGACCAGCCGGGGCCGAGGGCCGAACCGGGCTTGACGAGCCGTACGGCGCGGGGCCGTTCGGCCGGGTGGTCGGTGACCGGCGGATCGCCGAAGGCGACGGCCGGGGCCCGGGCGAGGACCACCGGCCGGGCCCCGGCCTCGTGCAGCAGCGCCGCGCTCTCCAGCGCCGACTGCCCCGCCCCGAGGACGGCGACGCGCTGCCCCGCGAACCGGCCCAGGTCGCGGTGGCGGCAGGTGTGGGAGACCAGCTCCGCCGGGAACGGCCCGCCCAGCTCGGGCGGTTCGTGGGCGAACGGCACCTGCCCGGTGGCCATGACCACGCTGCGGGCCGGGAACTCCTCGCCGTCGTCCAGGGTGACGGCGAACCCGCCGTCCAGCGGGCGGACCGCCCGCACCCCGCGCCGCTCCAACTCGGGCACGCGGCGCTCCTGGAACCACCGCCCGTAGGCGATGAACTCGTCCACGGGGATCGGATAGGTGTCGCCGACCGGACCGAGCCCCCGGGCGGCGCGGTAGTCCGCCAGACCGTAGCCGGGCTCGGGCGCGGAGATGCAGGACGCGGTCGGCACAGACTTCAGGCACATGCCCTCGGGCATATGGGTGTGCCAGCACTCCATGGGATCGCCGAAGACCCGGCGGGGCACTCCGGCGGCGGCCAGCCAGGCGGCCGTGGCGAGGCCGTAGGGGCCGGCCCCTACGACGACGGTGGGCGCCTGCCGGGAGGCGGCCGCGGTGGCGGTCCGCCGGTGCGTGGGGGCGGAACGGATGTGGATGGCCATGGTCACTCCCTCCTCGGGGCGGTCACGGCGCGTCGCCGGCCCAGCGGGCGCACTCGCGCAGGACCGGGGCGACCGTGTGGGTGAGCCACCCGCGGCTGTGGCCGAACTTCGGTGATTTGTGGAGATTGCCCGTCACATGCCACAGCCACGTCAGCAGGACGAGCGCCAACGGGTCGCCGAGGTCGCGGTCCGGGTCCAGGCCGGCCGCCGCCAGCACGGCGCGGTCGGCGTCCGACAGGCCGTGGCGCAGCGCCTCGGCGGCCAGCTCGCCCAGCGGGCGGCCGGTGAGCAGATGGCGCAGGGCCAGGACGTAGGTGCAGGCGTCGATCTCGCAGGGGCCCTCGGCGCGGGCGCCGCCCCAGTCGATGACTCCGGTGACCCGGGGCGGTTCGCCGGACAGCAGCACATTGCCCGGGTGGTAGTCGCCGTGCGTCCAGCCCTCGGTCAGCACCGCCCCGCGCAGCGCCGCGTCCAGCCGGCGGCGCAGCGCCGCGAAGTCCGCACGGTGGACGCCGTAGCCGTCGATGCCGGCGGTGAGCGCCGCCAGCCGTGGGGTGACCCACGACCCGGCGCGCTCGACCGCCGGCCGGCGCCGGCCGGTCGCCGCCCGCAGCTCGGCCCACAGGGCGAGCGCGAGCGTGGCGGCGCGCGGAGGGTCGCCGCCGCCGGGGAACCGTTCCGCCGGGATGCCGGAGAGCCGGTGCTGCGCGAGCGTCCCCGGGGGGACAGGCACCGGCAGCACCCGGGGGAACAGCGGGAGCCAGGGGGCCAGGCGGGGGTCGGTCACCAGGGCCCCCAGGACCGCCCGCTCCTCGGCGACGACGACGGCGAGATGCTCGGTGCGCGGGTGCTTGACCACCATGTCCACGCCGCCGCACCGCGCCTCGAACACCAGCAGGCCCCCTTGGAGCCGCGAGGGGCGCGGGACGACGGTGAGGGCGCAGGGCCCGGCGGCGCGCATCAGCCGCCGGGCGCGGAACCGGTCGTCGAGCCCGGCCAGCGCGCGAGGGAAGAACAGGGGGAGCAGCCCGGCCAGTCGGGCCGGGGCTCCGGACACCCTCCTCCGGGACCGGCCCGGGACGGGCCGGGCGCGAGCGGTGGCCGCCGCGCTCGCGATAATGGATTCGGGCGATATGCCGGTCTTCATCTCCGGCACCTCCCCGGGTCCCTGTCCTGCGGCGGGAAAGGCGGGTGGTCCCCTTGCGCGGCGACCAGGTGCCCGCGCTGCTCGCGAGGATCGGCAGCTATCCACAGCACCACGGTTCGCTCGGCGTGGCCCGCACCCTCGGCCGCCTGGGCGTCCCCGTGCACGCCGTCGTGGAGGACCGCCTCACCCCGCTCGCGGTCTCCCGGCACGTGGCGCGCCGGGTCGTCTGGCCGACGAGCGGCCGCGAGCCCCCCGAGCGGCTCGCGGACGGCCTGCTGGCGATCGGCAGGGCGATCGGCCGCAGGAGCGTGGCGGTGCCGACGGACGACGAGGCGGCCATCGTCCTGGCCGAACACGCCGACCGCCTGGCGGAGTGCTTCCTGCTGCCCCCGGTGCCGCCCGGGCTGCCCCGTCTGCTGGCGGGCAAGGCGAGCGTGCACGAGATCTGCGTGCGGGCCGGGGTGCCCTCGCCGCGCTCGTACGTGCCGGCGGACCGGGACGAGATGCTCGACGCGGGCCGGGCGCTGGGCTATCCGCTGGTCGTGAAGAACCTGGAGGCGTTCGGCAGGCTGCGCACCCCGGCCGTGCCCGGCTCCACCGTCGAGGTCCGCGACGAACGCGAGCTGCTCGACCGCTTCCCGGGCCGCGCGCCCCCGCCGCTGCTGATGCAGGAGTACATCCCGCGCGGGCAGGCGGAGGACTGGATCACCCACCTGTACTGCGGCGCGGGCGGGGTGCCGAGGGCCCTGTTCACCGGTCTGAAGCTGCGCTCCTGGCCGCCGTACGCGGGCGCCACCACCCGCGCCGTCGGCCTCTACAACCCGGAACTGGCCCGTCTCGCGGAGCGGTTGTGCCGCCGGATCGGCTACTGCGGGGTGGCGGACCTGGACTGGCGCTACGACCGCCGGGACGGCCGCTACAAGCTGGTGGACTTCAATCCCCGCACGGGGGCCCAGTTCCGGCTCTTCGAGAACGTCCACGGCGTCGACGTCGTCCGCGCCCTGTACCTGGATCTCACCGGCCGGGACGTCCCGCAGGGTCCGCAGGCGGAGGGGCGGGTCTTCGTCGTGGGTCAGCTGGACCTTCCCTCGGCGGCGGCCTGGCTGCGGACCGAGGGCCGGCTGCCGCGGGACCTGCTGTACGAGCGCCCCACCGAGCGGGCCTGGCTGTGCCGTGACGACCCGCTGCCCGCGCTGGTCGAGGGGATCCGGTTCGGCGGTCTGGTGGCCCGCCGGCTGGCCCGGTCGGCCCGCGCGCGGATCGCCGGCTGAGGTCCGCCCCCGGCGCGGCCGACGGGCGGTGGCCGGCGCGGCCCCGGTCATGGCCGGGCCGCCGCATGTGCCGCGGGCTGGGTGCCCACGATGCCGAACAGGCCCTCGCCGTCGTCGGAGCGGCAGACCAGGGTGCGGGCCCAGGGGGTGGCGCCGGTCCAGCCGGCGAAGCCCTGGTGGGTGCTGATGTCGTCCACGAACATCAGCCCGCTGGGGGACAGCACGGCCCCGACGCGGTCCATCTCGAAGCGCGTGTTGCGGGCCGTGTGCAGGCTGTCGTGGACGAAGACGTCCACCCGGCGCAGTTCGCGCAGCAGGCCCGGCAGCCGCCGTCTGCTGGAGCCCTCGACGTAGGTCCAGCGCGGCCGCAGCCGGGCGGGCACCGCGACGCCCGTCTCGGCGCGCAGGGCGGCCTCGAAGGGGTGCGGGAGGTCCACGCTGAACAGCCGGCCGTCGCCGTTGCGCTCCAGCGCCTCCAGGATCACGCGGCTGGTGATGCCCCGCGCCACGCCCGTCTCGACCACCACGCGGGGGTGGGTGTGGCGCACCGCGCACCACACCGCCCGGCCCAGCGCGGCGTCGGCGTCGCTGTACTGGCCGTAGGTGTGCCGTCCGACGGCGAAGCCGCGCTCCGACAGCTCCGCGGTCACGGTGTCCCACAGCCGCTGCCCGTTGTGGCTCTCCACGCAGGGCCACGGGACCTCGATCCACGCGTGCAGCCGCTCCTCCCAGCGGTCCTCGACGCGCTGTGCGACCGGGTGCTCGAAGTAGCTCGCGACGCCCTCCGGTACGAGGCGCGCCGCCTCCCGTGGATCGGTGGCGAATGCCCCGGCGAGGTGTCGCAGGCGCCTCGCGGTCTCTGCGCGGAACGGATTCTCCATGGCCGACTGCTCCTGCCTGGCCCCGTGTTGACCCTGGCTCCCCCTGGGTTGATTATGTACGTATACGCCGTAAATATACCAGTTCAATGGGATCCACGTCATGCGGAACGAGGGTGAGCGGGATGCGTCTGACGGTCTTGGGCACCGGGTACGTCGGGGCGGTGCACGCCGCCTGTATGGCCGACCTCGGCCACGAGGTCCTCGGGGTGGACCTCGACGGGGAGCGCGTCGCCGCCCTCGCGGCGGGACGGCCCCCGTTCTACGAGCCGGGCCTGGGCGCCCTGCTGCGGCGCGTGGTGGACAGCGGCCGGCTGCGGTTCAGCACCGCGCCCACCGACGCCGCCGCCTTCGCCGACACCCACTTCCTGTGCGTCGGCACCCCGCAGCGCCCCGGCACCGGGGCCGCCGACCTCACGCACGTCGAGGCCGCCGTCGACGGCCTCGCCCCGCATCTGCGCCCCGGCGCCCTGCTCGTCGGCAAGTCCACCGTCCCGGTCGGCACCGCCGAGCGGCTGGCCGTACGGCTGCGGGGAGCGGCGGACGTCGCCTGGAACCCGGAGTTCCTGCGCGAGGGCTGCGCGGTCCAGGACACCCTGCGTCCCGAGCGGATCGTGGCCGGGGTGCGTTCCCCCCGCGCGCGGGCCCGGCTGCGCGAGCTCTACGCCCCCCTGCTGCGCGAGGGCACCCCGTTCATCGTCACCGACCCGGCCACCGCCGAACTGGTCAAGCTGGCCTCGAACTCCTTCCTCGCCACCAAGGTCTCCTTCATCAACGCCATGGCCGAGATCTGCGACGCCACCGGCGCCGACGTCCTCACCCTCGCCGAGGCCCTGGGCGCCGACCCGCGCATCGGCCCCCGCTTCCTCGCCCCCGGCGCCGGATTCGGCGGCAGCTGCCTGCCCAAGGACATCCGCGGCTTCGCCGCGCGCGCCGAGGAACTCGGTCTCGGCGAGTCCGTGGCCTTCCTGCGCCAGGTCGACGCGATCAACACCCGCCAGCGCCGCCGGATCGTCGGCCTCGCCGAACGGATCGCCGGCGGCACCCTCGACGGACGGCACGTGGCCGTCCTCGGGGCCGCCTTCAAACCCCTCAGCGACGACGTGCGCGACTCGCCCGCCCTCGCCGTCGCGGACCTCGCGCACGGCCTCGGCGCCCGCGTCCGGGTCCACGACCCGGAGGCCATCGACAACGCCCGCGTCACCCACCCCGCCCTCCAGTACGCCCCGGACGTGACCAAGGTGTGCGAGGAGGCGGACGTGGTGCTGCACCTCACCGAGTGGCCGCAGTACCGGGAACTCGACCCCGCCGCCCTGGCGGCCGTCGTGCGCGTGCCGGCCCTCGTCGACGCCCGCAACACCCTCGATCCCAGCGTCTGGCGCGCCGCCGGCTGGACGCTGTGCGCACCGGGCCGGCCCCGGCTCGGCTGAGAAGGCGGCGAGGAGGAGCCATGCGTGTGGTGGTGTCCGGCGGAAGCGGCTTCCTCGGCTCCCATCTGTGCGAAACCCTGCTCGGCCGGGGGGATGCCGTCCACTGTCTGGACGACTTCTCCACCGGCCGGATCGGCAACATCGCCCATCTGCTCGGCGCTCCCGGCTTCGCCTGCGTCACCTGCGACGTCACCGAGTCCCCGCCCGCCGTCGACGCCGTCGACGCCGTCGTCCATCTGGCCAGCGCCGCCTCACCGGTGGACTACGCGCGCCGCCCGCTGCAGACCCTCGCCGCCGGCAGCCGCGGCACGGAGAACCTGCTCCGGCTCGCGCTCCACCACGGGGCCCGCTTCGTCCTGGCCTCCACCAGCGAGGTCTACGGCGACCCGCTCGTCCACCCGCAGCGGGAGGACTACTGGGGCCACGTCAACCCCGTCGGCCCGCGCAGCGTCTACGACGAGGCCAAGCGCTACGCCGAGGCCCTCACCTCCGCCTACCGGCGCAGCCGGGGCGTGGACACGGGCATCGTGCGGATCTTCAACACCTACGGCCCCCGGATGCGCCCCGGCGACGGCCGCGTGGTGTCCACCTTCGTCCACCAGGCCCTGCGCGGCGAACCGCTCACCGTCCACGGAGACGGCGGCCAGACCCGCAGCTTCTGCTACGTCGACGACCTCGTCCGCGGACTCGTCGCCATGGTCGACTCCCCGCTGCCCGGACCCGTCAACCTGGGCAACCCCGTCGAGCGCACGGTCCGTGAACTCGCCGAACTGGTCCTGGAGGTGACGGGCTCGTCCAGCGCGCTGCGCTTCCTGCCGCTGCCCGTCGACGATCCCGCGCGGCGGCGCCCCGACATCACCCGCGCCCGCGAACTGCTCGGCTGGCAGCCCGCGGTGCCGCTCCCGGAAGGGGTGCGCCGCACGGTCGACTGGTTCGGCGGCCGCACGGCGGGCCGGGTCCCGGTCGCGGGGCGATCCGCGTGACCGCCACCGTGCCGCCCACCGGCCTGCGGAGCCCGCCCGCCACGGGGCCGTCCGTCAAGAGCCCGCCCATCGAGGACTACGCCCTCATCGGCGATCTGGAGACCGCGGCCATGGTCGGCCGCGACGGCTCCGTCGACTGGCTGTGCCTGCCCCGCTTCGACTCGCCCGCCTGCCTGGCCGCCCTCCTCGGCACCGCCGAGCACGGCCGCTGGCGGGTGGCGCCGCACTCCGGCCCGGCCGTGTGCACCCACCGCGCCTACCGCCCCGACACCCTCGTCCTGGACACCTGGTGGCGTACCCCCACCGGCACGGTCCGGGTCACCGACTTCATGCCGCCCCGCACCCAACTGCCCTGCGTCGTCCGCCTGGTGGAGGGGCTGGCGGGCTGTGTTGCGGTGCGCAGCGAGCTGCGGCCCCGGTTCCACCAGGGGCGGGTGCTCCCGTGGATCCGCGTCGACGACCGCCGTACCGTGGCCGTCGCCGGACCCGACGCCCTGTGGCTGGGGGCCGAGGGGCCGGCCCGCGCCCGGGGCCGGGAGCACGCCGCCGTCGTCGACGCCGTCGTCCCGGCGGGCGGCCGCCTCGCCCTGACCCTCGTCTGGGCGCCCTCGCACCAGGACGAGGAACCCGCACCGCTCGCCGTCCCCGCCGAGACCGCGCTGAAGGAGACCGTCGACTTCTGGCACCGGTGGGCCGCCCGCTGCCGCTACGAGGGCCCCTGGCGGGACGCCGTGGTGCGCTCCCTGATCACCCTCAAGGCGCTCACCTACGGGCCCACCGGAGGCATCGTCGCCGCCCCCACCACCTCCCTGCCGGAGGAGATCGGCGGTGTGCGCAACTGGGACGACCGGCACTGCCGGCTGCGCGACGCCACCCTCACCCTGTCCTGCCTGCTGCACGGCGGCCACCGGGAGGAGGCCGCGGCCTGGCTGGACTGGCTGGTGCGCGCCCTCGCCGGAAACCCCGCCGACCTCCAGACCGAGTACGGCGTCGGCGGCCAGCGGCTGCTGTCGCAGACCGAGGCGTCCTGGCTGCCCGGCTACGCGGGCTCACGCCCGGTGCGCTTCGGCAACCCGACCGCCGGACAGTTCCAGCTCGACGTCTACGGCGAGGTGCTGGACGCCCTCTATCTGTCGCTGAGGGCGGGCATCCCCCCGCCGGAGCACGGCTGGGACGTGGTCGAGGCGCTGATGGGCTTCCTGGCGCGGCACTGGCGCGAGCCCGATCAGGGGCTGTGGCGGGTGCCCGGGCCCCGGCGGCAGTACACGCACTCCAAGGTGATGGCCTGGGTCGCCGCCGACCGCGCCCTGCGCATGGGCGAACTCCTGGGCCGCCAGGCCCCGTTCGCCGTGTGGCGGGCGCTGCGCGCCGAGGTGCGCCGACAGGTCTGCCGGGACGGCTGGGACCCCGTGCAGCGCTCCTTCGTCCAGGTCTACGGCGCGCCCGGTCTGGACGCCGCCACGCTGCTGCTGCCCCGGCTGGGCTTCCTGCCCGCCCACGATCCGCGCGTCCTCGGCACCGTGCGGGCGATGCGTGGCCTGGACCACGGCGGCTTCCTGGATCGCTATCCACCCGGCGGCGACGGACTCCCGGGCCGCGAGGGCGCGTTCGTCGCCTGCACCCTCTGGTACGCCGACGCGCTGGCCGGGTCGGGCCGTACGGCCGAGGCCCGCGAGGTCTTCGAGCGGGTGCTCGCCGTGCGCAACGACGTCGGTCTGCTGGCCGAGCAGTGGGACCCGGACGCCGGACGCCAACTGGGCAACGCCCCGCAGGCGTTCAGCCATGTCGCCCTGGCCGAGACCGCGTTCGCGCTGTCAGCAGGACCATCCCCGAGTCCCCGTAGTCCGGCAGCGTCGGATCGGCGTCGATCCGTGTGACGTCCAGCCGCTCGGTGAGCGGCGCGAACACCGCCCGCACGGTGTCCGGATCGACCGGACAGCCCGGCCAGCGCGAGGCGGGCCCGATGCGGTAGGTCGGCATGTTCTCCATGAACGCGGCGACCAGATGCCCGCCCGGTGCGACCGAGCGCGCGAAGTGCCCGCAGAACTCCTCGAACTCGGCGAAGTCCTCGGACGCGCCCTCGGCCACGAAGTGCATCGACGCCAGGCCGTACCGTCCCGAGGGCAGCGCCCGTACGTCCGCGTGGACCACGGACACCCGGGCCAGCGCCGTCGGTAGCCGCCCCGGCAGGTCCGGCAGCAGCTGCCGGCACCGCTCGTAGAAGGGCAGCCAGCTCGCGTCCGGCCCCCGCTCCAACTGCCCGGTCAGATAGGCGATGTTGGCCGCCCCCGTCTCCACCGCGTCGATATGGCGGCTGACCGAGGCGGCCAGCATCAGCGGATACAGGTTGGGTCCCGCGCCGAACTCCACGGACCGCTCGACGCCGTCCGGCCCGAGGGCGCGGTAGTAGGCGGCGTGGTGGGCGATGACCGCGGCGTCGCAGGGGTGCAGCTCCCGGTAGTTCTCGGCCAGGTAGTCGTCGACGGGCCAGCGGTCCCAGTCCACGTCGTCGTTGCGGGTCGGCATCACGAGGCGGGTTCCCGGTGGCGCAGGCCGAAGTGCCGGTCGAGGTCGGTCAGCGTGTCGTTGAGCGTGTCGATGTCCTCGTCCGAGTTCAGCGCCGTGAGCTGGACGCGGAAGCCGACCCGGTCGCGCGGGACCAGCGGATAGGCGGCCAGTGTGACGTAGACGCCGTGCTCCCACAGGAAGGAGCCGACCGCCTCCAGGTCGGACGGATCGGCCAACGGGATCTCCAGGATCGGCAGTTGGTCCTTGGCGGGGGTGTCCAGGCCGAGGTCGTGGACGCGGTCGAGCAGCCGCAGGGTCTTGCGGTGCAGGTCGGCGCGGATGGCGTCGCCCCGCCGGTCGTTGACCTCCAGGCCGGCCAGCGTGGTGGCCAGGGACGCGGTGGGGGAGGGCCCGGAGTACAGATAGGGGCCGGCGGCGATCTTCAGATGGTTCTTCAGGGCGGTCGGCAGGGCGAGGAAGGCCAGCAGCGACGAGTACGCCTTGGAGAATCCGGCGGCCAGCACCACGTTCTCGTACGACTCGCCGGTGTGCCGCACCACGCTGTTGCCGCGGCTGCCGTACGGGCACGGCTCGTCGGGCGAGCGCTCCCCGATGACGCCGAAGCCGTGCGCGTCGTCGACGTACAGCGTCGCGCCGTGCTCCCGGCAGATCGCGGCGAGCGTCGGCACGTCGGTGATGTTGCCGCTCATGCTGTCGACGCCGTCCACGCACACCAGGCGGGGTCCGTTCGCCGGCAACTCCCGCAGCTGGGCGGCGAGATGGCTCGGCCGGTCGGCGCGGAAGCGGTGCAGGGACGCACCCTGGGAGCGGGCGGCCACGCAGCCGTCGTAGACCGTGCGGTGGGCGGTGGCGTCCACGAACACATGGCCGTGGCCGGCGAGGATCGGGATCACCGACATGTGGATCAGGGTGAGGGTGGGCAGCAGCAGGGTGTCCGGCGCGCCGAGCAGGGCCGCGAGCCGCTCCTCGATCTGCGGGTAGAGCCGGGGGCTGCCCAGCAGCCGCGACCAGCTGGGGTGCGTGCCCCAGCGGCGCAGGGTGGGCTCGACCGCGTCGATGATCTCGGGATCGCAGTCGAAGCCGAGGTAGTTGCAGGAGGCGAAGTCGATCAGCCAGTGGTCGCCGCAGCGGATGTGCCGGCCGCGCACCTCGTCCAGCACCGCGTCGCTCATCGGACTGGACGCGCGCAGCCGTTCGAGATCGGCCCAGCGGGTGTCGCGCGGCACGTCCGGAACCGTGCGCAGGGAGGTGCGCGGGCGGGCCGGGGGCGTGCCGTTGTGCCGCACCGCCGCCTCGCCCTCCTCCAGCGTCATCGGCCGGGCGAACAGATAGCCCTGCCCGAAGCGGCACCCCATCGAGGTCAGCAGATCGCGCTGCGCCTGCTCCTCGATGCCCTCGGCGATCACCTGGAGGCCGAGGGTGTCGGCGATGTGCACGATGCCCTCGACGAGCGCGACCTGCTGCGGGTCGCGCGGGATGTCGTCGATGAACGACTTGTCGATCTTCAGGACGTCGACGGGGAACTCCCGCAGGTAGCGGAGCGAGGAGAACCCGGTGCCGAAGTCGTCCACCGCGATCCGCACCCCCAGGTCCTTCAGGTCCCGCACGACGTGGTCGATCAGCTCGTCGGGCGGCACCAGCACCGACTCGGTCAGCTCCAGTTGCAGCGAGCCGGGGGACAGCCCCGGGGTCTCCAGGGCCCGGCGCACCTCCCCGACGAAGCCCGCGTCGCGCCACTGCCGTCCGGAGACGTTGACGCTGACGTACGGCGGCGGCGCGGCCCGCGCGTGGTTCTGGAGGCGGGCCATGTCGGCGGTGGCGCTGCGCAGCACCCAGGCGCCCAGCGGGGTGATGTGGCCGGTCTCCTCGGCGAGCGGGATGAACTGGCCGGGCGGGACGGGACCGCGCCGGGTGTGCGGCCAGCGGGCCAGTGCCTCGAAGCCGACGATCTCGCCCGCGGTGATGTCGACGACCGGCTGGTAGCGCAGCGCGAACTCGTTGCGGGCGATGGCGTCGTCCAGCCGGGCCCGCAGATCGTGCCGCTCCGCCATCCTGAGCCGCAGCTGCGGCCGGAAGCGGCGCCACTGGCGTTTGCCGGCCGCCTTCGCCGCGTACAGCGCCAGGTCGGCGAGGGCGAGCAGTTCCTCGGCGTCCGCGCTGTCGCGGGCGGTGGCCACGCCCACGCTGGCGGAGACGCCCACCGTCTCACCGGTGAGCTGGAAGGGGCGGGTCAGGGTCTGGATGATCTGCGCGGCGAGCAGTTCGGCGTCCAGCGGCTGCCGGGCGTCCTCCATCAGCACCGCGAACTCGTCGCCGCCGAGGCGGGCCGCGGTATCGGTGCGGCGCAGGGTCTCCGACAGGCGCTCGGCCACCGCCCGCAGCAGACGGTCGCCGACGGAGTGGCCCAGCGTGTCGTTGACGATCTTGAAGTCGTCCAGGTCGACGAAGAGCAGGCAGGTCAGCGTGGACTCGCGGCGGCCGCGCAGCAGGGCGCGGCCGGTGCGCTCCAGCAGCAGCGTGCGGTTGGGCAGGCCGGTGAGGGAGTCGTGGAAGGCCCGCTGGGTCAGCTCGTGCTCCAGCTGGCGCTGCTCGGTGACGTCCCGCAGGGTGACCACCAGGCCGCCGACCGTCTCGTCCCGCCGCAGGTCGCGGCAGCGCACCTCCACCTCGATCCGGACCCCGCCCCGGTGCACCCACCAGTGGTCGTGGGTCTCCTGGCGCCCGTCGGCGCCCAGGGAGGCCAGGGTGCGCTGGACGCGGACGCGGTCGTCCGGGTCCACCAGGTCGCGCAGCGCCGTGCCCTCCAGGTCCGCGCTGCCGAAGACGGCACGGGCGGAGGGGCTGGCGTAGCGGACGGTGGTGTCGTCGTTGACGATCAGGATGACGTCGGAGGCGTGGCGCACGAGGGTGCGGAAGTACGCCTCGCTCTCCTTGCGGCTGATCTCCCGCCGCAGCGCGACCCGCTCCGCGGCGAGCCCCGCGTGCGAGGCGAGGATCTCCAGCGAGCCCCGGATCTCGGCGAGCCGCCGCTCCGGTCCGGCGGCGAGGAGGGCTCCGGCGGACTCGGCGCTGGTGGGGCGGTCGGGATGCACCATCGGGCACAGCAGGGCGGTCGGCAGGGTCCCGAGCCGGGCGGCGAGCGGCGCCGCGAGCCGGGGGACGGGGACGAGCAGGGCCCCGGGCAGAATGCCCCGGCCGACCGGACCCGGGGCCCGGCCCGGCGCGCTCGGGAGACCGACGAGCCCGGCCTCACGACCCGCCCCGGCCGTTTCTGTGCCGTCGCCGCCGGGTGTCTCGGCCGCCGTGGGCGCGGTCGCGGCCGGGGGCTCCGGGTTGGCCGGTTCCGGCGGGTGGGCCCGGTGGCCGAGCTTCGCGTACGCCTCGTGGGCCTCGCCGGCCGGGAGGAGGAGGGTCATGTGCGGGGTGTCCGAGCCGACGAGCGCGGTGACCGCGGCCTCGCAGGAGCGGGCGATGTCCTGGCCGCTCATCGCCGCCACCAGGGACGCCGTCGCCGTCCGCAGGGTCTGCTCGCGGCTGACGGCCTTGCGGTGGGCCACGGCCATGCTCGCCAGGCGCAGGATCACCAGGACGAACAGGGCGCTGGAGACGGCGGCGAGCACGGTCGCGTCGGGGACGGTGTCGAGGGGCTCCTCGAACAGCAGCACCCCGGGCACGACGAGGGTGGCCGCGGTGAGCAGCAGCAGACGGCGGAAGGGCGGCAGCAGGGTCGGGGGCAGGGGCTCCGGTTCGGTCAGGCGCCGCATCGAGGGGTGCAGGGCGGCCAGTCCCCACGCCGTGTAGAAGACGATCCACCCGGTGTCCAGCAGCGTGCCCGTCTGCCAGCTGCCGTTGAGCTGGAGGATGCCGTACGCGATGTCGAAGCACAGCAGCGTCACCGTGCCCACGACCAGCAGCTGCACGGAGCGATTGCGGCCGGAGACGGTGCCCGGGGCGAGCAGCCGGGCCAGCATCGCCAGCACCAGCACGTCGCCGAGCGGATAGGCGATGCTGATGGCCCGCTGCTGCCAGGTCAGCCCGTCCAGCATGGTCAGCGGCTGCACCAGATAGACCCAGATCGGCAGGGCCAGTCCGGCGGTGATGATCAGCGCGTCCAGCAGGCTGGGCAGATCGCGGTCGGCCCACCGGTAGTGGACGAGCCCGAACAGCCCGGCGGCGAACAGCGGATAGACGGCGAGGTAGCAGGCGTCGGAGGGGGAGGGGAAGGGGTTGGACGCCGCGAAGTACTGCTCCTGGACGTTGTAGTACGTGTCCCCGGCGGTGAAGGCGAGCAGCCCCGCGGCGAGCGCCAGCCAGGGCCAGCGGTGCGCGGGCCGGTGCATCCGCACTCCGATCAGCACGGCCGTGACCCCACTGAGCCCGATCAGCGCCCAGAGCACCGACAGAAAGCTGGGCACCGTCAGGTACAGGATGGCGACGGTCGCCGCCACGGAGAGATGGGCGGCCATCACCCGGCGGGATCTCGGCATGGGCAACGCCTCCCCCAGGCGGCGGACACCGGGTGGCGGCGGCGCGTGGATCCGGGCTGTGCGTCCGATCCTAGGCACGCCCCGCTCGCGGTCGCATCCTGTGCCGAATCCCCGCACAATGCCTCGCCACCCTCGCTCTCTCTCCGACGAGCGGGCCCGCTCATCGCTCCTTGGCCTCTGGCCGCCGTGCCGAGTCCTCGTATCCATGGGGATTGAGCCGCTGGAAACGCCAGGAGTCCCGGCACATGGCGTCCAGATCCCGGGTCGCCCGCCAGCCCCAGGCGCGCTCCACCGCGCCGGGGTCGGCGACGAGTTCGGCCACGTCGCCGGGGCGCCGGGGCGCGGCCTCGTACGGCACCGGCCGTCCGCAGGCCCGCGAGAACGCGTCGACCACCTCCAGGACCGTGCACCCCCGTCCGACGCCGAGGTTGTACACCCGCAGTCCGGGTGCGTCGGAGAGGTGGTCCAGCGCCACGCGGTGCGCCTCGACGGTGTCCATGACGTGCAGATAGTCCCGTACGGCCGTGCCGTCGCGGGTGGGGTAGTCGGTGCCGTGGACGCGCAGCCGCTCCCTGCGCCCCACGGCGACCTGGGCGACGTACGGCATGAGGTTCTCCGGTGTGCCGCGCGGGTCCTCGCCGAGCAGCCCGCTGGGGTGGGCGCCGACGGGGTTGAAGTAGCGCAGGCACAGCACGGAGTACTCGGGGCGGCGCCGGCAGACGTCGCCGAGGATCTGCTCGCACAGCCACTTCGACGTCGCGTAGGGGTTGGTGGGCCGGGCCGGGGTGGACTCGTCGAGCGGTCCGGGGCCGGCGTCGCCGTAGACGGAGCAGGACGAGGAGAACACCATCCGGTGCACGCCGTGGTCCCGCATGGTGCGCAGCAGCGCGGTGGTGCCGCCGACATTGGTGTCGTAGTACTCGACCGGTGCGCGCGTGGAGTCGCTCACCGACTTCTGCGCGGCGAAGTGCAGCACCGCGTCCACCGAGTGCCGGGCGAAGACGGCGGACAGGGCCCGCCGGTCGCGTATGTCCAGCTCGTACACCGCTCCCACGAAACGGCCGGCGACCCGCTCCACGCGCGCGTAGACCTGCGGCGAGCTGTTGGAGTAGTCGTCGACCGCGATGACCTCGTAGCCGTGGTCGAGCAACTCCACACACGCGTGACTGCCGATGAACCCGGCGCCGCCGGTGACCAGCACGGTGGTGGTGGGTGCGCTCATGGACCGGCTCCCACAATGTACGTTTACGGTGTAAATCGCCTCTCCGTACGACTGTGCGCCCCTCCCGGCCGCCAGTCAAGGGCCGTCCGTCCGCTCATCCGTGCGGCGCGGATAGGCTGGGATCATGCCGCGCACCCGTCGTACGGCCCGACAGGCCGACCTGCTGGAACGACTCGTCGCGCTGCTGGCGGCAGAGGGCTTCTCCGACCTCACCCTCGACGACCTCGCCGAGCGGCTGCGCTGTTCCAAGACCACGCTGTACCAGCTCGCCCGCAGCAAGCAGGGGCTGGTCGTGGAGGCCGTCAAGCACTACTTCCGCGGTGCCACCGAGGCCGTCGAGAAGCGCGTCGCCCAGACCGCCGAGCCGTCCGACCGGGTGCGCGCCTATCTGACCGCCGTCGCCGAACAGCTGCGGCCGCTCTCCCGCCGGTTCCTCGACGACGTGGCCCACTTCCCGCCCGCGCGCGAGGTGTACGAGGCCAACACGCGCTGGGCGGCGGACCGGGTGCGTCAGCTGATCGCCGAGGGCGTCTCCGACGGCGCCTTCCGGGACGTGCACGCCGCGTTCGTGGGCGAGGTGGCCGCGGCGACCATGCGCCAGATCCAGCAGGGGGAGCTGGGGGTGCGCACCGGCCTGAGCGACGCGGAGGCGTACGAGCAGCTCGCGTCGCTGATCGTGCACGCCGTCGCGCCCTGACGCCCCCGAGAACCCCGAGAACCGACCGTTATCGGACTGTGTACCCGTCTCGCGTTGCGCCCGGCTTCCGTACTGGGAATGATACGTTCGTACTCATTCCAGTATCACTTTCGTGGAGGTCGCCATGCCTGCCACTCGCGCCCTGCCGACCGAGGAAGCCGTTCAGCTCATCCAGCTGACGCGCACCCTCGCCGCCAAGGAACTCGCACCCCGGGTTGCCGAGGCGGAGGCGGACGGGGTCTTCCCGCGTGACGTCTTCCGCACGCTCGGCCGCAGCGGACTGCTCGGTCTGCCCTTCGCCGAGGAGCACGGCGGGGCCGGCCAGCCGTACGAGGTCTACCTCCAGGTCCTGGAGGAGATCGCGGCGGTGTGGTCCAGCGTCGCCGTCGGCGTCTCCGTGCACGCGCTGTCCTGTTTCCCGCTCGCCCGCTTCGGCACCGAGGAGCAGCGCGCGAAATGGCTGCCGGAGCTGCTCGGCGGTGAACTCCTCGGCGCCTACTGCCTGTCCGAGCCGCACGCCGGATCCGACCCCGCCGCGATGCGCACCCGAGCGGTCCGCGACGGCGACTCCTACGTCCTCGACGGCGCCAAGGCGTGGACCACCCACGGCGGTTACGCCGACTTCTACACGGTCATGGCCCGCACCTCCGACGACCGCACGCACGGCATCTCCTGCTTCCTGGTGCCGGCCGACACGCCCGGCCTGAGCGCCGACCCGCCGGAGCGGAAGATGGGTCTGACCGGCTCCGCCACCGCGACCATGCGCCTCGACGGCGTCCGGGTGCCCGTCGAGCGACGCATCGGCGAGGAGGGCGAGGGCCTGAGGATCGCGCTGGCCTCGCTGGACTGCGGCCGGCTCGGCATCGCCGCGGTCGCCGCGGGCCTCGCCCAGGGCGCCCTCGACCACGCCGTGCGCTACGCCCGCGAGCGGGAGACCTTCGGCAAGCCGATCATCGAGCACCAGGGACTCGCCTTCGTGCTCGCCGACATGGGCGCCGCCATCGAGTCGGCCCGGGCCACCGCGCTGGCCGCCGCACGGCTGAAAGACCAGGGGCTGCCTTTCACCCGCGAGGCGTCGATTGCGAAACTCGTGGCGACCGACAATGCGATGAAGGTGACCACGGACGCGGTGCAGGTGCTCGGCGGATACGGATACACGCGCGACTTCCCCGTCGAGCGCTACATGCGCGAGGCCAAGGTCATGCAGATCTTCGAAGGAACCAACCAGATCCAGCGCCTGGTCATCTCCCGGGCGCTGGACCGGAGCGAGGGCGGTGTGCTCACCGTCCTCGGCAAGGAGTGAGGATGCAGCTCGACAACACCGCCGCCCTCGTCACCGGCGGTGCGTCCGGTCTCGGCGCGGCCACCGCGAAGGCCCTCGCCGAGCGCGGGGCCCGGGTCTTCGCGCTCGACCTGAAGGACGGCATCGACAAGGCGCCCGAGGTGCCCGGCGTGACCTATGTGGCCGCCGACGTCACCGACCCCGAGCAGGTCCGCGCCGCCGTCGCCACCGCGGCCGGCTCGGGGGTGCCGCTGCGCACGGTCGTCAACTGCGCCGGGATCGGCCCGTCGATGCGCATCGTCGGCAAGCGCGGCGTGCACGACCTCGCCCTGTACGCCAAGATCGTCCAGATCAACCTGATCGGCACGTTCAACGTGCTCGCGCTCGCCGCCGAGGCCATCGCCGAGACGGAGGCCGACGAGAACGGGCAGCGGGGTGTCGTCGTGAACACCGCGTCCATCGCCGCCTACGACGGCCAGATCGGCCAGGCCGCCTACGCCTCCTCCAAGGGCGGCGTCGTCGGGCTGACCCTGCCGGCGGCGCGCGACCTGGCGCAGTACGGCATCCGGGTGTGCACCATCGCCCCGGGCATCGTGGAGACGCCGATGCTGGCCACGGTGTCCGAGGAGTTCCGCGCCGGGCTCGCGGCCGGCGTCCCCTTCCCGCGCCGCCTGGCGCAGCCCGAGGAGTACGCCAAGCTCGCCCTGACGATCGTGGACCACGACTACCTCAACGGCGAGACCATCCGCATGGACGGCGCCCTGCGGATGGCTCCGCGGTAGGCCGGATTTTCGTCTGCGGGTGCGCTGTGGCTGGTCGCGCAGTTCCCCGCGCCCCTCAAGGTCGGACCAGTAGCTGGAAGTCGAAGGAGTACCGGGACGCGCGGTAGATGTGCGTCCCGTACTCGACCGGGCGCCCGGTGTCGTCGTACGCCGTGCGCTGCATGGTCAGCAGGGCCGCCCCCTCCTTCTCGTCGAGGCGGGCGGCCTCCTCGGCGGTAGCCGAGCGGGCGCCGATCGTCTGGTGGGCGCTGTGCAGGGTGATCCCCGCCGCCCGCAGCATCCGATACAGGCCCGTCGTGCGTAGTCGCCCGCTGTCGAGGTCCAGCAGGCCCGGCGGCAGATAGTTGCACAGCAGGGCAACCGGCTGGCCGTGGGTGCGGCGCAGCCGCTCCAGGACGGTCACCTCGCTGCCCTCCGCGAGCCCGAGCGCGGCCGCGACATCGGCGGGCGCCGGGATCCGTTCGTCGCGCACCACCTCCGTGGTCGGTCCCTGCCCGGCCGCCTCCAAGTCGTCGTAGAGGCTGCTCAGTTCGAGCGGACGCTTCACCTGGCTGTGCACCACCTGGGTGCCGACCCCGCGCCGGCGCACCAGCAGTCCCTTGTCGACGAGCGACTGGATCGCCTGGCGGACCGTGGGCCGGGACAGGCCCAGCCGGGTCGACAGATCGATCTCGTTGCCCAGGAGGTTGCCCGGGGCCAGCGCCCCGTGCTCGATCGCCGCCTCCAACTGCTGTGCGAGCTGGTAGTAGAGCGGGACCGGGCTGGCGCGGTCCAGGACCAGACGCAGCCCCTCCAGCGCGGAGGTCTTGGCCATCGTGGGGGCACCTCCCCGGGTCGGTGGGTGACGCGAGCACGTACGGGGTAGAGATCGCTCCCTCAGATGTAGGCGGCCCGACTCGCCCTGTCAATACTTTGTGCTTACATTCGGACCTGCTCGTGAAATGATGTCTTAACAAAGTATTGACAGTGGGCGCGTCAGGGGATTGGATCCCGTCCCAACAGCGCACGAGCCGCGTCCGGGGCGCCCCGCCCCGTCGATATCCCGTCGTTTCCCCCGCAGCACAGTGAGGTGCAGGAAAGATGGACCGCTCTTCTTCCGCCCGATCCCGCAGAATCGCCCCGGTCGTGGCCATGGCCGCGGCGGTGGCCCTGACCCTCGCAGGCTGCTCCAGCAGCTCCGGCGGCAAGAAGGCCGAGGAGAGCGCGGGCGGCGCCTCGGCGGGCAAGGCGAACACCCCGCAGATGACCGTGGCGCTGGTGACCCACCAGTCGCCCGGCGACACCTTCTGGGACATCGTCCGCAAGGGCGCCGAGGCCGCCGCCGCCAAGGACAACGTCAAGCTGGTCTACTCCGCCGACCCGAGCGCGGGCGGTCAGGCCAACCTGGTGCAGAACGCCATCGACCAGAAGGTCGACGGCATCGCCGTCACCCTCGCCAAGCCGGACGCCCTCAAGGACGTCATCGCCAAGGCGACGGCCGCGAAGATCCCCGTCGTCGGCCTCAACTCCGGGGTGAGCGAGTGGAAGAAGCTCGGCCTGCTGGAGTTCTTCGGGCAGGACGAGTCGGTGGCCGGCGAGGCCCTCGGCAACAAGCTGAACTCCCTCGGCGCCAAGAAGGCCGTCTGTGTCATCCAGGAGCAGGGCAACATCGGTCTCACCCAGCGCTGTGACGGTGTGAAGAAGACCTTCTCCGGCTCCATCGAGAACCTCTACGTCAACGGCACCGACCAGCCCTCCGTGAAGTCGACGATCACCGCCAAGCTCAGCCAGGACAAGTCGATCGACCACATCGTGACGCTCGGCGCGCCCATCGCGCTGACCGCCGTGCAGTCGGTGTCCGACGCCGGCAGCAAGGCCAAGATCGCCACCTTCGACCTCAACAAGGATCTGACGGGCGCCATCAGCAAGGGCACGGTGGAGCTGGCGGTCGATCAGCAGCCGTACCTCCAGGGCTACCTGGCGATCGACTCGCTGTGGCTCTACAAGAACAACGGCAACTACATGGGCGGCGGGGAGCAGCCGGTGCTCACCGGTCCGGCCTTCGTCGACAAGTCCAACGTCGACACGGTCGCCGCGTTCGCCGCGAAGGGCACCCGGTGATGAGCATGGCTCAGCACGCCGAGCCGGCGGTGACCACACCGCCGGCCCCCGGCCCGCGGCAGTCCGACGGCCGGACCTCCCAACGCCCGCTCCCGCTGCGGCTGCTGGCCCGCCCCGAGGTGGGCGTGTTCCTCGGCGCCGTCGCCGTGTACGTGTTCTTCCTCATCGCGGCCTCGCCGGTGCGCGAGGCCAGCTCGATGGCGAACATCCTCTACCAGTCGTCCACCATCGGGATCATGGCCCTGCCGGTGGCGCTGCTGATGATCGGCGGGGAATTCGACCTCTCCGCCGGTGTCGCCGTCATCACCTCGGCGCTCACCGCGTCCATGCTCAGCTACCAACTCACCATGAACGTGTGGGTCGGTGTGATCGTCGCGCTGCTCGTGTCGCTGGCGATCGGCGCGTTCAACGGCTGGATGCTGGTCAAGACGGGCCTGCCGAGCTTCCTCGTCACCCTCGGCACCTTCCTGATCCTGCAAGGCGTCAACCTCGCGGTGACCAAGCTCGTCACCGGCAACGTCGCCACCGACGACATCAGTGACATGGACGGCTTCGACCAGGCCAAGAAGGTCTTCGCCTCCTCCTTCGAGGTGGGCGGCGTCCAGGTGAAGATCACCATCATCTGGTGGCTGGTCTTCGCGGCGCTGGCCACCTGGGTGCTGCTGCGCACCAGGTACGGCAACTGGATCTTCGCCGTCGGCGGCAACAAGGAGTCCGCGCGGGCCGTCGGCGTCCCCGTCACCTTCACCAAGATCTCCCTGTTCATGCTGGTCGGCTTCGGCGCCTGGTTCGTCGGCATGCACCAGCTGTTCTCCTTCAACACCGTCCAGTCCGGCGAGGGCGTCGGCCAGGAGCTGATCTACATCGCCGCGGCCGTCATCGGCGGCTGCCTCCTCACCGGCGGCGCCGGCTCCGCGATCGGACCGGTCTTCGGCGCCTTCATGTTCGGCATGGTCCAGCAGGGCATCGTGTACGCCGGCTGGAACCCCGACTGGTTCAAGGCCTTCCTCGGCGTCATGCTCCTCGGCGCCGTCCTGATCAACTTGTGGGTCCAGCGCACGGCGACCCGGAGGTGACGCACATGACCAGCAACGGAACCGGGGCGCACGGCGCGATCGTCATGGACACCGCCCCCGAGGGCGGCGACGGGGCACTCGTCGAACTGCGCAACGCCGGCAAGTCCTACGGCAACATCCGCGCCCTGCACGGCGTCGACCTCCAGGTCCACCCCGGCAAGGTCACCTGCGTCCTCGGCGACAACGGCGCCGGCAAGTCCACCCTCATCAAGATCATCTCCGGGCTGCACCAGCACACCGAGGGCGACTTCCTCGTCGACGGCCGGCCCGTGCGCTTCTCCACCCCGCGCGAGGCGCTGGACAAGGGCATCGCCGCGGTCTACCAGGACCTGGCGACGGTCCCGCTGATGCCGGTGTGGCGGAACTTCTTCCTCGGCTCCGAGATGACCAAGGGCCCCTGGCCGGTACGCCGGCTCGACATCCCCCGGATGAAGAGGACCGCGGACGAGGAACTGCGCAACATGGGCATCGTCCTGGACGACCTGGAGCAGCCCATCGGCACGCTGTCCGGCGGCCAGCGCCAGTGCGTCGCCATCGCCCGGGCCGTCTACTTCGGCGCGCGCGTGCTCATCCTCGACGAGCCCACCGCCGCCCTCGGCGTCAAGCAGTCCGGCGTCGTCCTGAAGTACATCGCCGCCGCCCGCGACCGCGGTCTCGGCGTCATCTTCATCACCCACAACCCCCACCACGCCTACATGGTCGGCGATCACTTCAGCGTCCTGCGCCTGGGCACCCTCGAACTCTCCGCCTCCCGCGACCAGGTCAGCCTCGAGGAACTCACCAACCACATGGCCGGAGGCGCCGAACTCGCCGCACTCAAGCACGAGTTGTCCCAGGTGCGGGGCGTCGACGTGGAGGAGCTGCCGGAGGAGCGGGACCTGACCGCGCCGGTGCTGAAGACGCCGGAAGGAACCGAGTGACATGCCCGAAGAGCTCGACCGCATCCGGGTCGGATCCGCCCCCGACTCCTGGGGCGTGTGGTTCCCCGACGACCCCCGGCAGGTGCCGTGGGAACGCTTCCTGGACGAGGTGTCCGAGGCCGGCTACTCCTGGATCGAACTCGGCCCCTACGGCTATCTGCCGACCGACCCGGCCCGCCTCACCGACGAGGTCGCCCGGCGGAACCTGAAGGTGTCCGCGGGCACGGTCTTCACCGGCCTGCACCGGGGCCCCTCCGTCTGGGAGTCCACCTGGGCCCACGTCAGCGAGGTCGCCGCGCTCACCCAGGCCATGGGCGCGCGCCACCTGGTGGTCATCCCGTCCTTCTGGCGCGACGACAAGACCGCCGAGATCCTGGAGCCACCCGAGCTCACGGCCGAGCAGTGGGCCCATCTCACCAAGGGCATGGAACGCCTCGGGCACGAGGTGAGGGAGACCTACGGCCTGGACCTCGTCGTCCACCCGCACGCCGACACCCACATCGACACCGCGGCGCACGTCGAGCGCTTCCTGGACTCGACCGACACCGAGCTGGTCAACCTCTGCCTGGACACCGGGCATTACGCCTACTGCGGCGGCGACAGCGTCGAACTGATCGAGACCTACGGCGAGCGCATCGGCTATCTGCACCTCAAGCAGGTCGACCCGGAGATCCTGGCCGACGTCCGTGCGAACGGCGTTCCCTTCGGACCGGCGGTCCAGCGCGGGGTGATGTGCGAACCACCCTCCGGCGTACCGGCGTTGGAGCCGGTGCTGGCGGCCGCGCAGAAGCTGGGCGTGGAGCTGTTCGCGATCGTCGAGCAGGACATGTACCCGTGCGAGCCGGACAAGCCGCTCCCCATCGCCACCCGGACCCGCCGGTTCCTGAGGTCCTGCGGGGCATAAGCGGCGGCGGTCCACGCGAGATCCGAGAAAGAGCCCTAGTCTCGGGCGCATGGACGAGATCGCCGTACGCCGGGACATACACCTGGAGGCCGACGCCACCGCGTCGGCCTCCGCGCTGCGCCTGCGCCCCTGGCAGCCCCAGGACGCGCCGGAACTGGTCGCGTTGTGCCGGGACCCGGCGCTGCGCCGCTGGACGAGCATCGCCGTGGACGACGAGGCGGACGCCCGGGCGTGGGTGCGCGAGCAGGAGCGGGGCCGGGAGTCGGGGGACCGGCTGGCGTTCGCCCTCGTGGAGGACGGGCGGGGGATCGTCGGGGGCGCGGTCCTCAAGGACCTGGCCGCCGGCGGCGACCGTGCGGAGGTGGGCTACTGGACCGCCGCCCACGTCCGCGGCCGGGGCATCGCCCCGCGGGCCCTGGGCGCCCTGACCGACTGGGCGTTCGGCGCGCTGCCCGCGCTCGACCGCCTCGATCTCCTCCACCAGGTGGACAACGCGGCGTCCTGCCGGGTCGCGCAGAAGGCCGGATACGCCTTCGAGGCCCAGCTGCCCGCCGCGCCCCCGGACTTCCCGCTGGACGGCCATCTCCATGTCCGCCACCGGGCGGGCTGAGGCCGGGGCTCAGACCGGCAGTTCGCGCCGGAACACCACCATCGGCCGGCCGGGCCCGTTGTAGTCCTCCACCACCTCAGCGGCGAAGCCCAGGCCGCGGTGGAAGCCGATCGAGCCGGTGTTGGTGACCGATGTGATCGCCTTGAGGCGTACGGCGCCCTGCTCGCGGGCCGCCTCCTCGAAGGCCGCGTACAGGGCGCGGCCCAGCCCGGTGCCACGGCTGTCGTCGCGGGTCGCGATCAGATGGACGTAACCGGTGCCGTCCGGGGTGACGAAGCCGATGACGTAGCCGCGGATGCCCGCGCCGTCGCGGGCGACGAGACAGGTCCGGCCGAACTCCTGGACCAGCGCCGTGAGATGGAGCGCGCGCAGATCGCGCTCGCCCCAGTAGCGGGAGTGGTCGGCGAGGACCTGGTGGAGGTCGGTGACATCGGCGGGGGTGATCTCCGGGCTCATGGGCCGAGCATGACAGGGGGGCACGTGTCGCCCACGTGCCCCCCCGGTGCTCGTAGGGCCTACGCGCCCCGCACCTCCGCGATCGTCACCGGCCGGTGCTCGTGCAGCGACAGGGTGCACGCGTCCGCGATCCAGCCCGCCTCCAGGGCGTCCTCGATCGTGCACGGGGAGGGCCGGGTGCCGGCCACCACCTCGGTGAACGCGGTGAGTTCAGCTCGGTAGGCCGCGGTGAAGCGGTCCATGAAGAAGTCGTGCGGGGTGCCGGACGGGAAGGTGACCCCCGGCTCGACCGAGCGCAGCGGCAGCTTGTCCTCCAGGCCCACCGCGATGGAGTCGTCGAAGCCGTGGATCTCCATGCGGACGTCGTAACCCCGGCCGTTGTGGCGGCTGTTGGAGACCACCGCGATGGTGCCGTCGTCCAGGGTGAGCATCGCGCCGGTGGTGTCGGCGTCGCCCGCCTCCTTGATGTAGTCCGCGCCCCGGTTGCCGCCCACCGCGTACACCTCGGTCACCTCGCGGCCGGTCACCCAGCGGATGATGTCGAAGTCGTGGACGGAACAGTCGCGGAAGATGCCACCCGAGGCGGCCACGTACGCCGCCGGCGGGGGCGCCGGGTCCAGCGTGGTCGAGCGGACCGTGTGCAGCGTGCCCAGCGCGCCGGACCGGACCGCGGCCCGCGCGGCGACGAAGCCCGCGTCGAAGCGGCGGTTGTAGCCGATCTGGATCGGCACGGCACTGCCCCGGACGGCCTTGAGCACCTCCACGCCCTCGTTCATGGTCCTCGCGACGGGCTTCTCGCAGAAGACGGGGACGCCGGCCTCGACGCCGGCGAGGATCAGGGCCGGGTGGGCGTCGGTCGCCGCGGCGACGACGATGCCGTCGACCCCGGCGGCCAGCAGGGCCTCCGGCGAGTCCGCCACCTCGGCGCCGAATCGTTCCGCCGCCGCCTTGGCGGCGTCCGTGAAGGGGTCGGTGACGACGAGCGAGTCGACGGCGTCGAGCCCGGAGAGGGTCTCGGCGTGGAAGGCGCCGATGCGGCCGAGGCCGAGGATTCCGATACGCATGGGGGTGCAGCTCCTCAGATGTGGTGCGAAGGGTGGTGCTGGTGCGTGGACGGCGCGTCCGAGGGCCTAGTCGAGTCCGCCGAGGACGTTCTGATCCCAGTCGATCACCGATCCCGTGACCACGCCCGACCGGTCGGACAGCAGGAAGACCACGAAGTCGGCGATCTCGTCCGGTTGGCCGAGCTTGCCCATCGGCAGCCGGGCGGCCGCCTGTTCACGCCAGTCGTCACCGGCGCCGTGGAAGGCCCGCTGGGTGGCGTCCTCGCCCTCGGTCGCCGTCCAGCCGATGTTCAGGCCGTTGATCCGGACCCGGTCGAAGCGGTGGGCGTGCGCCGCGTTGCGGGTCAGGCCGATCAGCCCCGCCTTCGCGGCGACGTACGGGGCGAGGAACGGCTGCCCGCCGTGCGCCGACGACGTGATGATGTTGACGATCGTGCCGGGCGCCCGACGGCTCACCATGTCGGCGACCGCGGCCTGCATGGCGAAGAACGGCCCCTTGAGGTTGATCGCGATGTGCTGGTCGAAGAGTTCCGGCGTGGTGTCCAGCAGCGTGCCGCGCGTGGTGAGGCCGGCGGAGTTGACCAGGCAGTCGATCCGGCCGTACGCGTCGACGACCTCCGCGACGGCCGACCTGGCCTGGTCGGCGTCGGAGAGATCGGCCTGCACGTACATCGCCTTGCCCCCGGCGGCCGCCAGCTCGGTCACCAGCGCCTCGCCCGGTTCGGGGCGGCGCCCGGTGACGGCCACGACCGCTCCCTCGCGCACCGCGGCCCGCGCGATCGCGGCGCCCACGCCCTGGCTGCCGCCGTTGACGAGGACGATCCTGTCGTCGAGAAGTCCCATGGCGGACCCGTCCCTTCAGCTCGTCCGTCGCTCGGCGTCCGCCCTGAGCGCGCCCCGCAGGGCCTCGGGCGTCCACCGCTCGCGCAGGGCCCGCCGTACGGTGTCGGCCTGGGCGGGCGGGGCCAGGCCGTCAACCGGCGGGTCGCTGTCGAGGTTGGTGGGGAAGGGGTAGCCCTCGGCGCTCGCGCGGACCACCCGCTCCAGCCACGCCTCGTCCGCGCCCCGCGCAGCCCGCTCCAGCAGCACCGGGTAGACCGCGTTCACGACCGCCTCCCGGTCGACCGTCTCCATCGCCCGGCCGAACGCCGAGGACACCTGGAGGAGGTTCGCGACCCGCCGCACGGTCGTGGTGCGGTTGGTGCCGGCCGCGTGGAACACCGCCGGGTTGAAGAACACCGCGTCGCCCCGGGACAGCGGCAGCTGGACGCGGTGCGCGTCGAAGTACGCCTGGAACTCCGGGAGCCGCCAGGCGAGATACCCCGGCTCGTACGTCTGGGAGTACGGCAGGTAGAGCGTCGGGCCCGACTCCAGCGGCATGTCGCCGTGGGCCACCGCGCCCTGGAGGGTCAGCACGGGGGAGAGCCGGTGGACGTGCGCCGGGTAGGCGGCCGCCGTCGTGTTGGAGAGGAAACCGAGGTGGTAGTCGCGGTGCGGGGTCTGCGCGGCGCCGCCCGGGTTGACCACGTTGACCTGCGCGGTGATCTGGTAGCCGGGGCCGAGCCAGGCCTGTGAGACCAGCGCGACGACGTCGTTGCCGTAGTAGTCGGCGAAGGCGTCGGCGTCGAGGAGGGCCGCCTTCTCCAGCGCGTTCCACACCCGGTCGTTGGCGCCGGGGGCGGCGAAGTGGTCGCCGGACGTCCCGCCCGAGGCGTGCTGCTCGGCGATCAGCGTGTCGAAGACCTCCGTCATCCGGTCCACCACGGCCGGGTCGGGGAACGCGCCCCGGAACACCACCACGCCGGGCCCGTCGGCCAGCGCCCGCACGAGTTCCGTACGGATCCGGTGGCCGTCGGCCGCGCGCAGCCGGTCGCTGTCGTAGACCAGGACGTTGTCCGCGACCGACGCCGCGTGCGGGTAGTCGGCGAGGTCGGTGGCGCGCTCGACGAGTGGCCGGAAGGCGTCGAGGTCGCAGTCCCGCTCGGTGAACCAGGCCGAGGCCGCCGGGGATGCCAAGGAGGAGGACATCGTCGTCCTTTCGGTCACGGTCACGGGAGGTGACGCGGCTCTGTCATTCTTGTCAGTACAAACCCCTCGAACAACCAGCAGCGAGCCATCAAAAACCCCTCATGACGCGTCCGAGGAGCCGGCTGTGGGCCATCCCTTCCCGATCCGTGAGATAGCCCGTCAGGCGGGTCTGAGCGAGGCCACCGTCGATCGTGTCCTCAACGGCCGGGGCGGGGTGCGCGAGTCCACCGCGCTGGAGGTGCGGCGGGCCATCGCCGACCTGGACCGCCAGCGCACCCAGGTCCGGCTGGTGGGCCGCACCTTCATGGTCGACATCGTGATGCAGGCGCCGGAGCGCTTCAGCAGCGCGGTGCGGGCCGCCCTGGAGGCCGAGCTGCCGTCGCTGCACCCGGCCGTGCTGCGCTCCCGCTTCCACTTCCGGGAGACCGGGCCGGTCGACGAGCTGGTGGACACGCTGGACCGGATCGCCCGGCGCGGCTCCCAGGGCGTGATCGTCAAGGCGCCCGACGTCCCCGAGGTCACCGCCGCCGTCGGCCGGCTGACCGCGGCCGGCATCCCGGTCGTCACCCTCGTCACCGATCTGCCCGCCAGCGCCCGCCTCGCCTACGTCGGCATCGACAACCGGGCCGCCGGAGCCACCGCCGCCTACCTCATGGGACAGTGGCTGGGCGACCGGCCCGGCCATGTGCTCACCAGCCTCAGCAGCGGCTTCTTCCGCAACGAGGAGGAGCGCGAGATGGGCTTCCGGGGTGCCATGCGGGCCCGGCACCCCGAGCGGGCGCTCGTCGAGATCACCGAGGGGCAGGGGCTGGACGCCACCCAGTACGACCTGGTGCGGGCCGCGCTCGAACGCGAGCCGGACATCCGCGCGGTCTACTCCATCGGCGGGGGCAACATCGCCACGTTGCGCGCGTTCGCGGACGCCGGTCGCGAGTGCGCCGTGTTCGTCGCGCACGACCTCGATCACGACAACACACGGCTGCTGCGGGAGCACCGGTTGTCCGCCGTGCTCCATCACGACCTGCGTCACGATGTGCGGGAGGCGTGTCATCACGTGATGCGGGCGCACGGCGCGCTGCCGGCGGCGGGGGCGGCGGCACCGGCGGCGATTCAGGTGGTCACGCCGTTCAACATGCCGGTCTAGGCGCCGCCCGTCGCCCCGGCCCCGATCACCCCGGCACGTCCACCCAGGTGCCGCTCTCGGCGGAGCGGGACATGGCGTCGAGGACGGTCGCGCTGTGCACGGCGTCCGCGAGCGTGGCGCCGTACGGCGTGCCCTCGGCGATCGAACGCAGGAAGCGGTACGCCTCGATCACCTTGAGGTCGTCGTAGCCCATGCTCGTCGCGGCGCCGGGCTGGAACGCGCCGTACTCGCCGTGTCCGGGGCCGACGTACAGCGTGCTGACCGGCTGGTCCTGGTAGGTGGTGCCACGGCTGACGCCGAGCTCGCCCATGCGGCGGAAGTCCCAGAACACCGCGCCCCGGGTGCCGTGCACCTCGAAGCCGTAGGCGTTCTGCTCGCCGACCGACACCCGGCAGGCCTCCAGCACACCGCGGGCGCCCGAGGCGAAGCGCAGCAGGCAGCTGACGTAGTCCTCGTTCTCGACCGGGCCCGGCTGCCCGCCGGTGGCGAGGGTGTGTCCGGCGGTGGCGCCGGTCGGGCGGGCCCGTTCGGGGACGAACACCGCGGTGTCGGCGGTGAGCCGGACGATGTCGCCGAGCAGGAAGCGGGCCAGGTCGACGCCGTGCGAGGCGAGGTCACCGAGCACTCCGCTGCCGCCGCGCCGCCGTTCGTAGCGCCAGGTCAGGGCGCCCTGGGGGTGGGCCGCGTAGTCGCTGAAGAGGCGGATGCGGACATGCGTGACGGTGCCGATCTCGCCGGCGGCGATCAGGTCGCGGGCGGTCTCGACGGCGGGCGTGTTGCGGTAGTTGAAGCCGACCGCGCTGTGCACGCCGGCCTTGGCCGCCGCGTCCGCCACCGCGCGGGCGTCCGCGGCGGTCAGCCCCACCGGCTTCTCGATCCAGAGGTGTTTGCCGGCCTCGGCCATCGCGACACCGATCTCGCGGTGCAGGAAGTTCGGTGCGGTGACGCTGACGGCCCGCACGCGCGGGTCGGCGGCCACCTCGCGCCAGTCCCGGGTCGTCGAGGCGAAGCCGAACTGTGCGGCGGCCTCCTCGGCCCGGCCGGGTACCTCCTCGGCGACCGTCACCAGCTCCGGGCGCAGGGGGAGCCGCGGATAGTGGTGGGGGACCCGGGCGTACGCCTGGGTGTGCACCCGTCCCATCCAGCCGAACCCGATGACGGCGACGCCGAGCGTGTCCACCATTGCAGCCCCTCATTGGACCGGTCCATTTCCTGTCCGACCCACCTTCGGCGCGCCCCGGCGCCGGTGTCAACCCTTAGCACCGCCTTTGACAAGCGGTGCCGACCATGGAACGGTCCATATCCATGCGACCGCCGACCATCCGCGATGTGGCCGACCGGGCCGGCGTCTCCAAGTCGCTGGTCTCGCTCGTCCTGCGCGGCTCCGACCAGGTGCGCCCGGAGAAGCGGGAGGCCGTGCTGCGGGCCGTGCGCGAACTCGGCTACCGTCCGAACGCCGCCGCGCGCAGCCTCAGCGAACAGCGCACCCGCACCGTCGGCGTCCTGCTGAACGATCTGCGCAACCCCTGGTTCGTCGAGCTGCTCGACGGGCTGAACTCCCTGCTGCACGACAACGGCCTGCGCATGGTCCTGGCCGACGCCCGCCTCAACCGCCGCACCGGACAGGACCCCGCCGGGCCCTTCCTCGATCTTGGGGTCGACGGCCTGATCGTGGTCGGCACGCTGCCCGACCCCACCGAGCTGGGGGCGGTCGCCGAGCGCCTGCCGGTGGTGGTGGCCGGCGCGCGCGAGCCGGGCCCGCCCGCGGTGGACGTCGTCGCCAACGACGACGAGCGCGGCGCCCGCCTGGTCACCGAGCACCTGATCGGGCTCGGCCACCGCCGCATCGCGCACATCGCGGGCTACGGGGCCGTCGGCGAGCTGCGCCGGCGCAGCTTCGAGGCGACGATGCGCACCCACGGCCTCGCCGACGAGGCGGTGGTCGAGGCCGGCGACATGACCGAGGAGGGCGGCTACCGCGCGACGGTGCGCCTGCTGAGCGCCGACCGCAGGCCGACGGCCGTCGTCGCCGTCAACGACATCGCCGCCATCGGGGCGCTGTCCGCCGCCGAGGAACTGGGCCTGCGCCTGCCGCGCGACCTGTCCGTCGTCGGCTACGACAACACGAGCATCGCCCGGCTGCGCCACGTCTGGCTCACCACCGTCGACAACGCCAGCCACGAGGTCGGCCGCCGTGCGGCCCGCTGCCTCCTGGAGCGCTTCGCCGGGACCGGGGGAGCGGGGCGGCTCCACCTCGCGGCGCCCACGCTGGAGATCCGGGGTTCGACGGCGCCCCCGCTCACCGACTGATCGCGTATGCCTTGCGCAGCGTCTCGTGCACCGTCCACGTCGTACGGTCGCCGGCGCGCAGCACAGCCATGTCGCCGGGCCCGACCGTGAGCGTCGGCCCGCCCTCGACCTCAATGGTCGCCGACCCGCTGACCACGACGAACACCTCGTCCGCCTCCGTGTCGGTCACCACGCCGGGCGTGATCTGCCACACCCCCCGCAGCTGCCGGCCGTCCGCGGACTCCCACACCACCTTCCCGGTCACCTCGGGTGTCCCGGAGACGACCTGGGCGGGATCCAGCGGCTCGGGCGCGAGCTCGGCGTCGGGGATGTGCAGGGCGAAGCTGTGCGTCATGGGGGGACCGTAGTCGCCGACGGGGCCCGTGCGGCGTGGACACAGTGTTAGGGATCGAGGGCTCGCGGCGGACACAACGTCATCCCGTCAGCCGTCAGGCATCAACGGACCCGCCGGGCCACGATCCGATACGCGTTGGACAACCCGAGGCGCCCCACGAACGGCCGTACGACGAACCGATCGAGCAAGGCGGCCGAGGCGAGCGCGGGAACCCCCGCGAGCAGCACCGCCCCCCGCCCGGCCCGCCGCAGACGGCCGGGCGCGGCCGCCAACCACGGCGCGTCCTCACGCGGGGCGAAATGATCCAGCGCCAACCACACCGCGGCCAGCAGATCCACGGGATCGTGCGCCTCGGCCCGCTGCTCGGCGACCACCGAGAAACCCAGCCCGGTCAACCGCTCCCGCAGATTCGCCGACGGCATGAGGTGCAGATGCTGGGGCTGAAGCCAGGGCAACCACCACCGCCCGAGCATCGCGGCGTACCGACTCCCGGGGTCCGGCACCTCGATGAGCACATGACCCCCCGGCCGCACGGCCTCCCGCGCCGCGCGCAGCTCACGGTCGGGGTCGGTGCTGTGCTCCAGGTAATGGAACATGCTCACCACGTCGTAGCGCTCGCCCAGGTCGGGCGCGAGGTCCACGAAGCTCCCCCGATACGCCCGCTCCACCCGTCCCTCCCGCTCGGCGAGTTCGACACCGTCGGTGAAGTCGAGCCCGTCGAAGGAGGTGCCGGGCAGCACGTCCCGCGCGGCCGCGCAGAAGTGGCCGTGCCCGGTGCCGACGTCCAGCCAGGTCTTCGGCGCCGGGTCGTACGGCAGCAGGGCCTCGGCCCGTCCCCGGTACATCGCCGTACGCCCCCCGAAGGTGTCGCCGAGCTTCTTCTCGCCCAAGCCGTCGTAGAAGTCCCGGTAGTAGAACTCCAGGCCGGCCTCGCTGAGCCGGGGGTTCTGGAAGGTGTGCCCGCACGCGGCGCACCGGTCCAGCACGAACCGCCCCGGCTTGTGCTGGAGCAGGTCGGTCGTGCGCAGCCGGGTCGTCAGCCGGTCCGAGCCGCACCAGGGGCAGTCGGTGCGCCGGGGCTCGAAGAACCGGTCGAGACCGGCGGCGAGATCGGCCTGGTAGGCCGGGCGCAGGGCGTGGATCCGCTCGTTGTCGCTCAACTGGGCTCCAGGGCGAGTCGTTCGAGATGGGAGGCGGCGGCCGGGGCTCCGCCCGCCGCGCGGAACGCCGTACGGACGCGCCCGGCCGCCGCCCGGGGTCCGGGTTCGTGCAGGACGGCGTCGAGCGCCGCCCCGAGCCTCGCGGCGGTGACCCGCCCGAACCGCACCCGCACCCCCGCCCCCGCCGTCACGACCTGCCCGGCCACGACGGGCTGGTCGTCCCGGATGGGGGCCACCACGAGCGGCGCGCCGTGCCACAGCGCCTCGCACACGGTGTTGTGTCCGGCGTGACAGACGACGGCGTCGACGCCCCGTTCCAGCAGGGCGAGTTGCGGCACATGCGCGGCGATCAGCACGTCCTTGTCGTCGCCGGGCGGCCCCAGCGTGCCGCCCGGATCGGCGATCACCCCCTGCACCCGGTCGGCCCGCTCCCGCAGAGCGCTCGTGCACAGGTCGAGGAAGCGGCCGCCGGTGTCGGCGTTGGCGGTGCCCAGGGTGACCAGCACGGTCGCCCGCCCGGGGTCCAGCCGGTCCCAGGGGAAGCCGGCGGGCGCGGGGCGCGCGTCGATCGAGGGGCCGACCCAGCGGACGGAGTCCGGTCCCGCCGCGCCCGCCAACTCGGGTGTGCTGAAGGCGAGGACGAGGTGTGGCGAGAAGCGCGGGTCCGCGGTGCCCGACGCGTCGCCGACCGTGTGCCGCAGCCGCGCCAGCCGCCCGTCGACCCACTCCCGCACCTTGGGCAGCCCCGCCAGCGGGTCGGTGAGCTCGGCGGTCGTGGTCGCCGAGGTCGCCCAGGGCAGCCCCAGCCGTTCGGCGACGAGCGCCCCCGCGAACGCCTGCTGGTCGGCGACCACCACATCCGGCCGGAACTCCTCGGCGGCGGCCCGGACGCCCGGCGCCATCGCCTCGGCCAGCGGCAGCAGATACCACTCCCACAGGAACTTCAGCGCCTCCGGTCCGCGCAGCTCCGGCGGCCGGCCGGCCCCGTCCGCGCCGGGCACCGGACCCGCGCAGCCGAACACCGCCGACTCGTCCCCGGCCAGCCGCGCGACCAGCCCCGGATCGGGGCACGCCCACGCCACCGCGTGTCCCCGGTCGGCCAGCCGGGCCGCGACCCCGACGGCCGGATTGATGTGCCCGACCAGCGGCGGTACGACGAACAGGAACCGGCTCACCGGACCGCCAGCCCGCCGGACTGCCGGATCAGGGACAGGACGTGCCCGCCCACGGCCCCCGCGGCCTCCACCAGCACCGAGTGCTCGTGGCCCGGGATCACCACCGTCCGGCAGTCCGGCAGCGACTCCTCCAGCCACGGCGCGACCTCGGCGAGATCGGAGTCGCCGCCGTACACGCCGAGCACCGGACAGCGCACCGCCGCGATCTGATCCCGCGTCAGCACGGTGCTGGCGGGGATGTCCCGGCCCAGACTGGTCTCGCGGGCGAGCCGGGCCGCACCCTTGGCCAGCCGGGCGGTGTTGTGACCGCGGTGGGCGGTGATCCAGGTGATGGCGTCCGGCTCGTTGTACGCCAGCTCGTGCACCACGCGATGCAGGATGCCGCCGAGCTTCACCGCCCAGGCGGGGGTGGCCGGTTCGGACTCGATCAGGCTGACGCTCGCCGCCCGCCCGGGGTGCCGGGCCGCGTAGCCGAACGCGATCGTGCCGCCGTAGGAGTTGCCGACGAGATGCACCGGGCCGGTCACCCCCAGCCGGTCCAGCAGGGCCCGAAGGTCCTCGACGGCGTCGTCCAGCGCGTAGCCGCTCGGGGGGCGGTCGCTGCGGCCGTGACCGCGCAGGTCGTACATGACGACGTCCAGGCCGGCGGCCGCGAACGCCGGGGCCACGGTGAAGTAGTAGCTGGCCAGGCTGTCGGTGAGCAGTCCGTGCACCAGCACCACGGTGGGGCCGCCGCGCGGGCCGATCCGCTGGACGTGCAACCGGAGCCGGCCGGTGTCGACCATCGTCATGGCTCAGCCCGCCTCCGTGGCCTTCAGACTGGTCACCACGTACTCGACGAGCCGCCCGACGGTCAGCTCGATGATCTCGTCGAACTCCATCCCGGCCAGGAACTCGGCGAAGTTGACCCGGTCGCCGTAGCGCTCCTGGAGGAGTCCGGCGAGCGTCACCAGGTCGATGCTCTCCAGCTCCAGGTCGCGGTTGAACGTCGTGCTCATGCCGATCTCGACGTCGTCGAGGCCGTACTCGTCCTCCAGCAGCCGTGCCAGCATGCCGGTGACATCGGCGAGGACCGCCTCCTCGGTGGCGGTGGGCGAGGTGTTCATCGGGCGGGGGCCTCCTCGGGCTCGGGTCCGGTGGTCCAGGCGACGACGTACTCCCGGTGCGGCAGGCCGGGCGGATTGACGACCGGTGCGCAGTGCACCGTGTGGACGGGGGCCGAGCGGCCCGAGACGGTGAGGAGGTCGCCCTCCGGGGTGGCGTCGACGACGGCGAAGTCACGGGGCCGGCCGTCGAATCCGGTGCCCTCCGCCTTCGCGGCCGCCTCCTTCGCCGTCCAGAACCGGGTGAACCACAGTGCCTCCGGCTCGCCGGTCGCGGCACAGCGTTCGCGCAGCAGACGCAGTTCGGCCGGCCCGAGGGCGACCGCCACGGCCTGCTCGCCCCGGTCGGTGACCTCCTCGATGTCGATACCGGGCCCACCGCCGGGACGCGATGAACGCGGCCGGACGATCGCGACTCCCGCCTCGGCGCAGTGCGCCAGGGACACCTCCAGCGGGGGCAGCGTCCGGCCGTGCACACCGGTGACGTACGGGCGGCCCGCCGCGTCGTTGCGCACGCGCAGCTCCGCCGGGAAGACCGGGCCCTCACCGTGGTCCCACAGCCACCGCCGCACCGCGTCCTTGACCGCGATACGGCCCAGCAGCCACTGCCGGCGGCCGCGCGGAGCGTGCCCGGCGTACTCCGAACGCTCCGCGCCGCCCAGGGAGTTGCGCATGATCAGCTCCCGGGAGGCCAGGTCCGGCCACCGCTCGTGCAGCAGCGTCCAGCCGCCCGGCCGGACCTCGGAGAGGGTGTTGCGCTCGGGGAAACGCTCGACGGGACGCGTCTTCGGGTCGTTGTCGAAGCGGCGGTCCTGCCAGCCGCGCAGCTCCGCCCACACCGTCCCCGCGACGGTGAGCTGCACGTCGGCTTCGAGGAGCGTGTCGGTGAGGGAGGTGATCCGCACCAGGCAGCCGACGTCGGTGCCCGGGGCCGGGTGCGGGCCGTAGAAGCGCATCTCGCGCATCCCCACGGGGAAGACGACCGTGCGCTCGGTACGGGTGGACATGATCCAGTAGCCGAGGATCTGGCCGACGTTGTCCAGCAGGGCGCCGGGGGCGGACGGCGTGGTGATCCGGCCGCGCACATGCCGGTCACCGATCGCCGTCAGTTCGCTGACCCCCTGGAACGCGGGGCCGTGGAACATCCAGCGCTCGCTGTAGAGCTGGGCGGCGGTATGGGCGGGCGGGCGCTCGCTCGCCGGGTCCACGCGCCAGGGGGCGGGCGGCGGGGCCGGATGACGGGCGGCGAGTTCCACGGTGGCGCGGGCGCGCGGGCCGAAGGCCACGAAGAGCCGGTCCGGGCCGTCCGGCGTCGCCGTCACGGGTACGTCCACGGCGGGGGCGGCGGTGAGCCACTCCTCGAAACGCGCCCCGTGCACGGCGACCGGCAGCAGTCCGGGGGCCGCCTGCGCCGCCGCGTCCATGATGTGCCGCACGATCGTCGTCGCGGGGACGACCGGCCAGCGGTCCGCGATGTCCGGCCAGCCGGGGCGCTGCGGGAAGAAGCAGTGGTCGAGGAGGTAGGGCATGGAGTCGGGGGAGACGTGGACGGTGGTGTGCCGAGGGGAGAGGGGCGGTGCCGCGGGCGCGGGTGTTCGTACGGGGGGCGGTGCCGGTGCCGGCGCCGGTGTGCGGGAGACGGTCGTCGTGCCCCGTGCGGTGATGAGCGCGGCCGCCGTGTCGGCCGTCTCCCGCAGCAGCGCGTCCAGTTCGGCGGCGACGGGCAGGTGCGGGGCCAGCGCGCCGAGCGGCGCGTGCGCGGTCGGGCGCGCCCGACCGAGGTCCGCCCGTAGCGCGGCCACGTCCCGTGGGGCCAGGGACACCAGCGACCCGCCGAGGTCGAGGCGCACCGGGGGCCGCCCGGGTCGTACGGCCTTCTCCGCGCGCCGCGTCGGTGCCGGCGCCGGGGACACCGCGGCCCCCGCCGTCCACAGCGCGGTCGCCACCCGGCGCAGCTGGGCGAGGCCGCCGCGGTGCGGGGAGTTGGCGGCGACGGCCAGATGGTCGCGGGCGCCGAGCGTGTCGTCGATCAGGGAGCCCAGCTGACCGGGGCCGACCTGGACGAACGCCCGGTGACCGCTCGCGTACAGGGCCTCGGTGAGCTGCCGGAAGCGGACCGGCTCCAGCAGGTGCCGTACGAACAGGGACCGGATCTCCGCCTCCCCGGACGGGAAGGGCGCGGCGGTCGTGCCGGACCAGACGGGCACGTCCGGCGCACGCAGGGCGAAGCGCGCCGCTGCCTGCCGGATCGGACCCAGGTGGGGCGCCAGCATCGGCGTGTGGAAGCCGGAGCGGAAGGGCAGCACCTGGCTCAGCACGCCCCGTGCGCGGAAGGCGCGGACGAACTCCTCCACCGCCGTGTCCGGGCCGCACACCATCGACTGGCCGGGGGCGTTGTCGTGCGACAGCACCAGACCGGCGGCCGCCCATCCCTCGTCGCGCAGCGCGTCCAGCACCCGCTGCGCGGGCGCGCCGATCGCGCCGAAGGCGAGGCCGGGCACGGTCACCGAGTCGGGGTCGAAGTCCGCCATGAACGCGTCCACCTCGTCCCCGTCGTACATCCCGCCGGCCACCATCGCCGTCCACTCGCCCACGCTGTGCCCGGCGACCGCGTCCGGCACGATCCCGGCCCGGCGCAGCGCGGCGTCCAGCAGCCGGCCGACGGCCACGACGCCGAAGCCGTGCCGGCCCACGTCGCCGACCTCGTCCTTGGCGACGGCGGGCAGCGGCAGTCCGAAGTGCGCGGCCACGTCGTCGACCCGCGGGGCGAAGTCGCCCTCCAGGCCGGGGAAGACGAACGCCAGCCGTCCCCCGCCCGCGCCCAGCAGCGGCTCCGGCCGGAACCACACGTCGCCGCGCCCGTGCCAGGACCGGCCCTTGGCGACCGCCCGGCGGGCCAGCGCGAGGCGTTTGGCGGTCGGATCGACGATGCCGAGGCGCGCCCGCCCGGCCTCCCTGTGCGGCTCGGCCGGGTCGAGCCCGGCGGCCCGTACGGCGGCGTCGTCGGCGTGGAGCAGCGCGCCGAGCCCCTCGGGGCCGTCGGCGGCGAGCAGGAGCACCCGCTCGGGCTCCTCGACCTGGAGGGGACCGCCGCTACGCCCGCTGTCCGGTGCGGGCCTGCCGCCCCTCGCCGCGTTGCCCCGTACCGATCCCTCGGCCCCCGGTGCCTCCTCCAATACGACGTGGGCGTTGATTCCGCCGAAGCCGAACGCGTTCACGGCTGCCCGGCGTATCCGCCCCTCGTCGGTCTCCCACGGCTTCGCCTCCGGCAGGGTGCGGAAGCGGGTGTCGGACAGGGCGGGGTGCGGGGTGTCGCAGTGCAGGGTCGGCAGGAGGGTGCGGTGGTGGACCGCGAGGGCGGCTTTGATCAGACCGGCGATGCCGGCGGCCGGCATGGTGTGCCCGATCATCGACTTCACCGAGCCGATGACGGCGTGCTCCCCGTCGCCAGTGCCGAACACCTCGGCCAGCGTGGCCAGTTCGGCCGCGTCGCCCGCCGGTGTCGCGGTGCCGTGCGCCTCCAGCAGGCCGATCGAGCCCGGCTCGGCCGGGTCGAGACCGGCCGCCCGCCAAGCCTGCCGCACGGCCAGCGCCTGCCCGCCGGGGTCGGGGTTGACCAGCCCGGCCGCGCGGCCGTCGCTCGCCACCCCGGTGCCCCGGATCACCGCGTAGACGCGGTCGCCGTCCCGCTGGGCGTCGGCGAGCCGCTTGAGGACGACCACGCCGGTGCCCTCGCCGATCAGGATGCCGTCGGCGTCCCGGTGGAAGGGCCGGATGCGCTGGCTGGGGGAGAGCGCCCGCAGCTGGGAGAAGACGCTCCACAGCGTGATGTCGTGGCAGTGGTGCACACCCCCGGCGAGCATCAGGTCGCAGCGCCCGGCGCCGAGTTCACCGACGGCCTGGTCGACGGCGACCAGCGAGGAGGCGCAGGCCGCGTCCACCGTGTACGCCGGACCGCGCAGGTCGAGCCGGTTGGCGACGCGGGACGCGGCGAGGTTGGGCACCAGCCCGATCGCCGACTCAGGACTGTCCGGCCCGAGCCGATCGGTGAACGCCTCTCGCACGCGGTCGAGTTGATCGGCCGTCAGATCCGGTACCAGCTCGCCCAGGGTGCGTACGAGCTGGCCCGCCGTGCGCACCCGCTGATCGAGCCGGACCAGCCCGGGCGTGAGGTAGCCGCCCCGGCCCAGGACGACGCCGACGCGCCGCCGGTCGGGGAGCCGGTCGGGGCCGCCCGCGTCGGCGAGGGCGGCCGCCGCCACGTGCAGCGCGATGAGCTGGTCGGGCTCGGTGCCGGCCACCGAGGCCGGCATGATGCCGAACCGGGTGACCTCCACCTCGGCCAGCGTGTCCACGAACCCGCCCCGCCGGCAGTACACCCGGTCCGCCACCGCCGGTTCGGCGGCGGAGCCGGGCCGGTAGTAGTCCGCGTCCCACCGCCCGTCCGGCACCTCGGCGATCGCGTCGACGCCGTCGCGCAGATTCCGCCAGTAGGCGTCCAGGTCGCCCGCGCCGGGCAGCAGCGCGGCCATCCCCACGACGGCGACCGGCACTTGACGTGGTGTCACCCGCGCGGTCACCAGCCCGACGCCGTGTAGACGACGGCGCCCGCGGCCGGGTCTCCCCAGGCGAGCTCGCGCAGCAGCGCGGCGGTGCCCTCCTCCGGGTCGATCAGCCGGACACCGCGCCGCGCGTACTCCCGCGCCAGCTCCGGACCGACCATCCCGCCGTGCCCGGCGGCGGGCGCCCACGGCCCCCAGTGCACGGTCAGCGCCCGGTGCCCGGTGCGCGCCGCCCAGTCCGTGCCGAGGGTCTCCAGGGCGTCGTTGGCGGCCGCGTAGTCGGCCTGCCCCCGGTTGCCCAGGACGGCCGCGATACTCCCGAACAGCACGGTGAACGCGGGCCGTTCGGGCAGCTCCTCCAGCGCCGCGAGGAGCGCCCCGGCGCCGGTCGCCTTCGTGCCGTAGACCCGTTGGAAGGACTCCGCCGTCTTCTCGGCGACGAGCCGGTCCTCGACGACCCCGGCCGCGTAGACCACCCCGTCGAGGCGGCCGTGCTCGGCGTGGATCTCCTTGACGGCCTGGAGCACCGCCTCCGGCTCCCGGAAGTCGACGGAGCGGTAGCGGACCCGGCTGCCGAGCGCCGTCAGCTCCGCCAGCGTGGCGGTGATCTCCCGCCGCGCCAGCAGGAGTTCGGCCTCCCGGTTGATCTCCGCCGGGGTCATGCCGCCCCGCGCGGCGAGCGCCGCGCGCAGCTCGGCCGGGGTGTGCGCGGCGGCCGTGCCCGGGTCCTCGGGGCCGTCCGGCGCGGGCGTCCTGCCCAGGAGTTCCAGACGGCAGCGGGAGGCGCCGGCGAGTGCGGCGGCGCACTGTGCGGTGATGCCGCGCGCCCCGCCCGCCAGGACGACGACCGCGTCCCGGTCCAGCCCGAGCGCGGCGGCCTCGGCGGCCCCGTCGCCGGCGGGCCCGGCACCCGTGCCGCCCAGCGTCCCGAGGGGCGCCTCGACCAGCTCGTACCCGTGCCGCCCGGCGGCCGTGCGCAGCACGACCGGGGTGCGGTCGGGGGCGAGCACCTCGGCGAGGACGGCGTCCGCGAGACCGTCCCCGGCCAGCTCCTCCGTGGCGAGGTCGACGAGCCGGACGACGGTCTCCGGGTACTCCCGGGCGAGCGTGCGGAACAGACCGCGCAGCCCCGCCGACGCCCGGTCCGCGCCGGGCGGCCGCAGGGCGAGCAGCCACCCCGGCCGCCGCGTCACGGCCGCCTTCAGCACCGGGAAGGCGTCCGGCAGCAGCGGCGCCCCGTCGGCCGCCACCGCGTACAGGATCCCGTCGACGGGCCCGTCCTCGTCCGTGAGCAGATGGTCCTGGTCGCGTACGACGATCTCGGCGCCGTGGGCGGCCAGGCGCGCGCTCGCCGCGGTGCCGTCCCCGAGGACGACCCACCGCGTCCCGGCCAGCACCGACGCCGGGTCCCGCCGGGGCTCCGGACCCTCGACGAGCACCGGCCGCAGTACCTGGCGGCGGGGCGGCTCGCCGGTGACCTCGGGTTCGGGCCGCGCGGGTTCGGTCCGCGGTGGCTCGGTCCGGGGCGGGGCCGCCGGTCCGGCGAGCCGGGCGGTCAGCCAGTCGGTCACCGCGGCGGCCGTCCGCGCCTTGGCCAGCTCCTCCACCGCGGCGTCGTCCAGTGCGGCCAGGTCCGCGCCGTCCCCGACCCCGAGCCGCCGGGCGAGTTCACCGGCGATCTCCGCGCGCTTGATGGAGTCGACGCTCAGGTCGGCCTCCAGATCGAGGTCGGGTTCGATCATGTCGACGGGGTAGCCGGTGCGCTCGCTGATGACGGCGAGGACGACCTGCTGCACGTCGGGCTGCGCGTCGGTCTGGATGTCGGCCGGGACGTCGGTCTCCGGGGTCGTCGTCCCGGCGATCTCGTCGACGGCCGTTCCGACGGGCCGAGCGGTCACGGGCTCGACGGCGACGACCTCGGCCGGCAGCGTGATCACCGGGGCCGGAGCCACCGTGCCCGCCCCGAAGTAGGTGAGCAGCACGTCCCGTTGGGCGGCGATCATCTCGCGGCCGGTGCGCAGGAACTCGGTGATCAGGGCGTCCCGGTCGGACGGGGCGCCGTGCGGGGGATTCGTCGGCACAGTCGCCTCCAGGGGCTTCTCGACGCGTCGGGCCGGTGCGAGCGCACCGGGCAGCAGGTCTCCGGCGGCGGTCCGTACGAGCTGGCCGTCCACCGTCCAGCCCGGCCGCTTCGGCACGGGCGCGCGCAGCGCGTCGACGGCGTCCCGGCCGCGCAGCAGCCATCCCGCGCGCACCGGCAGTCCGGCGACCGCCAGCCGGGCCAGCGCGTCGAGACGGCCCGGCAGTCCGCCGTCGGGGCGGGGTTCGCAGGGCACCGCGTGATGCGGGCGGTCGCCGAGGATCCGGCCAACCAGCCGGGTCAGCACCGTGCCCGGGCCGGCCTCGACGAAGACGCGCGCGCCGGCCGCGTACATCGCCTCGATCTGCTCGGCGAAGGCCACGGGCGCGCCGATCTGCGCGGCGAGTTCGGCCCGGACGGCGTCCGGGTCGGCGGCGTAGGGGGCGGCCGTGCGGTTGGCCCACACGGGGAATTCCGGTGCGTGCACGGGGAGTTCGGCCAGCGCCTCGGCGAAGCGGTCCGCCGCGCCGGCGACCAGGGGGCTGTGGAAGGCGCAGGCCACCGGGATGCGCCGGACGCCGAACCCGCGCTCGCGCAGCAGCCGTACGGTCTCGGTCACGGCGTCCGTCGGGCCGGAGATCACCGTCTGCTCGGGCGAGTTGCGGTTGGCGATCACCACGGACGCGGGGGCCCCGGCCGAACGCAGCGCGGCGGCGACGTCCTCGGCGCCGGCGGACACGGCCGCCATGGTGCCCGGTTCGTCCCCGGCGGCCGTGAGGATCGCCGTCGCCCGCCGCACGCTCAGGGTCAGCAGGGTCTCGGGATCGAGGGCGCCGGCCGCGCAGAGGGCGACCAGCTCGCCGTAGCTGTGTCCGGCTGCCATGTCCGGGCGGACGCCCGCCGCGGTGAGCAGCGCGTGTGTGGCGAGCCCGGCGATCCCGAGGGCGGGCTGCGCCACCCGGGTGTCGGTGAGGTCGGCCCGCTGACGGTCGCGGGCGGCGTCGTCGAAGGCGGCGGGAGGGTAGAGCGCGTCGGCGTGATCCCGGCCGAGCTCCAGATAGTGGCGCAGCTCGGGAAAGGCGACGAACAGGTCGGCGGCCATGCCGGGACGCTGACTGCCCTGCCCGGGGAAGAGAAAGGCGACCTTGCCGGGGGCGGATGCGACGTCGTGAGCGCTGGCGGGGGCGTCCGCCTCGGCCCCGTGCGCGCGGGTGGGCGCGTCCGTCTCGGCGAGGTGCACCCCCCGCCCCGGATCGTGCTCGCCCCTGAGCGCCCCGTGCAGTTTCTCCGTCAGGTCCGGCACGTCCGTGGCCACCACCGCGATGCGGACCGGCTCCGTGCCCGCGTCCGCGCGCCGGGCCGCGCTCAGGGCCAGGTCGCGCAGGCGCCAGGGCCGGTCGTCGGACTCGGCGGCGGTCAGCAGCTCCTCGGCGGCCCGGCGGGCGGCGTCGCCGTCGCGGCCCCGGAACAGGAACAGCTCGGCCGGCCAGGAGTCCAGGCCCCGTACCGGCGGGACGCCGCCGGCGTAGGCACCCAGCACCACATGGAAGTTGGTGCCGCCGAAGCCGAACGCGCTGACCCCGGCGATACGTTCACCGGCGGGCGCCGGCCACGGCCGGGCCTCGGTGTGGAAGACGAACGGGCTGGTGTCCGCGTCCCAGGCCGCGTTGGGCCGCTCGACGTGCAGCGTCGGCGGCCGTACGCCCGTGTGCAGCGCCAGCACCGCCTTGATCAGGCCGGCCAGTCCGGCGGCGCACTTGGTGTGCCCGATCTGCGACTTGACCGAGCCGATCGCACAGCCGCCCCGGCGCGCCCCGGCGGCGGTGAACACCTCGCCGAGGACGGAGAGTTCGGTGCGGTCCCCGACGACGGTCCCGGTGCCGTGCGCCTCGACCAGGCCCACGTCGGCGGGGGAGACGCGCGCGTTGCGGTAGGCCCGTTCCAGCGCGGCCCGCTGTCCCTCGGGCCGGGGCGCGGTCAGGCCCAGGGAGCGGCCGTCGCTGGAGCTGCCGAGTCCCTTGATCACGCCGTAGATCCGGTCGCCGTCGCGCTCGGCGTCGGCGAGCCGTTTCAGCACCACGCACGCGACGCCCTCGCCGAGGGCGATGCCGTCCGCGGAGGAGTCGAAGGCGCGGGAGCGGCCGGTGGGGGAGAGGGCGTGCACGGAGGAGAACAGCACATAGTCGTTGATGCCGTTGTGCAGGTCCGCCCCTCCGCACAGCACGACGTCGCTGGTGCCCGCGGCGAGTTCCTTGCAGGCGACGTCGACCGCGGCGAGCGAGGAGGCGCAGGCGGCGTCGACGGTGTAGTTGGCGCCGCCGAGGTCGAGGCGGTTGGCGATGCGCCCGGAGATGACGTTGGCGAGCATGCCCGGGAAGGAGTCCTCGGTCAGCCGCGGGAGCTGGTCCGCGAGTCCGTCCGGGAGGTGCCCGTAGTACGACGGCAGCACGGCCCGCAGCGTGGCCGTGTTCGACAGGTCGCTGCCGGCCTCCGCGCCGAACACCACCGAGGTGCGCGAGCGGTCGAACTCCCGCCCCGCGTCGCCGTATCCGGCGTCGTCCAGCGCACGCCGGGCGGCCTCCAGGGACAGCAGCTGGACCGGTTCGACGCTGCCGAGGGAGGCCGGCGGGATGCCGTAGCGCAGCGGGTCGAAGGGGATGCGGGGCAGGAAGCCGCCCCACTTGGACTCGGTGGACGAGCCGTGGTGCACGGCCGGGTCCCAGCGCTCGGCCGGCACCTCGGTGACGGCGTCGTGGCCGCCGACGACGTTGGCCCAGAACGCGGCGAGGTCCGGGGCTCCGGGGAACATGCAGGCCATGCCGACGACAGCGATGTCGAGGGGGTCGGGTGCGGGGGGCGTCGACTCCCGCGTCAGGCCCAGGGGGCCGCGCAGTTCCGCCGCGCGGGAGGCGAGGAGTCCGGCGGCCCCGGCGGTCACGGACTGGTGCAGGGCGGCGACGGTGGTGGTCGCCGAGCGCAGCACCGCCACCTCTCCGGCCATGAACATGCCCTCGATGAGCTGGCGTTCCTCGTCGACGGGGGTGAGCGCTCCGGCGGCGTCCCGCTCCACGCCCTTGCTGGCGACGCGCAGCCGGCCGACGTTGAGCCGCTCCAGCTCCTCCCAGATCCGCCGTTCGGGCACGCCCTCGGCGCGCAGCCGGGCCTCGTGCGCCGCGTAGCCGGCGGCGAAGGGGCTCGGCACACAGCGGGTGGCGTGGCCGGGCGCCGACTCCAGCAGGGCGGTGCGTTCGGCGGCCAGCACCTGCCGCTGGAACAGGGGAAGGATCGCCCCGCGCGCCACCGCCTCCTCGGTGAACAGGTACGCCGTGCCCATCAGCAGGCCGACGGCCGCCCCGCGCGCGGTCAGCGGCGCGGCGAGCGCGGCGACCATGGCCGCCGACCGCTCGTCGTGCACCCCGCCCGCGAAGAACACCTCGACGCCCTCGGCGGAGCCTTCCCCGAAATGGTCCTCCAGGACGGCGAGTTGGGCCTCCCACAGCGGGAAGCTCGCCCGCGGCCCGACATGCCCGCCGCACTCCGCGCCCTCGAAGACGAACCGCCGCGCCCCGGCCTGGAGGAACTGCCGCAGCAGCCCCGGCGACGGCACGTGCAGGAAGGTGCGGATCCCGTCCCGCTCCAGCGCCTCCGCCTGGGAGGGCCGCCCGCCGGCGATGATCGCGTGCGTCGGCCGCACCTGCCGTACCGCCTCCAGCTGCGCGGCCCGCACGTCCTCCGGGGCGAAGCCCAGAACGCCCACGCCCCACGGCCGGTCGCCCACCGCGTCCCGGGTCCCGGCGAGCATCTCCCGCGCCCGCTCCCCGTCGGCCAGCGCCAGCGCGAGGAAGGGCAGCGCCCCGTCGTCGGCCACGGCCGCCGCGAACGACGCCTGATCGCTCACCCGGGTCATCGGCCCCTGGGCGAGGGGCAGCCGGGTGCCGAGCGCCCGGCTCATCGGCACGTCCGGCCCCAGCGCCCGTCCGGGAGCGTCGTCGCGTACGGCGTCCCGCACCGCGTCGGTCAGGGCGCGCACGGTCCGCCGTACGTCCCCGAAGCGGTCGGCGAACCGGGCGGCGAGGAAACCGTCCTGGCCCACGGGCAGCAGCTGCGTGCGCGGATCCCGGGCGCCCAGCAGGGCGGCCACGTCCGCGCCCTCCGGCACGGACGGGGCGTCCGGGCCGCGGCGGCGCAGCACCCGGTGGCCGGCCAGCAGGACGGTCTCGGAGCCGTCCAGGGGGCGTAACGCGGCGGCCGCCGGCTCGGGCAGGGCCGATTCGGCGAGCAGGGCGAGCTGGCTGTCGAGGACGACTCCGGCGGCCCCGCCGGCCACCGCGGCGGCGGCCGTGCGCGGACCGATGCCCCCGCAGGCCCAGACCGGCAGCTCCACGTCGGGGGCCGCGAGCACCTGCTGGAGCAGCACGAAGGTGCTCAACTCGCCGACGCGGCCGCCGGATTCGGCACCCCGGGCGATCAGCCCGTGCGCCCCGGCGCGGGCCGCCTCCCGGGCGCCCGGCAGGTCGGTGACCTCCACCAGTACGCGCGGGAAGAGGGCGAGCGCCTCACCGGCCGACCAGGCGGCGTCCGGCGCCAGCACCGCCGTACGGATCCCTCCGGGCACGAGGTCGCCGGGTCTCAGGCGGCAGCGCGGGCCGATCCGGACGCCGTATCCGCCCGCGCCCGGGTCCGCGTCGCGCAGCCGGGCCAGTGCCTCGCGTGCCGTGCGGTCGCCGGTGCCCAGGTCGAGCACCCCGAGCCCGCCGGCGCGCCCCACGGCCAGGGCGAGCCCGGGATCGGGTTCGCCGAACGGAGTGATGCCGATGATCATTTCCTGGGGACGCACAGCGGACGTCATGATTCTCCGAATCAAGGTGAAACTGCACGGTGGGGGGTGTGCGGGGAGGTGCACGGGTGCAGGAACAACACCGACGAGAAGCGTCTGCGCGAAACGCGTTGAAAGGTAGACCGCTTGTTACTCGCTGGTCAATGAGGCAACTGTGCGGCGCTCATCAGCCGTATTGATTCGGTCAGCCGCGCGTTGGGGGCCACTGCGGCGGAAATCGGGACCAAATTCATGGGGGAGTTGACGCGTTTACTCCGGCCTCATGAAGGTGAAACACGAACGATCGAAGGAAAAGGCGCCCGCTGGGGGCGCATGTCCGAATCCGGGCGCACTTTTCCGGCATTCCGGCGGCATTCCGGGCCCGCCCGGGAAATTCTTCGGACCGGCCCCGGAGTGACCGGAAGCGCGGGTCGGGGTGAGCGGACCGCCCGCCGGGGTCCCGGTGCGCCGCGGCCGAGGCCCCGGCCGCCGCACACACGCCCGTAGGGTAGGGTTTACCTGCGCGTTCACACGGTTCACCCCGCGAGAGCGCGACGGGACGTGGCGCAGCTTGGTAGCGCACTTGACTGGGGGTCAAGGGGTCGCAGGTTCAAATCCTGTCGTCCCGACAGCAGGGCGGAGGCCGCCTCGTGGAATCCACGAGGCGGCCTCCGGCTGTGTGGGGGAGTCCTACGGGCACTCCGGTCGGCCATGGGGGAAGCAGCGGGCCGTGAGCCGGTCCTTGGCCCCGGGAAGACGGAGCGCCACGGCGATCCGTAGAGCGCCGGTCACCAGGCGTTCCTTGGCGGAGCCCGCAGTCCGGTTCCGGTTCATGGTCATCTCCCTTCGACGCCCCTCGGGCGTGCTTCATCGATCGCCTACGAGTCTGTGGCGCCCTCGGCCCCGGGCGCATGGGACCTCGGTCCCAACGTGGTCCCGGGCTCGGCCGGGAACGCCGCGTCCACGACCGTGCCGCCCGCACTGCTGGTCAGCGTGAAGGCTCCGCCCAGTTCCTCGGAGCGCTCCGCCATGGACCGCAGCCCCAGGCCCGGGCCCGAGCTGTGCGTGGCGAAGCCGTCGCCGTTGTCGGTGATCCGCAGGCTCACCCGGCCGTCCACCGCGCTCACCACCGCTCGGGCCAGGTCGGCGTGCGAGTGCCGTACGACGTTGTTGAGGGCCTCGGCCGTGATCCGGTACACGGCGACCTGCAGAGCCGCCGGCAACGGCGGCAGCGGATCGGGTTCGACCGACACCGCGATGCTCAGACTGCGGCTGCTGAGCTGCTCGGCGAGCCGGCGCAGCGCCTGTTCGAGGTCCGCGCCGTCCAGGGCGGCCGGCGCCAGTCCGTCCGTGATGTGCCGCAGCTCGCGGATCGCGTATCCGATGCCGTCGGACACCCCCTCCAGCGGCCGGGCCACCTCCGCCGCCGCCCCGCGCCGTACGGCGTCGACCTGCAGGCGCAGGCCCGACAGCGCGGGACCGAGGCCGTCGTGCAACTCGTGCCGCAGGCGCCGGCGCTCCTCCTCGCGGGCGTGGATGAGCTGCTCACGGCTGCTCCGGAGGTCCTGGTACAGCCGCAGCGAGGCCAGGGCCGGGGCGGCCTGCTCGGCCAACACCTGCACCGCCTCCCGGTCCTGCGGATCCAGGGCCAGCTCACCGGGGCGCGGCGCGACCGCCAGCAGCCCGATCTCCTCGTCCCGGTACACGATGGGGAAGCGCTCCGCGTCCGGGCCCGGATTCTCGACCCTGACCAGCTCGCGCGGCCCGTGGTGGGTGTGCACCGTGACGGAGGCCGCGGGCAGGCCCAGGACGCGCACGACGGTGTCGCCCAGCAACTCGGGCGCGTCCCCCGGGTCGGGTGCCCGGCTGAGCCGTTTCGCCAGGTTGCGCACCACTTGGTACGGGTGCGCGCGGTCGCCGTAGAAGTAGTGGTCCATCAGGCGCGCGGCCCAGCGGGACGTGGGCCGCAGCAGCACCCCGAGGAGCAGTCCGAGCGCGCACGCCGGGAGGAGCTGTGCGGCGTCCCCGGTGTGCGGGGCCAGGCTCAGCAGCACGCCCGCGACCGCCGCGGACGCGGCGAGCAGCAGGAACGTCAGCAGCAGCGCCGTCAGGACCCGGCGGGCGGCCCGGTCCAGGTACCAGGTCCGCGCGCGGGCGTGGGCGTAGCCGAGCGAGACCGGCCACACCGCCGCGACCACATAGTGCAGGGGGCGTTCGACGGTGGGCGGGAGCTGCGCGTGGAACCCCAGCAGGAGCCACAGGCACCACGCCGTGTACGGCACGGTGACCCAGTAGGTGGCGCGCCGGTACTCTGCCGAGGCCGCCATCCGCACGGCCATGATCACCAGGGCGGCGACCAGCGGGATCTCCATCCCCCGTTCGTCGACCCAGCCCAGCACGGGCTCGGTGCGCTGCCAGAACGCCGCCCACGCGCCCCCGCCCATCGGGTTGGACACCCCCATCCACGCGTCGAAGGTGGTCCAGCCGTACAAATTCTGGGCCGCGCTCAGCAGAAACATCGCGACGACGTACCCACGGGCCCAGCGGCCCCGCAGCCGGCCGTCGGGCAGCCAGATCGGCTGGGTGAGCAGCAGCAGCCCGAACAGCGTGTAGAAGACCAGGCCGACGACGAGCGCGACCGGTCCGAGCCAACGGGGCAGCAGATCCAGCGAGACGGTGAACAGCAGCGTGTTGAACACCGCGGACGACGCCCCGGTCACCAGCAGGAACCAGCCGAAGACGATCCCCGAGCGGCGAGCCAGGAAGGACAGGCCGGACAGCGCGAAACCCAGGCCCAGCAGCAGATTCTGGACCGTGAGGTGGAACTCGTCGTACCCGACGGCGGCCGCGTCGAGGTGGGTCAGCGTGAGCAGCGCCCACACCACCACCGACAGCGCGGTGACCGCGCACACGATGTACGCCGGAAGCAGCTCACGCCCTGTGCCGGGGGACCTGGCGCCGGTCGCTCTCTCGCTCATCGCCCGCTCCTCACGTCGCCGGCAGGTCTCCCAGAGTCCCCCGCCCACCGTCCCGATCGCATGAGGCACCGGTCCCGTCCGGCTCCCGTAAGCGGCTCAGGCGTCCTCGCCCAGACCCGCGTCCCGGGCCCGGGCGACCGCCTCGGCGCGCGTGGCGACGTGCAGCTTCTCGAAGATGTGCGTGACGTGGTTGCGGACCGTCTTCTCCGACAGGACCAGCTCCCGGGCGATACGACGGTTGTCGAAGCCGCGTGCGATCAGTGCGAGCACCTCGACCTCCCGGCCGGTCAGTGCCGGGAACAGCTGTTCGGCGTCGCGTCGCCTGCCGCCCGCGACCAGGTCGGTGAGCCGTGCCGCGACCCCGGCGCCGAAGACCGCGCCGCCCGCCGCGACCGTGCGTACGGCGTGCAGGACCTCCTCGGCGGGGGCGCCCTTGACGATGTAGCCGCGCGCCCCGGCCTGGAGGGCGGCCAGCAGGTCGCCCTCGTCGTCGGACATGGTGAGGGTGAGTACCGGCAGACCGGGGTGGTCCTCGGCGAGCGTGCGGATCGCCTGGACGCCGGAGCCGTCCGGCAGCTGGAGATCCATGATGATCACGTCGGGCCCGTGCGCGGCCACCGCGGCCGGCACCTGCGCCACGGTCTCCGCCTCCGCCACGACGACCACCTCGCCGAGGCTCTCCAGCGCGGACTTCAGCCCACTGCGGAACAGCGGATGGTCCTCCACGACCAGCGCGCGCAGCACCGGCCGCTCCCCGTCGACGAGGGTCTCACCAGCGTCGTCACTCACGACTCGAACGGTAAGCGGCCGGGATGACTTCGGCATATTTTGCGGGCATGCGGGCGAGCGTCGCCGGTGGGGGCCGGTGCGTGGGGTGCCCCCTGGGCGGCCTTCGGGCGGTGTGCGGGGGTGCCCCGTAGACGCGGGGGCGGCGTGCGGGAGTCCCCAGGCCCGTGGACGGCATGCGGGAATCCCCCGTGGGCCCGGGGGTGGCGGGCCGGGTGCCCCGTAGGCCCGGGTGGCGGGCCGGGGTGCCCCGCAGGCCCCAGGGGCGGCGTGCGGGAGTCCCCAGGCCCGTGGACGGCATGCAGGAGTCCCCCGTAGGTCCGGGGGTGGCGGGCCGGGGTGCCCCGTAGACGCGGGGGTGGCGGGCCGGGGTGCCCCGCAGGCCCCGGGGGCGGCGTGCGGGAGTCCCCAGGGCCCGTGGACGGGGTGCGGAAGTCCCCCGTAGGTCCGGGGGCGGCGGGCTGGGGTGCCCCGTAGGCCCGGGGACGGCGGGCCGGGAACCTCGTGAGCCCGGGGAACGGCCTGCGGGAGTCCCCGTAGGCCCCGCGCCCCGCCCGCCCCCGTCACGGCAGTGTCAGTACCGCCTTGACCGCGTCGCCCCGGGTCGCCGCGTTCGCCGCTTCCTCGATCTCGGTGAACGGGAACTCCTTGACCAGGGTGTCGAGCGGCAGTCGCCCCGCCCGGTACAGATCGACCAGGGCCGGGACGAACACCCGCGGCACCACGTCCCCCTGGTTCACGCCGACCACCCGCGGCCCCCGGTCCAGCATGCCCGGCACGTCGAAGGACGCCTCCGTGCCGGCCGGTGGCGCCCCGACCACCCCGCACATCCCGCTCACGGCCAGCCCGTCCACGGCCTGCCGCAGCACCCTCGGCAGCCCGCTGGTCTCCAGCGCCCGGTCCGCCCCGCGCCCGCCCGTCAGATCCCGTACGGCGTCCAGGGCGTCGTCCTCCGCCGGGTTCACCGTGTCGGTCGCGCCGAGCCGGCGGGCCAGGGCGAGGCGGCGCGGATCCGGGTCCACGGCGATGACCCGGGTCGCCGCGGTCAGCCGGGCCGCCATGACCGCGGTCAGCCCCACCGACCCCGTCCCGTACACGGCGAGCGTGTGGCCGGCCTCCGGGCGCAGCACGTTGAGGACCGCGCCCGCGCCGGTCTGCATCCCGCAGCCCATCGGTGCCAGCACCCGGGGCGGCAGATCGGCGGGCACGGGCACGACCCCCCGCTCGCCCGTGAGGGCCAGCGTGGCGAAGGACGACTGGCCGAAGAAGTGCCCGTGCAGCGGGGCCTGGGCGTGGCGCCCGGTGCCGTGCAGCGTGGCGCTGCCGTCCAGGCGGGCGCCGCCGAACAGGTTCAGCGCGGGCCAGTGGACGCAGCGCACCGGGCGGCCCGTCAGACAGGCCGCGCAGCCGCCGCAGGAGGCGAAGCTCAGCACGACCGTGTCGCCGGGCGCGACGGACGCCACCGAGGGGCCGACGGCCTCGACGGTGCCCATGCCCTCGTGCCCCAGCACGGCGGGCACGGGGAACGGGGTGGCGCCCGCGCGGACGCTCAGGTCGGTGTGGCAGAGGCCGGCGGCCCGGATCCGGACCAGGACCTCGTCCGCGCGGGGCGTCTCGACGCGGATCTCCTCCAGCGCGAAGGCCCGGCCCCGGGCGCGGACCACGGCGGCGGTGGCGATGGGCATGGCAGGGCTCCCTCGGGGTGGTTCTCAGGGCAGCACGCCGCCCTCGCGCACGGTGCGCAGGGCCTGGGCGGCGATGGTCAGCGTCGGATTGACGGCCGCCGACGACGGGAAGAAGCCGCCGTCGACGACGAACAGGTTGGCCACCTCGTGGCTGCGGCAGTACGGATCGAGCACCGAGCGCGCCGGATCGTGCCCGGCGACCGTGGTGCCGCACTGGTGCCCGGTCGCCTCCACACCCATGCGCCGGGTGAACACCAGCGGATATCCGGCCCGCCGCATCATCCGGGCGGCGGCGCGCACCAGCCGCCGGTGGGCGAGGGTGTTGGTGGGCCGCCACCGCACGGTGACGTCGTCGGCGCCCGGCCCCGGCAGCACCCGGTTCTCGGGGTCGGGCAGGTCCTCCGACATCACCCACCAGTCCACGCTGCGCGCCGCCAGCGCGCCGAGCAGCCGCCGGGGCACCGGGCGTGCGGCGGCCGCCAGGCCGTCGGCGTGCACCTTGCCCATCAACTGGAGGTTGCCCAGCGGATGTTCGGTGTGCGGTCCGGGTCGATAGAAGTCGTTGACGGCCAGCGTCTTCTGGAAGGTCACCGGGTTGCGGCGGCGCGGGTCGACGGCCATGAGGACGCTGTTGTTGTGCATCATCAGGTTCCGGCCGACCAGTCCGCTGCCGTTGGCCAGCCCGTGCGGATGCGCGGTTCCGCCCGAACGCAGCAGCAGCAGCGCCGAGTTGACGGCTCCGCAGGACACCACCACCGTTCCGGCCCGCAGCCGCACCGCCCGCCCGTCGCGCACCGCGTCCACGCCCGTCACCCGGCGCCCGGAGACATCGGTGCGCAGCCGCACCGCTCGGGTGCCGGTGAGCAGCCGCACGTTCGGGGTGCGCAGGGCGGGCCGCAGCGCCCGGGTCTCCGCGTCGCTCTTCGCACCCACCCGGCAGGGGTAGGCGTCACAGGTCCCGCACCGCAGACAGGTGCCGTTCCCGCCCAGGTCGACGCCCAGCTCCACGGGGTACGGATGCAGCCCCTGCGCGGCGATCCGCTCGGCGAGTTCGCCGATCACCGGCTCGTGCGCGACGGGCGGCCACGGGTACGGGCCGCTGCGCGGCGGCTCCGTCGGATCCGCGCCGGCCGTGCCGTGCACCCGGTAGAGCCGCTCGGCCTCCGCGTAGTACGGCTCCAGGTCGGCGTAGTCGAACGGCCAGGCGGGCGAGGTCCCCTCGAGATGCGGCACGGCGTCGAAGTCGCCGGCCCGCAGCCGGGGCATGGCCGCGCCGAACACCTTGGTGGTGCCGCCGACGTAGTAGTGCGCGGACGGGGTGAACGGGCGGCCGTCGGCGGTGCGCCAGGTGCCCGCGTTGTGGTAGCGGCCCTCCCCGAACACCGCGCGCGGCGACCAGTTCTCCTCCTCGCGCGGCAGGAACCCGCCCCGCTCGACGACCAGCACGCGCGCCCCGGTGGAGGCCAGCGCCCAGGCCGTGGTGGCGCCCCCGGCGCCCGAACCGAGGACGAGGACGTCGGCGTCGTACGCGTCGAGCTCCGCGCGCACCACGGGCGGGGAACCGGGCCCCCAGACGCCGCTCATGAGATGCCTCCCGGGGGCGCGTAGAGCCGTACGTCGGTGGTGTCGTGGAAGGGCGGGCGGTCCGGGGTCTCGGCGAGCTCCAGATGCAGCCCGAACGGCGTGCGGACGTACACGAAGCGGGTGCCGGCGATCGGCCCGTCGGCGACCGTCTGCGGCTCGCCGAGCGCCTCGACACCGTCGTACGACGTCAGATGGCGCAGCGAGGCGTCCAGGTCACCGGTGCCCAGGGCCAGGTGGTGGCCGCCCCAGTCGCTGTTGCGCGGATAGCTGCGGCGCTGGTCCGGGGCGGTGTACTCGAACAGCTCGACATTGGTGACCGGGCCGAGGCGGAGCATCGCGATGTGCGCGACGGCGTCGGGGTGTACCCCCAGGTGCCGGGCCATCCAGGTGCCGCCGGGATCGGCGACCGGGCCGGTGCGGTAGGCGAGTCGGGCGCCGAGGACCTCGGTGAAGAAGTCCACGGCCCCGTCGAGATCGGGCACGGTGTACGCGACGTGATGCACGGCACCGACGCCGGGAACGCGCAGGGCGGGGGTCGTCATGAGGGCTCCTGGGAAGGGGTCGGAGGGAGGGTGCGGTGCGCTTTCGTGCTGGGGGTGCGCGGCGGCAGGGCGCGGGTGACGGCCGCCGGGCCCACCGTCAGGCAGAGCAGCCGGGCGCCGTGCCGGCCGGCGGTGAGGGTGGTGGCGCTGCCGTGCCGGGTGAGGACCAGGCCGCCGGCGGCGACCGGGACGGGGCGGCCGTCGGCGACCACCGTCCCGGCCAGCACGTACCAGGCGGCCTCGGTGCCGTCCCGGCCGGTGAGCGCCCAGCGCGTCCCGGGCGCGAGCCGCACCTCGTCGAACGCCTCGCACTCGCTGTGCAGCATCCCGCGCCGGGCCAGACAGCGCACCGAGGCGTGCTCGGCGCCCGGGCCCAACAGGGCTGCGGAGGCAGGGCCGTTGTGGACGATCACGACCGTCCCTCCTCGGGGAGCGGCACGTCGAGGACGGCGTGGAAGTACTCCAGGCCGCCGTCCCCGGCCCACAGCCGTACGGTGCCGCCCAGCGGCAGGGTCAGCGCGGTGCCACCCGCCAGCGGCACCTCGCGGTCGCCGGAGCGGGCCGTGCCGGTGCCGCTGAGCACGAACACGGTGTGCTCGGTGCCGTGGGCGGCGAGTTCGAGGCCGGCGTGCGGCGGCAGATCGGCGACGCGGAGGGTGCGCAGGGGGCCGGTGAGGACGGTGGAGGCGTCCAGGGGGCCGTGGTGGCGCAGGTCGCGGACGACCGTGCTGCGGTGGTGCGATGTCACGGGGTGCTCCTCGGGGGATGGTGCGGGGGAGGGCAACGGGCGGCCGCCGGCGGGCAGTTCGACGACCAGCCAGGACAGCGGACTCCGCCCGGTGTTGTGCAGGGCGTGGCGGGAGCCGAGGCCGGTCAGTACGGCGTCGCCCGCGCCGACCGCGTGCGGCCGGCCGTCGAGCCGGATCTCGCCGCGCCCGCTCAGCAGGAAGTACAGCTCCTCGGTGCGGGAGTGCAGATGCTCCCCGCTGATCCCGCCCGGCGGCAGCCAGGCCCACTCGACGGCCTCCCAGCCGCCGTGCAGGCCGGGCCGGCGGGCCAGGCAGGACCAGCGGGACAGCCCGTCGGAGTCGTGCACGCCGTGCACGTCGGCGGGGGTGTGCACATCGGCGACGACGAGTGCCTCACGCATGCCGACGCACCTCCTTCGGCCGGGCCAACTCGGCGGCGGCCGCAGCGATCTCACGGTCGGTCAGGTCGTTGACGAACACCGCGTCACCGATGCCGACGGGCAGCGGCAGCCGCTGCCTGCCGTCGCGGTGGCGCACGGTGTCGGCGAGCGCGGAGCACAGCAGCCCCGGCTCCAGCAGGGGGTGGTGGACGGGCAGCTCCAGGGCGCGCATCACATCGAGCACGGCCGCGCACTGACGGTCCGTCACCAGACCCCGGTGGCGGGCGATGACGGTGGTGAGCGCCATGTCGAGGTTGACGGCCTCGCCGTGCAGCAGCGCGGGCAGGGCGCGCATCTCCAGCGTGGGGCTGAAGGAGTGCCCGTAGTCCACGACCCGTTCCAGGCGGTGCTCCCACAGGTTGTCGTGGAGCTCCTCCAGCATCCCGTGCACGGCACGGGCCAGGACGTGGTGCGCGGTGGTGCCCAGCGGGCCCTCGGCCTGGAACCGCGCGTCGAGCAGCTGCCGCCCGCTGCCGGCCAGCAGATCGAACAGGTCGCGGTCCTTGATCAGGGCGATCTTCAGGATCTCCGCCAGTCCGTTGCCGATGTGCCGGCGGTCGAGGGTGGCGAGGAAACCGGGGTCGAGCAGGGTCTCCACGGCCGGGTGGTAGGTGCCGAGCCGGTTCTTGCCGTCGCCGAAGTTGACGCCGGTCTTGGCGCCCACACCGGCGTCCACCAGGCCGATCAGCGTGGTGGGCACCCGGACGTAGGGGGTGCTGCGCCGGTACAGGCTGCACGCGAGCCCGACGACGTCCAGGAGCACCCCGCCGCCGACGGCGACCACCGGCTCGCGCCGGCGGTCCAGGCCGAAGCGGTCCATCGCGGCCACGACCGAGTACACCGAGTCCATCGTCTTCAGCCGCTCGTGGGCGGGCAGCACGTGCACCGTGTACGCGTCGTGGCCCGCGCCGTCGCAGTAGGCGCGCAGGGCGTCGCCGTAGAGCCGGTCGACCTGCTCCTCGACGACCAGCAGCCGCCGGGCCGGGACGGGCGCGGAGTCCGGGACGCCGGCGTGGGCGAGGGCCGGGTCGGCCGGGTCCAGCAGGCCGGGTGCGAAGCGGACCCGGTAGCTGACCGGCTTGGCGGTGGCCACGGTCCAGCTGCGGGCGGGACCCGGTCCTTCGGTGGTGACGAGGCCGTGGGTGGTGGGGGGCGGGAAGGGCATGGTGGGTTCCTTTGCGGGATCGGATGCCGGTGAGGCGCAGGAGGTCAAGCGGCCGTCGGCACGGGCGCCAGGGCCGCCGGGGTGGTGGCCGGTTCGATGGCTTCGAGGGCCGCCGCGAGGACGTCGTGGTCGACCTCGGTCAGGAGGCGGCCACGCGTCGCGTGGGGCCGCCCGAGACCGTCGAGCAGGACCATGCGGACGGGGCCGGAGTGCGGGGCGGGCAGGGTGCCCGGTGCCCCGCCGCCCCGCCGCAGCGCCGCGGCCACCTGGGCGGCGGTCAGCGGCGCGGGCAGCACGCTCGGGGCTCCCCACCGCTCCAGCAGGTCGCGGTGGGCCTGCTCGTCGGCCGGGCTCAGCAGCCCCAGCAGGACGCCCACCCGGGCGGCGACCAGGAGCCCGAGGGCCGTGGCGTCGCCCCGGCGCAGGCGGTGCGGGCCCCGCGCGGTGAGGGACAGCAGTGCCGTCTCGACCGTGCGGCCGTACCGGAAGGCCAGCGCGGGGCCCCGCTCCAGCGGGTCGTACGCCATGAGGGTGGCGCGGATCTCCGCCGCGAGGGCGACCGCGCGGGCCAGAAGCCCGGGGTCGTGCCCCGTGCGGTCCGGGCGCAGCAGCGGGCCGACGGAGTCCCGGAAGGCGGGGCTGACGGCGAGCACGTCGCGCACCAACGGGGCGAGCCCCGCCCGCAGTTCACCCGGCGGCAGCGTGCGCAGCAGATCCACCTGGGCCCACACGAGGGCGGGTACGAAGCCCGGCGCCTGGGGGTGGGCGGCGCTGAGCGCGGTGTCCGTCATCGCGCGCGGGGTGGTGGGCGCGACGATCAGCCGTGAACCGTGACCGGCGCGGTGGCCGTGCGCGGCGAGCCCGGCCCCGTACGCGACGGTCCGGCTGCCGCCGAGCGCGACCACCAGCTCGCCCGGTGCGGGCGCCCGCCGGTCCGCCGGGTCCGGGGTGCCGGACGGGACGCTCAGTCGGCGCACCGGCGCGAGCGGGGTCAGCCGGCCGGTGACGTCGGCGATGTGCTCCTCGGGCAGTCCGGCCGGGGTCACCAGCAGGAACGCCTCCGGCGCGAGGTCGGCCGCGGCCCGCGTCAGAGCGCGCCGGCCGTCGTCGCCGGCGCGGATCAGCACCGGACGACGGATGCCGCCGGCCACGACCGCGCGGTCGAGGGAAGGGGTGGGAAGCGTGGACGCCATGAGAGGACCTCTGAGGAGTGGTCTGCGAAACCTGCTCCTCAAAGGTCGGCCGCCCGATGTCCCGGGGGCCTGAGGCCACCGCCCTGTCACGGCCCCGGCCGGACCCCTAGGGGTGACGGGACAGTTGCCCCGTCACCGTCCTGACCGCCGCCTCCCGCCCACCCCGCCCTCTGGCGGGTGCGTCACTCCCACGGCGTCACGGTGAGCCGGATGCGCGCGTCCTCGCCCAGGATGCGGGCGGCCCCGTGCGGCAGTGGGATGTCGCAGGCCCAGATGCCCGGGGCGGGGTTCTCGTCGCTGAGGGCGGTGCCGCCCTTGGGGTGGTAGTCGCTGATCGGGGTGTCGATCCTGGAGTTCCACTCGGCGGAGATCGCGGGCAGCGGGCCCGAGGGGTCGTCGGCCAGGTCGACGACGAGGATGTCGTCGAAGTCCGCCGTCTGCTCCAGATGGTCGCCGAAGCTCAGCAGCCCTTCGTGCCGGCGCAGCGACAGGACGCGCAGATGCAGGGCGTAGCGCAGGAAGTCGGAGCCTGCGGGGCGCTGGCGGCCACTCAGGAAGGTGGTCACCAGCGGCACCGCCCCGTCCGCCCCGCCGGCCCCGTCGTGGAGCTGGATCGGGCACCACTGGGCGCTCTTCCGCTCGTACGTCACGATCTGCAGACCGCGCACCGACAGCACGACCTCCGCCTGCCAGGTGGTGTCGGCCCGGTCGGGCAGGGTGTGGCCGACGAGGGCGGCCTCCACCTTGCGGTCGCCGAACAGGAACCGCCGCAGATTCTGGTAGCCCTCCTCGGAGTTGACGAGCCCGTAGCGCCCGCTGTGACTGCGGTGCACATACGCCCGGTGCGCGCCGGGGACGTACGCGTTGTCGATCTGCACCAGGCCGTCGCTGCGCGGTCCGACGGCGGTGGCGGACAGTCCGAGCGCCACGTCGTAGTCGGCCGGGTCGGTGCCGATCAGGCAGAAGACGCGGCCGAGCGGGAAGGCGAAGGGCCGCTCCGGGGGCATCGTGCGGGCGTCCCAGCTGCGTCCCGGGCCGTCGTGGTCGAGGAGGGTCTTCGGGGTGAGGTACTCGTACATCCGCTCCCGGCCGAAGATCTCCGCGCCGGCGACGCCGGTGAGGTCGCGCAGCCGCTCCAGCAGGCCGAAGCCCACGTCGAAGGCGATACCGCCGTGCGGGGTGCCGTAGGTGAAGAACTTGCCGACGCAGTCGGCGGGTTCACGGCCGAGGTCGGGCAGGATCTTCTGGATCAGGCACCGGCACACCAGACCGCCCATGGAGTGCGCGACCAGGTGGACGTGCTGCGCCCCGGACTTCTCCCGCAGGGTGTCGATCAGCCGCAGCAGGTCCTCGGCGGCCGACTCCAGCCGGAACTCCCTCGGCTTGGCTCCCCACGTGGTGGACGAGACGTCGTAGAAGCGGTGGATCCAGACGCTGCGCCGGGGGATGGTGGCGTTGCGGGCGAGATACTGCTCCTGGCCGCCGTCGACGAGGATCTGGTACTCCTCGTCGAGGTGGAGCCGGAGCAGCGGGCTCTCGAACTGGTAGAAGTACGGCTCGTTCCCCGGCCCGACGCGCATGTGCGTGGACCCCTCGTTGAAGCCGTAGAAGGGGTCCGTCACGGCCTTGTCGATGCCGGAGGTGTCCCCCGCGAACCCGCGGACGTAGACGATCGGCGACTCCTCGGATGCCATGGTGGTCCTCCCGGATCGGGCAGCCCATCACCGACGCTACGGGCCCCGCGTCAGCCCGCCGTCATCCGGCCGTCATCCGCCCCGGCGACCGCGATCCCGTGACCGGCCAGCAGACGCGCGAAGCACGGGGACGGATCGACTCCCAGCTCCGTGCGCAGCAGCCGCCGGAACGCGTGATAGTGCCGCACCGCCTCGCTGAGGTTGCCCTCCGCGAGATGCGCCGCCACGACGGCCCGGTGCCCGCTCTCCCGCAGCGGCTCCGCGCGCACCCCGGCCCAGGCCGCCTCCAGGGCCAGCGCCGGACGGCCCTGCCGTACGAGGTCCTCGGCCAGCGCGTCCAGGGCGTGCAGCCGCAGCTGGCGCAGGCGTTCGCGTTCCAGCAGCACCCAGTCCTCGTCCCAGCCGGGCAGCAGGTCCTCCCCGCCGAGCAGCAGCGGCGGCGGCGTGTCGTACGCCGGACCGCGTCCTCGTACGACGCCGAGCGCGGTCTCGGTGAAGGCGTGCACGTCGACGCGCAGCGCCGGGGCGGCCACCAGGTCCTCCCCGGCGCACCGCAGCAGGGGACCGTCGTCGCGGGGCAGTTTCCACAAGGCGGTGCGCAGACTGCCCCGGGCGTGCTCCTCGGTGGCGTCCGGCCACAGCGTGCCGGCGAGGACCGTGCGGGAGACCTGGCCGCGCAGTCCCACGAACGCCAGCAGCCGCTGGCCGTTGCGGCCCAGTTCGACGGGCCCGGTCCCGTAGTCCAGCCGGAACCGGCCGAGCAGCCGCAGTCGGGGAGGACGGGACACCACCACCGTGATCGCCTCGCTCACCAGCCGGGTCGCCCTCAGTGTCGGCCGGTGCGCGGGGCGCTGCAACTCCGTGCCGCGTCCGGCCGCCCGGCCGCGCGAGCCGGGGCGCCGGGGGGCAGGCGGCGAGGGGGGTCAGGCGGCGAGGCGCTGCACCAGTTCCTTCGCCTTGACCGACGCGTCGTGCAGGGCGCGCTCGCGGGAGGCCTCGTAGAGCGGGACCAGTTCGGCCATCGCCGGGTTGTGCGGGGCCATCGTGAGCTCCGGGACGATGAAGTCGACGTCCATGCGGAGGGCGTCGCCGAGGAGGGCCTTCAGGTAGGTCTGGACGTACTCGAAGGGCTCGCGCGGGGTGCCCGGGGCGTAGGAGCCGCCGCGGCTGGCGACCACCGTGACCGGGATGCCCTTCACGGAGGGGTTCTCGCCGGCGGTGCGGCCCATCAGGATCACGTTGTCCAGCCAGGCCTTGAGGGTCGAGGGGATCGAGTAGTTGTACATCGGCGCGCCGATCAGCACGGCGTCCGCCCGCTCCAGCTCCTCGATCAGCCGTACGCGCGCGGCGAAGGCCTCGGCCTGGGCGGCGGTGTGGTCCGCGGGGGCGGAGAAGCCGGCGAGGTGCGCGTCGGCCGTGAGGTGCGGGACGGGGTCGGTGGCCAGGTCGCGGTAGACGACCGTGCCGCCGGGGTGCTGCTCCTCCCAGGTCCGGCGGAAGGTCTCCGTCACGGCGCGGGAGGCCGACCTCTCGCCGGAGAAGACGGACGAGTCGATGTGCAGCAGCGTGGCCATGGGTGTCTCCAGAAGGGGGTGGGACCGGGCGGACGCCCGGGCTGAACTTTCGTACACAGCTATATCTAACACAGGGGCTTACTTTTTTTCATCCCCCTACGGCGGAGTAGTACCCTGAACCCATGGCGGTGGAGCAGGTACACGACGCGGGGGCGTGCAAGAAGGTGGACGGCGGCATCACCCTCGTCTTCCAGCTGCTGGGCAAGCGCTGGAACGGGCCGATCCTGGCCGTGCTGATGGGCCAACCCGTCCACTTCGCCGATCTGCGCCGGGCCATCCCCGGCATCAGCGAGCGCATGCTCTCCGACCGCCTCGCCGAACTCGGCGCCGCCGGGCTCGTCCTGCGCGAGGTCGACGAGGGGCCGCCGCTGCGGGTCGCCTACCGCCTCACGGAATCCGGCGCCGCGCTGGAACCCGCCCTCAACGCACTGGCGGAGTGGGCGAAGGAGCACCTGTCCGAGGTGCGCCCGTGCCGGGCCGCCGCGACGCAGTGACCGGGCCGACATAGGCGTACAGCCGCCCGTCGAGGCGGACCTCCTGCCACGCGCGCGCGTACGGCGGCGGGCGCAGTGCCTCGGTGGTCAGGAAAGCGACCGGCATCCGGTCGGCCGTCCGGGTGAGGGCGGCGGCCGTGGTGTTGCCGTCGTGCCCGCCGGTGTGGGCGGAGGCGCAGCCGGCGTAGAAGGCGATCGGCACCGTGGGCGCGTGGGCGGCGTGGCCGGTGAGCACACACGGCGGGCGTACGCCGTGCCGGTGCAGGTCGGCCGCGACGCGCGCCCACTCCTGGTGGGAGGCCGTCGTCCGCCGCACGGTGTGCCACAGCACCGCGGACTGCACCGCCAGATGCCCCACCAGGCCCATCGCCAGCGCCGTGACCGCCATCGGACGCCAGGCCCCGCGCGCCCCCGTGACCAGGAACGACACGGCGGCGGCGACCGGGATCGCCAGCAGGGCGTAGGCGGGGAGCAGGAAGCGCGGCGCGGCGTAGCCGATCAGGAAGAGGTACGGCACGGCCGCCGTCGCCGCGCAGGCGAGCGGCAGCACGGTCGGCCCGGCGCGCCGCTGCCGTACCGCCGGCACCAGGGCGAGCAGCGCGAACAGCGGCAGGGCGAACCACCACACGAGCACCGGCGCCCCGGGCATCGCGCCGGTGCAGGGGCGGCACAGGGTGCGGCCGCCGAGGCTGCGCAGCTGGTCGTCGATCGCCAGCTGCCAGCCCAGCCCGCCCTGGATGCGGGAGGCGTCGGACAGGCGTTGGCCCAGGCCGCCGTAGGCGGTGTACGCCTCGATCACCCAGTCGGCCGCCCCGGCCGCCAGCCCCGCCAGGAGCGCGGCGAGCAGGGGCAGGGACCGCCATCGCGGCACGGCGACCAGCGCGATCAGCAGCGGCAGGCTCACCCAGACCGCGTCGGCCGGCCGCATGAGCGCCATCAGCGCGGCGCTCGCCGCGATCCCCCAGGCCGGGGCGCGCGGGAGACGGGCCGGCCGGTCAGGGTCCCGTGGACCGCGATCCCGTTGGGCACGCAAGAAGCAGCCGACGGCCGTGAGGGCGCCGACGGCCACCCAGAGATTGGGCATGGCCTGGGGGCCGTAGAAGAGCGTCACCCACAGGGAGGCGAACACGGCGCCGCCGCCCGCCACCACCCGCGCCGGGAACAGCCCGCGCCAGGCGCGCAGGGCGAGGTAGAGGCCGAGGCCGGACAGGACCGCGAGATAGACCCGCAGCAGCGGCGTGGACGACGACCAGGCGGCGATGGGTGCCACCAGCAGCGTGACCCCGCGGGCGCGCGGGGCGCTGAAGAAGGCCGCCGGGGCGTGGTCGCTGACCTGGCTGACGTACACCGTCTCGTCCCAGCCGAGGCCCATCCCGGGCCGCACCAGGGCGAGTTGGGCCAGCGTGAACCCACCCGCGACGGCCGTCGCCCAGAGGTCGTCGCGACGGCCCCGGACCCCGGGGGTGGCGGCCGGCCGCACGGATTCGGCCATCGGCCACTCTCACCCCCAGCACGGGTGGGCTGTGTCGCCCCGGAACGGACAGCGTCAACCTAACCCGGGCACAACGGGCGCGCAGCTCGGTGGGAGCGGGCCCCGCAAACGGGGGATTACGGCCCTCCGCTTCGGGTACGCGAGGCCCGAGTGGACCCGGGCGGAGCGCTTCCGGGCCGGGACGTAGGAGAACGCCGACGTCAGGGGACCCGTCATGAACACTTCCGCCCGCGACGACACCAACCCGGCCCGCCGGGCGCTGGACGCGCTGGCCAGGGACGCGGAGGACGGCACCGCGCTGGACACCCTCGCGCACAGCGAGGTCCTGGTGCCGGTGCCCGACGACACCTCCGACGAGGACGCCGCCGACCCGTCCTCCGTCGCCCTGCCCGTCCTGGAACAGCCCGGCGGCGCCCCCGTCGTACCGGTCTTCACCTCCGAGCTGGAGATGTCCGAGCTGCTGCCGTACATCTCGCGCTACCGCCTCGTCCCGCTGGGCGCCCTCGCCGCTCAGTGGCCGGAGGGCGATCTCTCCCTCACCATCGACCCCGCCGGCGACCACGGCCTGACCCTCAGCTCGGAGGGAGTGCGCACCTTGCTGGCCCGCTGAGCGCTGGTCCGGCTGAGTCGGGTCCGCCCGGCGCAGCCCGCAGAATGACCGCATGACGTGGATCCCCGGCGTGATCGGCGGGCTCGTGCTCGCCGTGGTCCTCAGCAGCATTCTGCGCACCCTCGTGGTGCCCCGCGGCCTGTACTCGGCCGTGGTGTTCCGGCTGTGGTGGACCCTGCGCCGACTGCTCCGCCTCACCGCGCCGAGGGGCGGCTACGAGGCCACCGACCGCGCCCAGACCTGGCTCGCCCCGCTGATGCTGATCGGCATGCTCGCGACCTGGCTGGGCGGTGCCTTCCTCGGCTTCGCGCTGCTCCAGTACGCGCTGTCCCCGCTGTCGGTCACCGCGGCCTTCCGCGAGGCGGGCTCCAGCCTGTTCACCCTCGGTTTCGCCAGCGGCGACCGGCTGCGCCTGTCCGCGCTCGACTTCGTCGCGGCGGCCACCGGCCCCGTCGTCATCGCGCTCCAGATCGCCTACCTGCCCACCCTGTACGCCGCCTACAACCGCCGTGAGCTGGAGGTGACCCTGCTGCAGTCCCGGGCCGGCGAGCCCGCCTGGGGGCCGGAGATCCTCGCCCGGCAGTGGCTGGTCGACACCGAGACCGCGCTGCCCGAGCTGTACCGCTCCTGGGAGCGGCTCGCCGCGGACATGGGCGAGAGCCATGCCACCTACCCGGTGCTGCTGGCGTTCCGCTCGCCCCGCCCCCACCGCAGCTGGCTGGTCGGCCTGACCGCGGTGATGGACGCGGCGGCCCTCCAGCTCGCGCTGACGCCGCGCACCGCCCCGCCGGAGGCCCGGCTGGTGCTGCGCGCGGGGTTCATGGCGCTGCGCGACATCGCCCGCTCGGTGCGGCTGCCCTTCGACCCCGACCCCCACCCGGACGCACCGGTCCGCCTCACCTTCGTGGAGTTCGAGGCGGCCGTGGCGATGCTGGAGGCGTCGGGCTTCCTGGCGGAACGCTCCGCCGGGGAGGCCTGGCCGCACTTCCGTGGCTGGCGGGTCAACTACGAGACGGTCGCCCAGGAGCTGTGCCGCCGCTGCGACGCCGTACCGGCGCTGTGGACCGGGCCGCGGGACTTCGACTCACCGCAGATCCCGCCGCGGCGCCCGGTGGACCGGCGGCCCGGCGAGGACCGCCGCTGACCGGCTACGACGCCCCGGCGAGGACCGCCGCTGGGCGGTCTACGACCCCCCGGCGGCCGGCGCCGCGCGCTCGGCCAGCATCCGCTCCAGCACGGCCCGCTGGAGCGGGAGCACCTCGCTGTGCAGGTCGCGGCCCTTGCGGGTGAGCGCGACCCACACCCCGCGCCGGTCCTCCACGCACACCGAGCGCTCGACCAGGCCCTCCTTCTCCAGCCGGCCGATCAGCCGGGAGAGCGCGCTCTGGCTGAGATGCACCCGTCCGACGAGGTTCTGCACCCGGCAGTGCTCGCCCTCGCGGGGTGTCTCCGAGGCGAGGATGTCGAGCACCTCGAAGTCGCTCGCCCCGAGGCCGTGCGGGTGCAGCGCGCGGTCGATCTCGCACATCGTGCGCGCGTGCACCGACAGGATGTCCCGCCACCGGTCCTCAAGGCCGGCCGCGGCCGTGTTCGCTCCCATACACCCGAAGGTAACACCGTCCCGGCCAATTGTTTCCTGTGCAACTAGTGCGGGGCGCAGGCGCCGCTTAGGAGGGGTCCTGGAGCAGTCCCACCAGGTTGCCGTCGGGGTCCTTCACGGAGGCGATCAGCCGGCCGTTGCCGACGTCGCGCACGTCCTGGACCACCTCCGCCCCCGCCTCCACCAGGGCCGCGAGGCGGGTCCGCAGATCGGTGACGTGCCAGAACGGCACCGGCCCGGTCAGGCCCTGGGCGTGCCCGTTCGGGTCGAGGCCGATGTCCTGGCCGGCGGCCTTGAAGCCGACGTAGTAGGGCTCGTCGGCGTACGGCTCGACCTCCAGCAGGGTGCTGAACAGCGCCTTCGCCCGGGCGATGTCCTTGACGGGGTAGATGATCGTCTGAAGTCCGGTGGTGGTCACGGCGGACCCTCCTCGCTGTGCGTGGACCGACGGGATTTCGTCGGTGGTTACACGCTAAGGAGGGGGAGGGGGGTGCCGCTTCTCCGATCCTGACCGACTCAGGTCGAGTCCCGCTTCACCAGTTCCGTCGGCAGGATCACCGCCGCCGGGTCCTCGCCGCCGATCTGCGCCAGCAGCACCCGCACCATCTCGGCGCTGATGCGGTCGTAGGGCTGACGGATCGTGGTGAGGGCCGGGGACGCCTCGACCGCCGCGACGGAGTCGTCGAAGCCGCCCACCGACACGTCCTCGGGGACCCGGCGGCCCGCCCTGCGCAACGCCACCAGGGCGCCCTGCGCCATCAGGTCGGAGGCCACGAACACGGCGTCCATGTCCGGGGCCTGGGCCAGGAGCCGTTCGGCGCCCGCCTCGCCGCTGGCGCGGCTGTAGTCACCGGAGACGATGAGCCGTTCGTCGATCTCGACACCCGCGTCGGCGAGCACCTCCTTGTAGCCGGCGAGACGGTCCACACCGCCGGGGGTGTCCAGCGGTCCGCTCACCATGCCGATGCGGCGGCGGCCCAGCGACAGCAGGTGGCGCACCATGTCCCGGGCGCCGTCCCGGTCGTCGGCCGCCACATAGCTCACCTTGGCGCCCGGCCCCATGGGCTTGCCGCACTGGACGAGGGGCACCCCGGCCTGGCGCAGCTCCTCCGCGACCGGGTCGCCGGAGTGGCTGGAGACCAGCAGCACCCCGTCCACGTGACCGGCGGTGATGTACCGCGTTATGCGCCGCCGTTCGTCCTTGGTGCCCGCCAGCATCAGCAGCAGCGGGATGTCGTGCGCGGCCAGCGCCTGGGTGCAACCGCTGAGCAGGACGTTGAAATTGGGGTCCTCGAAGAACCGCTCCTGGGGCTCCGTGAGCAGAAAGCCCACGGAGTCGGAGCGGCCGGTGATCAGCGAGCGGGCGTGCCGGTTGACGACGTAACCCGTCTTGCGGATCGCCGCGTTGACCGCCTCCTGGGCGGCGGGGGAGACGTAGTGGCCGCCGTTGAGGACCCGCGAGACGGTGCCCCGGGAGACACCGGCCTCACGCGCCACGTCGTGGATCGTGGGCGGTCTGCGCCTGCCCCCCGATGTGCTCATGGTCATGACTTTACGGCTCCGGACAGCAGATCCAGGCTCCAGAACCGCTGAATGACGAGGAACAGCGCCACCAGCGGCAGGACCGCGAGGAAGGCGCCGGTGATCACCAGGGTGTACAGCGCCGGGGTGTTGGAGCCCTGCTGGAGGAGCGTGAACAGACCCACGGTCACGGGGAACTTCTCGTCGTCGCTGAGCATGATGTACGGCAGCAGGAAGTTGTTCCAGACGGCCACGAACTGGAACAGGAACACCGTGACCAGGCCCGGGACCATCATGGGCAGCGCGATCCGGGTGAAGATCCGCCACTCGCCCGCCCCGTCCATCCGGCCGGCCTCCACCACGTCGGCCGGGACGGCGGCGGCGGTGTAGACACGGGCCAGATAGACGCCGTACGGCGAGAGGATCTGCGGCAGCAGAACGGACCAGTAGGAGTCGGTGAAGTCCGCCTGCGCGATCAGTAGATACTGCGGGATGGCGAGAATGATCGGTGGCATCAGCACGCCGGCGAGCAGGATGTTGAAGATCGCCTCGCGGCCCCGGAAGCGGTACGTCGCCAGGGCGTAGCCGCTGACCGCCGACACGCAGGTCGACAGCAGGGCGCCGAGTCCGGCGTAGAGGGCGGAGTTGCCCATCCACTTCCAGTAGACGCCGTCGCGGTAGGCGTTGAGATCCTTGATGTTGTCGGCGAAGCCCGAACCCGGCAGGAACGTGAACGTCGAGAACAGCTCGCGGCCCGACTTGGTGGACGCGATCACCACCCAGGCCACGGGCAGCAGGCAGTAGATCGCGCCCAGCAGCAGCGTCACCGTCGGGACCAGGGAGATCCGGCGGCGCAGCGGCGGACGGCCCTGCGCCGTGCCGGTGCCGGTGGCGCCGGCCGCCGACGGGGCCTTGTGGACGGCAAGAGTGCTCATCGGGATGCCTCCTGCGTGGTGCGGCGGTTCGCGACCCGCAGGAAGCCGAAGGACAGCACCAGCGTGACGATCGCGATGATCACTGCCTCGGCGGCGGCCGCGTAGATGTCCCCCGTGCCGAAGGCGTCGCGGTACACCTTCATCAGCGGACTCCAGGTCGTGGACACGGAGTTGGTGAGGGGTTTGAGCGTCGTCGGCTCGCTGAACACCTGGAGCGTGGCGATGATCGAGAAGAAGAAGGTCAGCACCAGCGAGGGCGCCACCATCGGGATCTTGATCCGCAGGGCGATCTGCAGCGGGGTGGCGCCGTCCAGCTTCGCCGCCTCGTACACCTCGGCCGGGATCGCCTGGAGCGAGGTGTAGATGACGATCATGTTGAAGCCGGTGCCGCCCCAGACCGCGATGTTCGACAGGGCGAGATACAGCGGACCACCGTCCAGCAGATCCGGCTGCGGCAGGCCCAGCTTCTCCAGCACGTAGTAGAAGGGGCTGACGTCCGGCAGGTACAGGAAGCCCCACAGCAGGGCGGCCACCACGCCGGGGATGGCGTACGGCAGGAAGATCGCCAGCCGGGTGAAGGGGGCGAGCCTGACCCTGTCGGAGTCGAGCATCAGGGCGAACAGCAGGGCCAGGCCCAGCATGACCGGGACGACGAGGCAGCCGTAGCCGAACACCCGCAGCGCGCCGTCGGCCAGCTCGCTGTCGGTGAGGGCGTCGGTGTAGTTCTCCAGGCCGGCCCAGACCTCCTTGCGGGCGCCGGAGCCCAGGCCGAGGCCCGAGACCTTCACCTTGTGGAAGCTGAGCCAGACCGCGTAGCCGATGGGCAGCGCGAAGAACAGGGCGAAGAGGACGGTTCCGGGGAGGAGGAAGAAGTAGGGCGCGCTGCGCGCTCGTGTGCGGGTGGTGCCGGGAGACGGGTGGGCGTACGGGGCCCCCTCGACCCCGTACGACCTCCGGCGTGCCGCGGCTTTCACTCGGAGACCTCGAAGCCCTGCTTCTTCAGGTCGGCGACCGTGTCGGACTGCATCTTGTCCAGGGCGGCACCGAAGTCGGACTTGTTCTTCGCGGCGGCGCCGAACGCGTCCTTGAAGGACGTGTAGGCCACGTTCACGTTCGGGCCCCAAGCCGAGGGCGCCGTCGTCTTCGCGATCTTCGCGGCGGTGGTGTAGAAGTCCGGCTGGTTGGAGAAGAAGGCCGGCGGGGTGGTGAAGGCGCCGCTGAGCTGGGCAGACGTGGAGGCCGGGTAGATGCCGGCCTCCTTGGCCAGTGCGTTGAGGGCCTCGCCGTCGGTGTTCAGCCAGGCGGCGAACTTCGCGGCGGCCTCCTTGTGCCGGGAGTCCGTGGTCACGGCGGTGGACGAGCCGCCCCAGCTGCCGGTGACGTTGTCGCTCTTGTTCCACTGGGGGAGCGGGGCCATGGCCCACTTGCCCTTGGTGGACGGCGCCGCCGTGGTCAGGGTGCCGGGCGCCCACACGGCGGAGACCCAGGCTATCTGCCGGCCGGTGTCGATGGCCTTGTTCCAGGCCGGGGTGTACATCGGCTGGTTGTCGATGGCGCCCTCCTTGACGAGGCCGCCCCAGAAGTCGGCGACCTTTCGGGTGGCCGCGTCGTCGATGCCGACCTTCCACTTGTCGCCGGAGGTGGTCCACCACCGGGCGCCGGCCTGCTGGGCCAGGCCCGCGAAGAGACCGGAGTCGTTGGCGGAGAAGGTGGTCAGGTCGGTGTCCGGTGCCTTCTTCTTCAGCGCGCGGGCGGTCTGGGCGAACTCGTCCCAGGTCGTGGGGACCGTCAGGCCGTACTTCTGGAAGAGGTCCTGGCGGTAGTAGAACATCATCGGGCCGATGTCCTGCGGGACCGCGTAGACGGCGTCGGTGCCGAGCGTCGTCTGCTGCCACACACCGTCGGCGAACTTGCTCTTCGCGTCGCCGATGTTCTTGGCGATGTCCGCCAGCGCGTCATTGCTGACCAGGGTCGGCAGCGCCTGGTACTCCGCCTGGACCAGGTCGGGCGCCTTGCCGGCCTTGTGCGCCGTGAGGATCTTGGTGACCAGGTCGTCGCCGCCGGCCTGCTTCTTCGCCGTGACGGTGATCTGGTCCTTCTTGCCCGGGCCCTTGTTCCACAGGTCGACGACCTTGTCCATGCCGGGCGTCCACGTCCAGTACGTGAGCGAGACAGGGCCGGACTCGGCCGAGCTGTCGTCGTCGGACGAGCCGCAGGCGGCGAGGGCGGTGGCACCGAGGGACACGGCGACGGCGAGGGCCGTGACTCTCGGGAGCCGGCGGCGCTGCGTGTTGGGCATGGATCTCTCCCCTGACCTGGGCCCCCGCCCGCTGCGGGGACCTGCCATGCGAACCACAGAGGCGGGGTCCCACGCGTCGCGAGGATCTGCCAAGCTCTCTGTGAGCGTTCACAGTAGAGAAACATCCCGGACACTTGTCAATGGTTGTTGCTGTGCGGTTATGTTGGGCTCGCACCGCCGCCGCTGTGTGTGAACGTTCCCAAATGATCGATTCAACGGGAGAAGATCCATGCCGGAGACCAGCCCCAAGGGCCTCACCAGGCTCGCCTTCGGTGGGGACTACAACCCGGAGCAATGGCCGGAAAGCGTCTGGCACGAGGACGTCCGGCTCATGCGGGAGGCCGGCGTCACCCTGGTGAGCGTCGGCATCTTCTCCTGGGCCCTGCTGGAGCCCTCGCCCGGTGTGTACGACTTCGGCTGGCTCGACCGGGTCATCGGCCTGCTGCACGGCCACGGCATCCGCGTCGACCTCGGCACCCCCACCGTGGCGCCGCCCGTCTGGTTCTACCGCGCCCACCCCGACGCCCTGCCCGTCACACCCCAGGGCCTGCGCTACGAGTTCGGCTCCCGCGCCGCGATCTGCCACAGCAACGCCGACTACCGCGCGGCCGCCGCCAACATCACCACGCGACTCGCGGAGCGCTACGGCGACCACCCGGCCCTCGCGATGTGGCACGTGCACAACGAGTACGGCGTCCCCGTCTCCGCCTGCTACTGCGACTCCTGCGCCGCCCACTTCCGCCGCTGGCTGGAGACGACGTACGGCACGGTCGACGCGGTCAACGAGGCGTGGGGCACCGCCTTCTGGGGCCAGCGCTACGGCGGCTTCGAGGACATCAACCCGCCGCGCGCCACCCCGACCGTCGGCAACCCGGGCCAGGCCCTGGACTACCGCCGCTTCGCCGACGCCACCATGCGCGAGAACTTCGTCAGGGAGCGGGACATCCTGCACCGCCGCTCGCCCGGCGTCCCGGTCACGACGAACTTCATGACCGCCCTCAGCCAGTGCGACTCCGTCGACTACTGGGCCTGGGGCCGCGAGGTCGACATCGTCACCAACGACCACTACCTGATCACCGACGGCCGGCGCACCCACGTCAACCTCGCCATGGCCGCCGACCTCACGCGCTCGGTGGCCGGGGGAGCGCCCTGGCTGCTCCTGGAGCACTCCACCTCGGGCGTCAACTGGCAGCGGCGCAACCCCGCCAAGGCCCCCGGCCAGATGGCCCGCAACTCCCTCGGCCACGTCGCCCGCGGCTCCGAGGGCGCCATGTTCTTCCAGTGGCGCCAGTCCCGGCGCGGCGCCGAGAAGTTCCACTCCGCGATGGTCCCGCACGGCGGCACCGACACGCGCGTGTGGCGCGAGGTCGTCGAGCTGGGCGCCGCCCTCGACTCGCTGGCCGCCCTCCGCGGCACCCGCACCGAAACCGATGTCGCCGTGCTGTGGGACTGGCACTCCTGGTGGGCGCAGAACCTCGCCTGGCGCCCCAGCGAGGACGCCGACCCGCGCGAACGCGCCGACGCCTTCTACGAGACCCTCTACGACCGTCACCTCACCGTCGACTTCGCCCACCCCGAGTCGGACCTGTCGCGCTACCCGCTGGTCGTCGTGCCCGCCCTGTACCTGATGACGGAAGCGGCCGGGAACAACCTGCGGGAGTACGTCGAGAACGGCGGCACCCTCGTCGTGTCGTACTTCTCGGGCATCGTCGACGAGCACGACGCCGTCCACGAGGGCGCCCACCCGGGTCCGCTGCGCGATGTCCTGGGGCTGACCGTCGAGGAGTTCTCGCCGCTTCTCCAGGGCGAGTCCGTGCGCGTCACCGGCCCCGACGGCTCCGAGCTGAGCGGCGACGTATGGACGGAGTTCGTGGTGCCGCGCGGCGCCGAGACCGTCTGGACGTACGCGGACGGCCTCGCCGCGGGCCACCCGGCCGTCACCCGGCACCGCCTCGGTCAGGGCACCGCCTGGTACGTCTCCACCCGCCTCGGTGCCGAGGGCCTGGACGCGCTTATCGACCGGGCCGCAGAGGACGCGCGGCTCGCCCCGCGCACCGACCTGCCCCGCGACGTCGAGGTCGTGCGCCGCTCCGGCGAGACCGGCACGTACCTCTTCGCCATCAACCACACCGGCACCGACGCCAAGGTGCCGCTGGACTCGCCCGGCACCGAGCTGCTGACGGGCGAACGCGCCGCCGGCCGCCTCGCGGTCCCGGCGGGGGCCGTCCGGGTCGTCCGACTCGACGGCTAGGGCGCTTCTTTCGGCTCCTGCCGGGGTCGCCCTTCGCATCTTGCCGGGGTCGCGGGATGGGAAGAGGCCCTGGGGACCGCGACTGCGGCGAGGCCGGAAGCGACGTCCTGAAACCGACTCCCCCTCCGCCCGTGGAGCCGCGAGCCGCGGGCGGAGGGGGTCCCTCACCCCACGAGGGACACCACCCGGTCCCTCACCTACGAGGGGCCACCGCCGGGCCCCTCATCCCCGAGGGAATCACCCGGGCCCCACCTCCCGAGGGGGTCCCCATCCCCTCACGTCGAAGGGACGACGGACGACGATGTTCCATCCCAGACGCACCCTCAAGGCCCTGCTGCCGCCGCTCGCCGCGGGGCTCGCCCTCACCGCCCTGCCCGCGCAGACCGCGCAGGCCGCCGCCACGCTCACCAACGGCGGCTTCGAGTCCGACGGCACCGGCACCGCCACCCCCACCGGTTGGTCGACCTACTCCGCCGCCGGCCAGAACGCCGCCTCCTTCACCGAGGCCGGCGGCCACGGCGGCAGCTACCGCCTGACCCACTGGTCGTCCTCCGCGTACAAGGTGGAGACCTACCAGTACCTCTCCGGGCTGACCAACGGGAACTACACGCTCACCGCGTGGGTCCGCTCCGGCGGCGGCCAGAACTCCGCCTACATAGCCCTCAAGAACTGCGGCGGCACCGAACGGCGCACCGACCTGCCGATCTCGGCGAGCGGCTGGATCCGTGTCGTCGTGCCGGTCAACGTGACCAACAACCAGTGCACGATCAGCATCAACAGTGACGCCAACGCGGGCAACTGGATCAATGTCGACGACCTGACCTTCACGTCCGGCACCACCGGTACCTCGATCCACGGTGCCGACATCTCCTCCCTCGCCAAGAGCGAGGCCAAGGGGGGCGTCTACAGGACCGGTTCGGGCACCACCGGCGACGCCGTCACCATCCTCAAGAACGCGGGCATGAACTACGCGCGCCTGAAGGTGTGGGGCAACCCGGCCGACGGCTACAACACCAAGACCCAGGTGCTGGCCATGGCCAAGCGCGTCAAGGCCGCCGGCATGAAGCTCCTGGTCGACTTCCACTACTCGGACACCTGGGCCGACCCGGGCGCCCAGTCCAAGCCGTCCGCGTGGTCCGGCCACAGCTACAGCCAGCTCAAGACGGACGTGTACAACCACACGTACGACGTGTTGAACGCCTTGAAGGCGCAGGGCACCACCGCCGACATGGTCCAGGTGGGCAATGAGATCAACGGCGGCATGCTGTGGAACGAGGGATCGACCTCCAACTGGTCGCAGCTCGCCGGACTGCTCAACAGTGGATACGACGCAGTCAAGGCGGTCAACTCGTCCACCACCGTCGCCCTGCACCTCGCCAAGGGCGGTGATCTGTCCGGCACACGCGCGTGGTTCGACAGCGCGGTGGCCAACGGAGTGAGGTTCGACGCGATCGGCCTGTCGTACTACGGCTACTGGCACGGCTCGCTCCACGACTTCCAGACCACCCTGGACGACGCGGCCTCCCGTTACGGCAAGCCCGTGTTCGTCGCCGAGACGGCCTACCCCTTCCGTCTCGACAGCGACGACTCGCTCGTCAACCAGATCGACACCACCGGCGAGCTGGTCTCCGGCTACCCCGCCACCGTCGCCGGCCAGACCAAGTGGATGAACGACGTGGCGAGCATCGTGGAGGCCGTCCCGAACGGCCGGGGGCTCGGCGTCTTCTACTGGGAGGCCACCTGGACCGCGGTCACCGGCAACGGCTGGGACCCGACCGACGCCGCGTCCGGCAACGGCTGGGAGAACCAGGCGCTGTTCGGCTTCGACGACAAGGCGCTGACGTCCATGTCCTGGTTCACCCACCGGTGACCGGCGACGGCCGACGCGGCGATCGCGTCGGCCGTCGGACAACGCCCCCTTCCCGTAAGGGCGTTCGGTCCCGGCCAAGGAGCGGGGAGTCCGGGACACGGGGGCCTCTCCTGCGGAAGAGTGGGAAGAAGCGGTACGAGGACCCCGACGGAGGGGACGGAGGGGGCGCGATGCTGAGAACTCCCGTCGGCGAGCGGCGTCTGGCCATCCTGGAGTGGCTGAAGGACCCGGCCCGTCACTTCCCGCCGCAGCGGCACGGTGATCCGGTCGAGGACGGCGTCACGGCCGGCGCCGTCGCCGCCAAGCTCGGCGTCCACCGCCGCGTCGCCGACACCCATCTCGCCCTGCTCGCCGACCTCGGACTGCTGCGCACCCGCCGCATCCGCCGCCGCACCTACTACCGCCGCGACGAGATGCGCATCGCCGAGGTCGCCCGGATGTTCGAGAAGGGCTGGTAGGGGGAGGCGCCAGGGCCTGGTCGGGCGGGTGGGAGCGGCAGGCGAACCGTTTCCGGAAAAATCCTGCAAAGCCCTGGCAGAGGTCGCCGGGGCGCATCGACCGGCTGGGACGATGGCCGCCTGCCGACAGGAAGGCCAGACGCCGTGGACCGTCGTACGCCTCTCGTCCCGCTCCGGTACGTCACTCTCCCCGACCGCGGCCCCGAGGACGTCGTCGCCGATCCGAGAGGACGAGTCCTGACGGGCGTGTCGGACGGGCGGATCCTGCGCGTCGACGGCCTCGACGACCCGGCCTCGGCCCGGGTGGAGTGCGTCGGGGAGATCGGCGGCCGTCCACTCGGCCTCGAACTCCTCCCCGACGGCGATCTGTTGGTCTGCGACGCGTACGGTGGCCTGCTGCGGCTCGACCCGGACACCGGGCGGGTGCGGGTGCTCGCCGACGAGGCGGCGGGGGAGCCGCTGCGGTTCACCAGTAACGCCGTCGCCCTGCCCGACGGCACGATCTGGTTCACCGTCTCCAACCGCGTCCACTCCCTACGTGACTGGCGGGGCGATCTCGTCGAACACACCGGCACCGGCCGTCTGCTGCGGCTCGGGCCCGATGACAAGGAGCCCGAAGTCGCCCTGGAGGGACTGCAGTTCGCCAACGGGCTGGCCCTCGGCGGCGACCGCTCCTTCCTGATCGTCGCCGAGACCGGCGCGCGCCGGCTGATCCGCTACTGGCTCACCGGGCCCCGTGCCGGACTGAGCGAGCCCCTCGTCGAGAACCTCCCGGGCTATCCCGACAACCTGTGGCGGGCCGGACCCGACGCGCCCGTCTGGGTCGCCCTGGCCGCCCCGCGACTGCCCCCGCTGGACCTCCTCCACCGGGCGAGCCCCGCGGTCCGCCATGCCGCGGCCCGCGTCGCCCTGCGCGTCCCGTACCGCCCGTCGGGCACGATCGGGGTCCTGGCGATCGACGACACCGGCCGCACCCTCCACCACCTCACCCGCCGCCACTCCGGCTACCGCATGACCACCAGCGTCTGCGCGACCCAGGACCACCTGATCCTCGGCAGCCTCCACGAACGAGGCATCGCCCTCTACGAGCCCCCGCACCCCACCTGACGCGAGGAGCCGCCCGGAGGCACCAGCCGCCCGCGACCCGCCGAGCGCGGGGCTGCCCGATACGGGGCGGTGTGTCGCGCGGGGCGTGGGGTGTGTGCCGGGCGTGTGCTGCGCGGGGCGTGCGGTGTGTGCCGGGCGGTGTGTCGCGCGGGGCGTGCGGTATGTGCGGGGCGTGTGCCGCGCGAAGCGTGCAGTGTGTGCCGGGGGGCGTGCGGCGGGCGGTCCGGACCCGGCGTGCCGGACGCCGACGCGTCGGTCGGCGCTGCTGCCGGCCAGCAGCAAGGTCGGCGTGGGAGGCAGTGGCCGGGCGGGGTCGGTGAGGCGCGGCGGGCCTCGCCCGCCCGCCGTCTCCTCTCGGCCCGCCGTCTCTCCTCGGCCCGCCGTCTCCCCTCCGCCCGCCGTCCCCCCTCCGCGCGGCGCTACGCTGGTGCTCGGTCGTGATCACCCCAGCTGGGTCGATGCGGCGGCCGGGCAGGAGACGACGTAGGGGCGATATGACAGCGCGGGAAGCGGAGAGTCCGGTCAGCGGGGTCGTTCCCCGGTCCGCCGTGCGTGATCAGCTTCCCGTGGTGGCCGTGGTCGCCGTCGGCGGAGCCCTCGGTGCCACCGCCCGCTACGCGGCCGCCCAGTGGTGGCCCACCCAGGACACCGGCTTCCCCTGGACCACGTTCTGGGTGAACGTCACCGGCTGCGCCGTGATCGGCGTCTTCCTGGTGCTGATCACCGAGGCCCTGACCGCCCACCGACTGCTGCGCCCCTTCTTCGGCACCGGCGTCCTCGGCGGCTTCACGACGTTCTCGACCTACGCCGTCGAACTCCAGCGCCTCTTCGACGCGGGCCGCCCCGCCACCGCGTTCGCCTATCTCGCCGCGACCCTCCTCGCGGCCCTCACCGCGGTGTGGCTCGCGGCCACGGCGACCCGCCGCCTGCTGATCAGGAGGCCGCGATGACCGCACCGACCGGCCGCGCCCTTCGGCTCACGGTGTTCGTCGGCGAGAACGACACCGTCCACCACCGCCCGCTGTACTCGGAGATCGTGCACCGCGCCCACGCGGCCGGTCTGGCCGGCGCCAGCGTCTTCCGCGGCATCGAGGGCTTCGGCGCCTCCTCTCTGATCCACACCTCCCGGCTGCTCTCCCTCAGCGAGGACCTGCCGGTGGCCGTCGTGATCGTCGACACCGAGGACCGCGTCCGCGCCTTCCTGCCGCAGCTCGACGAACTGGTCACGCAGGGCGGCCTGGTGATCCTCGACGACTGCGAGGTCATCCTCCCTCGGTCCGGGCTCCGCTCGACCGGGGGCACCTCCATCGCCGGCCGGGAGACCGGCGCACCGGACGCGAAGGGTAAGAAGTAGTTGTGAACTGGCTGGTGGTCGTCGCCGGCGGAATGATCGGCGCCCCGCTGCGCTATCTCACCGACCGCGCCGTGCAGTCCCGCCACGACTCGGTCCTGCCCTGGGGCACCTTCGTGGTCAACGTCACCGGCTGCCTGATCCTCGGCCTCCTCACCGGCGCCGCACCCGCGAGCACCGACCTGCGCCTGTTCCTCGGCACCGGGCTGTGCGGAGCCCTCACGACGTACTCGACCTTCTCCTACGAGACCCTGCGGCTGGCCGAGACCGGAGCCGGCCTCGCCGCCGCCGGCAACGTCGCGGGGAGCGTCGTGGCCGGCCTCGGGGCCGCGTTCGCCGGCGTCTGGACCGGCCAGGCGCTCTGGGGCTAGCGTCCGCCGTGCGCGCGGTCGTACCTGCGCCTGGTAGGACTGTCTACAGCATTGTCGTCCCTTCACCTCAGAACTGGATTCCATGAGTGCCATCTCCGTCGGCCAAGCCGTCGTCCTCGGAGCCGTCGAGGGAGTGACCGAATTCCTCCCCGTCTCCTCCACCGGCCATCTGAAGATCACCGAGGGCCTCATGCACATCCCGGTCGACGACGACGCCGTCGTCGGGTTCTCGGCCGTGATCCAGGTCGGGGCGATCGCCGCCGTGCTGGTCTACTTCTTCAAGGACATCGTGCGGATCGTCTCCGCCTGGGGGCGCGGTCTGCGCAACAAGGAGGAGCGCTACCACCACGACTACAAGTTCGCCTGGTGGGTGATCTACGCCACGCTCCCGATCGTCGCCGTGGGCCTGGCCGCCAAGCCGCTCATCGAGGGCCCGCTGGCCTCGCTGTGGGTGGTGGCGGGCTCGCTGATCGTCGGCAGCGGTGTGATGTGGGCGGCCGACCAGATGGGCCGCCACAAGCGCGGTGAGGACGACACCTCCCTCAAGGACGCGATGCTCGTCGGCAGTTCGCAGATCCTCGCGCTGCTCTTCCCCGGCTTCTCCCGCTCCGGCGCCACCATGTCCACCGCGCTCGTCCTCGACCTGGACCGCGTCGCCGCCACCCGCCTGTCCTTCTTCCTCGGCATCCCGGCCCTCACCGGCGCCGGACTGTACGAGCTCAAGGACGCGCTGGGCGCGGGCGTGGGCGCGGCCCCGCTGGTCGTGGGCACGCTGGTGTCCTTCGTCGTGGCCTACGGCTCCATCGCCTGGCTGCTGAAGTTCGTGGCCAAGCACTCCTTCAACGCCTTCGTGGTCTACCGGCTCGTCATCGGCGTGCTGCTCTTCGGCCTGCTGGGCACCGGGGTCATCGACAGCTGACGGCTCCGCCGAGCCGCCGCCGGCCACCGGCCGACCCGTACGGGCGTGAAGTCTCTTTTCAGACTTCACGCCCGTTGAATTTTTCCTTTCGGCTCCCTTGACACCACCCGTCGCTCACCCGGAACATCTCCTCCGTGAACCTGTCAGACAGCCGGACAGCCAGTCAGCCGCCGCGGCGCGTCAGCGCCATGGAAGCGGTGCTCGGGCATCTGCGTGCCGCCATCGAGCGCGGCGAGTACGCCGTGGGGGACAAGCTCCCCTCCGAGGCGGAGCTCTGCCGCACCCTCGAGGTGTCCCGGCCCGTGCTGCGCGAGGCCCTGCGCGCCCTGCAGACCATGGGCCTCACGGTCGCCAAGACCGGCAAGGGCACCTTCGTGATCGCGAACACCGTCGAGGACCCCACCTTCGGCGACTACGCGGCCAGCGACCTGCTCGAAGTGCGCCGTCACGTCGAGATCCCGGTCGCCGGATACGCGGCCGTGCGCCGCACCCCGGAGAACCTCGACCACCTGGCCCATCTGCTGGAGCGGATGGAGCGGGAGACCGACACCACAGCGTGGGTCGCGATGGACACCCTCTTCCATCTGGCCGTCGCCGAGGCCGCCCAGAACCCGGTCTTCCGCCGGGTCATCGAGGAGATCCGTGACGCACTGGCGCGTCAGTCGGCCTTCCTCAACGAGCTGGGCGGCCGCCGTGAGCAGTCCAACCGCGAGCACCGGGCGATCGTCGAGGCGCTGATCGACGGTTCCGAGCTCGACGCGGTCGAGGCCATGAGCCATCACCTCGACCGGGTCGAGACGACCCTCACCGACATCGTGCGGCCCCCTCGCACGAACACTCCCCTGGAAGGCGGACCCGAGGCGTGAGCGAACAGCACCTCAAAGACGAGACGCGCCCTTCGTCCACCCATGTAGACGCCGGAGACGTCGGCTACAGCAAGAGCCTGAAGCACCGGCACGTCAACATGATCGCCATCGGCGGCGCCATCGGCACCGGCCTCTTCCTCGGCGCGGGCGGCCGGCTCGCCGACGCCGGACCCTCCCTCTTCGTCGCCTACGCCGTCTGCGGCGTCTTCGCTTTCCTCGTCGTGCGCGCGCTCGGTGAACTCGTCCTGTACCGCCCGTCCTCCGGCGCCTTCGTGTCGTACGCCCGTGAGTTCCTGGGCGAGAAGGGCGCGTACACCGCGGGCTGGATGTACTTCCTGAACTGGGCCACCACGGGCATCGCCGACATCACCGCGGTCGCGACCTACACCCACTACTGGGGGATGTTCTCCGACATCCCGCAGTGGGTGATCGCCCTGATCGCCCTGGCCGTCGTCCTCGCCGTGAACCTGATCTCGGTGAAGATCTTCGGCGAACTGGAGTTCTGGTTCGCCATCGTCAAGGTCAGCGCGCTGGTGATCTTCATGGTCATCGGTATCTTCCTGCTGGTCACCCAGCACCCCGTCGACGGCACGACCCCCGGCCCGTCCCTGATCACCGACAACGGCGGCGTCTTCCCCAACGGTCTGCTGCCCATGCTGCTGATCGTCCAGGGCGTCGTCTTCGCCTACGCCTCCGTCGAGCTGGTCGGCGTCGCCGCCGGTGAGACCGAGAACCCCGAGAAGATCATGCCGAAGGCGATCAACTCGATCATGTGGCGCGTCGGCCTGTTCTACGTCGGCTCGGTCGTCCTGCTGTCGATGCTGCTGCCGTGGAACAAGTACACGTCCGGCGAGAGCCCCTTCGTGACGGTCCTGTCCAACATCGGCGTCCCGGCCGCGGGCGGCGTGATGAACCTGGTCGTCCTCACCGCCGCCATGTCCTCCCTCAACTCCGGCCTGTACTCCACCGGCCGCATCCTGCGCTCCATGGCCGTGAACGGCTCCGCCCCGCAGTTCACCGCCAAGATGAGCCGCACCCAGGTCCCGTACGGAGGAATCCTGCTGACCAGCGGCATCTGTGTGCTCGGCGTCGGTCTCAACTTCGTCGTCCCCGCGGACGCCTTCGAGATCGTGCTGAACTTCGCCGCGATCGGCATCCTCTCCACCTGGGGCATGATCATGGTCTGTCACCTCCTCTTCTGGCAGAAGACCCAGAAGGGCGAGCTGACCCGCCCCGGCTACCGCCTGCCGGGCTCCCCCTGGACCGAGCTCGTGACGCTGGCCTTCCTCGCCTCCGTCCTGGTCCTCATGTACGCCGACGGCGGCGCCGGACGCACCACCGTGCTGTGCCTGCCGCTGATCGTCGGAGCGCTCGTAGCGGGCTGGTACGCCATCCGCGGCCGCATCGCGCGCACCTCAGCCAAGGCCGACGCGTGAAACCGGCGCCGGCCCACGACAACCCCGAAGTGATCCCAGCAGTGATGTACAGCAGTTCCCTCGCGGACGCCCCCGCGATCCGTGAGCCCCTCCACGCCCCCGTCGCCCAGCTCATACGCGGCGGGGTGACGGAGGGCGTCCACTACGGCTCCGTCGTGGTCCTCGGCGCCGACGGCTCGGTCCAGCTCCAGCTCGGCGACATCGAGGCGGCCTTCTACCCGCGCTCGGCGCTCAAGCCCGTCCAGGCCGTCGCCATGGTCCGGGCCGGGCTGCCTCTGGACGGCGAGCTGCTCTCGCTCGCCGCCGCCAGCCACTCCGGCGAGGAACGCCACCTCGCCGGAACCCGGCGGATCCTGGAGCTCGCCGGAGTCGGCGAGGACGCCCTGCGCAACGTCCCGGACCTGCCGTACGGCCCGGCCGTGCGCGACACCTGGGTACGGGAGGGCCGCGCGCCCTCCCGGCTCGCCCAGAACTGCTCCGGCAAGCACGCGGCCATGCTGTACACCTGCAAGCTCAACGACTGGCCCCTCGACGGCTACCTCGACCCGGAGCACCCGCTCCAGAAGGCGATCGCCGAGATCGTCGAGGACCTCACCGGCCAGCGGATCGCCCGGGTCACCGTCGACGGGTGCGGCGCCCCTCTCTTCGCGGTCTCCCTGCACGGGCTCGCCCGGGCCGCCGCCCGTATCACCGGCGCCGTGCCCGGCACCCCCGAGGCGCGCGTGGCGGACGCGATGCGGGCCCACCCCGAGATGGCCTCCGGCGCGGGCCGGGACGTGGCCGCGCTGATGCGGGCCGTTCCCGGACTGCTCGCCAAGGACGGCTTCGAGGGGGTCCAGGTCGCGGCGCTGCCCGATGGGCGGGCGGTCGCGGTCAAGATCTCCGACGGGGCGAACCGGGCGCGGATCCCGGTGGCCGCGGCCGCGTTGGCTCGCGCCGGCGTCGATCCCGGTCTGCTCGCCGAGTTCGTGGGGGAGCCGCTTCTCGGGGGTGGGGAGCCGGTCGGGTGTGTGCGGGCCGTCCGGGCTCTCGATCCCCTTGAGTTGAGTGCGTGCGCCTAGCGGCCCGCCTCGCCTGTCGGTCTGCGGCTGCGGGACCGTCGTGGCTGATCGCGCAGTTCCCCGTGCCCCTTTCAGGGGCGCTCTCATCTTCGTACCTCAGAAAGAGGATCGTTTCTTCATGAACGCCGTCACCCGGAGCGAACACGATCTGCTCGGGTTCCGTGATGTTCCCCTCGACGCCTACTGGGGTGTCCACACCCTGCGTGCCACCGAGAACTTCCCGATCACCGGTACGCCGATCTCCGCCTACCCGCATCTGATCGAGGCCCTCGCCGCCGTCAAGGAGGCCGCCGCCCTCGCCAATGAGGAGCTGGGCCTGCTGGAGCCGCGGAAGGCCGCCGCGATCGTCGAAGCGTGCCGGGAGATCCGCGAGGGCAAGCTGCACGACCAGTTCGTCGTCGACGTCATCCAGGGCGGCGCCGGCACCTCGACGAACATGAACGCCAACGAGGTCGTCGCCAACCGGGCGCTGGAACTGCTCGGCCACGAGAAGGGCCAGTACCGGTTCCTGCACCCCAACGAGGACGTCAACCTCGGCCAGTCCACCAATGACGTCTACCCGACCGCCGTCAAGATAGCGACGGTCTTCGCGGTACGTGGACTGCTCAAGGCGATGGCTGTCCTGCAGGACGCCTTCGGCCGCAAGGCCGTCGAGTTCCGCAATGTGCTCAAGATGGGCCGTACACAGTTGCAGGACGCGGTCCCCATGACGCTCGGTCAAGAGTTCTCCGCGTTCGCCGTCATGATCGACGAGGACCGCAATCGTCTTGACGAGGCCGTCCAGTTGATCCATGAGATCAACCTCGGCGCCACGGCCATCGGCACCGGCCTCAACGCCCCCGCCGGATACGCCGAGTCGGCCCGCCGCCATCTCGCCGAGATCACCGGGCTGCCGCTCGTCACCGCCGCGAACCTCGTCGAGGCCACCCAGGACTGCGGCGCGTTCGTGCAGATGTCCGGCGTCCTCAAGCGCGTCGCGGTCAAGCTCTCCAAGAGCTGCAACGACCTGCGGCTGCTCTCCTCCGGCCCGCGCGCCGGTCTCGGCGAGATCAATCTGCCGCCCGTGCAGGCCGGTTCGTCGATCATGCCCGGCAAGGTCAACCCGGTGATCCCCGAGGTCGTCAACCAGGTCGCCTTCGAGGTGATCGGCAACGACGTCACCATCACGATGGCCGCCGAGGCGGGCCAGCTCCAGCTGAACGCCTTCGAGCCGATCATCCTGCACTCCCTGTCGGAGTCCATCACCCACCTGCGCACCGCCTGTCTCACCCTCGCCGAGCGCTGCGTCGACGGCATCACGGCCAACACCGAGAAGCTGCGCGCGACCGTCGAGAACTCCATCGGCCTGGTCACCGCGCTCAACCCGCACATCGGCTACGAGGCCGCCACCGACATCGCCAAGGAGGCCCTCGCCACCGGCCGCGGCGTCGCCGAACTCGTCCTGGAGAAGGGGCTGTTGCCCGCCGGTACCCTCGCCGACCTGCTCCGTCCCGAGGTCGTCGCCGGCAGCGGCTCCCCGCTGGCCTGACCTGCGGCTGCGCGCCAGGACCGACCCGGAGGCACAATGGTGATCATGACAACGACGTCGTCCCTCGCCTTCCAGCCGGTCCTGGAGCGCATCGCCGAGGAGATCGAGCGGACCCCCGGCCGGGGCCGTCCCGCCGACTACATCCCGGCGCTCGCGGCCCGCGACCCGCGCCGCTTCGGCATGGCCGTCGCGGAGCTGGACGGCACGGTGTACGGCGTGGGGGACTGGCGGGCGCCCTTCTCCACCCAGTCGATCACCAAGGTCTTCACGCTCGCCCTCGACCTGGCCCGCGAGGGCGACGAACTGTGGGAGCACGTGGGGCGCGAGCCCTCCGGCAACCCCTTCAACTCCCTGGTCCAGCTGGAGTACGAGAACGGCATCCCGCGCAATCCGTTCATCAACGCCGGCGCCCTCGTCGTCACCGACCGCCTGCACACCCGTACCGGGGACGCGGCGGGCACCCTGCTCGCCTTCCTGCGGGCCGAGAGCGGCAATCCGGACCTCGATTTCGACCGGGCCGTCGCCGCGTCCGAGACCGCGCACGGCGACCGCAACGCGGCCCTCGCCCACTTCATGAAGTCGTACGGCAACATCGAGAACGCCGTGCCGACGCTGCTGTTCGAGTACTTCCGCCAGTGCTCGATCACCGCCTCCTGCGCCGACCTCGCCCTGGCCATCTCCTTCCTCGCCCGGCACGGCATACGCGCCGACGGCTCCCGGCTGCTCACCCGCAGCCAGGCCAAACAGATCAACGCGATCATGCTGACCTGCGGCACCTACGACGCGGCCGGCGACTTCGCCTACCGGGTGGGCCTGCCCGGCAAGAGCGGCGTGGGCGGCGGCATCATCGCCGTCGTCCCCGGCCGCTGCACCCTGTGCGTATGGAGCCCCGGCCTCGACGAACGGGGCAACTCGGTCGCCGGTGTGGCCGCCCTGGACCGCTTCACCACCCTCACCGGCCTCTCGGTGTTCTGAACCGCCGCCCGTGCCCCTCGGGAGCCGCCCGGCGCGCTCACACGGCGGTCACGAGCAGGCCGCCGCCCCGAGGGCGGAGCGTCGCTTTCCGGCCACCCGGCGTTGACACGATGCCCGAGTGTTGGCCATGGCTTTTCCCGTCGATCTCCGCCGCTGCCAGGTGCTGGGCCTGGCCGGCACCACCTGTCTCGCCCTGGGCGGCGAGACGGCCGGTGCGCTGCCCGCCGGCGACCTCCTGGCGCCCTCCTCGCCCCAGGCCGTCCTCGGCCTGGTCGGCGTGTACTTCGGGCTGGTCCTGCTCACCGCCGCCTGGGCACTTCTCGGCCGCCTGGTCCGCGGCAGCGCCCCGCCGAGCCCGCGCGCCCTGGTGCTCGTCCTCGCCGTCTGGGCGGCGCCGCTGCTGCTCGCGCCCCCGCTGTTCAGCCGGGACGTCTACAGCTATCTCGCCCAGGGCGCCATGGTCGACGCCCATATCGACGTCTACGCCCACGGCCCGTCCAGGCTCGGCGGCCCGCTCGCGGACGAGGTCGCCCCGCTGTGGCGGCACACCGGCGCCCCCTACGGCCCCGTCTTCCTGGCCGTCGCCGGCGCGCTGTCCGCGCTGACCCGCGGCGAACTGCCCGCGGGCCTCGCCGGGATGCGCGCCGTGGCCGTCCTCGGCGTGGCGCTGATGGCGGCCGCCCTGCCCCGGCTGGCCCGGCACTGCGGCGCCGACCCGGCCGCCGCGCTGTGGCTGGGCGTGCTCAACCCGCTGGTCCTGGTGCACCTGGTGGCCGGCGCCCACAACGACGCGATCATGCTCGGGCTGCTGGGCCTCGGCCTGGTCGCCGCGCTCGGCCGCCGCCCCGCCCTGGGCGCGGTGCTGGTCACCCTCGCCGCCCTGGTCAAGGCCCCCGCCGCGCTCGGCCTCGCCGCGATCCTGGTGCTCCAGCTGCGTGCCGGGCGCCGCCCCCTGCCGGCCGTGCTGACGACGGCGGCCGCGTCCGCCGCCACCACGGTCACCGCGACGGCCGTCGCCGGCACCGGATACGGCTGGATCGGCGCCCTCGGCACCCCCGTCTCCCCGCACAACTGGGCGCTCACCGGCCTCCTCGGCCGCGCCACCCGCGCCCTGCTGGAACACCTCGGCAGCGGCCTCGCCCCGTACGCCGTCCCCGCCTGGCACGTGCTCGGCCTCGTGGTGACCGCCGTCGCGCTGATCGCCATATGGTGGCGGCTGCGGCCGCGCCCGGTGTACGCGCTCGGGCTGAGCCTCGCCGCGGTCGCCGCGTTCGGCCCGGCCGTCCGCCCCTGGTACGCCCTGTGGGGTCTGTTCCTCATCGCCGCCGCGGCCCCCGACACCCCGATACGGCACCGGACGGCCGCCGTGGCCGGCGTGCTGGCCCTCGCCGTGCTGCCCGACGGCGGAGCGGCCGGCGCCGACCAGCTGGTGCTGGCCGTCTCCGGGGGCGCGCTCGCCGTGGTCGTGCTGTGGCAGGCCCACCTCGCCACCCAGGCCCCGGCCGTGGGGAGGACCGCATGAGAACGGCCGCCACCGACCGAGGCCGTCCGCTGCCGGTGTCCGCGCCCGCCACCGACCGCGGCCGCCTGCTGCTGGTCCTCGCCCTCGCCGCCGCCGTCACCGTCTTCACCGCGACCGTGCCCCTGCTGCGCGACTGGTTCGACCTGCGCGTCTACTACGGCACCGTCGACACCTGGATCCACCACGGCGGCCGCCTCTACGACTACCGGGTGCCGGGCACGCCGTACGGCTTCACCTACCCGCCGTTCGCCGCCGTCGCCATGCTGCCCATGGCCCTGCTCGGCCTGCGCACGGCCATCGCGGTCTGCCTGCTGCTCAACCTGGCGGCCCTCGCCTGGGCCTTGCGCGTGCTCACCGGGCCCGCCTGGCGGCGCCACGGCTGGTACGGCGCCGCCCTCGCCGCCTGCGCCCTGGCCCTCTACGAACCGCTGCGCGACACCCTCAGCTTCGGCCAGGTGAACGTCGTGCTGCTGGCCCTGGTCCTGACCGACGCCTGGCTGCTCACCACCGGCCGCGCACGCCGGGCGGGCGCCGGGATCGGTCTCGCGGCGGCGATCAAGCTGACGCCGGCGCTCTTCATCGGCCTGCTGCTGCTCGCCGGACGCCGTCGCGCGGCCGCGGTCGCCACCGCCGTGGCCGCCGGGGCCACCGCGCTGGCCGCCCTCGTCGACCCGGACGCCTCACGCTTCTACTGGACCGAGGCGATGTGGGACACCACCCGGGTGGGCCGCCTGGACTACGTCTCCAACCAGTCGCTGCAGGGCGTCCTGGCCCGGCTCGGTGTGGAGAGCCGGGCCGTCTGGGCGGTGCTCGTCCTCTGCGCGCTGGGCGTGTGGGCGGTGCGGGCCCGGCGCGCCGCGGCCACCGGGAACTGGCACGCGGCGTTCGCCCTCACCGGCCTGACGGCCTGTCTGGTCAGCCCCATCACCTGGGTGCACCACCTGGTGTGGCTGCTGCCGTCCTTCGCCGTGCTGGTCCGCGCCGGACACCCCCGCGTCGCGGGCGCCCTGTACGCGGTGCTGTGCACCAGCGTGGTGTGGCTGTGGTTCCACGACGCCTCCGGCGTCGACGGCTTCGTCGGCAGCAACGCCTACACCTGGATCACCCTCGGGCTGCTGCTGTGGCTGCCCGTCGATCAGGTGCCCGCCGAGCGGCGGGGCCGCAGCCGCAGCCCGAACGCGACGGCCGCCGCGCCCAGCCCGGCGGCGCCCGCGATCAGCAGCACGTCGGTCAGCCCCGGCCCGCCGCCGGGTCCGTCGGCCGCGGCGGGGGCGGCGACGGAGGCGACGACCGGCAGCGCCGGCGGGCCGGGACGCGGCCGCGCCCGCAACGCGTCCAGCGAGCCCACCGGATCGACCCGCCCGGCGGCCGCGAACCCCCAGTCGAGCAGCGCCCGCGCCTCCTCGTAGACGGCGAAACGCCCGCCGGAGCGAGGGTGCATCACGGTGACGACGAGGGTGCGTCCGCCCCGGCGGGCGGCGGCCACCAGGGTGTTGCCCGCGTTGGTGGTGTAGCCGTTCTTGACGCCGATCAGCCCCGGGTAGGGCTCGACGCCGTCCGCGCCGGTCAGCAGCCGATTGGTGTTCGCGATCTCGTACGACCCTCCGCTCGCCCCCGGGAAGCTCGCCACGGCCGTGCCGCAGTACCGCGCGAACTCGGCGTTGCGCAGCCCCGCCCGGCCGAACACCGCCAGGTCGTACGCCGACGACACCTGCCCGGGCGTGTCGTAGCCGTCGGGCGACAGCACGCGCGTGTCGAGCGCGCCCAGGGCGTGCGCCGTGGCCTGCATGCGCAGGGCGGTCGTGTGCCAGCCGCCGTTGAGGGCGGCCAGGACGTGCACGGCGTCGTTGCCGGAGTTGAGGAACACCCCGCGCCACAGGTCGGCGACGCTGTAGGTGCGTCCGGCCGCCACGCCGACGAGGCTGCTGCCGTCGCCGATCCCGGACAGCTCCCGCTCGGTCACCTCGTGCTGGACGCCGGCCGGCAGGCCGGGCAGCACGGTGAGCGCGAACAGCGTCTTGAGGGTGCTGGCGGGCGGCAGCCTGCGGTGCGCGTTCGCGGCGGCCAGCACCTCACCGGTCCCGGCGTCGGCCACCAGCCACGACAGCGCGGAGACGTCCGGGACCTGCGGCGCCCGGCGGTGCGGGCGGACCTGGGTGCCGGGGCGGTGCAGCAGCGAGGAAGCGGGCGTGGCCGCGGGCCCGCCCGGCGCGCCCGGCCCGCCGGCGCCGGTCCCGGCGGGGGTGGGGCCCGCCGGGGCGGCGGCCGTGGCGGGGGCCAGGGCCAGGGCCAGGGCGTCGGCGGGTCCCAGGGCCAGGGCGCCGGCGACGCACACCACGCAGGCCGAGGCGGCGGCCCGGGAGGAGAGGATCCGAGAGGAAAATCCGATCGTCATATGGTCAAACGTAGGAACGGTCATGCCCGGCGCCGCGCTGCCCGTGCCGTACACCGCCCGCGAGCACCCGGATGGCTTCACCCGCCGTGCGTCCGGGCGAGCCGCGCGTACCGTCCGGCCAGCGCGTGGAACGCCTCCTTGGGCTCCCAGTGCCAGTCGGAGGACGGGTCGTCCGGGCGGTCCTTGAGGGGCTTCACGAGGCCGTAGCTCGCCATGTCGAGGTCGTGCAGCGGGTCACCGGGCCGGTGCGGGGCGTCCGGCGTGACGAACTCGAACGCCATCGCCGCGTAGAGGTTCAGGGACGCGAAGACGTCCACCAGCCCCGCCACGTAGTCGGCCTGGGTGCGTTCGCTGCGCACCAGGTGCCCCTTGATCTCCGGCGGGTTCTTGGAGTCGTCGACCACGTCCCAGCCCATGCCCGCCGTCTCGGGGGCCCCGACGTAGGCACAGGTGCCGAACTCCGTGATGGCCAGCGGCTTGCCCCAACGCAGGTAGCGGCGCAGGGCGCGGAGGTGGTCGACGGGGCGCGGGTGGGAGGCGTAGTAGTCGATGCCCACGATGTCGAACAGCCGCCAGTCGACGGTGTCGTCCTGGGCGGCGGCGTACCCCAGCCGGCCGTGGAAGACGGAGCGGCCGACCGCCGCCGCCCTCGCCGTGAACCGGTCGAGACGGCGCTGCATCGCGACGGGGTCGACGCTGCCGGAGAGCAGGTTCCTGATCCGTTCCACGGCCGTGTCGCCGGGGACGATGCCCGGCACGAACAGCCAGAACTCGCAGCCCACGCTGAAGTCGACGCTCGCGCCCTGCCGGCGCAGCCGCTCGGCGAACCGGCCGGTCTCGGCCAGGTGTTCCAGGACGTCCCGCTCCGGTACGTCGCCGAGGGTGGGCTGGAGCCAGACGTGCAGTCCGCGTTCGGCCGCCTCGGCGGCGGTGGTCGTGAGGCGTTCCACGCCGTCGCCGGTGACGTCGACGGTGTCGGCGTGCAACTCGTCGCGGATCACCCGGAGGTCGGCGCGCATCCGGTCGCGGCTGAAGGCGGTGCCGGGCGTCTCGCCCTCGCCGACGGTGTAGACGACGCCCCGGTGACACAGCCCGTGCCGCCCGTGAGCGGGCCGGGCCGCGCCGGTGGCCGTCGGGGACGGCCCGTCCGCCGTCGACGCCGAGGCGCCCGTCGCTCCCGTCGCGCGGCCCGTCGCTCCCGCCGCGCCGGCCGGCAGCAGCGCCGCCGCGAGCCCGGTCGACGCCATACCGGCCAGGAACCGTGCCCGGCTGATCCCCTTGGTCTCATCCATACGGTCACTGTGCCGAGCGCGGGTGGGCCCTGCCGTCCCCCGAAGGTCTACGGTGCCCCGACGAAGGGATGGGAGAACGGCGCCGAAGGATGCCCGGCCCTCAGCCGGACGGCAGGGTGGGCTGGACGCGGCGCAGGAAGGTCGCGTTGTCGGGAGTCGCCCGCATCCGCTCCAGCAGGGTCTCCAGACCGGTGTGGCCGTCGCGGGACCCGAGCGCCCGGCGCAGTCCGCGTGTCGCGGTCAACTCGGCCGGGGAGAGAAGCAGTTCCTCGCGGCGGGTGCCGGAGGTGGTGATGTCGACGGCGGGGAAGACGCGCCGGGAGGCGGGCTCGCGGTCCAGGCGCAGCTCCATGTTGCCGGTGCTCTTCAGCTCCTCGAAGAAGAAGTCGTCGGCGCGGGAACCGGTTTCGACCAGGGCGGTGGCGAGGATGGTGAGCGAGCCGCCCTCCTCGACGGCCCGCGCGGCGCCGAAGAACCGCTTGGGACCGAGCAGCGCGGTCGCGTCGACCCCGCCGCTCAGGGTGCGGCCCCCGGCGGCGGCCGCGTTGTTGTGCGCTCGGCACAGCCGGGTCAGCGAGTCGAGCAGGATCACGACGTCCTCGCCCGCCTCGACGAGCCGCTTGGCCCGCTCGACGACGAGTTCGGCGAGCGCGATGTGCTGTCCCGGCGCCCGGTCGAACGTCGAGGCGTAGACCTCGCCGCGCACCGAGCGGCGCATGTCGGTGACCTCCTCGGGGCGTTCGTCGAGGAGGACCACCATCAGCCGGCACTCGGGGTGGTTGCCGGCGACGGCGGCGGCGATCTGCTGGAGCAGTACGGTCTTGCCGGCCTTGGGCGGGGCGACGAGCAGTCCGCGCTGCCCCTTGCCGACGGGCGCGAGCAGATCGATGACGCGTCCGGCGAGGCCGGCGGCCGGGTGTTCCAGGCGCAGTCGCTCGCCGGGGTGCAGGGGGGTGAGGTCGCGGAAGTGCCGGCGGCCGTGCGGTGCGTCCGGTGCGCGGCCCTCGACGCGGGTGATGTCGGTCAGTGCGCGGCGGCCGCCGAGCACGCCTTCCACGAGGTCGCCCTTGCGCAGGCCGTGACGGCGGATCAGCGCCGGGGGGACGGCGGGGTCGGTGGGGGAGGGCAGGCAGTCGGGGGAGCGCAGATGTCCCTTCCCGCCGCCGTCGACGTCGAGGACGCCGGTGACGATCCGGGCCGGGGGCTGCTCCTGGACAGGGGGGTGTTCGAGTGTGGTGGTCATCGGGGGCGGTCCTTTCGAGGACGGCGGGCATGTGACATGCGAGGGGAAGGGGAAGCCGCGAAGGGCGGGCGGCCGTGGGCGAGTTCCTCACGGGCGGGCCTGCCGGCGGCGGGAACGGCACGGCCGGTGCGGTGAGTTGCACCGCGCGGGCGGTACCGGAAGAGCGCCTGCGTAGGGGACGAGATCGACCGGACCTTCGTCGGACGCGAGGTCGAACGCAAGGGTGAAGAGAGAGAAGAACAGCACCGGCGCCCACGACGGGGCGTGCACAAGTGCTGATGGCAGCGTAGCACCGCTGCACCGCTTCGTAGGGGAGAACGCGCCGGCGACCGCAGTTGTTCCCGCCGATTCCTCGCCATTCCTCGCCATTCCCCGCCGATGTCCCGTCGGTTCCCGTCGCGCGCGCGGGAAGGGATCGGCCCCGGCGCTGGTTGCGCGTAGGACGCACGGCGGATCACCTGACGACGGAAGGGCAGACCATGCGCGCACTGATCGTGGACCCCGAGGCACCCGGACGGCTGCGGCTCGGGGAGGCCCCGGACCCGGTTCCGGGCCCCGGGCAGGTGCTGGTGGAGGTGCGGCACACCTCGCTGAACGCCGCCGAACTGTACTTCGCCGAGCAGGCCGGGCCCGGCGAGGTGCTGGGCTATGACGCGGCGGGCGTGGTGGTGGCCGCCGCGCCGGACGGCGGCGGACCCGAGGTGGGCAGCCGGGTCGTCGGCTTCGGCACCGGAGGCGGTTTCGGCGCCCTGCGGGCGATGGACGTCGCCGATGTGGCGGTGGTCCCGGCGGGCGTGGACCTCGGGGAGGCCGCGGCCCTGCCGGTCGCCGCGGGGACCGCGCTGCGGGCGCTGGAGCAGGCGGGGCCGCTGCTGGGGCGCCGGGTGCTGGTCACCGGGGCGTCGGGCGGGGTCGGCGGGTTCGCCGTCCAGCTGGCGGCGCTCGGCGGGGCGTACGTCGTGGGGGTGGCCGGTGCCGAGGACGGGCGGCGCTGGGTGGGCGAGCTGGGCGCGGACGAGGTCGTGGCGGGCGTCGACGCGGTGGACGCGCCGGTGGACGTCGTGGTGGACACCGTCGGCGGGGACCAACTCGTCGCCGCCTACGGCCTGCTGGCGCCGGGCGGCAGTCTGCAGAGCGTGGGCTGGGCCGCCGGGCGGGAGTCGGTGCTCCCGGTCGGGTCGACGCTGGGCAGCATCGCGCCCCGCAGCATCGTGTCGGTCTACAACGGCGGCGGCCTCACCGACCGCAACGCCCAGCTGACGCGCCTGCTCACCCTCGTGGACGGTGGCCGGCTGCGGGTCCCGGTCGGCTGGCGCGGCCCCTGGGAGAAGATCGCGGACGCGGTACGCGCCCTGAGCGACCGCACGCTGCGGGGCAAGGCGATTCTCGACATCTCGTGACGCCGGTCAGTGAAGGGCCCCTCCCCGGCTGAGGCGCGCCCAGCCCCTGACCTGACGGTTCTCAGCCGGCGGACCGGGCCTGCGCCTCCTTCAGGATCTCGTCGAACTGTGCCCCCATGGCCGCGGCCAGCGCCTGCGCCCCGGACAACGGGCGGACCATGACGGTGAGTTCGTCGATACGGCCCTCCTCGTCGAGGTGGATGAAGTCGCAGCCCGTCAGCTCCCGTTCGCCCACCCGGGTCGCGAACACCAGCGCGTGGTCGCGGCCGTCGGCGCCGGCGAGCTCCCGGACGTAGTGGAAGTCCTCGAAGACGCGGGTCACGCCGCGCAGGATCGCGGCCGTGATCGCCTTGCCCTCGTACGCCTTGAACACCACCGGGCTGGTGAAGACGACGTCCTCGGCCAGCAGCGCCTCGACGGCGTCCATGTCCCCGGCCTCGACCGCCTCGCGGAACGCGCGCATCGGTTCACCTCACCCTTACTCAAATAATTTAATAGGCGAGCCTGAGAATAATCACCTGCTGTTACCGTGTCCACATGTCTCTCAAGTACGCCGTTCTGGCCGCCCTCCTGGAGGGCGAGGCATCGGGCTACGAGCTGTCCAAGATCTTCGACGTCTCGCTCGCGAACTTCTGGCCCGCGACCCCGCAGCAGCTCTACCGCGAGCTGGAGCGGCTCGCGCAGGACGGCCTGATCGAGGCCCGGGTGGTGCAGCAGGAACGGCGGCCCAACAAGCGGATGTTCACCCTCACCGAGACCGGCCGCGCCGATCTGCGCGCCTTCGCCGCCGCCCCGCCCCGCAGGCCCACCGCCATCCGCGACGAACTCCTGATCAAGATCCAGGCCGGGGACGCGGTGGACCCGGAGATCACCCGGGAGCTGATCGAGGAGCGTATGAGCTGGTCGCGCGGCAAGCTGGATCGCTACGAGCGGGTGCGCGAGCGGCTTCTCGGCGGCCGCACCGAGGAGGAGTACCTGCGCGAGACCGACCGGGTCGGCCCGTATCTCACCCTCATGGCCGGGATCGGCTTCGAGGAGGAGAACCTGCGCTGGTGCGAGCGGGCCCTGGCCGTGGTGCGGCAGCGTGTTGCCCTAGGGTGAGACGGATGTTCAGCCCCGAAGGCCCGAGCCTGCGCGAACTCGCCGTCCAGGCGCTGTCGTCCGTCGAGCGCGGCTACGACCTGCTCGCCCCCAAGTTCGACCACACCCCGTTCCGCACCCCCGACTCCGTCCTGGACGCCGTCGCCGCCGCGCTGGAGCCGACGGGGCCCTACGACGACGGGCTGGACCTGTGCTGCGGGACGGGCGCCGGGATGGACGTGCTCGCCCGGCTGTGCCGGCGCGGTGTCACCGGCGTCGACTTCAGCGCCGGGATGCTGGCCGAGGCCCGCAAGCGCACCGATATCAGCGGGCCGCGCGTGTCCTGGGTCCGGGCGGACGTCCGCGCGCTGCCCTTCACGCCCGCCTTCGATCTCGCCGTGAGCTTCGGGGCGTTCGGCCACTTCCTGCCCCGTGAACTGCCGGGCCTGTTCGCCCAGGTGCGCTCGGTCCTGCGCCCGGGCGGCACCTTCGCCTTCCCCGTGCTCGCCCCGCCCCGGCCGACCGCCCCCGCGTACTGGATGCTGCTCGGCTTCGACGCGGTGATGCGGGTGCGCAACGCCCTGTGGCGGCCGCCGTTCGTCATGTACTACCGGGCCTTCCGACTCGGCGACGTACGGCGGGAGTTGGAGCGCGCCGGGTTCCGCGTGGACCTCCGGGCGCTGCCCGAGTTCGGGCGGCGCGGCGACGGAAGCCCACGCGTCCGGCTGGTCCTGGCCCGGGTGCCGTCCGTCGGTCAGCCGGCCGACGGCAGGGTGAACTCGTAGACCAGCGCGCCCTGTCGGGTGTCCAGCACCAGGTCGGTGATCTCCAGCGGGCGGGCGAACTGGTCGTGCACGCGGCGGGTCACCCGCATCGAGGGCGCGCCGGTGCCGGTCGTGCCGTCCCTGCCCTCGGGGCCGTGGGGGAGGGTGATCGAGTCGTGGTGGTGCAGGGTGAGGCCCGCGCGGCGCATCCAGTCGTAGGCGCGCCGCAGTTGGGGCGCGTGGGCGGTGTCGGTGCGGTCGCGGTAGCGGGCCAGCTCCTCGACCTCGGCGAGCGCGACGGCCGAGAACGACGTCACGGCGGTGCGCCGGCCCCGCCCGTCCGTGCCGGGCGACTCGTAGCGGTGCACCAGCGTCGGCCGGTGCGGGGCGAGACCCAGGGCCTCCGCGTGCCCGGGCGGGGGCGGTTCCCAGCTGACGGTGGTCCGGTCCACGGCCACCGGGTCCTCGGCCCGGGCGCCGACCGGGAAGGCGAGGAAGGACGGGGTGCCGACCGGGGTACCGGGCAGCGCGGCGTGACTGCCGCGCCGGTCGGTCCCGAGCAGACCGTCCCGGCGCAGCATCTCCAGCGCCTGCCGTACGGTGTCCCTGCTGACCCCGAAGCGCTCCGCCAGCCGGCGCTCGCCCGGCAGCCGTGCGCCGGGTGGGACGGTGCCGTCCCGCAGCTGGTCGAGCAGCTGCGTCGCGATCCGCCAGTAGAGGGGCCGGTCGTCGGGGTGGGCGGTGTCCGGGTGTTCGGTGTCCGGGTGTTCCCGGGGGATGCTGCGGGCCATGCCGCGCGCCTCCTGTGGTGACGTGCCGTATCCGTGCGTGCTCGGTGCGCCACCAGATCTAGCATTGGTCTAAACCACATGGGAAGGGTGGCCGGAGCGATCGGCCGAAACCGAACGCCCCGACCGCGTCACCGCGCCCCGGCGGGGTCCGGCGGGGGCCGAACGCCTCAGGCGTACGCGCTCAGCCAGCGCAGTTGCTCGGCCTGCTGGAAGGGGCCGCCGCCCTCGTGGTCGTTGAAGTCGTAGACCTCGATCCTCTTGTCCTCGTGCCCCCAGGCGTTGAACGCGGCGAAGACCGTCGACGGCGGGCAGGTCTGGTCCTCCAGGGCCGCCGAGAAGAGCGCGGGCGCCGAGCCGCGCGCGGCGAAATGCACGCCGTCGAAGTAGGACAGCGTGCGCAGCACGTCCTCGGTGCGGCCGCGGTGCGTCTTGAGGAACAGGCCGATCTCCCGGTAGGGGTGACGGTCCGTCAGCGTCACGGCACGCGGGAAGTCGCACAGGAACGGCACGTCCGGGGCGACCGCCACCAGGTCCGGCACCAGCCCGCCCACGGCGATCGTGATGCCGCCGCCCTGACTCCCGCCCGTCAGCGCGGTCCGCGAGGCGTCGGTCAGCGGGTGCGAACGGGCCGCCTCCACCGCGCGCACCCCGTCCGTGAACACCCGGCGGTAGTAGTAGTTCTCGGGCGCGTCGAGTCCGCGCGTCATGAAACCGGGGTACGACGGCGCGCCGCCCACGGGGTCGGCCGTGCCGCCGCCCCCGCCCCAGGCGCTGCCCTGGCCACGGGTGTCCATGACGAAGTGGGCCCGGCCGGTCGAGGCCCACAGCAGATGCTCGTGCGGCAGCCCGCGCCCGCCGCCGTATCCGACGAACTCCACGACCAGCGGCAGCGGCTCCCGCGCGGCGGCCGGCAGGGTCAGCCAGCCCTTGACCGGGTGACCGCCGAACCCGGCGAACGTCACATCGAACACCTGGACGGTGCTCAGTCCGGTGTCGACCGGCTCGAAGCGGGCGTCGAGGTCGTGCTCGCGCGTCTCGGCCAGCGTCTTGGACCAGAAGGCGTCGAAGTCCTCCGGATCCGGGGATTCGCTGCGGTACTCGTGGAGTTCGTCGAGGGACAGGTCGAACAGGGCCATACAGGACCGCCTTTGTTGAGTTCCCGTGCGAACAAGCACACCGTACGTGCGGGTGGGAGCGCTTTCCAGACCCTTTCGCGCACCCCCGCGCGCCGCGCTGCGGGCCCGTGGTCATGCGCCCTGGCGCCGGGTCCACTCCGGTTCCGTGCGGGCCCACTCGCGCTCCCATTCGCTCAGCCGGTGCCACAGGGCGACCCTGCGCACCAGCGTGTGGCCGAGCAGCACCGCACCGGCCGTGCCGACCGCCGCGCACGTCGCGATGGTCAGGGTGCGCTGCCACACCGTCGCGTCACTCGGCGGCGGGGCAGCCCCGCGGCCCTGGCCATCGATCCACACGTCCACCGTCGCGCCCGTCCGGGTGCCCGTCGGCACCGGGGCCGTCGCCGTGCGCGCGGCCCCGCCCGGCTCGTGCCAGCGCACGGTCACCGGGACCGTCTGCTCACGGCCGCCCTGCACCGTGGGCGGTGGGGTGGGGACACGGCCGACGACCTCGGCCCGCACCTTGTGGCGGTCCGCCCGCTGGGCCACGGCCACCGAGCGGGCGTCCTCGTGGGCCCAGCGCCCGGCCAGTGCGCCGGCCAGCGGCGCCCCCACCAGGAGCAGGACGGTCACCACCAGTGCCGTCCAGGCCTCGACGACATCCGAGCGGCGCCTGAGCGGGCTGTTCCGCCAGCGCCAGCCCCGTACGCGGGTACGCATGCCGACCTCCTCGCCGCACAAGGAGTGCCACGGTCTTTGGGTACCCCGAATCGCGGTGGTCGTTCATGGTGGGTGGGCGGAGTTGGGGGCGCGTGAGGGGGGTGGGGTCGGCCCGGACCCCCGCCCCCTCAGCCGAAGCGTTCGATTCTGATGCGGTTCACCGGCTGGCCGGCTGCCACCAAGAGGCGGGACGCGTGTTCCGCGAAAGCGTTGGAGCCGCAGATGTAGGCCTCCCAGCCGGTCTTCGGCGGGGTGGTGAACAGGGGGGTCAGGTGGGTGGGGGAGAGGCGGCCGACCGGGGTGCCCTCGGGGGCGTGGCGGGTGTAGACCGGGGTGGTCTCCGTGCCGTACTCCCTCGCGTAGATCAGGTCCTCCGGGCTGCGCGCGGACACCAGCAGGCGCAGGGGTATGTCCAGGCCGCGGGCGCGGTGGGCGCGGACCATCGACATCAGGGGGACGACCCCGGAGCCCGCGCCGATCAGCAGCGCGGGGCGGTCCCCGGGCCACGCGAAGAAGCCGCTCACCGGCCCCCGTACCTCGACCCGGTCGCCGGGCCGGGCGACCTCGTGGAACCAGCCGGAGACCTCGCCCCCGTCGACGTGGTCCAGGGTCAGTTCGATGTGTCCGGAGTCGTCCGGCGCGGAGGCGATCGAGTAGTGCCGCTGGGCGGTGTAGCCGTCCTCGGCGGTCAGCCGCAGCATCAGATGCTGGCCGGGCACATGCCCGGGCCACCCGGGCACCGCCAGGCGGAAGGTGGCCGCGCGCGGGGTCTCACGACGGATCTCGGTGACCGTGGCCGTCTGCCACACCGTCGCCGTCGGCTCGCTCACGGCGATGCGGCCGGGCACGGCGAACCGGGTCGGGGGCGTGAAGGTGTCAGTCACCGGAGTACCTCTGCTCCTCCCAGGGGTTGCCCCGCGCGTGATAGCCGTTCTGCTCCCAGAAACCCGGCTCGTCATGGTCGAGGATCCGGATGCCGGCGATCCACTTGGCGCTCTTCCAGAAGTACAGGTGCGGCACCAGCAGCCGTGCCGGGCCGCCGTGCTCGGGCGGCAGCGGGCGGCCGTCGTACTCGAACGCGATCCAGGCGCGGCCGCCGGTGAGGTCCGCGAGCGGGAGGTTCGTGGTGTAGCCGGTGTGCGCGTACGCCACGGCGTGGGTGGCGGACGCCTCGGGCCGCACCGCCGCCAGGAACGCGTCCAGCGACACGCCCCCGAACCGCACCCCGAACTTCGACCAGCTGGTCACGCAGTGGATGTCGCCCTCGTACGCCGACGCGGGCAGCGCGCGCGCCTGCTCCCAGGTCCAGGTCTGCGGCTGCTCGACAAGGCCGTCGACGCGGAAGGTCCAGTCGTCGGGCGTCAGCTCGGGCGTCACCTCCGCGGACAGGACGGGCCAGTCGTCGCCCGCGTCGTACTGGCCGGGCGGCAGGCCCGGGTCGGGGACGCGGGGGCGCCCGGTGAAGCCTCGGGTGACGTTCATGTCGATCCAGCCGGACGGGGGTGATTGCTGACGCGTTCCACCGTACGTGCCCGTGCGAGGTGCCCCGACCAGCAGGGCTCCGCGATCGTGACAGCCGTATGAACTCTCCGGCGGGCCGGGAATAGCGTCCCGCGCGCGCCCCTTGGCCTGTGATGACGGCCGCTCGCGAGCCCGGCGTGAGCGATGAGGGGCCGGCGTGAGCGATGAGGAGAGGCGGAGCGATGCCCAAGGCGTACGTGTTCACGCGGTACGGCGGACCGGAGACCGAGAGGCTGATCGACGTCGACCGGCCCCGCCCGGGCCCCGGCAGGCTGCTGGTCGCCGTCCGCGCGGCAGGGGTGAACCCCGTCGACTGGAAGCAGCGCACGGGCTACCGGCGCCCCGGCGAGAGCGGGGACCGGGTGTTCCCGTCGGTGCTCGGCAACGAGGTCGCGGGGGTCGTCGAGGAGATCGGCGCGGGCGTCACGGGCTTCGCCCCCGGTGACGAGGTCTTCGGTACGGCGGTGTCCGGTGCGTACGCCGAGTACGCGCTGCTCCCCGCGGGCATCGCCGCCCACAAGCCGGCCGGGCTGTCCTTCATCGACGCGGCGACCCTGCCCGTCGCCGCCGCGACCGCCTACGACGGGATCCGCCAGCTGGATCTGCCCGCCGGGGCGACGCTGCTGGTCACCGGAGCGGGCGGCGGGGTCGGCGTCGCCGCGCTCCAGATCGCCCGCAGCGCGGGGCTGCGCGTGCTCGGCGTGACGAGCGTGGCGAAGAAGGACCTCGTGGAGTCGCTGGGCGCCGTCCATGTGCTGTCCGGGCCCGACTGGGCGCGACGAGCCCGCTCGGCGGCCGCTCCGGACGGGATCGACGGGGTGTACGACCTGGTCGGCGGCGCGGTGCTCACGGCTGCCGCCGACCTGCTGACCGACCGCGCGAAGCTGGTCACCGCCGGCGCCCCGCAGAACGCGGTGGAACGGCTCGGCGGCGCGCGGGTGGCCCGCGCCCGCACCGCGGCCGTCCTGGAGGCGGTGGCGCGGCTCGTGGTGCGCGGCGACCTGGACCCGCTGGTGACGGGCACGTACCCCCTGGAACGAGCCGGCGAGGCCCTCCGCGAGGTCGAGGCGGGCCACGCCCGCGGCAAGATCGTGATCGAGGTGGCGACAGCGGCATGAGCGCGAGCGAGGGTGGTGGCGGCAGCTTGACCGGGAGCGAGGAGAGAGGGCGCGTGGACGTGGAGCGCGGGGAAGGCGGAGAGGTCGTGACAGCGGCGAGCGGTGGGGGTCACGGTGGGGTGAGCGGGCTGCCGGCCGCTCCGGGGCCGGCGCGCGGCGAAGCCCCGTCGCCCCCTGATGCCGAGAGCGTGCTGGACAATCCCGCCCTCGCCAGTCTCACCGGTCCGCACGCGCGTTTCGCCGAGCGGCGGGGGCGGGTGCTGCGGTACCCGCTCGACATGTCCCCGTGGCTCGCCCTTCCCGACGCGCCGGACGCGCGGGACTGGGCCGATCTGGCGGCGCTCGCCGGGCCCGGCGCCGAGGTGCCGCTGCCGGGGTTCCGGGGTGAGGTGCCGGAGGGCTGGGAGGTCACCTTCCGGATGGAGGGCGTGCAGCTCGTCGACGCCGGTCTGGCCGCCGCGCCCGATCCGGAGGCGGTGCTCCTCGGGCCCGCGGACGTCCCCGAGATGCTCGACCTGGTCGAACGCACCCGCCCCGGCCCCTTCCTGCCCCGCACCGTCGACATGGGCACCTATCTGGGCCTGCGCCGTGACGGCAGGCTGATCGCCATGGCCGGCGAACGCCTCCACCCGCCGGGCTTCACCGAGATCAGCGCGGTCTGCACCGACCCGGCCCATCGCGGCGAGGGCCTGGCCACCCGGCTGATCCTCGCCGTGGCCCATGGCATCCGCGCCCGCGGCGAGACCCCCTTCCTGCACGCCTCCGCCACCAACACGGGCGCCATCCGCCTCTATGAGTCCCTCGGCTTCCGCCTGCGCCGCAGAACCGCCTTCCTGGCGGCCCGGACGCCGCAGCGGCTGGGGGAGGGGAGGGAAGCGGTCGGCGTGGCCTGACCGGGCCGGCCCGGTCAGTCGTCGTCGGCCGCCCACGCGTTGTAGCGCACGAGATACGCGGCGAACCGCTCCAGATCCTCCGCCGACCAGTCGGCGAGCCTCTCCCGGAACGCCGCGCGGCGGCTCTCGGTGACCTGGGCGAGGATGCGGCGGCCCGCGCCGGTGAGGTGCAGGACGTGGACCCGGTGGTCCTCGGGGTCCACGCGCCGCTCGATCAGGCCGGTGCGCTCCAGCGCGGCGACCTGACGGCTGACCGTCGACTTGTCCAGGGCGTAGTGCGCGGCCAGGTCGGTGGCCCGGCAGCCGCCGCTCTCCTCCAGGTGGCCGAGGAGCGTGTACGACACCAGGGACAGCTCGGGGTGCAGTCGCCCCGCCGACGCGCGCGCCCGCCGGGCGAAGGCCGTCATCTCGCGCTGGATGACCTCCACCGCCGGCTCCTCGCCCGCTGTCTCCTCGGTCACCTCGTCCGTCCTCATGGGGCCTCCTCCGCGCTGCTAGTTGTATAGTACAACTTGAAGTGAAAGTTGTATATGCCAACTACTGGCAACTGCTCGGATGGGAGACCCCGATGAAGTCCCCGGCGCTGCGTCATGTGCTCACGCACCTGATCACCCCGCTGCTGATGTGCCTCGGCATGGGCCTCGCGTACATGGGGGCGTTCGTGACCCCGGAGCCGAACCACCTGCCCGTCGCCGTCGTCGGCGCCGGCCCCGAGGCCAAGGTCCTCGCGCAGACCCTCAAGGACGCGGCCGGGGACGGCCTCGACGTCCGTACCGTCGCCACCCGCGCCGACGCGGTCGACCTGCTGACGTCCCGTCACATCACCGGCGCCTACGTGCCCGGCGCCCACCCCGAGCTCGTCGTCGCCACCGCCGCCTCCGACATGGGGGCCACGGCCGTGGAGAGGGTCTTCACGCCCGTCGCCGAGCGGCAGGGCGTCCCCCTGGAGGTCACCGACGTGGCCCGGCCCGTCGCCGACGACCCCACCGGACAGGGCCTGTTCTTCCTGCTGATCGCCGTCAGCATCGGCTCCTACGCCTCCGTCGCCGTCCTCGGCGCCGCCGGCGGCGAACTGCCGATGCGGTCGCGCGCCCTGCTCACCCTCGGCGTCTCCGTCGTCGTCAGCGGCATCGGCGCGCTGCTCGCCGGCCCCGTGTTCCACCTCGCCCACCACGACCTCGCCGGGGTGTGGGGCCTGGCCTGGCTCTACTCCGCGGGCATCCTCTTCCTCGGCGTCGGCCTGCACACCTTCCTCAAGCGCTGGACCACCCTCACCCTGATGGTGCTGTTCGTGATGCTCAACTTCACCAGCTCCGGCGGGCTGTTCCGCCCCGAGCTGCAGAACGGCTTCTTCGGCACCCTGCACGCCTTCTGGAACGGCGCCGGCTTCGTCGAGGGCGCCCGCGGCCTGCTCTACTTCGGCGGTGACGGCCTCGGCCGCAGCACCGCGACCCTGCTCGTCTGGCTCGTGCTCGGCCTCGCCACGACCGCGATCGCCGCCCTCCACGAGCGCTCCCGCGCCGCCGCCGCGCCCGTCCCCGCGTCCCGGGAGGCGGAGGAGGCCGAGGAGGAGGTCGAGGAGACCGTCGGTGTCTGAGCCGCTGGGGTAGGGTGACGATCCGACCGCGGACGTGCCGCCGTCGTGTACGACCGAGGAGGTGGGACCCATTACCGCAGTGTCAGGTCGGGTGCTCTCACCTCGGGTCGGCGCGGACCGCCGCCCGTAGGCGGCCACGAGCGCCCATCGCCCTCGGATAAGGCCCTCGGTTCTCCATGCCTTCGATGTCTTCGCAGTCTTCGCCCTCTTCGCAGCCTTCGCCGTACTCGTCGTCCTTCCGGCCCCCCGCCGCGTCCTCCCCGTGCCCTTCCGCGTCGACTTCGTCGTCGCCTCTGCCGTCCTCCCCGTCGTCGCCGTCACGGGACGCCGTCGTCGCCGCCCTGCGGGCCGCCGGCTGTGTCTTCGCCGAGGACGAGGCGGAGCTGATCCTCGCCGCCGCGCGTACGCCCGACGAGCTCACCGCCATGGTCGAGCGCCGCGCGGGCGGTCTGCCGCTCGAACACGTCGTCGGCTGGGCCGCGTTCCACGGTCTGCGCATCACCGTCGGGCCCGGTGTCTTCGTGCCCCGCCGCCGCACGGAGTTCCTCGTCGACAACGCCCTCGCCCGCGCCCCGCACGCGTCCGTCGTCGTGGACCTGTGCTGCGGCTCGGGCGCGGTCGGCGCCGCCCTGGGTGCCGCGCTCGCCCCGGCCGAACTGCACGCCGCCGACCTCGACCCGGCCGCCGTGCGCTGCGCCCGCGGCAACCTCGCCCCCTACGGCGGCCAGGTGCACGCCGGTGACCTCTTCGCCGCGCTTCCGGAGCGGCTGCGCGGCCGGATCGACCTCCTCGCCGCCAATGTGCCGTACGTCCCCACCCGCGAGGTCGCCCTGCTGCCGCCCGAGGCCCGCGACCACGAACCGCTGACCGCCCTGGACGGCGGCGACGACGGCCTGGACGCCCTGCGCCGGGTGGCCGCCGGGGCGCCGCGGTGGCTGGCGCCGGGCGGCTGCCTCCTCGTCGAGACGAGTGAGCGTCAGGCGCCGTACGCCGTCGAGGAGTTCACCCGCGCCGGTCTCGCCGCGACGCTCGCCGTCGACGAGGAGCTGGGCGCCCAGGTCGTGATCGGCACCAGGAGCTGACCGCTGCTCAGGTCCGGGCGCCGCTGCCGGACGGGGCGGGCGAGGGTGTGCCGTCCTCGTTCCACCAGTGGTGCCGGTGATCCGGGCCGGGGCGGCCGTCGTGCTCGTCGGGCGCCCAGCGGTCGGACTTGTCGAAGTCGCCGGAGAGCACGCGGTCGGCCGTCCTGGTGTCGCCGGAGCGGGTGCCCGCGAGCAGGACCGTGTCGCCCTTCTTGAGGGCGTCCGCGCCGGAGTCCCGGCCGCCGTCGGTGCGGACGGGGGTGTCCGGGCCCACCGTCCAGGTCCACGAGGCGCCGTCCTCGCTCTTGACGGTGACCTGGTCGCCGTCCGCCTTCTCGACGGTGCCGCGCTGCCACGTCCGTACGATCCAGTCGCCCGAGTCGGGGTCCTTCATGGTGGCCTCGCCGTGCACCCCGGCGCCGCCCAGGCCGAACCACATCCCGGGCCCGTGCCGGAAGCCGGGCCCGTCGTCCGGGGAGGTGGGCGCCGAAGGGGAGGCGGGCGCCGACGGTGTGCCGCTGCCGGAGTTCCCCGAGGTCGCGGCGTAGGCGACGGTGCCGCCCAGGGCCAGCACGGCGACCGTCGTCGCCGCGACGACGGCTCTGCCGCGGGCCGAGCGGCGCCGCCACAGCTCGCGCACGGTGGCCCGCTCGCGTTCGGGCCCGCCGGGCCCGCTGAGGATCTCGCCCGTCCCGGGCGGGATGCCGTCCCCCTGGTGTCGCTGCTCCGGTCCGTGCATCGGGCTCACTCTCCTCGGCGCCCGGCGGCAGGGCTGCACGCCTCTCTGTGATTGTCCGAAAGGCGCGGTAAGGAACCGATAACGAAAGCCTGTGAATCGGGTCAGTCGCGGGCCCGGGCCACCAGCAGGGCCACGTCGTCGTGGTTGTCGGGGTGGTGCAGGGTGCGCAGCAGGAGGTCGCACAGCTCCTCCAGCGGGCGCGCCGGGCCGTCCAGGAGGGCGAGCAGGGCGTCCAGCCGCTCGTCCAGGGAGTGCCGGCGCGTCTCCACCAGCCCGTCGGTGTAGAGCACCAGCCGGTCGCCGGGAGCGAAGTCGACGGTCGTCGTGGAGAACGGCACCCCGCCGACGCCGAGCGGTGCCCCGGTGGGCAGGTCGAGCAGCTCGGGGGGCCGCCCCGGCCGCAGCCGCACCGGCGGCAGATGTCCCGCGTTGGCGATCCGGCACTGGGCCGCCTCGGGGTCGTGGACGACGTAGACGCAGGTGGCGATGGAGTGGTCGAGGCCGGAGGTGATGCGGTCCAGGTGCTCCAGGAGCACGGCCGGGTCCAGGCCGAGGGAGGCCAGCGTGGTCGTCGCGGTGCGCAGCCGCCCCATCGTCGCGGCCGCGTCGATGCCGCTGCCCATCACGTCGCCGACGACCAGCGCGGTGCGCTCGCCCTCCAGCGGGATCACGTCGAACCAGTCACCGCCCACCTCGGTGGTCGCGCCGGCCGGCTGATAGCGGGAGGCCACCTCCAGGCCGCCGGTCACCGGCGGATGGCTGGGCAGCAGGCTGCGCTGGAGGGTGAGCGCGGCCGTGCGGGCGTTCTGGTACCAGCGCGCGTTGTCGATCTGCACCGCGGCGCGGGCCGCCAGTTCCCGGGCCAGCAGCAGATCGTCCCGGGCGAAGGGTTCCGGATTGCCCGTCCGCTTGAGGTCGAGGGCACCGAGCACCTCGCCGCGCGCGATGAGCGGGACCGCCAGATACGAGTGGACGCCCGCGCGGGCCAGCAGCCCCGCCGCCTCCGGTGACCGGGCGATGCGCTGGAGGTCCTCGTGGGTGACCTCGGGCACCATGACGGGCCGCCCCGCCCGTACGCACTCGGTGACCAGCCGGTCGGGCCCGTAGCGGGCGACCTGGCCCGGCGGATCGGCCGCGGCCAGGGCGTCCGGCGCCGCGTACGAGCGGACGGCGAGGGCGCGGATCACGGCGGGCGAGGAGGGCCCGAGCGTCACCGGCCGTCCCGCCACCACCGCGTCCAGCAGATCCACCGCGGCGATGTCCGCCAGCTCCGGCACGGCGACATCGGCCAGCTCACGAGCCGTGCGCTCCAGGTCGAGAGTGGTGCCGATACGGGTCGAGGCGTCCGCGATCAGGGCCAGGCGGCGGCGCGCGGCCTCGGCCTCGACGCCTGCCCGGTACTCGTCGGTCACGTCCACGACGGAGACGGCCACGCCCAGCACGGTGCCCCGGGCGTCCTCCAGCCGGTACAGCGACACCGAACAGGCGTGGTCCTCGTCGGGGTCCGCCGGTGTGCGGCCCACCGTGGACCGGTCGATCAGCGGCACCCCCGTGCGCAGCACCCGCCGGGCCGCCTCGTGGAGCGCGTCGGCGTCCAGCAGGGGGACCACCTCGCGCAGTGTCCGCCCGAGGTGCCGGGCCGCCGGGACGCCGTCGATGCGCTCCAGCGCGGGGTTGACGGACACGTACCGCAGATCGGTGTTGAGCACGGCCAGCCCGACCGGGGACTGGGAGATCAACCGCGTGGACAGCGCCAGGTCCTGCTCCACCCGGCGCAGGGTGGGCCGGTCGGCGGCGAGTCCGAGGGCGTAGACGTTGCCGCGGTCGTCCATGAGGCGCATGTTGCGGAACTCGACCAAACGGGTGGTGCCGTCCTTGCGGCGGATCGGGAACGCCCCGGCCCAGCCCTGCCCGGTCTCCATGACGTCGGCGAAGAGCTTGACCACGAGATCGACGTGCCGCTCGTGCACCATGACGTGCGCCGCGAACCGGCCGAGCGCCTCGCGCGCGGGGTAGCCGAACAGTTCCTCGGCCTGCGGGCTCCACAGCGCGATGCGCCCCTCGGCGTCCAGGACCACGGAGGCCACGTTCAGGACGTCCAGCAGGCCGCCGGGCCGTATCGGGCCGCCGCTCTCGGGCGCCGCCTCGGCTGAACTCATGCTGCGCACCGCCTCCGCACGTTGCCGCGGCACGACGTCCCCCGTGCCGACTCCCCCTGTTCTACCGCGCTCAACCTTCTCCTCCCATGCCTTGCGCGCCGGTTCCCATCCTGCCCCGGCGTGGCGGAGCCCGCCGTTCCCCGACCGGACATCACCCGTCCTTCGATTGGTCTGTACATGACCACTCGATCGGTCCAGACTGTCCGCCGAGCGCGTCCACCACCCCCCCCGACGAGGAGTCCGCCCATGCCCCTGCGCCCCGCCCGCCGCCGTCGCCACACGGCCCGTGCCGCCCTCCTCGCGCTGGCCACCGCCGCGGCCGCCGCCCTCACCGCGGCACCCCCCGCCGCCGCGGCCGGCACCTGGACCGAGGTCGGCTCCGACCGCGCCGATCCGCTGACCGAGAGCCAGGGCCTGGCCTCCGTCGAGGTCCCGGCGGGCAGCCCCAACCACTACACCGGCATCGGTACCATCCCGATCGGGGTCTCGATGCGCGGCTGGAACCACGTCGGCGACCCCGACGCCACCTACGACGGCTACTACGTCGAGCCGTACCAGCGGGACTCCGGCAGCGCCAAGATGTTCCGCGTGCAGGCGCCCGGCGGCGCCTGGTCGGAGTACGTCCACGCGCTCGGCTCCGGCGAGGCGCTGAACAACTCCTGGGTGGCCGTCTCCCCGGACAGCCAGTGGATGCTGGCGGGGGAGTGGGGCACCATGACCCGGTTCCAGGTCTTCCCGACCCCCGGCGCCAACAAGAGCACCTCGCCGTCGGCGAACCTGCCGCAGGTCGCGAACGTCCGCCTCGACCACGCCGTGCGCGACGTCCAGGGCTGCGACTTCTCCGGCCCGACCACCCTGCTGTGCTCCTCCGACGACCCGGAGGGCAGCCTCTTCGGCCTCACCAAGCCCCTGCTCCGGATCGACCTGTCCGCCGCGCCGAACGGCACCGCCGACGTCACCGGCCATGTCACCGCCCTGCGCCAGCTGCCCCTGCGCAGCGGCTGCTCGGGCACGTTCGAGGCGGAGGGCATCGACTACGACCGCCGCTCCGGCACCCTGCGCGTGATCGTGATCTCGCCGGGCTTCTGCGTGCTGACCGACAGCAAGACGTACCGGTTCACCGAGAGCTGACCGTCGCTGGTCCTGTCCGGATAGTGGTGCTTTTCTGGGGTAGTGGCACGGTGTCGCCGCCTGGGCGGCGCCGCGCCGACCGCCACGAGAGGAGCGATCAGGATGGACCGTGAGCGTCTGCACGAGGAGCCCGTCTCCCTGGAGATCAGCGGATGCAGCAAGGAGGACGCCCGGATCGTGTTCGACGCGCTGTGCACGTGCTTCGAGTCCGACCGGGGCCCCGACGAGGTGCCGCAACAGCTTCACGAGACCCGGCCGATGGTGTGGCTCGGCACCTTCGAGGTCACCGACGCCCACGCCTGCCCGCCGCCCGCCCGCCTCTCCGCCTCCGTCGAGGCCGACGCGCAGGGCGGCTACTGGGCGATCGAGCGGCTGCGCACCACCCTCGACTCCCTGTTCACCGTGCGTGACCTCTCCTCGGCCTCCGGGGACCAGGAGCGGGAGCTGCATGTGCTCCTGGAGAGCAGGTGAGAGCAGGTGAGTGCGGCACATCACCCCTGAATTCCCCGATGCCCTTTTGCAACTAGTTGCATAAACCGTGTGCGGTCCTCTAGAACAGGAGGTGACGACCGCCGCGCACGGAGGGCTGCCCCGATGAGCCGTTACCCCCACCTGCTGAGCCCACTCGACCTGGGCTTCACCACGCTGCCCAACCGCGTCCTCATGGGCTCGATGCACGTCGGCCTGGAGGAGGCCGAGCGGGGCTTCGAGCGGATGGCGGCCTTCTACGCCGAACGGGCGCGCGGCGGCGTGGGCCTCATCGTCACCGGCGGCATCGCGCCGAACGACGAGGGCCGGCCCTACCCGGGCGGCGCCCGGATGACCACCGAGGCGGAGGCCGAGCAGCACCGGCAGGTCACCGACGCCGTGCACCGCGAGGGCGGCCGCATCGCGATGCAGATCCTGCACTTCGGCCGGTACGCCTACCACCAGGACCTGGTCGCCCCCAGCCCCCTCCAGGCGCCGATCAGTCCCTTCCCGCCCCGGGAGCTGACCGACGCCGAGGTCGAGCGCACCATCGACGACTACGCGAACGCCGCCCGCCTCGCCCGCTCCGCCGGCTACGACGGCGTCGAGATCATGGGCTCCGAGGGCTACCTCATCAACGAGTTCATCGCCCTGCAGACCAACCAGCGCACCGACCGCTGGGGCGGCTCCTACGAGAACCGCATGCGCTTCCCGGTGGAGATCGTGCGGCGGGTCCGCGAGGCCGTCGGTGAGGACTTCATCATCATCTACCGGCTGTCCATGCTCGACCTCGTGCCCGGCGGCTCCACTCTCGACGAGGTGATCACCCTCGCCCGGGCGGTCGAGGCGGCCGGCGCCACCATCATCAACACCGGCATCGGCTGGCACGAGGCCCGTATCCCCACCATCGCCACCTCCGTGCCGCGCGGCGCCTACACCTGGGTCACCAAGCGGCTGATGGGCGAGGTGGCCATCCCGCTGGTGACCACCAACCGCATCAACACCCCCGAACTGGCCGAGCAGTTGCTCGCCGAGGGCACCGCGGACATGGTGTCGATGGCCCGCCCGATGCTGGCCGACGCCGCGTTCGTCAACAAGGCCGCCGAGGGCCGCCCCGAGGCCATCAACACCTGCATCGGCTGCAACCAGGCCTGCCTGGACCACACCTTCAGCCTTCAGATCACCTCCTGCCTGGTCAACCCGCGCGCCTGCCACGAGACCGAGCTGGTGCTCTCCCCGACCCGGCGCAAGAAGCGCGTCGCCGTCGTCGGCGCCGGACCGGCCGGCCTCGCCTGCGCGGTCGCCGCCGCCGAACGCGGCCACGACGTCACCCTGTTCGACGCCGCGAGCGAGATCGGCGGCCAGCTCAACGTCGCCCGCAAGGTCCCCGGCAAGCAGGAGTTCGACGAGACCCTGCGCTACTTCCGCCACCAGCTCACCGCCCACGGTGTCGACGTACGCCTGGACATCTTCGTGGAAGCGGGGGATCTGGCCGACTACGACGAGGTCGTCGTCGCCACCGGCGTCACCCCGCGCACCCCCGACATCCCGGGGGTGGACCACCCGAGCGTCGTCGGCTACCTCGACGTCCTGCGCGACGGCGCCCCCGTCGGCGAACGCGTGGCCGTCCTCGGCGCCGGCGGCATCGGCTTCGACGTCGCCGAGTACCTCACCGACAGCGGCGACAAGGCGAGCGAGGACCCCGCCACGTACTTCCGCGCCTGGGGCGTCGACATGGACTACACCGCGCCGGGCGGCCTCACCGCCCCCGAGCGGCCCGCCCCGCCGCGCACCGTCCATCTGCTCCAGCGCAAGACCAGCAAGGTCGGCGCCGGACTCGGCAAGACCACCGGCTGGATCCACCGCACCGAACTCAAGCACCGCGGCGTCACCATGGTCCCGGGCGTCAGCTACGACCGGATCGACGACGCCGGACTGCACATCACCGTCGGCGGCGAGAGCACGGTCCTGGAGGTCGACACCATCGTGCTGTGCACCGGGCAGGAGCCGCGCCGCGACCTCTACGAGGAGCTGGTCGCCGCCGGCCGCGACGTCCACCTCGTCGGAGGCGCCGACGTGGCCGCCGAACTGGACGCCAAGCGCGCCATCAAGCAGGGCACCGAGGTCGCGGCCGCCCTCTGACCGCCCTCCCTAGGATGAGCGCATGTCACTCCCGCACGCGATCCTCACCGCCCTGCTCGAAAAGCCGTCGTCGGGGCTGGAGCTGACCCGCCGGTTCGACCGGTCGATCGGGTACTTCTGGTCGGCGACGCACCAGCAGATCTATCGCGAGCTGGGAAAACTGGAGGCCGACGGCCTCATCCGGGCGCTGCCGGGCGAGCAGCCGGCCCGCGGGCAGAAGAAGAGCTACGAGGTCCTGCCCGCGGGCCGGGCGGAGCTGGAGCGCTGGACCTCCGCGGCGCAGGACCCCAAGCCGCACCGCGACCCGCTGCTGCTCAGGCTGCGCGCCGCGGCCGTGGTCGGCGGCACCGGGCTCGAAGCCGATCTGCGACGCCATCTCGACCTGCACCTGCGGCAGTTGGCCGAGTATCAGGAGATCGAGCAGCGCGACTTCCCGCCCGGCCGGGACACCCGCGAGGACCGGCTGCGGCATCTCGTGCTGCGGGCGGGCATCGACCTGGAGACCTTCTGGACCCGGTGGCTGACCCACGCCCTGGAGGAGTTCGCCGCACTGGAGGACTGACGGTCGTGGACGACCGGCACGGCGTGGGCGGCCGCCGATCGGTCAGAGGCGGTACGGCTTCGAGCGGCGGCGCAGGAACCAGGCCGCCGCGATGACGCCCGCGCCGACCAGCGCACCGCCCGCCGCCATCGTGACCGTCCCGTAGTCCTTGATCGCGCCGCCCGCGCCGCCCATCACACCGCGCGAGGCCGAGGCCGTCGGGGTGATCGTCGGGGTGGGGGCACTGGAGACGATCACCGACTGGGTGCCGGCGACGATCCCGTTGGAGCACATCACGACGACCGTGTAGGTGCCCGGGCTGACGCCCGACCAGGCGGCGGACTGGCTGACGGCCGTCCCCGACAGGGCGACCTGACGGCCCTGGGCGAAGTTCGCCTGGCTGCCGTTGAGCAGCGACGCGGTGCCCCAGGAGCCGTTGATCTGCGAGCAGGCGCTGGTCACCACCGACACGGTGGAGCCGGTGGTACTCACCGAGATCCCCGTCTGAGCGGCGGCCGGATGGCCGGTCAGGGCGAGGGGGAGCGCGGCGGCGGCCGCCGCGGTGAGTCCCGAACGGACGAGAGTACGAGCGTTGCGCATGGGCGGTCCTCCGGCGGCACGGTCGGCGGTACATCCCTTGCGCCGCCGGGGATCGGGTACGCCCGTGCGCCCTCAAGGGCAGCCAACGCGCCCCCGGCCGGGCCCGCACCCGCACGGCGACCGGGCAGGTGACGGATTCCTTCGGACGGCCGAGGGCCGGGGCCGCTAGCGGTCCGTCCCGGTGGTCACCGCGCGCTCCGCCGACAGGGCGCCCCAGGTGCCGTCGGGCAGCCGGGCCCGCAGCCGCACCCGATGGGTGACGCCGGCCTCCCGCCCCGCGTAGAAGCTGTACGACGCGCGGTCGCGCGGCGCGGTCCCGCCCCAGACCAGCGAGGTGGCCGTCAGCCCGTCCAGCCGGACGTCGTACTCCGTGACCACGCCGTCGACGCGTGGGGGCACCCAGGACAGGTCGATGTAGTACGCCCCGCCGGCGCGATGGGTCGTCGCCCGGAAGCCGCCCGGCGCGGTGTCCTGCCCCGGCTCCGCGCCCGGCGCGGTGGTCAGCCGGAGCGGCGCGCTCGCGGGGGAGAGATTGTCGGCGGCGTCGCGCGCGCGGACGGTGAAGGAGTAGGCGGTGCCCGGCCGCAGCCCCGTGACCACGGTCGCCGTCTGCGCGCCGCCGACGGTATGGATCCTCGTACCGCCCTGGCAGACGTCGTACGAGACCACCCCGCGGTCGTCCCGGGCGGCGGACCACGTCAGCTGGACCGCCGTGGGCCCGACCGCGCGGCCGCCGAGACCGCCCGGCCGGGTCGGGGCGGAGCGGTCGGCGGCGACGGCGGCCGGGGTCGTGGCGCGCACCTCGCGGCTGGGCGGGCCGAGACGGCCGTCGGCGTCACGGCCGCGCACGGTGAAGACATAGGTCGTCGCCGGCGTGAGACGCACGACGTCCACCATGTGGGCGGAGCCCGGCACGTCCCGGACCTTCTCGCCGCCCCGATAGACCTCGTAGCCGGTGACGCGGGAGCCGGAACCGACGGCGTTCCACATGACGTGCACGCTGGTCGCGCTGCCCGCGGCGGCGGTCACGCCGGTCGGGGCGCCGGGCGCCCGCCCCTCGTCGCCGCTCGCCCCGCCGGCGCAGCCGCAGCAGAGCGCCAGTGCGGCCCCGTAGAGCACCAAGCGTCGTCGCACGGCGTCGCCTCCCGGCCCGGCCCTCGCGGCAATGGTCCGGACCAATATGGCGCGCCGATGCGGACGCATCAAGAGGCCGTAGGGGACGGGAGGGGAAGTTGGCCGTCCCCCGGAAGGGTTACGTATGCTGAAGCCCTCACGGCCGAACTCCCCGTGACGGACGGGGAGTTCACGCCGAGCGCGCGGAACGCTGTCGTCGCTGGTCCCGCGCCTGCGGGGTGGCCGGGCGGCCGGTGCCGAGTCGGGTGCCGGCGCCCGGTGCCTGGCGGCTCGTCAGAAGCGGTGCACCGTACGGCCCCCCTCGGGTGGCCCGGAAAAGCGGGCGGCACCAGGGTGGGCTGAGTGTCCGTCAAGTCCCCCACGAGAGGGTCCCGTATCGTGCGCGCCCCGTCGCTGACCCTGGCCGCGGCCGGCCTCGTCCTGCTGGCCCCGACCTCGCTGCCCGCCACCGCTCCCCAGTCCGCGGAGGTGCCGCGCGGGCCCGGGCTGCGGCAGGAGGGCTCGGTGCGGGCGGCCGATCTGCTGGCCCGGGTGCGGGACTGCGTTCCGGTCTCGCACGGGCGCTACCGCACCGACGAGGGCGCCCCCGCGACCATTCCGGTGTGCGGCACCCGGGGCGCGGTCTTCTGGACGGCCGACATGGACATCGACTGCGACGGCCGCCCGACCACCCGCTGCAACGCCCGCACCGACCCGCTGTTCTCCGCCAGCACCGCCTACCAGGAGTCCGGCGGCCGCTACCTCAGCGCGGAGCACCTGCCGTACATCGTCGTCCCGGCCGCGAGCCCGCTGTGGGACCACCGCGCGGCGGGCGTGCGGGGCGGTTCGGTGGCCGCCGTCGTCTACCGCGACCGGGTGCAGTACGCGGTCGTCGGCGACACGGGCCCGTACGACATCATCGGCGAGGCCTCCTACGCCACCGCCGAGGCCCTCGGCATCCGCCCCGACCCCCACGGCGGCGGCACCCCGTCCGGCGTCACGTACATCGTCTTCACGAACTCCGCGATCGACCCGATCGAGGACCACGCGAAAGCGGCCGCCACGGGGGAACGACTGGCACGCCAGTTCGTGGAGGAGGCGGAGGAGACAGAGGAGACGGGAGCTGTGGCGGGGCAGGCGGGGGCTCCGGCGGGGCGTCCGGGTCTGCGACACCCGGCCGGGGGAGCCTCAGCGGGGCGGCCGGGGCTGCGGGACGCGCGGGCGACGGTGTATGCGGAGGATGGCGAGGGGTGAGGGGGCGGGAGCGCCGTCGCGGGACGCCGACGGGGCCGCCGCCCTCGTGGGGGTACGGAAGCCGGTGGCGGCGAGCCCGTTCCTCCGCCTCGGTGGGACGGGGCCCATCGAGGCGCGCGGCCCGGTCACCGCAGACCCTGGCCATGGACGGCCCCTCCGGTCACCTCACACCTTGCGGTAGTCGTACGCCTCCCTCGCCGCCGCCTCCACCGCGTCCAGGTCGGCGCCCGCCGCCGCCGTGACCACCGCCGCCACCGCGCCCTCCACGAACGGAGCGTCCAGCAGGCGGGTGCCGTCGGGGAGTTCGTCGCCCTCGGCGAGCAGTGCCTTGACCGTGAGGACCGCGCTGCCGAGGTCCGTGAGGACGGCGACCCCGGCGCCTCGGTCCACCGACGCGGCCGCCGCGGCGATCAGTTCGGCGCTGGTGCCGAGCCCGCCGCCCTCCGTGCCGCCGGCCGCGGCGACAGGCACCGCCGCCCCGCCGCCCGCGAGCCCGCGGGCCAGGTCGGCCACCGACGCCGCCACCTCCGCGCTGTGCGAGACCAGCACGATCCCGACCCGCTTCTCCTCGCTCATCGGCGCCTCACTCTCCGTTCGCCTCGGCGAGCCCGGCGATCAGCAGGGCCGAGGACGTGGCGCCGGGATCCTGGTGCCCGATGCTGCGCTCGCCCAGATAGCTGGCCCGGCCCTTGCGGGCCTGGAGCGGGATCGTCGCCTCGGCGCCCTGCTCGGCGGCGGTCCGGGCGGCGGAGAAGCCGGCGGGCAGGGCGTCGACCGCCGGCACCAGCGCGTCGATCATCGTCTTGTCGCCCGGTGCGGCCCCGCCGAGTTGCATCACCGCGTCCACCCCGGTGCGCAGCGCCCGGGCCAGCTCCTCCGCGTCCACCTCCGCGGCCTCGCCGAGCGCCTTGCCGGTGCGCCGCAGCAGGGTGCCGTAGAGCGGCCCCGAGGCGCCGCCCACGGTGGAGATGAGCTGGCGTCCCGCGAGGACGAGGACGGCGCCCGGTGTGGCGGGCGCCTCCTTCTCCAGGACGGCGCGCACCGCGGCGAAGCCCCGCTGGAGGTTGCTGCCGTGGTCGGCGTCGCCGATCGGCGAGTCGAGCGCGGTGAGCCGCTCCGCCTCACGGTCCACGGACGCGGCGGTGGCCGTCATCCAACGGCGGAAGAAGTCGGCGTCGAGCACGGGTTCTCCTTGCGTGTCGGGTGGGGTGGGCGCCGGCTCACATGCCCCAGCGCAGCCCCGGGGTCCGCACCGGCGCGTCCCACAGCCGCAGCAGTTCCTCGTCGATCTGGCAGAGGGTGACCGAGGCGCCGGCCATGTCGAGGGAGGTGACGTAGTTGCCGACGAGGGTGCGGGCGACGGCCACCCCGCGCTCGCGGAGCACCCGCTGCACCTCGGCGTTGAAGCCGTACAGCTCCAGCAGGGGCGTCGCGCCCATGCCGTTGACCAGGACGAGGACCGGGTTGCGCGGCGGCATGTCCTCGACGATCGCGTTGACGGCGAAGTCGGCGATCTCCCCGGAGGTCATCATCGGCCGCCGCTCGCGTCCCGGCTCGCCGTGGATGCCGATGCCGAGCTCCAGCTCGCCCTCCGGCAGCTCGAAGGTGGGGCTGCCCTTGGCGGGGGTGGTGCAGGCGCTCAGGGCGACGCCGAAGCTGCGGGAGTTCTCGTTGACCTGCCGGGCGATGGCCTGGACCCGCTCCAGCGGCTGCCCCTCGTCGGCCGCGGCGCCCGCGATCTTCTCCACGAAGAGGGTCGCGCCGGTGCCGCGCCGCCCCGCCGTGTAGAGGCTGTCGGTGACGGCCACGTCGTCGTCGACGAGGACCTTGGCGATCTGGATGCCCTCGTCCTCGGCGAGTTCGGCCGCCATGTCGAAGTTCAGTACGTCGCCGGTGTAGTTCTTCACCACGAAGAGCACGCCGGCCCCGCTGTCCACGGCCGCCGCGGCCCGCACCATCTGGTCGGGCACGGGGGAGGTGAACACCTCGCCGGGACAGGCCGCCGAGAGCATGCCGGGGCCGACGAAACCGCCGTGCAGCGGCTCGTGCCCCGAGCCGCCGCCGGAGACCAGGGCCACCTTCCCGGAGACGGGCGCGTCCCGTCGTACGATCACCCGGTTCTCGACGTCGACGGTCAGTTCGGGATGGGCGGCCGCCATCCCTCGCAGCGCGTCGGCTACCACGGTCTCGGGCACGTTGATCAACATCCGCATGGGTACCTCCGGGTGAGCCTGGCGCGGCGGTCTTCGGGCGGTGTTCGGGTGTGAGGAGCGCTGTCGGCAGTATCGGTCCTGCGGCGGCGAAGGTCACCCCGCCGACGCGGTCCGGGCGGGGCGGGAGGGTCCGGCCGGCGGGCGCCGCTCGGCCCGGCGCGCCGGAATCGTACGGACGTCGACGCTCATTTCGGCGGCAGCGTGGCGGCGAAGGCGTGGCCCTCGGCGATCCAGGAGTCCAGTACGGCGTCCTCCGCGACGGCCGCGCCGCCCACCACGATCCAGCCGCGCATCGGGCGGCCCGTCATGTCGAAGACGCGGGTGCCCGGACGGGCCAGGGCCGCCTCCGTCGCGTCGGGGCCGACCCGGACCATCAGGTCGTCACCGGTGACGCCGACGGCCATGTTGCCCCGGTACAGGAAGGCCACCCCGCCGAACATGTGCTTCTCGGCGACCTCCGGATCCGCGGCGAACCGCTCCCTGATCCGCTGCGCCAGCCCCTCGTCGTACGCCATGCCGTCCTCGCTCCGGCCGTCACGTCGATCCTCATGCCCTCAGCGTCCGCCGATCCGCGCGCCCTCACCACCCGGCGGCGACCCGTGTCGCAGCGCGGCGGAGCCGGTCGCGCGCGAGACGCTGCGACGCACAGTCGCCGCTCGCGCCACCCAGGGAGTCCGCCATGGCCGTACCGCCCTCGTCCGCCCCCGACACCGCCTACCGCTTCGACGACCTCACGGCCCTGTTCATCAACTGCACGCTCAAACCGTCCCCGCAGCTCAGCCACACCCAAGGGCTGATCGACAAGAGCGCGGAGATCATGATGGCGCGCGGGGTCACCACCTCCGAGATCCGCGCCGTCGACCACGACATCGCGCCGGGTGTGTACCCGGACATGACCGAGCACGGCTTCGCGCGGGACGAATGGCCCGCGCTGTACGAGCAGGTGATGGCCGCCGACATCCTGGTGCTGTGCGGGCCGATCTGGCTGGGGGACAACAGTTCGGTGACGAAGAAGGTGATCGAGCGCCTCTACGGCTGCTCGGGCCTGCTCAACGAGCAGGGGCAGTACGCCTACTACGGCCGGGTCGGCGGGTGTCTCATCACCGGCAACGAGGACGGCGTCAAGCACTGCGCCATGAACGTCCTCTACAGCCTCCAGCACCTCGGCTACAGCATCCCGCCCCAGGCGGACGCCGGCTGGATCGGTCCCGCGGGCCCCGGACCGTCGTACCTGGACCCCGGCTCCGGCGGCCCGGAGAACGACTTCACCAACCGCAACACCGCCTTCATGACCTGGAACCTCATGCACCTCGCCGCGCTCCTCAAGCGCTCCGGCGGCATCCCCGCCCACGGCAACCAGCGCACGGAGTGGGACGCGGGCTGCCGCCCCGACGCCCAGAACCCGGAGCACCGCTGACCACGCCGAACGGCTGTCCCGGGCCCCTGCTTTTCGTACATTCCCGGATTAACCTGTTTGTCCTGAAAGGTGTCCAGGGGGTCGATTCGCCGCGCCCGTCTCGTCGCGGCACCAAGCTTTAACCTCTCGTTTTCTTGAACCGTTCGTGTTTTTGAGGGTAGGTTGTGCCGCATGACCGCATCCCGGACTCCGTCCACCGCCGAGGATTTGCGCGGTGCCGGCCTGCGGGTGACGGCCGCCCGTGTGGCCCTGCTCGAAACCGTGCGCGGCGGCGACCACCTCGGGGTCGAGGCGATCGCCGCCGGGGTCCGCGAGCGGGTGGGCCACATCTCGGTGCAGGCCGTCTACGAGGCCCTGCACGCCCTCACCGGGGCAGGACTCATACGCCGTATCGAGCCGCCGGGCAGTCCCGCCCGCTTCGAGGGGCGCGTCGGCGACAACCATCACCACCTGGTCTGCCGCTCGTGCGGCGCCGTCTTCGACGTCGACTGCGCCGTCGGTCACGCTCCGTGCCTCACCGCCTCCGACGACCGCGGCTTCGCGATCGACGAGGCGGAGGTCATCTACTGGGGCCTGTGCCCCGACTGTTCCACCGCCCGCAGTTCATGAGCTTCATGATCCAACTAGTCCGGAGGGACTCCCATGGCTGAGAACCCTGATGCCATCGTCACCGACCCCAAGGCCGAGGGCACGGGTGGCTGCCCGGTCGCGCACGGGCGCGCGCCGCACCCGACACAGGGTGGCGGAAACCGCCAGTGGTGGCCGGAGCGGCTCAATCTGAAGATCCTTGCCTCGAACCCGCCCGCGACGAACCCGCTGGGCGAGGAGTTCGACTACGCGGAGGCGTTCCAGAACCTGGACCTCGCCGCCGTGAAGCGGGACATCGCCGAGGTGCTCACCACCTCGCAGGACTGGTGGCCCGCCGACTTCGGCCACTACGGCCCGCTGATGATCCGTATGGCCTGGCACAGCGCGGGCACCTACCGCATCAGCGACGGCCGCGGCGGCGCCGGTGCCGGCCAGCAGCGCTTCGCCCCGCTCAACAGCTGGCCCGACAACGGCAACCTGGACAAGGCCCGCCGTCTGCTGTGGCCCGTGAAGAAGAAGTACGGCCAGTCCATCTCCTGGGCCGACCTCATGATCCTCACCGGCAACGTCGCCCTGGAGCAGATGGGCTTCGAGACGTTCGGCTTCGGCGGTGGCCGCGAGGACGTCTGGGAGGCCGACGAGGACGTCTACTGGGGTCCCGAGACCACCTGGCTCGACGACCAGCGCTACTCCGGCGACCGCGAGCTGGAGAACCCGCTCGGCGCCGTCCAGATGGGCCTGATCTACGTCAACCCCGAGGGCCCCAACGGCAACCCGGACCCGATCGCCGCCGCCCGCGACATCCGTGAGACGTTCCGCCGCATGGCGATGAACGACGAGGAGACCGTCGCCCTCATCGCCGGTGGTCACACCTTCGGCAAGACCCACGGCGCCGGACCGGCCGAGCACGTCGGCGAGGCCCCCGAGGGCGCCGAGATGGAGCAGCAGGGCCTCGGCTGGAAGAACACCTACGGCACGGGCGTGGGCAAGGACGCGATCACGTCCGGCCTGGAGGTCATCTGGACCACCACCCCGACCCAGTGGAGCAACGGGTTCTTCAAGAACCTCTTCGAGTACGAGTACGAGCCCGACCGCAGCCCGGCCGGCGCCCACCAGTGGATCGCCAAGGACGCCCCGGAGATCGTCCCGGACGCCTTCGACCCGGAGAAGAAGCACCGCCCGCGGATGCTCACCACCGACCTGTCGCTGCGCTTCGACCCGATCTACGAGCCGATCGCCCGCCGGTTCTACGAGAACCCGCAGGAGTTCGCGGACGCCTTCGCCCGCGCCTGGTACAAGCTGACCCACCGTGACATGGGTCCGAAGTCGCTGTACCTCGGCCCGGAGGTGCCCGAGGAGACCCTGATCTGGCAGGACCCGCTGCCCGCCGCCGAGGGCGAGCCGATCGACGCCGCCGACGTGACGGCGCTCAAGGCCCGCATCCTCGACTCCGGTCTGACCGTCTCGCAGCTGGTCGGCGCCGCCTGGGCCTCGGCGTCCACCTTCCGCGGCAGCGACAAGCGCGGTGGCGCCAACGGCGCCCGGATCCGCCTCCAGCCGCAGGTCGGCTGGGACGTCAACAACCCGGACGACCTCGCCCAGGTCCTGCGCGCGCTGGAGGCCGTCCAGAGCGAGTTCAACACCGGCGCGAAGAAGGTCTCGCTTGCCGACCTGATCGTCCTCGGCGGCTCCGCCGCGGTGGAGAAGGCCGCCAAGGACGCCGGTTTCGACGTCGAGGTGCCGTTCGCCCCGGGCCGTGTCGACGCGACCGAGGAGCACACCGACGCCGAGTCGTTCGCCGCGCTGGAGCCGTCGTCCGACGGGTTCCGCAACTACGTCGGCAAGGGCAACCGGCTGCCGGCCGAGTACCTGCTCATCGACCGCGCCAACCTGCTCACGCTGACCGCCCCCGAGACGACCGTCCTGGTCGGCGGTCTGCGGGTGCTGGGCGCGAACCACGCCGGTTCGAAGCACGGCGTCCTCACCGAGACCCCGGGCAAGCTGACGAACGACTTCTTCGTCAACCTGCTCGACCTCGGGACGACCTGGACGGCCACGTCCGAGGACCAGTCCACGTTCGAGGGCCGGGACGCCTCGGGCCAGGTCAAGTGGACCGGCACCCGTGCCGACCTGGTCTTCGGATCCAACTCCGAGCTGCGCGCCCTCGCCGAGGTGTACGCGAGCGACGACGCGAAGGAGAAGTTCGTGAAGGACTTCGTCGACGCCTGGGTCAAGGTCATGAACCTCGACCGGTTCGACCTGGTCTGATCAGCCCATAAGGCTGGAGGGGCGGCCCGCACGGGCCGCCCCTCCACGCTGTCCGGGCACCTGTCCCTTGTTATGACTGCCGTCATGGTGGATGCTACTTCCCGGTAACGGCCGACCGGCGGAAGGGGCAGGGCGTGAGCGACGTCGTCGCACGGGCGATGTGGGAGCGGTACGAACCGGTGCACAGCCTGGTCTACTTCGCGCCCGAGGCGCACCAGGCCGCCCAGGACATCGGGCTGCGCGGCTTCTGGATGGGCTACTTCGCGCTGCGCGCCGCACCCCTGGGCCCCGTCCCCGCCTCCGTGGTGACCAGCTCCTTCTACGTCTTCCACCCCGACCGGGTCGCCCGCGCCGTACCGGACGCCTGGACGTTCGCCGACCCGGCGAAGGTGATCGCCGCCCGGCAAGAGGCCATGGACGCGGTGATGACCCGGCTCTACGGCGCGGACGGTGTCGCGTCCGCCGCCCTGGCGGAAGCCGCCGACCTGGCCTGGCGGGCCGCCGAGGCCGCCGACACCGTGGGCCGGGTGCTGGGCGCCGCCAACCAGGCCCTGGACCGCCCCGACGCTCCCCATCTGCGGCTCTGGCAGGCCGTGACCACCCTGCGCGAGCACCGGGGGGACGGGCACATGGCCGCCCTCCTCCACCAGGGCCTCGGGCCCGTCGAGGCGATGGTGCTCAAGGCCGCCGCGGCCGAGGCCGACGAGGAGGTGCTGCGGCAGACCCGCAGGTGGAGCCCCGAGGAGTGGGCGGCGGGCAAGGAGGAGCTGCGCGAGCGCGGCCTGCTCGACGCGGACGGACGGATCACCGCGGCCGGGGCGGCCGTGCGGACCGAGGTGGAGACGGCGACGGACGCGGCGGCGGCGAGGCCCTGGCGGGTGCTCGGCGCCGAGGCCGGCGCGCGCCTCGCCGACCTCCTGGAGCCGCTGGCCGACACCGTGCGCACTTCCGGGATGATCCCGGCGGGCAACCCGGTCGGCCTCCCCACACCGACGCGGGGGCGGCCGTAGAGGGGTGGGCCGGGGGCAGGAAACCGGTCCCCGCGCACGGCGTCCGTCGAGCGGTACCCGGCGAGTAGGCTCCGGGACATGCGGATCTCGGTTTCCTCGGACATGGACGAATCCGTCGCCCGCCTCCTGGTCCAGGAGCTGCGCGGCCGCGGGCACGACGTGCTGACCCACGGGGCGCTGCGGCCCGGCGACGACCCGCAGTGGGCGGCGTGCTCGGCGGCCGCCGCCCGGGACGTGGCCGAGGGCCGCGCCGACCAGGCGATCGTGTGCTGCTGGACCGGCACCGGTGCGTCGATCGCCGCCAACAAGGTGCCCGGCGTGCGTGCCGCCCTGTGCACGGACGCCTACTCGGCGGACGGCGCCCGACGCTGGAACGACGCCAACGTCCTCGCCCTCAGCCTCCGCCTGACCTCGGGCCCTCTGCTGAAGGAGATCCTCGACGCCTGGTTCACGGGCGAGCCGACGCGGGACCCGGAGGACCGGGAGAACGTGGCGCGCGTCGACCGCATGGACGAGCCGAGGAGGGGGGCTCTGCCGTAGCCGCAGGGCGAGCCACCGAGTCACGGCACGAGCCACTGAGTCACGGAGTCACCGGACGCCCGGTCTCGACCGTTCAGCTCGTCTTGTGGCCCCAGCGTGGGCCGACCAGCGCCCACTCGCGGCCCCAGGCGTCGAGGCGGCGTCGGTCGAGGCGCCACCGCAGGAGCGCGCCCACACCCACCACCGCGCCCGCCGCCGTCGTGGCCGCGCCCGCGCCCAGGACGGCCGCCTCGACGGCCGCCTCCGAGGCCTTCGGCGGTTCGGTGCTGAGCAGGCCGTCCCTGTCCAGCCAGACCTTCACATGGGTGCCGGCCTTCAGCCCGGCGTCGACCAGGGTCATGTCGGTGTGGACGACACCCTGCGCGCTCGTCCAGCGGACCTTGCCGACGACGCGGCCGCTCGATCCGCTCACCCCCGAGCCCAGCGGCGGCGCGTTCCTGACCAGCGCGGCCTGTACGGCGTAGCGTTCCGCGCGCTGCTGGGCGAACAGTTCGTCGGCGGCCAGGGCGGTCACCACCCCGGCGAGGGAGCCTCCGAGCAGCACGAACACCCACACCGCCAGCACGATCCATGCCTCGATGACGTCGTCGCGCCGCCGCAGCGGGTTCTCCCGCCACCTCCACAGACGCTGCTTCGTCCCGCTGCCGCCGCTCATCGGTCCGCACCTCCTCCTCGCCGTCATCGTCTCGACGGTGGCAGCCGGGCGGCGGGGCCGACAGAGGCCGGGCGGACGCCCGAGCAGGACCGAACGGGGTCCCGGTCGAGCCGGAGAGCGGGCCGTTCAGCCCTCCGGGGGCGCCGGTGGACGTCGTGGGGCTGCCAGGACCGTGGCGGGGGACCAGCGGACCCTCACCACGAGGTGTCCCGATGCCCACCATCGTAGGACGGCACTGTCCGTGCCGCGCGCGAGGAGGGCGTCCCCTGATCATCGGCGACCAGGGCCTCCGCCAGCTGGGGGTGTATCTCCAGGACACCCGAGAGGCGCACCCCGCGCACGATCCGCCAGAAGCCCGGGCTGTCCGTGACCAGTCGCAGTCGGCCCGCCCGGGCGAGGGCCCGGTTGTGCGCCCGGCACAGCACGCTCAGGCCCGCGCAGTCGATGAAGGAGACGTCCCGCAGATCGAGCACGAGGTCGGGGTGGTGTCCCGAGGTCAGCGCGTCCAGACGCTCCGTCAGGGACTGGGTCGCCGCCAGGTCGATCTCGCCGCGCAGGGTGACAACGGTCGGCCCGTCGGCGACCGGTTCCGAGAGGTTCGCGGCGGACCCGGTGTGCATGTCGGACATGGCGACAGCCAAGCGGGCCGCGTCACCGCGCGGAAGGGCCGGATGGTCCCGGTGTGCGTCCGGGCAAGGGCCGAACGGACCCCATCGGCGCGCGCGACCGACCGGCCGTGCGCCGGGGGCCGTCCGGCCCAAGCGCCCCCGGACGGAATCGGACAAGCTGGATCTGCCGCGCAAACCAGGCATCGCCCCCCGCGGGCGCGGGCGGACCGAGAGGGAAGGATCGTCATGAAGGGCTACGTCTTCCACGGACCCGGCAAGGCATCCTGGGACGAGGTCCCGGACCCGGAGGTGCGGGACGCGACGGACGCGATCGTGCGCGTCGAGGCCGTCACCATCTGTGGCACGGACCTGCACATCCTCAAGGGCGACGTGCCCGAGGTGGAGCCCGGCACGGTACTCGGGCACGAGGCGGTCGGCGAGATCGTGGAGACGGGCGCCGACGTGCGCACCGTACGGCCCGGCGACCGGGTCCTCGTCTCGTGCATCACCGCCTGCGGCCGCTGCGCGTACTGCCGCCGGGCGATGTACGGCCAGTGCCGCGGCGGCGGGGGCTGGATCCTCGGCCATCGCATCGACGGCACCCAGGCCGAGTACGTCCGGGTGCCCCACGCAGACCTCTCCGTGCACGCGCTGCCCGGCACCCTGGACGCCAAGGAGGCCGTGCTGCTCGCCGACATCTTCCCGACCGCCTACGAGGTCGGCGTCCTCAACGGCCGGGTGCGGCCCGGGGACACCGTCGCCGTCGTGGGCGCCGGGCCGATCGGGCTGGCCGCCGTCGCCACCGCCCGCCTGTACTCGCCCGAGCGGATCGTCGCGATCGACCCGGCCGCCGCCCGCCTGGACGCGGCCCGGCGGCTGGGCGCGGACGCCGTCGCCGACCCCGGCGAGGCCCCCGAGCAGCTGGGCGCCGATCTCACCGACGGGCTCGGCGCCGATGTGGTCATCGAGGCGGTCGGCATCCCGGAGAGCTTCGAGCTGTGCACGCGCATCGTGCGGCCCGGCGGTCACGTCGCCAACGTCGGCGTGCACGGCCGCCCCGCGACGCTGCACCTCGAAGACCTGTGGATCAAGAACCTGACCCTCACCACCGGCCTGGTCGACACCCACTCCACACCCACCCTGCTGCGCATGGCCGCGGCCGGGCGGCTGCCCACGGCATCGCTGGTCACCCACACGTTAGAACTGGACCGCATGGCGGAGGCCTACGACGTCTTCTCCCACGCCGCCACCACCGGCGCCCTCAAGGTGGTGCTCGGCGGTCCGTCCCACGAGGAGGTCGCGGTCCGGGCCGGCTGAGGCGGCCCGCACGGGGAAGGCGGATACCAGGACGGAGGAAGGTGACGGTCATGGCCGAGCAGGTCGTGCGGAACGCCCTGGGCAAGCATGCGCCGGGCGACCTGGGGCGGCGCCTCGCCGAGCGCCGCGCCCGGCTGGGCCTCACGGCGGGAGAGGTGGCGGCCCGGGCCGGTGTGGCCCCCGCCTATCTGACCTACCTGGAGGAGCGACCCGGCGCAGCACCGGGCACGGGCGTGCTGCTGCGGCTGGCGGAGGCCCTGGAGACCACGGTCAACGAACTCAGCGGCGGCAGCGTCGAGATGCCGCCCGGCCCCGGTCTGGCGGCGGCGCACCCGGGATTCTCCGAGCTCTCCGAGACCCAGTGCCGTGCCCTGCTCGCCACGCACGGCGTGGGCCGGCTGGCGCTGGCCCTGCCCGACGGCCCGGTCGCGGTCCCCGTCAACTACGCGGTGGTGGGCGGCGCGATCCTCTTCCGCACCGCGCCCGGCGCCACGCCCGCCCGGGCCGCGGGCCGACGTGTGGCCTTCGAGGTCGACCGCGTCGACGACGCCCTCAGCCAGGGCTGGAGCGTCCTCGTCCGGGGCCACGCCGAGTACGTCACGGACCTCGACGAGGTGGAGCGGCTCGCCGAGCTCGCCCACCCCGCGCCGTGGGCGGGCGGACCACGCGACCTGTGGGTGCGGATCGTGCCGCGGAAGATCACCGGGCGCCGTATCAGCGTGTGACGCCCGCCGGGAAAAGGGCTGTCGTCCGTCACCGCCGGGACCCATGGCCCTGGCCCGGGGCACCTGCCCCGCGAACGATGGAACCCGTACCGCACCCCCGACGCCGTACGCGGCGGAAGACGGACGAGCCGATGTACCCCAACGACGGATTCAGAGAGCTGCGGCCGCAGGAGTGCCTGCGGCTGCTGGCGCAGGTCCCCTTCGGCCGCATCGTGCACACCCGCCACGCCCTGCCCGCGGTGCTGCCCGTCAACTTCCGTCTGGACGACGACGGCGCGATCGTGCTGTGCGCCTCGGCGGCGTCGGAGCTGGTGCGGGCGGTCGACGGGGCCGTGGTCGCCTTCGAGGCCGACGAGGTCGACGCGGGCACCCGGTCCGGCTGGAGCGTCGTCGTGACCGGTCCGGCGACCGTCGTCACCGACCCCGCCGAGCACAGCCGGCTCGTGCGCACCGGCCCCCGCTCCTGGATCCCCTCGCCGCACGAGATCTTCGTACGCATCGAACCCGAACTCGTCACCGGGCGCGAACTCGTCACCGGGCGCGAACTGGTCGGCGGACGCGACCGCCACGGCGCGCGGCTCACGCCCAGCGCTCAGGACTGAGTCGGCCCCCCCGGCCGGGGCGCACGCACGGGGGCGGGCGGCGCAGAGGCGGGGGCAGGACGTCCCGCGCCGTGCGCCCTGGTGAGGGGTCCCGCCCCGCCCTTACAGTGTGGCGCCCAATCCCTGCGCCGCGGATCCGCGGGGCACGCCCCAGCACCCCCTCAGGTCACCGTCCGCCCCGCCGGCCGTCCCGGCCCCGCGCGACGGACGCCCGCGACACCCGCGCGACAGGCACCAACCGTGACACCGCTCGGGCCGTACGGACCGGTGCCCGCGGCACGAGCGCGCGTCCAGAGCCCAGGAGGCCGCTGTGTCCCGACCGTGCATCGCCCTGATCGCCGACCCCACGTCGCCCGAAGGCTGCCGGGAGTACCTCGCCGAGGCGGCGTACCTGCTCACCGGCGCCCCACCGGTCCGGGTCGACTCCCGGCACTTCGCGACCGGCGGAACCGGGCACGCCGTCCGCGAGAGCGGCCGGTTACGGCTCCACGTACCCGAGGAGGGACTGGACTTCGCACCCGACGTCGTGCTGCTCTACGAAATCCCGCCGCACCGGCGGGAATCCCTCGCCGCGTTCCAGCGACTCCTCGAAGAACACGACGTGGTGACCCTCGCCACCGGCCCCGAGGCATGGCGCACGGCCACCGAGAAGAACCTCACCGTCGAACGCTTCCGCCGCGACGGCATCGCCCACATGGAGACCGCCGTGCTGTCCCGGCCCACCCCGCGCGAGGCGGCGGACGCCTTCGAGCGGCTCGGCCGCGACACCTGGGCCCGGCCCGTCGTCGGCACCGGCGGCAACGACACCTTCCACGTCACCAGCACGGCACAGCTCGACCACGCCGTCGCCTTCTACGCCGAGCGGGACACCGACTGGCTGCTCTCGCGCGACGCGGGCAACTTCACCGCCGACGGACTGCGCCACCAGTTCCGCGTCTTCGTCCTTCACGGCGAGGTCGTCCACGCCCGCGAACATCTCCAGCCCGCGCTCGACACCCCCTGCAACACCTGCCAGGGCGCCACCCCGGTGCACATCGACCCGCCCGATCTGCATCCCCGCCTCACCGAACTCGCCGTCGCCGCCGCCGCGTCGGTCGGGCTGCCCTTCGCCGGGGTCGACCTGGCGATCGAGAACGGCGGGGTGGTCTTCGAGGTCAACGTCCAGCCGGCCTTCGTCGACGGCGAACTCACCACCGTCGCGGTGCCGTACGTCCAGGCGCACCTCGACGCGCTCGCCCTGGCCGGGCCGGTTCCCCCGCCGCGCACGGCCGTCGGCAGCGACGGGTCGCTGTCGCCCCGCTGACCCCCCTCGGGCGGGGCGCACTCGGGCGGAGCGCATCCACCGCGCTCCGCCCCTGCGCCGGCCTGCCCCGTACGGGCCGAACGGGGGGTCGCTTCGGGACCTGCGGACCCTCCTGCCCCACGCGTCACCCGGGCCAGAGTGGGTCCGGATCCCCAAGGAGGCCCCTCATGTCCCGTACCGTCACCGTCGCCCTGGACGGTTCGCCCGAGAGCATCGCCGCCGCCGACTGGGCCGCGGCGGAGGCCCTGCTGCACGCGGCGCCGCTGCGCCTCGTCCACGCCGGGGAGCAACCGCCGTACGCCTACGTCCCGTTCGGCTCGGAGGCGGTGCCGGCCCCCGGCGTCGACCGCGGCGCGCGCATGCTCGCCGAGGTCGCGGCCTCGCTGGCGCGGCGCCACCCGGGCCTGGACGTCACCGCCGAGCGGCTCCCCGGACGCCCCGCGCAGACCCTGCCGGGCCTGGCGCGCCGCGTGGACCTGCTGGTGATCGGCTCCCGGGGGCTGGGCCGCACGACCGGATACCTGCTCGGATCGGTCGGGGCGGCCGTCGTGGCCCACGCACGGCACCCCGTGGTCCTCGTGCGCGCCGGCGCCACCGGCGAACCGCGGCAGGACGTCGTCCTCGGACTGCAACTGCGCGAGAAGCCCGCCGACACCCTCCTGGAGTACGCCTTCGACGCCGCCTCCCGCCGCGCCGCCGCACTGCGCGTGGTGCACGGCTCGGTACCGGACCCGGTGGCCGCCGGCGACCTCACGACCGCGGACGCGCTCGCCACCGGCGACGACGGGACCTGCGCCGCGGCGCTGCGCCCCTGGCGCGAGAAGTATCCGGACGTCGACGTCGTCGAGGAGACCGTCGTCGGCAGCCCGGGCCCTCACCTCGCCGACACCTCCCGGGACGCCTCCCTGATCGTCATCGGCCGCCGCACCCGCCAGGCACCGGTCGGCCCGCACATCGGCCCCGTCCTCGACGAACTGCTGCGGCGCGCCGAGGCTCCGGTCGCCGTGGTGCCGCACGACTGACCAGGGCCACGGGGACGGCGAGAGCCTCCGCCGATCGTGCGTCGGCGGAGGCTCTTCGTCGTGCGGGACGCGGGGGAGGACGCGATGGAAATCGTGAGGGGGCTCGGGGCCGCCGTCGTGGAGGGCTGAGCGCGGTCGTCGCGCAGGGCCCTGCGGGCGCGCCGGGGCGGCCTCGGGGTGCGTGCTCAGCCGCTCACCCGGCCGTTGGCGCTCGCCACGCCGTCGGCGGGGGTCAGCCGGATGCCGGTGACCAGGTCCGGGCGGATACGGACGGCGTAGTCCATGGTCCGGTCCACCCACGGCAGCAACAGCGCCTGGTAGCGGGCCAGTTGAACCGGGTCGCGGACCAGGTGGGCGTAGCCGGTCACCACCACGCTCCAGCCCAGGTGGGTCGCGGGGTCGATCGCGTCGGCCTCGTAGGCGACGACGACGCCCGGGCCGCCGGCCTGCCGGGTGTGCCCGGTCAGCGCCGCGCCCTCATGGGTGCGGATGACGATGTCCCCGTCGACCAGGACGTGGTTGACGGGGCGGATGGTCGGCAGCGCGTGGCGGGTGTAGACGATCCTCCCGTAGGAGACGCTGCCCAGCAGCCGGAGCGCCTCGACGGCGTCGAGGTCGATGCTTCGACGCGGGCCGAGGGGCGCCGGCCGGGCGTGGTCCAGAGGCATGGTGGTGGTCCGTACGTGGTCGGTGACGGTTCGGTTCGATCTGATCATTGGAACCGGGCGGGTGTTGCACCCGGTAGGGCCTTTCGGCCCTGCCGGGCGGGCGGACCGACCCCGGAACGGTTCGGCCCGGCCGGCGGCGCCCGGATCCGCCCGGATCAGGCACGGGAGGCGCCCTCGGCGTCGTACGACAGTCCGTTGACCACGCCGACGACCCCCTCCACCCGCCAGGCCACCCACACCGCCGACGCTGCGTCGTCCCGGTGCGCGACCCGTCCGGCGAGCGTGACCATGCCGTCCCGTACGGAGACGTCGACGGCGTCGGCCGGCAGGTCCGGGGCGTCGGCCAGGATGATCTCCAGCACGTCGCGGCGTATCGCCTCGTCGGTGCGCAGGAAGACCCGCAGCAGGTCACGGCGGGTGGCGATGCCGATCAGACGGTCCTCCTCGTCCACCACCGGCAGCCGCTCCACACCGTGCCGCTCCATCACCCGCGCCGCGTCCGGCACGAGCTGCTCCGGATGCACGGTGACCGCGGGCGTCGACATCAGTTCTCCGGCGGTCACCCGACGGTCCCGGTCGCGTCCGCCCCGGGACGCCTGGGCGTGCACCAGGTCGGTGCCCGACACCACGCCGAGCACCTTGTCGTCGTGGTCGACCACGGGCAGGCCGCTGATGCCGTGCCGGTGCAGCAGCCGCACCAGCTCCTTGAACGCTGTCGTACTGCGGGCGTGGACGACCTCGCGGGTCATCACCTCGCCGACGGTGCGCGGTGCCACGGCACTCCTCCTTCGCCTTTCCACCGGGCCCGGGCGGTGCGGGGCCCGGACCACCGGACCCACCCCGCCCGACCCGTACCGGGAGCGGCCTCTAGGGCCTTTCTTTCGGATCTGGCCGGCTCCGAGCGGCGGGGCCTTCCGGGCAAGCCGAGCGGGGTCTGGTGCGTGCAGCTGCAAGGCGGAGGAGGGCGGCGACGCGATGGGGGTCCCCCCGCGCGAGCGAAGCCGAGCGTGGGGGAGTCGGCAACCGACGACAACGCCGCAGATGTGCGTGCCAGACCCCGCGACCCCGGCAAGATCCGAAAGAGAGGCCCTAGCCCTGTCCGTCATCGCCCGGACCGCCGCGCCACGGGGGTGGGGTGGTGGCCCTGCGGGCCGTCTCGCCGCGGTGGACCACGCGGTCCACCTGGCCGCGCAGCCGGTCCTGAAGGCGGTCGGCGAGCTCATGGGCGCTCGCCTCGCCGGCGTGCACCAGCACGAGGTCGCCGCCGACCCGGATCTCGCCGACCGCCGACCACGGCCGGCCGGCGTGCCGCGCCGGGGCGTGGGTGACGCGCACCTCGCCGGACACGGGGGGCAGGCCCGGCCGCTCCAGGGCCGCGTTCACCTTGGCCCGCATGTAGTCGAGATCGTCCTCGCGCACATCGCCCTCGGCCCGCACCCGTACCCGCACGGTGGTGGTGTCCTGGGCGGCGGTGTCCCTGGGGGTCATCTGCTCCACTCCTTCGATCGTTCGTCGGCCGTTCCAGGGTCACCTCCCGGGCACCCGCCCCCCAGGGGCCGCCCGGCCCGGGGACCGGGGCCGTCGGTCCTGCGATCGGCCGACGGGGGCCGAGTGCCGCGCGACCAGGGCCGACCGGCCCTGGCCCCGGGTCCCGCGTGCGGACGACGATCGGCAGGGGAATCGACCCCTTGACCTGTTGACGAACACATGAGCGAGAGATGACGAGGAGCGAACCCATGGCGGAGAGCCGGCGGCCGGACCCCGACGCACCGATCAGGGTCTTCCTGCTGGACGACCACGAAGTGGTACGGCGCGGAGTGCACGATCTGCTGAACGACGAGCCGGACATCACCGTGGTCGGCGAGGCCGCCACGGTGCAGCAGGCCCTCGTGCGCGTGCCCGCGCTCCGCCCCGACGTGGCGGTCCTCGACGTCCGGCTGCCCGACGGCGACGGCGTCACCGTCTGCCGCGAGCTGCGCTCGCGCATGCCGGACCTGTCCTGCCTGATGCTGACCTCCTTCGACGACGAGGAGGCCCTGCTGGACTCGATCATGGCCGGGGCCAGCGGCTATGTGCTCAAGCAGATCCAGGGCTCCGACCTGGTCTCGGCCGTCCGCACGGTCGCCGCCGGCCAGTCCCTGCTGGACCCGAGCGCCACCGCCAAGCTGATGGCCCGACTGCGCCACGACCGGCGCCAGGAGGAGGAGCCGGACGCGCTGCCCGGCCTCACCGCCCGCGAGCGGGAGATTCTCACCCTGATCGGCGAGGGCCTCACCAACCGGCAGATCGGCCAGCGGCTCTTCCTCGCCGAGAAGACGGTGAAGAACCACATCTCCCGCCTGCTGGCCAAGCTGGGCGTGGAGCGCCGCATCCAGGCCGCGGTCATCGCCACCCAGGCCGAGGACCGCCTGCGCCGGTCCTGAGCCGTACGGGGGCCGGACGACCCGCACACCGCCCCCGTACGGCCCATGCCCCGCGCCCGCCGTGAGCCGGAGGCTGGCAGCGCACCGGGAACACCCCGGACCCTCGACCTAAGGACGACGGACATGACCGTGCGCGTGGGCATCAACGGATTCGGTCGCATCGGGCGCAACTACCTGCGCTGTGTGCTGGAGCGGGCGGGGGACGGCACCGCCGAGGGCACCCCCGTCGAGGTGGTCGCGATCAACGACGTCACCTCGCCCGAGGCGCTGGCCCACCTCCTGGCGTACGACTCGACGTACGGCCGCCTGGGCCGCGACGTCACCCACGACGACACCTCACTGACCGTGGGCGGGCACCGGATCGCCGTCACCGCCGAACGCGACCCGGCCGTCCTGGCCTGGGGCGAGCTCGGGGTGGACATCGTCATCGATTCCACCGGCCGCTTCCGCACCCGCGGCACCGCCGGGGCGCACCTGGCGGGCGGTGCGCGCAAGGTCCTGCTGTCCGTGCCCGGGAAGGACGTCGACGCCACCGTCGTGATGGGCGTCAACGAGGGCGCCTACGACCCCGAGCGCCACGACGTGATCTCGAACGCCTCCTGCACCACCAACTGCGTCGCCCCCATGGTCAAGGTCCTCGACGAGCACTTCGGCATCGTCAAGGGCCTGATGACCACCATCCACGGCTACACCAACGACCAGGTCGTCCTGGACGGCCCGCACAAGGACCCGCGGCGCGGCCGCAGCGCCGCCGTCAACATCATCCCGACGTCCACCGGCGCCGCCCGCGCCGTCGGCCTGGTCCTGCCGGAGCTGTCCGGCACCCTCGACGGCATCGCCGTGCGCGTGCCCGTCGAGGACGGCTCGCTCACCGACCTCAGCCTGGTGCTGGACCGCCCGGTCACCGCCGACGAGGTCAACGCGGCGTTCCGGGAGGCCGCCGACGGGCCGCTCAAGGGTGTCCTGAGGGTCTCCGACGCCCCGATCGTCTCCCGGGACGTCGTCGGCGACCCGGCCTCCTGCGTCCTCGACGCCCCGCTCACCCAGGCGCACGGCGACCTCGTGAAGGTCTTCGGCTGGTACGACAACGAATGGGGCTACACCAACCGGCTCCTCGACCTCACGGAGTACGTGGCGGCCCGGCTGGGCTGAGCCGCCCGCGGACCGGAGCCGCACCCCTGGACCGGCCCGTGCGGGCCGATCCCGTATCGTCCCCTGCCCTGGACAGTTACCGTGGCACATGACCGCAGGCCGCGGTCGGCACGGTGAGGGGATCGGGAGGACGGGTGGCAAGCACCGAGGGCGCCGGGGAGGCCCGCGTTCGGTTGCCGCAGCTGAGGCTGGACGAGCTGCTGGAGGAGCTGCAGGCCCGCCTCGACGCGGCCCGCGGCACCCGGGACCGGGTGCACAGCCTGCTGGAGGCGGTCCTGTCGGTCGGCCGCGAGCTGGACCTCGAACAGGCGCTGCACAGCATCGTGGAGGCGGCGGCCGTCCTGGTCGACGCCGAGTACGCGGCGCTGGGCGTGATCGGCCCCGACGGCAGGCGGCTGTCCGCCTTCCACACCGTCGGGGTCAGCGAGGCGCGGATCCGCAAGATCGGCCCGTTCCCCGAGGGGCACGGCATCCTGGGCGAACTGATCCGCCATCCCGAACCGCTGCGGCTGACGAAGCTCTCCCAGCACCCGGCCTCGTACGGCTTCCCGCCGCACCACCCGCCGATGAACACCTTCCTCGGCGTCCCGATCCGGGTGCGCGACCAGGTCTTCGGCAACCTGTATCTCACCGAGAAGCGCGGCGGGTCGCAGTTCGACGAGGACGACGAGTCGGTGCTGTCGACGCTGGCCGTCGCGGCCGGAGTCGCCATCGACAACGCCCGGCTGTACGAGGAGTCGCGGCTGCGCGAGCGCTGGCTGCGGGCGACCGCGGAGATCACCCACGATCTGATGTCGGGCGGTGAGCGCGCCGAGGTGCTGCGCCTGATCGCCGACCGGGCCCGGGAGATCACCGGTGCCGCCCTGGCCGTCGTGGCGACGCCCATGGAGGACACCGACTCGCTGGGAGTCGAGATCGCGCTCGGCGCGGACGCGGAGAAGCACCGGGGCCTGGTGCTGCCCGTGGACGGCAGTCTGATCGGCGAGGCGTTCACCACCGCCACCCCGGTGACCAGCGCCGACGCCTCCACCGACGAACGGGTCAGGACCGGGCCGCCGCGTTTCGCCGGCCTCGGCCCGGCCGTCGCCGTGCCCATCGGATCGGGCGCCGACGTCGTCAGCGGTGTGGTGCTGCTGGTGCGGGAACAGGGCCGCACCCCCTTCACCGAGAAGGAGATCGAACCGCTCCAGGGCTTCGCCGCGCAGGCGGCGGTGGCGATGGAGCTGGCCGAGCACCGTCAGGACGCCGAGCAGATCGCGGTGCTCAAGGAGCGCGACCGCATCGCCCGGGACCTGCACGATCTCGCGATCCAGCGGTTGTTCGCGACCGGCATGACGCTGCAGAGCGCGGGCCGCTTCATCGAGCACCCCGAGGCCGCGGAGCGCGTGGTGCGGGCGGTCGACGACCTGGACGAGACCATCAAGATCATCCGGTCGACCATCTTCGGTCTGCGCGCCCGCGAGGCCGGCGGCGCGGGCAGCGGTCTGCGCTCGCGCGTCGTCCGGGTGGCCGGGGAGGCCGCCCCGGTGCTCGGCTTCGCCCCCAGCGTCCGGATGGAGGGCCTGGTCGACACGGACGTACCCCGCGAGATCGCCGACCACGTGGTGGCCGTGCTCTCCGAGTCGCTCACCAACGTCGCCCGCCACGCCCACGCCGACCGCGCCGACGTCGCGCTGGTGACCGACGGCCGGGAGGTGCGGTTGACCGTGTCCGACAACGGCGTGGGCATTCCGGCGGCCGGGCGGCGCAGCGGACTGCGCAACATGGCGGAGCGGGCGGAGCAGTTCGGGGGAGAGCTGACGGTGGACTGCCCGGACGGGGGCGGGAGCACGCTGGTGTGGCGGGCGCCGGTGGAGCAGCGGTAGCCGAGGGCCGGTGGGCGGCCGTGGGTCGCCGTGGCGTCCCCGGGGAGGGGGCCGAGCGGGGGCGCTGCCGTCGCCGTGTCAGCGGTGCGGGACGATCGCGACCGGGCAGTGCGCGTGGTGGATCACCGCGTGGGTGACCGGACCCGTGTGCGGCACCAGGGGGGAGGCGCTGGTGCGGCGGCCCACGACGAGCAGGGCCGCGTCCACCGAGGCGTCCAGCAGCTCCTGGGCCGGATGGCCCGGCGCCACCAGCGCCCGCACGTCGAGGGCGGGGAACTTCTCCCGCCACGGTTCGAGGACCCGCGCCAGCAGCCGCTCGGCGTCCTCCTGCTCCACCGCCAGCACTTCGTCCGGGGACGAGCGCAGTGCCAGGGGCTGCCGCCAGGTGTGCACGACCCGCAGCGGGACCGTGCGCAGGGCCGCGCTCTCGAAGGCGAACGCCAGGACCTCCTCGCACGGCCGCGTCGCGTCCACGCCCACCACCACGGCACGGTCCCCGTGGGCGCCCGGCTCATCGGCCCGCACCCGCACCAGCACCACGGGCCGCGTCGCGTGGGCGACCGTGGCGAGCGCCACCGAACCGGCCATGAACCCGCCGAACCCACTGAACGCCCTGCTGCCCAGCACCAGCAGCTCGGCCCCGGCCCCGGCGGCCACCAGGGCCTCGGTGGGCGGCCGGGCCGACTGCTCGCTGGTCAGCGGCACCTGCGGCAGGCTCTCCCCGAGCCGGTCCACGGCGCCGCGCACGACGCGGTCCGACCAGTACCGGGGCCCCTCGGGTTCCGGCAGGTCGGACGGGGTGGAGGGCGGCCCCTCGTACGCGTGGAGGAGGCGCAGGGGCAGCCCCCGCCGCAGTGCCTCCCGGGCCGCCCAGTCGGCGGCGGCGAGACTCTCCCGCGAACCGTCCAGTCCTACGACAATCGGGCGCGGCACTGCCGCCACCTCCTCGGATCGCTGTCCGCACGCGGTGCGGCGGGCTCCTCCTCGCAGTGTCCCCGGCGGCCGTCGGGCGGACCAGGGACCGCATGACCCGGGGGCCGGGGCCGGCCGTCCCCGTCCCCGTCCCCGTCCGGGTCCGGGTCCGTACGGCGGTCAGCCCGCCCGGGCCCCCGGGCGCGGCCAGGTGGCCGTGAGGCGGTCGCCCTCGTCGGCGACGGGAGTGCCCAGCTCCGCGCAGGCGCGCGTGAGGCGGTCGGCGACCCAGTCGTACTCGTCCCGGGTGGCGAGGCGGGTGTGGCAGAAGTCCAGGGCGAGCGGGACCGCCTCGGTGCGGCGCGGCCCGTCCGCGTCGAGGGTGACCAGCCAGAGCAGGCCGAGGTCGTTGCGCAGGGCCGGGTGGACGGCGTAGTCGTCGATGAAGTCACCGAGGTCGAACAGCACGTTCCGGGTGAAGCCGTGGAACACGTGCGCGGAGTGGCCCACGACCAGGTCGGCCCCGGCCGCGACGAGCGCGAGCGCGGCGCGCCGGACGTGGGGGACGGGGCGCGCGGTCATGTTCGGGCCCCAGTGGACCGTCACGAGGGTCAGATCCGTGCTCTCGCGCAGGTCACTCAGCGCGACCAGCGTCCACTCGGGGACGTCCTCGTCCCACAGGTTCGCGTAGGCCACACCCGGGCGGTCGGGGGTGGCGGCGTACTCGGCGGGGTGGTCGGTGAGGGCGAGGAGGCCGATGCGCAGGCCGCCGGTCTCCACGACCAGCGGGGCGCGGGCCTCGGCCCTGGTCGCCCCGGCACCGAGGCTGCGTACGCCCGCGCGGGCGAGGTGGGCGCGGGTGTCGAGGAGGGCCTCGGGGCCGTAGTCGAGGGCGTGGTTGTTGGCCAGGGACACCGCGTCCACGCCGAGAGCGGCCAGCACGTCCGCGGCGTGCGGCGGGGCGCGGAAGAAGAACGGCTTGCCCGGCAGGTCGATGGGCGTTCCGCGGCCCGAGACGCAGCATTCGAGGTTCACCAGGAACAGGTCCGCGTCCCGGACGGCCGCGTGCACGGCGGGGGAGAACAGAGGCTGCGGCCGGCTGCGCTCCAGGACCTCGGCGACCCCGCGGCCCAGCATCGTGTCACCGGCCAGGGCGAGCGTGACGGCCATGATCCCTCGCACCTCCCGCCGTCCGGCGCGACCCCCGGCCCCCGGCCCCCGACTTCGATTGTGGGCCAGGGGACCGCACTTGTCGGCGACCGGGCCGCCATCACCTTGCCCCACCCGTCTCCTCGACGGGGACCGATCGGCCCATGTGCCGCGCCCGCCCGTGCCGGACGCTGGGAGCACAAGGCGGCACCGACGCTCCCGCGTCCGCCGGTCACAAGGAGGCGCGTCATGACCACCACGATCACGCCCCGCCCGACCAGAGGCCTGCCCGCCGCGTACCGGGGCATGCTGATGAGTCTGGCGCACGAGGTGCGCTACCCGGCCGGTATCCGGCTGTTCGAGGAGGGCGGACGCGCCGACCGCTTCTGGATCGTCGAGGCCGGCACCGTGGCGCTCGACATGCGGGTGCCCGGCCGTCGCCCGGCCGTGATCGACACCCTCGGCAGCGGTGAACTGCTCGGCTGCTCCTGGAGGTTCGCGCCGTACCGGTGGCGCTTCGGGGCCCGGACGGTGGGTCCGGTGCGGGCCTACGAGTTCGACGCCAGGGCCGTACGACAGCTCGGCGAGGCCGATCCCGGGTTCGCCCAGGCCATCACCGAGTGGGCCGGGGAGGCCGTGGTGCGCCGGCTGCAGGCCGCCCGCACCCGTCTGCTCGACCTGTACGCCCCCTACGGCAGCGGGGCCCGGGGCTGACCCGCCCGACCCCGACCGCCCGCACGACGGCCCGCCGTCGCTCGGTGTCCCGTATACGGCCGGAGCGGACGGGGGTGCCCGTGTCACGTCGGTCGGACCGGGGGTGTTCCCACGCCTCCGGGGGCCAGATGCCCGGTGAACCAGTCGCGGGCCAGCTCGGCGGCCGTGTCCAGGGTGCCCGGCTCCTCGAAGAGGTGGGTCGCCCCCGGCACCACGGCGACGCGGTGCTCGCAGCGCATCCAGTCGGCGGCCAGCTGGTTGAGGCTGAGCACCTGTGTGTCCAGGGAGCCGACGATCAGCAGCGTCGGCGCGCGCACGGCGGCCAGCGAGGCGGGCGCGGCCAGGTCGGGGCGCCCGCCGCGGCTGACGATCGCCAGGATCTCCGGGTCCTCCACGGCGGCCTCCAGCGCCGCGGCCGCCCCGGTGCTCGCCCCGAAGTAGGCCACCGGCAGCCCGGTCTCGCGCCGCACCCACTGCGCGGCGGCCCGCAGCCGGCCGGCGAGCAGCCCGATGTCGAAGACGTTGTGTCGGTCGCGCTCCTCGTCCCCGGCGAGCAGATCCAGCAGCAGCGTGCCCAGCCGTGCCTCGGTCAGTACGTCGGCGACCCGCCGGTTGCGCGGACTGTGCCGGCTGCTTCCGCTGCCGTGCGCGAAGACCACCACGGCCGGCGCGGCACCGGGCACCACCAGCCGCGCGCCCAGGCGCAGCCGGCCGACGGGTACCTCCACCTCACGGTGCGTAGGCGGCGTGTCGGCGGGCCTCGGAGGCGCCGATGCCCGCCGGGCACGGGCCAGCAGCTCGTTCACCTCCGCGTCCTCGACCTGCGCGAAGTCGCGGTACCAGGCGCCGACCGAGCCGAGATGGCGTAGCGGCTCGGGGCAGATCACCTGGTCGGCCACCGCGCGCAGCCGGTCCAGGGTGTGCTCCTGGCCCAGCGGGACGGCGAGCAGGACACGGGCCGCGCCCAGCTCCCGTACCACCTGGCAGGCCGCCTGTGCGGTGGCGCCGGTCGCCAGACCGTCGTCGACCACGACGACCGTCCGCCCGGCCACCGGGGCAGCCGGGCGGCCCCGCCGGTAGTCGCGTTCGCGGCGGGAGAGTTCGGCCCGCTCGGCGTCCTCCACCCTCCGCCGGTCGGCCTCGGTCAGCCTGACCTCCCGGATCACGTCGGCGTTCAGGACGCGCACCCCGTGCTCCCCGATCGCGCCGAAGGCCAGTTCCGGCTGCCAGGGCACACCCAGCTTGCGCACCACGAGGAGATCGAGGGGTGCGTCGAGCTCCCGGGCCACCTCGAAGGCCACGGGCACGCCGCCGCGCGGCAGCCCCAGGACCAGCACGTCCTGTCCGCGCAGATGTGCCAGGTGCCGGGCCAGCAGGCGCCCCGCCTCCCTCCGGTCCGCGTACCGCATGAGTCACCTCCTGCTCCGCGCACCCCGTCACCGAGGCGAGAACCGCCCTCCCTCTCCTCCATTGGACTCCCGCACGGGCGGGTCCGACAGGGTCGACCGGCCCTCCGGGCCCCAGGGGCGGACTTCTTCGGTCCATGCCGGGGGTCAGGACCCCGTCCCACCCCGCCCGCCGAAGGCACGCAGCACGGGCGGCGAGGTGATGCACGACGTGACGGCGGGAAGGACCATCTGCTTCTCGCAGATCCTGATTGCGCGGTGCGCGGTCATCAGGCGGCCGCTTCTCCGCGTCATTTCGTGCGGTCCTTCCCGTCCCGTCCAGCACATCACACGGATCGTGCCTCCGCCAGGGCCGACCGGCCCGCATCCGAACGCCCAGGAGTCCGCCGAACCGTCCCGCACCGGTGCTGCCGCCGCGATCGTCCGGGCCTTCCCGTCCTCGCGGCCGGGACCTGTGCCGGGCCGGTCGGCTCACGCGGGCCGCACCGCAAGGGAGTTGGCTGGAGGTGAGAGAAGAAGAAGCGGGCGTAGCCGCACCGCGCCCGATCGGTAAGGAGGAGAACCGTGGGTACGACTCTCACACCGGAGTTCTGGCAGCGCTTCGCCGTGCTGCTGTTCGCGGCGATGGGCGTGACCTTCGTGCTGAGCGCGGCACTGGACGCCCTCGCCCTGCGCCTCGCGCGCCGCCGCCGCGCGCTCCGGCGCGCACAGACCCCGCCCGGCCCGCCGCCCCCCTCGACGCGCGACGTACCGCGCCCGCACCGTCCGACGGTGTCCGCCTGACGGCGCCGGCGGGACAGCGGCCGGTCGAGCTCGGCGGTCAGCCGGACCGGCTGACGCGGGGGTGCGGCGGCGGTGTTCACGGTGACGAACCTCCTGGGCGCGGGTCGATGCCCGCAGCGGCGACGGCCGCTCACCGGGAGGGCGCCCACGCGGTGGTTCCTGGGCGTCTTCCCGGGGGGAGCCGCGCGTCCGATGTCTCCCTTACAGCGTCGAATCCGCCGCCAGGGCGCCCCAGGGGCCGAACGGCCCGGCCCGGGGCCGTATCGCCCCTGTCGGTTGCCCGCCGGCGCTGCGACGGTGACGGTGGAGTGGGATGCCGTACGGCGTGCGGCGCGACGCAAGGCGGTGAAGGCGATGGAGCTGCCCCTGGTCGTAGGGGTCGACGGATCGGCGGCCGCGCTCACGGCGGTCGACTGGGCGGTGGACGAGGCGGCCCGGCACGGCGTGCCGTTGCGGCTGCTCCACGCCTCCCTGTGGGAGCGCTACGAGGGCGGCCTGCCGTCGACGGACGAACGGGAGGAGCAGGCGGTGCGGGGCATCGTCGCGGCCGCCGCGGACCGCGCCCGGTTGCGCGACCCCGAGGTGAAGACGGACACGGACGTCGTTCCCGAGGACGCGGTCGACGCCCTGCTGCACGCGGGCCGCAACGCCTTCGCCCTGGTCACCGGCTCGCGCGGCCGTGGCGAGCTGCGGGGCCTGCTGCTCGGCTCGGTCGGCCTGGCCGTCGCGGCCCGCGCCCACTGCCCGGTCGTCGTGGTCCGAGGCGACCGGGCCGGCCTGGCCGGCTCCCATGCGCGGATCCTGCTCGGTGCGGGTGATTCCGACAGTGGTGGGGAGGCGGTCCGGTTCGCCTTCCGGGAGGCCCGCGCGCGTGGCTGCGTCCTCGACGCCGTCCGGGCCTGGCGCCGCCCCGCGCACGAGTCCGCCGGCCACCCCCTGCTCGCCGGGGACCCGGCCCAGCCGTACGAGCAGCAGGCGTCCGCCGTCCTCGACGACCTGCTGAAGGACATGACGGAGGAGCATCCGGAGGTCCGGGTGCGCCGGGCCGTGGTCGAGGGGCCGGCCCGGCGGGTCCTGCTCGACCGGGCGGCCGCCGCCGACCTCGTGATCGTCGGGGCCCGGCGCCGCACTGGCCACACGGGCCTCCAGCTGGGCCGGGTGGCTCACGTCCTGCTGCACCACGCCCCGTGCCCCGTGGCGATCGTGCCGCAAGGGATATGAGCCGGCGTGAACGGGGCGCCGCCGGGGAACCCGGTCCGATCGCCGACAGGAGGAGCGACGCAGTGACGGGCTGGACCTGGGAGTACGAGGGCTACGACCCCGCGGACGAACGGCTGAGGGAATCCCTGTGCACGCTGGGCAACGGGTACCTCGCGACCCGGGGGGCCTTCCCCGAGTGCACCGCGGACGAGATCCACTACCCCGGCACCTACGTCGCCGGCTGCTACAACCGGCTCACCTCGGAGGTCTCCGGCCGCCGGGTCGAGAACGAGGACATGGTCAACATGCCCAACTGGCTGCCGCTGCGCTTCCGCCTGCCGCCGGGGGAGTGGATCGGCCCCGACTCGACCCCCGTCGTCGACCACCGCCAGCTACTGCACCTGTCCTCGGGCCTGTTGGAGCGTACGACCCACTACGACCTGGGCGACGGCAGGGGATTGACGGTGCGTCAACTGCGGCTCGTGCACATGGGTGATCCCCATTTGGCCGCCCTGCGCACCGAGTTCACCGCCGAGGGCTTCTCTGGCGAGCTGGAGGTCGAGGCCGCCCTGGACGGCGGGGTCACCAACGCCGGGGTGGCCCGCTACCGCGAGCTGGACGGCCGCCACCTCACTCGGGCGCACACCGCGGACGCCGCCCCGGACACGGTGTGGCTGCGCTGCCGCACCCGCACCTCCGACATCGAGGTCGGCATGGCGGCCCGGCTGACCGCCGACGCGCCCGTCACCGCGCGGCACGAGCCCCCGCGCGCGATCCAGCACCTGCGCCTGGAGCTCACCGCCGGCCGGACGGCCGTCGTCGACAAGACGGTCGCCCTGCACACCTCGCGCGACCCCGCCATCAGCGACCCCCTGTACGCGGCGGTCGACCGGGTCCGCCACGCCCCCGGCTTCGACGCCCTGCTGGAGTCCCATCTCACCGCCTGGGCGCTGCTGTGGCGCCGCGCCGACCTCGACGTGCCCGGCGAGTCCGGCCGCATCCTGCGCCTGCACCTCTTCCACGTCCTGCAGACGCTCTCCCCGCACACCGCCGACCACGACGTCGGCGTCCCCGCCCGAGGACTGCACGGCGAGGCCTACCGAGGCCATGTGTTCTGGGACGAGCTGTTCGTCCTGCCCTACCTGGACCTGCACTTCCCCGAGGTCTCCCGCGCTCTGCTGCGCTACCGCCACCGCCGCCTCGAACGGGCCCGCACCGCCGCCCGGGAGGCCGGCCGCCGGGGCGCGCTGTACCCGTGGCAGAGCGGCAGCGACGGCCGCGAGGAGACCCAGCAGCTCCATCTCAACCCGCGCTCCGGGCGCTGGCTGCCGGACCACTCCCATCTCCAGCACCACGTCGGCTCGGCGATCGCCTACAACGTCTGGCGCTACTGCGAGGCCAGCGGCGACACCGAGTTCCTGCACACCAAGGGCGCCGAGATGCTGCTGCAGATCGCCCGCTTCTGGGCCGACTCGGCCGTCTACGACCCCCAGCTCGGCCGGCACCGCATCAAGGGCGTCGTCGGCCCCGACGAGTACCACGACGCCTACCCCGGCGCGTCGGTACCCGGACTGGACGACAACGCGTACACCAACGTCACCGCCGCCTGGGTGCTCGCCCGCGCCCTGGAACTGATCAGCGCGCTGCCCGCGCCGCGCCGCCGCGAACTCGTCGAGCGCACCGGTCTCGACGGCGGCGAACTGGACCAGTGGGAGGACGTCTCGCGCACCCTCCACGTGCCCTTCCACGAGGGCGTGATCAGCCAGTTCGAGGGCTACGGCCGACTCGCCGAACTCGACTGGGCCGGCTACCGGGCGCGGTACGGCGACATCCGCCGCCTGGACCGGATCCTGGAGGCCGAGGGAGACACCGTCAACCGATACCGGGCGTCCAAACAGGCCGACGTGCTCATGCTCGGCTATCTCTTCTCACCGGCCGAACTCGCCGGGCTCTTCCGCAGGCTGGACCTGAAGCTGGACGACGACACCTGGCGGCGCACCGTCGACCACTACCTCCACCGCACCAGCCACGGCTCCACCCTCAGCGGCCTGGTGCACGGCTGGGTGCTGGCCCGGGCCCGCCGCGCCGAGGCGTGGACGTTCTGCCAGGAGGCACTCCAGGGCGACATCGCCGACGTGCAGGGCGGCACCACCGGCGAGGGCATCCACCTGGGCGCCATGGCCGGCACCCTGGACCTCGTCCAGCGCGGGCTGACCGGCCTGGAGACCCGGGACGGCGCCCTGTGGCTGGACCCGGTCCCGCTGCCCGAGCTGTCCTCGTACGGCTTCTCCCTGCGCTACCGGGGGCACTGGGGCGTACGGCTGCGCCTGGAACGCGGCCTGCTGGAGATCGCCGTACCGTCCTCCGACGAGTCGCCCATCGACATACGCCTGCCGGACCGGACGGTGTGCCTGCAGCCGGGGGAGACCGCGCGCCTGACGCTCCCCGACTGACGGACCGCCGTCCCGCCAGTCCGATGCCGGGCCGGACGGCCCCGCGCAACGGTCCTGGCGGCCCATGTCCGACGGCGGTCCGCGGGGCGAGGCTGGTCTTGACGGATCCCCGACGGGAGGTGTGCCATGCCGGCGCGACCACTCGATCCCCTGATCCCGCGTGCCCTGGTGACGGCCGCCACGGCCGCCCCCTCGCTGCACAACGCGCAGCCGTGGCGGTTCCGGTACCTCGTCGACAGCCGCTCCCTGGAGCTGCGCGCCGACCCGTCCCGATCCATGCCGCGCGCCGACCCGGACCACCGGGCCCTGCACCTGGGCTGCGGAGCGGCCCTGTTCAACCTTCGCGTCGCCGCCGCCCACCACGGCCTGGACGCGGACACCCGGCTGCTGCCCGACCCCGCCGAACCCCTGCTGCTGGCCGCCGTGCGGCTCTCCGGCACCGACCGGCCGGACGCCGAACTCGCCCCGCTGTACCCGGCGATCGCCCGGCGGCACACCAGCCGTCACCCCTTCCGGGACGAGAAGGTGCCGGCCGACGTCCAGGACGCGCTGTGCGAGGCCGCCCGGCGCGAGGGCGCCCAGCTCGTCTTCCCCGACGCCTGGCACGTGGAGGTGCTCCTGGACCACGTCCGGGACGCCGAGGGACGCGACCTGATGGAGCCGGAGCGGATCGAGGAGATGACCGGCTGGACCCGCGTCGGGCCGGAGCGGTCCGACCAGGCCGTGGACGGGATCCCGGACTACGCCTTCGGCCCGGCCAAGCACGACGGCCGCGCCCCGGCCAGGGACTTCGCAGGCCGGCGGCCCATGCCGAACCGGCCCGCGGCGGTCTTCGAGTCCTCGCCGAACCTCGTGCTCCTCGGCACCGCCCACGACCGCCCCACGGACTGGCTGACGGGCGGCCAGGCGATGGAACGGGTCCTGCTCCTCGCCACCGGGCTCGGGCTGGCCACGGCCCTGTCCTCCCACGCCCTGGAACGCCAGGACCTGCGCGAACTCGCCCGCGACCCCGCGTCGGACATGGGCCACGTCCAGATGGTGCTCCGCCTCGGCCACGGCCCTGCGGGTACGGCGACGCCCCGCCGCCCGGTGACGGAGGTCCTGGAGATCGTCTGAGCGGAGGTCGTCCGAGCGCCCGCCGTCCCCGGCAACGGGATGCGCCTCAGCCGTGATGTGCCTCAGTCGTGCGGGACGACGGCGACGGGGCACGGCACATGGTGCAGGGCCGCGTGGGCGACGGGCCCCAGCTTCCAGGTCAGCGGCGACGGGTTGCGGCGCCGGCCCACCACGACCAGCCGTGCGCGCGAGCAGGCGGCCAGCAGCACCTGCGAGGCGGAACCGTGCGCGGTGTGCTCCACGACGTCGACGGAGGGAAACTTCTTCCGCCACGGCGTCAGCTCGGCGGTCAGCCGCTCCTGCTCCTCGTCCAGATCGGCGCCCCCGGCGGCGTGCGGATGCGTCATCAGGGACGACAGCGGAACGGCCCGGACCGCGCGCAGCGGGACACCCCGCAGGTCGGCCGTGGTGAAGGCGAACTCCAGCAGCGGGTCGGCGGCCGACGCGGCCTCCTGCGTCCCGACCACGATCTCGTCCCGGCCGGCCACCGCCGGATGCCCGGAGCCGTTCTCCACGGCCACGTCGCCCGTGCGCACGATGACGGCCGGGCAGTGGCTGACCCCCAGCACATGCAGGCTGATCGAGCCGAGCAGGAAGCTCGACACCGAGCCGTGCCCGCGCGACCCCAGCACCAGCATGGAGGCCGTCTCGCTCAGGTCGACCAGCGCTTGGGAGGCGGGGGCGGACACCAGTTCCGTGGTCACGGTCAACGCCCCGTACCGGTCCAGCAGTTCGGCCTGGACGTGGTGCAGCACCCGCTCACCGTAGCTCTGCTTGCCCAGCGCCTCCTGGGCGATGGACGCGGGGACCGGCTGGGTGGTCCAGGAGTGCAGCATCCGCAGCGGCAGGCGCCGGTCCACCGCCTCACGGGCCGCCCACCACGCGGCGGTCAGGCTCGCGGGGGAGCCGTCGAGCCCGACGACGACAGGTCCGGTCATGGCGCACCTCCGGTGTCGTCCAGGCGTGTGAGGGGACGGGCCCCCGCCCCCTCACACGCCTCCCCTCCCCTTCCTGGCCCCCTTCCCAGGCTGGCCGACGCCGGCCCGTACGGGGAGGGCCGGACGGGGTGCCCAAGGGGCCCGGACGGCCCTCCCCGGCGCGACCGGGGACGGCGCTCAGCGCGGAGTGCGGTCCGCCGGCTCCGGCTGGTCCAGCTGCGAGGCGAGGACCGCCGCCTGGACCCGGCGCTGGACGCCCAGCTTGGCGAGCAGGCGGGAGATGTGGTTCTTGACGGTCTTCTCCGACAGGTAGAGCCGCTTGCCGATCTCGCGGTTGGTCAGGCCGTCCCCGATGAGCGCGAGGATCTCCCGCTCGCGCGGCGACAGGCTCGCCAGCTCCGGGGCCACCTCGGGCGTCTCGGCGGGTTCGGCGCGCAGTGAGCGCATCAGCCGGGCGGTGGTCGCCGGGTCGAGCATCGACTGCCCGGAGGCGACCGTGCGCACCGCCGAGACGAGGTCCGAGCCCCGGATCTGCTTGAGCACATAGCCGGAGGCGCCGGCCATGATCGCGTCCAGCAGGGCGTCCTCGTCGTCGAACGACGTCAGCATCAGCACGGCCAGTTCCGGCATCCGGCTGCGCAGCTCCCGGCAGACGGTGATGCCGTCGCCGTCGGGCAGGCGGACGTCCAGCACCGCCACGTGCGGGCGTACCGCGGGGGCGCGTACCAGGGCGTGCTCCACGTTCTCGGCGTCGCCGACGACGCTGATGTCCTCCTCCGCGTCCAGCAGGTCCGCCAGACCGCGTCGGACGACCTCGTGGTCGTCCAGCAGGAAGACACGGATCGGATCCTGTGCCGTGAAGGTGCGTGCCTCGGTCATGTGGACCCCTCGTCCCGTGCCTGGCGGACTGCGGGCCGCCCCTGCCGACGATCATCACCTGACAGTGCCGTGCGCACTAGGGCCGACCGGCCCCGGCCGCCCCGTGGACCCGCCGTACGCGACCCATGCCCTCATTGTGCTCCGCGCACGTCCGCCGGGGTGCCCGTATCCACCGGTTCGCACGCAGCGTCCACGACGGCACCGGTCAGCGCGCGCTCCCGCTGCCGTAGGGGCCGTACAGGTCGAGCAGCCGGGTCCGGGCCGCGTGCAACCGGTGGGCGACGACTCCGCCGACCCAGACGGCCAGGGCCTGCCCGAACGCGGGATCGTCCTGGCACAGGGCCCGTACGGCGACCGCGTCGAACTGGTGGGCCCGCACCGGGGTCGCCGCCTCGGCGCCGAGGTGCCAGATGTGCGGCGGGAACAGCCAGGACCAGCCGATGAGGTCGTTGTGCCCGAGGGACTCGATGACGGCGGGGCTGCGGCCGGGTACCCGCAGGTCCAGTTCGACCGTGCCGGTGCGCACGATCCAGAACCGGTCGGCCGGGCCGCCCTCCTCGAACAGGCGGGTGCCCTGCGGGAACGCCACCTCGGCGGCGACCTCCATCAGCCGATGGCGGTGTTCCGCGGACAGCGCCCTCGGCATGCTCGTGGTGGGGGGAGCGTTCATGGCGTGCCTCCAGGCGGCGCGTCGGAAGGAACCACCCTCCAGCGTGGGCACCGCCGCCTGCTGGGTCCATGGGCCGCCCGGCCCGGGACCGGGGGCCGGCCGGCGTCGCCGGGGAGCCCCTCGGGACCCTGTGCCGTGCCGCGCCGGCCGCTTCGATGGAGGACGTCAGGTGACCCCGCCTCTCTGGAGGAACCGGCCATGCGTATCGTCGTCGCCCTCGGTGACAACGCCCTGGCGATCCCGGGCGAGCCCCCCGACGCCGGCCTCGGGCGGACCGGCGCCGTCCGGGTGGCCACCGCGCTCGCCGCGCTCGCCCACGACCACGACCTCGTCATCACCCACGGCGACGGACCCCCGCTCGGCCCGTCCGACGACTCCTGCCCGCTCGACCTGGCCGGCGCCCGGGCCCAGGGGGTGATGGCCACCCTGCTGGTACGGGCCCTGCGCGCCGCCCTGCCCGGGCGCCGGATCGCCGCGCTGGTCACCCACACCGAGGTGCGCGGCGACGACCGGGCCTTCGACCGCCCGGCCGCCTTCGTGGGCCCGGCCCACAGCCGCGAACAGGCCCGGACGCTCGCGGCCCGGCACGGCTGGTACGTCGCCGAGGACACCGACGGCTGGCGCCGCGTCGTGCCCTCCCCGGACCCGGAGCGGATCGTGGAGACCGACACGGTTCGCGACCTGCTCGATCTGGGCACCGTCGTGGTGTGCGGCGGCGGGGGAGGCGTCCCCGTGGTCGCCGACCGGGTCACCGGCACCCTGCGCTGCGTGGAGGCCGTCGTCGACAAGGACCTCGCGGCGGCCCGGCTCGCCGAGGACCTCCGGGCGGACTTCCTGCTCATCCTCACCGACGTGCCGAATGTGTACGCCGCGTACGGCACCGGCCGTCAGAGCCCGGTCCTGGACGTCACCCCCGGCGCGCTGCGCGGCGGCCACTACCCGCATGCCTCGATGGGTCCGAAGGCCGAGGCGGCGGCCCGCTTCGTCGAGCACACCGGCGGCCTGGCCGCGATCGGCGCCCTCGACGCGGCCCACGAGATCGTCCACGGTCGCTCGGGCACCCTGGTCCGGCCCGAGCTCGGCGTGTGATGCGGTCGCTCGTCGTCACGCGTCCCCCGACCGCGCCCGGTAGGCCGCGACCGCGGTCGGCAGGGTCGGGAAGATCAGGTCCCGGCCGACCGCGTCGACCAGGCCGTACGCCTCCAGGTCGCCGTACAGGTCCTGTTTGACCCGGGCCAGGGCGAACACGACACCGCGACGGGCGAGTTCGCCGCGCAGGGCCTCGACCGCGTCCAGCGCGGTGATGTCGACCTCCACATTGGCCTCGGTGTTCAGGACGAACCACCGCACCGGGCCGGTCTGTTCGTCGACGGCGGCCAGCGCTCGGCGCCGGAAGTCCTCGGCGTTGGCGAAGAACAGCGGCGAGTCGTAGCGGTAGACCAGCAGGCCCGGGATGGTCCGGGCGGTCGGATAGTCGTCCACGTCGTGCATGCCGGCCAGCCCGGGCACCAGCCCCTCCACCGCGTCGTGCGGACGGGCCACCCGGGTGAGCAGCTCGGCCACCGACAGACCGACGGCCACCAGCACGCCGTAGAGGATGTCCAGGGCGAGCACTCCGGCCAGGCAGCCGAGCGCGAGCAGGAGTTCGCGGCGGCGGAAGGAGGCGAGGCGGCGGAAGCCCGCCACGTCGACCATGCGGACGGCCGCGTAGACCACCAGCGCGCCCAGCACCACCGACGGCGTCCGGGTCAGCAGCGGGCTGAGGAACAGCAGCACCGCCAGCACCACCGCCCCCGCGACCAGGGAGTAGACCTGACTGCGCGCCCCCGCCGACGCGGCGAGCGCCGTGCGGCTGGCGCTGCTGCTGACCGGGAACCCGTGCAGCACGCCCGCGCCCAGGTTGGCCGCGCCCAACGCCAGGAACTCCTGGTCGGCGTCCGGGCCGGTGCGGTCGTCGGGGGCGGCGAAGCCGCGCGCGGTGAGGATGAAGTCCGTGTAGGCGACGAGGAGTACGCCCAGCGCGGGCAGCACCAGCTGCGGCAGGTCGCCCGGGCCGGGGAGGCCGAGGCCGGGCAGGCCGGCCGGGATGTCTCCGATGACCTTGACGCCGTACCGCTCGTCGAGGTCGAGGACGACCACCGCGCCGGTGCCCAGGACGAGGGCGCACAGCGGCCCCGGGATCATCGGCAGCCACCGGGCCGACGCGAACAGGAACGTCAGCAGGGCGGCGGCGAACAGCACGGTCGCCGGGTGCGCCTGCCCCAGATTGCCGAGGAAGGACCACAGCTGGGCGAAGAACAGCGACCCCGTCGTCGGGACGCCCGTCAGCTTGGGCAGCTGGTCGACCACCATGATCAGCGCCACGCCCGCCAGATAGCCGATCAGCACCGGCCGCGACAGCAGGTCCGCGAGGAAGCCCAGCCGCAGCACCCGGGCGGCCACGCACAGCAGACCCACCGTCAGGGCGAGCGCGGCGGCCAGTTCGGCGTACCGGACGGGACTGCCGCCGGCCAGCGGCGCCACCACCGTCGCCGTCATCAGCGCCGTCGTCGACTCCGGTCCCACCGACAGCAGCCGCGAGGAGCCCAGCAGGGCGTACAGGCCGATCGCGGGCAGGATCGCCCACAGCCCCGCGACCGGGGGCAGCCCGGCGACCTCCGCGTACGCCATCACCTGCGGCACGAGATACGCGGCGACGGTCACCCCGGCGAGCACATCCCCGCGCAGCCACGCCCGGCGGTAGCCGAGCACCACGGCGATCCCGGGCAGGTGGTCCCGCCATCCCGACCCGTGCGCCATAGGACTCCCTCCGCCGTCTGTCGGCATTGTCAGCCTCGTCGGCCCGACAGGTCCCGTGGAAGGGGCCGTTCAGCCCCCGCGCGCCGCCCTTCGGCATCCGGCGGCCGGTGGCCGGGGCGGCCAGATTGAGCGGTGCCAGAACGCGCAGCACGACCCCGCGGACACCGACTCCCCGAAGGGAACACGAGCATGGCCGTTCACGAACACCCGCACCGTCACCTGGGGTTCCGCTTCCCCTCCGCGCGCCGGGCGGCGACGGCCGACGCCGTCACCGACACGGCCGTACCGGCGGTGAGCGCGTATGTCTTCGCCGGTCTGCGTCTGCTGACCGGGTTCGTCTTCCTGTGGGCCTTCCTGGACAAGACGTTCGGGTTCGGGTACGCCACCCCGTCCGGCAAGGGCTGGATCGACGGCGGCTCGCCCACCAAGGGCTTCCTCAGCGGCGTCGCCGCCGGACCGATGGAGTCCACCTTCCACGGCTGGGCCGGGGACACCTGGGCGGACTGGCTGTTCATGCTGGGTCTGCTCGGCATCGGCGTCGCCGTGATGAGCGGCGTCGCGCTGCGGGCGGCCGCCGTCGCCGGCACGGCCATGATGGCGCTGATGTGGATCGCCGAGTGGCCGCCCGCGAAGCACCTGTCCGACGGGTCGCCCAGCATGTCGACGAACCCGTTCGTCGACTACCACGTGATCTACGCCGCCGCCCTGATCGCCCTCGCGGTCGCGGGCGCCGGCGCCACCTGGGGACTGGGCCGCCTCTGGGCCCGGCTGCCCTACGTGAACCGGCACACCTGGCTGCGGTGAACCGGCCCGCCGCGGGACACCTCGCCCGGGCCGGTCGGCCCCCGGCCCGGGCGGTCCGGCCCCCCGCGCGGGAAGACCGGCCCCTGCCCCACCCACCGCCTCCTCACGAGGCTGGAATCAGACATCCGATCGACGGATCGACCGATCGTCGATCGACCCGTCCCCCTTCAGGAGGCAGACATCATGGTCCGCACCGTCGTCACCGGTCTCGACGGCTCCCCCGAGAGCAGGGCCGCCGCCGAATGGGCGGCCCGCGAGGCGAAGCTGCGCGGTCTGCCGCTGACCCTGCTCCAGGTCTGGGAGCCCCTCCCCGCCCCGATGGCCCAGGCCCCGCTGCTCGGCGTCGAGACCCAGGCGCACTGGACCGAGCGCGTCCCGAGGGAGAGCGCGGAAGGCCTTCGGCTGCGCCACCCGGGCGTCGAGATCACCACCGAGGTCCGGCACGGCACGCCGGCCGACGTCCTCGCCGAGGCGGCGAAGGACGCCGAGCTGCTGGTGCTGGGATCGCGCGGGCTGAGCGGGCTCGGCGGCTTCGTAGTCGGCTCCGTCGGCCTGTCCGTGGTCGCCCACACCCAGCGGCCCGTCGTCCTCGTCCGGGCCGGCGAACAGGCCGCCGACGAGCACGAGAGCGACCCGGCGGGCATCCCGTCCGCCGCCACCCCCTACCGGCCCGTCGTCCTGGGACTCGACCCGGCCGGCCCCGACGACACGGTCCTCGCGTTCGCCTTCGAGGCCGCCGCGAGCCGGGACACCGCCCTGCGCGTCGTCCACGGCTGGAACCTGCCGCCGTACTACGTGTACGGCCTCAGCGCCGACGCCGATCTGTACGAGGAGCTGGCCGGGCAGCAGTCCGCCGCCCTCGCCGAGATCCTCGCCCCCTGGCGGGCCAAGTACCCGTCCGTCGAGGTGCTGCAGGAGACCCGCTCCGGCAGCGCCGCCCAGCACCTGATCTCCGCCTCCCGTGAGGCCTCCCTGGTCGTCGTCGGCCGCCGGGTCCGCCGCAGCCCCCTGGGCACGCACACCGGCCCGGTCACCCACGCCGTCCTGCACCACGCCACCGCCCCCGTCGCCGTCGTCGCCCACAGCTGACGCACCGGCCGAACCACCCTGACTGCAAGAGGAGTTGACCCCATGAAGGCAGCCGTCGTACGAGCCTTCGGCGAGCCCCTGGTCATCGAGGAGCGCCCCGACCCCGTGCCCGGCCCCGGCCAGGTCCGCGTCCGCGTCGAGGCCTCCGGGCTGTGCCACACCGACATCCACGCCGCCCACGGCGACTGGCCCGTCAGGCCCAGCCCCCCGTTCGTCCCCGGCCACGAGGGCGTCGGCCTGGTCGAGGAGCTCGGCGAGGGCGTCACCCACCTGAGCGTCGGGCAGCGGGTCGCCGTGCCCTGGCTCGGCGAGGCGTGCGGGCGCTGCGAGCACTGCCTGTCCGGCTGGGAGACGCTGTGCGAGCGGCAGATCAACACCGGCTACGGCCGCGACGGCGGGTACGCCGAGAAGATGCTCGCCCGGGCCGACTTCGCCCAGCCGGTGCCCGACGGCGTCACCGCCTTCGACGCCGCCCCGCTGACCTGCGCCGGCGTCACCACGTACAAGGCGCTGAAGGTCGCCGACGTGCGGCCCGCCCAGCTCGTCGCGATCTCCGGCGTCGGCGGACTCGGCCATCTCGCCGTGCAGTACGCCAAGATCGCCGGTGCGACCGTCGCCGCGATCGACGTCACCGACGAGAAGCTCGAACTGGCCGCCGAACTCGGCGCCGACCTCGTCATCGACGCCCGCAAGGAGGACGTCGGCGCGGTCCTCAAGCGCCACGGCGGAGCCCACGCGGCGATCGCCCTCGCCGTGAACGAGGCCGCGTTCGCCGCCGCCAACGCCGGGCTGCGGCGCGGCGGCAAGCTGGTCATGGTCGCCCTGCCCGCGCACGGCACGATCCAGGTGCCGATCTTCGACACCGTCCTGAACGGCACCTCCGTGATCGGCTCCATCGTCGGCACCCGCCAGGACCTCGCCGAGGTCTTCCAGCTGCACGCGGCCGGCCGCACCCGGGTCATCTACGAGACCCGCCCGCTGGCCTCCGTCAACGACTCCATCGACGAGGTCCTGCGCGGCCAGGTCAAGGCACGCATCGTCTTCGACCTCGGCGCGGGACGGTGACGGCGATGGACGCCCCCCTGGTCGTCGGCGTGGACGGCTCCGCACCGAGCCTGCGCGCCGTCGACTGGGCGGCCGACGAGGCCGCCCTGCGCCGGATGCCGCTGCGGGTCCTGTACGCCTCCCTCTGGGAGCACTACGAGGGCGCCTCGCTCGCCCAGGACCACGGCGGGACGCCCGAGGAGGTGCGCGCCGACGACATCGTCGCCACCGCCGCCCGGCGTGCCCGCGCCCGCCACCCCGACCTCACGGTCGCCGCCGACGTAGTCGCCGAGGAGCCCGAGTACGCGCTGGTCCGCGAGGGCCGGCACGCCTCGCTGCTCGTCCTCGGCAGCCGTGGCCGCAGCGGCATCGCCAACGCGCTGCTCGGCTCGGTCAGCCTGACCGTGGCCGCGCACGCCCCCTGCCCCGTGGTCGTGCTCCGCGGCGGCCAGGACAACCAGGCCGCGCGCCCGGTCCACGGCCGCGTGCTCGTCGGCGTCGGCGAGGACCCCGACGACAGCGCGGTCCTGCGCTTCGCCTACGACGAGGCGCGGCGGCGCGGCGCGGTCCTGGAGGCCGTGCGCGTCTGGCGGTACCCCGCCCATGAGCGGGCCGGGCATCCCCTGCTCGCCGGGGACGCCGCCAAGCTCCACGAGGAACGGGCCGCCGAGGCCCTGGACGCGGCGCTGAAGGACGCCCCGCCGGACGTCGAGCTGTACCGCCGCACCGTCGAGGGCCACCCCCAGCGGGCCCTGGTGGACCTCTCGCACCACGCCGACCTGCTGATCGTGGGCGCCGAGCGGCGCGAGGGCCACCGCGGCCTCCAGCTGGGCCGGGTCGCGCACGCGGCACTGCACCACTCCGGGTGCCCGGTGGCCGTCGTACCGCACCCGGGGTGAGTCACAGGCTTGCCGCGTGGTCGGGCACGTAGTTCTGCAGATCGCGCGGCGTGCGCACATAGCCGGTGGAGTTCGGCCGGTCCGGCAGCTCCAGCACCGGCGGCGGCACGTCGTGGTAGGGCACCGAGTCCAGCAGGTGGGCGATCATGTTCAGCCGGGCCCGCTTCTTGTCGTCGCTCTCCACGACGTACCACGGCGCCTCGGGAATGTCGGTGTGGACCATCATCTCGTCCTTGGCCCGCGAGTACGCCTCCCAGTGGGTGATGGACTCCAGGTCCATCGGCGACAGCTTCCAGCGGCGCAGAGGATCGTCGAGGCGCTTGCGGAAGCGGTCCTGCTGCTCGGTGTCGCTCACCGAGAACCAGTACTTGCGCAGCAGGATCCCGTCCTCCACCAGCATCCGCTCGAAGATCGGGCACTGCCGCAGAAACAGCTGGTGCTCCTCCTTCGTGCAGAAACCCATGACGTGCTCGACTCCGGCCCGGTTGTACCAGGACCGGTCGAACAGCGCGATCTCCCCGGCGGCCGGGAGATGCTCCACGTACCGCTGGAAGTACCACTGGCTCCGCTCCCGCTCCGTAGGCTTGGGCAGGGCCACGATCCGGGCGACCCGCGGGTTGAGGTGCTCGGAGACCCGCTTGATCGTGCCGCCCTTGCCCGCCGCGTCCCGTCCCTCGAAGATCACGACCAGTCGCGCGCCCTCGGCCCGCACCCACTCCTGGAGCTTGGCCAACTCGGTCTGCAGGCGCAGCAGTTCGTCCTCGTAGACCTTGCGCGACAGCTTCTCCGTCTTGTTGCCGGCCATGCCGCCCTGACTCCCCTCGCCGAGGTCGCGGAGCCGAGGGCCGACCGGCCCCCCGGCCACCGCCGGACAGCCCATGGGATCCCGCCGCGTTCCGCTGGACGCTCGAAGTGTAGATACCGCAGGAGGAGATCCGCGATGCCGGACGATCCGCTCATCACCCGCCCCCCGGTGCACGCGCTGCTCGCCGACGGCACCACCGTGTGCGTCCGCGCCGCGCGCCGGGGCGACCACGCCCAGGTGGAGGGGTTCTGCGGGGAGATGTCCCCGGAGAACCTGCGCCTGCGGTTCTTCTCGACCAGCCGCCGCTCCGCCGGCCTGGCCGCCGACCGGGCCTGCGCGCCCCCGCACACCGGCCACCGGGCGCTGGTGGCCGAGACGCACGGCCGGATCATCGGGCTCGCCGAGTACGACACCGCGGGCGCCGGTGACGGCACGGCCGCGGACATCTCCGTCGCGGTCGCCGACGGCCTCCACCACCGCGGCGTCGGCACCCTCCGACCTGATCACGTCCCCCCGCTGCGCCCCGCTCCTGCTCGGCGCCCAGGGTGGGGGCCCCGTCGACCTGGAGGGCCTGGAGCAGGTGCTGCTGCGGCTGTCCCGGATGGCGAGCGACCTGCCGCAGCTCGCGGAGGCCGACCTCGACCCCGTACTCGCCACGACCGAACGAGTGACCGTGCTGGACACGCGCGTGCGGCTGCTGCCGCGCCGGCCCCAGGACCCCTGTCTGCGCCGACTCCGCTGAGGAGGAACACCATGAAGCACAACAAGGTCGGCTCCGTGATGACCACGGAGGTCGTCCGAGCCGGACACAGCACCCCGTTCAAGGAGGTGGCACGGCTGCTCGGCGAGCACCGCATCAGCGGACTGCCCGTGGTCGACGACGCCGGGCGGGTGCTCGGTGTGGTGTCCGAGACCGATCTGATGGCCCACCAGGCCGAACTGCCCGACCCCTACGAGCCGAGGCGGCGCGCCCGCCTCGCGCTGACCCCGGCCGCCCGCCGGCGCTCCGCCAAGGCGAACGGGCTCACCGCGGGCCGGCTGATGACCGAGCCGGCCATCACGGTCCACGCCGACGACACGATCGTCGAGGCCGCCCGCACGATGGCCCGCAACCGCGTGGAGCGGCTGCCCGTCCTCGACGAGGACAACCGGCTCGTCGGCATCGTCACCCGGCGCGACCTGCTCAAGCTCTTCCTGCGGCCCGACGCGGAGATCCGCGCCGAGGTGATCGACGAGGTCCTGGTACGGGCCCTGTGGCTGACCCCGCGCGCCGTCGACGTCTCCGTCACCGACGGCGTGGTCACGCTCACCGGGCAGCTGGAGCGCAAGAGCGAGACGGGGATCGCCGTCTCCATGACCCGCCAGATCGACGGTGTCGTCGCGGTCGTCGACCGGTTGACCCACCGCGTCGACGACGCCCGTGTCCGGCCGGAGGAACAGGCCCTGCACGGCGTCGCCGACGACTGGCTGCGCCGCATCTGAAGCACGAGGAGGTGGATCGCCATGACCGCGAACGTACTGGTCGCCCACGGCTCCACCAACGGTTCGACCGCAGAGATCGCCGAGGCCGTGGCCGGGGTCCTGCGCAAGGAGGGCCTCACCGCCGAGGCGGTGTCCGGTGGACGCGTCGAGGACGTCACGCCGTACGACGCCGTCGTGATCGGCGGCGGGCTCTACGCAGGGCGCTGGCAGAAGGACGCCCGCCGCTTCGTCCGCCGGCACCGCAGCGACCTCTCCACTCGCCCGGTGTGGCTGTTCAGCAGCGGCCCGTTGGACGCCTCGGCCGCCGAGCGGGACATCCCGCCCGTGCCGGGCGTGCGCCGCGCGATGGGCCGCCTGGGGGCCCGCGGGCACATCACCTTCGGCGGCTGTCTGGAGGAGGGCGCCAAGGGCCGTATCGCCCGCATGATTCTGAAACAGGGCAAAGGGGGTGACTTCCGTGACTTCGCGGCGATCGAGCAGTGGGCGCGGGAGATCGCCGACTCGCTGACCACGTGACGGGGGCCTCCTCCCGGCCATCGCGGGCGCCCTGCTGAAGGGCCCCGGCCGATGGGGCCGTTGGTCCCCGGGCGCGGGCCCCGCGGCCCTACCGGGACCAGGGGCCCCTCCGACGATCATGAGGCGCCCGCACAGAACAGCGACACCCAGGGGAGGGCATCGTCCGGTGGACGAGGTTCAGAGTCAGGACGCCGTCATCGAGGCGTCACCGGTCAGCGCACCCGTACGCACCGCCAGGCCGGCGTGGACGGACTGGCTGACCACCACGGACCACAAGAGGATCGGGACGATGTACCTGGTCTCGGCGTTCGTGTTCTTCATCGTCGGCGGCGCGCTGGCACTGCTCATGCGCGCCGAACTCGCCCGGCCCGGACTGCAGATCATGTCCAACGAGCAGTTCAACCAGGCGTTCACCATGCACGGCTCGATCATGCTGCTGCTGTTCGCCATGCCGCTGTTCACCGGCTTCGCGAACTGGATCATGCCGCTGCAGATCGGCGCCCCGGACGTGGCCTTCCCGCGGCTGAACATGCTCGCCTACTGGCTCTTCCTCTTCGGCTCCTCGATCGCCGCGGCCGGCTTCCTCACCCCCGGCGGGGCCGCCGACTTCGGCTGGTTCCTGTACGCCCCGCTGTCCGACGCGGTGCACTCGCCAGGCGTCGGGGCCGACATGTGGATCATGGGCGTGGCGCTCTCGGGTTTCGGGAGCATCCTCGGCGCGGTCAACTTCATCACCACGATCGTCTGCATGCGCGCGCCCGGCATGACCATGTTCCGCATGCCGATCTTCACCTGGAACGTGCTGCTGACCGGCGTCCTGATCCTGATCGTCTTCCCGGTCCTGGCCGCGGCCCTCTTCGCGCTCGAATGCGACCGCAAGTTCGGCTCGCACATCTTCGACGCGGCCAACGGCGGCGCCCTGCTGTGGCAGCACCTGTTCTGGTTCTTCGGCCATCCCGAGGTGTACATCCTCGCCCTGCCGTTCTTCGGGATCGTCTCCGAGGTGATCCCGGTCTTCTCGCGCAAGCCGATGTTCGGCTACATGGGCCTGATCGGCGCGACCATCGCGATCGCCGGTCTGTCCGTGACGGTGTGGGCGCACCACATGTACGTCACCGGCGGGGTGCTGCTGCCGTTCTTCTCGTTCATGACGTTCCTCATCGCCGTCCCGACCGGTGTGAAGTTCTTCAACTGGATCGGCACGATGTGGAAGGGCTCGCTGTCCTTCGAGACACCGATGCTCTGGGCGACGGGCTTCCTGATCACCTTCACCTTCGGCGGCCTGACCGGCGTCATCCTCGCCTCGCCGCCGCTCGACTTCCACACCTCGGACTCGTACTTCGTCGTCGCGCACTTCCACTACACGCTGTTCGGCACGGTCGTGTACGCGATGTTCGCCGGATTCCACTTCTGGTGGCCCAAGTTCACCGGAAAGATGCTCGACGAACGCCTCGGAAAGATCACCTTCTGGACGCTGACGGCGGGCTTCCACCTCACCTTCCTCGTCCAGCACTGGCTGGGCGTGGAGGGCATGCCCCGGCGCTACGCCGACTATCTCGCCTCCGACGGCTTCACCGCCCTCAACACCCTCTCCACCATCGGGTCGTTCCTGCTGGGCCTGTCGATCCTGCCGTTCCTCTACAACGTCTGGAAGACCGCCAAGTACGGCGAGAAGATCACCGTCGACGACCCCTGGGGCTACGGCCGCTCCCTGGAATGGGCGACCTCCTGCCCGCCGCCCCGGCACAACTTCGCGTCCCTGCCCCGGATCCGCAGCGAATCCCCCGCGTTCGACCTGCACCACCCCGAGCTCGCCGAGCTCGAAGCGGCGGCGCGGTAGCCATGGCCCACGCCGTCCTCGCCCTGGGAGCCGCCGTACTGACCGCCTCGGGCTGCGTCTGGTATCTGCCGGCGCTGGCCGAGCTGCGCGCGGGAGCCGACCGCCCGCTCTCCGGCCGCACCGCCGCCGCGGCCTGTGTGACGGCCTGGGGGACGGCCGCCGCGCTCGTCGCCCTCCTGCTGGTGGCCGACGCCTGGTGGATCCACGGCACCGCGGCCGCCTCGGGGGCCGCCGCCGCACTCGCCCTGCGGGTGTGGGCCGCCGTCCGACGCCGGTACGAGCGGCGCGAGTCGGAGCACCAGTGGGCCCGGCTGGGGGCGGGCCCGCTGCCGCGCGGCGCCGCCGCCTCCCGGCACGTCGTGGCGGTCCTGGTCGCCACCGGCCTGACCACGGCGACGGCGACCGCCCTGCTGGGACTGGCCGCCGGCCCCGAGAACACGGCGGACTGGCTGACGGCGGCCGCCGCGCCGGCCGCGGTGCTCACGCTGTTCCTCGGCGCGGCGGCGGCCCACGCCCGGACGGGACGAGGACACCATCCCCTCTGACACCGCGTCATCGGCCCCCCGCGACCGCTCGACGGTCACCGGGCGCGTGGCTGGGCGGGCCGATCCGGGCCGACTCCGGCAGGATCGGTTCCTGACCGCACCGCACGGACAGGGAAGTTGACCTCATGACCGACACACTCACCGTGAGCGTTCTGGGCACCGGCATCATGGGCGCCGCGATGGCCCGCAACCTCGCCCGCGCCGGACACACCGTCCGGGTCTGGAACCGCACCCGCGCCAAGGCCGAACCGCTCGCCGAGGACGGCGCGTTCGTCGCCGGCACGCCCGCCGAGGCCGTCGAGGGCGCCGATGTCGTCCTGACCGTGCTCTACGACGGTCACGCCGCCCTCGAAGTGATGCGCGAGGCCGCACCCGCCCTGCGGGAGGGGACCGCCTGGGTGCAGTCGACCACGGCCGGCATCGAGGGCCTCGACGAGCTGGCCGGGTTCGCCCGCGACCACGGCCTGGTCTTCTTCGACGCCCCCGTGCTGGGCACCCGCCGGCCCGCCGAGGCCGGTCAGCTGCTCGTCCTGGCCGCCGGTCCGGCCGACGCGCGCGCCGCGGTGACCCCGGTCTTCGACGCGGTCGGCGCCCGCACCGTGTGGACCGGGGAGGACGGCGCCGCCGGCAGCGCGACCCGGCTGAAGCTCGTCGCCAACAGCTGGGTCATCGCGACCACCGCGGCGGTCGGCGAGACGCTCGCCCTCGCGCGGGCGCTCGGCGTCGACCCGCAGGGCTTCTTCGACGCCATCGCGGGCGGCCCGCTCGACATGGGCTATCTGCACGCCAAGGCCGAGCTCGTCCTCGACGACCGGCTCACCCCGCCGCAGTTCGCGGTGACGACCGCGGCGAAGGACGCCCGGCTGATCGTCCGCGCCGGCGAACAGCACGGCGTCCGCCTGGACGTGGCCGCCGCGAGCGCGCAACGCCTGGAACGCGCCGCGGCCCAGGGCCACGCCGACGAGGACATGGCCGCCGCGTACTTCGCCAGCTTCGACGAGCCCCCGAAGCCCTGAACCCGGCCGGGGAACCGCGCCTGGGTGAAGCCGGGGGAACCCAGAACGGGGGACGGCGAAGTCGGCCGCGGTGCCTCCCCCGGGGTGGCGTGTGCCCTATCAGGGTGGGGGTGTTGCACGGGGTGGCGGTATTTCACCGGCGCGGCGGTGTTGCGCGGGGTGGCGGTGCTCCACCGGGCGCCCGTGCTTCACGGGGCACGGGCTTCGCGGAGCGGACGTGCTCCACCGGGTGGCCGTGCTCCACCGGGCGGTGCTTCACCGGGCCGTTCCACCGGCCGCCCGCACCTCACCGGGGCGCCAGATCCATCCGGACGTCCACGACGCCCTCCACGGCTCGTACCGCCCGGGCCACCACCGGGACCAGGGTGCGGTCGGGCATGACGCCGCCCACGGTGACCACGCCCTCGGACACCGCCACCGTCGGGGTGGCGGTCAGGGGCAGCTTGGTCAGGACGGCGTGCCGGACCTCGTCGGCGATGTCGTCGTCGGAGCGCAGGAAGACCTTCAGCAGGTCGCCCCGGCTGACCACGCCCTGCAGCAGACCCACGGCGTCCACCACGGGCAGTCGCTTGACGCGCCGACGGGCCATGATGCGTGCCGCCTCGGCGAGCGAGGCGTCGGCGTGCACGGTCACGGCGGGGGCGCTCATCAGGTCCCCGGCCGTCGTCGCGCCCGCCTTGGCCCGTGCCGCCAGTTCGACCGGGTCGCCCGCGAGACCGTCGGCGGCGTCCCGGAACTCCTCCTTGGCGAGCAGGTCCGCCTCGGACACCACTCCCACGACCCGGCCCTCGCCCTCCAGGACCGGCAGGGCGCTGACCTTCCACTGGTCGAACAGCTCGACGATCTCCTTGAAGTGCGCGTCGCGCCCCACGGCGACGACGGTGTGCGTCATCACGTCGCTCACGGTGTACGGGGATTCAGTCATCACGACCTCCAGGGCCCTCGTACCTCCAGCCTGTGCCGTCCCGCGCCGGCCCCACAGGGGCCGAAGGACCCGCGAGCGGGGGCTGAAGTGCCCTCGGCGGCCCGTACGCTGGCGACCGTGCACCGAGGACTGCCGCCCGACGCGGCGGCCGGCGACCGCGACGGCCCGGCCGCTGCCGCCACCCGCTTCACCGGACGTCCCGCCGTGCGCCACCGCCCCCTGTCCGCCGCCCTCGCGGAAGTCACCCTCGGCGACGGCCGGACGGTGATCGTCAAGCGCGGGGACGCCCCCGGCGCGGCGCGGGCCGAGGCGGCCGGGCTGCGCTGGCTGGCCGACGCCCGCGCGGTGCCCGTACCGGCCGTGCACGGCCACGACGAGCGGTGGCTGGTCACCGACCGGGTGCCGAGCGGCCGGCCGACCCCCGGGGCCGCGCTGCGGTTCGGACGCGAGCTCGCTGCCCTGCACGCCGCCGGCGCCCCCGCGTTCGGCGCGCCGCCACCGGACGGGCCCCGCGAGGCGTACATCGGGCTCGCCCCGATGCGCAACGTCCCCGGGGACGACTGGCCCACCTGGTACGCCGCCCACCGGGTGCTGCCCTACGTCCGCGCCGCGGTCGACGCCCGCACCCTGCGGTCCGGCGAGGCTTCCGTACTGGAGCGGCTCTGCGCACGGCTGCCCGAGCTGGCCGGGCCCGCCGAGCCGCCCGCCCGGCTGCACGGCGACCTGTGGAACGGCAACGTGCTGTGGGGCGGCGACGGGCGGGCCTGGCTCATCGATCCGGCGGCGCACGGCGGTCACCGAGAGACCGACCTCGCGATGCTGCGCCTGTTCGGCTGCGCCCACCTGGAACATGTCCTCGACGGCTACCAGCAGGCCGCACCGCTGGCCGACGGCTGGCAGGACCGCGTCGGCCTGCACCAGCTCTTCCCGCTCCTCGTCCACACGGTGCTGTTCGGACGGTCGTACGCCGAGCAGGCGCTCACGGTGGCCCGCACCCTGCCGTAGCCGGCCCTCGCCCGGCGCGTCCACGGACTCCGGCGAGCGGCCGGTCCCCTCCGCCGACGAACGGGGCCCGCTGGGGGCCGAACGGACCCCGCCCGAGCCCTGGCGGCCCATACCCGCCGGTAGGCCGGCGGACGAGGCTCAAGAGCGAGGAGCAGACCGAGCGCAGGAGGTGCGCACATGCTGCCGCCCGTCATCGCCGGGGTCGACGGATCACCGGAAAGTCTCGCCGCCGCCGAGTGGGCCGCCCGCGAGGCCGTACGCCGAGGCAGGCCGCTGCGCCTGCTGCACGCCTGGAACTGGCATCCCCGCCAGGACGGCGAACCCGCCACCGCCGCCGCCCGGCACCTCGCACGGCGGGCCCTGCGCCAGGCCGAGGAGCGGATCCGCCGCTCCTGCCCGGGCGTCACCGACCTGGCCGACGACCAGGTCGAGGGACCGGCCGTCGCCGCCCTGCTGACCGCGGCCAAGGACGCCGACCTGATGGTGCTGGGCTCACGCGGCCTCAGCGGATTCACCGGCTTCCTCGTCGGATCGGTCGCCCTCGGGGTCGTGGGACGGGCCGAGGTACCCGTCGTCCTGGTCCGGGCGGGGGAGGAGGAGTCCGACGAACACGTCCCGGCCCCCGACGGCGGCTCCTCCGTCCGCACCCGCCACCGGGACGTCGTGCTCGGCCTGGACCTCGCCGACCCGTGCGACGAGCTGATCGACTTCGCCTTCGAGACCGCCCGTACGCGGGACGCGCGGCTGCGCGTGGTGCACGCCTGCCGGCCGGACTCCGGGCTCGGCCTCGGGCCCGGCGAGATCGACCTGGCCGACGGGCGCGGGCGGGCGGAGGAGTGGCAGGGCTTCCTCAGCGCCGTCCTGCTGCCGTGGCGGGACAAGTACCCCGGCGTCGAGGTCCTGGAGACCCTCACCGAGGGCCGCGCCCCGTCGCCGCTGATCCGCGCCGCCTCCTCGGCGGGCCTGCTCGTCGTCGGCCGCCGTCTCACCGAACGCCCCGCGGGACCGCGCACCGGACCCGTCACCCACGCCGTCATCCACCACGCCGGCTGCCCCGTGGCCGTCGTCCCGCACGCATGAGAGGCCGAGTCCCGATGACCACGCCCACCCAGTACGTGTACACCTTCGCCCAGGGCAGCCGGGACATGGCCGCCCTGCTCGGCGGCAAGGGAGCCGGCCTGGCCGAGATGACCCGCCTGGGCCTCCCCGTCCCGCACGGGTTCACCGTCACCACCGAGGCCTGCCGCGTCTACCTCGCGACCGGCGCGGAGCCGCCCGAGCTGGGCTCCCAGACCGCCCGGGCGCTCGCCGGCCTGGAGCACGCCATGGGCCGCACCCTCGGCGCGGCCGGCGACCCCCTGCTGGTGTCCGTCCGCTCCGGCGCCCGCTTCTCCATGCCCGGGATGATGGAGACCATCCTCGACATCGGCCTCAACGACGCCTCCGTCCACGGCCTGGCCAAGGCGTCCGGCGACGAGCGCTTCGCCTGGGACTCCTACCGGCGTCTCGTGCAGATGTTCGGCCGTACGGTGATGGGGGTGGACGGCGACCTGTTCGAGCACGCCCTCGCCGCCCACAAGGCCCGGCGCGGCGCGGCCGGCGACGACGAACTCGACACCGAGGAACTCGTCCTGCTCACCGAGGAGTTCAAGGAGATCGTCCGCCGCGAGACCGGTGCGGACTTCCCGCAGGACCCGGCCGAGCAGCTCTCCCGCGCCATCCGCTCCGTCTTCGCGTCCTGGAACGTCGAACGCGCCCGCGTCTACCGCCGCCGCGAACACATCCCCGACGACCTCGGCACCGCCGTCAACGTCCAGGCGATGGTCTTCGGCAACCTCGGCCACGACTCCGGCACCGGCGTCGCCTTCACCCGCGACCCCGCCACCGGCGAACGCGGCGTGTACGGCGACTACCTCCCGGACGCCCAGGGCGAGGACGTCGTCGCGGGCGTCCGCGACGCGCTGCCCCTGCACGCGCTGAAGGAACTCGACCCGCGCTCCTACGCCGAACTCGTCGACCACCTGCGCACGCTGGAGAACCACTACCGGGACCTGTGCGACGTGGAGTTCACCGTCGAACGCGGAAGGCTGTGGATCCTGCAGACCCGCGTCGGCAAGCGCACCGCCGAGGCCGCCTTCCGTATCGCCCACGACCTGCGCGAGGAGGACACCATCAGCGCCGACGAGGCCCTGATGCGCGTCGACGGCACCGAACTGACCCGGCTGATGTTCCCCCGCTTCGACACCACCTCCGCCGACGAGCCGCTCGCCCACGGCGTGCCCGCCTCGCCCGGCGCGGCGGTCGGCGTCGTCGTCTTCGACTCCGCGGAGGCCGTACGACGGGCCGCGGCCGGCGAGGACACGGTGCTGGTGCGCCGCGAGACCACCCCCGACGACCTGCCCGGCATGATCGCCGCCCAGGCGGTGCTGACCAGCCGGGGCGGCAAGACCAGCCACGCCGCCGTGGTCGCCCGCGGCATGGGCAAGGTCTGTGTCTGCGGCGCCGAGGACCTCGCCGTCGACACCGAGGCCCGCCGGTTCACCACCGGCTCCGGGACCGTGGTCCGCGAGGGCGACACCGTCTCCGTCGACGGCACCGCCGGCACCGTCCGCCTCGGCGCCCTCCCGCTCACCGCCTCCGACGTGGCCGCGGCCCTGGAGAGCGGCACGGCGACCGACGCGCTCACCTCGGCCGTCCTGGGCTCCCTCGACCACGCCGACACCGTGCGCCGGCTGGAGGTCCGCGCCAACGCCGACACCCCCGAGGACGCCGTCCGCGCCCGCGCCCTCGGCGCCCGGGGCATCGGGCTGTGCCGCACCGAGCACATGTTCCTCGGGGAGCGGCGCGCACTGGTCGAGGCGATGATCCTGGCCCGCGACGACGTGGCCCGTCAGAAGGCCCTGGCCGCGCTTCTGCCGCTGCAGCGGGACGACTTCACCGGCATCCTGGAGGCGATGGACGGCCTGCCCGTGACCATCCGCCTCATCGACCCGCCGCTGCACGAGTTCCTGCCCGACCGCACCGAACTCGCCGTCCGCCTGGCCAGGGCCGACCACCCGGACCCGCACGACCGGGCCCTCCTCGACGCCGTCGAGCGCACCCATGAGCAGAACCCGATGCTCGGCCTGCGCGGGGTCCGGCTCGGACTCGCCGTGCCCGGGCTGACGGCCATGCAGGTGCGGGCCGTCGCCGAAGCGGTGGTCCGGCGGCTGCGGGACGGCGGCCGGCCGCGCGCCGAGATCATGATCCCGCTGGTCGGGACCGTGGAGGAGCTGCGGCTGGCGCGTGCCGAGGCCGAGCGCGTCCTCGCCGAGGTGGCGGAGGAGACCGGCATCGCCCTGGACTGCCCGATCGGCACGATGATCGAGCTGCCGCGGGCCGCGCTCACCGCCGGCCGCATCGCCCGGGCCGCCGACTTCTTCTCCTTCGGCACCAACGACCTCACCCAGACCACCTGGGGCCTGTCCCGCGACGACGCCGAGGCGTCCTTCTTCCCGCTGTACCTGGAGAAGGGCGTGTTCGAGGTGTCACCGTTCGAGACGATCGACCGGGAGGGCGTGGGCCGGCTGGTCGAACTGGCCGTCGGGGCCGGACGCTCGGTCAACCCGGACCTGGAGACCGGGGTGTGCGGCGAGCACGGCGGAGACCCCGCGTCGATCCACTTCTTCCACCAGGCGGGCCTGGACTACGTCTCCTGCTCGCCCTTCCGCGTCCCCGCCGCCCGTCTGGAGGCCGGCCGCGCCGCCCTGGCGGACACGACGGGCACCAGCGACAGCCGGTGACCCGCACCCCGGGGGCGGTGCTTCGAGGCACCGCCCCCGGGCCGGGGTCGTGCCGGGTCAGTGCGCGCCCAGCCCTCCGCCGCCGAAGGAACCGCTGGAGCCCTTGCTCCACCGCGGGCGGTCCTTCGACGTGCTCGGCCGGGTCTGCATATTGGTCAGTTCGTACGGGGTGAGGGGGCGACCGCCCGGGGGTGTCTTGGGTACCTCGTCGGGTTCCCGGTTCTCCCGGATCTCGCGCACCGGGCCGTCCGGCGGCAGATGCGGCTGCTCCTCGGGGCGCGGCCGGGGAAGCTCGCGCAGCTTGTTACGGGAGCCCAGCCAGAAGGCGCCGCCCAAGATGGCCAGGACGGCCAGGGCGACCGCGAAAAGTGCCAGGCTGAGCAGGCCGCTCGCGGCGGCCAGTTGCACAGTTGCGGTACTCATATCAGGCGAATACCCCCTCAATGGGGCAAGCGAACCGTGTTCGGCCTGCCCTCACGGACGGTCGCCGAACCGACGCGGGCCGTGGGGCTCCGCCGCGTTTGGTCCCGGCCGCGGCGGCTACCCGCATGGTGTGACTACCTCGCCTTCCCAGCAGGAACTCTTCCGGTTCCTGGAGGAGCGCTTCGCGTGCGCGCAGGCGTGCACCGAGTGTGCGCGGGTCTGCGCGATGCGTGCGAGCCTTGTCGACCCGCACGGGACGGGCCGCTACGAACCCGCCCGGCGCAAGGGGATCATCTGCGCCGAGGCGTGCGACGCCACCTGCCGTGTGCTCTCCGAGCAGAACCGCCTGGACGAGCAGGGGCTGCGCGTCCAGCTGGAGTGGTGCCGGACGGTGTGCCTGGACAGCGCCCACGTGTTCGACGAGGACCCCGGCGCACAACCGGCCGCCCGGTCCTGCCGGGCCTGCGCACAGGCGTGCACGGACTTCATCGACACGCTGGCGTGAGCCGAGGGCGCGCCGGCCCACGCCACGCACGCACCACGCGCGCCCCCGTCTCTCACTCTGTCCCGTCACCCAGAACCCGTCCGACCCGCACGTTCCACCGCCCCGACCGCCCGCTCAGCTCCACAGCGCCGAGGGGCGGTACGTCCACACGCCAGAACGCCTCCTCCGGGGCACCCAGGGCCCGTACCACCGCCGCCCGGACCAGCTCGGGCTCGACCACGGCGGCCGTCCGCCCGGAGGACCGCGCCACCGTCTCCAGCCAGGCCGCCACCCGGTCGCAGACCGCCCGCACCGACTCCCCGCCATGGGGCGCGGCCGCGGGGTCGGCCAGCCACGCGGCCAGCGCCTCCGGCTCCCGCGCGCCCACCTCGGCGAGGGTCCGGCCGCGCCAGCGGCCCGCGTCCAGGGCCGTGAGCTCCGGCGCGTCCACGGCGTCCAGGCCCAGCGCGACGGCCGTCTCGCGGCAGCGCACGGTCGGGGAGACGAGGGCCCGTTCCGCGCCGGCCAGCCCACCGCCTGCCGCCCGCGCCCGCCGCAGACCGGCCTCGTCCACCGGACATCCGTCGTCGAACCGCGCCTCACGCAGGGCCGCACTGAGCGCGGGAGCAACCAGCACCAGCCGTGCCGTCATCGCCCGCCTCCCTTCTGGACGGCCCGGAGCAGGGCGTGGATGACGGGGGCGGGTAGTTCCGGGTGGCGGGCGGCGTCCTGTGCCGTGTCCGTGTCCTGGAGCAGCCCGACGAGTGTGCGCGCGGGAAGCCGGGGGTTACGGACCGCCGCGCCACGCACCCGCGACTCCGGGTCGTCCAGCGGCCCCTCGGCCCACAGCCTCCGCAGAGCCCCCGACGGCGTTGCGCCCCCCTTGCAGTCCACGACCGTGATCCTTGTGCCGTCGGCGTCGGTGGTGACGCCGAGTACGGTGTCGCCGCCCTCGGCCATGGCGACGAACTCCGGTAGCCGCCACAGCGTGTCGACTTCGTCACGTCGGTCGCCGCTCACGACCACCGCGGGCCGGGCGTCGGGGGAGCCGAGCAGGCGCCATGCCGTGCGGGGCGGCGGGACGTCGTCGGTGCCCCACGGCCCGGCGATCTCCAGCCCCATCCGCCCCAGGCGGTCCCTCAGTTGGTCTCTCCGACGCGTCACGAGGGCCCATCCTGCCGGAGCCGGACGCCCGTCGCGGCACCGGGCCGCAGGTCGCGGGCGCCCCCGCCCCTCGGATGCGCCCTTGGCCGGATCTGCGCTTTCGCGGTACGGTCACGGACGAAATCGACGACGGACACGCGGAAGCCGGTGGGACTCCGGCACGGTCGCGCCACTGTGTGCCCGGCCCGCACCTCGTGTGCGGGACGGGTGAGTCAGACCCGGGGCCGTCGTCCTGTGCACCACCGAGACGGGACGCGAGTTCCCCCAGGAGGTCCTGCCATGGCGCAGTCCGCCGTTCAGCCCAGCGCTACGCCCACCGCCGTTCCGGAGAAGCTGCCGATCTCGGCGATCGCCCCCTGGGCGGTCTTCTTCGGCATCCTGATGCTGGTCCTGCTCTACTTCGTCGGCGCCGAACAGGGCGCCACCTCCGTGATGTCCGGCGAGGACGTCCACGAGTGGGTGCACGACGCCCGCCACCTGCTCGGTTTCCCCTGCCACTGACCGGCGAGGAACCGACCCGTCCATGAATTCGGCAACCGTCCGTCAACTCCTGGTGCGTGGCATGCTCGCGGGTCTCGCCGCGGGCCTGCTCGCCCTGGTCGTCGCCTACTTCCTCGGTGAACCGCGCGTGGACGCGGCCATCGCCTACGAGGAGGCGCATGCCCACGCCCATGAGCACGAGGTCGAAGTCGTCAGCCGCACGATGCAGTCCACCGCCGGTCTGTCGACCGGTGTGCTCGTCTACGGCGTCGCGTTCGGCGGCATCGCCGCCCTCGCGTACTGCTTCGCGCTCGGCCGCATCGGACGCTTCGGGCCGCGCGCGAGCGCGCTGCTCCTGGCGGCCGCCGGCCTGATCGCCGTCTACGTCGTCCCCTTCCTGAAGTACCCCGCCAACCCGCCGTCCGTCGGCGACCCCGACACCATCGGCAAGCGCACCTCGCTGTTCTTCCTGATGGTGGCGTTGAGCGTGCTGCTGGCCGTCGCCACCGTGATCCTCGGCAAGCGTCTCGCGCCGCGCCTGGGCAACTGGAACGCGACCGTCGCGGCCGGCGCGTTCTTCCTCCTCGTGATCGGCCTGTCGTACGCCTTCCTGCCGTCCTTCAACGAGGTGCCGAAGGACTTCCCCGGCACCCTGCTGTGGCAGTTCCGTCTCGCGGCACTCGCCGTCCAGGCGACCCTGTGGACCTCCTTCGGGCTGGTCTTCGGGGAGTTGGCGGAGCGGGTGCTGGCACCCCGGACCGTGCGCGAGCGGACGGTTCCGCAGCCAACTCCGGTTCCTCGCTGATCACTTGCCCGTACCCAGCGGAAGGCCTCCGGCGCCCTCGGGCACCGGAGGCCTTCGCGTGTGCGCCGCCCCCAGCCGAGGGCGCACCGCCGCGGTCGAGGGCGCACCGCCATTCCCTATTTCTGAAACACGTTCTACGGTGTGCGCCGTCAGGAGACCGGCCTTGGGAAGCCAGGAGGCGCCGTGCACCTCGACCACACCCCCGAGCAGCAGCGGCTGCGCGCCGAACTGCGCGCCTACTTCGCCGCGTTGGTGCCCGACAACGCCTATGCCCGGCACGCCGACCCGGTCGCCGCGAAGCGCTTCTACCGCGAGACGATCCGCCGGCTCGGCGCGGACCGCTGGCTCGGCGTCGGCTGGCCCGAGGAGTACGGCGGCCGCGGCCTCACCCCCATCGAGCAGTTCATCTTCTTCGACGAGGCCGCCCAGGCCGGCGTACCGCTGCCCCTGATGGCCCTCAACACCGTCGGCCCGACGATCATGCGGTACGGCACGGAAGAGCAGAAGGCGTACTTCCTGCCGAAGATCCTCTCCGGCGAGATCGACTTCGCCATCGGCTACAGCGAGCCCGAGGCGGGCACCGATCTGGCGTCCCTGAGGACACGCGCGGTACGGGACGGCGACGAGTACGTGGTCGACGGCCAGAAGATCTGGACCACCAACGGCGACACGGCCGACTGGGTCTGGCTGGCCGTCCGCACCGACCCCGACGCCCCGCCCCACCAGGGCATCACCATGCTCCTCGTCCCGACCACCGACCCCGGCTACTCCTGCACCGTCATCCACACCCTCGCCTCGCACGACACCACCGCGAGCTACTACGAGAACGTCCGCGTCCCCGTCGCCCACCGCGTCGGCGCCGAGAACCAGGGCTGGCGGCTGATCACCAACCAGCTCAACCACGAGCGCGTCACCCTCGCCGCACACGGCACGATGGCCGTCCGCGCCCTGCACGACGTCCAGCGCTGGGCCATGGAGACCAAGCTCGCCGACGGCCGCCGCGTGGTGGACCTGCCCTGGGTGCGCCGCCGGCTCGCGCAGACCCACGTCCGCCTCGACGCGCTGAAACTCCTCAACTGGCAGATGGTGGGCGCCCTCCAGAACGGCACCCTGACCCCGCAGGACGCCTCCGCCGTCAAGGTCTACGGCTCCGAGGCCCGCCGCGACGCCTACGCCTGGCTCCTGGAGGTCGTCGCGGCCCCGGGCGCCCTCCAGGAGGGCTCGGCGGGCGCCGTGCTCCACGGCGAACTGGAGCGCGGCTACCGCTCGGCGGTCATCTTCACCTTCGGCGGCGGCAACAACGAGATCCAGCGGGAGATCATCTCGTGGATCGGGCTGGGGATGCCGAGGGTGCGGCGTTAGCCTGCCGGTATGGGCGACCCCGGGCTGTTCACTCCGAACTCGGTGACCTGGCAGGTGCACGGCGACCCCATGATGTGGGTCGCCGGAGTGCGCGCGCTCTACCTCCAGGCCCTCCATCCCCGCGCCGTACGCGGCGTCCTGCAGAACTCCGACTTCCGGCGCGACGCCTGGGGCCGGCTGATGCGCACCGCCTCCTTCGTCGGCACCACGACCTACGGCACCACCGAGGCCGCCGAGAAGGCCGGCGCCCGGGTCCGGAAGATCCACCGGATGCTGACCGCGACCGATCCGGACACGGGCGAGGTGTACCGCGTCGACGAACCCGAACTGCTGCTGTGGGTGCACTGCGCCGAGATCGACTCCTATCTGCAGGTCCTGTGCCGCTCCGGCTATCCCCTGAGCGACGCGGCGGCCGACCGCTATCTCGCCGAACACCGCGTCAGCGCGCGGCTGGTGGGCCTGGACCCCGACGCCGTACCCGCCGACCGGGCGCAGATGGCGGCCTACTTCGAGAAGGTGCGGCCCGAACTGGCCGCCGGCGACGAGGCGCGCGTGGTGGACGAGTTCCTGCGGCGACCGCCGACGCACCCCCTGCTCGTTCCGGCGCGCGAGGTGCTGTGGCGGCGCGTGGCCCACCTGGCGTACGCCTCCCTGCCCCCGTACGCCCACGAGCTGTACGGCAGACGGGCCCCCGAACCCGCCGTGGTGACCCGCGAACTGCGGGCCACGGGTGCCCTGTTGCGCCGCGTTCCCGCACGTCTGCGCTGGCAGCTGCCGCCGAAGCACATTCTGCGGGCCATGGCGCGGCTCGGCCCGGACGCCCGTCCCGCGCCGTACAAAGTGGGGCGATAGCCCGCCATACTGGACGAGCCAGCGGAGGGCCGGGCGAACGGGGGCGACGGCGCACGATGGGGGACAGCAGGCTGATCCAGGGCCGGTACCGGCTGCTCGATCTGATCGGACGGGGCGGCATGGGCGAGGTGTGGCGGGCCCGGGACGAGTCGCTCGGCCGGCAGGTCGCCGTCAAGTGCCTCAACCCGCTGGGCCCGCAGCACGACGCGGCCTTCACCCGGGTGCTGCGGGAGCGGTTCCGGCGCGAGGCCCGGGTGGCCGCCGCACTCCAGCACCGGGGGGTGACCGTCGTCCACGACTTCGGGGAGAGCGACGGCGTGCTCTTCCTCGTCATGGAGCTGCTGGACGGGCGCAACCTCTCCCAGCTCCTGGAGGACGGCGGGAACCGGCCGCTGCCCGTCCCGGACGTGGTGGAGATCGCCGACCAGGTCGCCTCCGCCCTCGCCTACACGCACCGGCAGGGCATCGTCCACCGCGACCTCAAACCGGCGAACATCGTGCGGCTCGGCGACGGCACCGTGAAGATCTGCGACTTCGGCATCGCCCGCCTCGGCCACGACATCGGGCTGACCTCCCGCCTCACCGGCACCGGCATCGCCATGGGCACCCCGCACTACATGTCCCCGGAGCAGATCGCCGGGACCGAGGTCGACAGCCGCAGCGACCTGTACTCGCTGGGGTGCGTCCTCTACGAGATCGCCACCGGGGCGCCCCCGTTCGACCTCGACGACCCCTGGGCGATCCTCGTCGGGCACCGCGACACCGAACCCCGGCCGCCCCGCGCCCACCGCCCCGACCTGCCCGACTACCTCGACCGGATCATCCTGGACCTGCTGGCCAAACGGCCCGAGCAACGGCCCCCCGACGCACGGGAATTGGGCCGGCGGATCGGAGCGGGCCGGACCACTCCGGTGTACGTGCCCACCCTGGTGACACCCCGCCCCGAGCTGCGCCCGCCCCCGCCCGACGGCCCGCGCCCCGCCCTGCCGGAGCCCAGGCTGCCGTCCTGGACGCGCGGCATGACGACCGGGCACAAGGCCACCGGCGCCGGACTGAGGGCCGTCCCGCCGGACGCGGGGGCCGCGCTGACCGGTTCCTGGACAGCCGCTCCGGCCGCCACCGCGGTCAGCGCCGGGCCCGCCCCGGAGGCGCTCGCCGCACTCGCCGCGCGCCACCGCACCGGACTCGGCCTGGGCCGGCTCGGGCGGTGGACCGAGGCGGGGGAGGTGCACCGAGCCGTCGCCGCCGAACGGGCCCGGCTGCTCGGCCCGGACCACCCCGACACCCTCGCCAGCCGCTACGAGGCCGCCTTCGCCCTGGCCCGCACCGGCCGCACGGTCGACGCCCTGCGCGCCTACCAGGAGGTGGCCGCCACCCGCGCCCGGGTGCTCGGCGCCGACCATCCGGACACCCTGGCCGCCCGGCAGGAAATGGCGTACGTGCTGGGCCAGTTGGGCCGGCCCTTCGACGCCCACCAGGTCTACACGTCGGTCCTGGCCGCCCGGGAGCGCACGGCGGGCCCCGACCACCCCGACACCCTGCGCTGCCGCCACAACCTCGCCTTCAACCTCAGCCGGCTCGGCCGCCCCGAGGAGTCGTACCGCATGGCCTGCGAGGTCGCCGGGGCCCGCGCCCGCGTGCTCGGGCCCGAGCACCCCGACACCCTCGTCACACGGTACGAAGTGGCGTACACGCTCGGCCAGTTGGGGCGCTGGGCGGACGCGCTGCGGACCTATTGGGAGGTCGCCGCGGCCCGGGTCCGCGCCCTCGGCCCCGACCACCCCGACACCCTCGCCGCCCGCTACGAGACCGGCATCTGCCTCGGGCGCCTGGGCCGCAGCGCGGAGGCGCTCCAGCTCTACCGCGAGCTGATCGACGACCGCACCCGCGTCCACGGCCCGACCCACCCGGAGACCCTGCGCGCCCGGCACGGCCTCGGGGTGAACCTCGGCCGCCTCGGCCGCTGGGAGGAGGCCCTCGCCGAGTCCCGCGACGTGTACGCCATCCGCGAGCGCGTCCTCGGCCCCGAGCACCCCGACACCCTCGTCAGCCGCCGCGAGGTGGCCGTCGGCCTGGGCTGGCTGGCCCGCTGGTCCGACGCCCTCACCGAGTACCGCGGGGTCGCCGCCGCCCGCGAGCGCGTCCTGGGCGCCGACCACCCCGACACCCTCGCCAGCCGCACCGACGAGGCCCACTGCCTGGAGCGACTGGGCCGACGCGCGGAGGCGGCCGATCTGTACCGCAGGGTGGCGGCCCTACGGGCGGGCAGAGCGGTGGGCGGGGCGTGAGGGGCCACCGAGCACCCCCTGTTGGGACGAGCCGCCACTCCGCACACCTCTGGCTGATGTGGATCACCCCGTGTTACCAAGAACCATGTCCGCACACGAGGGATCCCGCACCTACGACGTCGTGATCGTCGGCGGAGGGCACAACGGGCTGGTCGCCGCCGCCTACCTGGCCCGGGCCGGGCGGTCCGTGCTGGTGCTGGAGCGGCTGGACCACACCGGGGGCGCCGCCGTCTCCACCCGGCCCTTCGCCGGCGTCGACGCCCGCCTCTCGCGCTACTCCTACCTGGTCAGCCTGCTGCCGAAGAAGATCGTGCGCGATCTCGGCCTGGACTTCCGGGTCCGGGCCCGGGACATCTCGTCGTACACCCCCGTGGAGCGCGACGGCCGGCCGACCGGCCTGCTCGTCGGCGGCGGGGAGCGCCGCACCCGGGAGGCGTTCGCACGGCTGACCGGCGGCGAGCGCGAGTACGCGGCCTGGCGGCGCTTCTACGCCACGACCACCCGGGTCGCCGAGAAGGTCTTCCCCACGCTCACCGAGCCCCTGCCCACGCGTGACGAACTCCGCCGCCGCGTCGACGACGAGGAAGCCTGGCGGATGCTCTTCGAGGAACCCATCGGCACCGCCATCGAGGACCGCTTCGCCGACGACCTGGTCCGGGGCGTGGTCCTCACCGACGCCCTCATCGGCACCTTCGCCGACGCCCACGACCCCACCCTCGCCCAGAACCGCTGCTTCCTGTACCACGTGATCGGCGGCGGCACCGGCGCCTGGGACGTGCCCGTCGGGGGCATGGGCGCCCTCACCGACGCGCTCGCCCGGGCGGCCCGCGACGCCGGCGCGGTCCTCGCCACCGGCCACGAGGCCCTGCGCGTCGACACGGACGGCCGAACCGCCGAGGTCGCCTTCCGCACCGCCGACGGCGAGGGCGTCGCCGCCGCCCGGCACGTCCTGGTCGGCGCCTCCCCCCAGGCCCTCGCCGCCCTCACCGGCGACACCCCGCCCGCCCCCGCCGAGGGCGCCCAGCTCAAGGTGAACATGCTGCTCAAGCGGCTGCCGAGGCTGCGGGACAGCTCCGTCGACCCGCGCGAGGCGTTCTCCGGCACCTTCCACATCGCCGAGGGCTACGAGCAGCTGGCCACCGCCCACGCCCAGGCCGCCGCCGGTGAACTGCCCGCCGCGCCGCCCTCGGAGATCTACTGCCACTCGCTGACCGACCCGACGATCCTCGGCCCCGATCTCGTGGCCCAGGGCTACCAGACGCTCACCCTGTTCGGCCTGCACACCCCGGCCCGGCTCTTCGAACGGGACAACGACGGCGTGCGCGAGGAGCTGCTGAAGCTGACCCTCGCCCAACTGGACGCCCATCTGGCCGAGCCGCTCGCCGACTGCCTGGCCACCGACGCGGACGGCCGCCCCTGCGTCGAGGCGAGGACCCCGCTCGACCTGGAGCGCGACCTCGGGCTGCCCGGCGGCAACATCTTCCACCGCGCGCTGTCCTGGCCGTACACCCAGGAGGGCACCGGCCGCTGGGGCGTGGAGACCCGGCACCCGAACATCCTGCTGTGCGGCGCGGGCGCGGTACGCGGCGGAGGCGTGAGCGGAGTGCCCGGACACAACGCGGCGATGGCGGTGCTGGAGGCGGGGGAGTGACCGGCGCGGCGGGAGCCCTCCTCCGGCGGCCGGGCGCCCAAGAAATCTGACGGTCTATCAGAAAGCCTCTTCCGTCGGCCGGGCCGCTGCGGCATCCTGCGCCCATGCAGACGGAGCTGAGCAAGCACCTGGGAGTCGAGCACGCCCTCTTCGGCTTCACGCCGTTCCCCGCCGTCGCCGCCGCCATCAGCAGGGCCGGCGGCTTCGGCGTGCTCGGCGCGGTCCGCTACACCGACCCCGACGACCTCAAGCGCGACCTCGACTGGCTCGACGCGCACACCGACGGCCGCCCGTACGGCCTCGATGTCGTCATGCCGGCGAAGAAGGTCGAGGGCGTCAGCGAGGCCGACGTCGAGGCGATGATCCCCGACGGCCATCGAGCGTTCGTCCGGGACACCCTCGCCCGGTACGGCGTGCCGGACCTGCCGGAGGGCGAGGCGTCCGGCTGGCGCATCACCGGCTGGATGGAACAGGTCGCCCGCACCCAGCTCGACGTCGCCTTCGACTACCCGATCAAGCTGCTCGCCAACGCGCTCGGCTCCCCGCCCGCCGATGTGATCGCCCGCGCGCACGACCGGGGCGTCCTCGTCGCCGCCCTGGCCGGCAGCGCCCGGCACGCCCGCAAACACCGGGACGCGGGCATCGACATCGTCGTCGCCCAGGGCTACGAGGCCGGCGGCCACACCGGCGACATCGCCTCCATGGTGCTCACCCCGGAGATCGTCGACGCCGTCGCCCCGCTGCCCGTGCTGTCCGCCGGCGGCATCGGCACCGGCCGCCAGGTCGCGGCCGCGCTCGCCCTCGGCGCCCAGGGCGTCTGGCTCGGCTCGGTGTGGCTGACCACCGCCGAGGCCGACCTCAGCTCGCCCGCCCTGACCCGCAAACTGCTCGCCGCGGGCTCCGGCGACACCGTCCGCTCCCGCGCCCTGACCGGCAAGCCCGCCCGCCAGCTGCGTACCGAGTGGACCGACGCCTGGGACGACCCGAACGGCCCCGGCACCCTGCCGATGCCGTTGCAGGGTCTGCTGGTCGCCGAGGCCCTGTCCCGTATCCAGCGGTACGAGGTCGACCCGCTGCTCGGCACGCCCGTCGGTCAGATCGTCGGCCGGATGAACGAGGTCCGCGGCGTCCAGGCCGTCGTCGACGACCTCACCCGCGGCTTCGCGGAGGCCGTCGACCGGATCAACCGCATCGCCGGAAGGAGCGGAAAGTGACGAGCGCGCCCCCCACGGGCTTCTGGGCCCAGGCCACCGCCGACCCCGCCCGCACGGTCCTCGTCGCCCCCGACGGCGAGGAGTGGAGCGCCGGCCGGCTGCACGCGGACGTCAACCGCCTCGTCCACGCACTGCGCGCGGCCGGCCTGGAACGGGGCGACGCCTTCGCCGTCGTCCTGCCGAACGGCCCCGAGTTCCTCACCGCCTATCTCGCCGCCACCCAGGCCGGGTTCTACCTGGTGCCCGTCAACCACCACTTCGTGGCCCCCGAGATCGCCTGGATCGTCGCCGACTCCGGCGCCAAGGTCCTCATCGCCCACGAACGCTACGGCGACGCGGCACGCCGGGCCGCCGACGAGGCCGGCCTGCCCGCCGGGCAGCGGTACGCGGTCGGCGCGGTCGAGGGCTTCCGGCCGTACGCCCAACTCCTGGACGGGCAGCCGGAGTCGGCGCCCGCCGACCGCACGCTCGGCTGGGTCATGAACTACACCTCCGGCACCACGGGCCGCCCGCGCGGCATCCGGCGCCCCCTGCCCGGCAGGCTTCCCGAGGAGGCGTACCTCGGCGGCTTCCTCGGCATCTTCGGCATCCGTCCGTTCGACGACAACGTCCACCTGGTCTGCTCGCCGCTCTACCACACGGCCGTCCTCCAGTTCGCGGGCGCCTCCCTGCACATCGGGCACCGGCTGGTCCTCATGGACAAGTGGACGCCCGAGGAGATGCTCCGCCTCATCGACACCCACCGCTGCACGCACACCCACATGGTCCCCACCCAGTTCCATCGGCTGCTGGCCCTGCCCGAGTCCGTCCGGCGGTCCTACGACGTCTCCTCGATGCGGCACGCCATCCACGGCGCCGCCCCCTGCCCCGACCACGTCAAGCGGGCGATGATCGACTGGTGGGGGAACTGCGTCGAGGAGTACTACGCGGCCAGCGAGGGCGGCGGAGCCTTCGCGACGGCCGAGGACTGGCTAAAGAAGCCGGGTACGGTCGGCAAGGCGTGGCCCATCAGCGAACTCGCGGTCTTCGACGACGACGGCAACCGGCTCGCGCCCGGTGAACTCGGCACGGTCTACCTGAAGATGAGCACCGGCGGCTTCGCGTACCACAAGGACGAGGACAAGACCCGCAAGAACCGCATCGGTGACTTCTTCACCGTCGGTGACCTCGGCTATCTCGACGAGGACGGCTATCTCTTCCTGCGCGACCGCAAGATCGACATGATCATCTCGGGCGGGGTGAACATCTACCCCGCCGAGATCGAGTCCGCGCTGCTCGCCCACCCGGCCGTCGCCGACGCCGCCGCCTTCGGCATCCCGCACGACGACTGGGGCGAGGAGGTCAAGGCCGTGGTGGAGCCCGCCCCGGGCCGTGAGGCGGGGCCGGACCTGGCGGCCGAACTCCTCGCCCACTGCGCCGGCCGGCTCGCCGGGTTCAAGTGCCCGAGGAGCGTCGACTTCGTCGCCGAGATGCCCCGCGACCCCAACGGCAAGCTGTACAAGCGACGACTGCGGGATCCGTACTGGGAGGGCCGCACCCGCCCTCTCTGAGGGGACCGGCCCTGGTCGCTTTCGGGGCGGGGGCGACTTGACCTGGTCCGGGGCCGGGCCGAGGATCAGGGAGCATGACGCCCGGACACGGCAGTACGGTCGACGGGGTGCTGCGGCGCAGCGCCCGGCGCACCCCGGCCCGCCTTGCGGTCGAGTACCGCGACCGCACCTGGACCTACGAGGAACTCGACGACGCCGTCTCCCGCGCGGCGACGGTCCTGCTCGCGCAGGGCCTCGCCCCCGGGGACCGGGTCGGCGCCTACGGCCACAACTCCGACGCCTACCTCATCGCCTTCCTCGCCTGCGCCCGCGCCGGCCTGGTCCACGTACCGGTCAACCAGAACCTCACCGGTGACGACCTCGCCTACATCGTCGGCCAGTCCGGCAGCACCCTGGTCCTCGCCGACCCCGACCTCGCCGGCCGGCTCCCGGACGGCGTCCGGACGTTGGCGCTGCGCGACACCGACGACGCGCTGCTCGCCCGGCTCGCCGACGCACGGCCGTACGACGGGCCGGAGGCGCGCGGCGAGGACCTCGTCCAGCTGCTCTACACCTCGGGCACCACCGCCCTGCCCAAGGGCGCGATGATGACCCACCGCGCGCTGGTGCACGAATACCTGAGCGCGATCACCGCCCTCGACCTCAGCGCAGGCGACCGCCCGGCGCACTCGCTGCCGCTCTACCACTCGGCCCAGATGCATGTGTTCCTGCTGCCGTACCTCGCGGTGGGCGCCACGAACATCGTCCTCGACGCACCCGACGGCGACGTGCTCTTCGACCTGGTCGAACAGGGCCGCGTCGACAGCCTGTTCGCCCCGCCCACCGTGTGGATCGGCCTGGCCAACCGCCCCGACTTCGCCACCCGCGACCTGAGCGGACTGCGCAAGGCGTACTACGGCGCGTCGATCATGCCGGTGCCCGTGCTGGAGCGGCTGCGCGAACGCCTGCCGAAGCTGGCCTTCTACAACTGCTTCGGCCAGAGCGAGATCGGCCCGCTGGCCACGGTTCTCGCACCCGACGAGCACAAGGGCCGCATGGACTCCTGCGGCCGGACCGTGCTGTTCGTGGACGCGCGCGTGGTCGACGAGGACGGCAAGGACGTGCCCGACGGCACACCCGGCGAGATCGTCTACCGCTCGCCGCAGCTGTGCGAGGGCTACTGGGACAAGCCCGAGGAGACCGCCGAGGCCTTCCGCGACGGCTGGTTCCACTCCGGCGACCTCGCGGTGCGCGACGCGCACGGCTACTTCACCATCGTCGACCGGGTCAAGGACGTCATCAACTCCGGTGGCGTTCTGGTCGCCTCCCGCCAGGTCGAGGACGTCCTCTACACCCATGACGCGGTCGCCGAGGTGGCCGTGATCGGGCTGCCCGACGACAAGTGGATCGAGGCGATCACCGCGGTCGTCGTGCCGCGCGGCGAGGTCACCGAGGAGCAACTCGTCGCCCACGCGCGGGAGAAGCTCGCCGCCTTCAAGGCGCCCAAGCGGGTGGTCTTCGTGGACGAGCTGCCCCGCAACGCCAGCGGGAAGATCCTCAAGCGGGAACTGCGGGAGCGCTTCGGCTGACTCGGCCCGCCGAGCTCTCGAACCCGAGTCGGCCACCCGCCCCTGACACCGTCAGCGCGGCCGCTCGTCCACGATCCGCCGCAGCTTGCCCATCGACCGCTCCAGGGATTCCGGGTCGACGATCTCCACGCCCACCGACACCCCGATCCCGTCCTTCACCGCCGCGGCGATCGCCCGCGCGGCCGTCTCCCGGTCCTCGGGCGTCGCGTCCGGCCGGGCCTCCGCGCGGACCGTCAGCGCGTCCAGGCGGCCCTCCCGGGTGAGCCGCAGCTGGAAGTGCGGGGCCACGGCCGGCGTGCGCAGCACGATCTCCTCGATCTGCGTCGGGAACAGGTTCACCCCGCGCAGGATCACCATGTCGTCGCTGCGCCCGGTCACCTTCCGCATCCGGCGGAACACCCGGGCCGTGCCGGGCAGCAGCCGGGTCAGGTCGCGGGTGCGGTAACGGACGATCGGCATGGCCTCCTTGGTGAGCGAGGTGAAGACCAGCTCGCCCTCCTCGCCCTCCGGCAGCACCTCGCCGGTGATCGGGTCGACGACCTCCGGGAAGAAGTGGTCCTCCCAGATGTGCAGCCCGTCCTTGGTCTCCACGCACTCCTGCGCCACGCCCGGGCCGATCACCTCCGACAGTCCGTAGATGTCGACCGCGTCGATCGCGAACCGCTCCTCGATCTCCCGTCGCATCTCCTCCGTCCAGGGCTCCGCCCCGAACACCCCGACCTCCAGCGAGGTGGCCCGCGGGTCCACGCCCTGGCGTTCGAACTCGTCGAGGAGGGTGAGCATGTAGGACGGCGTCACCATGATGACGCGGGGCTTGAGGTCCTGGATCAGCTGCACCTGACGGCTCGTCATGCCGCCGGACGCGGGGACGACCGTACAGCCGAGCCGTTCGGCGCCGTAGTGCGCGCCGAGGCCGCCGGTGAACAGGCCGTATCCGTACGCCACATGGACCGTGTCGCCGGGACGGCCGCCCGCCGCGCGGATCGAGCGGGCCATCATGTCGGACCACATCGACAGGTCGGCGTCCGTGTAGCCGACGACCGTCGGGCGGCCGGTGGTGCCGCTGGAGGCGTGGATCCGGCGGATGCGCTCGCGGGGGACGGCGAACATCCCGTACGGGTAGTTCTCCCGCAGGTCCGCCTTCGTGGTGAAGGGGAAGCGGGCCAGGTCGTCGAGGGAGCGGCAGTCGTCGGGGTGGACGCCGGCCTTGTCGAAGGACTCCCGGTAGAACGGCACATCGGTGTACGCGTGCCGCAGCGACGAGCGCAGCCGCTCCAGCTGCAACGCCCGCAGCGCGTTCGCGTCGAGCCGCTCTCCCGAGTCCAGCAGGTCCCTCGCCTCCGCCATGGGCGCTCTCTCCCTCACCAACCGTGCCATTCCGGTCAACCGATCATTCGGTCGAGCCCTTCGGGATCAGTAATTCAGGCGGCCGGGCCGGTGGCAAGAGGGGCGTGCGGTGTTTCTCCCGCACCGGGAAACTCCGTTGTCCGAGCGCGGTCCGGTCCGCGATCATCACGGGCATGCCGATCTTCACCGCACCCGACGGAACCGAGCTCGCCTACCACGTCAGGGGTGCGGGCGACCCCCTTGTCGTGATCCCGGGCGGCCCCATGCGGGCCTCGGCGTACTGCGGCGACCTCGGCGGCCTCACGGCCCACCGCCGACTGATCCTGCTCGACCTGCGCGGCACCGGTGACTCGGCGGTGCCGGCGGACCCGGCGACGTACCGCTGCGACCGGCTGGTCGACGACGTGGAGGCGCTGCGGGCCCACCTGGGGCTGGAGCGGATGGACCTGCTCGGGCACTCGGCGGGCGGCAGCCTCGCCGTGCTCTACGCCGCGCGGTACCCGCACCGGGTGGCCCGGCTCGCGCTGATCACCACCGCCGTGCGGCCCCTCGGCCTGCGGGCCACGCCGGAGGACCGGCGCGCGGCCGCGCGGCTGCGGGAGGGGGAGCCCTGGTTCGGGACGGCGTACCCCCTGCTGGAGGAGTGGCTGGCCGGCGGCGAGTACGACGACGCCATCACCCCCTTCTTCTACGGGCGCTGGGACGCCACCGCGCGGGCGCACGCGGCGGCGGAACTCGAGGAGACCAACGAGGACGCGAGCGACCGCTACTACGCCGACGTCGAGGTCGTCGTCGACCCGGCCGAGGTCCGGGCCGGCCTGGCCCGGCTCACCGCTCCGGTGCTGCTCCTCGCCGGTGGGCTCGACGGAGGGCCCCGCCCCGAGCTGGCCCGGCGCACCGCCGAGGCCTTCCCGAACGCCGTCCTCGCCGTCCAGCCCGACGCCGGCCACTACCCGTGGCTGGACGACCCGTCCTGGTTCGTCGCGCGCGTCTCCGCTTTCCTGAATGGTGCGGTGGCGCCGCCGGCGAAGGGTGGGGTGCTGTCGTAGGTGGAGGTGGGCCGGGTGGCTGTGCCCCCGGCCCGGGGCCGGGGGTGTTCTGCTGTCGGCAGATCAGAGACCCGTTCCGTCCGTCCGCCTCCTAAGGTGCCCGTCATGGACACCGCACCGCAGACCGTCCAGGCCGACGGCGTCACGCTCGCCTACCGGGTCTGGGGCCCCGAGGGCGCCGCTCCCGTCCTCCTGCTGCACGCCCGGGGCGCCGACGGCGCCGACTGGGCGGACGTCGCGGTGCGACTGGCGGCCGGCCCGCGCCGGGTGTACGCCCTCGACCTGCGCGGACACGGCCGCAGCGAGTGGTTCGGCGAGACGCCGGGCGCCTACGCGTACGAGGCGATGAGCGACGACGTCCACGCCTTCCTCCACGCCCTCGGCATCGTCCGGCCCGACGTCGTGGGCCATTCGCTGGGCGGCATGGTGGCCTGCCTGCTCGCCGTGCGTCACCCCGGGGACGTCCGACGGCTCGTCCTGGAGGACGTACCCGCGCCCTTCCCCCTCGACCCGCCGCGACCGCCCGCCGAACGGCCCGCCGGCGAGCTGCCCTACGACTGGCCGCTCATCCCGGCCACCGACGCGCAGCGCAACGCCCCCGACCCCGCGTGGTTCGACGCCCTGCGCGAGATCGCCGCGCCGGCCCTGCTGATCGGCGGCGGGCCCGCCAGCTCGATCCCGCAGGAGCAGATCGCCGCGCTCGCCGGACTCCTGCAGGACGCCCGGCAGGTGACCGTCGACGCGGGACATCTCGTGCACGAGACGCGGCCGGAGGAGTTCCTGGCGCACGTGGAAGGCTTTCTTACGGTGTGACAGGTGAGGCGGATGCGGCTCTCAGGCGTCCGCCGCCACCGCCACCTCCCGCGCCCACCGGTAGTCCGCCTTGCCGCTGGGCGAGCGGCGGATCGCGTCCGTGATCACCAGCTGGCGCGGGATCTTGTACCCGGCGAGACTGCCGCGGCAGTGGACCTGGATGTCCTCCAGGGTCGGATGCGGCGCGCCCGGGCGGAGCTGGACGACGGCGGCCACATGGTTGCCCCAGCGGGGGTCAGGCACCCCGGCGACGAGCGCGTCGTACACGTCCGGATGCGCCTTCAGCGCCTGCTCGACCTCCTCCGGGTACACCTTCTCGCCCCCGGTGTTGATGCACTGCGAGCCGCGCCCGAGGACGGTCACCACGCCGTCCTCGTCGACCGTGGCCATGTCGCCGAGCAGCACCCAGCGTTCGCCGTCCTGCTCGAAGAAGGTCTCGGCGGTCTTCACGGGGTCGTTGTAGTAGCCGAGCGGCACATGGCCGCGCTGGGCGACGCGGCCGATCCCGCCCGCGGCGAGCGGCGCGCGCGTGGCCGGATCGACCACACGGGTACGGGAGTTGACCCGGATGCGGAAGCCGCGCTCGGGGCCGGCGTCCTCGGTCGCGGTGCCGTTGAAGCCGGACTCGGAGGAGCCGAAGTTGTTGAGCAGCATCGCGTTCGGCATCAGCTGCTGGAACTGCCGCCGGACCGTCTCCGACATGATCGCCCCGGACGACGACACGCTGAACACCGACGAGCAGTCCGTGCCGTTCAGCGGCCCCGCGAGCGCGTCGATCAGCGGCCGCAGCATCGCGTCGCCGACCAGGGAGATGCTGGTGACCTTCTCCTTCTCGATGGTCCGCAGCACCTCCTCCGGCACGAACTTGCGGTGCAGCACCACCCGTTGGCCGAAGTTGAGGCCGATGAACGCCGTCAGGGTGGACGTGCCGTGCATCAGCGGGGGCGTGGGGAAGAAGGTGATGCCCGCCCCGCCCGCCGCCACCCGCTCGGCCAGCTCCTCGGGCTTGGCGACCGGCACCCCGGTCGGCGCCCCGCCGCCCAACCCGGCGAAGAACAGGTCCTCCTGACGCCACATCACGCCCTTGGGCAGTCCGGTGGTGCCGCCGGTGTAGATGATGAACAGGTCGTCGCCCGACCGGGCCGCGAAGCCGCGCTCCGGTGATGCCTCGGCCTCGGCCTGCGCGAAGGCCGTCCCCAGCTCTCCCGCCCCGACCCGGATCAGCCGCCGCAGCTTCGGGGCCTTCGGCAGCGCCGCCGCGACCCGGTCCGCGAACTCCCCGTCGAAGACCAGGGCGGCCAGATCGGCGTCCCGGTACAGATACACCAACTCGTCCTCTACGTACCGGTAGTTGACGTTGACCGGGACGAGCCGCGCCTTCAGGCAGCCGAGGACCGTCTGGAGGTACTCGACGCCGTTGTACAAGTGCAGCCCGACGTGCTCGCCCGGGCGGATCCCGGCGTCCAGGAGATGGTGGCCGACGCGGTTCGCGGCCGCGTCCAGCTCGGCGTACGTCAGCCGGCGCTCGGCGCCGGTGCCCGGATGGTCGACGTACACGAGCGCCTCGCGCTCCGGGACCACATCGACGACCGACTCGAACAGGTCGGCAAGGTTGTACTCCACCGTTCCTCCTGACCGCGCGCGGCACCGGCTGCCGGTCATCAGAGCAAAGGGCCGCACGACTGTGAAGGGGCCGCGCACAAGAAATCTGACTACCTGTCAGAAAACCCTTGAAGTGCACCGGCGCCTCCTGCAACCTGTTCTCGTTCTGAGGCGCACGCAGACGGGAGACGGCGATGAGCGGGACGGAACACCTGACCGTGCGGCGCGAAGGCGCCACACTCGTGCTCACCCTCGACAGGCCCGACGCCAGGAACGCGCTCTCGCTGCCGATGCTCGTCGGCCTGTACGACGGCTGGCTGGAGGCCGACGCCGACGACGCGATCCGCTCCATCGTGTTCACGGGCGCCGGCGGCGACTTCTGCGCCGGCATGGACCTCAAGGCCCTCGCCGGACAGGGCATGGCCGGCGAGGAGTACCGCGACCGCCTCAAGGCCGATCCCGACCTGCACTGGAAGGCCATGCTGCGCCACCACCGCCCCCGCAAACCGGTGATCGCCGCCGTCGAGGGGTACTGCGTCGCCGGCGGCACCGAGATGCTCCAGGGCACCGACATCCGCGTCGCCGGCGCGTCCGCCACCTTCGGTCTCTTCGAGGTCCGGCGCGGCCTCTTCCCGATCGGCGGCTCCACCGTCCGCCTCCAGCGCCAGATCCCGCGCACCCACGCCCTGGAGATGCTGCTCACCGGACGCCCCTACACCGCGACGGAAGCCGCGGCCATCGGCCTGATCGGACACGTCGTCCCCGACGGCACCGCCCTCGACCGGGCCCTGGAGATCGCCGAACAGGTCAACGCCTGCGGCCCGCTCGCCGTCGAGGCCGTCAAGGCGTCCGTCTACGCCACCGCCGAGATGACCGAGGCCGACGGCCTCGCCGCCGAACTCACCCGTGGCTGGCCCGTCTTCGACACCGCCGACGCCAAGGAGGGCGCCCGCGCCTTCGCGGAGAAACGACCGCCCGTCTACAAGCGCGCCTGAGGAGTCCCCGTGTCCGAAGTGCTCACCGCCCCCCTCGTCGTCGAGTTCCCCTTCACCCGCTCCCTCGGCCCCGTCCAGAGCGCCTTCCTGACCGGACTGCGCGAACGGGTCGTGCTCGGCGTGCGGACCACCGACGGCCGCACCCTCGTACCGCCCGTCGAGTACGACCCCGTCACCGCCGAGGAACTGCGCGACCTCACCGAGGTGTCCCCGACCGGCACCGTCACCACCTGGGCCTGGAACCACCAGCCCCGCCCGGGCCAGCCCCTCACCACCCCCTTCGCCTGGGTGCTGGTCCGCCTCGACGGCGCCGACACCGCCCTCCTGCACGCCCTCGACGCCCCCGGCCCCGACACCGTGCGCACCGGCCTGCGGGTACGCGTCCGCTGGGCCGAGCGGCGCACCGGCGCCATCACCGACATCGCCTGCTTCGAGCCGTACGACGGAGAGCCGGACCATGTCACCGGCCACACCGGGGAGTTCACCGACCCCGTCACCGGGATCGTCGCCCCCGCCCGCCTCGACTACACCTACGCCCCCGGCCGCGCCCAGTCCGCCCACCTCACCGCGCTCGCCGAACGCCGGACGGTCGGCGAGCGCTGCCCGTCCTGCCGCAAGGTGTACGTGCCACCGAGGGGCGCCTGCCCCACCTGCGGCGTCGCCACGGAGGAACAGGTCGAGGTGGGCCCCCGCGGCACCGTCACCACCTTCTGCATCGTCAACATCAAGGCCAAGAACCTCGACATCGACGTTCCCTACGTCTACGCGCACATCGCCCTCGACGGCGCCGACCTCGCCCTGCACGGACGCATCGGCGGCATCCCCTACGACCAGGTCCGCATGGGCCTGCGCGTCGAACCCGTGTGGACCGAGGGCGCCCGCCACCCCGACCACTACCGGCCGACCGGCGAACCCGACGCGGACTACGACACCTACAAGGAGCTGCTGTGACGCGGGACATCGCGGTCGTCGCCTTCGCGCAGTCCGACACCCTGCGCACCACCGACGAGCTCTCCGAGGTGGAGATGCTCATGCCCGTCCTGCACGAGGTGCTCGCCCGCACCGGCCTGCGGGCCGCCGACATCGGCTTCACCTGCTCCGGCTCCAGCGACTACCTGGCCGGCCGCGCCTTCTCCTTCACCCTCGCCCTCGACGGCGTCGGCGCCTGGCCCCCGATCTCCGAGTCCCACGTCGAGATGGACGGCGCCTGGGCGCTGTACGAGGCCTGGACCAAGCTGCGCACCGGCGACGCGGACACCGCGCTCGTCTACGCCTACGGCAAGTCCTCACCCGGCCCCCTGCGCGATGTGCTGACCCGCCAGCTCGACCCGTACTACGTCGCCCCGCTGTGGCCCGACTCCGTCGCCCTCGCCGCCCTCCAGGCCCAGGCCCTGATCGACGCCGGCGACACCGACGAGGCCGAACTCGCCGCGATCGGCGCCCGCAGCCGACGGGCCGCGACCCTCAACCCCCACGCCCAGCTGAGGGGTTCGGTCCCGCGCGGCGACTATGTCGTACGGCCGCTGCGCACCGGCGACTGCCCGCCCATCGGCGACGGCGCCGCCGCAGTGATCCTCGCGGCGGGGGAACGCGCCCGCGAACTGTGCGAGCGGCCCGCCTGGATCCGAGGCATCGACCACCGCGTCGAGGCCCACTCCCTCGGCGTGCGCGACCTCACCGACTCGCCCTCGACCCGCCTCGCCGCCGAACGCGCCGGCGCGTTCGAACGACCCGTCGACACCGCCGAGTTGCACGCCCCCTTCGCGTCCCAGGAGGTCGTCCTGCGCAAGGCGCTGCGGCTCGACGACAGCGTCCGCGTGAACCTCTCCGGCGGCGCCCTCGCCGCCAACCCCGTCATGGCCGCCGGTCTGACCCGCATCGGCGAGGCCGCCGCCCGCGTCCACCGGGGCGCCTCCGACCGCGCCCTCGCCCACGCCACGTCCGGCCCGTGTCTGCAACAGAACCTGGTCGCCGTACTCGAAGGGGATCCGCGATGAGCAAGGAACCCGTGGCCGTCGTAGGCGTCGGCCAGACCAAGCACGTGGCGGCACGGCGGGACGTCTCCATCGCCGGGCTGGTCCGGGAGGCGGCCCAACGGGCTCTGAACGACGCCGAGTTGACCTGGGCGGACATCGACGCCGTGGTCATCGGCAAGGCGCCCGACTTCTTCGAGGGCGTCATGATGCCCGAGCTGTACCTCGCCGACGCGCTCGGCGCCGTCGGCAAACCCCTGCTGCGCGTGCACACCGCCGGATCGGTCGGCGGATCCACCGCCCTCGTGGCGGCCAACCTCGTCGCCGCCCGGGTGCACGGCACCGTCCTCACCCTCGCCTTCGAGAAGCAGTCCGAGTCCAACGCCATGTGGGGACTGTCCCTGCCCATCCCCTTCCAGCAGCCCCTGCTGGCCGGCGCCGGCGGCTTCTTCGCCCCGCACGTGCGCGCGTACATGCGGCGCAGCGGGGCACCCGACACCGTCGGTTCCCTCGTCGCCTACAAGGACCGGCGCAACGCGCTGAAGAACCCCTACGCGCACCTCCACGAGCACGACATCACCCTGGCCAAGGTCCAGGCGTCGCCCATGCTGTGGGACCCGATCCGCTACTCCGAGACCTGTCCCTCCTCCGACGGCGCCTGCGCGATGGTCCTCACCGACCGCGCCGGAGCCGCCCGCGCACCCCGGCCGCCCGCCTGGATGCTGGGCGGCGCGATGCGCAGCGAGCCCACGCTCTTCGCCGGCAAGGACTTCGTCTCCCCGCGGGCCGGCAAGGACTGCGCGGCCGACGTCTACCGCCAGGCCGGCATCGCCGACCCCCGCCGGGACATCGACGCCGTCGAGATGTATGTGCCGTTCTCCTGGTACGAGCCCATGTGGCTGGAGAACCTCGGCTTCGCCGCCGAGGGCGAGGGCTGGAAGCTCACCGAGTCCGGGGTGACCGAGCTCGACGGCGACCTCCCGGTCAACATGTCGGGCGGGGTGCTCTCCACCAACCCCATCGGCGCCTCCGGCATGATCCGCTTCGCCGAAGCCGCGCTCCAGGTGCGCGGGCAGGCCGGGGAACACCAGCTGGAGCGGGCCCGCCGGGTCCTCGGGCACGCCTACGGCGGCGGCGCGCAGTTCTTCTCCATGTGGCTCGTGGGCAGCGAGCCCCCGGACTCCTGAACGACTCCCGAAACGTCCCCCGGGAGTCCTCCGAGGTCCACGGAAAGGTCCCGCTCACGTGCTCTGTCGGCACCCCGGACCGATCGCTAGGCTGGCCGCGGACGACGGAACCGGGAGGAGCACGGACGTGGCCGAGAGCACCATCCAGCAGCAGCCGCTCACGGGCTGGGACAAGCCTGAGCTGGACCTCAGCAACGCCGAGTGGCAGTCCAGCAGCAGGGGCCGGGGGGATGTCCAGATCGCCTTCGTCGAGGGATTCATCGCGATGCGCAACAGCGGCCGTCCCGAGAGCCCTTCCCTGATCTTCACCTCCGCGGAGTGGGGCGCCTTCGTGTCGGGCGCCCGGGAGGGGGAGTTCGACCTCACCTGACCCGGCCGTCGGGCCTGGAGGTGGACCATGAGCAGCCTGCCGGTCGTCGCGGCCGTCGACGGTTCCGAGGACAGCCTGCGCGCCCTCGACTGGGCCGCCGACGCCGCACGCCGGCGTGAGGCACCGCTGCGGGTGGCGCACGTACGCCAGTACGCCGCCTGGACCCAGCCCGGCACCCCGCTCGTGGTGCCGCCCGTCCCCGAGGAGGACCCCGTCCTCACCGGCGCGCGCGCACGCGTGGAGAGCGGGACGCCGCCGGCGGAGACGGAGTACGTCGGCCTCGACGGCGCGCCCCGCGTCCTGCTGCCCGGCCTCGGCACCGAGGCCCAGCTGCTGGTCCTCGGCTCACGCGGCCGGGGCGGCTTCGCCGGTCTGATCCTCGGCTCCAACGGGCTGACCGCTGCCCGCGACGCCGAGTGCCCGGTCGTGGTGGTGCCCCGGCCCGGCCGCCGGGTCGACACCGCCGCCCCCGTCGCGCCCGGCCCCCGCGTGGTCGCCGGCCTCGACGTGGACAGCCCGGACGACGCCGTCCTCGACCTCGCCTTCACCGAGGCCGCACGGCGCGACGCGCGCGTCCAGGTGGTCGCCGCCTACCCCTGGCCGGTCCCGACCTGGGCGGCCCCCGCCGAGATGGTCCCGCAGGCCGTCGACCAGGAGGCCGTCGAGAGCGAGATCCGCACCCTCGCCGAGGTCTTCCTCGCCCCCCACCGCGAGCGGCACCCCGGTGTCACGGCCGCGCCGTCCCCGCTGCCCGGGGACGCGGCCGCACACCTGGTCGCCGCCTCCCGGGACGCCGAGCTGGTGGTGATCGGCCGCCACCGCCGCCGTCTGCCCGCCCTCGCCCGGCTGCTGGGGTCCGTCACCCACGCCGTCCTCCTGCACGCCGCGAGCCCGGTGGTCGTGGTGCCACCCGCGCCGGGGGAGGACTGAGGACCTCTCCCGGCCGGTTGCGAGGGCCCCCCGCCGACCCCGCCCTCCCGCACGGCGCCGAAGGGTCCCGGGCACGTACCATGGCGACATGTCGTTCCTCCGCCGCCGCAGCGCCACCCCCGCCGGGCCCGACTTCGACGTACTGGCCATGGATCCGGGCGACTGGCCCGGCAATCTCGGCGCCGGGCTGCTGCCCGCCCCCGACGGCAGCTGCCAGGGCGTCTTCCTGCGCTACGACCTCTTCGGTGGCCGCGGCCCCGCGATGATCATCGGCAATCTGCCCGAGGGCTCCCCGGCCCGCGAGGTCGCCGACGGCGAGATCCCCTTCGAGGTGGCCCAGCTGCTGATCGCCCTGGAGAACGACGAGGAGGTGACCGTCGTCGGCGTCGAGGACATGCCGGTCATGCAGGGCGACAACCTTCTGATCGTGCGGCGCCTCAAGCTCTCCGAGAGCCGTATCTCCTGTGTGCAGTTCGACCGCAGCGACCAGGTGCTGGTCACCATCGCCGCCTGGGACCGCCCCATCACCGACGACCTGTACGCCCTGCTGAAGCCGCTCCCTGCGGAGCTTTTCCAGCAGGGCTGACGGCCCCCGCGACACAGCGTCGCTAGGACGCCGACGTCACCAGCCGCACATCCGCGGCCCGCACGAACGCCACCCGGTGGCCGTACTGGATCTCGTAGTACAGGTCCTTGCCCACGACCACCCGGTGCGAGTCGGCCGAGAAGGTCACCGCGTAGTAGTACTCACCGGGCACCGTGTCGCCGAGGACGTACCGCTGGCCCTTCGGCAGGGTGTACGGCAGCGGCGAGACCGACTGCGCGGGCACGCCCTGCGGATACGCCGACGCCTCGGGGTAGGCGCGCCCGTACACCGGGACGCTGTCCACGCCGTCCTTGGGCGTGACCACCAGGCCCGACGCGGGCACCGCCGTCGGCTGCTTCGCCGGGTTCCGGAACCACGCCTTCTGCCCCAGGTACCAGATCGCCGTCCAGTCGCCCCACCGGTCGGCGACCGCGTACTGCTGTCCGGTGGACACGCGTGAGGACAGGTCGTTGACGTCGGTCGTCGGGGCCGAGCCCAGGCCGATGTCCTTGATCAGCGGCGCGTTCTCGTCGTGGTCGGTGTACAGCCGCACCTCGCTGGAACCGTGCGCCGCGCAGGGCGCGCCCCCCGTCGTACAGCCCGTGAACACCGGCTGGTTGGCCGCGTAGTCCGGGCGGATCGTCACCATGCCGCCGCTCTTGCCGGCCGTCCGCTTGAGCGGGTGGCCCAGCAGTTCGAAGTAGTGCCGCCAGTCCCAGTACGGCCCCGGGTCGGTGTGCATCCCGGCGACCGTCGAGGCGGTCGGACCGGGCACCGTGTCGTGGCCCAGGATGTGCTGCCGGTCCAGCGGGATGCCGTACTGCGCCGCCAGATACGTCACCAGCCGGGCCGACGCGCGGTACATGGCCTCCGTGTACCAGGAGTCCGGCTGGGCGAGGAACCCCTCGTGCTCCAGGCCGATCGACGTGGCGTTCACGTACCAGTTGCCCGCGTGCCAGGCCACGTCCTTCGCCTTCACATGCTGGGCGATGTGGCCGTCGGTGGAGCGCAGGGTGTACTGCCAGGACACATACGTCGGGTCCTGCACCATGTTGAGGACGCCTTCCCAGCCGCCCTCCGTGTCGTGCACGACGATGTACCGGATGTGCTGGGAGGCCGGGCGGTCGCCCAGGTCGTGGTTGCCGTAGTCGTTGTCCCCGAACTCCTCGTAGGGCGCGGGGATCCACTCGCAGGACACGGTCGCCGGGCATTCGGTGCCCGTGGCCGAGGAGACCCGCAGACCGGTCAGCGCCAACTGGGCCGTGTCCGGCACCAGGTCCGGGAGCGCCGGCAGGTCGACGCGCTGGCCGGAGTCCGTGGTGCGCCGCTCGCCGGTGCGGATCACGTCGTAGACGTCCCGCGCGTACGCGGCGGCCGTCGCCGTGTCGTCGGCGCCGGAGAAGCGGGCCACCGCCCCGTACCAGTCGGCCGGGTCGCCGCTGAGCGGCTCGCCCAGCCGCCGCTGGGCGGCGGCCAGGAGGGCCGCGCCGCCGGCGATGTTGGCGGCCGGGTCGCCGCGCAGCGCGCCGGCGCTCAGCCCGGTCAGCTCGGCGGCCTTGCGCAGCGTCGTGAGACGGGCGGGCAGTTCGGCGTCCGGCGGGATCTCCCGGTCGGGGTGGAGCGCCGCGCGGGCGCTGTCGCCGCGGGGGTCCCCGGCGGCCTCGCTGCGGTGCGGGACAGTGGCCAGGGCCGTGCGGGCGTCGGTGAGGTGCATCGGCCCGTAGCCGCCGGTGACGCTGGGCGCGCCGCCGTGCGTGTCCCACCGGGACTGCAGATAGGAGACGCCCAGCAGGACGCTCTGCGGGACGTGGTACTCGGCGGCCGCGGCGGCGAACGCCCGCTGCAGCTCGCCGGACGAGGGGCGGGCGGGCGACGGGGCCGCCCCGATCAGGGGCAGGACGAGCGCCGCCGACGCCACCGCGCCGAGGGCTCCTCGGGTGCGTCCGCGACGGGGGAGAAGCCTGGGGACGCTGACGGATCCTCGCAATGCGGCCTCCTGGGGCAGGGGAGCGTGGGGGGTGCGTGCGGGGCCGGGCTGGGTCAGTGGTACCGGCTGGCCGACGATCCGTCAATCATGCCCAGAGGTGGACGAATTCCCTCGTCACGCGAGGCTTCGGCGAGTTTCGCGACGGCGGGCGCGGGGCCTGCGGGGCGTCAGTGGCGTACTCCAGTGGCGGGCGCGGCGCGCCGCGGGGAATTCGGAAAAAGCCGGAGGGAATCCGGGAAAAGCGAGGGCCCGCGGGCGCCGCCGTTCTGGCGCACCGCGGGCCTCTCCTCCCCTCAGCGAGTGCCGACCGCCGCGCGTACGGCCCGTCGGGCCAGCTGGCAGTCGTCGTGCAGCCGCCTCAGCAGCAGCCGCTGTTCCTCGCCGGACGGCGCGGCACCCGGGTGGGCCGTGCCCGGGGCCGTCGGGGTCGTGTCGTGCATCGAACGCTGCACGGCCGTCTCGTAGGTACGGATCTCCCGGGTCAGGACCAGCATCAGATTCACCAGGAAGGCGTCCCGCGAGGCGGGGCCCGCCGACTGCGCGATCTTGCTGATGTGCTGCCGCGCCGCCGGCGCGTCACCCAGGACCGACCACAGCGTCGCCAGGTCGTACCCCGGCAGATACCAGCCCGCGTGCTCCCAGTCCACCAGCACCGGACCGGCCGGGGACAGCAGGATGTTCGACAGGAGGGCGTCGCCGTGGCAGAACTGGCCCATGCCCTGACGGCCCGCGCTCGCCGCGATGCCCCGCAGCAGCTTCTGCAGGTCGCCCAGGTCCCGATCGGTCAGCAGACCGAGCTCGTGGTACCGGGAGATCCGGGCCGCGTAGTCGAGCGGGGCGTCGAACGTGCCCGCGGGCGGCCGCCAGGCGTTCAGCCGGCAGATCGCCCCCAGCGCCGTCCGGATGTCGGCCCGGGGCGGGGCCTCGACGGGGTGACGCAGCAGGGCCGCCGCCCGTCCCGGCATCCGCTCGATGACCAGTGTGCAGTTGTCCGGGTCCGCCGCGATCAGCCTCGGCACCCGCACCGGGGGGCGGTGCCGGACGAACGTGCGGTATGCCGCTATCTCGTGCCGGATCCGCTCGGCCCACGCGGGGGAGTGGTCCAGTAAACACTTGGCGACGGCCGTGCTGCGTCCGGTCGTGCCGACCAGCAGGACGGAGCGCCCACTGCGGCGCAGCACCTGCACCGGGGCGAACTCCGGGCAGATCCGGTGCACCGACGCGATCGCGGTGCGCAGCTGGGCGCCCTGGGGGCCGGACAGGTCGAGTCTCCCGCTGAGCGGCTGAGCGCCGGGTCCCGGCGCGCGGCGCGGCCGGCCGACGCCGAGGGCGGGGGCGGGGGACGCCGACCGCGCGGAGGGGTCGAGGTAGGGGCCGCCACCCGGGCGGGGGCGCAGCGACCGGGGCGGTGCGGACACGGAGGACGATGCTGCGTACATGGGCGAAACAGATCCCTTCGTGTGCCTGCGACGTCAAAGCGCAACCCGGCCCGGTCTCCCGGGTGCACCCTGGGGAGTGTCCCCTGGCGACCGGGTCGGGGTGGCGCGTTCCTACCTGACACCCATCGCCCAGTGGCACACCATCTGGCGCACCCTGGCGAACCCTGGCGAATAGTCGCCCGGCAACTCGCCCGGGGCTACTGTCAACTCAGCCGAGAACCTGGGGGCTTGACGTGACCGGACAACCCAACACCCGCCTCTGTGACCTGTTCGGCCTGGCCGGCTGGTCGAAGGGGGAGCTCGCGAGGCTGGTCAACCGGCAGGCGGCGGCCATGGGCCACCCCCAGCTGGCGACCGACACCTCGCGGGTGCGGCGGTGGATCGACATGGGAGAGATCCCGCGCGATCCCGTACCGCGGGTGCTGGCGGCTCTGTTCACCGAGCGTCTCGGCCGTGTCGTGACCATCGAGGACCTCGGTCTGGTCCGGCACGGGCGTACGGGGAAACGGCAGGGCGACGGGAGTCAGGAGCATCCCGACGGTGTGCCGTGGGCGCCCGAGCGGACCGCCGCGGTCCTCACCGAATTCACGGGAATGGACCTCATGCTCAACCGACGCGGCTTGGTGGGCGCGGGTGCCGCGCTCGCCGCGGGATCAGCACTCAGCAGCGCCATGCACGACTGGCTGCACACCGACCCCACCCTCTCCGCCGACGCTCCCGTCATCGACCATCCCCTCAATGCCGACCCCGCTGGGTTCGACCGGTACGAGGCCGCCCCCATCGGGCACGAGGAGATCGAGGAACTGGAGCGCTCTGTCGAGGTGTTCCGAGCCTGGGACGCGGCCCGCGGCGGCGGGCTGCAGCGCAAGGCCGTCGTGGGACAGCTCAACGAGGTGGGCGGCATGCTCGCCTACCGACATCCCGACCATCTCCAGCGGCGCCTGTGGGGCGTCGCCGCCAACCTGGCCGTTCTCGCGGGCTGGATGTCGCACGACGTCGGCCTGGAGCCCACGGCCCAGAAGTACTTCGTCATCGCCGCCCACGCGGCCCGCGAGGGCGGCGACCGGCCCCGGGCGAGCGAGGCGCTCTCCCGGGCCGCCCGCCAGATGGTGCACCTGGGCCGTCCCGACGAGGCCCTCGACCTGATGAAGCTCGCCCAGTCCGGCTCCGGGGACGCGGTCCTGCCGCGCACCCGGGCCATGTTCCACACCATCGAGGCCTGGGCTCAGGCGTCGATGGGCAAGGGGCAGGCCATGCGCCGCACCCTCGGCCAGGCGGAGGACCTCTTCGTCACCGGGGACGGGGACGTGCCGCCGCCGAGCTGGATGCAGCTGTTCAACGAGGCGGATCTGTACGGCATGCAGGCCCTCGCCTATCGCACGCTGGCCGAGTTCGAGCCGGGCGCCGCCGTCCACGCCCGGTACTACGCGGACAAGGCGCTCGCCCTGAGGGTCGACGCGCAGGAGCGGTCGAAGATCTTCGACTTCCTGTCCATGGCCTCGGCCTGCTTCATCGCCGACGACCCCGAACAGGCGGACAGCTTCGCCCGGCTCGCCCTGGTGTCGATGGGGCAGAACTCCTCCCGCCGCACCTGGGACCGGCTGCGCCAGATGTACCGGCTCACCGCGGAGTACGCCGACTACCCGAGGATCAGCGAGCTGCGCGAGGAGATCAGGCTGGCGCTGCCGAAGCCGAGGGGAGGCAAGGGCGGCACGGCGCAGACATGAGTGCGCAGACATGAGCGGGCGGCTTCGCAGGAAGCCACCCGGGGTGGTGTGTCCCGCGCCGTGACGCGGCGCGGCCTGGCTCAAGCCGTCACTGGAGCCCTTACTCGCGCGGCCCGTCTCCATCCGTCACGCGGGCCACGAGGACGCAGGCGTCGTCCTCCCGTTCGCCCTCCTCGAACTCCTCCACGACCAGCCTCACGCAGTCCTGTGCGGTGGGTGCGTCCTCCAGGCGGGCGGCGAGGTCGAAGAGGCGGTTCACCGATGTCGCTCCCACATGCCCGGGCATCAGTCCGTCGGTGTGCAGGAGCAACAGATCGCCTGCCCGGAGGATCTCCTCGGCCTGCCCGTAGACGGCGCCCGGGGTGGCGCCGAGGAGGACTCCGTCGGGCGCGCCCAGCCGGCGCCCCGTCCCGTCGCGGAACAGCAGCGGGGCGGGGTGTCCGGCCTGCGCCCAGGTGAGGGTGCGCTGTTCGGGCTGGTAGCGGCAGCAGACGGCGCTGCCGAGCGCGGGCTGGGCGGTGGCGTCGAGTAACTGGTTGAGCAGACTCATCAAGTGACCGGGCCGGGTCCCGGCCAGCGCCATGCCCCGCAGGGCGCCCAGCAGCATCGCCATGTTCGAGGTGACGGTGGGGCCGTGGCCGGTGAGGTCGCCGACGCTGAGCAGGGTGTCGCCGTCGGGCAGTTCGAGCGCGTCGTACCAGTCGCCGCCGATCAGGGACGCGGTGGCGGCGGGCAGATAGCGGGCGGCTACATCGAGGGGGCCGGGGCCGGCGTGCGGGAGCCGCAGGGAGCCACGCCATGTGGGCAGCACGGCTTCCTGCAGCTCGACCGCGACCCGGTGCTCGGTCTGCGCGCGGTGGTGCTGGCGCTGGAGCGAGTCACGGGTCTCGCTCACCACCCGTTCGCTGCGGCGCAGTTCGCTCACGTCCCGCAGCACGGCCCACATCGAGGCGGTGCTGCCGTCGGTGTCGAGCACGGGTTCGCCCATCATGTGCACGGTGCGGATCTCGCCGTCCGGGTGGACCACCCGGAACTCCCCGTCGATGGGCCGTGCGTCGACGAGACAGTCCGTGACCATCGCCGTCAGCTTGCGCCGGTCCTCCTCCAGGACGAGGGCGGGGAGTTCGTCGAGGGTGAGCGGGGCCGCGTCGGGGTCCCGGCCGAGGATCTGGTAGAGCTCGCCGGACCACACGGCCTCGTCGGTCAGCAGGTTCCACTCCGCGCTGCCGACGCGGCTGAGCAGGGAGCCGCGCCGGGGAGCGGCCGGCGCGGCAGCGGCGGGAGGTGCGCTGTCGGGGGCGGCGGCCGGCGTGGGCGGGCCGTCCCGCAGCTGCGCCAAGTGCTCGTCGAGGTCGTTGAGTTGATGCAGTGCCAGGTCGCACAGGGCGCGCTGCCAGCGTTCCTGCGGGTCCGATCCGTCGCCCCGGGTGTCCTGTCGTACGGCGTCCACGTCGCCCTTGAGCCGTCGCGTCTGCGTTATCAGCGCGTCGACCGAGCCGCGTCCGGGCGGCTGGGCGGCCGGGTGATCCGCAGACAGATGGGACGGCATGACGCACTCCGATGCGGGGACGATCCGGGGAGGGGACGGACGGGGACCGTTACGACTGTTGCACAGCCCGCGACGCCGTGTAAGGGATTTGGCAACACACGATACGGTGGTGCATCTGGCATATGCCAGAGTCTTCAAGGGTGGTTCCGCCTGTACCCTCGGCGCGCCCGTTCATGGGATCAAATCGTAGGTGACGTACGCGACTTGAGGGACCCGTGGGACGTGTGTTCGGCCCTCCGGTCGGCTGTTCGGTGGACGTCCGTTCGTGCGCTGTGAGCTGTGACGCAGCTCACAGGAATTGAGGGTCGGTTCCCTGTACGGGGACCGGTGCCATCGGGGTCCTACAAGCATGGACATCACGCTGGAACAGCCCGTCCGCGCCCGACTGATCACCGACGGAGAGCAGGAACTGCCCGTTCCCGCCACCCTCCGCTACGGCTCCGCCGACCCGCTGGCCGTGCACGTCGACTTCCCGGCGGACGTCTGCCTCGACGGCGAGGGCGTCACCTGGAGCTTCGCCCGCTCCCTGCTGGAGGACGGACTGCGCGGCCCGGCCGGCAGCGGTGACGTACAGCTCTGGCCCTGCGGCCGGGCCCGTACGGTCCTGGAATTCCACTCGCCGAACGGGCTGGCCCTGCTCCAGTTCGACACCGCCGCCCTGCGCCGCTTCCTGCTGCGCAGCTACGCCGTGGTCGCCGCCGGTCAGGAGGACGTGGGCGCGGTCGTCGACCGGGGCCTCGCCGCCCTGTTCGACGGGGTCTGAGCGCACGGGCCGCCGGACCGGCGCGGGCTTCGGCTTCTGTTCATCTCCGTCTCACCGCGCGGGTATGGACCGTGACGGCCCTCGCGGGCACCCTGGCGCGCGGCGTGCCGCAGGGGCACCCTCCTGGACGAGGGCGGGGCGAATGACACCGATCAGCCGAAGAGGGTTCGTGGGGCTCGGCGCATCCGTGGCGGCGGGCATCTCCGCGGGGGCGGGCACGCGCCCGGCCGCGGCGGCGACCACCGCGACGGGCACGATCGCCGACGTGCGGCACGTGGTGATCCTCATGCAGGAGAACCGCAGCTTCGACCACTACTTCGGGCGGATGAAGGGTGTGCGCGGCTTCGACGACCGCAGCGGCATCACCCTCGCCGGCGGGCACTCGGTCTTCGACCAGCCGAACGGCTCCGGCCGCCAGTATCCGTGGCGGCTCGGCGCCACCCCCGCCGCCGGCGGCGCGGACGGCGAGACCCTCGCCCAGTGCAACGGCGACCTCCCGCACTCCTGGTCCTCCCAGCACGCGGCCTGGAACAAGGGCCGCCTCGACAACTGGGTCGCGGGCGTCGGCAACGTCCGCTCGCTCGGCTACCTGGACCGCCGCGACATACCCTTCCACTACGCGCTCGCCGACAACTACACGATCTGCGACGCCTACTTCTGCTCCACGCTCAGCGCGACCGGCCCCAACCGCACCTATCTGTGGAGCGGCAAGGTCGACGCCACCAGCTACGACGGCGGCGACGAGTCGGGCCTGACCTGGCAGAACTACGCCGAGGCGCTTCAGGCCGCCGGGGTGACCTGGAAGGTCTACCAGAACGCGGCGGACAACTACGGCGACAACGGCTGCGCCTACTTCAAGAACTTCGCGAACGCCCCGGCGGGCAACCCCCTCCACGACCGGGGCATGTCCTCCGTGCCGAAGGTGACCGGCTCGACCCCCGACGACATCGCCGCCGCCATCAAGGCCGACGTCCTCGCCGGCACCCTCCCGCAGGTCTCCTGGGTGGTCCCCAACCAGGCCTTCTCCGAGCACCCCTACGCCCCGCCCGGCGACGGCGCCCACTTCGTCAGCCTCGTATACCAGGCCCTCGCCGCCGACCAGGACGTGTTCGACAGCACCGTCCTGTTCCTCAACTACGACGAGAACGACGGCTGCTTCGACCACGTCCCGCCCCCGGCCCCGCCCGCGGGAACCCCGGGCGAGTTCCTCAACGGGGTGCCGTACGGCTTCGGTTTCCGGGTCCCGGTGATCGTCGTCTCGCCGTGGACGCGCGGCGGCTGGGTGTCCTCGGAGGTCTTCGAACACACCTCGGTGCTGCGTTTCCTGGAGACCTGGACGGCAGCGCTCGGCACGCCGGCCAGGTGCCCCCACATCAGCGACTGGCGGCGCAGGGTGAGCGGCGACCTGACCGGCGTCTTCGACTTCGCCAACCCGGTCCACGGTCCGGTCCCGCTGCCCGCGACGAGCGTCATCGGCATGGCCGCCTGCGGGCCGCTGCCCAACCCGGTGCCGACGGACAACGCCCTGCCCGCCCAGGAGCCCGGCACCCGTCCGGCCCGCGCGCTGCCGTACCAGCTGGGCGGATACCTGGACCGCCTGGAGTTCGGGGCCGCCGGCAAGATCCTCGCCTGGTTCACCATGACCAACCAGGGCGGCCCGGCGGCCAGGGCCGCGCACTTCTCCGTCCACCCCAACGCCTACCGCGACACCACGCCGTACCAGTACACGGTCGACGCGGGCGGCACCGTCACCGACTCCTTCAACATCGGCACGGGTTTCGGCGGCGGCAAGTACGACCTGACCATGATCGGCCCCAACCGCTTCCTGCGCCGCTTCAAGGGGGACGCCACCAAGGCGGGCAAGTCGGCCGAGGTGAGCACCCGTTACGCCGTCGAGCCCGGCACGGGCAAGCTCGCGATCTACTTCAGGATGGCCAACTCGGGCGCGTCCTCGGTGACGTTCACCATCACCTCCACCCACTACCGCACCGACGGTCCCTGGACCTACACCGTCGCCGCGGGAGCCTCGGCGGAGGACTGGTTCAACGCCGTCGCGTACCAGAACGGCTGGTACGACTTCACGGTGACCGTCGACTCCGACGCGACCTGGTCGCGCCGGTTCACCGGGCATCTGGAGACGGGCGCGCCCAGCGTCAGCGGCTGACCTCGGGCGCGTACAGGTCCGGGCGCGGGGCGAGGTCGACACCCGTGCGGGTGCCGGTCTCCAGCGCCCGGACCCCGGCCTCGGCGACCACCGAGGCGGCGTAGCCGTCCCAGGCGCCGGGGCCGGTGACCCGGCCCCGCCGGGTGGCGTCGACCCACGCCTGCACCTCGCGGTCGTAGGCGTCGGCGAAGCGCACCAGGTAGTCCTGCGGGACGTCCCGGCCGGCCGTGCCGCGCGCGGTGACCAGCGTGCCGTGCTCCTCGCCGGTCCGGGCGCTGCCCGCCTCGCACACCGCCTCGCAGCGCACCTGGTAGCCGAAGCCGCAGTTGACGAAGACCTCGACGTCGACGAGGGCGCCCCCGTCCGTCTCGAACAGCACGAACTGCGGGTCCAGCAGCCCCTCGGGGGCGCCGGCTGAGGCGCGGGGCCGCAGCACGGTCACCGCGGTCAGCTCCTGGCCGAGCAGCCAGCGGGCCGCGTCGATCTCGTGCGACACCGAGCTGTTGATGAGCATCGCGCTGGTGAAGTCGGCCGGTGAGGAGACGTTGCGGTGGACGCAGTGCAGCATCAGCGGGCGTCCCAGCTCACCGTCGTCCAGCACCTGCTTCAGCCTGCGGTACCCGGCGTCGTAGCGCCGCATGAAACCGATCTGCGCGAGGCGCCGTCCGAGCCGTGCCTCCGCCTCCACCACGCGCAGCGCGCCCGCCGAGTCCGGCACCATCGGCTTCTCGCACAGCACCGGCAGGCCGCGCGCGAAGGCGGCGAGCAGGGCGTCCTCGTGCGCGGGGCCGGGGGAGGCGATCAGCACGGCCGCCACGCCGGGCGCGTCCAGCGCGGCCTCGGTCTCCGTGTGCAGGGAGACACCGGCGATCCCGGCGGCCGCCTCCTTCGCCCGGTCGGCGTCGGGGTCGGCCACCGCGGCCACCCTGGCTCCGCTCACTACGCGGTCGAGACGTCGTATGTGGTCGGCACCCATGTGGCCGGCGCCCAGCACGGCCACGCCCAGCAGGTCACTCACGCGCCCTCCTCCCGGTCGGCGATCACGCCGTAGCGTATGCCGCCGGGAGAGGGCGCGGTCGGCGCCGGGGTCGCGGAGGACGTCGTCCGGGGCGCGGCAGCCCCGTCAGTAGCGCAGGACGCCCGCGATTCCCTGTGCCTCCCCGAGCGTGCCGTCCGGGACGAAGCGCACCTCGGCGCCCGTCTCCAGGCACTGCTCGACGATCTCGTCCACGATGTCCTCGCGGGCGTCGAGGTCGCCGCTCTCGGCCGGCACCAGATGGTCGCCGGAGTCGCGCACGGTGACGCGGTAGTTCTCCTCGACGGCGAGCAGCCGCACCCGGCCCTCGCGGGAGGTGCGCCAGACCTCGTCGACGCCGGCCGCGAACTCCTTGCGGCCGAGGGCGGAGACCAGCTCCCGGGCCACCGCGTCGGTGTCCTCCCGGGCCCGGGCGGCGATGACCGGCTGGATCGCCTGCCACACGGCCTGCGGCGTGCCGCGGGCCAGGCCGCCGTGCGGGATGTGGACGGCGTCGCGCACGGCGGTGCCGACGTCGTCCAGCGCGGACAGCGCGGCCTGCTCACCGGTGACGTACAGCGGTCGCGGTTCGTCGCGCAGGAGCTTGGTCAGCGCGGTGTCGGCGTCGCGCAGGAAGTGTCGGGTGTCCTCGTCGCGGAAGGTGCTCGGCATGTCGCCGATCTGCTCCTGCCGCTCGGCGTCGAAGTTCGCCCGGGTGTCCCGGGTGAGCGGGAAGCCGCCGGTGCGGGCCTCGGTCACGCGGTCGGGGCCGCCGTTCCACAGGGTGATCCGGTCGGGCGAGACCGACAGCACCCAGAACGGCCGCTCGGCGGCCTGTGCGGAGACCAGGTTGCGGGTGAGGAAGGTGTCCGACAGGACGACGCGTTCGGGCACCTCGCGGGAGAGGGACCACACCTGGTGCTCGCCCGGGGCGGCGAAGATCACCAGACCGTCCTCCGCGTGCGCGAGATCGACCTCCGCCAGCGCCCGGTCGAGTTCGTGGGCGACGTCGACGCGGCGCTCACGGGTCACCGAGGGGTCGGCCTCCAGCTGCTTCTTGGCCTCGGCCACGACATTGCGCAGCCGGACCGGATCCTGGGCGTTCTCCGGTTCACGGCGGTGTGTCGGCGTCAGCACGGACACCGCCGGATAGGGGCGCGGGCGGCGCAACTCGGACAGGACCGCTGGGCTGAGTGCGTGCTCCATAGACAGCACGATAGGTCGATTTCCCTTAAGGGGCATTTGGGGGAACTTCATCGAGCGCGGGTGGTTTGGGTGATCGTCGGCGCCGGCGAGGCGCCCGGGCTGTCCTGTCGTGCGCGATCCCGTGGGGTTCTGAACGTTCGCGGGCGAACGGGCGTCCGGCGTGCGGCTGTTGAGGGATGGTTCGACTCTGTTGGACACGTAGGGTTTACCTGTGTTCGACATTTCGAGCGAGTGGCCTTGCTAGGGTGTTACTCGCCGGTAGCAAGACTGCCTGAATGTCGAACTCCAGTTCCCCGTCGTCGTATCCGGACAGGTGAGACTCCACGCCATGGCACGTTCCCTGGTCGACCAGCTGACCACGCACGCCTCGCACCAGCCCGACCGAACCGCCTACCGCCACCTCGTCACGGGGGACTGCGACGGAGAGATCCAGGAGATCTCCTACGCACGGCTCGCCACCCGCTCCCGCGCCGTCGCCGCCTGGTTACAGGAACGCGGACTCGCCGGCGCGCGCGCCCTGTTGCTCTACCCGGCGGGGCTGGAGTTCGTCTCCGGATTCCTCGGCTGCCTGTCCGCCGGAGCCATCGCCGTCCCCGGCGTCCCCCCGCAGGGGCGGGCGCGCAACCACCGGGCGCTGACCCGGATGAAGCGCCTGATCGCCGACGCCGACGCCCAGGTCATCCTCGGCGGCCGCGAGGTGATCGCCGCCCTCGCCGCCTTCGCCGAGGACCTTCCCGAACTGGCCCACATCACCCGCGTGGCCACCGAGGACATACCCGACGAGGCGGCCGCCGCCTGGCGCGAACCCGACCTCACCCCCGACTCCGTCGCCTTCCTCCAGTACACCTCCGGCTCCACCTCCGCCCCGCGCGGCGTCGTCGTCACCCACGGCAACCTGCTCGACAACGAGCGCGTCATCGCCGCCCAGATGGGGCACACCCCGGACGTCATCGCGGAGTACGGCCACGAACTCTTCGTCAGCTGGCTGCCCGTCTATCACGACATGGGCCTGATCGGTCCGGTCCTCAACACCCTCCACCTCGGCGCCACCGCCACCCTCTTCTCGCCCCTGCACTTCCTGCAGAAGCCCGAGCGCTGGCCGATCGCCGTCAGCCGCTACCGCCCGCACACCAGCGGCGCCCCCAACTTCGCCTACGAACTCTGCCTCAAGCACGCCACCCCCGAACTCCTCGACAGCCTCGACCTGAGCGCCTGGAAGGTCGCCTTCAACGGCGCCGAACCCGTACGCGCCGCCACCCTGCGCCGCTTCGCCGACACCTTCGCCCCCGCCGGCTTCCGCCGCGAGGCCCTCTACCCCTGCTACGGCCTCGCCGAGGCCACCCTCATGGTCAGCGGCGGCTCGCCCGCCACGCCCCCCGTCCTGTACGCCTCCGACGGCACCCTCACCGACACGGCCGCCGTCGGCTGCGGCCGGCCCGGCGACGGTGTCACCGTCGTCATCGCCGACCCCGAACAGGGGCGGGAGCTGCCCGAGGGGGAGGTCGGCGAGATCTGGGTGCGGGGCGACAGCGTCGCCCGGGGGTACTGGCGCAACACCCTCGCCACCCGCGAGACCTTCCGCGCCACCCTCGCCGGGCGGGAAGGCCGCTTCCTGCGCACCGGTGACCTCGGCTTCCTGCGGGACGGAGAGCTGTTCGTCACCGGCCGGCTCAAGGACCTCATGGTCATCGACGGACGCAACCACTACCCCCAGGACCTGGAGCTGGCCGCCGAGACGGCCCACCCCGCGCTGCGGCCCGGCTGCACCGCCGCCTTCTCCGTCGACAGCGGCGTCGACGGCGAACGGCCCGTCCTGGTCGCCGAGATCGCACCCGACGCGGCCGGCGAACGCGAGAAGATCACCGACGCCGTGCGGGCGGCCATCGGCGACGCCCACGGGGTCTCCGTGCACGAGGTCGTCCTGGTCCAGCCGGGGACGATCCCCAAGACGTCCAGCGGCAAGATCCAGCGCCGCGCGTCCCGCACCGCCTACCTCGACGGCACCCTCGCCGTGGTCGAGTCGCCCACCGCCTGACCACCGCGGGCGCCGTCGTGCCACGACCGGCGGCGCCCCCGCCGTACTCCGCAGGCCGGACTCTCCCGTCCCGGCCGTCATCCCGTATGCCCGTCCCGGCCGGCACTCCGTTTCGCCGCCGTCGCCGAGGCGTACGGACCCCGCCCGAGCCCCCGTTCCCGAGGACACCCGACCAGATGCCTGTGAACGCGTCGCCGAACCACGCCCCCGAACCGTCCGTGACGAACGCCGACGAGGCGCGGGACTGGCTCGCCTCGGCCGTCGCCGAGGCGGCCGGACTCGACCCCCTCGCCGTCGACCCGCACCGGCCGATCGCCGAACTCGGCCTGGGATCCCGCCGGCTGGTCTCCCTCGGGGCCGAGCTGGCGGAGCGCGCCGGGCGTTCCGTCGACCCGTCCCTCGTCTTCAACCACCCGACGATCGCAGCCGTCGCGGCCGCGCTCTTCGAGGAACGACGGCCGACGCCTGAACCGGACTTGACCGGGGGTCAGCCGCCGGCAGGGTCTCCCGGGAGGCTCGACGACATCGCCATCGTCTCCATGGCCTGCCGCTTCCCCGGCGGCGCCGACGACCCCGAGGGCCTGTGGCGGCTCCTCGACGCCGGACGCGACGTCATCTCCGAACCCCCGGCGGGGCGTTGGCCCGTCCAGGGCCTGTACGACCCCGACCCCGACGCCACCGGCACCGCGTACACCCTGCGCGGCGGCTACCTCGACGGCATCGACCGCTTCGACGCCGCCTTCTTCGGCGTCTCCCCGCGCGAGGCCGCCGCGATGGACCCGCAGCAGCGGCTGCTCCTGCGCACCGCCTGGGAGACCCTGGAACGCGCCGGCATCGTCCCGGACACCCTGAACGGCAGCTCCACCGGCGTCTACCTCGGCCTCTACGACAGCGGATACCTCGCCGCCGCCTCCTTGGACCAGCTCGACGGGCACGTCGGCACCGGCACCGCGTCCAGCGTCGCCTCCGGACGCATCGCCTACACCCTCGGCCTCCAGGGGCCCGCCGTCACCGTCGACACCGCCTGCTCCTCCTCCCTCGTCGCCCTGCACCTGGCCGCCCGCGCCCTGACGGCCGGCGAGTGCGACCTCGCCCTCGCCGGGGGCGCGACCCTGCTCGTCACCCCGCGCGGCCACGTCGAGTTCAGCAGGCTGCGCGGGCTGTCGCCGAGCGGCCGGTGCAGCCCCTTCTCCGCCGACGCCGACGGGGTGGTGTGGGGCGAGGGCTGCGGCCTGGTGCTGCTCAAGCGGCTCGGCGACGCGCACCGGGACGGCGACCGGGTCCTCGCCGTCGTCAAGGGCTCGGCGATCAACCAGGACGGCCGCAGCCAGGGCCTGAGCGCGCCCAACGGCCTCGCGCAGGAGCGGGTGCTGCGGGCCGCCCTCGACGCGGCCGGGCTGCGCCCCGAGGACATCGACCACGTGGAGGCGCACGGCACCGGCACCCGGCTCGGCGACCCGATCGAGGGCAACGCGCTCGCCGCCGTCTTCGGCCCCGGCCGGACCGCCGAACGGCCCCTGGGCGTGGGCTCGTTGAAGTCCAACGTCGGTCACACGCAGGCCGCGGCGGGCATCGGCGGCGTCATCAAGACGGTGCTGTCCCTCCGGCACGAGCGGATCCCCGCCTCCCTGCACGCCGACACCCTCACCGAGCACATCGACTGGGCCGACAGCGGGCTCCACGTCCACCGCACACCCATGGCCTGGCCCCGCGCCACCGACCGCGTCCGCCGCGCCGGCGTGAGCGCCTTCGGCATCAGCGGCACCAACGCCCACGTGATCCTGGAGGAGGCACCGGTCCGTGATTCCGGGGGCGTCGCGGGTGCTGGGGCCGCCGCGGAGCCGGATCGTGGCTTGGAGGGCGTCACCGGTGTCGGTGACCCCGTCGCGCGGGAGATGCTCTTCCCGCTCTCCGCCCGTACCCCCGCCGCCCTCCGGCGCCAAGCGCTCCGGCTCGCGGAGGCCCTCGACGAGCGGCCCGATACGGCGCTGCCCTCCGTCGCCGCGACCCTCGCCCGGCACCGCACCCACTTCCCCCACCGCGCCGTCCTCCAGGCGGCCGACCCCGACGCCCTCCGGGCCGCCCTGCGCGCCCTCGCCGAGGACCGTCCCGACCCCGACCGCACCGCGGGGCCCGCGCAGGCCCTCCCGCCCGGCAAGGTGGCCTTCGTCTTTCCCGGTCAGGGCTCCCAGTGGGCCGGCATGGCCCGCGACCTGCTCGACCGCGACCCCGTCTTCGCCGACGAACTCGACCGCTGCGACGGCGCGTTGCGCCCCTTCACCGAGTGGTCGGTCACCTCCGTGCTGCGCGGTGACGCGGGCGCGCCCTCCCTGGAGCGGGTGGACGTCGTCCAGCCGGTGCTGTTCGCCGTGATGGTGTCCCTGGCCGCCGTGTGGCAGGCCCGGGGAGTCCGGCCGGACGCGGTGATCGGGCACAGCCAGGGCGAGGTCGCCGCCGCCTGCGTCGCGGGAGCCCTGAGCATCCATGACGCGGCCGCCGTCGTCGCCCTGCGCAGCCAGGCGCTCACCGCGCTGTCCGGCACCGGCGCCATGGCCGTCGTCGCGCTGCCCCACACCGACGTCGAGGCCCGCCTCACCGCCCTCGACGGCCGGGTGGCCGTCGCCGCCGTCAACAGCGGCCGCGCCACGGTGATCGCGGGCGAGACCGAGCCGCTCCAGGCCCTCCTCGACGACCTCGACCGCGAACAGGTCTTCGTCCGCCGCCTCGACGTCGACTACGCCTCCCACAGCGCGCAGGTCGAGCCCGTGCGTACCGGGATCCTCGACGAACTCGACGGGGTGATCGCCTCCCCGTCGTCCGTCACCTGGTACTCCACGGTCACCGGCGAGCCCGTCACCGAGGAACTGGACGCCGGCTACTGGTACGCCAACCTGCGCGAGCCCGTCCGCTTCGCCGACACCGTCGCCCGCATGGTCGCCGACGGCCACCGCCACTTCGTCGAGCTCAGCCCGCACCCCTCGCTGCTCACCGCCCTGCGCACGGTGGACGAGGACCTGGTCGCCGTGGGCTCCCTGCGCCGCGACGCGGACGGCCCCGCCTGCCTGGACCGGGCCGCCGCCGAACTCCACGTCCACGGACGCCCGGTCGACTGGCGCCGCCTCGTGCCCGCCGCCACCCCGGCCGACCTGCCGACGTACGCCTGGGACGAGCAGCGCCACTGGACCGAACCCGAGGGCGCGACCGGCGGCACAGGCCTGTTCGACCGTTCCGCCCACCCGCTCCTCGGCGTCCAGCTCCAGTCGGCCGACGCGACCCGCTGGACCTTCCGGGGCGAGTGGTCGCCGGCCACCGCCGACTGGCTGCCCGACCACGCCGTCTTCGGCCGCACCGTCGTCTCCGGCACCACCCTGCTCGAACTGTGCCGCGCCGCCCTCACCGCCGCCGGGCCCGGCCGGCCCACCGATGTCACCGGCCTGCTGCTGCTCGCCCCGCTCATCCTGCCGGCCTCGGGCACGGTCGAGGTCTCCGTGGACGTCGTCACCGACGGCCCCACGCCCGAGGTGACCGTGCACAGCCGCCCGCGCGGTGTCGCGGACCTGGGCTGGACCCTGCACGCCACCGCCTCGGGCGCCGAAACCGCCGACACCGCCGAGGCGGCCGACTCCCGGCCCCCGGTCCGGCCCGAGGGCGCCGCACCGGCCTGGACTCCGGAGACGTACGAGCGGCTCACCGGCGTCGGCCTCGGCTACGGCCCCGCCTTCCGGGGCGTGCGCGAGGCGGTCCCGACCGGCGACGGAGAGCTGCTCGCGCGGCTGTCGCTGCCCCCGGCAGCCCGGGACGTGACCGACCCCTACCCGGTCCACCCCGCGCTCCTCGACGCCGCCCTGCACGTGGCCGCCGCCCTCGACCCGGCCGACGAGCGGGTGCTGCTGCCCGTCGCCGTCGGCCGCTGCACCCTGCCGGCGGGCGGGGCCACCGAGCTCACGGCCCGCGTGCGCCGCACCGGCGGCTCCGCGCACGACCTCACCCTCGACATCGACCTGTGGGACGCCGACGGCTTCCCGGCCGGCCGCCTGACGGACGTCCGGCTGCGCACCGCCGGCCCGGCCGACCTCGGCGGCGGCCCGGAGAACGCCCGGCACCTCTACGAGCTGGCCTGGACGGCCGTCGACGCCGAGCCGTACCACTCCGGTGCCGACACGGTCGTACGACACTGGACGGACCCCGCGCCGGACGCCGAACCCGGCGCTGCCGCACAGGAGTTGGCCGCTACCGCGCTGGCCGAGCTGCAGACGCTGATCGCCCTGCCGCCCGGTGAGGCGCCCGCGCGGACCGTGTGGGTGACCCGGGGTGCCGTCGCGGCGGCCGACGGCGACCGGGTGCCGGGGCTGGCGCAGTCGGTGCTGTGGGGACTCGCCCGCAGCGCCCGCGCCGAGCACCCGGACCTCGGGCTGACCCTGATCGACACCGACGGCACGGAGACCGAGGCGCAGCTGCGCGGCGTCCCCGGCGAGCCCGAACTGGCGGTCAGGGACGGGCAATTGCTGGCATCGCGACTCATCCGCGCTCGCGCGACGGCCACTTCACTCCCGGCCGCAGAGGACACCACGCCGGCCGAAGACACCACGCCGGCCGAAGGTGCCGCATCCGCGTCCGCTGAAGGCACTCTCCCCACCCCCGGCACCGTCCTCATCACCGGCGGCCTCGGAGCCATCGGGCGCCACATCGCCCGCCTCCTCGCCGAACGTGGCGTCCCCCGCCTCCTCCTGACCTCCCGTCAGGGAGAATCGGACCCCCGCGCCGCCGAAACCGTCGCCGAACTGGCCGTCCTCGGCGCCCACGCCGACGTCGTGGCCTGTGACGTCGGCGACGCCGATGCCCTGGCCGCCGTCCTCGCCCGCGCCGGGGACGATCTGCGCGGTGTCGTGCACTGTGCCGGCGTCCTCGACGACGGGGTGATCGCCGAGCTGACCCCCGACCGCCTCGCCCGCGTCCTGCGCCCCAAGGCCGACGGCGCCGCCCATCTGCACCGGCTCACCGCCGGGCGGCCCCTGGAGCTGTTCCTGCTCCTGTCCTCCGCCGCCGGCGTCGCCGGCAGCCCGGGGCAGGGCAACTACGCGGCCGCCAACGCCTTCCTGGACCAGCTCGCCCACCACCGGCGGGCCCAGGGCCTGCCCGCCGTGTCCGTCTCCTTCGGCGCCTGGGCGGGGGAGGGGCTCGCCGCGGCCCACGCCGACCTGGACCGCATGGCCCGCCTGGGCCACCGCGCCCTCACCCCCGAACAGGGCCGCGACCTCGTCGAACTCGCCGTCCGCCGGGACGCCCCGCACCAGATCGCCTGGGCCCTCGACCTGCCCCGGCTGCGGGAGACCACCGGCGGGGCCGCCCTCTGGCGCACCCTGCTGCCCGCGCCCCGCCCGGCCGCCGCCGGACCCGCCGGCGGCCTCGCGCGCCGCCTCGCGGACCTGCCGGAGGCGGACCGCGCCGACCGTGTCCTCGCCCTCGTGCGCGAGGAGGCATCCCGCGCCCTCGGACTGCGCTCGGCCGACGCCGTCCGCCCCGACCAGCCGCTGCGCGACCTCGGCATGGACTCGGTGACCGCCGTCGACCTGCGCAACCGCATCGCCACCCGCCTCGACGCCAAGCTCCCCGCCACCCTGCTCTTCGACCACCCGACGCCGGCCCGGCTCGCCGAGCACCTGCTCGCCACCACCCTGGCGACCGGTGGCCGTACCGCCCACGATCCCCGACCGGTCGCGCGCCCCGCAGCGTTCACCGACGAGCCGATCGCCGTCGTGGCCATGGCCTGCCGACTGCCCGGCGGCGCCGACGACCCCGACGGCCTGTGGCGGCTGGTCGCGGAGGGCCGGGACGCCGTCGGCCCGTTCCCCGCCGGGCGCTGGGACGTCGACGCCCTCTACGACCCCGACCCCGACGCCCCCGGCAAGTCCTACGCCCGCGAAGGCGGCTTCCTCGACGACATCGAGTCCTTCGACGCGGGTTTCTTCGGCATCACCCCGAAGGAGGCCGCCGCCATGGATCCCCAGCAGCGGCTGCTGCTGGAGACCGCCTGGGAGGCCCTGGAGCGCGCCGGGATCGTGCCCGCCTCCCTCGCGGGGAGCACGACCGGCGTCTACGTCGGCATGTTCGGCAGCGAGTATCTGGCCGGCACCCGCCTCGACGAACTCGACGGCCACGTCGGCACCGGCTCCGCGCTGAGCGTGGCCTCCGGACGCCTCGCCTACACGCTCGGCCTGCACGGGCCCGCGCTCACCGTCGACACGGCCTGCTCCTCGTCGCTCGTCGCCACCCACCTCGCCGCGCAGGCGCTGCGCTCCGGCGAGTGCGATCTGGCGCTGGCGGGCGGTGTGACGCTGATGGTCACCCCGCAGACCTTCGTGGAGTTCAGCCGGCTGCGCGGCCTGTCGCCCACCGGCCGCTGCCGTTCCTTCTCCGACGACGCCGACGGCGCGATCTGGGCCGAGGGCGCCGGCATGCTCGTACTGAAGCGGCTGAGCGACGCGCGCCGCGACGGCGACGAGGTGCTGGCGGTGCTGCGCGGCACCGCCGTCAACCAGGACGGCCGCAGCCAGGGCCTGTCCGCCCCCAACGGCCCCGCGCAGGTGCGGGTGCTGCGCCGTGCCCTGGAGCTGTCCGGACTCGGCCCGGCCGACATCGACTACGTCGAGGCGCACGGCACCGGAACGACCCTCGGCGACCCCATCGAGGCGAACGCGCTCAGCGAGGTCTACGGCACCGGCCGGCCCGTGGACCGCCCCCTGCTGCTGGGCTCCCTGAAGTCCAACATCGGCCACGCGCAGGCCGCTTCGGGCGTCGCCGGGCTCATCAAGGTGGTGCAGTCCCTGCGGCACGGCACCCTCCCGGCCACCCTGCACGCGGACACCCCCAGCCGCCACGTCGACTGGGACGGCGGCGGGCTGCGCCTTCTCCACGAGGCGGCCCCCTGGCCGTCGGCGCGGGGGCGGGTGCGGCGCGCGGGCGTCAGCGCCTTCGGTATCAGCGGCACCAACGCCCATGTGATCGTGGAGGAAGCCCCAGGTACTCCCGTCGACGCACCGGGCACTCCGGCCGCTGTACCGGCAGCTCCGGCCGACCTCCCGGCCGAAGGCGCCCCCGGCAAGCGGCTGTTCGTGCTGTCCGGGCGTGGCGAGTCCGCCCTGCGGGCCCAGGCGGCGCGGCTGTCCCGGCATCTCACCGAGGACACCTCGCTGCCCGACCTCGCGTACACCCTGGCCCACCACCGCAGCCACTTCGAGCGGCGCGCCGCCGTCGTGGCCGGCGACCGGGACGAACTGCGGTCCGTGCTCGACGCGTTGGCGTCCGGGCGGGCCCCGATCGCCGCGCCCCGCGAGGACCGCACCGGGAAGACCGCCTTCGTCTTCGCCGGGCACGGCGGGCAGTGGCCCGGCATGGGGCTGCGGCTCGCCGCCGAGTCGCGGGCGTTCCGCGAGGAACTGACCCGCATCGACGAGGCCGTCCAGCGGCATGCCGGCTGGTCCGTGCTCAACGCCCTGCGGATGGCCGAGGAGTTCTCCCCGCTGGAGCGCACCGAGTACCTCCAGCCGACGCTGTTCGCCGTCAACGCCGCGCTGGCCGCCGCCTGGCGCGCGCTCGGCGTCACCCCGGACGCGGTCGTCGGCCACAGCCTGGGCGAGATCGCCGCCGCCTACAGCGCGGGCGCCCTCACCCTCGACGAGGCGGTCACCGTGGTGACCGGGCGGGCCCGCTCCGTCGTTCCCCTCGTCGGACACGGCGGCATGCTCGCCGTCGAACTCCCGCCCGCCGAGGTGGAACCCCTCCTCTCCGAGGGCCTTTTCATCGGCGCCCTCAACGGCCCCCGCTCGACGGCCGTCTCGGGCGACGCGGACGCGCTCGCCGGGCTGCGCCGCACACTGGAGGAACGAGGCGTCTCCGTACGGCCCCTGTCGACGCCGTTCGCCTCGCACAGCCCGCTGATGGAGCCGCTGCGCGCGGAACTCCTCGACCGTTTCTCCGCCGTCGCGGGCGCCCCCGCGTCCGTCCCGGTCTACTCGGCCGTGCTGGCCGAGCCCGTCCCCGGCGACCGGCTCGACGCCGCCTACTGGTTCGCCAACCTGCGCCGGCCGGTCCGGTTCGCGGACACGATCCGCCGCATGCTCGACGACGGCTACCGCTACTTCGTCGAGCTCAGCCCGCACCCCTCGCTCCTGTCCGCCATCGAGTCGGTCGCCGCCGAGGCCGGCGTCGACGCGGTCGGCGTCGGTTCGCTGCGCCGCGAACAGGACGGCCACGACACCCTGCTACGCCGGTTCGGCGACCTCCACACCGCCGGGCACACCCCCGACTGGACCGCCCTCTTCCCCCACGGCCGCCGTCTCGACCTGCCCACCTACGCCTTCGCCCGGGAACGCCACTGGCTCGCCCCCGCGCCGGCCACCGCGACCGGCGCCTCCCCGCTGCTCGGCACCCATGTGCAGGCCAGCGACGAACCCGACCGGCACCTCTTCCAGACCGAACTCGACCTGCGCGACCGCCGGTTCGCCTATCTCGCCGACCACCGGGTCACCGGCGAGATCTGGCTGCCCGGCGCCGCCTTCGTCGGCATGGCGCTGGAGGCCGCGGCCGCCGTGGCCGACGACGTCCGCCTGGCCGATGTGCGCTTCCTTCAGCCCCTGCGGCTGCGGGACGACACCGCCGTACGCCTCCAGCTCGTGCTGCGGCCGGCGCGGGAGGACGGGGTCCGCGCGTTCACCGTCTCCTCGTCGGTGATCGGGGAACGGCCGCCGCGCTGGGAACCGCACGTCACCGGAGAGCTCGTCCCCGCCGCGGCCCCCGCCGGGGAACCGCGCCTCGCCGACCTCCGCGAGGAGTGCGCCGACCCCGTCGACCTGCCGCCGCTCTACGCCCGTCTGGCCGCCCTCGGCATCGAGTACGGCCCCGCCTTCCGCAACCTGGAGTCGGGCAGCCGCTCGGGCACCGCCGCCGTCGGCCGGCTGGCCGAGCGGCCCGCCGCCGGACATCTGCTGCATCCCGCCGTCCTCGACGCCGCCCTGCACGCCGCCGCCCTGCCGGGCGAGGCGCCCGAGGGACGCGCGTTCGTGCCCGCCGGGTTCGGCACGGTCCGCTGGACCGGGCGCCGCACCGCACCCGCCTGGGTGTCGTGCGCCCTGCGCTCCGCCGCCGGGGACACCGCCACCTTCGATCTGCGGCTGTGGGACGCCGACGAACAACTCGTCCTGGAGGCCGAGGAGTTCACCCTCGCCGCGCTGTCCCCGCTGGACGGCGCCCTCTTCGAGACCCGCTGGCAGCCCCGCCCGGCCGCCCAGGAGCCGCCCGCCGACGGCACCTGGCTGATCCTCGCCGACCGCACCGGGGTCGCCGACGACCTCGCCGCCCGGCTCGGCCCGACGGCCGTCGTCGCCCGCGCCGGAGAGACGTTCGCGCCGGAGGGCCCCGGCCGGTACGTCCTCGACCCCGCCGACCCGGCCCAGCTCGCCCGCCTGCTCGACGAGATCGAACTCCCCACGTACGTCGTCCAGTTGACGGCGCTGGACGCTCCGACCGTCACCGACGGCCGAACCGCCGAGGAGGCGGCCCGGCTGTGCTGCCTCAGCACCCTCCACCTCGTCCGGGCCCTCGCCGACCGGCCGCACGGCCGCGCCCCGCGCCTCTTCGTCGTCGTGCGCGGCACCCAGGCCGCCGGTGAGAGCACCGAGGTGATCCACCCCGAGCAGGCGCTCGCGTGGGGCTTCGGGCTCACCGTGGCGCAGGAGCACCCCGAACTGGCGACCACCCTCGTCGACCTGCCGCCCACCGGCGGCGCGGACGCCCTGTGGACCCAGCTGCGGCACGCCGACGACGAACGCCTCGTCGCCCTGCGGGAGTCGGGCCGCCTGGTGCCCCGCCTCACCCGCACCCGCCCCGACGCCGACGGCGGCGCCCCCGCACCCGACGGCGTCCACCTCGTCACCGGCGGTCTGGGCGGGCTCGGCCGGGTCGTCGCCGAGCGGCTCGTGGGCCGAGGGGTCACCCGCCTCGCCCTGATGAGCCGGGGCGCCCCCGACGCGGAGGCCACCCGCTGGATCGCCGGGCTGGAGGACCGCGGGATCGCGGTCCACCTGGCCCGCGCCGACGTCGCCGACCGGGACGGCCTCACCGCCGCCCTGGACGCCCTGCGCGAGGCGGCCGGTCCGATCGCCGGCGTCGTGCACGCGGCCGGCGTCCTCGACGACGCCACCCTGACGAACCTCACCGACGAGCGCGTGCGCCGGGTCCTCGCCCCCAAGGTGCTGGGCACCGCCCTGCTCACCGAACTGGTCCCGGAGGCCCGCCAGTTGGTGCTCTTCGCCTCGGCCGCCGGACTGCTCGGCTCGGCCGGACAGAGTCCGTACGCCGCCGCCAACGCCTTCCTCGACGCCTGGGCCCACCATCTGTCCGCCACCGGACGGCGGGCGCTCAGCCTCGACTGGGGCGCCTGGTCCGGTGTCGGCATGGTCGCCGGATCCGACACCCGCGCCGCCGAGACCGGACGCTCCGGACTGCTCGCCTTCACCCCCCGGGAGGGCGGCGAACTCTTCGACCGCGTGCTCGCCACCTCCCGCCGCCAGCTCGCACCCCTCGCGCTCGACTGGGAGATGCTCTCCCTCGACCCGGACGCCGTGCGCACCCGGCCGCTCCTCGCCGGCCTCGTCACCGCGCCCACCGGCACCGCGGATTCCGACGGACTGGTCGCCAGGATCTTCGCGGCCACCGGCGACGAGGACCGCCTCACCTGGCTGGAGGCCTACGTCCGGGCCCGCGTCGCCGAGGTCTCGGGAGGCGTCGTGGACGTCGCGGCGAGCACCGCGCTGAAGGAACTCGGCCTGGACTCCCTGATGCTGGTCCGGCTGCGCAACGCCTTCGCCCGCGACCTCGGCGCCGAACTGCCCACCGCCGAGGTCTTCGCCGCCGCCGACGTCCGCGGCCTCGCCCGCTCCCTCGCCGCACTGCTGCCCGAGCGGCGCACGACGGCACCGCGACCGGAGGCCGCCGCCGAGGACGTGCCGGAGAGCGAGCTGCACCCCGCCACCCGGGACGTGGTCCGGCTGCTGCGCAGCGCCCGGCCCGGCATGCCCCAGGCGGCCCACGGCGTCGGCCTCGCCGTCCGCCTCACCACCCCCACCACCCGGCCCGCGCTCACCGGGATCGTCACCCGGCTCGTCGCCCGCCACGCGGCCCTGCGCACGGCGATCGTGGACGGCCCCGACGGCGTACGGCGGCTGCGCGTCGACCGCGAGCTGCCCGAGCCGCCGCTGCGGTGGACCGACGGCACCCTCGACGCCGACCCGGCCGACCGGCTGCGGGAGCTGCTGGAGCCGCCGTTCGACCTGACGGCCGCCCCGCTGTGGCGGTTCGAACTGCTCGACACCGGCGCGAACGGCCAGATCCTCCTCTTCGGCGCCCACCACGCCGTCTCCGACCTCCAGTCCCTGCTGCTCGTCGCCGGCGAGATCGACGGCGAACTCACCGGCACGGCACTGGGATCCGACGTCACCAACCGGGACGTGCGCCTCCTTGTCGAGGCCCAGCACAGCGGCGAGGGCACCGCCACGGCCGACTGGCGCGCCGCCTTCGAGGGCGCCGAGCGGCTCGACCTGACCCTGTCCCACCCCCGCCCGGCCGAGCGGACGTACCGGGCCGGAAGCGTCACCGTGCCCCTGCCCGACGGGCTCATGGAACGCGTCGCGGCCGCCGCGAGCGGCCTCGCGATCACCCCGGCGGCCTTCTGCCTCGGCACCCTGACCGTGCTGCTGGCCCGGCTGCGGCACAAGGAACGGTTCGCCCTCGCCGTGCCCGTCGACACCCGCGTCCACGCCGACGCGTACGGCGCGGTGGGCTTCTACGGCGTCCCCGTGCCCTTCCCGGCCGAGGCCCGGACCGGCGAACCCGTGGCCGACGTGCTGCGCCGCACCGACGCCCGGCTGGAGCGGCTGCTCACCAAGGGCGCCATGTTCTCCGACGTGCTCGCCACCCTCGCCCGGCAGGGACTGCACCGGGACAACGCGCCGCTCGTCGAGGTGTACTTCAACTACGTACGCCACGGCGGCGCCCTGAACGCCCTGGAGGTGCTGCCCGCCGGGACGGGCTACTCCGACCTCGACCTGATGATCACCCTCACCCCGGACGCCGGACGCGTCCGGCTCGACCACAACCTCGACATCCTGGACCGGGCGGCCACCACCCGACTGGGCGATGAATTCCTGCGCCTGCTCGGGGAGTTGGCCGACAGTGCGGCGACCGCCGTCGCCCTGCCGCGCCGGACGCTCGCCCTCGCCGCCACCTTCGCCCTCGGCCATCTGCCGGCGCTGTGCGCGGGGGCGCTCGACGGGAGCGGTCTGACGGTCGACGAAGCGCCGTACCATCAGGTCCTGGCCGCCCTGCGCGACCCCTCGGGCGTGCTCGCCGACCCGGCCGCGGCCGCCGTCGTCGTCCTGCTGCGGGCGGGCGACCTGGAGCGCTTCGGCCCCGTGGACGACGCCCTCCTCGCCGAGCTGCGCACGGAGTACCCGGCCGCGCTGCGCGCCCTCGCCGAGCGCACCCGCACGCCGCTGATCGTCGCCTTCCCGCCGTCGGCCGGCGCCGACGAGAGGCTGGCGCGCTGGGAACACGAGGTCGCCGCCGAGCTGGCCGGCCTGCCCGGCATCGCGGTGCTCGGGCCCGACGACCTCACCCGCCACCACTCCGTCGAGGAGCCCTTCGACGAGCGCACCGAACGGCTCGCCCATCTGCCCTTCACCCCGTCCTTCCAGGCGGCGGTCGCCCTGTGCCTCGCCGACACCGTGCGTGCGGCACTGCGCCCCGCGCCCAAGGTGATCGCCGTCGACGGCGACGAGACCCTGTGGGGCGGGGTGGCCGGCGAGATCGGCCCCGAGGCCGTCGACCTGTCCGGACCGCGTGCCCGGCTCGCCCGCAGGCTCCTGCAATGGCGCGCTGCCGGGGCGCTGCTCGCGCTGGTCAGCAACAACGACGAGGACACCGTCCGCGCCGTGCTCGACCGGCCCGACAGCCTGCTGAAGGCCGAGCACTTCAGCGTGGTGTCCGCCGCGTGGGGACCCAAGCCGGAGCGGGTGGCGGAGGCCGCGCGCACCCTCAATCTGGGCGTCGACAGCTTCCTCTTCCTCGACGACAACCCCGCCGAGATCGCGAAGATGCGGGCCGCGCTGCCGCGGGTGCTGTCGGTGACCTGCCCGCCGGCCGCCGAACTGGACGCGTTCCTCGGCCGGTTGTGGCCCCTCGTGCCGGCCGCCGCCACCGCCGAGGACGCGCTGCGGGCCCGCTTCTACGCCCAGGAGCGGGAACGGGACGCGGTGCGCGCGGAGCAGACCGGATTCGAGGAGTTCCTCGCCCAGCTCGACCTCGTCGTCGAGATCCGCGAACTGGCCGAGGGCGATGTGCGGCGCGCCGAACAACTCGTGCGCCGCACCAACCAGTTCACGCTCGCCGCCCGCTCCGCCGACGGCGGTGACCTGGAGCGGTGGCGGAGCCAGGGCGAGGTGTGGACGGCCGCCGCCCGGGACCGGTTCGGCGACTACGGGCAGATCGGGCTGCTCGCCGTACGGGCCGACGGCGACCAGCTCGACGTCCTCGGCTGGCTGATGAGCTGCCGCGCCCTCGGCCGGGGCGTCGAGGAACGCCTGCTGGACTGGCTCGCCGACCGGGCCGACGAACTCGGCTGCTCCAAGGTCCGGTTGACGGCCCGGCGCACCCCGCGCAACGCCCCGGCCCGCCGGATCGTCGCCGCGCTGGGCGGGGGAGACCCGGACGACGAACTCCTGGAGACCGTGGCCACCCCGGAGCACCTCAGGGCGTTCCGGTCGTGGCAGCGGTGAGGGAGAAGGCCGAAGTGACGGAAAGGACCGTGCAGATGGTGAAAGGCACTCATGCGTGACGTGAACGAGGACGTGACGGCGTACGGCGGCGGCCGACGGGAGACCGAACGATCGATCGAACGCGGCACCGGCCCCCTCGGAGTGGAGCAACTGCTGACCCAGGTGATGGGCGACACGCGGGCGCCGGGGCCGGGTGCGGTCACGGACCTGGCGGCGCCGGAGGAGTCCGGGGCGAGCGGCGACTCGGGCCGGGCCTCGGGCGTGCCCGTGGTGAGCCACAGCTCGGACGCCCAGCCCTCTCAGGGAGCCCCTGAGCCGGCCCGCCCGCCGCAGGCCGTCGCGGACCTCGACGCCCTGAGCGTCCTCATCGCCACCGCCGCCGGCCGTTACCTCCCCGAGGGCCGCCTCGCCCCCGACGCCGACTTCTTCGACGCCGGCGGCACCTCCGTACAGGCCGTCGAACTCGCCGCCGATCTGGAGCGGGACCTGGGTGTCGAGCTGGACCTCGACGACGTGTTCGCGGACGCACGGCCGATCACCCTGGCCCGCCACTGCCTGGCGGCCGGAGCGACGATCACGGCCACGACGCCCATGCCCATGCCCGCACGTTCCGTCACCGACATCCCCCTTCCGGAACCCACCCCGGCACCCGCCCTGACCCCCATCGGCACCACTACCCTCGCCCCCGGCTCCACCGCCCGCCCCGAGGACCTCTCCCAGATCCTCGCCGATCTCGCCCTCGCCGACCGGCTGCCCTTCGTCCGCTCGCCCGAGCCGCTTCCGCCCCGCCGGATCCTGCTCACCGGCGCCACCGGATTCCTCGGCAGCCATATGCTGCTCGACCTGCTGCGGCACAGCGACGCCCACGTGTACTGCCTGGTCCGCGCCGCCGACGAGGAGGCCGCGACCGCACGCCTCGCCGAGCAGCTCCGCGGCTACCGGCTGCCCTGGAACGCCGAGGTCCGCCGCCGGGTGACCGTGCTCCCCGGCGACATCCGCGCCCCCCGCCTCGGCCTGTCCGACGAGCGGTGGAACACCCTCGCCCAGGAACTCGACAGCATCGTCGGCGTGGCCGCCGCCGTGGACTTCCTGCGCGGCTACCGTTCCCTGCGCGCCAGCAACGTCCTCGGTACGCTCACCCTCGCCGAACTCGCCGCGACCGGCCGCCCCAAGCCCCTGCACCACATCTCCTCGATCGCCGTCTTCAACGAGGTCGGCATCCCGTCCATGGGCGAGGACGACCCGTTCGCGCACGTCGACCGGCTCGTCGCCGGATACGACCAGTCCAAGTGGGCCGCGGAGGCCGCCCTGCGCCGCGCCCGCGACCACGGGCTCGTCGTGACGGCCCTGCGCCCCGGCGGCATCGGCGGCCACACCAAGACGGGCGCCTACAACCCGCAGGACCTCAGCAGCGGCCTGATCTCGGCCTTCGGCCGCTTCCGCACCGTCCCGGCGTTCCGCTACCTCAACGCGGCCCCCGTCGACTGGGTCAGCCGGGTCGCGGTCGCCGTGGTCTGCGAGCCCGATGCCTGGGGCTTCGACTACAACCTGACCGGTGTCCCCAACACCCTCGACGACGTCGTCCGGGACATGGCGTTCGGCGGCATGCATGTGCGCGTACAGGACTGGGACGAGTGGCGCGCCGACGCCCTGGCCCGTCTGGAGGCCGAACCGGTGCCCGAACTCGCCTTCCTCACCCGCGTGTTGAAGAGCCCCACCGCGCTGAAGCTCTGCGAGGCGACCCTCAGGGGTCCGGCCGCGAGCGCCGAGCGCACCGACGCGCTCGTCGACGCCCTCGGCCTGCCGCCCGCCGCCCGCTACGACGCCCGCGCCCAGCTGAAGACCTTCGAGAAGCTCGCCGAGGACGGTCTGGCCCGGCTGCCGCAGAAGGACGACCAGCCCTACCTCTGGTTCTCCGAGACGACCGAGGGCGATGTCCACCCCGTCGGCAACGCCACCGCCGGCACCCCCTGCTCGATGGCCCTCACCCTGTCCATCGCGAGCATGCATCAACTCGTCAAGGAGCGCCGCGTCGACGTCACCGGCGAGGTCACCTGCCCCGCCCTGCACGCCGCACCGCTCACCGTCGAGCGCGGCGACCTGTGGGTCCGCCCCGACGAGGGCATCCCGCACCAGCACGGCATGCGGCATCAACTGCTGCGCTACCGGCTGGTGTTGCGCGACGACGACGGCGGAAAATGGTGGCTGGAGGGTCACAAGTACGCCCGCGCCCGCCGCGACCTGTGGCGCCAGACCCGAGCGCTGACGATCGAGATCGGCCGGGCCGGCGAGCCGGCCACCCTCGCGGGCGAGGTCGTCGTCCCCGCCGACTCCTACGTACGGGACCAGATCGACGGCATCCAGGTCGCCCCGCACCTCACCGGCCAGGAGAAGCGCGCCGCCAAGCTGACCTGGCTCGCCTGGTTCGGCCTGGAGATGGGCCGCGGGCTCATCGGCCCGTTCGCCCGTGCCGCCGCGGACCTCCTCGATCTGCGCCGCACCCCCACCCTCACGGAGCACCACCGATGATCTTCAGGACGACTCCCGCCGCACGCCGGCCGCTGCGCAGGGTCCGCACCACCACCGCCCCGCGTCCGCTGCGCCACCGCCTCGACCCGGCCCGCGTGGAGGAGATCCACTTCCACGCCGGCGACGGGGTCCGGCTCGGCCTCACCCGGGTCGACCCCGGCGAGCCGGGCCGCCCGGCCGTGCTCCTGCTGCACGGCCACACCGCGTCCGCCGACATGTTCCTGCTGCCCGAGACCCGCAACCTCGTCGACACCCTCCTCGACGAGGGCTACGAGCCCTGGCTCCTCGACTGGCGGGGCAGCTGCCGGCTGCCGTACAACGAGACGGGACAGCGCTACACGTACGACGACGTGGCCCTGTACGACATCCCCGCCGCCGTCTCCCACATCCGCGAACGCATCGGCGAGCGCCCGCTGTTCGTGGTCGCCCACTGCATCGGCTCGCTCACCCTCTCCCTGAGCATGACCGCCGGACTCGTGCCCGGACTCGCCGGTGTGGTGTCCCAAGGCGTCTTCCTCACCCCGAAGTTGGCGGGCCGCACCTCGCTGCGGATGTCCGTGGCGGGGGAGTTGCTCAAGACCCGCATCGACCACATCCCGGTCGACTTCCGCAAGGTCGGTCTGTGGTCCAAGTACACCCCGCTGTTCGCGCTCGCCTCGCGCCGCGCGAGCTGCCCCGACCCGACCTGCCAGATCCTGCACAACTCCGCCTGGGGCACCGGCGCTTCGCTCTTCGTCCACGAGAACCTGGCCGACGCCACCCACGACCGGCTCGCCGAGCTGCTCGGTCCGGCGCCGCTGTGGATCCTGCCCCATCTGCGCCGCATCGAGCTGGCCCGCAGCGTCGTGCGCTGGCACGACACCGACCACCGCTACCGCGCGCTGCCGCCCAACGCCCTGGACGCGGCCGCCCGCATCGACACCCCGGTGCTGCTGCTGGCCGGCAGCGAGAACGGCCTGTGGCTGGACTCCCAGCGGCTCTGCCACGAGGTCCTCGCCCACCGGCAGCCCCAGCTCGACGTGCGCTACACGGAGATCCCGGGCTACGGCCACCTGGACACCTTCCTCGGCCGGGGCGCCGCCCTGGACGTGTTCGGTCACATCCTCGATTTCCTCGGCGAACGACGGTGACGAAACACCCGGCCGCCGGTTACCGTACGCGGCAGTAACCGGACCGCACCGCAGGAGGCACCCATGCCGCAGCTCGACGTCGACGGAGCGAGCCTGACGTACGACGACGAGGGCCCGCGCGACGGCGGCGGGGTGCCCCTGGTCTTCGTGCACGGCTGGACGGCGAACCGGCACCGCTGGGACCACCAGATCGCCCACTTCTCCGCGACGCGGCGGGTGATCCGCCTCGACCTGCGCGGGCACGGCGAGAGCAGCGGGGCGGGCGTGCGGACGGTCGAGGAGCTGGCGAAGGACCTGATCGCCCTCCTCGACCACCTCAAGATCGAGCGGTGCGTACTGATCGGCCACTCGATGGGCGGGATGATCTCGCAGACCGTCGCGCTCTCCCACCCCGAGCGGGTCGAGCGCCTGGTCCTGGTGAACTCCATCGCCCGCATGGCCTTCAGCCGGGGCCGGGGCCTGCTCATGGCGGTCTCCACGCTCGTCCCGTTCAAGCTGTTCGTCGCCGCCAACATCCAGCGCGCCTTCGCCCCGGGCTACCCGCGCGAGGAGATCCGCGCGTACATCAAGTCCTCCGCGGACACCCCGCGCGAGGTCGTCATGACGCTGTACGGCGCGATGCGGGCCTTCGACGTCCTCGACCGCGTCGGCGAGATCCGCACGCCGACCCTGATGATCCACGGCTACTACGACATCCAGCTCCCGGTGAAGCAGATGCTGCGGATGGCCAAGGCCTACCCGGACGCCACCGTGCGCATCCTGGACGCCGGCCATGAGCTGCCCGTGGAGAAGCCGGCCGAACTGACCGCCGCCATCGACGTGTTCGTCACCCAGGGAGCCTGACCGGCCCCGCTGTCACTCCTCGCGCTCGGGCCCGCAGGAGCTTCCGCTGGGCGGCAGGGAGCCGTACAGCAGGAAGTCGTTCACCTTGCGGTGCACGCACTTGGAGGAGCCGTACCCGGTGTGCCCCTCACCCTTGTTGTCCAGCACGACGGCCGACGACCCGAGCCGCTCGGCCGTCTCCACGGTCCAGCGGTACGGCGTCGCCGGGTCCCCTCGGGTGCCGATGAGCAGCATCTTCGGCGTGTGCAGGTCCTGGACCTGCTCCCGGATGAAGTCGGTGCCCTTCGGCCGGCCGTAGCACAGCAGCACTTCGGTCAGGCGGTACTGGCCGAACACCGGCGACACCGCCTCGTACCGGGCGCGCAGCCGCTGGAGATCCGCGGTGATCCGCTGGGCGGAGGGGCGGTCGGGATCGTCCGCGCAGTTGATCGCCATCAGCGCCGCCGGAAGATTGTCGAGCGGCACGTCCTCGTCGTCGACCAGCGTCCCCGGGCTCGGTGTCGCGTCCGGGTCCGGGTCCCCGTCGCCGGAGGGCCCCTGCTTCACCGGCAGGGCCGCGCCGCCGGTCGCGAAGGCCATGATCCCGCTGGTGTCGCCGTCCTCGACGAGCTTCGCGAGCGCCCGCTCCAGGGAGGGCCACCACTCCTCGCTGTAGAGCGCCTGCCCGAGCGCCCCGACCAGGTCCTGCCCGGTGAACGGCGCGCCGAAGTCCGACGGCACCGGATCCTCGTCGAGGGACCGCACCAGCCGTACGACCTGGTCGCGGGCCATGCGCGCATCGGTGCCCAGCGGACACGCGATGTCCTTCACGCACCAGGCGACGAAGTCCTCCAGCGCCACCTGCTGCCCCGCGGCGCCGGCGACGCCCTGCTCGGTGAGCGGCTCGGTGAGGGTGTCCACGCCGTCCAGCGCCAGCCGGCCCACCCGGTGCGGGAACTGGGCCGCGTACACCGCGCCGAGCCGGGTGCCGTAGGAGAAGCCGAGGTAGTTGAGCTTCTTGTCGCCGAGCGCGGCCCGCAGCACATCGAGGTCGCGGGCGGCGTGGACCGTGCCGATGTACGGCAGCACCGGACCGGAGTGCTCGGCGCAGGCGGCGGCCGCGTGCCGCAGCCGTTCCAGCAGGCCCCGCGGGTCGGCGATGTCGGCGCTGCCGCCCTCGATGGTCGCGAAGACGTCCTCCTCGCCGTCCCCGCAGCTGACCGGCGAGGACCGTCCGACGCCCCGCGGGTCGAAGGTGACCACGTCGTAGTGGTCGGTGAGGTCCATGAACTCCTTGCCGCCGTAGGCGAGTTCGGGTATCCCCGCGCCGCCGGGGCCGCCGAAGTTCAGCAGCACCGAGCCGTGCTTGTCGCCCGTCGCCCGGTAGCGGGCGAGCGCCAGCTGCAGCGAGCCGCGCGCGGGATGGTCGTAGTCGAGCGGGACGGTCGCCTTGGAGCACTGCAGGTCGCGGGGCATCCCGTCGCCCTGGCACTTGGACCAGGTGAGCTTCTGGTCGTAGAAGCGGGACAGCCCGGGCCGGTCGTCGGCGGGGTGCCGGGCCGTCGCCGCCGGGAGCCCGGCGCCCACCAGGGCCAGCGCGCACGCCCCGGCGAGCGCGCAGCGTCGCAGCGCGGGCAGCGTCGACAGCATGGCCAGCATCGGTGCCTCCCGGGACGCCCAGCGATCGATCGGGACAGGCGCCCCCGCTCACGATAGGGGGCCGTTCTCCGGCCCGCCTCCGGACGGCGGGCCGCCCCGATGCCGTCCGACCGGGTGCTTTCGCGGCGCATTCAGGGCTTTCGACGGTTTTGCCACTTGTTCGACTCCGATGACGCCCAATGGGGTGAATGGCCGGTAGGCCATAACTCGCGGAGATCGCCTGCGTTCTATCCGGTGCGGGTGAGTGCCCGCGACCATGTCTGGAAGGCAGGGACCTATGAGACGGGCTGCCCTGAACGGGATGATCGCCCTCGCCGCCTCGGGTGCGATGGCGGTGACGCTGCCGGCCCTGGAGGCCCACGCGACCTCCTCGGCGGACGGAACCGCCGCGGACTCGCCTGGTGCGATCTCCGGCGACAGCATCCAGCTCCCCGGGAGCGTGCCGGTGAACCTCTGCGGGAACACGGTCGACGTCATCGGCCTGCTGAACCCGGCGCTGGGCACGACCTGCGCGAACGAGGGCTCCGGGACCACCGCCGACGAACCGGCCGCCCCCCGGCCCCCGTCGCCCTCGACCCGCCCCGCGTCCACCCCGCCGCACCACCACACGGCCCCGGTGACGGCCGCCGTGGCGCACTCCCGCCCGGGGGTCTCCCTGGCCGAGACGGGCGCCGGCACCACCCTGTCGGGCCTCGCCGGCGGTACGGCCCTGGTGCTGGGCGGGGCGATCCTCTACCGCCGCTCGCGGCGCGCGGCGTCCCGCTGAACACCGCTCGCCCGACGCCCCGCGACCACCCCGCCGACCGCATCACGCCCAGGCCCTGAGGAGGGCTAATTCAGTTGAGGCGGGGCGGACCGGGGTGGTGGGGTGGCCGCATGGATCTCGCCGCCGTACTCGCCCTCTACGACCGCACCGTGCGTGAGGGCGCCCGCCCCGACAGCGCGGACGCCCGCATCGAACGCACCGGGTCGGTGGTCCGCCAGGTCGCCTCCGCCGAGGGGTGGAACGGCGTGCTGTGGTCCGCCCTCGACGACGCCGACGCCGACGCGGCGATCGCCGAGCAGATCGCCCGCTTCACCGCTGTCGGCCGCGAGTTCGAGTGGAAGACCTACGCGCACGACCGGCCGGCCGACCTCGGGACCCGGCTGGCGGCCGCCGGATTCACGGCGGAGCCCGAGGAGACGCTGATGATCGGCGAGACCGAGCGGATGCTCGACGCCGGAGACCCGCCCGAGGGCGTCCGGATCGTCCCCGTCACCGACCGGGCGGGCGTCGACCTCATGGTCGAGGCGAACACGAGGGCCTTCGGCCGCGACGGTTCCTGGCTCGGGGACCTGGTGCTCCAGCGCCTCGCCGAGGACGACGGCACGATGGTCGCCCTCGTCGCCCTGGCCGGGGACGAGCCGGTCAGCTCCGCGCGGATCGAGTTCGTCCCGGGGACCGACTTCGCGGGCCTGTGGGGCGGCGGCACCGCGGAGAAGTGGCGCGGCCGGGGCGTCTACCGCGCCCTGATCGCCCACCGCGCCCGCATCGCCGCCGAGCGCGGCTACCGCTACCTCCAGGTGGACGCCTCCGACCAGAGCCGCCCGATCCTCGAACGCCTCGGCTTCGCCCCGCTGACCACGACGACGCCCTACGTCTACACGCCGTAGGCGCCCCCGCCGACTACGACGACGCCCTACGTCTGGACGCCGTAGGCATCTCCGCTGACCACGATGACGCCCTGCGCCTACGCCGTAGGCGCGACGCGACGGGCGCGCTCTCCGTCAGCGGCCTGCCCTCCTCCGGTCCAGCAGGGTCACTCCGACCGCCGCGAGACCGATCTGGATGAGCCACTCGATCCAGTCGACGCCGTCGGTGTCGGCCACGCCGACGGCGGAGGCGATCGCGGAGCCGACGAGCGCGGCCGCGATGCCCACCACGATGGTCCACAGCACACCGATCCGCTGGCGGCCGGGGACGACGAGCCGTCCCAGCACGCCGATCACGATGCCGATGACGATGGCACTGAAGATGCCGCCGATCTCCATCTCCCGGCCCCCTCCTCCGCTTGGCGCGAGCCTTGCCGAACGTCTGCCCCGTCAACGGCGGGACACTCGCTTCCGGTTGAGGAAGGGACGCCGCCGGAGAAAGCCGTCGTCCGATGTTCACTTCACAGCTATGTCATGTACCTTTCAGACGCTCCCCGCGTGGAGAACCCTCGGTTCCCGGTCTACGCGCGAAGATCGGCGCTCGCACCCGCTCCTCTCTCCCCACTCCTCATGGAGGTTCGTCGGATGCCCGGATCCAGCAGATCCCGCCGCACACTCCCCGCCGTCCTCGCCGGCCTCGGGCTGCTCATGAGCGCGGCGGCCTTCCAGGTCGCGGTCGCCGCCCCCGAGGCGCGGGCGGCCACCCCCCACCGCATCCTGTTCGACGACGGCCACGCCGAGGAGGCGGGCAACGCGGACTGGATCGTCTCCACCAGCAAGCCGGACCCGCTCGCCCAGGACTCCACCCCGTCCGCCGAGACGGACTGGACCGGGGCCCTCTCGTCGTGGGGCGTCGCCCTGCAGAAGACGGGCGCCTACAGCCTCAAGACCGCCACGAGCGCCCTCACCTACGGCGGTTCCTCGACCACCGACCTGTCGAACTTCGACACGCTGGTGCTGCCGGAGCCCAACACGCTGTTCACGACGGCCGAGAAGACGGCCATCATGACCTTCGTGAAGAACGGCGGCGGCCTGTTCATGATCTCCGACCACACGGGCGCCGACCGCAACAACGACGGCTACGACGCGGTCGAGATCCTCAACGACCTGATGACGAACAACAGCGTCGACTCCACCGACCCGTTCGGCTTCTCCGTCGACTCGCTGAGCATCGGCTCCGACTATCCGTCGGCCATCGGCGACAGCACGAATCCCGTCCTGCACGGCTCCTTCGGCACCGTCGGCAAGAGCCTCATCGCCAGCGGTACGACGGCCACGCTCAAGCCCGCCGACAACGCCGCCGTCAAGGGCCTGCTCTACCGCACCGGTTACTCCGGCAACACCGGCGCGTTCTTCGCCACCAGCACCTTCGGCAGCGGCCGCGTCGCCTTCTGGGGCGACAGCTCACCCATCGACGACGGCACCGGCCAGTCCGGCAACACCCTCTACGACGGCTGGAACGACTCCGGCGCCACCAACGCAGCGCTCGCCCTGAACGCCACCGAGTGGCTGGCCGGCGCGAGCGGCAGCGGCGGCGGCGGGGGAGGCGGCGGCACCTGCACGGCCGCCCAGCTCCTGGCCAACCCCGGCTTCGAGTCCGGCAGCACCTCGTGGACCGCGAGCAGCGGTGTCATCACCACCGACTCCGGCGAAGCCGCCCGCACCGGCTCCTACAAGGCCTGGCTCAACGGCTACGGCTCCGCGCACACCGACACCCTCGCCCAGTCGGTGACCATCCCGTCCGGCTGCACGAGCGCCACCCTGAGCTTCTACCTCCACGTCGACACCGCCGAGACGACCACCTCGACGGCGTACGACACCCTGAAGGCGCAGGTGCTCAACAGCGGTGGCACGGTGCTGTCGACGCTCGCGACCTACTCGAACCTCAATGCGGCGAGCGGCTATACCCGGCGCAGCTTCAGCCTGGCCGGTTACGCCGGCCAGACGGTCACGATCAAGTTCACCGGCACCGAGGGCTCCACGCTGCAGACGTCGTTCGTCCTCGACGACACCGCGCTCGACGTGAGCTGAACCCCCGGGGCCCGGGGCGAACACGCCCCGGGCCCCGTCCGTTCCCCGTGCCGGGGCGAGGTGCTACGGCCTGGGTGTGCTCCTCGCCGCCGTGGCGGCGCACATCAAGCCCAGGATCACCGCGAGAGCACCGATGATGATGTTGTTCAGCGCGACGCCCGTGTCCGGGTTGTCGCCCACGACCCACGGCGCGATGATCATCCATACGCCGAGCGCGCACATGGCCCAGCTCAGGCCGTACATGCGCTCGGGAGCCCGGGTGAACCCCAGGGCCAGCAGACCGATCGCGATCCCGATGACGAGGTTGTGGGTCACCAGCGAGGGCTGGCTGGTCGTGTAGTGGAGTATCCAGGGGGATACGGCGCAGTACAGGCCCAGCAGGAACACGGGCCCGTCCACGAGTGCCACATCACGGCCTTGGAGCATGCGGGCGTAGCGTGCCCGCATTTCGGAGGCATCAGGGTGAGTCGTGATGTCACCTCTGGTGTGCGAGACGTCGGCCATGACTCGTCTCCTTTGACTTGCAGGCCCAACCGCGTCTGGCGCGGTGTGCGGTAAGCGCCGCGCAGTTCATTCTGCGCTTATTTCACCTTTATGTGTAGAGATCGGCTTTATGTGCAGAGATCGGCGCTGTGCGGGGACCGCAGGGCCCGGGCCGGCGGCGCTCAGCCCAGCAGCTTCAGCAGCTCCTCGGCGAGGGGCGCCGAGGAGGCCGGGTTCTGACCGGTGACGAGCGTGCGGTCCACGATCACGTGCGGCGCCCACGGCTCGGCCGGCCGCACGTCCACGCCCGCCTGCGTCAGCCGGTCCTGGAGCAGCCAGGGAGCCTTGTCGGCCAGGCCGCCCTGGATCTCCTCGGCGTTGGTGAACGCCGCGACCCGGTAGCCCGCGAAGGCGTTGGAGCCGTCCTCCCCGACGGCGGCCAGCATCGCGGCGGGCCCGTGGCAGACCACGCCCAGCGGCGTGCCCGCGGCCAGCGCGTCCACCAGTAGCCGGCCGGACGCCGCGTTGACCGCCAGGTCCTCCATCGGGCCGTGTCCGCCCGGGTAGAAGACGGCGGCGAAGTCGGCGAGGTCCACGTCCTCCAGGCGTACCGGATGCCGCAGTTCGCTCATCGCGGCGAGCTCCCGCGCGATCGCCTCGGCGCCCTCCGGACCGCCGTTGAACTCGGGGGCCAGGCTCCCCTTGTCCGCGGTCGGCACCACGCCGCCGGGGGTGGCCACGACGATCTCGTGGCCCGCCGCCTTGAAGGCCCGGTAGGGGGCGACGGCCTCCTCGGCCCAGAAGCCGGTGGGGTGCTTGGTGCCGTCGTTGAGCGTCCAGAAGTCGACGCCGGTCATCACGAAGAGGATCTTGGCCATGGTGGTTCCCCGGTCTCGTAGAGATTGACTGACTTCGACGGTAGGCCCGCCCACCCATAGGCTGCCAATGAAGATCCCTATGTCAGCCATTGGAATCTCAATGGCCGACAAAGGAATACTGGCGGGGTGGACGGCCCTACGACGACGCACGCGCCCCTCGACCTGAACCTCCTGCGCACCTTCCTCGCGGTGTACCGCTCGGGATCCTTCACCGGCGCGGCCCATCTGCTGGGCCTGTCCCAGCCCACGGTGACCACCCAGATGCGGGCCCTGGAGAGGCAGACCGGACGCGAACTCTTCCAGCGGCTGCCCCGAGGCGTCGCGCCCACCCCGGTCGCCGACGCGCTGGCCGCCCGGGTCGCCGGGCCGCTCGACGACCTCGCCGCGGTCGCCGGTGCCGACCCGGCGGCGGGCGACCGGCCCGCCGAGCCCGTGCACCTCGCCGGACCGGCCGAACTGCTGTGCACCCGCGTGCTGCCCGCCCTGGCCCCGCTCGTCGCCGACGGCGTACGGCTGCGGGTGGCCACCGGGCTGACCGACCCGCTGCTGGAGGAACTGCGGACCGGACGTCACGACCTGGTCATCGCCACCTCCCGGCCCCGGGGCCGGGCACTGGTCTCGGCCGCGCTCACGGACGAGGAGTTCGTGCTGGTCGCCGCCCCCGTCTGGGCACGGCGGCTCAGAGAGCCCCTGGCCGCCGAGGGGCCCGCCGCCCTGCACTCCGTGCCGCTGATCACGTACGCCGAGGACCTGCCGATCGCCCGCCGTTACTGGCGGCACGTCTTCGGGCGGCGGCTGTCCTGCCCCGCCGCCGTGACCGTGCCCGATCTGCGCGGCGTGCTGTCCGCCGTCGTCGCGGGCGCCGGCTTCACCGTCCTGCCGCGCTACCTCTGCCTCGACGAACTGGCCTCAGGCGCCCTCGTCCCCCTTCACGAGCCGGACGACCCGCCGATCAACACCGGCTTCCTGGTGCGGCGGCCGGGCGTCTCGGACAACCCCGACGTGGACCGGGTGAGTGAGCTGCTGCTTGGCGCGGCACGGTCCTGGTGAGGGGCCGCCGGCCGACCTCCCCGTGGTCACCGGTCCGCGCTCAGGTGCCGTTCGCGCGGTGACCTGGGTCCGCCAGCGCGCCGAGGTGCGCCCGGCGCACGTCGGCCGTCTGGCCCTGGACGAGCAGGAACAGGCCCTCGCGCGCGAGTCGTTGCGCGCGGCTGCCCAGGTCCATGGCCCGGCCGCCACCGGCGACGATCGCGGCGGTCGTGGCCGCGCGCAGCACGTCGTAGGCCCGGGTCTTGCACTCCAGCCGCTCCTCGAGGTGTTCGTGCGGCACCGGATGGTCGGCGAGCGCGTACGCCTGCCGCCGCACCTCGTCGAGCCGTGCGCGCAGGGCGAGGGCGGTCTCCTCCGCCTCGGGGGCCGCCGCCAGCAGGTCGAGCGCGGCCGACGCCACCCCGAAGACGGCCGGGGAGGCGTTGGTCGCCCGGGGCCGGTCGACGAGGGCGAACCGCTCGTACGGGGTGCGCAGCACCAGGGCCTCCCCGGGCAGCCACAGGCCCTCCAGCTCCAGGGCGACCGTCCGGGCGGCCGACAGGGCCGCGAGCCGCAGCGGCGCCGACGCGGTGAGGCCCGGCTGCTCGCGCGCCTCCACGGCCACGAACACCACCTCGCCCCCCTCGTCCACCCCGGCCAGCAGCATCACGTCGTTCAGCCCCCAGCCGGTGTACCAGGGCACCCTCCCGTCGAAGCGCCAGCCGCCGCGCTCGGCGGTGGCCCGCACCGGGACGCGCGGGAAGGCCCGCACCTGCGCGTACGCGATCCCGGCCATCAGCCCGCCCGTCGCCAGCCGCCCCAACAGCCGCTCCCGGACGGGGAGTTCGGCGGACGCCAGGAGCTGCACCGGGGTGTGGTGCTGGGTCTGCACGAACCACGTGGAGCAGCACGCCCCGGCCAGGATCTCCGCGATCTCCCGGGCCACGGACGCCGGGGCCGCCGCCCCGCCGTACTCCCGGGGCGCGCTCACCCCGAGCAGCCCCGACCGTCTGATCGCCTCGATGTGGCTCACCGGCACGCCCTCCTGGTCGACCCGTTCGGCGTCCGGGGCGAGGAGGTCGTCGGCGAGGCGGCGGGCACGGGCGACGAGGGGGTGGGGCGGGTCCGGCGGCTGCGGCGGGTGCGGTGGGTCGGTCGGCTGCGACGGGTCCGGCGGGTGCGGCGCGGTCATACGGGGAATTCTTCCGGTTTCCCGGTGCGGGGTGTCGATCGGGGGGACCGCCGTTCGTGTAGGGGATGAGAGAAACGGCACGACGCCAAGGAGGACGTCATGAAGCACTACCTGCTCAGCGTGGTCCAGCCCGCCGACGGCCAGCCGCCCGCCCCCGACGAGATGGCCGAGATCATGCGCCGCGTCAAGGAGTACAACGACGAGCTGCGCGCCGCCGGGGCCTGGGTCTTCGCCGGCGGCCTGCACGGCCCGGAGACCGCCACCGTGCTGCGCCCGAAGGACGGCGACGTCCTCGTCACCGACGGGCCGTACGCCGAGGGCAAGGAGTACCTCGGCGGGCTGTGCCTGATCCGCGCCGCCGACCTCGACGAGGCCCTCGCCTGGGGCCGCAAGGCCGCCCTGGCCACCACCCTGCCCATCGAGGTGCGGCCCTTCATGGACCAGCACTGATGCCCTTCATCGACCAGCACCGATGACGGACACCATCGACGTCGAGGCCGTCTTCCGAGCGGAATACGGCCGCGCCGTCGCCGTCCTCGTCCGCTACCTCGGCGACATCGACCTCGCCGAGGAAGCGGTCCAGGACGCCTTCACCACGGCGCTGCGGCGCTGGCCGCAGACCGGGGTGCCGCCGAGCCCGGCGGGCTGGATCATCACCACCGCGCGGCACCGCGCCGTCGACGTGCTGCGCCGCGAGGCGAAACGCGACGAACGCCAGGCGCAGGCCGCCCTGCTCCAGGCATCCGACGCACCGGCCGAGGAGGGACCCGTGCAGGACGACCGACTCCGGCTGATCTTCACCTGCTGCCATCCCGCGCTCGCCCCCCAGGCCCAGGTCGCCCTCACCCTGCGCCTGCTCGGCGGTCTCACCACGGCGCAGATCGCGCAGGCCTTCCTGGTGCCCGAGCCGACCATGGCCCAGCGCCTCGTCCGGGCCAAGGCCAAGATCCGGGACGCGCGCATCCCGTACCGCGTGCCCCGCGACGCCGACCTCCCGGACCGGCTGAAGGGCGTCCTCGCCGTCGTCTACCTGATCTTCAACGAGGGCTACACCGGCGACCCCGGACTGTGCGCCGAGGCCGTCCGCCTCGGCCGTCTCCTCGCCGAGCTCATGCCGGACGAACCCGAGGTCACCGGGCTGCTGGCGCTGATGCTGCTGGCCGAGTCGCGCCGGCCCGCGCGGGAGGACGCCGACGGCACGCTCGTGCCGCTGCCCGAGCAGGACCGCACCCGGTGGGACGGCGATCTGATCGCCGAGGGTCAGGCGCTCGTCCGCCGCTGTCTGCGCCTGGGGCGGCCGGGGCCGTACCAGATCCAGGCCGCCGTCAACGCCGTGCACAGCGACGCGCCGAGCGCCGACGCCACCGACTGGGGGCAGATCCTGCGGCTGTACGACCAGCTCATGGCCGTGGCCCCGAGCCCCGTCGTCGCCCTGAACCGGGCCGTCGCCCTCGCCGAGGTCGAGGGGCCGCGCCCCGCCCTCGCCGCCGTGGACGCGCTCGACCTCGACGGCTACCACGTCTTCCACGCGGTCCGCGCCGACCTGCTGCGCCGCCTGGGCCGCCACACGGAGGCGGTACGGGCGTACGAGGCGGCGATCGAACGCACCCCGAGCCGGGCGGAGCGCACCTACCTGGAACGCCGACGCCGGCAACTGCTCCACACCCCCTGACCCACGCGACCACCCACGCTGTGCGCGCCGATCGCAAGGCCCGGAGCGACGCTCGGCGCCGCGGGAATGTATTTCGGTGTATGAAAGGTTGGCATATACATCGAGCCGCCCGGCTCGCCACGCCCCAGGGCCGCCCAGGCCCCCGCACCCCAGCGAGGCACCGTGACCACCGCCACCCCCGAGCAGCCCGCCGACGTCGTCGCCCGGCTGCGCGCCGCCTTCCGCACCGGCCGTACCCAGCCCGTCGCATGGCGCACCGGCCAGCTCCGCCGGCTGCGGGAGATGCTCACGGACCGGGGCGACGACCTCGCCGCCGCCCTCCACGCGGACCTCGGCAAGAGCGCCACCGAGGCCCACCGCACCGAGATCGGCTTCACCGTCCGCGAGATCGACCACACCCTGGACCACCTGGACGACTGGCTGCGCCCCGAGCCCGCCCCCGTCCCGGCCCACCTCGGCGCCGACGCCACCGCCTGGACGCAGTACGACCCCCTCGGTGTCGTCCTCGTCATCGCCCCCTGGAACTACCCGGCCCAGCTCCTGCTCGCCCCGCTCGTCGGCGCCCTCGCCGCGGGCAACGCGGTCGTCGTCAAGCCCAGCGAGCTGGCCCCCGCCACCTCCGCCGCGCTCGCCCGTCTGCTGCCCGCGTACCTCGACACCGAGGCGGTCGCCGTCGTCGAGGGCGGCGTCCCCGAGACCACGGCCCTGCTCGCCGAGCGCTTCGACCACATCTTCTACACCGGCAACGGCACCGTCGGCCGGGTCGTGATGCGCGCCGCCGCCGAGCACCTCACCCCGGTCACCCTCGAACTCGGCGGCAAGTCACCGGCGTTCGTCGACCGCGACGCCGACCTCAAGGTGGTCGCCGACCGGCTGGCCCGCGGCAAGTTCCTCAACGCCGGCCAGACCTGCGTCGCCCCCGACTACGTCCTGACCGACCCCGAGACCGCCGTCGACCTCGAAGCCGCCCTCGCCGACGCCGTGCGGTCGGTCTACGGGGACGACCCGCAGACCGACGGCGAGTACGGCCGGATCGTCAACGAGCGCCACTTCGACCGGCTCACCGCCCTGCTCGGCTCCGGCCGGGTCGTCGTCGGCGGGCGCGGCGACCGCGCGGACAAGTACATCGCGCCGACCGTCCTCGCCGACGTCGACCCCGCGTCGCCCGTGATGCGCGAGGAGATCTTCGGCCCGATCCTGCCCATCGTGACCGTCGCCGGCCTCGACGAGGCGATCGGCTTCATCAACGACCGGGACAAGCCGCTCGCCCTCTACGTCTTCTCCGCATCCGACGACACCCGCCGCCGGATCGCCGCGGAGACCTCCTCCGGCGGCCTCGGATACGGCCTTCCCCTCGCTCATCTCACCGTCTCCGACCTGCCGTTCGGCGGCGTCGGCGAGAGCGGCATGGGCAGCTACCACGGCCGCTACTCCATCGAGACGTTCAGCCACCGCAAGGCGGTCCTGGACAAGCCGCTGGGCTGAGCCGGGCGGGCCATTCGGCCGAAGCGGGCAGGAGCGGGCGCAAGTAGTCCGGCAAGTGACAGCAAAGCCACGGCAGTTAGTCCGGAACGGCTCGGTCCGTAGTCCGAACCGGCCAAATCCGCCGGGCATTCGAACCCGGCTTGCACGAAACCCCGCCGCCGGACGCCGTGGGGGGCAGAAGGTGTGACATACGCCTTCCGGGGCTCCTGGGCCCCGACCGCCCCACGGAGAGGACCGAAGGGTCCGTGAACGACCAGTTCGAACAGCTCGCCCGGGACCTGGCGTTGTCCCTGCTCACCCTGCGGGTCTTCGGACCCGGCGTGCTCGCCTGCGCACGCCGGGTCGCCGCCGCCCTCGTCCGCGTGGGCGTCCGGGAGATGGACCACCGGCTGCCGGGGGGCGATCGGTGACCCGGGGGGAGTCGAAGGCGCGCGCGGGCGGACCCCAGCGGGTGCCCGAGAAGCTGCCCCTGGACTTCTCGGCCTTCCACCAGATGCACCGGCCGCGCTATGTGCGCGAGGCCGAGCGCTGTCTGCGCTGCCGCGCCGACGCGGAGGAGGCCGTCGACGAGGCGTTCGTCCAACTCCACCGGGAATGGCCGCAGATACTCAGCACCGACAATCCCGCCGCCTACGCCTGGCGGGTCGTGAAGAACCGGGTCATCGACCACGCCCGGGCCCGCGGCCGGCGCGCCACCCTCATGGACACCGCGGTCTTCGAGACCGTCACCCTGCAGGGCGCCGAGGACGCCTTCGAGGTGATCGAGCAGAACCTGCGCCTGTTCCGCGCGATCTCCACCCTCCCCGAGCGCCAGCGCGACGTCATCCGGCTGCGCTACTGCGAGGGGTACAGCACCGCCGAGGTGGCCTTCCACCTCGGCATCGCCGAGGCGACAGTGCGCTCCACCGAGCGCTACGCCAAGCGCCGGCTGCGGGAGATCTACGCGTCGTGCGCCGAGGAGGAAGGGGACGGTTCATGAGCTTCGACACCGTGAACGACGTGGACGCCCTGCTCGCCGGGGCGCGGCTGGTGCCCACCGCCCCCTACACCCGCGCGGACATCGAGGCCGCCGAGGCGCGCATCGCCGCGAGGGTCGCCGCCCACCCCGACGATCCCCGTCCCGCCGCCGCGGGCCGCCGCCGGGAGGTCCACCCGGCCGCCCGCGACCTGCGCGCCCTGTGCGAGGCGCTGCTGACCAGGCCCGGCGCGCTGCGGGGCCTCGGCGCCTTCCACGGCAGCGCGCTGCCCGAGCCCTCCGGCGCCCGGATCCTCGGCGCCCTGCTCCACCTCGCCGGCTGCGAGGACAGCGCCCGTTTCTGGTGGCAGTACGGCGCCGGAGCCTCCGACACCGTCTCCTCGTACTGCCTCTACCTCCACCACCGCGCCCTCGGCGAGGACGCGGAGGCCGACTGGTGGCTGCGCCACACCGAGATCACCCCGGCCACCCTGAGCCGGGAGGCGACCGAACTGGAGATCGCCACCGCCCTGCACGTGCTGCGGGGCCTGCGGCGCGGGGGACGCGGGCTGCCCCAGCCCCTGCGCGCCCTGGTGGAGTACGTCCCGGCCGTGATCGGCTTCGTCGACGACGACCTGGAACTGCCCCTGCCGGACGGCGACCTCGCCGACCTGCTCGACGAGGTCGCGGGCCAGGGGCAGCCCCCGGCCCGCCCGGGGCACCGCCCGCACCCCGGTTCCCTGCCCGAGCGCAGGGACCCGGCCGTGCACACCGTCTCCTCGGCCTCCCCGCGCACCCCCCGCCACTGGAGCCGCGACGTCCAGGAGGCCCTGCGCCGGTGCGAGGAGACGGTGGCCTGCTGAGCCCGCCCCCGGCGACCTCGCGGAGGCGGCCGGTCGGTACGAGCCGGCCGCCGCGTGGCGTGGCGTGGCGTCCACCATGCAGCGGGGTGAAGACGATGCCCCGCCGCCCCTCTACTCCACGCCCGTCCCGTCCCCCACCCACACCCCGTCCCGCATCAGATGCCGCCCCGCCAGCTCGTGCACCCCGCACCACGCCTGCACCGCTCGCGGGCGCACGCGGAAGAAGGCGTAGGAGGCGCTGTCCCGGCGTGGATCCCAGCCCGTCTTCGCGACGAACGCGCCGACGGCCGCCTCCGGCGCCTCCCGGGCCGGGTACATGGTGACGTCGCCGTCGATGAGGACGACGTCCCGCGTGTCCCCGAACGCCAGCCGCGCCCGCGCGCCGTCGCGCAGATTGCGGCCGGTGGGGTTGGTGAGGCGGGTGGACGCCCACAGGTGCTCGCCGTCCCACACGAACCACAGCGCGACCAGACAGGGCAGCCCCTCGGCGTCCGCCGTGGCCACCCAGACGTCCGTCTCCCGCTCCAGCCGGCTCAGGACGTCCTGCTTGCGCTCCTGGGGGCCGCGCGGCGACTCGTTGATCTTCATGGCGGGGACGCTATCCGGGCGCGTGACCGCCTCGCCTCGGGCGTGCGGACCGGCCCGCCTCCATCCCTGGCCCTAGGTCCACCGAAAGCGACTGGCGCGCGTGACGTTTTACGTATAACCTCTTCCGCTAATCAGCCCTCCCGAAAGGCGCTGACCAGTACTCGGTACTCCCCGAAAGGCCCTGATGAGACGCGTCGCCCTGGTCACCCTCGTCGTCGACGACTACGACGAGGCGATCCGCTTCTACACCGAGGCCCTCGGATTCACGCTCGTGGAGGACACCCCGCGCCCCGACGGCTCCCGCTGGGTGGTCGTCCAGGTCGACGAGGGCAGCGGGCTGCTGCTCGCCCGCGCCAAGGGCGACGGCCAGCGCGCCCGCGTCGGCGACCAGACCGGCGGGCGCGTCGGGTTCTTCCTGCACACGGACGACTTCGCCCGCGACCACGCCCGGATGCTCGCCGCCGGTGTGACCTTCCTGGAGGAGCCCCGCCACGAGGCCTACGGCTCGGTCGCCGTCTTCCAGGACCTCTACGGCAACCGCTGGGACCTCCTCCAGCCCGCCGGCTGAACCGGCTCCCGCGCCCCGAACCACCCCCCCGCTCCGCCTCGCCCGCTTCAAGGAAAGACCGCACCCACCATGACTGCTACGCGCGTAGACGCCGATGTGATCCGCCGCCTCCCCAAGGCCGTCCTGCACGACCACCTCGACGGCGGCCTGCGTCCCGCCACCGTCGTCGAGCTCGCCGAGGCGGTCGGTCACACCCTGCCCACCACCGACCCCGACGAGCTGGCCGCCTGGTACTTCGAGGCCGCCAACTCCGGCGACCTGGTGCGCTACATCGCCACCTTCGAGCACACCCTCGCCGTCATGCAGAGCCGCGAGGGCCTGCTGCGCACGGCGGAGGAGTACGTCCTGGACCTCGCCGCCGACGGCGTCGTCTACGGCGAGGTGCGCTACGCCCCCGAGCTGAACACCAACGGCGGACTGACCCTCGCCGAGGTCGTGGAGACGGTCCAGGAGGGACTCGCCGCGGGCATGGCGAAGGCGGCCGCGGCCGGCACCCCGGTCCGGGTCGGCACCCTGCTGTGCGGCATGCGCATGTTCGACCGGGTGCGCGAGGCCGCCGACCTGGCCGTCGCCTTCCGTGACGCCGGTGTCGTCGGCTTCGACATCGCCGGTGCCGAGGCGGGCTTCCCGGCCGCCGACCACCTCGCCGCCTTCGAGCACCTGCGCCGCGAGAGCGTGCCCTTCACCATCCACGCCGGTGAGGCCGACGGCCTGTCCAGCATCCACCAGGCGCTCCAGATCTGCGGCGCCCAGCGCATCGGCCACGGCGTGCGCATCACCGACGACATCGTCGACGGCAAGCTCGGCCGCCTGGCCGGCTGGGTGCGTGACCGCCGTATCGCCCTGGAGATGTGCCCGACGTCCAACCTCCAGACCGGCGCCGCTACCTCCATCGCGGAGCACCCGATCACCGCGCTGAAGGACCTCGGCTTCCGGGTCACCCTCAACACCGACAACCGCCTGGTCTCCGGCACCACGATGACCCGGGAGATGTCCCTGCTGGTCGAGGAGGCCGGCTGGGGCGTCGAGGACCTGCGCACGGTCACGGTGAACGCCCTGAAGAGCGCGTTCATCCCGTTCGACGAGCGCAAGGCCCTCATCGAGGACGTCGTGCTGCCGGGCTACGCCGCGGCGCTCTGAAGCAGCCCGCGCACATAGGCGGCCTGTCCGACGTGCTGGAGATCGTCGGACAGGACGCTCACCAGCCGTACGCCGAGGGTGACCGGCGGATCCCAGCGTTCGTCCACGACGCGTTCCAGGTCCGCCGCGGTCACCGAGCGCAGCGCCTGGAGGGTCTGCGCGTGGACGGCGTCGTAGTACCCGGTCAGCAGGTCGGCCGAGTCGACCCGCACCTTCGCGACCTTCGCCGCGCTGTGCCCGTACCCGGTGTCATGGCGCGGCAGGTCGAGCCCGAACCGCTTCTCCCAGTCCTGGTCGAGCCACACCTGGTCGAGCCCGAAGGCGTCGGCGACGTGGTCGTCCTGGACCCGGGTGAGATGCCAGATCAGCCAGGTCACCGAGTTGGTCTCGGCGGTGGGCCGGGCGTTGAGGTCGTCGGCGTCGAGTCCCTCGACCGCCGCGTGGACTTCTTCCCGGATGCGGTCGTATCCGTCGATGAGGATGTCCTTCGCATGCATACGACCACCATCGCGCAGTCGGCGGTCACGCGCCCCCGGTTTCCAGGAGCGCCATGAGTGCCCGCGCCGCCGGGCTGGTGGCCTGTGGCGGCGGCAGCAGGGCGACGGTCTCGTACGCCGCGTCGCCGGTGCCCCTGAGGGGCAGGGCGGTGAGCGCCGCCCGCTTGTGGCGGAAGTGGCGCGGTACGACGGCGATGCCCAGGTTCTCGTCGATCAGGTCGAGGAGGCTGTGCACGTCGTTGACCTCCAGGGCGACCGTGCGGCGCAGACCCGCCTCGGCGAAGGCGGTGTCGGTCGCCCGGCGCGGCCCCCAGTCGGGGTGGAAGTCGACGAACACCTCGCCCGCGATGTCCCGCGGGGTGAGCGCGGCCGCGGTGCCGACGAGGCGGTGGTCGGGATGGCACAGCACGTACATCGGCTCGTCGGCCAGGGACACCGTGCGCAGCTGGTCGCTGTCCGGTTCGGTCCGGTAGGCGAAGGCCAGGTCGAGCCGGCCGGCCGCGACCTCCTCGGCGAGCGTGCCCGAGCCGTGCTGCCGCAGCCGGATCTCCACGTCCGGGTGGCGGCGCCGGAACGCGGCGAGGAGCCGGGGCGGATGCACCCCGGCGACGCACTGCTCGGCGCCCAGCGTGAGCGTGCCCCGCAGCACGCCCTGCACGGCGGCGACGGCCTCGTGCGCGGCGCGCACCTGGGCCAGGACGCGCTCGGCCTCGCCGAGCAGGGCCCGGCCCGCCTCGGTGAGCGTCACCCGCCGCGTGGTCCGTACGAACAGGGGCGCCCGCAGTTCCCGCTCCAGGGCCCTGATCGACGCCGACAGGCCGGACTGGGACACCATCAGGCGTTCGGCCGCCCGGGTGAAGTGCTGGTCCTCGGCGACCGCGACGAAATGCTGGAGATGACGCAGTTCCACGATTGAGCAGCCTAGTCGCTGAATCCCATCGGATTCTTCTGTTGGACCACTGCTCCGAGGTCACGCGAGAGTGGGAGCAGCCCGATCACCGTGTCCCACCCCTCATGGAGTCGCGTTGTACACCGCACACCCCGACCGTTACGCCGAGATGCCCTACCGGCGCAGCGGGCGCAGCGGCCTGAAGCTTCCCGCGCTGTCCCTCGGCCTGTGGCACAACTTCGGTCCGGACCGGCCGGTCGAGACCCAGCGGGCCATCCTGCGCCGCGCCTTCGACCTGGGCGTCACCCACTTCGACCTGGCCAACAACTACGGCCCGCCGCCCGGCGCGGCGGAGTCCGCGCTCGGTCAGTTCCTGAAGCGGGACTTCGCGCGCTACCGCGACGAGCTGATCATCTCCACCAAGGCCGGCTATCTGATGTGGCCCGGCCCCTACGGCGAGTGGGGCTCCCGCAAGTACCTGCTGTCCTCGCTGGACCAGAGCCTGAGCCGGATGGGCCTGGACTACGTCGACATCTTCTACTCGCACCGCCCCGACCCGGACACTCCGCTGGAGGAGACGATGGGCGCCCTGCACTCCGCGGTGCAGCAGGGCAAGGCGCTCTACGTGGGCGTCTCCAACTACTCCGCCGAGCAGACCCGTGAGGCCGCCCGCATCCTGGGCGAGCTCGGCACCCCGTTGCTGATCCACCAGCCGCGCTACTCGATGCTCGACCGGCGCCCCGAGAGCGAGGGCCTGCTGGACGCGCTGGACGAGCTCCAGGTCGGCTCCATCGTCTTCTCCCCGCTGGAGCAGGGCCTGCTGACCTCGCGTTACCTCGACGGCATCCCGGAGGACTCGCGCGCCGCGAGCGACAGCCCCTTCCTGAACTCGGACGCCCTCACCGAGGAGCTGGTGGGCAGGCTGCGGGCGCTGGACGACATCGCGAAGTCGCGCGGTCAGTCGCTCGCCCAGCTGGCCCTGGCCTGGGTGCTGCGCGGTGGCCGGGTCACCTCGGCCCTGGTCGGCGCGAGCAGCGCGCGCCAGATCGAGGACAGTGTCGGCGCGCTGACGAACCTGGACTTCGACGCGGACGAGCTGGCCCGTATCGACGCGATCGTCAACGGCTGAGTCGTTCGATCAGGCGGACGGCGACCCGGTCGCCCTCCGCCTTTTCCAGGCGCCTTTGGCCGGGCTCTGATCAGGACGGCGGAGAATTCCGCGTCCCGTTCTTCTTCCCCGCCCATGATTCCTCTTCCCCGCCCATGATTCTTTTCCTGCGCTCGCGGCGATCCATGACAGGGGTGGACCGCCGCGTGCGGGAATTCATCGCGGGCGCCGCCGCGCGTACCGTTTCGGCCGCCGCCTCAGGCCCCGGCGGGCACCCGGTCCAGGAATCCGAGGACGGCCGTGATCCGGTCCTCGGCGTCCAGGGTGATCACGTCGAAACCGGCCACGGGCGCGGAGCCGTCCCTCTCGTTCACGAGTTCCCAGGAGAAGCGCGCTGTGTCGTGGTGACCGTCGACGGTGCCCGTGAGCCGGAAGGCGAAGCCCGGGAACTGGCCGTGCGCGGCCGCGATCACCGCGGCGACGGAGTCGTGCCCGGCGACGTCGGCCAGGGGGTCGGTGTAGGTGCCGTCCTCGGCCCACGCCGCGGCAACAGCCTTGGCCAAAGCCTCCGGCTCGCGGGCGTTCCAGGCCTCGAAGTAGCGGGCGACGGCGTTCTCGTGGCGTGCGGTGTTCTCGGACATGCGGAAATCAGCCCCCATCGGGTCGTTCGTGCTGGTCGGGAAACGGATCGCGGCTTTCCCGATCCGGTGCGACCAGCCTGCCCGCACCCCCCGGGCCGGGTCGATTACCTCCCGGGTAATGCGGCGGACTCACGACGCCATCGGATTTCGGCCAGGAACGGCCGTGAATATGCCAGGAGAGTGGCCGGAAAGTCGTGGTGACAGTGTTTTAGAAGTGAACATACTCGAACGTCAGGGGCAGTTCGCCACGCATGAGCCCCTTCGCCACGCATGAGCCGCAGGGAAAGCGAGGCCCGGTCGCCCACCAACGACGGGGGAGTGAGACGTGCACGACGAATTCCTGTGCCATGTCACCGCGTACGGCATGTGCGACGGCCGGCGCATCGGCGTACCGCTCGGCACATACCGGGCGCCCACCCTGGCGCTCGCCCTGTGGTGGCTGCGCGACCGGGCCTCCTGGATCGCCGAACGGCTCGACCCGCTGCCCGAGAGCGCGCGCTTCCCGGCCGGGGCGCTGGTCCCGGTCTCCGACACCGTGCCCGATGTGCCGGGCGTCCTGCGCTCCTGGTGCGCGGACGTGGCCCAGCAGGAGCTGGTCGCCGACGAGCTGGCCGGCGGGCGGCTGGTGCGGATCGCCGCCAGCGACGACACCACGGAGTACGAGCTGCTCGCCGAGTCCGTCGACGCCCTGCGCATGCAGCGCACCGTCCCCGCGCTGGTGGTGCCGGTCGCCTGAGGCGGCCGGTGAGCGGTCGGCTGTCGCTCGTTGCGCGCAGACAGGGGCGAATCGATAGAATTCCGGCATGGTGGAGCGGCAGTTCGCCTCGACCGCGCCCGAACTCGTGCTGGAGACCGAGTCGGGCTCGACGGTGATGATCCCGAGCCACGCCTACCACGTGGGGCGCGACCCGCTGAGCGACATCGTCCTCGACGACACCCGCGTCTCCTGGCACCACGCCGTGCTGCGCCCCGACGGCGACCACTGGACGCTGGAGGACGAGCACAGCACCAACGGAACGTACGCGGACGGCCGGCGCGTCCACGCCTGGGACGTCGGGCCGGGCAGCGTGATCCACTTCGGCAGCGCCGCCGACGGCCCCCGCGCCGTCCTCGTGGGACGCCGCCGCCCCCGCCCCGCCCCCGAGCGCCCCTCGGGCGTCTCCATGCCCGCGCTCACCGGCACCTTCCGGCAGCCCACCGCGGTCCGCCGGCTGCCCACCCGGACCGTGCGCATCGGCCGCGCCCCCGACAACGACCTCGTCGTCGACGACCTGACCGTCTCCCGCCACCACGCCGAACTGCGCGCCCTGCCCGAAGGCGGCTACGAGATCGTCGACCTCGGCAGCCACAACGGCACCTACGTCAACGGCAGCCCGGTCACCGGCGCCCCCCTGCTGCCCGGAGACATCCTCGGCATCGGCCACTCCGGGTTCTGCCTGGTCGGCGACGAACTCCAGGAGTACGTCGACACCGGCGAGGTCTCCCTCGACGTGCAGGACCTCACCGTCGCCGTCGACCGCGGCCGCAAGCGGCTCCTGGACCACGTGTCCTTCCCGGTGGGGGAGAAGTGCCTGCTCGCCGTCGTCGGACCGAGCGGCGCCGGCAAGTCCACCCTGCTCGGCGCGCTCACCGGACAGCGCCCCGCCGAACACGGCACGGTCGTCTACGACGGCCGCGACCTCTACCGCGACTACGCCGAACTGCGCCAGCGCATCGGACTCGTCCCCCAGGACGACATCCTGCACGCCCAGCTCACCGTACGCAGCGCCCTCTCCTACGCCGCCGAGCTGCGCTTCCCGCAGGACACCGCGCCGGCCGAGCGCCGCGCCCGCGTCGAGGAGGTCATCCTCGAACTGGGTCTCGAACAGCGCGCCGACCAGCCCGTGCACAGCCTCTCCGGCGGCCAGCGCAAGCGGGTCAGCGTCGCCCTGGAGCTGCTGACCAAGCCCTCCCTGCTCTTCCTCGACGAGCCGACCTCCGGCCTCGACCCCGGCATGGACCGCTCCGTGATGCACATGCTGCGCGGCCTCGCCGACGACGGACGCACGGTCATCGTCGTCACCCACAGTGTGCTCAGCCTCGATGTGTGCGACCGGCTCCTGGTCCTCGCCCCCGGCGGCCGGATCGCCTACTACGGCCCGCCCGACGAGGCCCTCGACTACTTCGGCTTCACCCAGTGGCCGGAGGCGTTCGAGGCGTTCGAACGGGACCGCGACCGGGACTGGGCGGGCCAGTACCGCGACTCGCCGCTCCACCAGCACTACGTCGTCGAGGCCAGCGCCCAGCCCCGGCTGCCCAGCGAGGGCCCGCTGGACATTCCGCCCCCGCCCCGCCCGCGCAGCCGCACCGCCCAGCTCGGCACGCTGGTGCGCCGCTACACGGCCGCCCTGGGCGCCGACCGCACCTTCCTCGTCATCATGATCGCCCTGCCGTTCGTGATGGGCGCGATGGCCCGCGCCCTGGCCGGCCGCGAGCTCACCCGGGAGACCGCGATGAACGCACTGCTGATCCTGTGCGTCGGCGGGGTCCTCACCGGCGCCGCCAACGCGGTGCGCGAGCTGGTCAAGGAACGGGTCATCTACCGGCGGGAGCGCGCCGTGGGCCTGTCCAGATCGGCGTACCTGATGTCGAAGGTGGTGGTGCTCGGCACGGTGACCGTCGTCCAGGCCGTGGTGCTGACCCTGGTCGCCCTGCTCGGCGTCGACCTCCACGCGCCCGACGGCAAAGGGGTGCTGATGCCGCCCCTGATCGAGATCACCGTCGCCGTCGCCCTGCTGGCCTTCACCGCGATGATGCTCGGCCTGGTGGTCTCCGCGCTGGTCACCAAGGAAGAGGTCACCATGCCGCTGCTGGTGCTGCTCGCCATCGTCCAAGTGGTGTTCTGCGGCGCCCTGCTGGAGCTGCACGGCGTGCTCGTCCTCGAACAGCTGGCGTGGCTCATCCCCTCCCGCTGGGCGCTCGGGGCGATGGCCGGCACGCTCGACCTGGCCCGGATCGTGCCCGGCGACCTGACCTCCGACCCGCTGTTCGAGCACTCGGCGGGCGTGTGGCTGCTCGACGTGGGCATGCTCGTCGTGCTCTCGGTGCTGTTCGGCTGGGTCGTCTCCCTGCTGCTGCGCCGGCACGAACCGGCCGTCATGCGGAAGTAGGTCCTGCCATGACGACTCCCGGATTCCGGCCCACGCACGTCGTCCCCCGGCACGGCATGCCCGCCTGGGAGGCCCCCGATCCGGCGCGCCCGGCCGCCCCGCTGGACGCGCTGCTGCCGGTCCAGCTGATCGAGCGGCGCGGCGACTGGGGGCATGTGCTGTGCTCCAACGGCTGGTCGGCCTGGGTCGACGGCCGCCATCTGATCGCCGTGGCGCAGGACCCGCCGCAGCCCGGCGGCGCCCTCGCCGCCACCGACCACCCCGGCCCCCTGCTCGCCCGCGCGGAACAGGCCCTGGCCCGCTACCGGGCGGCGGTCGAGGACCTCGCCCGCGGCGGACTCGACGCCGAGTCCTTCCGGCAGCGCACCCAGGGCCTGCGCATCGGCCTGGTCGTCGACGGCGAGTCCATGTGGCTCTACGACGCCACACACGGACGGTGGGTGTACGGCGACGGCACCCGCATGAGCACCTACGCCACCGACGGACCGCCGCACGGCCACCGCTCCGCCGAGCGACCCGCCGTCCAGGACGGCGGCTACGCCCCGACCCAGGTGGTCGAGGGCGACTACTGACGGCCGATGATCCCGATGACCGACACGCCCGACGAGCGAGAGCCCAGATGGCCGGGATTCCCGGTGGCCGAGATCCCCGGTGGCCGGGATTCCCGATGCCCGAGCCCCCTGATGGCCGGGATTCCCAGTGGCCGAGACCCCTGATGGCCGAGATTCCCGACGACCGAGACTCCTGATGACCGAGATTCCCGACGACCGAGCCTCCTGATGGCGGGTGACTGCTGATGGCCGGTGACACGAGCCTCTTCTCCGGCCGGGCCTCCGAGCTGATCGGCCGGCGGGTCGCCGGCTACCGCATCGAGCGCGAGATCGGCCGGGGCGGCATGGCCGTCGTCTACCGCGCCCGCGACCTGCGCCTGGACCGCACCGTCGCGCTGAAGCTGCTCGCGCCCGAACTGGCCCGCAACGACACATTCCGACGGCGCTTCACCCACGAGTCCCGGGCCGCCGCAGCGATCGACCACCCGCACATCGTCCCGGTCTACGAGGCGGACGAGACCGACGGCGTCCTGTACATCGCCATGCGCTACGTCGACGGCAGCGACCTGCGCCACCTCCTCGACCGCGAGGGCCCGCTGCCGCTGCCCATGGCCCTGCGGATCGCCGCCCAGGTCGCCTCCGCGCTGGACGCCGCCCACGAGCACGGACTGGTCCACCGGGACGTCAAGCCCGGCAACATCCTCGTCGCGCGCGGTACCGACAGCGACCACCCCGAGCACGCCTACCTCACCGACTTCGGCCTGACGAAGAAGTCGCTGTCCCTGACCGGCCTCACCAGCGTCGGCCAGTTCGTCGGCACCCTCGACTACGTCGCCCCCGAGCAGATCTCCGGCAAGCCGGTCGACGCCCGCTGCGACGTCTACGGCTTCGGCTGCGTGGTCTACGAGTGCCTGGCGGGCGGCCCGCCCTTCAGCCGCGAGGACGACATGGCGCTGCTGTGGGCCCACCAGTACGACGACCCGCCCCCGCTCACCGACGCCCGCCCCGACCTGCCGGCCCGCATCGACGCCGTCCTCGCCCGGGCCCTGGCCAAGAGCCCCGACGCCCGCCAGGACACCTGCCTCGCCTTCGTCGCCGAGCTGCGCGCGGCCGCCCGCGAGGTCCGGGACGCCGGGCACCCTCCGACGGAGCTGGACCTCCGGGTCGTACCGGAGGAGGACGACATCGGGGTCGTCCTGGAGTGGGACGACGCCGGGGTCGTACGGGAGGGGGAACCCGCGCCGAAGCCGCCGCCGCGCTGGGCGGCACCGGTGTTCCGCGCGCGGTGGTAGCGGGAGCGGTCAGGGACGCGGTACGCCGCCGGCCAGCAGCCCACCCAGGAAGCCGGCGACCAGTCCCCACAGCGCGGCCAGGCCCAGGGCCGTCCACAGGACGGGGCGCAGGAACAGTTCCCCGGACAGATCGCCGCCGAGGTCGCCGATGCCGAGCACCGACAGGCCGAAGTGCGCGGTGATCCGGCAGACCAGGCAGATCATCAGGACCGTCAGCACCATCGCGACCGCCATGTGCAGGGCGTGCCGCCACGCGCGCGTGCCGGCGGGTGAGCGGGCCGCCATCAGGAACGCCGCCGCCAGCACCAGCACCGAGTCGACCGCGACGAGCCACCACACCCGGCCGTCGTACGCGGCGAGGCTGCGGACGTTGAGGGTGGCCGTGTCGGAGCCGCGCAGCACCTCGTCCAGCACATGCGGCATCGGCAGGCCGAACGGGCCGTCCACCCGGCCCTCCCAGGTGGCGCCGAGGCCGAGGGTGAAGGCGAGCCACACCAGGTTGGGCAGCCCGAGCAGGACCACCGCGAGCGTCTCGGGCGCGTGCCCGCGCGTCGCCGCCACGACCACGGCGATCACCAGGCCCAGCGCGACGCACGCGAGCAGCAGCACCAGCATGGCGTGCGCGGCCGGGCGCACCGACTGCTGGAAGCGCAGCAGCCGGGGCGGGAGCGGGGCGCCGGGTGAGACCACCAGCGCGAGCGCCAGCACACCGGCCAGCCACACCGTCCCGACGAACAGCGTGAGCGGCACGTCCGTGGTGAAGCCGACCTTCGGGTGGATCCCCAACGCGTCGGCCAGATCGCCCAGTTCGTCCTGGCCGACGGAGAGCTCGAACGTCTGCCGGGCCGCGTACGACACGCCGAGCAGCCCGAGGAACCAGACCACGGCGACGCGGGCGGCCCAGCCGGTCAGCTCGGCGGCACCGGCGACCGCGCGGTGGCGCAGCGGGTGCAGGAAGCCGGCGGCGACGACCAGGGCCCCGGTGAGGGTGACCGACAGCGGGATCACGGTGAGTCCGGCCCGGGTGCCGGCGATCGCGCCCACGTCCCCGGACAGCTTCACCGTGCCGCCGACCGCGGTCACGACGGTCGCGGCGACGACGCGGGGGAAGGCGTGGTCCGGCAGATCCGCCGCCCCGGCCGCCCACAGCCCGAGCGCGGCCACGACGCCCATGGCGATCAGCCCGGCGAGGGCCGTGGCGACCGCCTGCGTCCAGCCATGACGGGCGACGACGGGGGCGGAGACGCTGCGCAGACTCACCCTGCCACGCTAAGCAGCCCTGTCCCGGACCGCCCGCCGGAAGGTCCGTTGGCGGGAACGGGTGCGCGAGGTCCGTGCGGTCTGCGTTTGCGAAGGGCGCGGGACCGGAGCACACAATGAGGCGTTGTGGAACAAAGCGGAGCAATTCAGTACAAAAATCCGCAGGCATCCCCACAGGAGTGCTCGTGAGCGCCGAACCGCCCACCACCGGCGGCCCCACCGGTCCGCCCTCCGGCCCGCTGTCGGGCCCCGGCCGGCCCCCCGCGGGGCCGCCCCCACCACCGACCGGAGGCTGGGACGGCAGCGGCCCACCCACCGGCGGCGGCCCACCCACCGGCGGTGGCGGAACGCCGCCCGGCGGTGGCATACCCCCGGGCGGCGGCACGCCCGAACCGCGCCCACCCTGGTGGAAGTCCGCACCCCGGGTGGCCCTGCTCACCGCGGCCGTCGTGGCCGCGGCGGCCATCGCCGTCGTCCTCACCCGCTCCGAGGGCGGGTCCAGCGGCAACCAGGCCGCAGGCGAGCTGTTCATGCAGCCCGCGGGCCAGGCCGGCCCGGACGCCTTCACCGAGGACACCTCGGTGGACAGCTCCCTCCCCCCGGCCTCCGCGAGCCAGACCGTCCCCGTCCCCGGCGAGTCGTCCTCGTCCTCGAACGCCCTCCGCGGCGTCTACGGCGGCTCGGCCGGCCTCTACGGCGGCAGCCGCAAGGTGTCGAGCTGCGACATCGAGAAGCAGATCAGATACCTCCAGGCGGCCCCCGACAAGAACGCCGCGTTCGCCTCCGTCGCCGGGATCGACCCCGCCGCCGTCCCCGCCTACCTGCGCGCACTGACCCCCGTACAACTGCGCTGGGACACCCGCGTCACCAACCACGGCTACCGCGACGGCTCCGCCACCAGCTTCCAGGCGGTCCTCCAGACCGGCACCGCCGTCCTCGTCGACGGCCACGGCCTGCCCCGCGTGCGCTGCGCCTGCGGCAACCCCCTGACCCCGCCGACCCAGCTCCAGGGCACCGTGAAGCACACCGGCCAGACCTGGCCGGGGTACCGCACGTCGAACGTGGTCGTGGTGGCTCCCTCGACGACGATCATCAACGTCTTCGTCCTCTACGACCCCGACGACGACCGCTGGTTCGGCCGCCACCGCGGCGACGACGGCGACAAGGACAAGCCGGCCAAGCCGCCCGCGAACATCGTCGCCCCGTCGGTGAGCGTCTCCCTGTCGACCTCGCCGAGCGGACCGACCGGCCCGTCGACGTCCGTCTCGCCGAGTTCCCCGTCCCCGCGGCCCTGCGTCTCGCCGCCCTCCGGCCCACCGACCGGCTCGCCCAGCCCCGCGGGCTCGCCCTGCCCGCCGGCCTCCTCGTCGAGCCCGCCGCCGTCCTCGCCGTCCTCGGCGTCCCCGAGCAGTCCGTCGCCCTCGCCGCCGAGCCCGTCGACACCGTCGCCCGAGCCGGACAGCTCGGCCGCCTCGCTGCCCGTGGAGCCCGGACCGGCCGACACCACGTCCACTCTCTGAGGACCCCCACGCCACGCCGCGCACCGGGAGTGCGCGGCGCGGTACGGGGTACGAGCACAGGTGCGACAGCGTCAGGCCGGCCCGGCCTCCGAGAGAGAAACGCATGATCGAACACCTGGACGGGGCAGTGGTGACCACTGGTTTCGACATTCCCGTGCAACCGCTGCGGCGGGCGGAGCACTACACCGGCGAACCCGGATGCATCGCCGAGGCGCGCGCGTTCGCCGCCCACTTCGTCGACCAGCTCCGCACCGAGTGGTGCGCCGGCATCGACGACCGAGCGTGCGAGGGGCTGATGCTGGTGGTCAGCGAACTCGTCACCAACGCCGACCGGCACAGCAACGGGCCCTACATCCTCGAACTCGAGGGCACCGACGCCGCCGTCACGGTGTCCGTCTACGACAGCAGCGACGCCCTGCCCCTGCGCTACCCCAGGGACCCCGAGCGGGTCGGCGGACACGGTCTGGAGATCGTGCACGCCCTCGCCGCCCGGGTCGGCGTCGAGCGCGTCCCCGTCGGCAAGCGGGTGACGGCCGTGGTGCCGCTCGGGGCGCCCTGAGGCTCAGGCCCTGGCCGGCACCTCCACCAGGCCCTCGCGCAACCGGGTGATGATCCGCTTGATGAGCCGGGACACATGCATCTGGGAGCACCCGAGCCGCTCCCCGATCTCCGCCTGGGTGGCCTCCTGCACGAACCGCAGATGGAGGATGTGCCGGTCGCGCTCGCTCAGCTCCGCCATGAGCGGGGCGAGCGACTGGAACTCCTCGACGAGCCGCAGCCCGTCCTCCTCCACGCCGAGGAAGTCCGCCAGCACCGTCTCGCCGCCGTCCGGGCCGTCCCCGGTGAGCGCGGCGTCCAGCGAGGCGCTCGTATAGCCGTTCGCCGCGACCTGCGCCTCGACCACCTCGGCCGGAGACAGGTCCAGCAGCGTCGCCAGCTCCGCCACGGTGGGCTCCCGGTCGAGCCGGCCGGCCAGCTCGTCGCGCGCCTTCGCCAGCTCCACCCGCAGCTCCTGCAGCCGCCGCGGCACATGCACCGCCCAGGTGGTGTCCCGGAAGAACCGCTTGATCTCCCCGACGATGTACGGCAGCGCGAACGACGTGAACTCCACCTCCCGGGACAGATCGAACCGGTCGATGGCCTTGATCAGCCCCACCACCCCCGTCTGGACGATGTCCTCCATGTCGTCCCCGCGCCCCCGGAACCGCCCGGCCGCGAACCGCACCAGCGAGAGGTTCATCTCGATCAGCGTGTTGCGCGCGTACTGGTGGGCGTGTGTGCCCTCCTCCAGCTCCGCGAGCCGCCGCAAGAACTGGCGGGTCAGCTCCCGGGCGTCGTGCGGGGCCACACCGCGCGGATCCTCGATTGCCGGCAGGGATACGGGGCTCATCCTGTCCTCTCCCACGATAGCCACGACCGGCGCCTACCCACCGTCGCCCGGCACATGCCCAACTCGACTGCCCCGTACGGTGATCCGCCGGAATTCACCGAGAGCGCAACGCCGGAGCCCTCCCGGCGCGGCCCCGGCTTCTAGGCTGGGGAGGTGACCAACGAAGCGCCGAACCAAGCCCGCGTCATCCCGCTGCGTCCGCCCGTTGCCGCGCCTGCCGCCGCACCCGCCGCCAAGGAGCCCCTGTGGCGGGACCTGGTCGGCGATGTCCTGCGCCGCGAACGTCTCGACCAGGAGCGCACGTTGAAGGACGTCGCCGACGCGGCCCGGATCTCCATGCCGTACCTGTCGGAGGTGGAACGGGGCCGCAAGGAAGCCTCGTCGGAGGTCCTCGCGGCCGCCGCCCGCGCCCTCGGCCTCGGTCTCGGCGACCTGCTCGCCCGGGCCCAGGACGAGCTGGTCCGGGTCACGAGCAGGCACGCGGTGGGTGCTCGCCGGGCGCCCGCGTCGTCGTACGACGGTCTCTGCCTGGCCGCCTGAGCGCGACCCGGCGCCTCACACCCCGGCGAGGCGCCGGGTCACCACCTCGTCCGCCAGGCCGTACGCCACCGCCTCCTGGGCGGTGAACACCTTGTCGCGGTCCATGTCGGCGCGCAGGGTCGCCACGTCGTGGTGGGTGTGCCGGGCCAGCACCTCCTCCACCTGGCCCCGGATCCGGACCATCTCCTTGGCCTGGAGGGAGAGGTCGGAGACCGTGCCCCGGCTGCCGCCGCTGGCGGGCTGGCCGAGCAGCACACGCGCGTGCTCCAGCACGAACCGGCGTCCCGGATCCCCGCCCGCCAGCAGGACGGCCGCCGTGGAGGCCGCCTGGCCGACGCAGAACGTCGAGATGGGCGCCTGCACGTACGTCATCGTGTCGTAGATCGCCATCAGCGAAGTGAACGATCCGCCGGGCGAGTTGATGTAGACCGCGATCTCCTGCTCGGGGGCCGCCGACTCCAGATGGAGCAGTTGCGCGATGACGACGTTGGCGACGCCGTCGTCGATCTCGGTGCCGAGGAAGATGATCCGCTCCGACAGCAGGCGGCTGAACACGTCGTAGGACCGCTCGCCCTGCGGGGTGCGCTCGACGACGTTCGGAATCGTGTAGGTCCCCATGTCACAGCCCCATCCGTCGCTTCGAGGCGGCCGGGCGGACATCGGCGAACGACGCGACGACGCGGTCCACCATGCCGTACTCCCGGGCCTCCTCGGCGGTGAACCAGCGGTCGCGGTCGCCGTCCCGGGAGATGGTCTCCGGGCTCTGCCCGGTGTGCTCGGCGGTGATCCGCTCGATGGTCCGCTTGGTGAAGTCCAGGTTCTCCGCCTGGATCTCGATGTCCGCGGTGGTGCCGCCGATACCGGCCGACGGCTGGTGCATCATGATGCGCGCGTTGGGCAGCGCGAACCGCTTGCCCGCGGTGCCGACGCTCAGCAGGAACTGGCCCATGCTGGCGGCGAAGCCCATCGCGAGCGTGGCGACGTCGTTCGGGATCAGCCGCATCGTGTCGTAGATGGCCAGCCCGGCGTGGACCGAGCCGCCCGGGCTGTTGATGAACAGGCCGATGTCGGTGCGCGGGTCCTCCGCCGACAGGATCAGCAGCTGGGCGCAGACCCGGTTGGCGGAGACCTCGTCGACCTGGGTGCCGAGCAACACGATGCGCTGGGCGAGGAGTTGGGCGGCCAGATGGTCGTCGAACCGGGTGGGCGGGGTGTCGCCCTCCTCGGCCCGGGGCAGCGGCGCGGTCAGCGGAGTCATCGGTCCTCCTCGTCGGGGCGGGACGGTCACGGCGGATGCCGTGGACTCCACTGTCGGCCCGGGGCGGGGCACCGACGGGTTTTCTCTGCCCGCGGCAGATTCGCCACGGGCAGAGCGGCCGGACGGATGAACACGGGTCCGGCCGATGAGTTCCGGGCGCCGGATCGGTCGATACAGATGAGCGAGTTCCCCACGCCGTACGCACGGCGTGTGCCACCCGAGGAGGCAGGACATGACCGCCGACGGATTCACCACGTGTCTCTGGTTCGACACCGAGGCCGAGGAAGCCGCCCACTACTACGTCTCGATCTTCAAGAACTCCAGCATCGGGAACGTCACCCACTACCTGGAGGGCTCCCCCCGCCCCGCCGGCACCGTGCTGACCGTCGACTTCACGGCCAACGGCCAGCGCTTCGTCGCGCTCAACGGCGGACCCGACTTCACGTTCAACGAGGCGATCTCCTTCCAGATCATGTGCGACGACCAGGAGGAGATCGACTACTACTGGACCAAGCTCACCGAGGGCGGCGGCGAGCCGGGCCCCTGCGGCTGGCTCAAGGACCGGTACGGCGTGTCCTGGCAGGTCGTCCCCAAGGCCCTCATGGACATGATCCAGAGCACGGACACCGAGAGGTCCACCCGCGCCATGAAGGCGATGCTCGCCATGGGCAAGCTCGACCTCGCCGCCCTGCGCGAGGCGTACGACGGGGAGTGACCGTGCGGCCGGCGGGCGGAGCGGGGTCGGCCGCACCGCCCGCCGGCCGGTCTCAGACGCGGTCGGCGGCGATCAGCAGATACTGGAAGCTGCCGTTGCGGTAGGCCGTGAGGAAGGTTTCCTCGATGCCGGTCACCAGATGCTCGGCCTGGCTGCGCAGCTCCCAGTACGGCACGGTGGCCGCCGTCAGGTCCTCCACGTGCACGGGTACGAGCCGGTTGCGGGCCATCGCCCGGAAGTACTCCGAGCGCGGATGGATGTCGCAGATGTAGTGGGCGTTGATGAGCGACACCTCGCGCGAGGCCCGCCCGTAGGTGTCGTTGTAGCAGCCGGTGATCACCACATATCGTCCGCCGCGGCGCAGCAGCCGGGCGTGCTCGGCGAACAGCAGGTCCAGCTCGACGTACATGGTGGACTCGTTGTTCCAGGACGCCGCGTAGGTGCCGGCCGGAAAGCCGGTGTCCAGCATGTTGCGGTGGTGGTAGCGGACCTTGTCGTCGATCTCCCGTTTGCGCGCCTGCTCGTTGGCGAACTCCGCCTGCTTGGCGGAGATCGTGACGCCGTCGGCGTGGCAGCCGTAGCGCAGATGCGCCACCACGCTGCCGCCGCCGCGTCCGCAGCCCGCGTCGAAGACCCGGTCGCCCGGGGTGAGCGGGCCGAGCCAGGAGGCGAGCAGCTCGGCCTGGGCGTGTTCCAGCCGGTGCAGTTCGGCGGTGATCCGCTCGCGGCGCAGCGCGGGGTCGGGTTCGTCGAGGACGGACGTGTCGGCCGCGCCGATGCCGTAGTGGTGGTGGTAGAGGTCGTCGATCTGGCCGAGTTCGAGGTTGACGGGGTTCTCCTCGGCGTTCCAGTAGTCCGCGACGCGGTTCTGGTACGTCGACTGGGTCGGCAGGAACGCGGCGGCGGTGCCGGCGTGGGGGGATGTGATCAACGGTGGCTCCCTCGTGAAGCTGCGTGTGACGTGTGACGGTGCGTCGGGCGGCGGCAGGCAGTGGGGTGCCGGCTACCAGTAGTCGGGCAGGTGATAGCGGTGGGTGTTGGTCGCGTGCCACTCGTGATTGCCGGCCACCCAGTCGGACAGGCTCTGCGCGTAGCGCGCCACGAGGGGTGAACCGGCGGCCAGCAGCGCCGACTCCTCCTCGAACGCCGCCATGATCTCGTTGTGGATCTCGACGGCCTTCAGATAGGCGGCCTTCAGCCCGCACCGCTCCTCGGCGGCGATGACCCGCGGCAGATTGAGATGGTCCGGATCGGCGAGCTCCTTGGTGAAGGAGTACAGGTCGTTGACGAGCGTGGTGGCGTTGCCCGCGAGCGCGGTGATGCGCTGGATCTCCGGCCGGGCGTAGACCGCCTCGGGCAGTTCGTAGCCGTCGACGGCGTCGACCACCGACAGACAGGGCCGGAAGTTGTTGAACTGCCGCATCACCAGGTACTCCCACACCCGGGGCGTGTGGCGGGTCTCGGCCCAGGCGGCCTCGGCGAGATAGCCGAGGTGCAGCCGGGCGATGTCGTGCACGAAGCGGTCCGTCTGGCTGGGCGTGGCGATGGCGGCGTAGTCCTTGAGCGCCTCGTGGTACGAGCGCAGCGGGCCGTCCGCGTCCATGCCGTGCCGCCAGCGCTCCTGGACGGCGGCGGGGCCGTGGTAGGGGTCGAGCGCGGACTGGGCGAGGATCAGCCGGCCGCCGAGGCCGCGGTGCGAGCCGCCCTTGTCCTCGTCCTCCTCGCAGTAGCAGTTGTCGACGATGTTCTCGGCGAGCAGCAGTTTGCCGGCCACGGTCAGGCGCTCCAGGTCGAGCGCGCCGGGATGCTGGAGCACGACGGCCCGCCCGAACGCGAACCCGGCGAAGTCCCCGTGCCAGGCGGGCGGGAACAGGTCGAGCTCGCGGGCCCAGTGCTCCAGCCTGCGGTCGACCTCCTGGACCTTCTCGGGGTCGGCGGGCGCGACGGGACGGTAGTGCAGGCCGGGGACGGCGCCGGTACGGCGGCCGCGAGCCCCGGGTCGCAGACCGGCGGGGAGGCCGGGCGGGCCGGGCAGCGAGAGCGGGGCGGGCGGTGACGGGGGGTCGGGGTCGGGCAGGGGGAGCGGGGAGAGCAGCGCGGCGAGTGACGGGGGCCCCGGCAGGGACGGTCCGGGTGTGCTCATCGGGGTCACTCGGCCGTCCGGCCGATCTGGACGTTCTCCAGGACGCCGACCGCGTCCGGGACGAGGATCGCCATCGAGTAGTACGCGGTGACCAGGTAGCGGATGATCGCGTTGCTCCCGATCCCCATGAACCGCACGTTCAGCCCCGGCTGGTACTCCTCGGGGATGCCCGTCTGGTACAGCCCGATCACCCCCTGGTCCGACTCGCCGGTGCGCAGGGCCAGGATGCTGCTGGTGTGCCCCCCACTGATCGGGATCTTGTTGCAGGGGAAGATCGGCACCCCTCGCCAGGCGGGGATCTCATGCCCCTCCACGGTCGCGGTGCCCGGCACCAGCCCCCGCCGGTTGCACTGCCGGAAGAAGGCCGCGATCGCCTTGGGATGCGCGAGGAACAGCCGGGTCTTGCGCCGCATCGACAGCAGCTCGTCCAGGTCGTCCGGGGTCGGCGGCCCGGTGAAGGTGCTCACCCGCTGCCCGTAGTCGGCGTTGTGCAGCAGCCCGAACTCACGGTTGTTGACCAGCTCCCACTCCTGCCGCTCGCGGATCTCCTCGATGGTGAGCCGCAGTTGCTGCTCGGTCTGGTTCATGGGGTGGTTGTAGAGGTCGGCGACCCGGGTGTGGACGCTCAGCACGGTCTGGGTGAGCGACAACTCGTACTCGCGGGGGGAGAGTTCGTAGTCGACGTAGCCGCCGGACAGGGTCGGCTCGCCCACGTGTCCGGCCTGCAGGGGCACATCCGCCTCGCCCTTGCGGTTCATCGGCCGCTGCTGCCGCTCGGCGTACGCCTGAAGATGCTCGCCCAGCGACGGCACCCGCCCCACCAGCTCCCGTACGACGTCCCAGGGCAGGACGAGCAGCACGCCGGCCGTCTCCGCCCGCACCGACGTCAGCCACAGCGGGTCGTCCTGGCCGATGGCCTCGTCGCCGAGCTGGTCGCCGCCGGAGACGACCCCGATGATCTCCTCCTCGCCGTAGGGCCCGGTGGTGAAGCGGGTGAAGCGCCCGTGGGCGACGAGATAGGCCTCGGTCACCGGCTGACCGGCCTCGAACAGCACCTGGCCCGCGCGCACCTCCCGCACGTGGAAGCGGGCGGCGATCTCCGAGAGGACCTCGGTGTCGTGGTAGCCGCGCAGCACGGGCAGCTCGGTGAGGGTCTCCGGGATGACCCGGATGTCGTCCGCGCCGTTCTGGTCGAACTGCACCCGGCCGCGGCCCACCCGGAGCTGGAGCCGGCGGTTGACGCGGTAGGTGCCGCCCCTGACGTCGACCCAGGGCAGCATCCGCAGCAGCCAGCGCGAGCTGATGGCCTGCATCTGGGGTTCGGACTTGGTGGTCGTGGTGAGCCGGCGCGCGGCCTGGGTGCTGAGGCTGGTGGGGGTGGCGTCTGCGGGGGAGTCGGGAGCGGGTTCGTCGATGGCGGGACCGGTGGCGCTGTCCGGTGTGGACACATTCCCTCCCCGGGAAGTGAACGGTGGCGTACCGCAAGGTCGTTGCGCGTGCACCAGCCAAACATCCGGAGTGACGGGCGGGTACGGCGTGAAAGGGGCGGGTTAGCTCCATCTGGGGGATAAACGCGCCGGTTGGGGCAAACGGCGCACCGTGAGCGGTGCTGTGTCCCGTAGCCGCCTCCGAGCGCCCGCCGAACACGCCCTCTACGACAGGTCGTCGACGAGGACCGCCGCCCCGTCGAACCGCCCCGCCTTCAGGTCCCGCAGGGCCCGCGCGGCCTCGGACAGCGGATAGGGACGCGTCGTCGCGCGCACCCCGTACCGGGCCGCCAGCGCCAGGAACTCCCGTGCGTCCGCACGGGTGTTGGAGGTGACGCTGCGCACCTCCTTCTCGTAGAAGAGGTCGCTCTCGTAGCGCAGTGGCGGGATGTCGCTGAGGTGGATCCCGGCGATGGACAGTACCCCTCCGCGGTCCAGGGCGCGCAGGGCCACCGGCACCAGATCGCCGACCGGCGCGAACAGGATCGCGCTGTCCAGCGGTTCCGGCGGCATCGCGTACGCGTCGCGCGCCGACGCCGCGCCCAGCTCCAGCGCGAGCCGCCGCGCGCCCGCGCCCCGGGTCAGGACGTGCACGGTGGCGCCCTGCGCGAGAGCCACCTGGGCGCAGAGGTGGGCGCTGCCGCCGAAGCCGTACAGGCCGAGCCGTCCGCCCGGCGGCAGTCCGGCGCGGCGCAGCGCGCGGTAGCCGATGATGCCCGCGCACAGCAGCGGCGCGAGCGCCACGTCGTCGACGCCCTCGGGCAGCGGATGCGCGAACGCGGCCGGCACGGTCGTGTACTGCGCGTATCCGCCGTCCGCGTCCCAGCCCGTGTAGCGGGAGCGAGGGCAGAGATTCTCGGCGCCGCGCGCACACCAGGTACAGCTTCCGCAGGTGCGGCGCAGCCACGCCACCCCCACCCGGTCGCCCGGCGCGAAGCCGGCCACCGCCGCGCCCCGCGCCACGACCTCCCCGACCACCTCGTGCCCGGGCGTCACCCCGCTCCGGCGCGGCGCGAGGTCACCCTCCGTGATGTGCAGGTCGGTGCGGCACACCCCGCAGGCGCGCACCCGCACCAGCAGCTCGTCGTCCCCGGGCACGGGCACCGGCCTGGTCACCAGCCGCAGCGGCTCGCCCTCCACCGGGCCGGGCGCCACCACCGACCACGCGCGCATCGTCCCGTCCGTCATACCGCCCCCGTCCTGTCCGCGGTGACCCTCCCACCCCAGTCTGTAACGGATGGCGGCGCCCGGCGCGCGGGCCGCACCCGGGGTGACTAGCGTGAGGAAGCGGACAATCCCCGTGAGCGGAAGGGCCGCCGTCATGGCCGTGCAAGCTGAAGGAACCCCCTGTTGGGCCGACGCGATGTTCACCGACCTCGAAGGAGCCAAGAGCTTCTACGGCGAGGTCCTCGGCTGGACGTTCGGCGAGGCGTCGTCGGAGTACGGCAACTACACGCAGGCCTACGCGGACGGCAAGGCGGTGGCCGCCGTCGTACCGCCGATGCCGGGCCAGGAGGGGCAGTCGCAGTGGTGCGTGTACTTCGCCTCGCCGGACGCCGCCGCCACCGCCGCCAAGATCCGCGCGAGCGGCGGCGAGGTGCTGATGGAGCCCATGCAGGTCGGCGAGTTCGGCACGATGTGTCTGGCCCGTGAGCCCAGCGGTGCCGTGTTCGGGGTGTGGCAGGCGGGCACCCACGAGGGCTTCGAGGCGCAGGCCGTGCCGGGCGCGTACGGCTGGGCCGAGGTCTACACCCGCGAGCCGGAGAAGGCGGACCGCTTCTTCGCCTCCGTCTTCCCCTACACCGCGCGGCAGATGCAGGACGACGCGGTCGACTACCGCATGTTCAACGTCGGTGACGCCACGGTCCTCGGCCGGATGAAGATGACCGACGACTTCCCGCCCGAGGTGCCGCCGCACATCAACGTGTACTTCGTCGTCGGGGACTGCGACGACGCCCTCGCCAAGGCGACCAAGCTGGGTGGCACCGTGCGCTTCGGCCCGATGGACAGTCCCTTCGGCCGCTTCGCCACGGTGAGCGACCCGCAGGGCGCGGTCTTCTCGGTGATCGACATCGCGAGGACCGAGGGCGAGATTCCGAAGACCGAGGCGGTCTGAGCCTGCCCGAGGCGGTCCATGGCATGATCGAGCACATGCGTGAACGTGTTGTGGCCGCGTGCGACGGGGCTTCGAAGGGGAACCCCGGACCGGCGGGCTGGGCCTGGGTGATCGGCGACGACTCCGAGACCCCGGACCGCTGGGAGTCGGGGCCGCTCGGCCGGACCACCAACAACGTGGCCGAACTGACCGCGCTGGAGCGCCTGCTGGAGGCCGTCGACCCGGTCGTGCCGCTGGAGGTCCGGATGGACTCCCAGTACGCGATGAAGGCCGTCACCACCTGGCTGCCCGGCTGGAAGCGCAACGGCTGGAAGACGGCCGCGGGCAAGCCGGTCGCCAACCAGGAGCTGGTCGTCCGCATCGACGAGCTCCTGGACGGCCGCTCCGTGGAGTTCCGGTACGTCCCCGCCCACCAGGTCGACGGGGACCGGCTCAACGACTTCGCCGACCGCGCCGCGAGCCAGGCGGCGAGCGTCCAGCAGGCCGCGGGCAGCGCCCTCGGCTCCCCGGAGCCGCCGCCCTCCCCGGACACCCCGAAGTCGGCGGCGCCGCGGCGCCGCACCGCGGGAGCCACGGCGTCTCGGCAGCGCGGCGGGTCCGGCGGCTCGGCGCGGACGATCAAGGCCAAGTTCCCGGGCCGCTGCGTGTGCGGACGCCCCTACGCGGCCGGTGAGCAGATCGCCAAGAACGACCAGGGCTGGGGCCACCCCGAGTGCCGCACGGCGGCCGCCGGCTGACCGGCCGGCGCGACACGGCTCAGTCGGTGTCGAACGTGTAGTGCGGCTTGTGGTCGATCAGGTCCGCCGGGGTCGTGTCGTGCCAGGGCTTCATCGTCTCGCGCAGATCGACGACGTCCGGCGTCCCGGCAGTCGGCAGATAGGCCGCGCCCGGGTGCCGGCGCTGCCACTCGGACCACAGCTTGTCGACATAGGCGTGGTGCAGCCAGAACACCGGGTCGTTGGGGGAGACCCCGGTGGCCATCTGGCCGCCGACCCACACATGCACCCTGTTGTGCAGGTTCACGCCCCGCCAGCCCTCCAGGTGGTTGCGGAAGCCGTCCGAGGCGCTGTTCCAGGGCGCCATGTCGTACGTCCCCATCGCGAGCACGGAGTCGACCTCGGCCCGTGTCGGCAGCTCGCGCACGCCCGTGCCCAGCGCCCGCCGCAGATACGTACGGCCGTCGACGCGCACGTTGATCGTCCAGTTGCCGGTGGACTCGGCGAACGGTCCGTCCATCACCTTGCCGTCGCGGCTGCGCCCGGTGCCGCCGAGGAAGTCCGGCGCCCACAGCGAGGAGCGGGCCGAGCGGTCGGCGGACCAGTCCCAGTACGGCAGCGCCACCGAGGCGTCGACGGACTGCAGGGCCCGCTCGAACTCCAGCAGGAATCTGCGGTGCCAGGGCAGGAACGACGGTGAACGGTGGCCCGTGCGCTCGCCGTTGTCGGTGTCGGCCATGATGAAGCCGTTGTGCGTGGTGACGAACGCGTCGTAGCGGCCGCTGCGCTTCAGCTCCAGGACGGCGTTCACGAATCGGCGCTTCTCGTCGCTGGTCAGGGACGCCTGGTTCTTGCGGACGGTCATGTGCGGATGCTCCAAGTGGGCGTGCGGGGCGGTCAGTTGGCGGGGAAGGGCAGCAGGCGCGCGCCCTGCAGCTCGTCGACCGCGGCGCGTGCGGCGGCCCGCGGGGTGGGCACCGGGTCGTAGTGGCTGACGACGCTGATCCAGGTGCCGTCGGCGTTGCGCATCACATGCAGCTCCACGCCGTCGATCGACACGCGGTAGCCGCCGCCGTGGCCGTGGTGGCCGCCCCCGCCGCCGTGGTGGCCGCCCCCGGTGTCCGGGCCGCCCTGTATCCGGCGGCCCTTGTAGACCTCGTCGAAGGACGCGGGCTCGTCGTGCGGGTGTTCGGCGGCCGAGGCGGCGGGGGCGGCGAGCGTTCCGGCGACACCAGCGGTCGCGGTGAGGGCGGCCGCCGCGGTGAGCGCGCGACGACGGCTGAGTTCCGGCATACGGGACCTCCGTGAGGGAGTGTTCGAACGCGAGTGGATGTTCGAACGACGACTCCGCATGCCTATCGGCCCGGTGCACAGCGGGGGAAATCTGCCGGAAACGGTTGGCTGTGATCCGGACAAGTGCCCAGATGTCGTGGAATCTTGAACAAGGGTGATCTTGTCGCACCGACCGCGCGCTCAGGGCGGAACGGGAAGATCCTTCCGCCGGAAGCGCTGTCTTCGGTGATCTTTCGCCGGGGTCCGCGATCTTCGTGGCGCGGGTCACGTGCCAAAGCTGACGCGAAGGTACTGCTACCCTGCGTCGTCACATGGCCACATTTCGTAACTCCCAGGGGTGAAGCGCGTGAAGGTCGCCTGCGTCGGCGGCGGGCCCGCCGGCCTGTATCTCTCGATCCTGCTCAAGCTGCAGGACCCGTCCCACGACATCACCGTCCACGAGCGCGACCCCGAGGGCTCGACGTACGGCTGGGGTGTCACCTACTGGCGCGAACTGCTCGACCGGCTCCACCACTACGACCCCGTGTCCGCCCGCCTCATCGACGAGAGCTCCGTCCGCTGGACCGCGGGCGTCGCCCATGTGCGCGACCGCGTCACCCGGCAGCCCGGCGACGAGGGGCACGGCATCGGCCGCCACCGACTGCTGGAGATCCTCGCCGACCGCGCCCGCTCCCTCGGCGTCCGCCTGGAGTTCGAGCACGAGGTCACGCCGGACGACCTCCCCGACGCCGACCTCGTCGTCGCGGGCGACGGGGTCCACAGCGCCCTGCGCGGCCGGCACGCCGACCACTTCGGCGCCGACCTCACGCCCGGCCGCAACCACTACCTCTGGCTCGGCACCACCCAGGTCTTCGACTCCTTCACCTTCGCCTTCGTCGAGACCGAGCACGGCTGGATCTGGTGCTACGGCTACCCCTTCAGCCCCGAGCGCAGCACCTGCGTCATCGAGTGCGCCCCGGAGACCCTCACCGGCCTCGGCCTCGACCGGGGGAGCGAGGCCGACGCACTCGCCCACCTGGAGAAGCTCTTCGCGCACATCCTCGACGGCCACCCCCTCATCGGCCGCGCCACCACCGCCGGCGCCGTCCGGTGGCCGACCTTCCGCACCCTCACCAACCGCACCTGGCACCACGACCGCCTCGTCCTGCTGGGCGACGCCGCCCACACCACCCACTACTCCATCGGCGCCGGCACCACGCTCGCCCTGGAGGACGCGATGGCCCTCGCCGACGCTCTGCGCACCCACGCCGAACTGCCGGCGGCCCTCGCCGAGTACGAGCGCGTCCGCAAGGCCGAGCTGCTGTCCGCCCAGAGCGCGGCCCGCTACAGCGCCCAGTGGTACGAGAACCTCACCCGCTACATCCACCTCCCGCCGGAGCGGATGTTCGCCCTCCTCGGCCAGCGCCACTCGCCCCTGCTGCCCTACGTCCCGCCGCAGCTGTACTACCGCCTCGACCGCGCCGCCGGCCGCCTCGACGCCCTGCGCCGCCTCAAGCGCTGGCTCGGCCCGAGGCTCGCCCGGACCGCCCACGCCCGGACGCTCGCCTCCCGCGACTGACCGCCCCGCGGATCTACGGCAGCAGCCGGTCCAGCAGCGGGGAGGTGAACACCCGCCGCGGATCGAGCCGTTCGAGCACGGCCGCCGCCTCGTCCCAGGCGGCGCCGTACGACGCCGGTACGGCCGTCCCCAGCACCGCCGCGTCGCTCCACGCGGCCCGCTCGGTGTACCCCCAGCCCTTGGACCACTCCGCCCGGGCCAGCGCGTACCCCGACCCGTCGTACGCCGTCAGCAGCCACTGCTCCAGCTCCCGGTAGAACGCCTCCGCGTCCGGCGTGCCGGGCAGCGTGAGCACGTCCAGCCACACCGCCGTGTCCCACTCGGGGCGACCGGGAACCGGCCGCAGTGCCGACAGCGACGGCGGCCGCGCGCCCGGAAGTCCCGCGTCCCCGGGGTCGTCGAGGCCGGTGACCCGGATCTCCACCGACCCGTTCACCGGGAAGCGGCCCTCCGCCGCGTACGCGTGCAGCCGCTCGCGGTAGAAGTCGGCGAACTCCGCGACCACGCGCTGCACTTGGGACCGGCTCGTCAGCACGGCGTACCCGTTGGCGTGCACCCGCAGCGTCGTCGGCCGCACATACAGCAGCGTGTTCTTCGACGGCCCCCACAGGTCCGACGACAGCGTCGCCGCCAGCCCCAGCGTCGCCGCCTCCAGCTGCGCGGCCCCCAGCACCGGCGCCAGGGACCAGGCCCCGTCCGCGACGATCCGCCCGACCAGATCCGCCACCGGCGTCGGCACGTTGTCGGAGAACGGGTAGTTGTACGGTGACGACACCCGGCGCGAGGTGAGCGGCTTCGTCGGCGCCACGCTCCACACCTTCAGCCAGGGCTGCTCGGTGAACGCGAACCAGATCGCCTCCACCCGTCCCGAGGACTCCAGGAAGCCCGCCAGCGTCCGTCCCGCCGACCCCGGCGCCGCGAACAGCTCCGCGGCCGGGATGTCCGTACGGCTGACGCAGCGCAGCGAGCTGTTCGCGCCCACCCGCAGCACCACCTCGGTCACCAGCGACCGACCGAGGTGCGTGAGCAGCGCGGCGCAGTCCGCCTCGTCGCGCGTGAACGTCCGGGCCGCGTAGGCGCCTTGGGCCTCGTCCCACACGATCGCCGTCAGCGACAGCACGAGATTGCTGAGCGAGCCGTACGTGTGCCCCGCCGGCCGCTCCTCGCCGCGCGCCGGTACGGCGGTGCCGTGCGCGTCGATCGCCAGGGCGCCGCCCAGCGTGAGGTCGCCGGGTGCGGGGGCGGCCGTCACTCCCAGCCCGTGCTCCTCCAGGAAGGTGAGCAGCGCCTCCAGGGTGACGCCGGTACCCGCGCGCACGGCGGAGGGCGAGTCCAGGGACAGGCCCGTGAGGTGGGTGGCGGTGTCGACGAGGAGGACGCGCGCGTCGGGCGCCGTACCGGCCGCGAGCGTGAGGGGGGACCAGCCGTGCGAGGCGCCCCGGGCGCGGACCGTCCAGCCGCCGCGCCAGGCCCAGTTGACGACGTCGGCGGCCTGTCCGGCGCCGTCCGGGGCGTAGGCCCACAGGCCGGTGGCGGTGATCTCGCCGTCCCAGTTGCGGTAGCCGGTGCGGTACAGGGCGACGCCCGTGGGGAAGCCGGGCAGCTCCTCGGCGGCCCGCACGGGGTCGGCCGCGAGCAGCACGGGGCCGGCGGCGGCCAGCGCGGCGGCGGAGCGCAGGAAGCCGCGGCGGCTGAAGGGCACGGTGTTCTGCGGACTTTGCGGACTCTGCGGGTTCTCGGGGCTCTCCTGGCGATCGGTCACGCGGTCACGCTAGGTACGGGACGGACACACATCACCGGCGCTGCACCGCCGTTCACTCCTACGGGTGACGGATTCACAGGAAGCGGTCGGCAAGTGGTAAGCGCTGACCACGCACCGCCCGGGCCGGCGGACCCGGCGCCGCCCCGCCGCAGATGACAGACTGGCCCCATGGAAGAACGCGCATTCGACAGGTCGGGTCAGCACGCGTCGGTCGTCGGCCTCGGCACCTGGCAGCTCGGCGCCGACTGGGGCGACGTCGACGACAAGGAGGCCCTCGCGGTCCTGGAGACGGCCGCCGAGTCGGGGGTGACGTTCTTCGACACCGCCGACGTCTACGGGGACGGCCGCAGCGAGCAGACCATCGCCACGTTCCTGCGCGGCCGGCCCGATCTGCATGTCCTGGTCGCGACGAAGATGGGCCGCCGCGTCGAGCAGATCCCCGAGAACTACGTCCTGGACAACTTCCGCGCCTGGAACGACCGCTCCCGCCGCAACCTCGGCGTCGACCGGCTCGACCTGGTGCAGCTGCACTGCCCGCCCACCCCCGTCTACTCCAGCGACGAGGTCTTCGACGCCCTCGACACCCTCGTCGAGGAGGAGCGCGTCGCCGCCTACGGCGTCAGCGTGGAGACCTGCGCCGAGGCCCTCACCGCGATCCGGCGGCCGGGCGTGGCGAGCGTGCAGATCATCCTCAACCCGTTCCGCATGAAGCCGCTGTACGAGGTCCTCCCCGCCGCCCGCGAGGCCGGCGTCGGCATCATCGCGCGCGTGCCGCTCGCCTCCGGCCTGCTGTCCGGCAAGTACACCAAGGACACCGTCTTCCCGGCGAACGACCACCGCACCTACAACCGGCACGGCGAGTCCTTCGACCAGGGCGAGACCTTCTCCGGCGTGGACTACGACACCGGTGTCGAGGCCGCCGTCGAGTTCGCCGCCCTCGCCCCCGAGGGATACACCCCGGCCCAGCTCGCGCTGCGCTGGATCGTCCAGCAGCCCGGCGTGACCACCGTGATCCCCGGCGCCCGCTCGCCCGAGCAGGCCCGCGCCAACGCGGCCGCCGCCAAGCTGCCCGAGCTGTCCGACGCGACGCTCACCGCGATCCGGGACCTGTACGAGCGGCGGATCGCGGACCAGGTCGAGGGACGCTGGTAGAGCGACCGGGCGACTCCGGGTGGACGGTCGCCGCCAGCGGGGTACTCGCGCACCAGTGGGGCAGACGCGCGTACCGAGGAGGAAAGGTGGCCGTCACCGGCAAGGAAGCCGAACGCACAGGGCGTGACGAGACCCAGGAGGAGCGGGCCGACCGGATGTGGGGCGAGCTCATCCAGGAGGTCCGGGTGGCCCAGACCGGCGTGCAGATCCTCTTCGGTTTCCTGCTCACCGTCGTGTTCACCCCGCGCTACGCCCACCTGGCGCAGACCGACCGCACGATCTACATCGTGACCGTGGTCCTGGGCGCCTGCGCCACGGGCGCCCTGATCGGCCCGGTCTCCCTGCACCGGCTGGTCTCCGGCCGCCGGATCAAGCCGCAGGCGGTGCGGTGGGCGAGCCGCCTGACCTTCGTCGGCCTGGTCCTGCTGCTGGCGACCATGACCGCCGCGCTGCTGCTGATCCTGCGCGTGGCCACCCACAACGCCTTCGTCCCCTGGCTGGTCGCGGCGGTCGTCCTCTGGTACGCCCTGTGCTGGTTCGCCCTCCCCCTGTGGACCCGCACCCACCACACGTCGCGCTCGGACGACTAGGCCTCCAGCCGCTGCAGCTGTCGGTCGTGGGCGCGGCTGAGCAGGAGGAGTGAGGTGATCGCGCCGATCAGGGCGCAGAACATGTCCCACTGGGTGTCCCACACATCGCCCTGGGTGGCGAGGAAGGCGTCCGCGGCCTGTCCGCCGATCACCGCGGCCGCCCACTCGAACATCTCGAAGAGCGCGCTGAACGCCAGGCAGGCGCACACCGTCAGCGGCGCCAGCCACCGGCTGCCGCGCAGCGGCGAGGTGCGGCTGAGCAGCTCGCGGACCAGGATCGCGGGCACGAAGCCCTGCATGAGGTGGCCGAACCGGTCGTAGGGGTTGCGGGCCAGGCCGAAGGTGTCGCGCACCCAGTCGCCGAGCGGCACACGCGCGTACGTGTAGTGCCCGCCGAGGGCGAGCACCAGCGCGTGGAAGGCGAGCAGCGCGCACAGCAGCCCGGTCAGCGGGAAGCGCCGCCACGCCAGGACCACCACCGGCAGCCCGACGAGCGCCCACACCGTCTCCAGGAGCCAGGTGGTGGGGTCGTAGGCGTTCCAGGCGGACAGGGCCAGGCCCGCGACGACCAGGCCCGCACACAGAGCGGGCAGGGTGCGGCGCGGGGCGGCCGGAAGCGCGAGGGACATCGGAGGGCTCCTTGAGGACTCCTGAACGGTGAGCCCTCATCGTCGCCGGGTGTCCGCCGCGCCGGCATGAGTACGCCTACTCAGCGACCGCCCCGGCGTCTACTCAGCCCGCCGCCCCGGCGTCCCCGCGCGCCCCGCGCAGCGCCGTCAGACAGCTGCCGATCGCCTGCTGGAGCTCCTCCAGGCGCTGCACCATGTCGTCCTCGTAGAAGTCCTGCGCGTCGTCGAACGTCAGTTCCTCGAACGCCCTCGTCGCCTTCTGCAGGCTGCTGTAGAACTTGGTGCGCCGCTCCTGGACACGCAGCTCCGGGTCGGCCTCCACGGCCTCCACGACGAGGCCCTTCAGCGTGTCGTACGCCTCGCTCGCCCACTCGCCGGCGTCCTCGTGCTCGTCCAGCTCGTCGATCAGCGACAGATGCCGCTCGGCCTCCTGACGCAGTTCTGCGGGCGCCTCGACGGTCTGCCCGGCGGGCGTCCTGATCTGCCCGGACTCGGCGATCTGGCGGACGTACCCGATGCGGTCGTGGGAGCGGCTCTCGGTGGCCACCGCCTTCTTCAGGTCGTCGGTGCGCACCACGTCCCGGGCCAGCTCGGCCTGGAGCTCCGGGTCCTCCTTGACGCGGTCCAGCAGGGCGGCGCGGGCCGCCCGCGCGGTGGACGGGTCGGCGAGGATCGCGGCGCGCAGCGCGGTCGGGTTCTCCGCGACCTCCAGCGCCTTCGTCGGCCGGATCCCCTCCGCCTCGGCGGCCTCGGCGATGGCGACGCCGCGGTCGGACGTGGCGCTGTTGCGGGAGACGTAGTAGCTCAGCCACACGTCGGCGTCCGGCAGTTCCACCTCCTGGCCCGGGGCCAGCGCCTCGAAGTGCGGCACGAGACCGTCGTCGGCGGCCCGGTCCCACGCCTTGTAGTAGCGCATCACGCGCTCCGGCGAGCAGCCCGCCAGCTCGGCGAATTCCCTCGCCGACACCTTCGGCGTCCCCTCCGCGCCCTGTCCGCCCGGCCGGACACTGCGCGCCACCATCAGGCCGAAGGTCCAGCCCCCGGTGCGCGCGTAGACTCCGAACTCCCGCGCGTCACGCGCCACGAGGTCGGACAGCGGCGCGGGGCCGTCCTCGGCGGGCGTCTGGGGCAGGTCGATCGCCAGGGTCACGGATGCTCTCCTCGGAAGGCTGCGGGGCGTACGAAGGGGCGTACGGGGGTACCGACCGGCAGCCTATATGCACCCGTTGGCCACCATTCGGGAACGGCGAGCCGTGCCGCAAACGGGCCGATCCCCCTCTCGAAAACCGATGCGCACGCGCGCGAGGATGGCGGACATGACGCTGCCCCTGAGCACCCCCGCCGCCGAGGGCGTCGACGCCAGCGGCGTGCTCGCCTTCCTGGACGCCGTGGAAGCGGCCTCCGACATCGAGCCGCACAGCCTGATGATCCTCAGACAGGGCCGGCTCGTCGCCTCCGGCTGGTGGGTGCCGTACACCCCGGACCGCCGAGGGCTCGTGTACTCGGTGAGCAAGGCCTTCACGGCCACCGCCGCCGGTATCGCCGTCGACGAGGGGCTCATCCGCCTCGACGACCCGGTGCTGTCGTACTTCCCGGAGCTCGACGCCGAGATCACCGATCCGCGCAGCCGTGCCCTGCTGGTGCGGCACGTGGCGTCGATGTCCACCGGCCATGAGGCCGAGACCATCGACCGGGCCCGCGCCCGCGGCGCCGGCGACCTCCTGCGCGGCCTCCTGCTGGTGCCGCCGGAGCGCGACCCGGGCACCGTGTTCGCCTACAACCAGCCCGCCACGTTCGCGCTCGCGGCGATCGTCCAGCGCGTCACCGGCCTGCGGCTCACCGCCTATCTGCGACCCCGGCTGCTGGACCCGCTGGGCATCGGGGGCGTGGCCTGGCTGAGCGACCGCTCCGGTCGTGAGCTGGGCTTCAGCGGACTGCACACCACCACCGACGCGCTGGCCCGGCTCGGCCGGCTCTATCTGAACGACGGTGTGTGGGACGGCCGGCGGCTGCTGTCGCGCGCGTGGGTCGCCGAGGCCACGCGCGCGCAGATCTCGACGGGCGGCACCCTCACGGAGGCCGAGCGGCAGGACTGGGACCGCGGCTACGGCTTCCAGTTCTGGATGTCGCGGCACGGCTACCGGGCCGACGGGCTCTACGGCCAGTTCGCGCTCGTGCTGCCCGCGCAGGACGCCGTGGTCGCGCTGACCGCCGCCACCGGGGACATGCAGGCCCTGCTGAACCTCGTATGGGAGCATCTGCTGCCCGCGTTCCGCCCCTCGCCCGTCACCGGGCGCGAGGGCGCCGAGGCGGTCCTCGCCGAGCGGCTGGCGCGGCTCGCGCTGCCGCCCGCCGGCGGCAAGTCCGCGCCGCCGGAGCGCGCCGGGGCCTGGTCGGGTGCGGCCTTCACCCCGTACGGCGGTGTCTGTGCCGGCCAGCCCGGGCTCACCCGCGCCACGGTCAGGCAGGGCTCGGACGGCTGGGCGCTGACCCTGGTCGAGGGGGGACACCCGCTGGAGCTCGGGCTCGGCGCGGGCGGCTGGACGGTCACGGAGGAACCCGTGCCGGTGGCGGTCAGCGGCGGCTGGACGGACGGCGACGGCCTCGCCGTGGACGTCCTGTTCCTGGAGACCCCGCACCGTCTGCGGGTGACCTGTTCGCTGGCCGACCGCACGTTCACCGCCCGCTGGGACACCGTCCCGCTGCACGGCGGTCCGCTGCGCCGGATGCGCGCGCCGGACTGAGGGCCGGGCCCGGGCCGCGCCGGGGCGTTCAGGCCCTGGCTAGGCCGTGCCCGGGTGGAAGGTCTTCAGGAAGGTGTCCAGGGCCTGCCGGTTGGCGGGCTCGTCCCAGTCCGCGGCGGGTGTCGTCCAGCGCAAGGAGAAGCCGCGGGAGCCGCCCAGCAGGAAACCGCGCCCGAACGTCCGCAGCGACGTGCCGTCCTCGTCGACGAGCCACTCCATGTCGGCCGCCGGGTGCCCCTGGTACGTGGTCGCGCGGATCGCGCCGATCCGCGCGAACCCGTCGTCCTGCCGCAGCCGGGGCTGGACGTCGTCGCGCCAGACGGCGACCGGGTCCGGGCCCAGCGCCGCGCTGTATGTCACCGCGAGCGTGCGCGGGTCGCCGTGCGCGCCGAAGGTCACCCGGTAGGCGAGGTCCGACTGGCGCGAGGTGGTCAGCCGCCGCCAGCCGTCGGGCAGGGCGATGGAGAACCCCTCGGGGGCGCGGTAGACGTGGAAGCCCCGCGGGAGGCCGTTGCCGGTCGCCGTGGCCGAGGGGGCCGGGGTCGTGCTCGCGGGCCGGGCGGGCGTCGGGTCCGGTGGGGCGGTGGTGGCCGGGGCGGTGCCGGGGCCGCTCTCCGGAGCCGTGGCCGTCGCGGAGGCGGACGCGGGCGCGGAGGGGAGGGTCTGGGCGCTGCCGGTCGGCTCGTCGTCCGTGCCGGGCAGCAGATGGGTCACGGCGAGCGTGGCGACGGCCACGGTGACCACGGCCAGCGCGGTTCCGGCGGCCATGGTCCGCCCGCTCCACCGCGGCCCGACCCACCGCGCCGCCACGTACCCCCGCCGCGGCCCGTGCGCCGCCGTCGCGTCCGGGTCCTCGTCCACGACCCGGGCCAGCGCCTCGCGCAGCACCGAACGGGTCGGCCGCTCCCGGGAGTCCTTGCGCAGCAGACCCTGCACGGTCGGGGCGAGGGGACCCGCGCGCAGGGGCGTGCGCAACGGCAGCCGGTCGACGGCCCTGAGCGTCGCCTCCGGCCGGTCCCGGTCCCGGAACGCCGGCCGGCCCTCCACCATCGTGTACAGCAGGGCGCCCAGCGCCCACAGGTCGGCGGCGGGCCCGATCCGCTCGTCCCGGGCCTGTTCGGGGGAGGCGTACGACGGCGCGGCCACGCGAGGGACGAGGGTCGCGCCCGCCAGCCCGAACCCGGTGAGCACGACCGGTCCGCGCTCGCGCACGAACACCTGACCGGGGCTCAACTCGCCATGGGTGATGCCCTCGCCGTGCGCGGCCTCCAGGACGTCCAGCAGCTCCAGCCCGATCCTGGCCGCCCGCGTCGGGTGGAACACCCCCTTCTGGCCGAGGAGTTGACCGAGCGGCCGGCCGTCGATCCACTCCGTCACGGTCCACAGCGCGCCGTCCTGCGCCACCGCGTCCAGCACGGCGGCGATCCGGCCGGGGCACAGCCGGGCCATCGTCTGCGACATCCGCAGCACCCGGTCGGCGGCCCGGAGCATGTCCTCCTCGCCGGTGTCCTCCGGAAGCCCGACGCGGGTCACCAGACAAGGGCGCGACTCGTCGGCGTCCTCCCCGTACCAACTGACGCGGTTCGTCTCCCGGTGGACGACGTCCAGAAGCCGGTATCTCCCGGCCACCCACTCGGGCGTGGAGACATGCGTCTTGACCATGGTCATCCCTCGCTGAACCCCCGGAGCTCTCCTTTCCCAGTGGTACGACCGATACGACGGCGGGCGTTCAAAGGAACCGCATATCCAGGAGGATTCCTGTCCTTCATTCAAATTCGGCGAGCAGATGTGCGAACGAAATGCGGCAAGGTGGCCGAACGGGAAATGAAATCGGCGGAGCTCTCCGTGCTGAAGAACCTGAAGAGACCGGCTCAGTGGAGTCCGAAACGCTGCGCCCATTCCGCGACGTCCGTCGTGGTCGCGTTGCCGCCGCACACCACCAGCCCCAGGCGGGCGCCCTCGCCGACCCGTTCCAGGACCCGGCGGGCCGCCGGCAGCAGACAGCCCGCGGCCGGCTCGGTCCACAGTTTCGCGTGCTCGGCCAGCTCCAGACAGCCCCGCACCGCCTCCCGGTCGGGCACCACGAGCACCTCGTCGACCAGCGCGACGACATGGTCGTAGGTCAGCCGCGAGACCGTCGGCGCGCTGAGCGTGGAGACGATCGACGTCAACGCGACCGGCACCGGCCCGCCCGCCGCCAGCGCCTCGGACATCGCCTGCGCGCCCTCCGTCTCCACCCCCCAGATCCGCAGCCCCGGTCGGCGGGCGCGCAGCGCCGTGGCCACGCCGGCGATCAGTCCGCCACCGCCGATGCTCACCAGGACGTCGGTCAGCTCGCCGGCGTCCGCGGCGAACTCCAGACCGACCGTCCCCTGCCCGGCGACGACCACCGGATCGTCGAACGGGTGGACCAGCGTGAGACCCTCGTCCCGCAACCGGCCCACCGTGTCGAACGCCTCGTCCATGGTGTCGGTCACCCGCACCGCCGCCCCCGCGGCCCCGGCGGTCTCGATCGCCCGTGCGGGCGCCGAGCGCGGCATGACGACCGTGGCCTTCACATCGAGGGCGCCGGCCATGTGCGCGACGGCGATACCGTGATTGCCGCCGCTGACCGCGACGACGCCCGCGGCCCGCTCGGCGTCGCTCAGCGACAGCAGTTTCGCCGTCGCGCCGCGCGCCTTGAACGAGCCGGTGCGCTGGAGCAGTTCGAGCTTCGCCGTCACCGGGGCGCCGAGCAGCGCGGTGAGGCCCGGGCTCGCGACGGTGGGGGTGTGCACGACATGGCCGGCGATGCGCACGGCCGCGGCTTCGATGTCGGAGATGCCGATCACGACGATCCATCCTTCCGGGGCGGGCGGTGATCCGCGCCGTCGCGCACCTCGACTCCCTGGCGGGGTACGGGTCGACCCGGCTCGGCCGCGCAGATCATCGTAGGCGGCGCACGGCGAATCCCGCGAGGTCCGCGAGGGCGCGCAGCGGCTCCGGCCGCAGCGGCAGGTCCGCCAGCGCGGTCCGCGCGGCGGCCAGCTGCCGGTGCGCCTCCGCGCGGGCCGCCGCGCGTCCCCCGGCCCGGTCGACGAGCGCGGCCGCCTCGGCGGGATCGCCGCCCTCCTCCAGCAGCGCGGCCAGACGGCGGGCGGCGGGGACGGGCGCCGCCAGGGCGGCCAGGACGGGGAACGTCTTCTTGCGCTCCCGCAGATCGCCGTGGACGGGCTTGCCGGTGACGGCCGGATCGCCCCAGATCCCGAGGAGGTCGTCGGCCACCTGGAAGGCGACTCCGAGGTGCCGGCCGGCCAGGTCCAGCGCGGCGGCCGTCGCCGGGGGAGCACCGCCGAGCACGGCGCCCAGCGCGGCCGCGCAGCCCAGCAGGGCGCCCGTCTTGCCCTCGGCCATCGACCGGTACTCCTCCGGCCGCACCCGGTCCGGGCCCGCCCAGGGGCGGCCGGCGAACAGCAGGTCGTCGGCCTGTCCGCGCACCAGGTCGGTGAGGGCGGCGGACAGCAGTCCGACCGCCGGTCCGCCGGGGCCGGGCTGTCCGGCGAGGGTGCCGACCGCCAGCGCGAACAGGGCGTCGCCCGCCAGGACCGCCGGTCCTGTGCCGTACGCCGCCCACACGGCCGGACGTCCGCGGCGGGTGCGGTCGCCGTCCATGATGTCGTCGTGCAGCAGCGAGAAGACGTGCACCAGCTCCACGGCGACGGCCCCCGCGACCCCGGCCCGCGCGGGAGCCCCCACGGCCTCGGCGCCGAGCACCGCGAGCGCCTGCCGCATCCCCTTGCCCCCGAGCCCGGGGCGAGCGGCGGGCACGCCTCCGATGTCGCACCAGCCGAACGCGTACGACGCCATCTCCCGCACCCACGGATGCAGTTCGCCGACCGCCGCCTCCAGCGCGGGTCGGACCAACACCCGGCAGCGGTCCAGTACTTGGGGGGCGGATTCGGGCAGCGCGGGCGCGGAGGGCATCGAGCCGAGCGCGGTCACCGGCCGGCCTCGGCCGGGGCCGACGTGTCGAGCAGGCCGAGTTCCTCCTGGGCCCGGGTCACCATCTCCCGGGCGTGACGCAGTCCGATGCGCTCCAACGTCCGCGCCAGATCGGCCAGTTCCTCCGCCGTGTCGGCGCGGTCGTGACCGAGGCGGGCGCGGGACTTGGCGAGGCCGAGGCGGGCCAGGGCCTCGCCGCGCGGTTCGCGCATCGCGCGGAACTCCGCGAGGGCCTGCGCGTAGCACTCCCGTGCCTCGCGGTAACGCCCGGCGCGGTACAGGACGTTGCCGCGCATCTTGTGGTTGTAGGCCAGCGCGCTGGACAGCTTCATCGCGCGGCACGTCGACTCCGCCTCGGACAGCAGCCCGAGCGCCCGCTCCACGTCCCCGTCCCGCACCGACACGATATCGGCGAGGCCGCGCAGCGCCCAGGCGTGGCCCCGCCGGTCGTCGGCGCGGGCCGCTATCTCGGCGGCCTCCTCGAACAGGCCGTACGCCGTGTCGTACGCACCGGAGTTGCGGTGCATCTGCGCGATGCCCTCCAGCGCCCACACCGTGTGCCGGGCCTCGCCCCGCCGGCGGGCCTCGGCCAGCAGTTGCTCGTGCAGCCGGCCCACGGCCTCGTAGTCGCCCTGGATGCGACCGGTCTCCGCGAGCCCGGCCAGCGAGTAGCCCCGTACGACGATGTCGCCGCCGCGCTCCCCGAGGTCGGCCGCGAGGCCCAGCAGCCGCCGGGCCAGCGGGAAGGCGCCGCGCTGGCGGGCCAGGGTGCCACCGCTCCACAGGGCCCAGGCCATCGCCGCCGTGTCCCCGGCCTCCCGGGCCGCGCGATAACTCGCCTTCCACGCCCGGTCCGCGTCGCCGATCTGCCCGAGCCGGCGATGCGCCTCCGCGACCGCGAGTCCGGAACGCGCCGCCTCCTCGGGCCGCCCCGCCCGCTCGGCGGCCTTCAACTCCCGGGTTCCGGCGGCCAGTACGTCGGTCAGCGAGGAGTTCACGGACAGGGTGGTGAGGGCGCCCTGGTACTCCGGGGCGAATGCCTTGCCGTACATGAGTCCCTTTCTCTTCTTCTCTTCGCACGGTCTATACACGCGGTCTATACGCAGTGTGTATACATGGCGTGTATAGAGCGTCGAAAAATGGGCCCTGACCCGAGGGTCAGGGCGTCACCTGTTGGGGATCAAGACGTCACCGCCGCCGCGGAGGTTGCTCGTGCGACGCAGATCACCGCGCGCTGTCTCAGTGCTGCTGAGCCTTCTGCGGCGTCGCCTCGCTCGGTCGTACGACGACGTACCCGTCGCCCTGGAGCATCAGTTGTACGGCCTCCCCGGAACCGCCGCGCAGCATCGAGCCGATGGACTGCGAGCGGTGCAGCGAGGTCCGCAGACCGCCCGTCCAGCCGACCACCGCGTCCGTGTCGACGTACACCGGGTACTGCGACGAGACCGGGATGACCAGCGGATTGCCCTCGCACACCAGGCCCAGCCTGCCCTGTCCCGTGAAGACGCTGTTGAACAGGCCGCCGCCGGCTATGCCCGCGCCCTTCACCGTCGCGATCCGGTACGACAACGAGGCGTCGAAACACAGGACGTTGCGGCCGTTGACGGTGAACTCGTCGCCCGGGTCGACCTCGACGACGAAACAGTTCTGCGCCTCGTGCGCGAACCATGCCTCGCCCTGTCCGCGCACCGCCATGAGCGGCAGGCCCTCGCCGGTGACCGCGCGCTTGAGCATGCCGCCCACGCCCTGGCCCTTGCGCTCGAACTGGAGGTTGCCGCGGTAGGCGATCATCGCGCCCTGCCGGGCGTGCATCTCGCCGTTCACGGCGTACTTGATGCATTTGGCGTTCTCGACGGTCATGCCCGCCTCGGTGGCGGGCTGGACCATGTGCTCACTGGAAAAGAGGGAACCCTTCATGCGGGCATCCTGGCCCGGAGGCTTCTCCTCCGCCAAGATCACGGCGTGGCGCGGCCGGGGGCAGGGGGATCAGGGTCGGTCCAGGGCGACCTGCGGCGCGATGTCCTCGTGCCGTTCGAACACCGTGCCGCCCGCCCGGGTCGTCGCGCTCGTGCCGCAGAACGCGGCCTCCAGGGTGCGCAGCATCGTGTTGTGCACCGGGGCGCTGTTGGAGGTGTTGGCGAGCGCGGTGAGGCTGCGCCTGCCGTCCTTCGAGGTGAACGCGTAGGTGTAGTAGCCCTGTACGGCGCCTGTGTGGCCGTACACCGACACCCCGCAGGACAGATCGCGCCGCCGCAGCCCGAGCCCGTAGCGCTGCCCGGTGCCGGCCGGCACCCAGCGCCGCATCTCGGTCAGGCTCCGCGCCGAGGTCAGCCGTCCCTGGAGCAGTGCCGACAGGAAGGTGTTGAGGTCGCGGGTGCTGGAGATGAGCGCGCCCGCGCTCTGCGCCCATGACACGGTCTGCTCGGTGGCGTCGACGAGCGGTGCGCCGGCGTCGTCCGGGGTGAGGTAGCCGCGCGCGTAGGTGCCCGGCAGCCGGGTGCCGGGGTGGACGTAGAAGGTGTCGTTCAGCCCCAGCGGTCCGATGATCCGGCTGCGGTACGCGGTACCCACGTCATGGCCGGTCAACGTGTAGGCGCCGCCGGGCGCGGTGGTGCGCGCGTGGCGCAGGGAGCGGTCGACGAGCTGCCGGTAGGTGAAGACCTTGGTGCGGACCGCCTCGAAGCCGGGGACCGTGCCGGCGAACATGTCGTTGGTGTAGTCGTACAGCCCGCTGCGATGGCTGAGGACATGCCGCACAGTGATCCGGTCGTCGGGCAGGAGTCCCGGCAGATAGCGGTTCACCGGGGCGTCCAGGCTCAGCCGGCCCTCGTCGACGAGCTGGAGCAGGACGACCGCCGAGAAGGTCTTGGTGACGCTGCCGATGCGGAAGCGGTCGGTGTCGGCGAGCGCCCGCCCGGTGCGCCGGTCGGCGACGCCCACCGCGACCCGGCGGACCGTGCCGTGGTCGTCGATGCGGGCCATCGCCCCCGGGGCGCCCTGCGTCCGGGCCGTCCGCAGCACCGCGCGCAGACCGGCGAGGTCGGGCTGCGGCTCCCGCTCGACCGCCTGGGCGGGCCGCGGTTCCCGCTCGACGGCGTGGGCCGGGCCCGTCAGCAGGGACAGCAGCGCCAGTCCGAGGGCCGTGCCGCGCAGCAGTGCGGCCGGTGCGGCGCGCCGTCCTGGCCGGTCCGTACCTGGTGCGAGATGGGTCACATGCACGTGAGGCAACCTTCTTCCGTCCCGTCACATCTCCACAGCCGACGCACAGTTGATCACTCTCGATCACCGTGCGACGCGAATGCGCCCAGTATCGCTGCGATATGCGGACAAGCCGGTCATTTCCGGCTTCACACGGACGGGAATCCTGAATCGTGCGCACGGCTCACATAGGCAGAGCACACCTTCGCACCCTCGCGGTCGCGGTCGCCGTGACGACGGCCGCCACCGGCCTGACGGGCGGCACGGCCTTCGCGGGCCCGTCCGCCGACCGGACCCGCCCCGCGGCGGCGGCCCCGGGAACCGCGTCCGTGGTCCAGGCCGCCCGCGCCGCCGCCACGGCGCACGCCTCGGCCACCGGCGTCGGCCCCGACGACGGTCTGGTGGTCCAGGACGTGCTGCTCGACCCCGAGGGCGGACGGCATGTCCGGTTCCAGCGCACGCACCAGGGCATGCCCGTCCTCGGCGGCGACCTCGTCGTCCACCTCACCGCTCGCCTCGCCTACGCCGGCGTCACCCGGGCCGCCGACCACACCGTCGACCCCGCCACCACCGAGGCCAGGCTGACCGCCCGCCAGGCCGAGCAGAAGGCCGCCGCCGTCGCCCAGGGCGAGGCCCAGGACGCCGCCCTCGTCGTCGACGCCCGCGGCGGTGCCTCCGCCCTCGCCTACCAGGTCCGGGTCACCGGCAGCGACACCACGGAGACCGGATCCCGCACGGTCGTCGTCGACGCCGTCACCGGCGCGGTGCGCAGCAACACGCCCGACAGCGACGAGTTCCTCTCGCCCCGCCTGCTCGCCACCCTGGCCGCCCGCGGCGAGAGCATCGACCCCGCGACCGGCGTCGCGCCCGCCTCCCTCGGCGCCGCGGTCCGCTACCCGTCCACCGCCACGGGCACCGGCACCGGCCTCTTCTCCGGCAAGGTCGCGCTGACCACCACCCGCACCGCGCGCACGAGCTACCTGCTCAAGGACCCCACCCACGGGGGCACCGAGACCCGTGACGCGCGCAACCTGGAACTGGAGAGCTTCGCCCGCGGCCGGAAGTTCACCAGCACCACCAACACCTGGGGCAACGGGGCGCTCACCAACCGCACGAGCGCCGCCGTCGACGCCCAGTACGGCGTCGTCCAGACCCTCGACTTCTACCGCAAGACCTTCGGGCGCAAGGGCATCGCGAACAACGGCAAGGGCGCCCTCGCCATGGTCCACTTCGGCAAGAAGGTGGACAACGCGTTCTGGGACTCGGCGTGCGGCTGCATGCTCTACGGCGACGGCGACGGCCGCGAGATCAGGAAGCCGCTCGTCGTCCTCGACGTGACCGGCCACGAGCTCACCCACGGCGTCGTCGACGCCACCGCCAAGCTGGAGCCGACCCACTTCGACAACCTCGGCAACCAGTACGGCGAGCCCGGCGCCCTCAATGAGTCCCTCGCCGACATCTTCGGCTCCAACGTCGAGTTCAGCGCCAACAACCCCAAGAACCCGCCGAACTACCTCATCGGCGAGAAGCTGGGCCTCGCCCAGACCTTCCTGCGCCGCCTCGACAAGCCCTCCATGGACGTCATGGAGCACACCATCGACTACTGGACGCCGCAGACGTACGACGCCGAGGTGCACGCCGGCTCCGGCGTCTCCTCGCACGCGTACTACCTCCTCGCGGAGGGCAGCGGCCGCAAGCGGATCGGCGGGACCACCTACAACTCCCCGACCATTGACGGCCTTCCGGTGACGGGCATCGGCCGCGCCAAGGCCACGGCGATCTTCTACCGCGCCCTGACCCGCTACATGGTCTCCACGACCGACTTCCACGACGCGCGCGTGGCCACCCTCAAGGCGGCGACGGACCTCTACGGCGCGACCAGCCCGGAGTACGCGACGGTGGACCGCGCCTGGGCGGCGGTCGACGTCACGGCCGAGAACACCCCGGCCCCGCGCCCGTAGCCCCCGCGGACCCGGGTCAGTAGTCGGGGCACAGGTTCGCGTGGACGGCGTCCACGATGCGGGCGCCGGTCGTCCGGCCGAAGCCGGTCGGGTGGCCGGGGGAGACGAAGCGCTGGGTGGCGGTGGTGATCTGCCGTTCCCGGTCGGCGGGGAAGTCGTGCAGGGTGCGGCACTGGTCGCGTCCCCGGTCCACCGCCTCGTCCTCCCGGTCGTGCACGATGTCCGGGTCGATCGCCGTCAGCGCCCGCACATAGGCGGCCTCGCCGGCCGCGTCGGGGCGGGGCGGCAGTCCGGCGGCACCGCTCGCCTCACCCGCCGGCCCCCCGCCCCCGGCCTTCGGGGCGCGGCCCGCGCCGGCCGTGGCGGAGGGAGCGGTGGCCGCGGCCAGGGGAGCGGTGTCCGCGCCGGCGCGGGCGACGGGCGTCGAGGGGTGCTGTGCTCCGGCGGCCTGATGCCCCGCGCCGCAGGCGGTGAGCGTGGCGACGGCGAGGGCGGCGCAGCACGCCAGGGCGGCTGCGGTCGAGCGGTGGTTCACGGGACTCCCGGGGCCTGCGGTGCGGCGACGATCGAGCTCCGTGAGCGTAGGGGCCGCTTGTATGCCCACGTGGAGGTTCATCGGCTCCGCCAGGGGCGCGCGGGAGCGGCGGGGGGCGTACGCCCCTTCCCCCGCGCCGCCCGCTGTCAGCCGGACGCCCCGACCTCGGGGGCGATCAGCCCCTCCCGATAGGCGATCGCCACCGCCTCCGTACGGCTCCCGGCGCCCAGCTTGGCCAGGATGTTCGACACGTGCACGCTCGCCGTCTTGCCGCTGATGAACAGCTCCTCGCCGATCTGCCGGTTGCTGCGGCCGCGCGCCAGCAGCCGCAGCACGTCCTGCTCACGGGCCGTCAGAGCGGCCGACCGCTCCTGGAGCGCCGGGGCATCGGAGAGCCGCCCGCGCCGCACCAGCGCGTCCACCCGCTCCAGCAGCGGCGCCGCCCCTAGGCGTACGGCCGTCTCGCGCACCGCGCGGGCCTCGGCCACCGCCTCCTCGCGCCGCCCGGCGACCAGCAGGGCCTCCGCGTACCGCAGCCGGCAGCGCGTCCGCTCGTAGGGATCGCCGTAGCCGAACGCCGCGACCGCCTTTTCCCAGGCCGCCGCGTCCGGCCCGGTCGTCGCGCGCGTCCACTGCGCCTCGGCGCGGGCCAGCCAGGCCATCCCCTCCGGTCCCTGCGGCCGCCCCGCCGCGCTGTGCAGCGCCGACTCCCGGGCCAGGCCCACCAGTTCACCGGCGACGGTCGTCCAGCGCCGGAGCGTGGCCGCGTCGCCCGCGAGGCGGGCCTCGGCGGCAGCGTCGGCGACCGCGTCGAGGGCGAGGGCCGCGAGCCGCACGGTCACGTCCGGACGGGTGCCCGCCTCGTCGGTGAGCACGGACACCATGGACCGCACCCGCTCCACCGCTGCCTCCGCGTCGCCGCGCAGCGCGGCCGCGTCGGTCAGCACGATCCCCGCGATGAGCGTGGCCAGCCAGTCGAACCGTCCCGCCATCAGCGCCCCGGCCCGTTCCACCGCGGTGTCCAGCTCGCCGCGCGCGAGGGCGACGTACAGCGCGGGCCCGCCCGTGTAGCCGGTCGCGGGCAGCACGTCGGAGTCGGTGGCCGCCGCGCGCACGCACTCGTCCCAGCGGCCCAGCGTGTACAGCACGAGGGACTCCAGGTACCGCATCTCCATGGGGTACGGCGCCGACAGCAGGCCGGCGCGCCGGGCGCGTTCGAGGCCCTCGGCGAGCACGGGCAGACACTCCTCCAGCTCCCCGGACTCGTAGGCGCCGACGGCCAGGTTGTACAGCGCGCGCAGCTCCACCGGGGCGTTGCCCGCGCGCCGGGCCAGGTCGCGGGCCTCGCGCAGCCGCGCCCGGGCCTCGGGGGAGCGGCGGCCGTCGCCCTCCAGGACGGCCAGGGACACCAGCAGGTCCGCCCGCGCGTCGGTCATGTCCAGCCGCTCGGCGGCCGCGAGCCCTCGGCGCGCCATCCGCAGCGCGGTGTCGCGGTCACCGATCTGCCGTGCGGCCAGGGCGTGCGTGGCCGCGGCCCACACCCAGGTCGGCGTCGGCGGATCGGCGGGGATCATCTCCAGGGCCTCGCTGCTGTAGGCGAAGGCCGCGGTCAGGCTGTCGACGTCGAGGAGGTTCCCGGCGAGCGTGTACCGCACGCGGGCGGCGAGTTCGAAGTCGGCGTTCTGGGCGACCCCCGCCAGCGCGGACCGGGTCAGCGCGACCGCCCGGTGCGCCTCTCCGGCGTGCGCGGCGGCCGCAGAGGCCCGCAGGGTGAGGTCGACCGGGTCGACGCCCTCACCGGTGGGACGCTGCGGCTCGTCGACCGCCGGCCACAGGTCGAGGACGGCCTCCAGGTGGCGCAGCTCCTCGGCGGGCGCACCGACCCTGCGGGCGTGGTCGGCGGCCTCCAGGGAGGCGGTGAGCGCGGCGGCCGGGTCGTGGCTCTCGCGGAAGTGATGCGCGCGCTCCGCCGCGCGCTCGCCCCGGTGTCCCCGGCCGGTGAGCAGCCGCGCGAACACGCCGTGCAGCCGGGCCCGTTCGCCGGGCAGCAGGTCCGCGTAGACCGCCTCGCGGGCGAGGGCGTGCCGGAAGGCGTACGTGTCGCCGTCGGCGGCGACCAGCAGTTGCCGTCCGACGGCCTCGCGCAGCGCCGACTCCAGCGCGTCCTCGGTGAGTCCCACGGCGTCCCGCAGCAGGTCGTGCTCCACCCGCCGCCCGGCCACGGCCGCCGTGCGCAGCACCTGCTGGGCGGTGTCGGAGAGCTGCTCGACCCGGATCAGCAGCACGTCGGCGAGCCCGCTGGGCACCCCGCCGGCGGCCAGATCGGTGGCGGCGACCAGCTCCTCCGCGTAGAAGGCGTTGCCCTCGGCCCGTTCCACGATCCCGCGCACGGCGGCGTCCGGCAGCGGCCGCTCCTGAAGGGCCCGCACGAGCCGTGTCACCTCGCCGTCCGCCAGGGGCCGCAGCTCCAGCCGTTCCACCGCCGGCAGCCGCACCAGTTCGGCGAGCAGCGGCCGCAGGGGATGCCGGCGGTGCAGATCGTCCGAGCGGTAGGAGGCCAGCACCGCCAGCCGGTGCGCGGGCCGCTGGAGGACCCCGCGGGTGAGCAGGAAGCGCAGCAGGTCCCGGGAGGACTGGTCGGCCCAGTGCAGGTCCTCCAGGACGAGCAGCACGGGAGCCACGTCGGACAGCTCGGCGAGCAGCCCGGCCATCCCCTCGAACAACCGCAGCCGCCCCCCGGCGTCCCGCTCGGCGTCGCCCGCCCCGCCGAGCAGCCGGTCGACCTCGGGATGTGCCGCCAGAGCGGCGGCGAACCGCTCGTCGGCGGCGAGCAGACCGAGAATCTCGGTGAACGGCAGATAGGGCAGACCGACGTCCCCGAGATCGACACAGTGCCCGACGAGCACGGTCATCCCGGCGTCGGCGGCCCGGTCGGCGACCTCACCGAGGACACGCGTCTTCCCGACCCCCGCGTCCCCGGCCACGAGGACGGCCCGGGCGTCCCCCTTCCGGGCAAGCTCAAGCACACCGACGAGCCGATCTATCTCCTCGTCCCGGCCGATCAGCGGGGCGACAAAGGAAGCACGAGACACACTCCCATCCTGTCACGCGAAACTGACGTCACTTCTGGGTACCGGGGAACCGCTCCGACGCAAAGGGGCGCGGGCCCCTGGGCCACTCAACGATGCAACGCCCGAGCCCAATCAGCCGGCACCCGCCCCGCCGGCCCAGGCGCGGGCTGCGACTCCGGATGGCTGACCGGCGGCGCCAACTCCGGCCCCGACTCGTACAGCTCCCCGCTCTCGAAGTCCCAGAACCACTCCTCGCCCGGCTCGAAACTCCGCATCACCCGATGCCCGGTCTCCTTGAAGTGCGCGGACGCGTGCTGCGCCGGGGACGAGTCGCAGCACCCTATGTGCCCGCACTGCGCGCACCGCCGCAGATGGAACCACCAGCCCCCCACCTCGTCGCACTCCACGCACCCCTCGCCGCTGGGCGGCACGCTCGGGTCGATTCCCCTGCCGTCGGTCATACGGTCTCCTCCGCGATGTCGGCGTCGAGGTCGGCGTCGATCAGGATCTCGCTGTCGGGTTCCGGCGCGGTCAGCGGCAGCAGCACCTGGAAACGGGTGTCGCCCGGCACGGACTCCACGTGGAGGCTGCCGTGGTGCTTGTTGACGACGATCCGCCACGAGATGTCCAGACCCAGCCCGGTGCCCTCGCCGACCGGCTTGGTGGTGAAGAACGGGTCGAAGATCCGGTCCCGGATCTCCGGCGGCACCCCGGGCCCGGTGTCGCGGAACTCCACCAGCAGCCGGTCGCCGTCCCGCGCGGTGCGCACGGTCAGCGTGCCGCCGTCGCCGTTCATGGCGAAGACCGCGTTGTCGATGAGGTTCGTCCAGACCTGGTTGAGTTCCGCCGGGTAGGCGGGCACCTCCGGGAGCGTACGGTCGTACTCCTTGACGATCTCGACGCGCTGCCCGATCTTGCCCGAGAGCATCACCAGGGTGCTGTCGAGGAGTTCGTGGACGTCCACCGAGCGATAGGGGGCGCGGTCGAGCTGGGAGTACTGCTTGGCCGCGTCGACGAGGTGCGAGATGCGCGTCGTGGAGTCCTCGATCTCGCACATCAACAGCTCGGTCTCGACGGTGTAGTTGAGCCATCCGACGGCGCCCGGGAGGATGTCCTCGTCGACCGCGCCCGCGACCTGCTCCAGCCAGTCGACGTCAAGTCCCGCCTGGACGAAGGTCGGAGCGATCCGCCAGCCCTCCGGGATGCCGTGGTCGTCGAGCCAGTCGGTGAGCGCGTCCTCCCGGTCGGAGGCCTCCAGCGGGCTCAGCACCGGTGCCTTGGGCACCCGTTCGGCGGTGCGTTCCTGGATCTCGATCAGCCGGGCCAGCGCCTCCCGGTCGAAGTCGCCGGAGGCGATCACGGCGAGCTTGTGCCGCATCTTCGCCACCCGCTCCCGCAGGGTCGCCGTGGCCCGTACGGCCGCCGCGGCCGGGTTGTTGAGCTCATGGGTGAGGCCGGCGGACAACGAGCCCAGGGCGAGCAGGCGTTCGCGCTGGCCGATGGCGCTCTGGCTGCGCTTGGAACCGAAGAAGAGCCCCTCCAGCAGGTGAACCGCCATCGGGAACCACTCGCGCATGATCGCCGCGAAGGTGTCGGCGGGCAGCACGAAGAAGCGGGTCGGCTCGGTCACCCGCATGGAGTTGGTGTAGACCTGGCGCACCCGGTCCCCGATGTACGCCTGCATGGACCCGGCGTACACGCCGCTCTGCGAGGTCCGGGTGACCTCGACGTCGTCGGCGCCGACCCGGCGGGAGAGCACCACAGTGCCCTCGATCATGACGAAGAAGCAGGTCGCCGGCTCGCCCTCGGTGTACACCGGCCCGGGTTCGAACCTCTCCACCCGGCCCTCGGCGCACAGCCGCCCGAGCTGTTCGGGGGAGAGCTTCTCGAACAGGAACAGCGAGCCGATCTCCGCCGGGCTGCACGGCATCAGCTGCCCGCTCACGACTGCTCCAGGTATCGGTGGACGAGCATCACGGCCATGGCTCCCTCTCCGACGGCGGACGCGACGCGCTTGGCGGACTCGGCGCGCGCGTCGCCCGCCACGAACACGCCGGGGACGTTGGTCTCCAGGTGGTACGGCGGCCGGTCCAGCTCCCAGCCCGCGGGCGGCCGCCCGTCCGGAGTGAGGTCGGGTCCGGCCAGGATGAACCCGCGCTCGTCGCGCAGCACCGTGCCGTCCAGCCAGTCGGTCAGCGGAGCCGCGCCGATGAACACGAACATCCACTGCGCGTCGACCAGTTCGGCGTCCCCCGACGTTATCTGACGCAGCGTCAGCTGCTCCAGGCGCCCGCTGCCGTGCGCGGACTCCACGACCGTCCCGGTGCGCACGAAGATGTTCGGGGCCTCGTTGATCTGCTGGATCAGGTAGTACGACATCGACGCCGTCAGGTCCGGGCCGCGCACCAGCAGCGTCACCGACTTGGCGTGCCGGGACAGGTACATCGCCGCCTGGCCCGCCGAGTTGGCGCCGCCGACGATGTAGATGTCGTGGCCCTGGCAGGCGGACGCCTCGGTCAGCGCGGAGCCGTAGTACACCCCGCAGCCCGTGAGGTCCTCGGTGCCGGGCGCCGCGAGCTGCCGGTAGGACACGCCCGTCGCCAGGATCACGCTGTGCGCGGCGATCGCCGAGCCGTCCGAGAACCGTACGACCCGGGCGGCCCCGTTGATCTCCAGTCCCGTGACCTCGCGCGCGGTGAGCACCTCGGCGCCGAACTTGGTCGCCTGCCGCCGCGCCCGCTCGGTGAGCTGGGCGCCGGAGACGCCGTCCGGGAAGCCGAGGTAGTTCTCGATCCGTGAACTCTGCCCGGCCTGGCCGCCGGTGGCCGACCGCTCCACCAGCACCGTCCTCAGGCCCTCCGACGCCCCGTACACCGCGGCGCCCAGCCCGGCCGGCCCGCCGCCGATCACGATCAGGTCGTAGAAGTCGGCGGCCGGGTTCGTGGCCAGGCCCACCTGGGAGGCGATCTGTGCCGCGTCGGGCTCCACGAGCGCGGTGCCCTCCGCGGTGACGACCAGCGGCAGCCGCTGCCCGTCCTGCCCGGCGGCCTTCAGCAGCCGCTGCCCCTCCGGCTCGTCGGAGGAGTACCAGCGGTACGGCACCTGGTTGCGGGCCAGGAACTCACGCACCTCGGAGGAGCGCGCCGACCAGCGGTGCCCGACGACCTTGATGCTGGGCACCGCGCGGTGGTCGCTGGTGCGCCACGCCTCCAGCAGGTCGTCCAGGACCGGATAGAGCTTCTCCTCCGGCGGGTCCCACGGCTTGAGCAGATAGTGGTCGAGGTCCACGACGTTGATCGCGTCGATCGCCGCGTTGGTGTCCGCGTACGCGGTCAGCAGCACCCGGCGCGCGCCCGGATAGACGTCCAGGGCCTGTTCCAGGAACTCGATGCCGTTCATCTGCGGCATCCGGTAGTCGGCGAGGATCACCGCCACGAGGTCGCCACGCAGTTTGAGCTCGCGCAGCGCCTCCAGCGCCGACTCGCCGGACTCCGCGCGCACGATGCGGTACCCGGCGCCGTAGCGGCGCCGCAGGTCACGGGCGACGGCCCGGGAGACCCCCGGGTCGTCGTCCACGGTCAGGATGACGGTCCGCGCTGTTTCGGCGGCCTGTGTCATGCGTCTCCCACCCCGAGCGATCGGTGACACGGCCGGGCGGCCCCCGGGGAGACGGCCGGCCGCGCCGGTTCCCGGCCATCGTATGTTCGATCGACCCGCTTCGCTCAGGATTGCCCGTGGGCCCCGAGGACACAGAACTCGTTGCCCTCCGGGTCGGTGAGCGTCACCCAGGGCACGTCGTCGCCCTGTCCGACGTCCGCGCGCCGCGCCCCGAGGGCGAGCAGCCGGTCCACCTCGGCCCGCTGGTCGTCGGGGCGGAAGTCCGGGTGCAGCCGGTTCTTGACCGTCTTGCCCTCCGGGACCCGCACGAACAGCAGCCCCGGCAGCCGGTCCGCGGCCGGCCGGATCTCGTACTCCTCGGGGTCGTCGTTCACCACCACCCAGCGCAACGCCTCGGCCCACCACGCCCCGAGCGCCGCCGGATCCGCCGCGTCGACGACCACTTGCTCCCATTCCAAGGTCATGTCGGCAGCGTAGTGAAGACTGGACGGGACGCATCTGGATCGACGCAGGGAGGCGGCGGGATGACGGGCCCGATCACGGCAGGGGTCGACGGGACGGACGAGAGCCTGGCGGCGCTCGCCTGGGCGGCCCGGGAGGCCGTACGACGGGACGTGCCGCTGCGCGTCGTGCGCGCCTGGTGGTACCAGCCCGACGGCGCGGCCGCCGTGGCCGACCCCGGCACCCAGGAGCAGTGGGTGCGCGACGGCGTGGAGGGCGCGGTGCGCGCGGTCACCGAACGGCACCCGGGGCTGGAGGTCACCACCGACGTCCTCGCGGGTGGGGCCGTCGAGACCCTGGTCGGGGCCGCCGCGGACGCCGAGATGCTGGTGCTCGGCTCGGGCGGGCACGGCGCCGTCGTCGGCTTCCTGCTGGGCTCCGTGGGCCAGCAGGTGATCGCCGCGTCCCCCCGGCCCGTCGTCCTGGTGCGCGCCGGGGACAAGCCGTCCGACGAGGTCGCCGGGCACGAGATCGTCGTCGGCGAGCAGGGCGACCCGCAGGACAGCGAGGCCGTCCTGCGGTTCGCGTTCGAGACGGCGGCCGCGCGCGGCGCCACCGTGCGCGCCGTACGGGCCTGGACGCTGCCCCCGGTGTTCGCCTACAGCCCCGCCTCGATGAGGCTGCTCGACGACGCCGGCGGCCTGGAGCAGTACGAGAAGAAGGCGCTCGCCGACGCGGTGGGGCCGTGGCGGGAGCGGTTCCCGGACGTGCATGTCGTCGAGCACGTGGAGCTGGGCAGCGCGGGGCAGGTGCTGCTGTCGGTGGCCGGCCGGGCCCAGCTGGTGGTCGTCGGGCGGCGCGCGCACCGCACGGCCGTGGGTGCCCGGATCGGCTCGGTCGCGCACGGGGTGCTGCACCACGCGGGCTGCCCGGTGGCCGTCGTCCCGCACGGCTGACCGGCGCCGGGGTCACTCCCCGGGGACGGTCGGCTCCAGGGACTCGCGCGCCTTGGGCAGGATGTTCTCGATGTAGTCCGCCACGGCCGTGTCCAGCCCGATGTCGTGCTGAGCGTGCTCGGAGAGGTACCAGCGGTGCTCCAGGAGCTCGTGGTAGATCTCCGCCGGGTCCATCGCGCCGCGCAGGTCGAGGGGGACGGCCCGCACGGTGGGCCGGAACACGTCCCGCACCCAGCGGTGGGCGAGCACCTCGGGCCGGGCGGCGAGGGGGTCCCCGGGCGCGTAGTCGTCCTGGGTGGCCATCCAGCTCTCCAGGTCGTTCAGCAGCCGCCGGGCCTGGTTCTCCTCGGTGTCCAGGCCGGTCAGCCGCAGCAACTGGCGCTGGTGGTGGCCCGCGTCGACGACCTTCGGCACGAAGGTGACGGTGTCCCCGTTGGAGGAGTGCTCGATCTGCATCTCGGCCACGTCGAAGCCGAGGTCGTTGAGGCGGCGTATGCGGCGCTCGATGTAGTGGTACTTGCCGGCCGGGTAGACGGAGGTGCGGGTCAGCTCCTTCCACAGCCCGCCGTAGCGGGCGCAGATCTCCCTGCCGAACTCGATCGGGTCCACGGACGGGTGCAGCGCCCCGGACGCCTCCAGGTCGAGCAGCTCGCCGCTGATGTTGACGCGCGCGAGATCGAGGTCGTAGTCGCGCTGGCCGTCGCTCAGCCGGGGGTGCAGGTCGCCGGTCTCCGCGTCGACGAGATAGGCGGCGTAGGCGCCCGCGTCGCGCCGGAAGAGGGTGTTGGACAGCGAGCAGTCGCCCCACGCGAAGCCGGCCAGGTGCAGCCGCACCAGCAGGGCGGCGAGGGCGTCCATCAGACGGTGCATGGTGGCGGGCCGCATCGTCGTCTCGAACATCGAGCGGTACGGCATCGAGCCGCCCAGGTGCCGGGTGACGAGCACCGGCTCCAGCGGTTCACCGGCGGTGTCGGCGCGGCCGGTGACCACGGCGAGCGGGTCGACGGCCGGGATGCCGAGCCGGTCGAGGTCGCGCAGCAGCTCGTACTCGCGCAGGGCGGGGCGCTCGGCGAGCTCCTTGACGGCGATGACCTCCTCGCCCGCGCGGGCGTAGCGCACCACGTGGCGGGAGATGCCGCGCGGCAGCGGGACGAGGACGTCCTCCGGCCACTCCTCCAGGGGCAGATGCCACGGCAGCTCCAGCAGGAGGGCCGGGTGCTCCGGGTTGGTGGCGTTGATCTGCAGGGCCATGGCCCGAACTCTAGGCGGCGAGCTCCCTGGCGCGGAGCGCGGCCTCACGGACCGGACCGCGGTGCACGGGGCCGTGGCCCGGCAGCATCACGTCCGCGTCCAGCCCGTCGAACAGCGCGAGGGAGGCGAGCGCGCGTTCGCGCTCGTGGTGGAACATGTCGAGCAGCAGCTGGGGTCCCTCGACGGGGGACGTCGGATGGCCGCTGACCAGGGCGTCGCCGGAGAGCACCACGCCGGCGTCGGGCAGGTGGAAGGCGCAGTGGCCGAGGGTGTGTCCGGGGGTGTGCACGGGCACGGGCCGTCCCGGCAGGTCGAGGGCGCCCGTGGTGGGGAAGGGCGCCGGATCGGCGACGGGCACCTTCGCGGTCCCGCCGGACCGGATCGCGTGCACCGCCCATGGGAGCACGCCGGGCCGCAATCCGTTCCGCAGGACCGCCCCGACGGTCACCTGGTGCAGGAACTCCCGGCGGGCGTGCGGGACTTCGGCCTCGTGCAGATAGACCGGCGTGCCGTACGAGGCCCGCAGGAACTCGGCCGAGCCGAGGTGGTCGTTGTGCGCGTGGGTGATCAGCACCGCCGTCACCGCCTCCGGTGAACTCCCTACCTGCGCGAGGGAGGCGAGCAGCAGCTCGCGATCGCCCGGGTACCCGGTGTCGACGAGGGTGACGGCGTCCCCCTCGGTGAGGATCACCCAGTTGGTGTTGCTCCCGTGCACCAGGTGGATGCCGTCGGCGACGTGCTGCACATCTGCCCGCATGTTCGTCCCATGGGTGTGGTCGGCGATTGTCGGGGACAGCAAACCAGACGGCGCCCGGTGGGGCAGCGGGGGGCCGCCGTCAGCGCACGCCGCGTGGCCGGAACTGGACGCTGACGCGCGGGCCGGCGGCTCGGGTCGTCTTCGGGATGCTGTGCTCCCAGGTCCGCTGGCAGGAGCCGCCCATCACGATGAGGTCGCCGTGCCCCAGCGGGCGCCGCACGGTGTGGCCGCCGCCGTGCGCGGGGCGCAGCAGCAGATCGCGGGGCTCGCCGACCGACAGGATCGCGACCATGGTGTCCTCACGGGATCCCCGCCCGATCCGGTCGCCGTGCCAGGCCACGCTGTCCCGCCCGTCGCGGTAGTAGCACAGTCCCGAGGTCACGAAGGGCTCACCCAGCTCGTCGGCGTAGTGCGCGGACAGCTCCCTGCGGGCCTCCTCCAGCACCGGGTGGGGCAGCGTGTCGTCCGCGTCGTAGAAGGCCAGCAGGCGCGGTACGGCGACGACGTTGTCGTACATCTTCCGGCGCTCCGCGCGCCACGGGACCTCGCTGACCAGGTGTTCGAAGAGCGCGTCCGAGCCGGTCAGCCAGCCCGGGAGCACGTCGATCCAGGCGCCCGCCCCGAGGTGGGTGCGGCCGAGGCCGGCCAGGGGGCCGAGGCGTGGTTCCTCGGTCTGGTCGAAGAGGGAGCCCTGGAGGTGGTGCGCGGTCATGGGTCCAGCGTACGCCGCAATCGAAAATATGTTCGTCGATGGGGGCGGGAGGGTCTCATCCCGGCTCTTTCGATACATCGATGTATCCGATACATTCGCGTATCAAACGGAGGTGCCCATGGTCGTGCAGCAGACGACAGGACGCGTCACCCGGCGGCGGGTCCGCACACGGGCCAACCTGCTCGACGCCGCCTTCGCCGTGTTCGCGGCCAAGGGCTTCGGGCGGGTCTCCATCGAGGAGGTCTGCGAGGCCGCCGGCTACAGCCGGGGCGCCTTCTACTCCAACTTCGACAGCCTCGACGAGCTGTTCTTCGCGCTCTACCGGGAGCGCGCCGAGCTGATCGCCCGGCAGGTCGCCGACGCCCTCGCCGGCGACGGTCCCGACCTCGACGTACCGGCCTCCGTCGACCGCGTCACCGAGGTGCTGCTCCTCGACCGGGACTGGCTGCTGGTGAAGACGGACTTCCTGGTGCACGCCGCCCGCCACCCGGACGTGGCCGAGACGCTGCTGGAGCACCGGGCCAGGCTGCGCGAGGCCATCGCCGACCGGCTGGCCCGGGCCCGCGGCCACACCGCCCTGCCCGCCGTCCTCGGCGACACCGACTCCGCCGCCCACGCGGTGGTCGCCGCCTACGACGGGGTCACCACCCAGCTGCTGCTCGACAAGGACGTGGCGGGCGCCCGCGCCTGGCTGGGGCAACTGCTCACCGCGCTGCTGACCGACGGCAGCGGCCAACCCGAATGAGAAAGGCAACGGTCGCCATGGACGCGGACGTCATCGTCGTCGGAGCGGGCCTCGCGGGCCTCGTCGCGGCGCACGAACTCACCAGCAGGGGCAGGCGGGTCGCCCTGGTCGACCAGGAGAACGCCGCCAACCTCGGCGGACAGGCGTTCTGGTCCTTCGGCGGGCTCTTCCTCGTCGACTCCCCGGAGCAGCGCCGCCTCGGCGTCAAGGACTCCTTCGACCTCGCCTGGAGCGACTGGCAGGGCAGCGCCCGGTTCGACCGCGTCGACGACGAGGACTCCTGGGCGGTGCGCTGGGCGCGCGCCTACGTCGAGTGGGCGGCGGGGGAGAAGCGGGACTGGCTCACCGGGCACGGGATCTCCTTCGTGCCGACCGTCGGTTGGGCCGAGCGCGGCGATCTGCGCGCCGACGGTCATGGCAACTCCGTGCCCCGCTTCCATGTCGCCTGGGGCACCGGCACCGGCGTCGTCGAGCCCTTCGTCCGCTACGCCCGACAGGCCGCCAAGGACGGGCTGCTCACCTTCCACCACCGCCACCGGGTGGACGAGCTGGTCATGGAGGGCGGCGCCGCCCGCGGCGTGCGCGGCACGGTCCTCGCCCCCGACGACGCGCCGCGCGGCGTCGCCTCCAACCGCGAGCGGATCGGTGACTTCGAGCTGACCGCCCAGGCCGTGGTGGTCAGCAGCGGCGGCATCGGCGCCAACCACGACATCGTCCGCCGCTACTGGCCCGAACGCCTCGGCACCCCGCCCGCCGAGATGGTCACCGGCGTCCCCGCCTACGTCGACGGCCGGATGCTCGACATCAGCGCGGAGGCGGGGGCCCGCCTGGTCAACCGCGACCGGATGTGGCACTACACGGAGGGCATCCAGAACTGGGACCCCATCTGGCCCGGCCACGGCATCCGCATCCTGCCCGGCCCGTCCTCCCTGTGGTTCGACGCCCTGGGCCGCCGGCTGCCCGACCCGTGCCTGCCGGGCTACGACACCCTGAGCACCCTCAAGTACCTGCGCACCACCGAGGACATCGCCGGATACGGCCACTCCTGGTTCGTCCTCAGCCAGAAGATCGTCGAGAAGGAGTTCGCGCTCTCCGGATCCGAGCAGAACCCCGACATCACCGCCAAGGACAAGAAGGCCGTGCTGCGCGACCGGCTCCTCGGCAAGGGTGCGCCCGCGCCGGTGCGGGCGTTCCTCGACCGGGGTGCGGACTTCGTGATCGCCGACACCCTGGAGCGGCTCGTCGAGAAGATGAACGGACTCACCGACAAGCCGCTGCTGGACGCCGCGACGATCCGCCGTCAGATCGAGGCCCGTGACCTGCAGATGGCCAACCCCTACAGCAAGGACGCCCAGGTGCAGGGCATCCGCAACGCCCGCCGCTACATCGGCGACCGCCTCGGCCGGGTCGCCACCCCGCACCGCCTCCTCGACCCGGCGGCCGGCCCGCTGATCGGTGTCAAACTGCACGTCCTGACCCGCAAGACCCTCGGCGGCATCCAGACCGACCTCGACTCCCGCGCCCTCGGCGTCGACGGACAGCCCGTCGAGGGCCTGTACGCGGCCGGCGAGGTCGCCGGCTTCGGCGGCGGCGGGGTGCACGGCTACAACGCGCTGGAGGGCACCTTCCTCGGCGGCTGCCTCTTCTCCGGCCGCGCGGCGGGCCGAGCGGCGGCGAGCCGGACGAGCTGAGGCCCTCCGGGCGAGCGGCGGGGGAGTGGAAGGGCGAAGGGAGGGCGCGTCGGCGGGGCGGACCGGCACCGCACCGGCCGACTGCACCGGGCGACCGGCCCGCCGGGCGTGCGGCGGGAGATCGGCGGTGTGGAGAGCGTGGCGGGAGCTGCTCCGGGCGGCCTGGCGAGTGGCGGGGTGGACCGGCGGGCCCAGCCCGGTCGGCGCACCGGGACGGCCGGCCGTCGGGCATCGGGCCCTGCCCCGGGCCGGCCGCGCCGCAACGCCTCGTCACCCCCGCTCCCGGCACCCCTGACCCCGTCACGCCGTCACCCGGCCACCCCGCCCCCTCCCTCCCCCAGAAGCCGAACCAGCACTGTTGCGTGGCTCTGTTCGGGGGTCTTGGAGGCGGTCAGGAGCGTCACCTCTCCCTGCCTCGCCAACTCCCGGACCCGGTCGAGGAGTTCGGTCGCCTCGGGGGTGGCCAGCTCCGCCTCGTAGCGGCGGGCGAACTCCTCGTACGAGCCCTCGCCCGCGTGGTACCAGCGGCGCAGCTCGGTCGACGGGGTGAGGCCCTTGGGCCACTCGTCCACGCGGGCCGCTTCCTTGGCCAGGCCGCGCGGCCACAGCCGGTCGACCAGGACGCGCACACCGTCGTCGGGCTCGGGCGGATCGTAGACACGGCGCACACGGACACTCACGGGGCGGCCTCTCTCCCGGCGGCAGGGGTCCGGGGGAGCGTACTGCCGCCCGCCGCGCGGACCGGCGGACGGCGCGGCCGGACTTGACCTGAACGAGGGCGATTCAGCGGCAACCGGTCTCTACCCTGAGGAGGTTGATCACCACGCCACCCCCCAAGGAGCGCACGTGACCCACCTCCGCAGACTGGCGGTCGCACCGCTGACCGTCGCTGCCCTGGCGCTGACCGCGTCACCCGCCGCCGCCGGCCCCGTCGGCACGTCCGGCGCGGGCGACCCCTACTTCCCGCTCGCCGGCAACGGCGGATACCACGTCGCCCACTACGACCTGACACTCCGTTACGACCCAGCCACCCGGCACCTCGACGGCAGAGCGGTCCTCATCGCCCGCGCCACCCAGCCCCTCACCCGCTTCGACCTCGACCTCAAGGGCCTGAAGGTCACCGGCGTGACCGTCGACCACGCCCCGGCCGCCCACCGGCGCGACGGCCAGGAACTCGTCGTCACCCCGCGCCAGCCCCTGAGCAAGGGCCGGTTCTTCCGCGTCGTCGTCACCTACAACGGCACCCCCGCCCCCGTCACCGACCCGGACGGCTCGCCCGACGGCTGGATCCCCACCGACGACGGCGCCTTCGTCGCGGGCGAACCCCAGGGCGCCATGACCTGGTTCCCCGCCAACAACCACCCCACCGACAAGTCCGCGTACGACTTCACCATCACCGTCCCCCAGGGCCGCACCGCCGTCGCCAACGGCGTCCTCGTCGCACAGCGCACCAGCCACGGCACGACCACCTTCCGCTGGCACCAGCCCGAGCCCATGGCCGCCTACCTCGCCACCGCAACCGTCGGCACCTTCCAGGTCCGGCGCACCACCACCCGCGACGGCATCCAGATCTACGACGCCGTCGACCCCCGCGAGGCCCGTGCCGCCGCACCCGTGCTCCAGCAGCTTCCCTCCGTACTGGAGTGGGAGAGCAAGCTCTTCGGCCGCTACCCCTTCCGCGCCGCCGGATCGATCGTCGACCGCGCCCCGAACGTCGGATACGCCCTGGAGACCCAGAGCCGCCCCGTCTACGACAGCGCCCCCGACCTGAGCACCCTCGTCCACGAGAACGCCCACCAGTGGTTCGGCGACTCCGTCTCCCTCACCACCTGGAAGGACATCTGGCTCAACGAGGGCTTCGCCACCTACGCCGAGTGGCTCTACGACGAGCAGCACGGCGGCGACAGCGCCCAGAAGACCTTCGACGCGCTCTACGCCCGCCCCGCGACCGACGGCCTGTGGGCCTACCCGCCCGGCGACCCCGGCAGCGGCGCCCGCATCTTCGGCACACCCGTCTACGCCCGCGGCGCCATGGCCCTGCACGCCCTGCGCACCGCCGTCGGTGACCCGGCCTTCCTGCGCGTCCTGCGCGCCTGGGCGCAGCAGCACCGCCACGGCAACGGCACCACCGCCGACTTCCGCGCGCTCGCCGAGCGGGAGTCCGGCAAGGACCTGGGCACGCTGTTCCAGACCTGGCTGTACCAGCAGGGCAAGCCGAACCGGGCGTAGAACCTGACGAGTTCCTCACATGTGTCGGCCAAGGTCGACCCATGATCACGCGCCGTCCCCGTGTCGCACTGCTCGCCGCGTCCCTCCTGCTCACCGGATGCGGCGGCGGTGCCGCGGCCTCCGCCCCCACGGACACGGACATGGACACGGTCGCGCCGAGCGCCCCCGCCCCCGTGGTCGAGGCGCGGACGGCGCCGCGGCGGATACCCGGCCTCGGGCCGAAGACCTGGGCCCAGGTGCCCGAGAAGTCGTGGCAGGTCGTCGTGGTGACCGGCCGCGACAAGGACTCCCCGCTCTCCACGGTCGTCCTGTACCGGCGCACCGAGACCGGCTGGCAGGCCGGGCAGAGCTGGCCCGCGCACAACGCGCTGCACGGCTGGAGCGACCACCACATGGCCGGCGACCTGCGCTCACCCATCGGCGTCTACGGCCTCACCGACGCCGGCGGCCTGCTGCGCGACCCCGGCACGAAACTGCCGTACGACCACGGCATCGGCTTCACCGCCCACGGCACCGGAGTCGGCGGCGAGCCGCTGGCCGGCTCCTTCGACTACGTGATCGCCGTCGACTACAACCGCGTACCGGGCACCACGCCGCTCGACTGGACCCGCCCGATGGGCGCGCGGCGCGGCGGCGGGATCTGGCTGCACGTCGACCACGGCGGGCCCACCCAGGGATGCGTGAGCATCGCCGCGTCGCGCATGAAAGAGCTGCTGCGCACCCTCGACCCCGCACTACGGCCGGTCGTCGTCATGGGCGACCATGCCTCTCTGGGCCGCTGACGGACTCTTCGGTCCACCGAGAAAGAGCGGACTCTTCGGTCCACCGTGAAAGAAGCGAGAAGGAGGGGGAGCCGCCGCGTGTGCGCACATGTACTCGTCGCCGAGGACGACGCGATGCAGGCCGAACTCATCCGCCGCACCCTCATCGCCGAGGGCCACACCGCCACCGTCGTCCACGACGGGCCCGCCGCGCTCGACGCGGCCCGCCGCCTCGGACCCGACCTCGTCGTCCTCGACGTGATGCTGCCCGGCCTGGACGGCTTCGAGGTGTGCCGGGCGCTGCGCCGCGACGACGACCTGCCCGTGCTGATGCTCACCGCGCGCACCGCCGAGGACGACCTCCTGCTCGGCCTCGACCTCGGCGCCGACGACTACATGACCAAGCCGTACAGCCCGCGCGAGCTGATGGCCCGCATCCGCACGGTGCTGCGGCGCGGCGGACGGGACGCGGCACGGCGCGACGACCCCGTGGTGCGCGCCGCGGGCCTCGCCGTCGACCCGGAGCGGCACGAGGTGCGGTGCGACGGCACGCCGGTGGAGTGCACACCGGCCGAGTTCCAGATCCTGCTCGCCCTCGTCGGCGAACCCGAACGGGTCTTCACCCGGCGGCAGTTGCTGCACCGCACCCGCGGCTTCGACCGGGCCTCCACCGAACGGGCCGTCGACGTCCACATCATGAACCTGCGCCGCAAGATCGAGGCCGACCCGCGCCGGCCGGTGCGGCTGCTCACCGTCTTCGGCGTCGGCTACAAGCTCAGCGGCGGCCGTCCGTGAACCGCATCCCCCTGCGCAAGCGGCTGCTGCTGCGACTGCTGGTCGCCTCCGTCCTGATCGCCGTGTGCTCGGTCGCCGCGACCGCCTGGCTGGCGGTGGAGACCACCACCCGCGCCCTGAAGGCGGAACAGGGACAGGCCCTCGCCGACGACATGGACATCCTCGCCCGGCTCAGCGGCTACGCCGCCACCCACCCCGACTGGAAAGGCGTCGGCGCCACCGTCCGGGCCCTGTCCGCGAGAACCGGCCGGCGCATCGCCCTGACCACCACCGACCGCACTCCGATCGCCGACTCCGCCCCGCCGGGCACCGACCTCCCGCCGCACGCCGCCGCCACCGTCGACCCCCTGCACACCGACACCTCCACCGAACGCGGCGCCCAGCGCAGCGGCATCGACCCCCGAGCCGTCGGCCCCTACCGACTCCCGGCCGCCGAACGCACCCGGCTGGAGGAGCTGGCCCGCGTACGCCAGAAGTGCTTCGCCCGCTTCGACCTGCAGACCACCATCGTCCGCACCCCGAGCGGCCGCCCCGTGCTCACCGACGACAACGGCTCCGTCGAGAGCGGATACGTCCCGGACGCGTGCGCCGACGGCAAGCTCAACGAGCCGACCGCCACGGAGCAGAAGGCCCTCAACGCCCTCCAGGAGCTCGCCCACGGCTGTCTGAGCGGGCTCGGATTCGGCGAGGACTTCGCACAACTCCCCCTGTTCCTGCTGGTCGACCTGACCGGCGGCAGAGGGTTCACCCCGGCGGTCACCGCGAAGTTCGCCCGGGGCGACGCCAAGGCGCTGCGGTCGGCGCAGCGGTGCCTCGACGACGCCCGGCGCGCCCAGCTCGACCCCTCTGTCGCGCCGGTCGCGGAGCTGTTCCTCGGCGGCGGCGCGAGCGGTGGCACCTCCCGCTTCGACATGTCCCCGGCCAACAAGGCGAAGGTCGTCGGCGCGGCCGGCCTGGTGCTCGCCGTCACCGTCGCCGTGACCGCCGTCGTCGCCACCCGTCTCGTACGGCCCCTGCGCGCCCTGACGGTGGCCGCGCAGCAGCCGCCGCAGACGCACGCGCGGGTGCCCGTCACCACCCGCGACGAGACCGGGATCCTCGCGGAGGCGTTCAACGACCTCGCCGAGCGCCGCGAACGCCTGGAAGCCCAGCGCAAGGCGCTGGTCAGCGACATCGCCCACGAGCTGCGCAGCCCGCTCACCAACATCCGCGGCTGGCTGGAGGTCACCCGCGACGGCCTCGTCGAGCCCGACACCGCCCTGCTGACCGCGCTGCACGAGGAGGCCCTGCTCCTGCAGCGCGTCATCGACGACCTGCGCGACCTCGCCGACGCCGACGCCGGGACCCTGCGGCTGCACCGGGAACCCGTGGCCGCCGACGACCTGATCGCCCAGGTCGCCGCCGCCCACCGGGTCGCCGCCGACACCGCGGGCGTCGCCCTGCGCGCGGAGGCGGACGGCACCCCGTGGCTGGACGCCGACCCGGTCCGGCTGCGGCAGGCGCTCGGCAACCTCGTCACCAACGCCGTGCGGCACACCCCGCCCGGCGGCACGGTCACCCTGATCGCCCGGCGCGACGGCGAGCAGGTCGTCCTGGCGGTCGCCGACACCGGCACCGGCATCGCCGCCGAGGACCTGCCGCGTGTCTTCGACCGCTTCTGGCGCGCCGAGAAGTCCCGCAGCCGCCGCACCGGGGGCAGCGGCCTCGGCCTGGCGATCGTCCGCCAGCTGATCGCCGCGCACGGCGGCACGGCCGAGGCCGCCAGCGAGCCCGGCACCGGCAGCGTCTTCACCCTGCGCCTGCCCCCGGCCGGGCCACCCGAGGACACCTGACGTCGGTCCCGCGCGGTCACTGCTCCCGAAGGCCCCACGGCGAGCCGTACTCGGTCAGCAGGTCCAGGAACGGGCGGGCCGGGAACGCCTCGGGGCCCAGCACGCCGGCGCCGCTCCACGCGCGCGTGGCGAGGAGTTCCAGGGCGACGACCGGGTTGATGGCGGTCTGCCAGACGACCGCCTGACTGCCGTACTCCGCCATGGACCACTCGTTGTCGACGACGTGGTAGAGATACACCTCGCGCGGCGCGCCGTCCTTCACGCCCCGCACCCAGGTGCCCGCGCACGTCTTGCCGCGCATCCGCTCGCCGAGCGTCGCCGGGTCGGGCAGACAGGCGGCGACCACGTCGCGCGGCGAGACCGCCACCGGCCCGTCCGCGCCGGGCACGGTCACCGGGGCGGTGCGGTCCAGCTCCAGACGGTGCAGCGTCTTCAGCGTGTCGACGAAGTCCCGGCCCAGCCCGTACTTGAACGTGACCCGGCGCGCGTCCACCCAGCGGGGGACGAGCAGCACCTCCTCGTGCTCGACGTTGACGCACTCGACCGGGCCGATGCCCTCCGGGAAGTCGAACACCTCCGGCTCGCTGAAGGGCTCGGTGGTGAACCAGCCGCGTCCGGCCTCGTAGACCACCGGAGGGTTCAGGCACTCCTCGATCGTGGTCCAGATGCTGAAGGACGGCGCGAAGTCCAGGCCGTCGACGGTCAGGTTGGCGCCGTCGCGGACGCCGATCTCCTCGATCTCGTCGAAGAGTTCGTCCGCGGCGTACCGGGCGAAGACGTCCGACAGGCCCGGCTCCACGCCCATGCCGACGAGGGCGAGCGCCCCGGCCGCCTCCCACTCGGCGGCCTGCGCGAACTGCGCGTCGCCGAGCTTGACCCCGCACTCCTCGTAGGGGCGCTGGGCGTGCGGCCGGGACAGGGACATCGCCATGTCGACGTAGGTGGCGCCGGCCGTGCGCGCCGCGCGGAACAGCGGCATCACGAAGCGCGGGTCGGTCGCGTTGAGCAGCACGTCGCAGCGGTGCCGGGCCAGCAGCTCCGTCACCGCGGCCTCGTCACCGGCGTCGACGCGTCCGGCCGTGAACCGGTCGTCGCCGTCCAGCGCCGCGACGGCCGCGGCCGCGCGGGCCGGGTCGTAGTCGGCGACCACCATGGCCTCGAAGAACGGCCGCCGGGCCGCGATCCGGGTGATGGCGGTGCCCACGCCGCCGGCTCCCACGAGCAGTACACGCATGACGGAACTCCTTGTCGATCTACACATGTATCGACTTGTCGGTGAATGCGATGGCGCGCCTCGCGGTGGATACAACCCGCCCCCGGCACGTAAGGTCAATGGCGTTGGCATAAGAGCGGGCGAGCGTGCGGGAGGCGTCGTGCCGAAACCGGTCGTGCCCGAGGAGAAGCGGCGCCGGCGCCGGCCCACCAAGAGCGGCACCGTGCTGTCCGAGCGGCTGATCGTGGACACCGCCCTGCGGCTGCTGCGCGAGCACGGCAGCACCGGCCTCACCGCCCGCCGTCTGGGCCTGGCCCTCGACTGCGACCCCAGCACCCTGTACCGCTACTTCCGGGGCATGGACGAGCTGACGCTGGCCATCGGTGACGCGCTCATCGGACAGGCGCTGCGCGGCTGGGAGCCGACCGGCGGATGGCGGGCGGATCTGCACGCCATCGGGCTGCGCATCCACGCCGCGTACGTCGCCCATCCGCAGGCGGCCCAGCTCACCGCGAGCCGGGTCACCGGCCGGGCGAACGAACTGGCCGCCGACGAGACGGTGCTGGACGTGCTGCGCGGGGCCGGCTTCCCGCTGGCGGACACCGTGCGCATCTACCACGCCTTCATCGACCAGACCCTGGCCTTCGCCGCCCTCGACGCGGCCTCCCTCGCGCTGCCCCGGGCCTCCCAGCGCGCCGACGAGGCCATGTGGCGCTCGACCTACGCCCGCCTCCCCGCCGCGACCCACCCGAGGATCGCCGAGGCGGCCCCGCTCCTGACGACCCGCATGTTGACCAGCGCCTATCCGACGGCCCTGACGATGCTCCTGGACAGCGCGGAGACGCGCCTGGCGCAGGTACGGGCGGGGGAGTCGTAGTCCGGTTCAGCCGAAGGCGTCCGTCACGCGGTCCGAGCGGCAGCCCTGGACGTCGGAGCGACGCCGCGGCGCGCTCACCCGCCCAGCTCCTCGGCGGCGGTAGCCGCCACCGCCTCGGCCACGGCCGCCAGCGCGGGGGAGTCCAGCTTCCACTGCTGCCAGTACAGCGGAACGTCCATCGGCCGCTCCGGCGCCAGGGACACCAGCCGGCCCCGGCGCAGCAGCTCGCCCGCCTGGACCTCCGGCACCATGCCCCACCCGAGCCCGGCGGCGACCGCGTCCACGAAGCCCTCCGAGGTCGGTACGGCGTGTCGCACCGCTGCGGCGCCGGCCCGGCCCTGCCGCAGCCGCCGTACGAACGCGTCCTGGAGGTCGTCCGACCGGTCGAAGGTCACGACGGGCGCGTCGGCCAGCGTCTCGTCCAGCGGCCCGTCGAGATGGCGCGCGACGAACTCAGGGGTCGCCGCCGCGACGTACCGCATCGGTCCCAGGCGCCGCACCGAACAGCCCGTCACCGCCTCCGCCGAGGAGGTCACCGCGGCCATCACCACTCCCTCCCGCAGGAGTTCGGCGGTGCGCGTCTCGTCCTCGCGATGCAGTTCGAAGCAGAGCGGCGGCTCGCGCGGGACGCGGGTGAGGGCGGGCAGGAACCAGGTGGCCAGCGAGTCCGCATTCACCGCGATCGACACCCGGGTCGCCTCGCCCGCGCCCCGCATGCCCAGCTCGGCCCGCGTGTCGCGCTCCAGCCGGGCCAGCTGGCGGGCGAACCGTACGACGATCTCGCCGGACTCGGTCGGCCGCACCGGCTTGGTGCGCAGCAGCAGGACCCGGCCGGTGCGCTGCTCCAGCGCCTTCACGCGCTGGCTGACCGCCGAGGGGGTGAGGTGCAGCGCGGCCGCCGCCGCGTCGAACGTGCCCTCGTCGACCACCGCCAGCAGCGTCCGCACCTGGTCGAGGGGGAGGTCCGGCATGCCCGCGCTTGTCTTCATGTGCGCTAATGATACGTAAGAATGTTTAGCTGTACCGGCACTGATCCGCTCTCTAGCGTGGACGGCATGTCCAACGCTCTCACCGCCGCGGCGGCCGGTTTCGGCACCGGTCTGTCGCTCATCGTCGCCATCGGCGCCCAGAACGCCTTCGTCCTGCGTCAGGGGATCCGCCGCGACGCCGTCCTCGCCGTCGTCGGGATCTGCGCCCTGTCCGACGCCCTGCTCATCGCCCTCGGCGTGGGCGGGGTGGGCGCGCTGGTGGTGACCTGGCCGGGGGCGCTGACGGCGGTCGGCTGGATCGGCGGCGCGTTCCTGCTCTGCTACGGCGCGCTCGCCGCCCGCCGGGTGCTGCGGCCGGGCGGCGAGGCGCTGCGGGCGGACGGCGAGGCGGCGGGCTCGCGCCGCCGGGCCGTGCTCACCTGTCTCGCGATGACCTGGCTCAACCCGCACGTCTACCTGGACACCGTCTTCCTGCTCGGCTCGATCGCCGCCGACCGCGGCCCGCTGCGCTGGACCTTCGGGCTCGGCGCCGCGCTCGCCAGCGTCTGCTGGTTCGCCGCCCTCGGCTTCGGCGCCCGGCTGCTCGGCCGCTTCCTGGCCCGGCCCGCCGCCTGGCGCGCGCTGGACGGACTGGTCGCGACGACGATGATCGCCCTCGGCGTCACCCTCATCGCCGGAAGCTGAGCCCGCCCGGGAGGGGGCGGGGGTCAGATCACGCCCCGCCGGTTCATGCCGTACTGCTCCATGAGTTTGCCGCGGGTCATCTCCAGCCGGTGGGCGAGGATCTCGGCCACGATCCGCACCAGCGACATGCCGAGTGCGGGATCCTCCTCGCACAGCTTGAGCACGGCCCGCGCCTCGAACTCGTAGGCGCGTACGGGGCTGAAGGCCTCCGCGCCGAAGTCCCACTGGTACGGCGGGAAGAGCCAGGACCAGCCGAGCAGGTCCCCGGCGGCGAGGCTGGCGACGGTGACCTTCTGCAGGGAGGTGACGCGCTGGTCCAGGGAGACCGAGCCGGAGCGGATGACCCAGAACCGGTCGGCCGTGCCGCCGGCCTCGAAGATGCGGGCGTCCTCCGGGAAGGACACCTCCTGGGCGAGGGTCATCAGGCGCTGGCGCTGCGGCGGGGGCAGAGCGGTCAGGAGTTTGGTCGCTTTGGTCATGGCGCGGGGCTCCTCGCCGGGGGTGGGGTGGGGGTGCTTTCCCTATGCCCATTTCAGCCGCTGCCACCGCACCGGGCACCTCGGCGGCGGGGGTTTCGCCGGGAAGGTGGTTTTCGGACAGTTCGGGAGACCATGCCCGGACAGAGAAATGCCCTGGCTGGACGGGGGAAGCCAGCCAGGGCCGCTGTGGGTGGCGTGCGGGGGAGGCGGACCGTCGACCCCGTTCACCAGGTATGGATGAACCGTAAACCATTCAGGGAGCTCATGCGTACACAGAAGCCGGTCACGTGACCTGTTTCACTCGGCGTCCTGCTCCTGGGCGGGCTCCGGACCATGCCGGCCGGGGGTCAGGATCTCGTCCAGGGTGCGAACCACCGCCTCGTAGGCCAGCTGCCGGACGCGGGCCTCCGCGAGACCGGAGTCCGCGCGGGCGCGCCACGCTCTCAGCTCCTCGCGAGCGCACGCCCTGGCGCGCTGGATACGCCGCAGCAGTTCGTCCGAGTACACGACATCGGGCATGTCCCACGCGTACCCCGATCCGGCCGGGAGATGACCCCCGACAGGTTTGAGCGGGGCGGCAGGGGCGAGCCGAACAGTGTGGCCCATCGCACGAGCCGAGGAGCGAGAGAGGATGTCCAGCGAGCCCACGTTCCACCCCGTCGGCGCGCCCGGCTGCCCGCGGCAGCGCGGGCGCGGGCCCTGCCGTCCGGCCGACGTCCGCCGCGCGGTACAGCGCGTGGTCACCGGACGATGCGGGGCGACCGGACCGCCGTACGACGAGGAAGCCCTCGGCGACGCGCTGCTCGTCGCCTCGGAGCTCACGACCAACGCCATCCTGCACGGCGGCGGCGTCACGGAGTACGACGTCGACCTCGACGGACCGGCCGTGCGGGTGTCGGTCTGCGACCGCAGCGACCGCTTGCCGGTCGTCCTCGACCCGCTCGACGAACGCACGGGGCGCCGCACCGGTGGCCGGGGCTGGCCGATCGTCTGCCGCCTGGCCCGCGAGGTGCGCGTCGCCGACCTGCCGTCCGGCGGCAAACGCATCACCGCCGTCGTCCCGCTCCTCTGAAGCCCGCGCGCGGCGGGGCGTTTGGCCCCGCGAGGGAGGGGCAGACGCACATTCGTGCTTCGGACCGGAGGCGCGCCGACGGGAGTATCGAGCTGCCCGGGGCCCCGCACGACCGGCACCGATCCCTCCCGCGGTAGTCCCTGAACCCCTCCCTTGCTCAGGAAGCGGAACCGTATGACTGCCGACTTGTCGACCCACGGAACCGACACCGATCGCACCGCGCCCCGCCGGCGCCCGCACGACGACGCCCCGGACACCGGCGCCGCGTTCGCCCGGCTGGCCGCGCTGGACGAAGGACCCGAGCGGGACACCCTGCGCGAAGAACTGGTCACCGCCTGGCTGCCCATGGCCCACCGGATCGCCGGCCGCTTCCGCGACCGCGGCGAGTCCATCGAGGACCTGCGGCAGGTCGCGGCCCTCGGCCTGGTCAAGGCCGTGGACCGCTTCGACCCGTCCCGCGGCGCCTTCGAGAGCTACGCCGTGCCCACGATCACCGGCGAGATCAAGCGGCACTTCAGGGACCGCATGTGGGCCCTGCGGGTGCCGCGCCGCGTCCAGGAACTGCGCACCAAGGTACGGCTCGCCCGCCGCGAGCTCAGCCAGCGCCCCGGCGCCCCCGAGCCGTCCGTCGCCGACCTCGCCGCGCACACCGGACTCACCGAGGAGGAGGTCGGCGCGGGCCTGGAGGCGCTGGACAGTTTCAGCACCCTCTCCCTGGACGCCGAGTTCCCGGCCGGCGAGGACGGTCACAGCCTCGCCGACACCCTCGGTGACACCGACGGCTCCTTCGACGTCGTCGTGGACCGCGAGTCCGCCAAGCAGTGCCTGCGCCGGCTGCCCGAGCGCGAACGGGCCATCCTGTACATGCGCTTCTTCGAGGACATGACCCAGAGCCGCATCGCCGACCGCCTCGGCATCTCCCAGATGCACGTCTCCCGGCTGATCAGCCGCAGTTGCGCCCGGGTCCGCGAGGAGGCCCTCGGTGGCGGCCACCCCGACACCCCGCGTACGGCCCCTCGTACGAGCTCCCGCACCCCCGGCCGTACCGCCCGCCGAAGCCGACGAGGAGCGAACCGATGATGAGGCCCAGCCCCGCCGTGCTGCGCAGGCTTCTCGCGGAATACGAGGAGCTGACGGTACAGCGGACGACACGAGAACCAACCGCCGAGGCTCCCGGAAGAGCGGCCCGGCGGATCCGCCGGGCCCAGGACCTGGCCTACACCCTGTGCGTGTCCACCGGCACCCGCGACGTGGCGGACGCCCTGGTCATCGCCCGCAGCTGGCTGGACCAGGGCGGCACGGCACCCCCCGAGGGGACCGCGGCCGGCCCCCGCGTCCCCGTGTGAGCGTGTACGCCCTCGCGCGTGTACGCCCGAGTCAGGGAGGAACCCGTAACGGATGACGGAATCCCCGAACCCGCCGGACGGACGCCCCGTGGACCTGTACCTCGATCGCCTGCGCGGACGCATGGACGGCGACGACTACCGGCTTCTGCTCAGGGTCGTCGAGCCGGCTCTGCGCACCCTGGACGAGCGGCCGGCGGACGCCCTCGACCTCGTCCTGGACCCCAGCGACACGGAGCCCCTGCCGCAGGAGGTCCGCGACGAGGCCGCCCTCGTCATCGCCACCGCCGTCACCGGGCGCCTGGACAACCGGCTCGTCGAACTGGACATCGAGGAGACCGGCCCGGTGAGGGTGGTGACCGACGCGGCCACCGCCGACGACCCGGAGCGGCTCGCGGCCATCGCCGACTACATCCGCCGGCGCCACCACGACACCGAGGAACTCCGCGGCATCGCCGAGGCGAGCGGCCTGCCATCGGACTTCTGACCCGACCTTCGGGGCTCGGCGACCTCCCGCACCTCGCCGCCGTTCCTCACCTCACCGTGCTCACCGGCACCTCCAGCGGCCGGGCCAGGCCCAGTACGGCCTCGTCCAGGCGCTGGAGGTGTCGCAGCACCCGGTCCGTCACCCGGCCGTAGCGGGGCGTGCCGGGGCGGCCGGGCTTCAGCAGCGCGGCGATGCTCGGCCCGGTGCGCACCTGCGCGACGCGCTCGCCCGCCACCCGCGCGGCGATCGCCCCGATGTTGTGCAGGATGCGCTCACCGGCGCCGCGCAGCCGCGGGTCCGCCGCGATCGACGGATGCGTGGGCAGCAGCTCGGCCGTGGCCGCCAGTGACCGCGCGTGGTAGGCGCACGTCTCCAGGAGGGCCACCACATAACGGGCGGTGTCCCGGCGCGTGCGCAGCGGTGTGACCGGGTGGGTCAGCGGCTGGGTCGCGGCCATGAGGTCCGCCAGCGCCTGGTCGAGGTCGCGCGCCCGGTCCAGCAGATCCGCCGGGGGACCGCCGCTGAGCTGCTCCAGGGCCGCCGCGGTCACGTCCGTCAACCGGTCGAGGACGGTCGTCAGCAGCTCGTTCGTCCGGCGGTCCGTGTGCACCGGCAGCACCAGCGCCGCGGCGACCACCCCGCAGGCCGCGCCCAGCGCCGTCTCCTCCACCCGCAGCACCAGCACCGACAGGCTGTAGGTGTGCAGCAGCGTGTACAGCACGCCGAGAGCCGCCGTCACGAAGAACGACATCAGCGTGTACGACAGCGGCGCCGTGTAGAACATGGCGAACACGCACAGCAGCACCACCCCGAACGCCGTCCACGTGTGATGCCCGACCAGCCCGGCGAGCGCGACGCCCGCGACGACCCCGAGGACCGTGCCCAGCAGCCGCCGGGAGCCCTTGACCAGGATCTCGCCGGTGGAGGCGGTGTTGAGGAACACGATCCAGCAGGTCAGCACCGCCCAGTACCAGCGGTGCGACGACAGCAGTTCGCCGCCGACGATGGCCAGCGACGACCCGACGGCGACCTGTACGGCCGCCCGCGTGGTGGGCCGGCCGAGCCCCGTCGGTTCCCCGGCCGCCGCCGTCTGCTCCTCCTCCTGTTCGGCGCCGCCGATCGCCGCGTCCTCCGCGTCCAGCTCCTCCCGTGACCTGGCCGCCTCCGGGCTGTCGTCGGCGTCGTCGCGCGGCCCGTCGAGGGCGATCCTGAGGCCCAGCACGGCGCGGGCCGCCTCGCCGATGCCCCGGAAGACGTCCTGCACGGCGTCCGGGGCGTCCGGCAGCCGCTCCTCGTCCCGGTAGCCCAGCAGCCGGTTGCGCACCGCCGCCAGTCCGGCGCCCGTCGCCACCGCCTCGGGCCGCACCAGCGTGCGGAGGGCGGTGAGGTCGCGGCGCAGGAGGTCGGTGGCCGGGTCCCGGGCCGGCAGCGGGTCGCTGTCGGGCGGGGGCGCGCCCGGCAGGTGCAGGGTGAGCGTGTCGGCCCGCTCGGCGCTGCGCGCGGTCAGCAGCAGCAGGCCCAGGCGCTCGGCGGTGAGTTCCGCGTCGGCGATCCGGCGCTGGAGCACCCGCGCCACCGAGGCGTCCGGGGTGCCCTCCTCCAGCCGGCTCTGGATCATCAGGGCCGTCTCGTGCAGCCGCGCCGTGCCCTCCCGCACCCGGTCCAGGGCCCTGGCCAGCTCCTCCGGTCCCGCGTCCAGCAGGTCCAGCTGGGCGTCGAGGAGCTGGGCGAGCCGGGCGCGGAAGGCCGTCCGCAGCCGCCGCAGGATGCCCGTGGGCGTCTGCGGCACCAGCGCGAACCGGGACACCGCGCTGCACGCGAAGGCCACGGCGACCGTCGCGGCGAACCCCGGCAGGGTCGCCGGGGTCGCCGCGACGAAGAGGGACGCGAAGTAGAGCTGGAAGGCGATCAGCCCGAGCGCGGTGCCCCGGTCACCGAACCGGCGGCCGTAGACCGCGCAGAAGATGAGCAGCACGAACACGACGTCGCCCAGCACCACGCGCGCGTGCAGCAGCGCGGCCAGCGACACGGAGGCGAGCGCGACCGGCAGGCCCAGAGCGAGGGTGACGGCCTGCGCGCCGCGCTGCTTCTCGCGCGGGGCGAAGGTGGCGACCATCGCCGTGATCGCCCCGGCGACCAGATGGGTGACATCGGCGCCCAGCGGGGCGAGCACGGCCAGGGTGAGGGCGATGGCGCCGACCGTGCGCAGTCCCGCCGCCAGCCGCAGCAGGCCCGGGTCGGACGCCGCGACACGATCACGCAGCCGCGCCGCGGCCGACTGCCCGGCCCGTCTCACCGCGGCCGGCCGCGCCACCGTTCCCGCCTCGGCCGGCATCCCGGCCGGCCGCCCCGACGCCCGCACGCCGCCCCGTACTCCCGGAGTGTCCCCGCGGGCCCGTCAGCCGTTCCGCGGATCCGTTCCCTCGACGTGCGCCCGCACCTGCTCGGGCGTCATGTACGTGTCCGTGTACTCGAAGTCCTTCAGCTTGGCGGGCCGGCGGGCCTGGAAGCCCGTGCGGACGAAGTCGTCGCCCGCGATCGCGTTCAGCGTCCAGTTGGTCGCCACGCGCACCTTGGCCACGTTGGTGCGCAGCGCCCACCAGTGGTAGCCGCGCGCCGCGACCTGGGCGGGCAGACCGTGCAGTTCGAGGCCGAGCGGCTTGGAGACGGCGTCCCGGCCGCCGAGGTCGACGACGAGACCCAGGTCCTTGTGCTCGTACGGCCGCAGCGGCTGGTTGCGCAGCGTGGCGATGACGTTCGCGGCCACGGCCTTGCCCTGGCGGGAGGCGTGCTGGGCGGTCGGCGGGCAGATCGCGCTCTCGTCGCCCTTGACCACGTCGGGCACGGCGGCGGCGTCGCCGAGCGCGAACACCCCGTCGTGGCCGGGCAGAGTCATCTCGGCGGTGACCGCGAGCCGCCCGCGAATCGTTTCCGCACCGAGGGTGGCGATCAGCGGGCTCGCCACCACGCCGGCCGTCCAGATCAGCGTGCGGGTCGGGATCACCCGGCCGTCGGTGAAGGTGACCTCCTCCGGGCCCGCCTTGGCGATCGACACACCCAGCGAGATCTCGATGCCGCGCCGGCGCAGGATCTCCTGGGCGCTGCGCCCGAGCTTGTCACCGAGCTCCGGCATCAGCTTCGGGGCGATGTCGATGAGGTGCCACTTGATCAGGTGCGGGTCGATCCGGGGATAGCGCTTGACCGCGCCGTGCGTCAGCTTCTGCAGGCAGGCCGCCGTCTCGGTGCCCGCGTAGCCGCCGCCGACGACCACGAACTGCAGCCGGGCGGCCCGCTCGGCCGGATCCTGGCTGGCGTCCGCCAGATCGAGCTGGGAGATCACATGGTCACGGATGTACGCCGCCTCGGCGAGCGTCTTCAGGCCGAACGCGTTGTCGGTCAGGCCGGGGATGTCGAAGGTCCGGGTCACGCTGCCGGGCGCCAGCACGATGTAGTCGTAGGGCTCGTTGACGATGCGGTCGGTGATCGTGCGGATGACGCACACCTTCGCCGCGAGGTCCACCCCGATCGCGCCGCCCGGGATGATCCGGGTGCGGTACCGGCGGCTGCGGCGCAGCGACAGGGCGATCGACTGGGGCGTCAGCACCCCCGAGGCGACCTGCGGCAGCAGCGGCAGATAGAGCTGGTAGGCGAACGGTGTCACAAGCGTGACATCGGCCTCGTCGGGGGACAGCACGCGTTCCAGACGCCGGACGCACTCCACTCCCGCGAAGCCCGCACCCACCACCAGGATCCTGGGTCGTGTCACGTTGATCTCCCTCTCTGCGGCTGCGGACGGTCCGCCTCGACCTCCGGCACCTGCCCCGCCCGCGCGCGGTGTCGCACACCGACGATCCCACCGCGCCCGGGCCGCGCGCGCCAGCCGGACGAGGCATGCAGACGAACTTTCCCCCACCGCGCGTGGATACGCCTAGCTTTCGGAACGATCGGCTCCGCCATCGATCAGGGCCAGCGCCTCCTCGACGGTGTCGGAGACCGGCACGGTGAGGCTGACGCCGGTCAGGTCCAGGATGCGGCGGACGGCGGGGGTCGGGTCGATGACATGCACGCTGCCGGGGCGGTCGCGGGCCACCTGGTACGTCCGCAGGATGATGTTCATCCCGGATGAGTCCATGAACGGGACCGCGGACAGATCCAGCAGGAAGTGGCGGCGGCCGTGCCGGAGCTCGTCGGCCAGGCGGGCCTCGAACTCCGTGACGGTGCCGAGGTCCAGATGCCCTGCCACCGTGACCAGGACGACGTCCCGGCGGGGCAGCGCGACCTCGACGGACAAGGGGCTGCTGGCGGTGGACACGGGCACCTCCGATGGCTCGCCGTGCCCGGCGGCTACCCAGATGGGCCGTTTTGATGCGACGCAGCCCACGTCCGTGTCCCGCGTCGCGGCGGTCCCGGCCGGGTAAGGGTGCTGTGGAGCGAGCACGGCGGGCCCCGGCCGCCCGCCCGCGGGGGCGCCACCCCGTGACCCGCTCGCCGGGAGGGGGAGCCATGGTGACCACCGACGGCATCTGGTCGTACGCGCGGGGCGTCGGCCTCACCGACGGACACGATCTCACGGGCTACGCGGTGGTGGCCGCCGACGGCACCGTCGGCCATGTCGACCGCGAGGCCGGTCCGCACGGCATGCGCCACCTCGTCGTGGACACCGGTATATGGGTGTTCGGGCGCAGCGCCGTCGTCCCGGCCGGCGTGGTCGCGTCCGTCGACGCGGCGGCCCGCAGAGTCCGGCTGACGTGCACCCGGAACGCGGTGAAGACGGCGCCCCGGTTCCGCACCGACAGCGAGACCCTGGACCCCGCCTATCTGACGACCGTCGGCGACCACTACCTGCGACTCGCCCCGCGCACGGCCGCCGGCTGACCCCCGCACGGCTCACCAGGGCAGGAACGCGTGGACGTCCTTGCCCTGCTCCGTCCTCACCACGCTGACCTGACGGCACAGCGTGTGCACCAGGTACCAGCCGATGCCCCCGCCGCCGCTGTCGGGCCGGAACGGCCGGGGCGCCGGCTCCTCGGGGCTGGTGTCGTGCACGGTGACGTGCACCCCGTCGAAGGTACGGCGCAGGCGCAGCTCGAACGGGCCCGGCGCGTACTGCACGGCGTTGGAGGCCAGCTCCGCGACGATCAGCAGGATGTCGTGCCAGCACTCGGCGCTCGTCGGGGGCACCCGGCGCGAGAGTTCCCGCAGGAACTCCTCCGCGGCGAGCCGCGCTCCCGTCACGTCGTGCGGATCACCCGCGAAACGGACTCTACGGCTCGGGGGGCCCGAGGCAGCCAATGACTCTCTCCTGCGCGACTTGCCGGCCATGACATCGTGCGGCCCGCACGGGCGCGGGCCGTGTCCCTTTCTCGTACGGATCTTTCGCGCCGCCGTGCGTCCGGGTTCCCCCCGATGAAGAGGACTACGCACGGTCGGCCGGCTCAACGGAAAACGTCGTCCGTGTCGTCCCAGCCGAGGACCTCCTCCACGGCACCTTGCCGGGGCAGCGGGCGACGGGCGGTGTACATGGCCTCGATCTCGGCCGCGTAGCGCTCCACGATCGAGTCGCGGCGCAGCTTCATCGACGGCGTCAGCAGCCCGCTGGCCTGGTCGAACGGTTGCGGCAGCACCCGGAAGACCCGGATGGACTCCGACCGGGACACCGCGCTGTTGGCCGCGGCCACGGCCCGGCCGATCTCCTCCCGCAGCGCGTTCTCCTCCCGCGCCTCCCGGTTGGAGGCGTCGCCGTGCAGGCCCAGACCGCCGCGCCAGTGCGCGAGGAAGTCCGGGTCCAGGGTGATCAGCGCGCCCACGCAGGGCCGGTTGTCGCCCACCACCACCGCTTGGTGCACCAGCGGGTGGATGCGCAGCCGCTGCTCCAGCAGCGCCGGGGAGACGCTCTTGCCGCTGCTGGTGATGATGACGTCCTTCTTGCGGCCGGTGATCGTGAGATACCCGTCGGAGTCCAGCGACCCCAGGTCGCCGGTGGCCAGCCAGCCGCCGTGCAGCGCGGCCCGGGTGGCGGCCTCGTCGCCCACGTAGCCCTGGAAGACCGACGGGCCGCGCACCAGGATCTCCCCGTCGTCGGCGACCCGGATGTCCGTGCCCGGCAGGGCCTGTCCCACGGTCCCCGACCGCTCGCGGCCCAGCGGCTGCATGGTGATGCCGCCGCTGGTCTCCGTCAGGCCGTAGCCGTCGTGGACGTAGATGCCGATGCCCTCGTAGAACAGCGACAGGTCGCGGTTGAGCGGGGAGCCGCCCGACGTGGCGCGGCGCACCCGGCCGCCCAGCGCCGCCCGCAGCTTGCGGTACACCGTCCGCTCGAACAGCGCGTGCTGGAGCCGCAGATCGAGGCCCGGCCCCGGGCCGCGCCCCATCCGCTGGCGCTCGCTCGCCGCCGCGAAGGCGCGGGCGGTCTCGGCGGCCCGGTCGAACACGGCGCCGCGGCCCGACTGCTGGGCCACGCGCAGGAAGGTCTTGTAGATCTTCTCGAAGACCGACGGCACGGCGTGCAGATACGTCGGACGGAACGTCAGCAGGGCCGACGACAGCGCCTCCTGGCTCAGATCGGGCTCGTGGCCCATCAGGACGCCGCCGCGGACGCACAGCCCCTGCACCATCAGGCCGTACACATGCGAGAAGGGCAGGAAGGCGAGGACCGCCGGCTGCTCGCCCGGGAGCGCCGCGGTGTGGCCCCAGCCGGCCAGCAGCGTGTCACAGGGGCTGGCCAGACCCCGGTGGCTCAGCGCGCAGCCCAGGGGGCGGCCCGTGGTGCCCGAGGTGTAGGCGATCACCGCCGTGGAGTCCGGCAGCACGATCCGGCGCAGCGAGTCCACCGTGGTGACCGGGATCGGCTCGCCCAGCCGCGCCAGCTCCTCCAGGGCCCCCGCGTCCAGCTGCCACACGTGCCGCAGCGCGGGCAGCGTGGCGCACACCGAGCCGACCGTCATCACGCTCTGCTCGTCCTCGACGACCACTCCGACACAGCCGGCGTCCCGCAGGATCCACGCGACCTGGTCGCGCGAGGACGTCGGGTAGATCGGGACGATCTCCGCGCCCACCGCCCACAGCGCGTAGCTGAGCACGGTCCACTCGTAGCGGGTGCGCGCCATGATCGCGACGCGGTGGCCCGGGGAGATCCCGGAGGCGACGAGCCCCTTGGCGAGGTCGACGACCTGGTCGCGCAGCTCGACGGCGGTCACCTCCTCCCAGGTGTCCGCGCGGCGCCGGGCGAGGACCGGCAGGGTCGGCCGGTGAAGGGCGGTGTCGAAGACGCTGTCGGCGAGGCCGGCGGTCAGGGGCGGGGCGGACGGGGGAGCGATCGCGACGTCGCGCATGCGCTGCTCCTGACGTGTACGGGCTGTGACTCCGCCGACGAGAACCGTTATCGGCGGTGGTCGAATCTAGCCGAGGTCGGACCGATTGTGTCCGGGAACGGATTAGTAATCCGCCTTGATGATCTCGGCGGGCGGCTCGCGCCGTCGAATGCCTCGAAACGTCCGGTCAGCCCTGGGTGTGCCGCACGCACGCGTTGACGACCTCGCGCAGGCTGCCCGTGCGCTGCAACACCTCGCGCTGCACCCGGGCCCCGTTGCCCCGGGCGAGCAACTCGGCGCAGGACGTGCGGACCCGGTCCAGATCGCCGCAGTCGGCGACGGCCCGCTCGACATGGTCCAGCAGGTCCCCTACGACGGTCTCGGCGGGCGCCGGACGCATCGTCACCGGATGCAGCAGCTCCCCGGTGAGCCCCGCGCGGGCGGCCTGCCAGTCGGCCAGCCGCAGCAGGCTCACGCTGTGGTCCAGCGGGGGGACGCCCGCCTCCCAGTCCCGCGCGGCGGTCTCCGCCAGCCCCCGGACCAGCGCGGCGATCAGCACCGCGGTGTCGGCGTGCAGGCACACGTCCGCCACCCGCACCTCCACCGTCGGATAGCGCGGGGACAGCCGGGCGTCGAAGTAGACCATCGCCTCGTCGAGGATCGTCCCCGTGGCGACCATCTCCGCCACGCGCCGGTGATAGCGCTCCGCCGACCCGAACACCTCCGTCGGGCCCGCCGACGGCCACCGCTCCCACACCCGGGCGCGATAGCTGCTGTACCCGGTGTCCCGGCCCTGCCAGAAGGGCGAATTGGCGCTCAGTGCCACCAGCACCGGCAGCCACGGACGCATCCGGTCCACGATCGCCACGCCCTCGTCGTCGGAGTCGACGCACACATGGACATGGCAGCCGCACACCAGCTGCTCCTCGCCGGTCGCGATGCCGTACTGGCGGGCCAGCCACTGATAGCGCCAGTGTCGGCCCACCGAGGGGCAGACCGGCAGCGGCGACGTGGCCAGCGCGGCCACGGCGCAGCCGGTCTCCGCCGCGTGCCGGGCCGCCTCCGCCCGGCAGCGCACGATCTCCGCCGCCAGTTCGTCCATCTTGGACTGCGGGTGGGTGGCGAACTCCAGCATCTGGTTGTGGAGTTCCTTCTCGAACACGCCCCGCTCGCCGTTGTCGTCCCGCGCGGCACGAGCCAGCACGGCGGCTGCCAGCGCGCGGGGCTCGCCGGTCTCCGGGTGGACCAGGAGAAGCTCTTCCTCCACTCCGACGGTGCGCACGGGGATCCCTTTCTGTACGGGTGGTACGCACCCGACTGCCCCGTCCGGGGCCGGTTCACACCGACGGCGTCAGCCAGACCGTGGCCAGCGGCGGCAGCGTGATCCTGATCAGTCCGTTCTCGGGCTTCACCGGATCGGGGTTGGTGATGTCGCCGCCGCCGTACCGGGCCGCGTCGGTGTTGAGCACCTCGTCCCAGGCCACGATGTCGTCGCCGACGCCGAGGGCGTAGTCGTGGCGGACCACGGGGGAGAGGTTGCTCACCGACAGCAGCGGGGTGCCGTCGGCGGCGTGGCGCAGGAAGGCGTAGACGTTGTCGTCGGCGGCGTCGCACAGGACCCACCGGAAGCCGGCCGGGTCGGTGTCGCGCTCCCACAGCGCCGGAGTGGCGCGATAGAGCGCGTTGAGGTCGCGGACCAGGTCGCGTACGCCGCGGTGGTCGGGCTCGGCGGAGTAGGCGGGGTCGAGCAGCCACCAGTCGGGGCCGTCGGGCTCGGACCACTCGGCGCCCTGGGCGAACTCCTGTCCCATGAAGAGGAGTTGCTTGCCCGGGTGGGACCACATGAAGCCGAGGTAGGCGCGGTGGTTGGCGCGCTGCTGCCACCAGTCGCCGGGCATCTTCGACACCAGTGACCGCTTGCCGTGGACCACCTCGTCGTGGCTGATCGGCAGGATGTAGTTCTCGCTGTACGCGTACACCATCGAGAAGGTCATCTCGTGGTGGTGGTACTTGCGGTGCACCGGCTCATGGCTCATGTACTGGAGCGAGTCGTGCATCCAGCCCATGTTCCACTTCAGGCCGAAGCCCAGCCCTCCGGCATCGGTGGGGCGGGTCACCCCGTCCCAGGCGGTGGACTCCTCGGCGATGGTCACCACGCCCGGGCAGCGGCGGTACACCGTCGCGTTCATCTCCTGGAGGAACGCCTTCGCGTCCAGGTCCTCGTTGCCGCCGAAGACGTTCGGCGTCCACTGGCCGGAGTCGCGCGAGTAGTCCAGGTAGAGCATCGAGGCGACCGCGTCCACCCGCAGGCCGTCGATGTGGAACTCCTCGCACCAGTACACCGCGTTGGCGACGAGGAAGTTGCGCACCTCCACGCGCCCGAAGTCGAACTCGAACGTGCCCCAGTCCGGATGCTCGGCCCGCCGGGCGTCCCCGGGCTCGTACAGCGGATCGCCGTCGAAGCGGCCCAGCGCCCAGTCGTCCTTGGGGAAGTGCGCCGGCACCCAGTCCATGATCACGCCGATCCCGGCCCGGTGCAGGGCGTCGATCAGATACTTCAGGTCGTCCGGCGAGCCGAGCCGGGCCGTCGGCGCGTAGAAACCGGTGACCTGGTAGCCCCAGGAGCCGCTGAAGGGGTGATGGGCGACCGGCATGAACTCCACGTGCGTGAAGCCCATGTCCCGCACGTACGCGGGCAGCTCCTCGGCGAGCTGCCGGTACGTCGCGCCGGGCCGCCACGACGGCAGATGGACCTCGTACACCGAGAACGGGGCCTCGTGCACCGGGACGTCGCCCCGGTGCGCCAGCCACTCCGCGTCGCCCCACTCGTAGGCCGAGGCGGTCACGATCGAGGCCGTGTCCGGCGGCACCTCCGCCCGGCGCGCCATCGGGTCCGCCTTGAGGAACCGTTGGCCGTGACGGGAGGTGATCTCGAACTTGTAGCGGGTCCCCTCGCCGATGCCGGGCAGGAACAGCTCCCACACGCCGGACGCGCCGAGCGAGCGCATCGGGAAGGCGGTCCCGTCCCAGCAGCAGAAGTCCCCGGCGACCCGCACGCCCCGCGCGTTCGGCGCCCACACGGTGAAGCGGGTGCCCGTCACCCCCTGGTGGGTCATCGGCTCGGCGCCCAGCGCCGTCCACAGCCGCTCGTGCCGGCCCTCCCGGATCAGGTGCAGATCCAGCTCGCCCAGGGCCGGCAGGAAACGGTACGGGTCGTGCGTCTCGCTCTCGTCGCCGTCGTAGGCCACCAGCAGCGTGTACGCGGGGATCTTCCGCTTGCGGGGCAGGACGACGGAGAACAGGCCGTCGCCCTCCGACACCAGCGGGACGCGCCGGCCGTCGACCACGATCGCCACCGACCGGGCGAACGGGCGCAGTGCCCGCACGGCGATGCCGCCCGGCACCGGATGGGCGCCCAGCAGCGCGTGCGGGTCGTGGTGCTCGCCCGCGAGCAGTCGCGCGCGGTCGGCGGGATCCAGGGGTGGCGCGGTCCGGGACGGCACCGGACGGGCCCTCTCGGGCAGCGACGTGTCACGCAGGGCCACGGGGTCAGCCTCCTCGGACGGCGAGTCGTTCGATCGCGGCCATCGGCACCGCCAGCCAGTCGGGCCGGTGCCGGGCCTCGTACAGCACTTCGTACACCGCGCGGTCGGTCTCGTGCGCGCGCAGCAGGGCGTGTTTCTTGCGCGGATCCCAGCCCGCCCGTGCGGCGTAACCCGCGCAGTACGCCTCCCGGCAGCGGCGCGCCCACTCCGGACGCCAGGGACGGCGCTGGCGGGCGGCGTAGTCGAAGGAGCGCAGCATGCCGGCGATGTCCCGCACGGGGGAGTGCGGGCTGCACCGCTCGGTCAGCGGACGGGACGGCTCGCCCTCGAAGTCGATGACGAACCACTCGCGCCCCGCGCGCAGCACCTGCCCCAGATGCAGGTCGCCGTGGATGCGCTGGGCGGGCGGCCCCGGGTCGCAGGAGTCCAGCGCGCCGAAGGCGGTCCGCAGCCCCGGCACGAACGGGCGCAGCGCGGGCACATGGCGCGCCGCGGCCTCCAGCCGGTCCGCCATCGCGGCCGCCAGGGGCCCGTTGCCACCGTGCGGGCCGGCCGGGAAGGCCGCGGCCAGGGCCAGATGCACCTCGGCCGTGGCCCGCCCGAGGGCATGCGCCTCGGTCGTGAAGTCCTCCCCGCGCCCGAGGGCGTCCAGGGCGAGCGTCCAGCCGTCCGAGGCGTTGGGCAGGAACGGCTGGAGCACGCCCAGCGTCGCCTCCTGCGGATGCGTGGTCCGGAACCAGGCGACGGGCGCGGGCACCCGGGCGCACCCCTGGCCGGAGAGCGCGACCGGCACCTCCAGGTCGGGGTTGACGCCCGGCTGGATGCGCCGGAACACCTTGAGGATGAACGCGTCCCCGTACACCAGCGACGTGTTGGACTGCTCGGCCTCCAGCAGCCGCGGGGCGAGACCGGCGGGCACTGGCGGCGCGTCCGGGTCCGACTCGAAGACCAGCGGCCCGAGGGAGCCAGGATGCCGCATCCGCTCCAGGAGCAGCTGGGCGGAGCGTGGATCCTGGAGCGCGTCGTACACCATCCGCCCGGCCAGCGGGCCCTCCTCGACGCGCCCGATCAGCGCGCGGCCCAGGCGCGGCGACACATGCTCCTGGATGCCCAGCAGCAGCTGGTAGCAGTCGCCCGAGGGGGCCGCGCCGACGGGCGCCGGGACACCCGCGTGGCCCGCCTGGAGCAGGACGTGCAGACAGCCCCGGTACAGCTCCGTCATGGACAGCAGCCGCAGATCCGTGACGGGCCCGTCCTTGCCGGCGAACCAGCGCTGGCGCGGCAGCCATTCGCTCAGCAGCGTGCCGAGCGCCCCGACGGCGCGGGGATCGGCCGTTCTCCGGGGGATCACAGCGCTCTTGGGCATGATGACGCGTCCTTTCCCCATCGCACGCTCATGCGCGCCGGCCGGTGCGGGATGCGACCCGGGCGAGCCGGAACCAGTAGAAGCCGTGGCCCGCGAGGGTGAGCAGGTACGGCAGTTCGCCGATGGCGGGGAAGCGGACCCCGCCGAACAGCTCGACCGGGTGGCGGCCGTCGAAGCGGCGCAGGTCCAACTCCGTGGGCTGGGCGAACCGGGAGAAGTTGTGCACACACAGCACCAGGTCGTCCTCGTACTCGCGCAGAAAAGCGAGGACGGCCGGGTTCGACGCGGGAAGCTCGGTGAAGCTGCCGAGACCGAAGGCGGGGTTCTGCTTGCGGATCTCGATCATGCGGCGGGTCCAGTGCAGCAGCGACGAGGGCGACGCCATCGAGGCCTCGACGTTGGTGACCTGGTAGCCGTAGACGGGGTCCATGATGGTCGGCAGATACAGTCGGCCGGGGTCGCACGTGGAGAAGCCGGCGTTGCGGTCGGGGGTCCACTGCATCGGCGTGCGTACGGCGTCGCGGTCACCGAGCCAGATGTTGTCGCCCATGCCGATCTCGTCGCCGTAGTAGAGGATCGGCGAGCCGGGCAGGGACAGCAGCAGGGCGGTGAACAGCTCGATCTGGTTGGTGTCGTTGTCCAGCAGCGGGGCGAGGCGCCGCCTGATCCCGATGTTGGCGCGCATACGCGGGTCCTTGGCGTACTCCGCGTACATGTAGTCGCGTTCCTCGTCGGTGACCATCTCCAGGGTCAGCTCGTCGTGGTTGCGCAGGAAGATGCCCCACTGGCAGCCGGACGGGATCGCGGGGGTCTTGGCGAGGATCTCCGAGACGGGGTAGCGCGATTCCCGGCGCACCGCCATGAAGATGCGGGGCATGACAGGGAAGTGGAACGCCATGTGGCACTCGTCGCCGCCGGAGGCGTAGTCGCCGAAGTAGTCGACCACGTCCTCGGGCCACTGGTTGGCCTCGGCGAGGATCACCGTGTCCGGGTACATCGCGTCGATCTCGCGGCGCACCCGGCGCAGGAACTCGTGTGTCGCCGGAAGGTTTTCGCAGTTGGTGTCCTCGGCCGCGAAGAGATAGGGCACGGCGTCGAGGCGGAAGCCGTCGATGCCCAGGTCCAGCCAGAACCGCAGGGCGGCGAGGATCTCCTCCTGCACGGCCGGGTTCTCGTAGTTGAGGTCCGGCTGGTGGGAGAAGAAGCGGTGGAAGAAGTACTGCCCCCGCACCGGGTCGAAGGTCCAGTTGGAGACCTCGGTGTCCACGAAGATGATCCGCGCGTCGGCGTACTGCTTGTCGTCGTCGGCCCACATGTAGTAGTCGCCGTACGGGCCGTCCGGATTCTTGCGGGACTCCTGGAACCACGGGTGCTGGTCGCTGGTGTGGTTCATGACGAAGTCGATGATGACGCGCATGCCGCGCTGATGGGCGGCGTCGACGAACTCCACGAAGTCGGCGAGGTCGCCGAACTCGGGCAGCACCGAGGTGTAGTCGGAGACGTCGTAACCGCCGTCCCGCAGCGGCGACTTGAAGAACGGCGGCAGCCACAGGCAGTCCACGCCGAGCCACTGGAGATAGTCGAGCCTCGCCGTCAGGCCCTTCAGGTCGCCGACGCCGTCACCGTTGCTGTCCTGGAAGGAACGGACGAGCACCTCGTAGAAGACGGCGCGTTTGAACCAGTCGGGGTCGCGGTCCTTGGCGGGGGTGTCCTCGAAGGTGTCCGGAACGGGAGAGTTGACGGTCATGACGGGCTGGACCCTCCGATCGGCGATGCGGGCGGCACGACGTGGAACACATGGGCCGGGGCCCGGCCGGGCTCCAGGCGCACATAGTTGGACCTGCCCCAGGTGTAGGTCTCACCCGTCAGTTCGTCGCGCACGGACAGGGAAGCGTCGTGATCCAGGCCGAGTTGCGGCATGTCCAACGAGACCGTGGCCTCCTGGGTGTGGTGGGGGTCGAGGTTCGCGACCACCAGAACCGTGTCCTCGCCGTCCCGTTTGCTGTACGCCAGGAGCGCGTCGTTGTCGGTGGAGTGGAAGCGCAGGTTTCTCAGGCGCCGGAGCGCCGGGTGGGCCCGGCGGATCTCGTTGAGCCGGGTGATGAGGGGGGCGATGGTGTCGGCGGTGTCCCAGTCGCGGGGCCTGAGCTGGTACTTCTCCGAGTCGAGGTATTCCTCGCCGCCCTCCCTCAGCGGGGTGTTCTCGCACAGTTCGTAGCCGCTGTAGACGCCCCACGTCGGGGACAGCGTGGCGGCCAGCACGGCCCGCGCCTCGAACGCCGGCCGGCCACCGTGCTGGAGGTAGGCGTGCAGGATGTCGGGCGTGTTGGCGAAGAGATTCGGCCGCATCGCGGCGGCCGACTCACCGGACAGCTCGGTGAGGTAGTCGGTGAGTTCCTGCTTCGTGTTGCGCCAGGTGAAGTAGGTGTACGACTGCTGGAAGCCGATCTCGGCCAGGGTGCGCATCATCGCGGGACGGGTGAACGCCTCGGCCAGGAAGATCACGTCCGGGTCCGTGCCGTTGATCTCGGCGATGACCCGCTCCCAGAAGACGACCGGCTTGGTGTGCGGGTTGTCGACGCGGAAGATCCGCACCCCGCACGCCATCCAGTGCCGCAGCACCCGCACCGTCTCCGCGACCAGCCCGTCCATGTCGGCGTCGAACGCGATGGGGTAGATGTCCTGGTACTTCTTCGGCGGGTTCTCCGCGTAGGCGATCGTGCCGTCCGGCCGGTGATGGAACCACTCCGGATGCTTGTGCACCCAGGGATGGTCCGGCGAGCACTGCAACGCGAAGTCCAGCGCGATCTCCAGGCCCAGCGCGACCGCCTGTTTCACGAACCACACGAAGTCGTCCAGCGTGCCCAGCTCGGGGTGCACGGCGTCATGCCCGCCCTCGGGCGAGCCGATCGCCCACGGCACGCCGACATCGGCCGGAGTCGCGTTCAGCGAGTTGTTGCGGCCCTTGCGGAACGTCGTGCCGATGGGATGGATGGGCGGCAGATAGACCACGTCGAAGCCCATCTCCGCGATCGCCGGCAGCCGTCGCGCCGCCGTGCGGAACGTGCCGTGCGGGCGCTTCGGCGTGCCCTCCGACCGCGGGAAGAACTCGTACCACGCGCCGTACAACGCCCGTTCCCGCTCCACCAGCAGCGGCAGCGGCTCCGACGCGGTGATCAGCTCCCGCAAGGGGTGGCGGGCCAGTACCTCGTCGACCTCCGGGACCAGCGCACCCGCCAGGCGCACCGCGACGGGCAGAGCATCGTCGCGGAGGGTCTCCGCGGCCTTCAGCAGCGCGGTGCGCTCCGGACCCTTGGGCACCCCGGCGGCGGCCCGCTCGTACAGGTCGGCGCCCTCCTCCAGGACCAGGCCCGTGTCGATGCCGGCCGGGATCTTGATGCGGGCGTGGTGGCGCCAGGTGGCCAGCGGATCGCTCCACGCCTCCACCCGGTAGGTCCAGCGGCCCTCCGTGTCCGGGGTGACGTCGGCGCCCCAATGGTCGGAGCCCGGGGCGAGTTCGCGCATCGGCGTCCAGGGGCCGTGGCGGCCGTCGGGGGCCGTGAGGACGACATTGGCGGCGACGGCGTCATGGCCCTCGCGGAACACGGTCGCGGTGACCTGGAACGTTTCTCCGACGACCGCCTTGGCCGGGCGTCTGCCGCAGTCCACCGCGGGCCGGACGTCTCGGACCGGGATGCGGCCGATGGCCGGGGTCGAACTCATGGGTCACCTCCGCCGTGCTCGCCTCCGGCCCGGGATCGGGACGGAGTCCTGCGCCGGACGGGGCTACCTGCCCGTCCGGGAATCCGGGGAACGCCGTATCGGCGGGGGGCCGGGCCGCGAGCGGCCGGCCGGGGTGCTCCGCCGGGTGGGCGGCCGGTGCGCACCGACGTAGCGCTCGGCGGCGTCGGCGGCCTCGCGCGCGCACCGCTTCCCCATCAGCACGCACAAGGTGTAGCCCGCGTCCTCGAAAGCCGCTCGCACCGCCCGGTCGGCGGGTGAGGCGAGCATCATCTGCTCCCAAGTCCGATACCGCCGCAACTGCCGGAGGACTTCGGCTTTGGCAGGCAGCAGCATCACGCCCACCGCCTTCCAGGGCTCGCGAGCTTCCATGGCTACTCATGGTGCATGGAGTGCGACCCAGCGTCCTGTTGGATCTTCAACATCATGCGGGGGGCGACCCGCCTCATCCGTCACGCCACTCGCTCGTGTTGCACGAATGGACTAACAGTCGCACCGTGGAGGTGACTCAGACGCGATCGATGCTCACCCTCCGTACCGGAACCCCGCCCGACGGGGCCCTCCGAGGAGCGGGAGCCTCGCCGGTGAGGAGCCAACGAGATGAAGACCGCAGTGCCCTGCTACTACCACCTCGACGTGGAAGTCAGCCCCGAACGGGTCGGCCAGGTCAGGCGCATCCTGGCCGCTCACCTCAGGTTCTGGGACCTCGAAACCCTGGTCGAGCCCGTGTGCCACGGCGCCCAGATGCTGCTGAAGGCGATCGACGAGCACGCGACGGACAAGAACACCTCGATCGAGATGTGGTGGAACGGCCAGCACGTCATCACGGCCGTCGGGGGCCACGACCGGGATCTGCGCCCGGACCAGGACCTGCGCTTCTGCCTGGAGCGCATCGCCGCGATGAGCGACGGCTGGGGCTGCTGCGCCACCGACGGCGGCGGCAAGGTCATCTGGTTCTCGCAGCGCGTCCGCGCCGACGAGCGCGCCCCGCTGGTGCCCGTCGCGCCCGCGCCGAGCCTGCGCGCGGTGCGCCAGGTGCCGCGCGAGGTACCGGTCGCCGTGCTGGCCGCTCCGGCGGGGGCCGCCCGGTGACGGCGAGCAAGCGCCGCAAGGCAGGGGTGCCCGTGTGGAGCGGGCACCCCTACCCGTTGGGCGCGGACTTCGACGGCGAGGGCACCAACTTCGCGCTGTTCAGCGAGGTCGCCGAGCGGGTCGACCTGGTCCTCGTGGACGAGGCGGGGCGAGGCCGCGAGGTTCCGCTCACCGAGGTCGACGGATTCGTCTGGCACGGCTACGTCCCCGGTGTCGGCCCCGGGCAGCGCTACGGCTACCGGGTGCACGGCCCCTGGGCCCCGGCCGGGGGACACCGGTGCAATCCGGCGAAGCTGCTCCTGGACCCGTACGCCCGGGCGGTCGACGGGCAGATCGACAACCACCCCTCCCTCTTCGAACGGGCCGGCGACCGCCCCGACCCGGCCGACAGCGCGGGGCACACCCTGCTCGGCGTGGTCACCGATCCCGCCTTCGACTGGGGCGACGACCGCCCGCCCCGGCAGTCGTACGCCGACACGGTCATCTACGAGGCCCATGTCCGCGGCCTGACCCGCACCCACCCCGACGTCCCGCCCGAGCTGCGCGGCACCTACGCCGGCCTCGCGCACCCGGCGGTGATCGAACACCTCGTGGGACTCGGCGTCACCGCGGTGGAGCTGATGCCGGTCCACCAGTTTGTGCAGGACGGCGTCCTGACGGACCGCGGTCTGTCGAACTACTGGGGCTACAACACCATCGGCTTCTTCGCCCCGCACAACGCCTACGCCGCCCACGGCACCCGGGGCCAGCAGGTCACCGAGTTCAAGGCGATGGTGAAGGCGCTGCACGCGGCCGGCCTGGAGGTCATCCTCGACGTCGTCTACAACCACACCGCCGAGGGCAACGAGAACGGGCCCACGCTCTCCTTCCGGGGCATCGACAACGCCTCGTACTACCGCCTGGTGGACGGCGACTGGGCGCACTACTACGACACCACCGGCACCGGCAACAGCCTGCTCATGCGCCACCCCTACGTCCTCCAGCTGATCATGGACTCGCTGCGGTACTGGGTGACCGAGATGCACGTCGACGGCTTCCGCTTCGACCTCGCGGCCACCCTGGCCCGGCAGTTCCACGAGGTGGACCGGCTGTCGGCGTTCTTCGACCTCATCCAGCAGGACCCGGTGATCAGCCGCGTCAAGCTGATCGCCGAACCTTGGGACGTCGGCGAGGGCGGCTACCAGGTGGGCAACTTCCCGCCCCTGTGGTCGGAGTGGAACGGCCGCTACCGGGACGCCGTGCGCGACTTCTGGCGGGCCCAGCCCGGCTCGCTGGGCGAGTTCGCCTCCCGGCTGACCGGCTCCGCCGACCTCTACGCCCGCAGCAGGCGCCGGCCGCGCGCCAGCGTCAACTTCGTCACCGCGCACGACGGCTTCACCCTGCGTGACCTGGTCTCGTACAACGACAAGCACAACGAGGCCAACGGGGAGGGCAACCGGGACGGCGAGAGCGTCAACCGGTCCTGGAACTGCGGGATCGAGGGCGAGACCCGCGACCGGGCCGTCCGCGCCCTGCGCGCCCGCCAGCAGCGCAACCTCCTGGCCACGCTGCTGCTGTCACAGGGCATCCCCATGCTGCTGCACGGCGACGAGCTCGGGCGCACCCAGCGGGGCAACAACAACGCCTACTGCCAGGACAGCGACATCTCCTGGGTCGACTGGCGCCTGACCGACGAGCAGCGCGGCCTCGTGGACTTCACCCGCCGCCTGCTCGCCCTGCGCGCGGCCCATCCCGGCCTGCGCCGGCGCCGCTTCTTCCTCGGCGAGACCGTCACGCACGCCGACCAGCCGCTGCCCGACCTGGTGTGGCTGCTGCCGGACGGGCGGGAGATGACCGAGGCCGACTGGCTGGAGCCCGACGCGCACTGCCTCGCCGCCTTCCTCAACGGCGACGCCATCGCCGAAGCCGACCGCCGGGGACAGCGCGTCGTGGACGACTCGTTCCTGCTGCTCTTCAACGGCCACTGGGAGCCGGCGGACTTCCGGCTGCCGCCGACGGCCTACGGCGAGCGCTGGACGGTCTGCGTCGACACGGCGGAACCGGACGGCGGCCCCGACGAGACGGAGTACAAGGCGGGCGCCCGAGTACGCCTGATCCCCCGAAGCCTGATGGTCCTGTCCCGCCCGCCACGCGCCGGGGGGTGACGGACGGGCGCAGCCCGAAAGGGGCGCGGGGAACTGCGCGACCAGCCACGACGGCGCCGCACCCGAACGGAGACGGCGCCCGCGTCAGCGCAACGGCCGAGACGTCACCGTGAACTGCGCCCCGTCCGGATCCCGCAGAATCGCCTCATCGGCGTCCAGACTCAGCACGCTCCCCCCGTGCTTCTCCGCCGCCCGCGCACACGCCTCCACGTCCCGCACGGCGAAGTGGACCTGCCAGTGCGGCCGGATCGTCGGATCGGGCGCCGCCTCCAGCGCGCCCGAGACGATCCGCGCCACCACGTCGCCGCCGCTGCGCAGCACCACCTCGTCGCCCTCGTAGTGCACCTCGCAGCAACCGGGCACGTCCGTCGCCCAGTCGAGGATCTCGCCGTAGAAGATCGCGGCGGCGAACGCGTCACGGGTGTGCAGCCGGATGAACGCGGGCGCCGCGCGCCGCCAGACCTCCCAGCTGCCGACCAGCTCGCCCTCCCACACCCCGAAGGTCGCGCCGTCCCGGTCGGCCAGCAGGGCGGCCCGGCCGGGCGGCAGGGAGATCGGCCCCACGGCCGCCGTGCCGCCGCGCTCGCGCACCCGCGCCGCCGCCTCGTCCGCGCTGGGCACCGCGAAGTACGGCGTCCAGGCCACCGCCATCTGCCACATCGAGGCGACGGCGGCGATGCCCGCGACCGGCACGTCGCCGACGAGCGCGATACGGAAGTGGTCGCCGAGCCGGTTCTTGCGCCACCGCCAGCCCAGCACGGCTCCGTAGAAGTCCTGGGTGGCCTCCAGGTCGCGGCTGGTCAGACTGACCCAGCAGGGTGCCCCGAAGACGGAGTGCGTGGAGACGACCCCGGTCGCGCCGGGAACGGAAGTCGGGTGGTCGTTCATGACCTGGCGTCCTGCTCTCGTCGGCCGAGGGCGGGTGACCCCGGCGGTCTCTTACCAGTGTCTGCCGCAAACCGCCGAAGGCGCCTGTCGAGCGAGGTCGGTGGCACGATGGAGAAGTGGGACGAGTACCGCAGCGGCCCCCGGACGAAACGGCCCGTTCGGAGGAGCTCCAGCAAGAGGTCGACCAGCTGAGGGAGGCGGTGACCTCGCATGCCGTCGTGGACCAGGCGATCGGCATGGTCCTCGCCCTCGGCCGGCTCACCCCGGAGCAGGGCTGGGCGGTGCTCAAGGAGGTCTCCCAGCACACCAACATCAAGCTGCGCAACGTCGCCGAGCTGATCCTCATCTGGGGGCGCACCGACCGGATGCCGCAGGAGATCCGCGTCGAGCTGGAAGAGGCGCTGGACCGCCACGGCCCCACACAGATCCCGGGCGCGCCCGGCACGGAGTGACCGGCGCGCCCGGGGTGGGCGCTGTTCCCGCCCGCCTCAGCCGGTCCCGGCCAGGATGTCCTCGCGCAGCCGGGCGAAGCAGCTGCTGAGCAGACGGGACACGTGCATCTGCGAGATACCCAGCTGTTCGGCGATCGCGCTCTGCGTCATCCCGTCGAAGAACCGCAGATAGAGGATGGTCCGCTCGCGCTCCGGCAGGGCGCGCAGACGCGGCGCCACGGCCACCCGGTCCACGACCGTGTCGTAGCCGGCGTCGCGCTCGCCGAGCGTGTCCTGGAGGGCGTACCCGTCGGTCCCGGGCAGCTCGGCCTCCAGCGACAGCGCGGAGAAGCAGTCCAGGGCCTCCATGCCGGTGCGCACCTCGTCCTCGGTCAGCTGGGCGCAGACCGCGATCTCGGCGACCGTCGGCGCGCGGCCCTCGGTCGTCTGGGAGAGTTCCTTCACGGCCTGCCGTACGCGATTGCGCAGGTCCTGGACCCGGCGCGGCACATGCAGCGTCCACAGGTGGTCACGGAAGTGGCGCTTGATCTCGCCGGTGATCGTCGGTACCGCGTACGCCTCGAAGGCGCGACCGCGCTCGGGATCGTAGTGCTCCACCGCTTTGACCAGGCCCAGCGCCGCCACCTGGTAGAGGTCTTCCAGCGCTTCGCCGCGGCCCCGGAAGCGGACGGCGATCCGCTCGGCCATCGGCAGCCACACCCGCACCAGTTCGTCCTTGAGCGCCTGCCGTTCGGGGCCCTCGGGAAGGCCGGCGAGCCGGGCGAAGTCCGAGGTCGTGTCCGGGGCGTCGTCGTGCGGGTGGGGTCGCGTTCTTACGGTGGGACGCATCGTGCGCGCCTCCCTGAGGGAGTGCCGTGGGACGGACACCGTGGGAAGCACGCGCTCGGACGAGGGAGGGTTTCCGGGGCCCGGCTACGCGGGTCCCACGGAGGTGCCTCCGGTCCGAAGCACTGAGAGTCCGATTCCCCCGACCGGGTGGTTTGAAACAATTGCGCGCATTGCCCGAGTGTGCGACCGCATGGTCGTACGCGCGTGGGGGAGATCCTCGACCGCCCGCTGATCTTGCCCGGCGACGTGAATTACGGCACGCCCGCGCGCGGCCCCGCGCGGCCCGCGGACGGATTCCTGCTGCGCACGGCTTGATCAGCGATCAAAAGGGGTGATTCCCCTGGCCACAGCGTATTCCGCTCATTTGACAGTGCGCTGAGCACACGGATAGGAAGCAGCCCGGAGCAGGCGAGAGGGCGGATTGTGTACGAGCCGAACGTGGTCGGGGACTGGCAGGAGTACGACGAGCATGCCGGTCTGCGTCTGCGCGTCCACCGACTGGAGCCCGGCGAGCCGCCGCGCGGCCGGGACGACGCCGCCGAGGGGCTGACGTACTTCCGTCTACGGATCACCGTGGAGAACCGCGGCGACCGGCCCTGCTGTGTGCACCTGGAGGACGGCCAGATCGACGTGCGGATCGGGCCCGACGGGGAGAGCGCCTTCGTCGACTGGCGCAACACGCAGTTCATCGAGGGCTTCGAGGTGTACCCGCTGCGCCGCGCCACCGCCGTGCTCTACGCGGCCGGACCGGAGGCCGCGCTCGGTCAGGTGGACGTGCAGGTCCAGCTGCGCGTCGACGACGAGTGGGCCGACCGCCGGCTGTGGACCGGCGGCCTCTGCCTCACCGACGAGCCCGTCGGCGCCTGCGCGGGCGGCACGGCCCACGACGGGCTCGCCCACCAGGTGAGCAGCTATCTGCGCAGCCAGGCCGAGGAGGGCACCGCCTGACCCTCCCCGGGTCAGTGCGCGATGCCGTCGATGAGCTCCCGGGCGCCCTGCCGGAGCAGCGCCACCGCCACCGACGTGCCGAGCGTCGCCGGGTCGAGCGGACCCGCCCACTCGTGGGCGTTGAGCCGGGTCTTGCCGTCGGGCGTGAACACACAGGCCCGCAGCGACAGTTCACCGCGCCGGTCGACCTGGGCGAACCCCGCGATCGGGCTGTTGCAGTGCCCCTGCAGCACATGCAGGAACATGCGCTCCGCCGTGGCCTCCCGGTGCGTGGCCGGATCGCCGAGCCCGCTGACGGCGTCGATCAGATCGGCGTCGTCCTCCCGGCACTGAAGGGCGAGGATGCCCGCCCCGATCGGCGGCATCATCGTCTCCGGCGACAGCACCTCGCTGATCACGTCCCGCCGGCCGATGCGCTCCAGACCGGACACCGCGAGCAGCAGCGCGTCCGCCTCCCCGGCGGCCAGCTTCTCCAGGCGCCGGTTGGCGTTGCCACGGAACGGCACGCAGTCGAGGTGCGGATGCGTGGCCGCCAGCTGGGCGATCCGGCGCACCGAGGAGGTGCCGACCCGGGTCCCCGCCGGCAGCTCGTCGAGGGTGAGCCCCTCCGGGTGCACGAGCGCGTCGCGGATGTCGTCCCGCTTCAGGAAGGCGGCGAACACCGTGCCCGCGGGCAGCGGCCGGTCGGCCGGGACGTCCTTGACGCAGTGCACCGCCAGATCCGCCTCACCGGCCAGCAGCGCCGCGTCGACCTCCTTGGTGAAGGCGCCCTTGCCCTCCACCTGGGACAGATCGCCCAGCCACTTGTCGCCGGTGGTCCTCACGGGCACGACCTCGGTGCGCACACCGGGGTGCAGCACCGCCAACTCGCCGCGCACCCGCTCCACTTGGGCCAGGGCCATGGGGGAGTCGCGGGAGACGATGCGGATCAGTTCGGGAACGGACATGCGGGACACGATAGACCCTCCGCGAGGGTCACCGGCCCACCTCCAGGAAGTAGCGCAGCTTCTCCTTCGCCCGGGCGCCGAGCCGGTCGTAGAAGCGGATCGCGCCCTCGTTCCAGGCCGGCGTCTGCCACTGCACCTCGGTCAGGCCCAGCGTGCGGGCCTCCTCGGCGACCGCGTCCATCAGCCGCGCGCCGAGTCCGAGCCCGCGGTGGCCGGAGAGCAGGAACAGGCAGTCCATGTGCAGGTATTCACGGCCGTCCCAGGTGGAGATCTCGGGCGCGCAGGTGGCGTAGCCGACGACCTCGCCGTCGGGCGTCTCGGCGACCAGACAGCGCAGCCGCGGTTCCGGGGTGCCGAACAGCAGGACGTCGAGTCGCTGTGCCAGGTCGGGCACCGGTGGCGCGGAACGCTCGTACTCGGCGTGCAGGAAGGCCAGTTCGGCCACCCGGGGCAGATCGGCGCGCGTCGCGTGCCGGATCGCGGGCGCGTCGCTCATCGCACGGCCCCCTCGGCGAGGGCGGGCAGCGCCGGCGTGTCCACCGCGGACGGGAGTTCCTTGTCATGATCCATCCCGTCATCATGGGCCGCGGCGATCGTCAGGCCAAGGGCTCGCTGAGCTCGATCGCGCGCAGGGCGGCGGCCAGGGCCCGCTCGTCGCCGACGTCCAGCGCCGTGTCGGCCAGCTTGATGACGTGCTCGTCGCCATGTGCCAGCGCGCGGTCCAGGACCTCTTCGGGGGCGAGACGGGCGGGGGCGGCGTAGGCGACCGGTTCGGCCGGAGCGTACATCGCGGTGACCGCCGCGGAGGCCGTCCACGCCGCGCGCAGGCTGGGCGCCCACAGCTCCCGTGGCAGCGAGTCGAGGCTGCGCAGCACGGCGTTGGGGGCGGTCGCCGAGTGGACCAGCATGGTCGGCTCGCCGTGGCCGTGGGTGGCGTAGCGGTGGGTCGCGGCGCGGACGAGTTCGGTGAGCCGTTCGCGTGCCGTGTCCGGATCGGTGACGTCGTCCGCCCAGACGGGCAGCCGGCGCACGGCGGCCAGGCGGTCGCGGAAGCCCAGATGGCCCGGGCCGATCGACGGCACGGCGTCCAGGGTGTCGCCGGCCGACGACGCGCCCGGCAGGTCCGCGATCCCCGTCACGGGCTGGTGGCGCGCCGCCCAGTAGCCCAGCGCGTGCGCGAGCTCGGTGACGCGCGGGCCGTTCTCGTCGGCCTCCACGGCACGCACGGCGTGACCGACCCTGATGATCGTGTGCGTGGCACCGCCGTACAGGCCGGACAGCAGCCGCGGCCACCACTCGGCGAGGACGTCCCGCCAGGGGCGCTCGGCGAGCGTGCGGGAGAAGTGGTCGGTCCAGTCCGCTATCCGGCGCGGATCCCCCAGCGCGGCACGCCAGTTGTCGTCCGTGACGGGGGCCACGCGATCGGGGAAGTCCTCCAGCTTGTCCCGGTAGAGGTCCAGCCAGCGGTGCACGTCCGCCGCGTGTCCGTGGGCGGCCAGCGCCTCGACGACCATGGGCGCGTGGTTCGACAGCCAGCCGTCCCGCTCCGGACCGGAGGCGTGGACCCGTTCCAGGGCTTCTTCGAGCCGTCCGCCGGTGTCGTTCGTGCCGCTGGTGGCCGTCGTGCGGGTCGTGGCGGTCGTGTCGCTCGTGTCGATCGTCTCCATGGACGGGACGTTATGCCGGGCACCGGCGGGCCGGGATCGGGCGCGGGGCGGAACCGTGGACACCGGCGGTCCTAGGTCTCGCGCCCGATCCCGCCGTGGGTCAGGCGTTGGGGTCGAAGGCGATCCCGGACGGCTTCGCCGACGCCAGGTGGGAGGCGAAGTTGGCGTCCTTCAGGCCGAAGTTGGCGCTGCCGAAGTCGTAGGCGCTGAGCTTGTCGCGCAGACCCGCCGGGTAGCCGTTCCAGCCGACCAGCGGCGGGTACTGCCAGGTGGCCTTGTGGTTCTCCGGCGGCTCGTCATTGCTGTTGGCCAGGCGGAAGCAGTGCGTGCGGATGCCGTCCTTGTGGTAGACGATCTTCGCGTGCGTGCCCTCGAAGCGGACCTCGGAGACGGCGTGCACGGTGAACGAGCCGTGGTTGGACGTCGACACGTACTGGATCGCGCCGTTCTGCACCCACACCACGACGTGCTCCCAGTCGTGCCGGTGCCCGCCGATGCTGCTGCCCGGGATCGCCTGGTCCTTCTCGAAGTACAGGCCGTACAGGTAGGCGCACCAGCCGTTGTTGCACTTGGAGCGCGAGTAGCTGTTGGTGTTGTCCAGGTCGGAGGCGTCCCGGCAGCTGCCGTTGAGTGCGCCGGTCGGCTTCAGACCGCCGTTGATCGTGCCGTCGGGACCGATGGCCGGGGTCGAGTAGCAGCCGTCGGTGTCGTAGTCGAACGCGGGCTGGTACGTCAGCTCGCCTGCCTCGGCGTTCTGCGGCAGGGCCTGGGGCGGGGCGGCGTAGGCCACCGTGGGGACGGCCAGGACGAGCGCGGCGGCACCGGCGAGTCCGGTGAGCCATCTTCTGCGGTGTGCCTTGAACGACGGTGACGACACTGCGTCCTCCTCGGAGTCCGGGCGCAGCCCAACGGCTGTGGGGGTGGCGGAAGTTCGGGAGTGAAGCTTCCACCCGTTTCCCGTCCGCGCCAAGAGTCCCAGGCGGAGCGGTGGTGAAGTGCGGCCCAACAATTGATCACTGACGGTGCGTCAGGGCGGGCCGAAGGGGCGTCTGGTGGGGGTCAGACGAGGTCGTCGGGGACGTCGGCCGCCGACTCCTCCGGGGTGAGGTCCGGGCGCAGCCGCAGCCAGGACGGCTGGCGCAGCAGACCCGCCCGGGTGCGGGTGCTGTGCCGGACCTCGCCGACCAGCCGGGGCAGCACCCAGTGCGCTCCCGGCACCGCCGGCACCGGATCGAAGGGGCAGGTGTCGGTCGCCAGGTCCCGCAGCAGCACGGTCAGTTCGTCCCGCTCGGACTCGCTCCAGCCGGTGCCCACGCCGCCGACGTACCGCAGCCGCCCTCCGGCGCGCTGTCCCAGCAGCAGGGCGCCGAAGCGGCCCGTGAGACGGCCCTTGCCGGGCGCCCAGCCGCCGACCAGGACGTCCACGCCCCGCATATTGCGGATCTTGATCCAGTTCCGGGAGCGCACCCCCGGCTCGTACACCGAGTCCAGCCGCTTGCACACCAGGCCCTCCAGGCCGTGCGCCCGGGTCGCCTCCAGGGCCTGCCGGCCGTGCCCGACGAGGGCGGCCGGGGTCGACCAGAAGGGGCCGGTCAGGGCGAGTCCGGTCAGCTCGGCGCGCCGGCGCGCATAGGGAAGCCGCAGCAGGGAGCGACCGCCCAGGTGCATCACGTCGAACAGCACGAGGTGCACCGGGAGCGTCGCCGCCATCCGGGCCGCGCGGGCGGGGGAGTGGGCCAGGCCCATCCGCGACTGCAGCAGCTGGAAGTCGGCCCGGCCGCCCTCGTCCAGGGCGAGGACCTCCCCGTCGAGCACGGCCGGGGTGGTGCCGAGCGCGTCGGCGAGCGGTTGCAGTTCGGGGTAGGCGGCGGTGATGTCCTCCCCGGAGCGGGCGCGCAGCCGCAGGGTCCCGTCCCCGGGCAGATAGACCACGGCGCGCTGGCCGTCCTGCTTGGTCTCATAGGCCCACCGCTCGTCCTGGGCGGCGGGCGGCAGGGCGCCGGGCGTGGCGAGCATGGGGGCGATCAGGGGCAGGTCCACGGGTCAGATGTCGACCGGCCGGGGTCCCGGCACGCGCGCGGACGGGTGCTTTCCCCTGAACGGGGGCAGTCGCCTCACGCCCCGGGCGTCCCGTCCCCCTGACGCCTGCACCCCACCCCGCCCACCACAACGACCCGGCGCGCCGGACCAGTTGACACCGGGGGGTGCCTCCGGCCCCGTGCATACCCTCAAGTAATATCGCGCGCGTCTGGACACCATACCCGGCCGTCCCGCCTGGTCGTCCCGTCCGGTCGTCGGAGGAGAAACCGTGCCACGGTCCGAACGCTCACCCCTGCTGCTCGCCGGCCTGCTGGCCACCGCGGGCGTCGCCCACTTCGCCGTACCCAAGTCGTTCGACGCGACCATCCCGCGCGTCCTGCCCGGCTCGCCCCGCACCTGGACGTACGCCAGTGGCGCCGCCGAGCTCGCCCTCGCCGCCGGAGTGGCCCTGCCGCGCACCCGGCGCACCGCCGCGCTCGCCGCCGCGGCCTTCTTCGTCGGGGTGTTCCCCGCGAACGTGAAGATGGCCCTGGACTGGCGGGACCGTCCCACCCCGCAGAAGGCGGCCGCCATCGGACGGCTGCCGCTTCAGGTGCCGCTCGTGCTGTGGGCGCGCGGTGTGGCCGCCCGAGGGGAGGGCCGGGCATGAGCCGCGCGCTGCAGACGGGTGACCTCGTCGAGGACTTCGCCCTGCCGGACGAGACCGGGACCGTGCGCAGGCTGAGCGAGCTGCTCGCCGAGGGTCCGGTGGTCCTGTTCTTCTACCCCGCCGCCCTCACCCCCGGCTGCACCGCCGAGGCGTGCCACTTCCGGGACCTGGCGGCCGAGTTCGCCGAGGCCGGGGCGCGGCCCGTCGGGATCAGCGGTGACTCCGTGGACCGGCAGCAGGAGTTCGCCGGGCGGCACACGCTCGGCATGCCGCTGCTGTCCGACGAGGACGGCAGCGTACGGGAGCGGTTCGGCGTGAAGCGGGGCTTCTCGCTGGCACCCACCAAGCGGGTCACCTTCGTCATCGGGCAGGACCGCAGGGTGCTGGAGGTCGTCCGCAGCGAGCTGCGCATGAACACGCACGCGGACCGCGCCCTCGCGGCACTGAAGGCCCGACCCACCCACTAGCCCCGGCGGTCCCGGTGGCCTCGGCACCCGCGTGGCGGCCACCCGGTACGGCCCCGGGGTCTCGGTATCCGCGTGGCGGCCACCCGGTCCGGCACCCGCTCGATGGCCCGCCCGGTATGGCCCCGGGGTCTCGGCACCCGCTCGATGGCCCGCCCGGTACGGCCCCGGCGGCCTCGACACCCGCTCGATGGCCCACCCGGTACGGCCCCGGCGGCCTCGACACCCGCTCGATGGCCCGCCCGGTACGGCCCCGGCGGTCCCGGTATCCGCTTGATGGCCCACCCCGTACGGCCCATGCTGGGTGGTATGGAGCGAGTCGTCGCCGCGGTCGTCGTCGACGCCAGGGGTGTCGTGACCGGCTGGAGCGAAGGCGCCCGGCTGCTGACCGGCTACCCGGCCGACGAGGCCGTGGGGCGGCCGGCGGCCGATCTGTTCGCGGAGCGGCCGCCGCCGGGCGCCGTCGGCGCCCTGACCGGTCCCGTCGTGCTGCGCCACCGCGACGGCCACACCGTCCCCCTCACGCTCACGGCCTGCCCGGTCCACGGACCGGACGGCGCGGACGCCGGGTATGTGATCACCGCGGGGCCGCCCCCGGCGCCCGACCAGGACCTGGCCGCCCGCGCCTTCCAGCAGGCGTCGATGCCCATGTCGGTCTTCGACAACCGGCAGCGCTGTCTGCGGCTCAACGACGCGGCCTGCCGGATCATGGGCGCGCCCGAGGACGCCCTGCTGGGCCGTTTCTTCCTGGACACCGTGGAGGACGCCGAGCACAACCAGGGCCTCCTCGCCCAGCTGCGCCAGGTGGCCGAGACGGGCCGGCCGGTCCGCTACGAGAACTTCACCGGCGCGCCCGCCCTGAGCCGGGACCACGCCTGCAGCATCGAGATGTGGCCGCTCACGGACACCTCTGGCGAGCCGGTCGCGGTCGCCCTGGCGGCGTTCGACAGCACCGAGCAGTACTGGGCCCGGGAGCGGCTGGCGCTGCTGAACGAGGCGGCGGCCCGCATCGGCACCACCCTGGACGTGGCACGCACCGCCGAGGAGCTGGTCGCCCTCATGGTGCCCCGCTACGCCGACTTCGCCAGCGTGGACCTGCTCGACTGGGTCCTCGGGGCGGAGGAACAGCCCGCGCTGCCCGATGACGACATCGTGCTGCGCCGCGTCGCCCACGGATCCGTCACCGAGGGCACCCCCGAGGCCGCCGTGCACGTGGGCGCGGCCGACAGCTATCCGTCGTACTCCCCGCCCGCGAAGGCCCTGCGGACCGGGCGGGCCGTCCTCGGCCATGCCGGTGAGCCGGACTTCACGCGCTGGGTCGCCGAGCGCAACGCGCGGGCCCCGGCGGGACGCCCCTACCGCAGGGGCGTCCACTCGATGCTCGCCGTGCCGCTGCGCGCCCGTGGCACGACGCTGGGCGTCGCCGTCGGCGTCCGCATCCACAACCCCGACGACTACGGCGCCGACGACGCGGTCCTCGCCGAGGAGCTGGCCAGCCGCGCCGCCGTCTGCGTCGACAACGCCCGCCGCTTCGCCCGCGAACGCACCACCGCCCTCGCCCTCCAGCACAGCCTCCTCCCGCGGGGCCTGGGCGGCCAGGCCGCCGTGGAGGTCGCCCACCGCTATCTGCCCTGCGGCTCCACGGCCGGCATCGGCGGCGACTGGTTCGACGTGATCCCCCTGTCCGGCAGCCGGGTCGCCCTCGTCGTCGGGGACGTCGTCGGCCACGGCATCCCCTCCTCGGCGACCATGGGACGTCTGTGCATGGCCGTGCGCACCCTCGCCGACGTCGACCTGCCGCCCGACGAGCTCCTCACCCACCTCGACGACCTGGTCACCCACCTCGCCTCGTACGACAGCGGGCAGGAGGTCGCCGAGCTGGGCGCCACCTGCCTGTACGCCGTCTACGACCCCGTCGACCGCCGGCTGTGCCTCGCCGCGGCCGGCCATCCGGCGCCCGCACTGGTCCGCCCCGACGGCACCGCCGACCTCGTCGAGATGGCCCCCGGGCCCCCGCTCGGCGTCGGCGGACTGCCCTTCGAGGCCACGGAACTCCAGCTGCCCGAGGGCACGGTCGTCGCCCTGTACACCGACGGTCTGATCGAGGACCGCGACCGGGACGTCGACCGCGCCACCGCCGAACTCCGCGCCGCCCTCACCGCCCCCGCCGCCTCCCTCGACGCCCTGTGCGACACCGTCCTGAAGGCGGTGCTGCCGGAGGAGCCCGGCGACGACGTGGCCCTGCTGCTCGCCCGCACCCGCGCCCTCGGCGCCGACCAGGTCGCCACCTGGGACATCCCGCTCGACCCCGCCCAGGTGGCCACCGCCCGGCAGGCCGCCACCGAGCAGCTCGCCGCCTGGGGACTGGAGGAGGCCGCCTTCGTCACCGAGCTCGTCGTCAGCGAACTGGTCACCAACGCCATCCGCTACGGCGCACCGCCCGTCCGGCTGCGTCTCATCCGCGACCGCAACCTCATCTGCGAGGTCTCCGACGGCAGTTCGACCTCCCCGCACCTGCGCCGCGCCCACGCCTTCGACGAGGGCGGCCGCGGCCTCCTGCTGGTCGCCCAGCTCACCCGGCGCTGGGGCAGCCGGCAGACCGGCGGCGGCAAGACGATCTGGGCGGAGCAGCAACTGCCGGACGACGCACCGCCGAGGTGACCGGACCTCCCTGACGCCGAAGACGCGGTACGTCACGGCGACACCGCTCGCTCACCCCTCGGCGGCCACCTGGCCGAGGGTGCGTCCGCTGCGCACGGAGCGGGCCCGGCGCGGGTCAGGGGTGCCGGGACCGTGCCCGTGTCCGGCCTTGACCAGCAGCCATGCCTCGCGGTCGGCGTCACCGCGGATGCGGGTGAGGGCGTACTCGCCGTGGAGTTTGGCCCCGTGCAGCCGGAAGGTGGCGTGCCCGCGCTCCAGGGACTCCCCGAAGTCGACGGGGTGTCCCCGGCGGTCGTGGCTGAGGGGTTCGTACGTGCCGCGGTCCCAGACGATGACGGTCCCGCCGCCGTACTCGCCCTCGGGGATCACGCCCTCGAAGTCCTCGTACTCCAGCGGATGGTCCTCGGTCGGCAGGGCGAGCCGCTTGTCCTGCGGATCGCCCGACGGGCCCTTGGGCACGGACCAGGAGCGGAGCACGTCGTCGACCTGGAGGCGGAAGTCGAAGTGCAGGCTGCTCGCGTCATGGATCTGTACGACGAACCGCGCCGTGCCGTCCGAGCCGGCCGCGCGCCCCTCGGGCTCGCCGCTCCGTCCGAAGTCCCGCTTGCCGCGATAGTCCCGCAACCGGTCACGCCCACCCATCGGCGCCTCCTTCCGCGCCCCGCCCGGGTACCCGGGGCCGCCCTCAGAACTCCTCGTGCACCTCCGGGTCCCCGCCGATCCTGCGGTGGGTCCGGTCGGCGATCGCCGTCATCTCGGTCGGGGTGAGGGAGAAGCCGAAGAGGTCCAGGTTCTCGCGTCGGCGCCGCGGGTCGGCGGACTTCGGGATGGGCAGGGCGGACAGCTGGGTGTGCCAGCGCAGGACCACCTGGCCGGGGGTCACCCCGTGCGCTCCGGCGACGGAGTTGATGACCGGGTCGTCCAGGAGCGCCGCGCCCAGGCCCAGCGGGCTCCAGCTCTCGGTGAGGATGCCCTTCGCGGCGTGGAAGGCGCGCAGATCGTCCTGCGGGAAGGCCGGGTGGAGCTCGATCTGGTTCACCGAGGGGAGGACCCCGGTCTCCTTCTCCAGCCGCTCGATGTGCTCCGCCGTGAAGTTGGAGACGCCGATCGAGCGGACCAGACCGTCCTCCCGCAGCTTGATCATGGCCTTCCACGCGTCGACGTACCGGTCGACACGGGGGAGCGGCCAGTGGATGAGATACAGGTCCACGTACTCCAGGTCGAGCCGGCGCCGGGACTCCTCGAAGGAGGCCAGCGTCTCCTCGTAGCCGTGGTGGCGGCCGGGGAGCTTCGTGGTGACCACCAGCTCCTCGCGGGGGACCCCGCTGCGGGCCACCCCGCGGCCCACCCCGGTCTCGTTGCGGTAGTTCGTCGCCGTGTCGACCAGGCGGTAGCCCGCCTCCAGGGCGTCGCGGACCGCCTCCTCCGCCTGCGCGTCGTCCAGCGGCCAGGTGCCGAGGCCGATCGCGGGGATCGTCGTGCCGTCGTTCAGCGTGTGCGTCGGGATGCTGATCACTGCGGGACCTTCCCTCGACTGTGTCCTGCCACCAGCCTCACGGATAGGGTGAGCAGTGATCAAGCGGACGGGCGGGGATGAGGGCGGCGGACGGCATGGGCAGCGCCGAGGAGCGGCAGACGACGGTTTCCGGGCGTCCCACGTCACGGGACGTGGCCCGGCTCGCCGGGGTGTCGCACACCGCCGTCTCCTTCGTCTTCAACGGCCGGGCCGAGGGCAATCTCTCGCCCGCCACCCAGGAGCGCATCCGCCGGGCCGCCGCCGAGCTGGGCTACCGTCCCGACCCCGTCGCCCGTGGCCTGCGCCGCCGCCGTACGGCCGTGATCGGGCTGGTCACCGACGAGATCGCCTCCTCGCCGTTCGCGGGCCGGCTGCTGCGCGGTGCGATGGAGACGGCCTGGGCCAGTGAACACCTCGTCCTGACGATCGACTCCGGCGGCGACCCCGCCAAGGAGGACGCGGCCGTCGCCGAACTCCTCGACCGCCGGGTGGACGGCATCATCTACGCCGCGATGTCCCTGCGCCGGGTCCGCGTCCCGGAGGGCCTGCACCGCACGCACTCCGTCCTCGCCAACTGCCTGCCCGAGGACGACTCGCTGCCCGCCGTCATCCCCGCGGAGCGCGCCGGGGGACGCACGGCGGCCCGGCTGCTGCTGGACGAGGGGCACCGCAGGGTCGCGATGGTCGGCGGCCAGGACGACATCGCCTCCGTCGACCGGCTGCGCGGCTTCCGGGACGCCCTGCGCGCCGAGGGCATCGCCGTCCCGAAGGAGTGGGTGGTCCGCACCGGCGGCGAGATCTCCGGCGGCTACGAGGGCGCGCTGAGCATCCTCGACGGCGTCCCCGCCGACCGGCGCCCCACCGGCCTGTTCTGCTACAACGACCGGGTCGCGGCGGGCGTCCTGCACGCCGCGACCCGGCTCGGCATCGACGTCCCCGCCGAGCTGTCGGTGGTCGGCTACGACGACCAGGAGCACATGGCGGCGTTCCTCGCCCCGCCCCTCACCACGGTCGCGCTGCCCCACCACGCGATGGGCGAGGCCGCCGCGACGCTGCTGCTCGACGCCATCGACACGGGCAGGACCCCGCCCGCGACGGTACGACGCCTCGCCTGCCCGGTGATCACCCGGGCGTCCCTGGGACCGGCTCCGGGCCGGTGAGCGGCCGGGCGGCGCCGGCGACCGGCCCCTGATCAGTCCCCCGCCGGCGGGACGTGCTCCCAGCCGGACACCTCCGCGTCCCCCGCCACCACCAGCTCGGGCACGTCGGCCGGGCGCCGGTACACGCGTTCCGTGATGGTGATCCGGTGGTCGGCGAACACCTCGATCAGGGAGCCGTCGACGAGGATCCGCACGCGCCGGGCGGGCGTCCGCACCACGATCGGCGCCGGGTCCCCGGGGCCGGTCCGCGGCCAGCCGGCGCGGTCGAGGGTCACCGTGCCGGCGTCCGGGTCCAGCCGCACCGTCAGCTCGGCTCCGGAGGAGGACCGCAGCAGGCTCACGGTGGTCGGGCCGTGCGCGGTGACCGTCAGGTCGTACGACACCGGGAGCGGGGTCCGGCCGGGCGCGGTGACGAACGGCTCGGCCGCCCGCAGCGCGTCGAGCTCCGGAGCCGGTACGACGCTCGGCGTGCCGTCGGCGTGGACGCCCACGACCCTCGGCGCGGTGAGGACGCCCGCCCATCCCGCGCGGTCGACCTCCTGACGCCCCCGCGCCTCCCAGGACCAGCCCCACATCAGCGCCCGGTCCGGCTCCTGGAGCACGGCGGGGGCGTAGAAGTCCCGTCCGTGGTCGAGCGGCCCGCCGGTGCGCGCCTCGAAACGCAATCCGCCCTCACCGTACGGCTGTAGACGCCCCGTCAGATATCCCGTGCCGCACGGGTCCCCGTCCCACAGCGAGAGCACGAGCACCGCGTCACCGCTCGCCGCCGTGTACAGCTGCGGGCACTCCCAGCCGACCGCGTGGTCACCGAACGCCGCGGCGGCGACGGGGTCGGAGCCGTCCAGCAGGATCCCGGCGAACCGCCAGTCGGTGAGGTCGTCGCAGTCGTACAGCAGGACCGACGGCGTACCGTCCTCGTGGCCGGCGCCGACCAGGGCCCAGCGCCGCCCGCCGTGGCGGAACACGAACGGGTCGCGGAACATCACCACGTCCAGCTCGTCGGGCGGACCCGTCACCACGGGGGTGGGCAGCGGCTTCCAGTCGGTCAGCGTCTCGTCGTCCGGGACCACCGCCCTGGCCAGGCAGATCGCGCCGAGGCCGGTGTGGTGGCGGTCGACGCCCGTGTACACGGCCGTCGGCACCCCGTCGTCGTCGACCACACAGCCGGACCAGCAGCCCCCCTCGTCCGGTCCGCCCGGCGTCGGGGCGAGCGCGATCGGATGGTGTTCCCAGTGGGCGAGGTCGGCGCTGGAGACATGGCCCCAGTGGATGTTGGTGTGGACGGGCGCGTCCGGGTTGTGCTGGTAGAAGAGGTGGTAGCGGTCCCGCCAACGGAACGGCCCGTTGGGGTCGTTGATCCAGTGGGCGGGCGGGCGGACCCGGAAGCGGGGCGCGTCGGGGGTGGTGCTCAACGGTTGACTCCAGCGGAGGTGATGCCCTCGCGCAGAGGGCGCTGGCCGACGAGGAAGACGGCGATGGCGGGCAGCATGGACAGGACGACTCCGGCGAGCACCACGGAGATCGACCCGGTGCCGAGGTTGCCCTGGAGGGAGACGAGGCCCAGCGGAAGCGTGTAGTTCTGGCTGGACGTCTCCAGGATCAGCGGCCGGAAGAACTCGTTCCAGTGGTAGTTGAAGGCGAGCACGCCGACGATCGCGAGGCCGGGGGTGGCGAGGGGCGCGTACACCGAGCGGAAGGTGCGCCAGGGCCCCGCGCCGTCGAGCATCGCCGCCTCGCCGAGGTCCTTGGGCATGCCGAGGAAGTACTGGCGCATGAGGAAGGTGCCGAAGGCGGTCGGGAAGGCGGGCACGATCAGACCGAGGAGGGTGTCCGTCAGGCTCATCGACTTCAGCACCAGGAACACCGGCACGATCGTCACCTGGAGCGGCACCATCATGGTGGCCAGCACCAGCGCGAACAGCGGCTTCTTGAACCGGAATTCGAGGCGTGCGAAGGCGTAGCCCGCCAGCCCCGCGGTGATCATCTGCCCGGCCGCGATCAGCGCGGTCACCAGGGTGGAGTTCAGGGCGAGCAGCCAGACGTCGAGCTGGTCGAACACCCCGTGGTAGGCGTCGGCGGTGGGATGCGTCGGGATGATCCTGGGCGGCAGGTCGAGGGACTCGGCGGGGGTGCGCAGAGACGTCGAGACGGTCCAGATCACCGGGCCGAGGGTGAGCAGCGCGCACACCGTCAGGCCCGCGATCCGGGCCCAGGGGCCGAGGGTGTGCCGTGCCCGGCTGAAGGTCAGGGTCGCTTGGCTCATGGGGAGTTCACCCGGCTCACTGGTAGTGGACGAAACGCCGGCTGAGCCGGAACTGGAGGGCGGTGACGGCCATGATCAGCACGAAGAGCAGCACGCCCACCGCGGACGCCTCGCCGAAGCGCAGCTGCTCGAAGGCGTTCTCGTAGATGACCATCACGACGGTGCGGGTGGAGTCGCCGGGCCCGCCGTTGGTCAGCACGTAGGGCTGCTCGAAGACCTGGAGGGCGTTGATGACGCCGACCACGGTCGCCACCAGCAGTGTCGGCGACAGCAGCGGCAGCGTGATGTGCAGGTGCTTGCGCAGGCCGGTCGCGCCGTCCAGGGAGGCCGCCTCGTGGACCTCCTTGGGGATGTTGTTCAGCCCGCCGACGAACAGCAGGAACGAGAAGCCGAACTGCTGCCAGACGTACACCAGGACGACCGTCGCCATCGCCGCGTTCTCCGACGTCAGCCAGGGCACCGGGGCGATACCGACCTGGCCGAGCAGCCAGTTCACCACCCCGAAGTCCTGGTTGAAGAGGTACTTCATCACCACCGAGATGGACGCGGCGGACAGCACCAGCGGGAAGAAGAACGCCGAGCGGAACACCGACCGCAGCCACCCCGGCATCCGCCCGCTCACCACGATGGCCAGCAGCAGGGCGATCAGCAGCTGGAGCGCGACCGCGAACACCATGAAGAGCAGCGTGTTGCGGAAGGACACCAGCACGGTCGAGTCCCCGAACACCTCACGGTAGTTGGAGACGCCCGCCCAGCTCGGCGAGTCGATCACGTTCCAGTGGAAGAGGCTGAGGACGACCGAGCCGACGATCGGCACGACCGTGAAGACGACGATGCCGACGACGGTCGGCGCCAGGAACAGCGCGGCCAGCAGCCGCGTGCCGCGCTCCCGGCCCGGGCGGCGCGCCGGGACGGGCGGCTGCGCCGGGGCGGCCTTCGTCCGTGCGGCGAGGGGGACTTGGGTGTTCGTCACAGCTCACGCTCCATGGCCTTCTCCAGATCGCCCTGCATCCGGCGCAGCGCGGGACCCACCGCGCGCCGGGAGGCCAGGGCGGTGCCGGTGTGCTTCAGCAGGACCTGTTCGACCTCGGCGACCTGCGGCGGCGCGGGGATCGGCCCGGTGTCCGGGAACCGGTCGAGGGTGTCGTAGAAGACCTGCCAGTTGCGCGGGCCGGTCTCCTGGTAGCGGTCGGCGGTCAGCATCGAACGGCGGGCCGGGGTCGTCTGGTTGGTGGTGAACAGCCGCATCAGGGTGTCCCGGCGGGCGGCGTACTTGATGAACTCCCACGCCTCGTCCTGCCGCTTCGAGGTGCGCAGCAGCGCGTAGCCGGCCGCGCCGTACTGCATGCGCTGGGTGCGCCAGCGCGGGAAGTACTGCACGTCGTAGCCGTCCGCCCGCAGGCCGGCCTGGTGCAGGCCGCCGGCCCAGAAGCCGCCGGCGGGCGTGACGCCGACCCGGCCGGTGGAGAACACGCCGACCAGGTTCTGGCCGTTGCCGCCCTCGGGGCGGGTGCACAGGCCCTCCTGGATGAGGGAGGCGAGATAGTCGTAGGCCTCCTCCACGCGCGCGTCGGTGGCCTGCGGGGTGGTCCAGCGGTAGCCGCCGCCGCGGCCCCGCCGGTCGGCGGCGGGGTAGAAGGTGTCCCACAGCCACGCGCCGCCGGGCGCCTTGGACTCGGTGAGCAGATTGGTGCCGTTGGCGAACAGCCAGGGCACCACGCCGCCCCACAGCCGGTTGGTCCAGAAGTAGGGCGTGAACTGGCCGCCGCTGGACTTCTTCATGTCCCGCAGCAGGGCGGTGAAGTCGTCGCGTGTCCAGTCGGCGGCGGGGAGGCTCGCGCCCGCCCGGGCCAGGACCCGGCGGTTGAGGTACATGTCGGCCGCGTTGAACTCGACCGGCAGCTGATAGAGGCTCCCCTCGTACATCATCGACTCCACCAGCGAGGGGTGGACGTCGGCGAAGTACTCGCGCAGCTCCGCGGCGTCCCGCTTCACCCAGTGATCGAGGGCGACCCCGAGGCGCTCGGCGAACAGCTGCACGCCCTCGGTGGCGACGTAGACGAGGTCGGGGGCGGTGCCCGCCGCGATCTGGGTGAGGATCTTCGCGAAGAAGTCCGACCAGTCGACGGCCTGCACCGCGTTGATCCGCAGCTTGATGTCGGGGCGCTGCGCGCGGAAGCCCTCGGTGAGGGTGCGGACGGCCTCGGGGCCGTAGGCGGGGCCGAGGGTGGCGACGACGAGGGAGCCGTCGTCGCGGCCGGGGATGTCGGCTCCGGTGAGCCGGTCCCACTGCGTGGCGGTACCGGCCAGGGCGGCGGCCCCCGCGCCGTAGGCGCCGTACCGCAGCAGGGTGCGCCTGGTGAGGTGCGAGTCGGTCATCGACGGGCCTAACTCGTGTTAGTCGAAGTCTGATGCCCCAGATGATGTGAAGCGCGTTACGTGCCTGTCAAGAGTGGTGAACGACTTGACCTTTAACGAGTTAGGTCGCACAGTCCTGAGTCACATGAGCCGCCGTTGTGACCTCGACGACGAGAGGAACGATGTGTGATGCGCGGACTGTCCAGGAGAGCGCTCTTCGGTGCGTCGGCCGCCGGGGCGGCGGGCACGCTGCTGCCGGTGCCGGCCGCCGCGAGGCCCAAGTCGGCCGCGGCCTGCGCGAGTTACCGGGCCCGCTACCACTTCACGGTGCCCGACCAGTGGAAGAACGACCCGCAGCGGCCCGTCTGGATCGACGGCGAGTACCACTACTACTACCTGTACAACGCGGACTACCTCACGGGCGGCACCGAGGCCGGTACCGCCTGGCGGCTGGCCACCAGCCGCGACCTGATCTCCTTCACCGACCGGGGGATCGCCGTGCCCAAGGACACCACGGTCAACGGCGACGTCTGGTCGGGCTCCGCGGTCGTCGACACCCACAACACCGCGGGCTTCGGCGCGGGCGCGGTGATCGTCCTGGTCACGATGTCGCCCGGCGGCGGCACCGACCACCAGGAGCAGTTCCTGTACTACTCGACCGACGGTGGCCGCACCTTCGCGCCCGGCGGCACCGCACCGGTCCTGCCGAACCCCGGGGTGGCCGACTTCCGCGATCCCAAGGTGATCCGCGACGAGGAACGCGGCCGCTGGGTGATGGCCCTCGCCGAGAACACCAAGGTCGGCTTCTACCACTCCGACGACCTCACGTCGTGGACGTACGTGGGCGGCTTCGTCAAGGAGGGGATCGGCGTCCTGGAGTGCCCCGACCTCTTCCGCCTCACCGCCGGGGACGGCACGGTCAAGTGGGTGCTGGGCGTGAGCGCCAACGGGAAGGGCGCCGGGCTGCCCAACACGTACGCCTACTGGACCGGGTCCTTCGACGGCACCGCCTTCACCGCCGACGCGAGCGATCCGCAGTGGCTGGATCACGGCTGGGACTGGTACGGGGCCGTCACCTTCGAGAAGCGGGACGCCCGCGGCGCGGTCGATCCGTCCGCCCGCCACGCGATCGGCTGGCTCAACAACTGGGACTACGCGGGCATCACGCCGACCATCGACTGCGACGGCTTCAACGGCACCGACTCGATCGTCCGCGAGATCACGCTGAACCGCGCCGCGAACGGCACCTACTACCTGGCCTCCCGGCCCGTCGCCGCGCTCGACGCCTACGTCTCCCGCACCGTGCGCCTGGGCGACCTGACCGTCGACGGTACACGGCTGCTGGACTACACGGGCACCGCCTACGAGATCTCCTGCGAGATCACCTGGGACCGGCTGACCGGCGCGGGCCTCCAACTGCGCCGCTCCGCCGACGGGAGCCGGCACATCGACGCCGGCGTCTACGGCGACTACGCCTTCCTCAACCGCCGCCCCACCGTGAACCCCGACGCGTCCGGCCGCTGGCAGGAGAGCCACAGCCCCTTCGACCCCGCCGCGCGCCGGGTGAGGCTGCGGATCCTCGTCGACCGCACGAGCGTGGAGATGTTCGTCGACGACGGCCGGTACGTCCACTCGTCGGAGGTGTTCCCGTACCTCGTCGACACCGGCCTCGCCCTCTTCACCATCGACGGCCCGGCGGTCTTCCGGAACACGGTGATACGGGAGTTCACCGTGTGAAGGGTGTCGCCGGCGGGGAGGTAGGCGTAGGCGGACACCTGGAACCAGTGGCCGGCGAGGCCGGTCGGTGTGGACGGCAGACCGTCGGAGGCGATCACCGGCAGCGAGCCCGGGCGCTGGTGAGACGTCGGGCGGGCCGCGTCCGGGCCGGCCAGGGCGTCAGCCCGCCGATGGTGTCCAGCCGAGCGCCGGTCCGAGCTTCGTCGCCATGTCGGTGAGGATCTGGACGTAGTCCTCGTGCTCGAAGGCGAACGGCAGCGCGAAGGCGACCTCGTCGATCTCCCGGAAGGCGGCGTGCGCGTGCAGCCGCTCCGCGATCTCCTCGGAGGTGCCCACCAGGTCCGGCGCGAACAGCAGCCGCGCCGGGCCCTGCGGGGAGGCGGTACGGGGGAGGCGCTGGGCCGCGTACTCCTCGTACTTGGCGCGCTGCCCGGGCGTCGCCGAGTCCGTCGGGACGACCACGAGCCCCTGGGAGACACGGGCGGCCTCCCCGTCGGGGTGGGCGGCACGGAAGGCACGGATGTGGGACAGCTGGATCTCGGCGAAGTCGGCCGCCTCCCCCTCCGCCTTGACCACGCTGCTGGTCAGCAGGTTCATGCCGTGCTCACCGGCCCACCGGGCCGAGCGCAGACTGCCGCCGCCGTACCACAGGCGCCGGCCCAGGCCGGGGGAGTGCGGCTGCACGACATCGCTGAACACCTCGAAGCCCTCGACCCCGCTGAAGTCGGTGGCCGGCTTGCCCCGCACGAGGTCGAGCAGCCGCCGCACCCGCTCGTACCCGAAGTCCTCCGCGTCGGCCGTGTCGGGATACAGGGCGCCCTTGACCTGCTCGTAGTGCATCGGCGGCCCCACGCTCACGCCGGGGTTGAGGCGGCCGCCGGACAGGATGTCGACGGTCGCCAGGTCCTCGGCCAGCCGCAGCGGGTTCTCCCAGCCCAGCGGGATCACCGCGGTGCCGAGCTCGATCCGGCGGGTGCGCTGCGAGGCGGCCGCGAGGACCGCGACCGGCGAGGAGATGCCGTACTGGAGGTGCCGGTGGCGCACCCACGCGCTGTCGAAGCCCAGCCGCTCGCCCAGCTCGATGATCTCCAGCGTGGACTCGTGCCCCTGACGCGGATCGGCCCCGTCGAACAGCCCGATGGTGAGAAAGCCCAGCTTGCGCAGGGGGCGTGGGGTGGACGGCACGGGCTCCTCCAGCGGTCGTACGTGCGTTCTGCCCCCATGGTGGCAGGCGAACATTGCGGGAGTGTGATCAGTTCAGCGGGATGACGACCTCGTCCTCGACCGGCGGGTCGATCTCCTGCGCGCGGTTGCCGGTGGCCGCGTGGCAGCGCAGCCGGACCGCCTCCGGCGAGACGTCCAGACGCAGGAAGCACTTGAAGAAGGGCGGGCTGTACGTCGCGGAGCCCGGCGAGAACAGCTGCGTGTAGATCTTGCGCACGGGCAGCCGGAACCGCGAGGTCCGCTCGGGTCGCCCGCCCGCGCCCAGCAGGCTCGCGACCAGGCGGACACGCCGGGTGACGCGGGTGCCGGCGCCCGGGGTCCGGGTCGGGGGGATGCCCAGCCGCTCGGCGATCACCGCCGTCGCCTCGGCCTCGGTGAGGGTGAAGAAGCGGCGCAGACGCAGCCGGCGGCCGTAGAGGCGGCTGTAGAAGGCGAGGGAGTCGCCGCGCAGCGGATAGCAGCGGAAGTCCCGCTCGTCGACCCCGGCGACGGAGACGCGCGGGATGGTGTGCGTGGCGTGCATGAAGGCCCCGCCGCCGCCCGCGACGACGTACTGGAGGGTGCGCCCGTCGGGCAGCGTCACCGGGTAGCGCTGGTAGTTGTGGATGTCGCCGCCGATCGCCGCGACGTAGTGGTGTCCGGGATCGCGCACGATGTCGTCGACGGTGCCGCCGCCCTCGATGGGGCACGGGTGGTGCTCGCCGTCGACGTACAGCGGTGAGCCCGTGATGAGGATCTTCGGGCGGGGTCCGCGCGACACCTCCCGCAGCCACGCGCCCTGTTCGGCGTCGAGGGTGCCCAGCAGACCGGTGTCGATGCCGATGATCCGCAGCGGTCCGGAGTCGATCGCCCAGTACGGCCCCGGCTGCACGGCCTGTTGGGACGACAGCGGCCGCAACGCCCGCGCCTGCGCGAGGTGTTCGCCGTCGCCGGGGCGCGGTCGGTGCCACAGCAGGGACCGCAGCCAGGCCCGGGTGAGCGGGCGCGGCGCGGGCTCGGCGGGCAGGGCCGCGGTGTCGTCGCAGAACACCCGCATGAAGGCGCCGAGGTCCTCGTACCAGTCGTGGTTGCCGGGTATCGCGTAGATCGGCGCCGGATAGTCGCGGTACGGGCGGAAGAACTTGGTCGCGTAGTCGTCGGCGCTGCCGACCGGGTAGATCACATCGCTCGCGAGGACCGCGAAGCGGGTGTCCTGACCCACCTTCAGAAGCCCTGGCACGACGGCGTACTGAGGCTCGTCGCCCTCTCCGGTGTCGCCGATCACCAGGAAGGAGAAGCGGTCCGGGTCGTCGCGCCGGATCACCTTGTCGGCGGGTGCGCCGGCCGCCGCCCGCCGGGCCACCCAGCGGCTGCGGGTGCGGCCCGTGGGATCGCCGAACCAGGACGCCAGTACGCCGTTGCGGGCCGCCCAGAGCATGCGGGGGTCGAGCCAGGAGATCTTCTCGACCCGGGACGGCATCAGCTTCAGGTACGCGCCGCGTTCCGCGCCGCCCCAGCCGGCGCCTTCCGCGGTGTCGCGTGAGGATTCAGACACCGGGGAACCGTAGCAATCGGCCAGGTGAGGGCGGCAAGGGGCCCGCGCCCACCCGGTGTTGACGCGGTGGACTTCCGGGAACCGGCCGGGTCGCACAGCGTCCGGACAGTCCGCTCACAGGGACACGGGGCTCCCCCTCGCCTTCGGCGCCCGGTACCGAGGGATAACCCTTGAACCCCCCGGCTCGCACTGACATGGACCGGTCAATACTGTCATCCTCCCTCCCAGCCACCGCGCAGCGGCGGCACGTTCTCCCCGCAGATCGGTCCCGCACAGCTCAGCTCGTTCCGGACAGCACATCCGTCTGCCCGGTCTGTCACCGGCCGTTCCCCACGGCCGTCGCAGTAGGAGTACGCGTGAGACGCATCCCCCGCAAGCGGAGCGCGGCCGGAGCAGCCCTGCTCTCCACCGCCGCCCTTCTCGCCGTCGGCCTCCAGTCCGGCCCCGCGTCCGCACAGCCCGCGGCACCCCACCCCACCCCCCTGCGCACCGGCGCCCTGCCCGCCGACCTCACGCCCGCGCAGCACGCCGCGCTCGTCAAGGGAGCCCAGGCGAGGACCGCGCAGACGGCCGCCGGTCTCGGCCTCGGCGCCCAGGAGAAGCTGGTCGTCAAGGACGTCGTCAAGGACAACGACGGCACCGTCCACACCCGCTACGAGCGCACCTTCGCCGGTCTGCCCGTCCTCGGCGGCGACCTCGTCGTGCACACGCCCCCGGCCTCCGCGGCCTCCGGCACCGTCAGCACGACCTTCAACAACAACCGCCGTACCGTGTCGGTCGCCTCCACCACCGCCACCTTCGCCAAGGACGCCGCCGAGACCAAGGCGCTGAAGGCCGCGCGGGCGCTCGACGCCCGGCAGGCCACCGCCGACAGCGTGCGCAAGGTGATCTGGGCCGGCAGCGGCACCCCGAAGCTCGCCTGGGAGACGGTGATCCGCGGCCTCCAGGACGACGGCACCCCGAGCCGGCTGCACGTCATCACCGACGCCACCACGGGCGCCGAGCTGCACCGCTTCCAGGACATCAAGACGGGCACCGGCAACACCCAGTACAGCGGCAGCGTCAGCCTGAGCACGACCCTGTCGGGATCGACGTACCAGCTGTACGACACCACGCGCGGCGGCCACAAGACGTACAGCCTCAACAACGGCACCTCGGGCACCGGCACCCTGATGACGGACGCGGACGACGTCTGGGGCACCGGATCCGGGTCCAACACCCAGACCGCCGGCGCCGACGCCGCCTACGGCGCCCAGGAGACCTGGGACTTCTACAAGAACACCTTCGGCCGCAGCGGCATCAAGAACGACGGCGTCGCCGCGTACTCCCGCGTCCACTACAGCTCGGCGTACGTCAACGCCTTCTGGGACGACGACTGCTTCTGCATGACCTACGGCGACGGCACCGGCGGCACCCACGCCCTGACCTCGCTCGACGTGGCCGGCCACGAGATGAGCCACGGCGTCACGTCCAACACGGCGGGGCTCAACTACAGCGACGAGTCGGGCGGCCTGAACGAGGCGACCTCCGACATCTTCGGCACCGGCGTGGAGTTCTACGCCAACAACCCCTCCGACGTCGGCGACTACCTCATCGGCGAGAAGATCGACATCAACGGCGACGGCACCCCGCTGCGCTACATGGACAAGCCCAGCAAGGACGGTGGCTCCGCCGACAGCTGGTACTCGGGCGTCGGCAACCTCGACGTGCACTACTCCTCGGGCCCGGCGAACCACATGTTCTACCTGCTCTCCGAGGGCAGCGGCACCAAGACCATCAACGGCGTCACCTACAACAGCCCGACCTCGGACGGCGTCGCCGTCGCCGGCATCGGCCGCGCCGCCGCCCTGCAGATCTGGTACAAGGCGCTGACGACGTACATGACGTCCAGCACCACCTACGCGGGCGCCCGCACCGCCGCGCTCAACGCGGCCGCCGCCCTGTACGGCTCCGGCTCCGCGCAGTACGCGGGCGTCGGCAACGCGTTCGCCGGCATCAACGTCGGCAGCCACATCACCGTGCCCAGCACGGGCGTCACGGTCACCAACCCCGGCAGCCAGTCCTCGACCGTCGGCACCGCCGTGAGCCTGCAGATCTCCGCCAGCAGCACCAACAGCGGCTCGCTCACGTACGCCGCGTCCGGCCTGCCCGCCGGTCTGTCGATCAACAGCTCCACGGGTCTGATCTCCGGCACCCCGACCACCGCCGGCACCTCCAGCACCACCGTCACGGTGACCGACTCGACCGGTGCGACCGGGACCGCGACCTTCAGCTGGACGGTCAGCTCCAGCGGCGGCGGCTCCTGCACCGTCACCCAGCTCCTGGGCAACCCGGGCTTCGAGTCGGGCAACACCACCTGGACCGCCTCCAGCGGCGTCATCACCAACTCCAGCAGCGAGGCGGCCCGGACCGGCTCCTACAAGGCCTGGCTGGACGGCTACGGGTCGACCCACACCGACACCCTGTCGCAGTCGGTGACGATCCCGAGCGGCTGCACCAACACCAGGTTCACCTTCTACCTCCACATCGACACGGCCGAGACCACCACCAGCACCCAGTACGACAAGCTGACGGTCACCGCCGGGTCCACCACCCTGGCCACCTACTCCAACCTGAACGCGGCCTCCGGCTACGTGCAGAAGTCCTTCAGCCTCGGCTCCTACGCGGGCTCCACGGTGACCCTGAAGTTCACCGGTGTCGAGGACTCCTCGCTCCAGACCAGCTTCGTCGTCGACGACACCGCCGTGACGACCGGCTGATCCGCACCGACCGACCGACGTCCCGCACACGGGCTCCGTGTGCGGGACGTCGTCGCGTTCAGCTGAGCGGATCCAGCGTCAGATACGCCTGGCGCGGAGAGCCGTCGTGGACGAGCGACTCCTGCTGACCGACGTCGTCGAAGGCGAACGCGTAGGCCTTCCCGTCCGCCATCTGCGCGTGGATCGCGCGGGCGTAGTGGTTGGTCACCGGGTCCTGGTAGAACTGCGCCGTCGTGGTGTCCGGCTGGCTGGGGTTCACCAGGAGCGTCGACCGGTTGAAGCCCGCGCACAGGGTGCGGGAGATGGGTCCGCGCACCGCGTCGTTCGGCGCGTCCAGCAGCTTGTGGCAGCCGAAGACGCTGGCCGCGTCCGGCTTCTGGAAGCTGGTGACGACCGCGCCGGAGGCGTTGGTGAAGTTCAGGACACCGCCCGAGACCCGGCCGTAGTACCTGGTGCCGGGCTGGTCGGCGAACGGTGTCACGGTCAGTGTCGTCGTCGCGTACTTCTGCCAGACGCGGTTGACGTAGTCGTCCATGACGTTCGCCGGAAGGGCGCCGGTCTCCACCCCGTACAGCGGCGACAGCGCGCGCAGGACGGTGCCATCGGAGCGGGTCTGGATCAGGTTCGCCCAGCCACCGGCCCGGCCCCGCAGGGCGTTGAGCACGCCGTTGTAGCCGCCCGCCTTGAGGTGCCCGGTGCTGACCGTGCTGCCGTCGGCGCGCTGCACGCCGACCGCGTACGGCGCGGAGAACATGTCGACCTGGGTGCTGTTCAGCCACAGCCCCCCGTCGTTGAGCGTGTACTCCGACCAGTTGAACAGGATGTTCCGGTTGGGGTCGCTCGGGTTCTGCACGGCGGGCTGCACCAGGCCGCCGGTGGTCAGCTTGAACACGAGTTTCTGGCCGTAGGAGAAGTACAGCCGGCCGGAGAACCTGGGGATCCGGATGGTCGTCGACTGCCCGGCCGCGGGGCCGGGGATCGAGGCGTCCGGGGCCGGGGTGGGCGGGTTGCCCCCGGCGGGCCAGGCGTGGAAGGTGCCGTTCGCGTCCGCCCAGCCCTGCTGGCCGGTCGCCAGGAGGGTGCCGAGGTCGTAGACGTAGAGGGCCTCGCCGCGGCCCGAGTTGTTGGTGATCTTCAGGGGGATCGTGTCGGGGACGGCGGCGTCGGCCGCTGGTCCCAGGGTGAGCAGCGCGCCGATGAGCGCGACCGTGCCGAGCAGTGCCGTGGTGATCCGGGTGAGCACCCTTCACCTCCGTGCGGGTAGGCCTGTGGGGTTGGTCCGTACCTGTTGAGAGCGCTCTCAACGTCGCACTGAGTGGTGTACATGTCAATGACGTTGACGCTTGAACGTCGATCCGTGAAGGTCGGTCCTCACTCGAACCGTGAGGTGTCCCCCGCTCCCCGGCGGACGATCTCCGCCTCGCCCGCCGAGAAGTCGATGACCGTCGTCGGTTCGGTGCCGCAGTCGCCGGAGTCCAGGACCCCGTCCACCACGTGGTCGAGCCGGTCCTTGATCTCCCAGCCCTGGGTCATCGGCTCGTCCTCGCCGGGCAGCAGGAGGGTGCTGGACAGCAGCGGCTCGCCGAGTTCGGCGAGCAGGGCCTGGGTGGCGACATGGTCCGGGATGCGCACGCCCACCGTCTTCTTCCTCGGGTGCTGGAGCATGCGCGGCACCTCCTTCGTCGCCGGGAGGATGAAGGTGTAGCTGCCGGGCGTGGACGCCTTGACCGCCCGGAACACGTCGTTGTCGACCCGCACGAACTGGCCGAGCTGGGCGAAGTCCTGGCACACGAGGGTGAAGTGGTGCCGGTCGTCCAACTGCCGGATGGTCCGGATCCGCTCGATGCCGTCCCGGCTGCCCAGCCGGCAGCCCAGCGCGTAACAGGAATCCGTCGGGTACGCGATGAGCGCGTCCGCCCGGATGGCGGCCGCGACCTGCGCGATGGTGCGCGGCTGGGGGTTGTCGGGGTGCACGTCGTAGTACTTCGCCATCTGCCGAGCTTATGCCGTGATCACCGTCCGGCGCGCACGGGAGAGGTCGCGTGGGGGAGGGGACGGGGCCGCTGCCCAGGTATCGGGGGCGGGTCGGGGGGCGAGGGCGGCGGGGCGCGGACGCGGGGCGAGAGGGCGGGTGCGGGGTGCCGGCTCAGGGGGCGGCGGCGGGGTGCGGGGTGTGCCCCCCGGTCCGCTCGTCACCCCCCACGCCGACCCCCGTGCTCGCGGTCAACTCCCCATCCCTGGAAGTCACTTGCCATACACCCCCCTCACCTGCGCTTTCGCCCCCTGGGCGCCCGTCGCGGGGTGCGGTAACGTCCCGCCGGAACATCGGGGTTCGGGACCGGGACGAAGGGGGCGGCGAGGTGGCTGACCGGGAGGGTGCGCGGGGTGGTGCGGGGGCGACATGGGCCGAGCAGCTCCTCGATCACCTGCGGCTCGCCGGCGGCGACACCCGCCGGATCCTCGACTGGCTCGCGGCCACCGTCGAGGCCGGCGTGGCCCTCGTCGACGAGTCGGGCACCGTCCTGTCCGGACCGCCCGTCCCCCTCGACCAGGACCTCGTCGCGTCCATCGTCGCCGGCCGGCTCGCCTCCGCCGCCTGGGAGGACCGGGGGCGGCACATCCGCCTCCTCAAGGTGGACCTCCCCCCACCCGCCGTGGCCGGGGTGCTGGCCGTGGCCCGCACCGCGCCCTTCGACCGGCACACCGCCGACATCGTCCACCGCACCGCGTCCGTCCTCGAACTCCTGCTGCGCGCCCGGGAGTCGACCGCCGCCGGGCACCGCCTGGAACGGGCCACCGCCGATCTGCGCCTGGCCATCCTGCAGCTGCTGATGGTGGAGGACACCGTCGCCGCCCGCCGGGTCGCCTCCGGCTTCTGGCCCGGCCTGCTCGACACGGACACCACCTGCGTCTACGTCGTCGAGAGCAGCCCCGGGGAACGCGACCGGCTCGCCGAGGAGTGCGTGAGCGCCACCGACGGCCGCGCGCTCGTCGTCCGCTGCCCCGCGATGGACGGCCATGTCATCGTCGTGGCTCCCGACGACACCGTGGTCACCCGCCTGCGCACCGTCCTCGACCACCACCCCGGCACCTTCCTCGGCGGCAGCGCCCGCCAGAGCCTGGCCCGCACCGCCACCGCGTACGGACAGGCCGTGAGCGCCCTCGCCGTCGCCCGCTTCCGGACCGACCAGTCGGCCGTCTACGCCGAACGCACCCACCCCGAACGCCTGATGGACCCGGCCGTGCTGCACACCTGGAGCACCCGGCTGCTGCGCCCGCTCGACAGCCTCGCCCACCACACCCGGGCCGAACTCCTCGCCACCACGCGTCTCGGCCTGGAGTTCACCGCGGTCAGCGCGGCCAAGGTGCTCGGCGTCAGCCGCAACACCGTGCGGGCCCGCATGGAGCGCGTCGAGGCCCTGCTGCGCACCGACTTCTCCGACCTCACCGTGCGCGCCACCGTCCATCTCGCCCTGAACGCCCAGGTCGCGCTGGCCGAGACCGCCCCGGCCCCGGCCGGTACGACGGCCCCGGCCCGCCTCGGGGACCTGCTGGCCGGAGTCGCCCTGCGCACCTGGGCGCACGGCCTGCTGGCCCGGCTGGACACCGACACCCGCGATCTGCGCCGCACCCTGCGCACCTGGATCGCGGCCGGCGGCAACGCCGAACGCGCCGCCCAGCGGCTCGGGGTGCACGCCCAGACCGTGCGTGACCACGTACGCAGCGCCGAACCCGTCCTCGAACGCCAGCTGCTGGCCGCCGGCAGCGATCTCTACGAGGTCGTGCTCGCCCATCTGGCCGTGCGCGACCTCGACGAACCCGCCCTCACCCCGGCGGAAGCGGGCCTTCCGGACGCATCTGTGCACAGGTGAGTCCCGCGAGGCCCCGAGTGGGCACCGCGACGGTTCACCCGCACGCTCCCCGGCACGTATGTTCGACGCGGTGCGGGCGCGCGACCGGAACGGGGGACCGGTCGCCCGCCCGCCGTGCCTCAGCCCCGCAGCCGTACCGGTATCTCCTGCCAGCCGAAGGCGATGAACGACGGCACCTGCCGCAACTCCTCCGCGGTGTCCAGTCGCAGCTCGGGGAACCGGTCGAACAGGGCGGGCAGCGCCGTCAGCGCCTCCATCCGGGCCAGCGGCGCGCCGACGCAGCGGTGCACACCGATCCCGAACGCCATGTGGTCGTCGGCGCCACGGGTCGCGTCGAACACGTCCGCCTCCTCCCCGTAGTGCGCCGGGTCCAGCCCGGCGGCGGCGTACGTCGTGATGATGGCGTCCCCGGCGGGGATGGTCACGTCGCCCACCGTCAGGTCGGAGACCGCGAACCGCAGCGGCAGCGAGGCGATCGACGGATGCACCCGCAGCGTCTCGTCCACCACGGCGTCCCAGGTCAGGTCCCCGCGCCGCACCGCGGCGAGCTGCTCGGGCCGGTTCAGCAGCGCCACCACCGCGTTCCCGATCAGGTTGACCGTGGTCTCGAAGCCCGCCCCGATGACCAGCAGCAGCGTGTGCAGCAGCTCCTCGTCACTGAGCCGGTCCCCGTCCTCGTCCCGCACCCGGATCAGCTCGGTCGTCATGTCGTCGCCGGGGTGCTCGCTCTTGTGGGCGATGAGCGAGCCCAGCACCGTGACGATCTGCTCCTGCACGAACGCCGCGTGTTCCGGACTCGGGTCGGAGGTGTCCATGATCGCCGCGATGAGCCGTGCGGTCGCCTCCCGCAACTCCTCGGGCACGCCGAAGAGTTCGCAGATGATCCGCATCGGCAGCGGGTGGGCGAAACCGGCCTTCACATCGACCGGGTCCCCGCCCTTGTCGAGCGCGTCCAGCAGCTCCTCGGTGATCTCCTCGACCCGCGTCCGCAGCGCCTCGGTGCGCCGCTGGGTGAAGCTGGGCGCGACCAGCTTGCGCAGCCGGGTGTGGTCGCCGCCGTAGGTGGTGAGCATGTTGGTCACGCCGACCCAGCCCAGGATCCAGCCCCAGGAGGGGTGTTCGCCGATCTGCGGGAACAGCCGCCAGTGTTTGCGCGGATCCTTGCTGACCCGCGGATCGAGAATGAGCTGCTTGAGCGTGTCGTACCCGGTGGGCGCCCAGGCGGGGATGCCGCCGGGCAGCTCGACGGGCACCACGGCTCCGAGGGCGCGCAGCCGGGCGCTCTCGGCCGGGATGTCGGCGCCGAACGGGTCGAGGGCGATGCGGTCGGACACGGTCACGACGGGACTCCTGGCTGGTCGGGGGTGCGAGGGGTGAAACGGGCGGGCAGGGCGGTCAGGGACCGGTGGAACGGTCCGGGCCGCCAGCCCAGCCGCTCGCGCGGCAGCACCGGGTCGAGATCGGGCAGCCACTGGGTGAGCCGCTCGATCGCCTCGGTGACGATGAGGAGGGTGTGCTGCTTGACCGGGCAGGCGTGCGGGCCCGCGCCCCACGACAGGTGCGAGGCGTCGTTCGGATGACGCGGGCCGGCCGCGCCGTCCTCGGCGGCGTTGGCGAGCGCTCCGAAGGACACCACGACCGGCACCGCGTCCCTGAGCCACACCCCGTGGAAGGCCAGGGGCTTGCGGGCGTAGTAGATGCCGTAGTTGGTCAGCGGCGTCTCGTGGTGCAGCACCTCCACCACCGCGTCCATCACGGGCCGGGCACCGCTGGTGAGCGTCGAGTAGTACGCCGGGTTGCCGAGGATCCTCGACAGGGTGTTGGACAGCAGGTTGGCCGTGGGTTCGTACCCGGCGCCGAGGGTGAGGAACACCTGCCAGGTGACCTCCTCCGGCGTCAGCCCGGCCGGATGGTCCAGCAGCCAGCTGGGCAGGTCGTCACCGCGCCGCTCGGCCTTCGCGGCGATCAGCTCCAGCACGTACCGGGCGAACTCCGCCTCGCCCTCGGCCGCCTGCGCACCGCCCTCCATCATCCGCAGCAGGCCCTCGTTGAGCCGGTCGCCCTGGCTGTCCGGCAGCCCGAACAGGTCGTTGAAGACCAGCGCCATCAGCGGCCGGGAGAACTCCCCGACCAGGTCCGCCTCGCCCCGTGGCCCGATCCGGCCGACCAGCAGCCGCACCGCGCGGTGCACGCGGGCCCGCAGGTCGTGCGGCTCCACCAGGTCGAACACGTCGAGCAGCGTGGCGCGGTAGCGCACATGCGCGCCGCCGTCGGCGAACAGCGCGTTGGGCCGCCAGCGCATCATGCCGAGCACGGGCGTGTCCGCGGGCACGGTCGTCTCCCACGCGCGCGGGTCGTGCGAGAACCGGTCCGTGTCGTGCAGCACCTCCAGCGCGGCGCGCCGGTGGGTGACGACGTACGCCGGGACGCCGGGCGCCAGCTCCGCCCAGCCGATCGGGCCCTGGGCGCGCAGCGCCGCGTAGTAGCGGTCCGGGTCAACCGCGAACGCGTCCTCCCACAGCCGTACCGGCGCGGAGCGCGAGAAGTCGTGCTGGTCCGGGGGATAGGGGGTCACCGGGCCTCCGCGGCGATCAGATGGTCGACGAGGGCGAGCAGCGCGTCGATGGAGGAGTTGGCGTCCCGCGCGTCGCAGGTGACCATCGGTGTCCCCGGCTCCAGGTCCAGCGCGCGCCGCAGCTGCTCCTCGCCGTAGTGGCGGGGCGCGTCGGGGAAGGCGTTGAAGGCGACCGCGTACGGCAGCCCGGTGTCCTCCACCAGCCCCAGCACGTCGAACGAGGCGTCGATACGGCGGCTGTCGACGAGGACGAGCGCACCGAGCGCCCCGTAGGCGATGTCGTCCCACAGCGAACGGAACCGCTCCTGGCCGGGCGTGCCGAACAGGTACAGCACGATCCCGCCGGGCAGGCTGATCCGGCCGAAGTCGATGGCGACCGTCGTCGTCGCCTTGTCCCGCACCCCGGCCAGGTCGTCCACCCGCGCGGACGCCTCGGTGAGCAGCTCCTCGGTGTGCAGCGGCCGGATCTCCGACACGGAGTCGATCAGGGTCGTCTTGCCCACCCCGAACGGCCCCGCGACCAGGATCTTCACCAGGTCGCGGGCCGTGTCGGGCAGATGGATGCCGTCGGCGGGGGAGCCGCTAGTGCTTGAGGGCGCGGAGGCCATCGGCCACTCTCTTCAGCAGGTCGGGTTCGAAGCGGTCGGCGGACGGGATCGGCGCGCGGGTGAGGACCAGGTCCCGGTCGGCCAGTCCGGCCGCCAGCACGCGCACCGCGGAGACCGGCAGCCGCAGCAGGGCCGCCGCCTCCACCAGCGCCAGCGCACCGCCCGACAGGATGTCCAGCAGGGCGAGTTCGGCGGCCGGCAGCCCGGCCGGCACGGGGGCGTCGCCGCGCGTCAGCACCGACAGCCGCTCCAGATGGGGGCGGCTCGGCCGGGCCACCCCGCCGGTCGACAGATACGCGGGGACCAGGGGACGCCCGGCCGGGCGAGCGGTCACGGCGTCGCGGGGTCGTCGGCTCCTCGGGGCGCGGCCACCATGGCCTTCTCGCCCATCCGCGCCACCTGCGAGTGCACTCGGTGCGCCAGCAGGTCCAGCCGCACCTCGGCGTCCCCGTACGCCGCCACGCAGGTGCCGTGGGCGGTCGGCACGATCAGGACGTATCCGTGGTCGGACTCGATGACGATCTGCCGCACCTCGGCGCGGTCGGCGTCGGCGAACGCGGCGGCCGCCGTCCGGCACGCGCCCTGCACGGTGCTGGTGATCGCGGCCACCCGCTCGGCCGACGGCTGGGACAGCGCGTCGGTGTAGCCCGTCACGAGCCCGTCGCGGGTCAGCATGACGGCCGCCACGACATGCGGCACCTGCAGGATCGGTTCCAGCACCCAAGCCGTGTCGCCCGCGTTGCGGCTGGTCATCGGGAGATGTCTCCTTCGTGGTCGGTGAGTTCGGTCGGTTCGGTGCGTTCGGCGGCCTCGGAGGCCGCGTCAGCGTGCGCGGCGTCGTCCCGCACGGCCGCCGCCTCGGAGCGTGCCGCCGCCGTGCCGGACTGCAGGGCGCCCAGTGCCGCGGCGGCCTGCTCGGGCCGGGGGGCCGGTCGCAGCGGCGCGGGGGCCTGGGGCACGGCGCTCCGGGCGGGGTCCCCGTCGCGGCTGCGGCGGCGGCGCTGCGGCAGGCCGTCGGCGTCGACCGCCGCGGCGTGTTCGGCGGCGGCCTCCGGGGGCGCCGCCTCGCCGCCGTAGCCGTGGGCCGGGACGCCGCTGGTGGCGGCGGGCGGCCGGGCCGGCTCCGCCGTGCGGGTGGTGCGCGGGGTGCTGGCCGCCGGCGGCTGGGCGACCGGGTCGATCCGGCTGAGCAGATGGCTGTCGATCCGCAGCACCGCCCGCACCCCGCCGTACGGCGAGGCCGAGGAGACGTCGACCCGCAGGTCGAACTGGCGGGTGAGCCGGCCGATCGCGGCCAGCCCCATGCGCGGCGGATCCCCCAGGTCGGTCAGCAGGATCGGGTCGTCGCCGGCCACCAGCCGCTGGGCGCGGTCGCGTTCGTCCTCGGTCATGCCGAGACCGGCGTCGTCGATGGTCACGCACACGCCGTGGTGGACGTGTTCGAGACTGACCAGGACGTCGGTGTCGGGCGCGGAGTGGCGCAGCGCGTTGTCGAGGAGCTCGGCGACGATGATGGCGACGGGCTCCACCGCGTGCGAGACGAGCGCGGTGCCGGGTTCGAGATGGTGGTGGACCTTGACCCGGTGGTAGCCCGCGAGCCGGGCCTGACCGCCCGTCACCGCGTCCACCACGTGGGACTCCTCGCGGGCGAGACCCACCCAGGCCCCGCACACCACGGCGGCGACCTGGGCGCGCCGCAGCGACTGCTCGTTCTCGTGGTCGAGCTGGAAGAGGGTCTGGGCCAACTCGGGGTCGTCGTAGCGCTGTTGCAGTCCGCGCAGGGCGTCCTGGAGGCGGTAGAGAGCCGCCTGGATCTCGCGGGTCGCGCCGCGCATGCCGGCCTGGGCCGCGGCGTCGACCCGGGTGCGCTGCTCGGCCACCTCGCTCTGCACGGCCAGCAGCACGTTCTCCAGGGCGATGCCCAGCGGGGTGCCCACGGTCAACGGCTGGAGGGTGCCGGGAACGTCGACGTGCGGATGCGTGACCCGGCGGCCGGCGGCGGGGACGCGCCGTGCGGCCAGGTGCTCCACCTCGGCGGTGAACGCCCGCAATGAGCCGTCGAGTTGGGTGCGCAGTGCGGCGATCTCCGCGCGCTGCCGGGCCTGTTGCCGCCGCGATCGCAGCAGCCCGCCGCTCAGGGCGAGCGCGGACAGGGTGCCGAGGGCGAGACCGCCCAGGGCGAGGTCCGGTAATTCGATCATCGAAGGGGTTCCAGGGGGTCGGGCGGTCCGGTGCGGGAATCGGGCAGGGGAGTGCTCAAGATTCTTTCCGTGAGGCGCTCCGGAGCACAGTACACACCGTCATCGACCGGTCTCGCACGGTCGAGCGAGACTTGGCCCGGAAAGCGACCGTCTTCTGTTCACTTCTGCGCCGACTGACCGAATTGCCGTACACCTTCGGGGAGTTGGGATCACATCATGCGGTACGACGATCGCGGGGAACGCCGGTAGGACCATCACATGGAACCGGGACTCCGATCGGGGACTTCGCTCACCCGCGCCGGTGACCGCCGGAGCCCCGCGCGTACCGCCGGCGCCCTCGGACCGTTGCCCCGGCATGGACCAGATCTCCCCCGCCCCCGGACGCCGGCTCGGCGGTGACCCGGGCCCCGCCTCCCGCGCCGATCTCGGCAGCGGATCCTGGAGCCGCGCGCCGATCTACGCCGGCCTCGTCCGCGAGTGGCGCGCACGGGGGCGGACCGTGCCGGGCCGGCCCGACGTCGAGTGGGTGTCCCTCGCCTCGCTCCCGCCCGGCGGGACGACCGGGCGCGGCTGACCCCTCAGATCTCGTGCGGCTGCGTCAGCACCGCGAGCGTGCCGTTGGCCCGCCGGAGCGCCAGTTCCAGAGTGGCGGGCGGGTGCAGCGAACCGCTGCCGTCCGGCGGCACGAGCCACTCCATGTACCGGGCGGCCCGGTACGGCGGCGGCACCGCGACCCAGGACCCCCGACCGGCGTGCCGCACCCCGGCGCCGATCCACCGGCTCCGCGGGTCGGGCGGCAGCAGGAAACCGACCCGGTGGGCGGCGGTGTCGACGAGCGTCGGCCCCGGCAGGGGCAGCGCGGGCTGCCACAGCAGGTCGAGGGTGAGCAGGCCCAGCCGGTCGGGGACGCTGAGCAGGTCCCAGTACCGGCCGGCCTCCAGCAGGGCGATGCCGTCGCCCTGGTCCCAGTCCCGCTTGCAGGCCCGCGGGTCCTTCGCGGCGGCGGCCAGCCACTCCACGCCGCGGGTCCACATCGCATCGCTCATGTCCGGCTCCGTAAGACGTCCGTGAGGGCCGATCGCGCGCACCGAGCCGGCAGGGGGAACCGCCCCCGCACGGGCCGTCGGCGGCGCACCGACCCGGCATATGCATGCTGGTAGATATTTCTACGTGGCGGAAGGGGTGGCGTGACCTGGCGTTTCACCCTGTTTCGTTCGATCACCGCGCCCCTGTTCGGCCCGCCCGCCCGCTCGGTGTGTCCGGGGCGCCCCGGGGTACTCGTCCGGCGCTCAGAGGACAGTTCCGTACGCAGGGAGGAGGCCGGCATGGCCACCGGCATGGAGACCGGCGAGGTGACCGGTACTCGGGACAAGGACTACAACCTGATCTGGTACGTGGAGGCGTGTCTGCAGAACGCGCTGCGCCTGGAGACCTACATCCAGGACGCCGTACGCGACAAGGACACCGAGGTCGCCGACCTGTTCCGCAAGGCCCAGGCGGACAGCCGCAAGGGCGCCGAACTCGGCAAGGACCTGCTGCGCGCCCGGCTGAACGGCGGCTGACCCCGCCCCTCACCGGACAGACCGGCGGCCGACCGCGCTCACCAGGCAGCACGACGGCCGGATCGGCCGGCCCTGGCGCCCGGGCCCGCAGGACGACGACTGCTGCGGTGCCCGGGTCCGCCGTGCTCAGGCGTCGGGGGCCGCGTACACGCGGCGGCCGTCGACGAACGTCTGCAGAACGCGGGTCGCGGCGATCTCCTCGGACGGCCCGGCGAACGGGTCGCGGTCCAGGACGACCAGATCGGCCGCCTTGCCCACGGTGATGCTGCCGCTGACGGCGTCGAGGTGGTTCACATAGGCGCTGCCCGCCGTGTACGCGGCGATCGCGGTCCCGAGGTCGAGCCGCTGTCCGGGCAGGAACACCGGGGTCCCCTCCGGCGCCTCCGGCGTGACGCGATTGACCGCGACATGGATCGCCTGGAGCGGATCGGGGCTGCTCACCGGCCAGTCGCTGCCGGCCGCCACCGTGGCGCCCGTGCGCACCAGATCCCCGAACGGGTACTGGCGGGTCCCGCGTTCCGCGCCGAGGAAGGGCAGGGTCAGCTCGTCCATCTGTGGCTCGTGGGCGGCCCACAGCATCTGGAGGTTGGCGCTCGCGCCCAGCGCGCGAAAGCGCGGGACGTCCTGGGGATGCACCACCTGAAGATGCGCCAGGTGGTGCCGGGTGTCACACCATCCATTGGCCGCCCGGGCGGCCTCCACGGAGTCCAGCGCCTCGCGCACCGCGCGGTCGCCGAGCGCGTGGAAGTGGACCTGGAAGCCCAGCGCGTCGAGCTCGGTGACGTACTTCCGCAGATCGCCCGGCTCGACGAAGCTGATGCCGCTGTTGTCGGAGGCGCAGCCGCACCCCGTGAGATAGGGGTCGAGCAGGGCGGCGGTGTGGTTCTCCGCGATGCCGTCCTGCATGATCTTCACCGTGCCGGCCCGGAACCGGTCTCTGCTCAACTCCTCCCGCCGGGCGACGAGTTCGGGAATCTGCTCGGCGCCCCGCTCCCGGTCCCACCACAGGGCCCCGACGACCCGCGCGGTCAGCAGGCCCCGGTCCAGGGCCGCGTGGTAGGAGGGCGCCGGGTCCGTCATGGTGGCGTAGGCGCCGACGATGGCGTCCTGCCACGCCGTGACACCGTGGGAGTGCAGCACGGCCTGCGCGCGCAGCAGCGCGGCCAGCTGCTCGTCCGGCGTCGGATCCGGCACCAGCCGGCTCACCAGATGGGCCGCGCCCTCCTGGAGCATGCCGGTGGGGCGGCCGGTGGCGTCCCGCTCGATCCGGCCGTCCGCCGGATCGGGGGTGCCGGCGTCGATGCCGGCCAGCTCCAGCGCGCGGCTGTTGACCCAGGCGCCGTGGTGGTCGCGGTTGGGCAGGAAGACCGGCCGGTCCGGCACGATCGCGTCCAGGGCGGCGGCCGTGGGGGAGCCGCCCGGGAACGCCTCCAGGGACCAGCCGCCGCCGGTGATCCACTCGGCGTCCGGGTGGGCGTCGGCGTACGCGCGGATCCTGCGCAGGTAGGCGTCCGCGTCGGTGACGTCGGCGAGATGGCACAGGCCCAGTTCGAGGCCCGCGCCCTGCGGATGGACATGGGCGTCCTGGAAGCCCGGCAGCAGCAGCCTGCCGGTGAGGTCCACGACCTCGGTGCGCGGACCGATCAGTTCGAGCACCTCGTCGTGGCCGACGGCGGCGATCCGCCCGCCGCGCACGGCCACCGAGGTGGCGCGGGCGCGGGCCGGATCGACGGTGTGGACGGGGCCGCCGGTCAGGACGAGGTCGGCGGGCCCGGTGGCCGGGGGATGCGTCATGCGCGGTAACTCCGTTGATGGGAAGGGAAAGTGACGGTGCGTCGGCTTCAGGCCGCGGTGCGGTCCATCGGAAGGGTGAGGGCGTCGGCGTCGGTGCCGCGCCCGGTGGTGAAGTACGGCGAGCGGCGGACGTACTTGGCGACGGCCGCCATGACGAGGCCGGCGAGGACGATCGCCGCGGGCAGGCTGAACATGAACCAGCCGTTGTCCGGGCTGAGTTCGAAGTGATCGCTCATGGTCAGATACGAGTATCCGAGGTAGCCGCCCAGGCCCAGCAGGGCCACTCCGGAGACGGCGGGCACACCGACGGCGAGCAGCGCCCGGCGCGGGCCCTCGCTGAGGGCGGAGCGGAAGCGGACGGCGCAGGCGAGCGCGGTGAGGCCGTAGTAGAGCGCGACGACCAGGCCGATGGCGTTGACGGCGGCCAGCAGCATGTCGCTCAGCTGGGGCAGTGCGACGGCGAGCAGGGCGATCGCTGCGGAGACGGCCAGGACGATCACCGTGCCGACGGCCGGAGTGCCGTACCGGGGGTGGATCCGCGTCCACACGGGCCCCATCGTGCGGTCCCGGCCCATGGCGAACAGGCCGCGCGCCGTGGGGATCAGCGTGGCCTGGACGGACGCCACGGCGGAGAACATCAGGGCCAGCAGCGGCAGCGTGGCCCAGGGCTCGGCGGCGAGCTTCGCGCCGAGGTACGGCAGGGCCTGGGGGCCATTGCGGACGAGTTCGGCGAGGCTCATCTCCCGCTGGAAGGCGACCGAGCAGAACAGGAACAGGCCGAGCATGGTGAACAGGGCGATGAAACCGCCCCGGGCGGCGTCGCCCGGGCTCCTGGTCTCCTCGGTGACGCTGAAGGCGGCGTCCCAGCCCCAGAAGAAGAACACCGCGAGGACCATGCCCTGCGCGAAGGCGGTGCCGTCCGGGATCTCCAAGGGGTTGAACCACGACAGGGAGAAGGCGTGGCTGCCGCTGACCAGAGCCCACCCGCAGAACGCCAGCAGCACGGTGTACTCGAAGACCAGCAGGCCGAACTGGAACCGGGTGGCGGCGCGCACCCCGGTGACCGTCACCGAGGTCAGGGCGAGGAGGATCACCAGCCCGACGGCCGTACTGACGCCGGTGGACGTGGGATCGAGGGCGACGCCGGCGAGCGTGTGCAGGCCCGCCTTGTTGGCCAGGATGAGCACGACCGAGCCCATGACGGCGCTGGTGTAGGCGCAGAAGACGATCGAGCCGACCAGGGTGACCCAGCCGGTCAGAAAGCCCGGCCAGGGACCGAGGGACTTGCCCACCCACACATAGCCGCTGCCGCAGTTGGGCTCGGAGCGGTTGAGGCGGGCGTAGGCGGTGGCGATGCCGAGCACCGGCAGGAACGCGAGCAGCAGCAGGGCCGGGGCCTGGAGGCCGACGACGGACGCGATCGCGCCCATGCCGATGCCGATGCTGGTGGTCGCGGCGGTGCTGGACGCGGCGATCGCGACGCCGTCGACGACGCCGAGGGAACGGCGCAGGGCGGGAGGCGGGGCGGAGGACGGGGACGGCATGGCAGGCATGGAGGCTCCTCACGAGACCGGGGCGGGGGAGGCGAGGGGGGAGACAGCCGCACGGGGACTGTGATGGAACAACCGGCCGCCATATTGCGTCAACCCTGTTGACGTAGTGCTGGCGCACGTCGTTCACTGCGAGCACGCACACACGAGAGGAGCACCGGTATGCCGACCCGTGTCCCGGAGGAGCGCCGGCGCCGGCGGCCCACCCGCTCGGGCGTCCTGCTGTCCGAGGAGCTGATCGTGGACACGGCCCTGCGGCTGATCGGCGAACACGGCCCCGAGGCGCTGAGCGTCCGCCGTCTCGGCGCCGCCCTGGGCTGCGATCCCACCGCGCTGTACCGCTACTTCCACGACACCGACGACCTGGTGCTCGCCCTCTCCGACCGGCTGATCGGCGACGCGATGGCGGGCTTCGTCCCGTCCGGCGACTGGGTGGCCTCGCTGCGCGACATGGCCCTGCGGGTGCGCGCCGGCTACCTCGCCCACCCCCGCGCCGCCGCCCTCGCCGCACACCGGGTGACCCGCCGCGAGAACGAGATCCAGGCCGTGGAGACGGGCGTCGGCCTGCTCCTGTCCGCCGGCTTCGACACGGCGAGCGCCACGCGTCTCTACCTGGCCTTCATCGACACCGTGCTCAGCCACGCCGCCACGGAGGCGGCGTTCCAGGCCCTGCCGCGGGCGCGGCGCGAGGCCGACGAACGGGCCTGGCGCGAGGTCTACCAGACCCTGGACCCCGAGGCCCACCCCGTCCTGACCGCGGCCCGCGACGCACTGCCCAGCATGGCCCACAGCTCCTTCGAGGAGGCGGTGGACCTGATGCTGGAGGCGCTGAGGGCCCGCGCCGAGCGGTGATCGGTCCGGTCTAGCCGATCGTCACCACCCTGGCCCACTCCGGGGGCGACCTGCGCACGTACGCGGGGTTGTTCTCGTCGACCCGCCGGGTCCGCTCGCGGGGGAACAGGCCCACCACCGTGCGGCACGGCGGGCGGGTCCCGGGCCAGGGGGTCTGGCCGTCGGTCAGGGCCACGATCACGTCCGGCCGCGGGCGGGACGCCAGGGCCCTGGCGAACGCCGTCCGCAGATCCGTACCGCCGCCGCCCACCAGCGGGATCCCCTCGGCCCGGCACAGCGAGTGGGCGACGGGCGCCGCCGCGTCGCACGGCAGGACGGTCACCAGGTCGCGGCGGCCGCCCAGGGCGCGGGAGATCGCGGCCACTTCGAGGAGCGCGCTGCCCAGTTCCGCGTCGCTGACCGAGCCGGAGGTGTCGATGACGACGGAGACCGTCGGGGGCCGCCGCCGCAGGCTCGGCAGGACGACGCCGGGGACGGAGGCCGAGCGCCGCGCGGGGCGGCCGTAGGTGTAGTCGTCGCCCGCCCCGCCGGCGGACGCGGCCGAGCGGACCGCCGCGCCCAGCAGCTCCCGCCAGGGCTGCGGCGGATGGAACGCCTCCTCCGCCCACCGCCGCCAGCCCCGTGGCGCGTCGCCCGGCGCCGCGTTGATGCCCTGTGCCACCCGGAAGCGGACGGCGTCCCGCTCCTGGTCGCTCAGCCCGTGGGCGCCGTCCGGCCCCAGGTCCCACTCCCGTTCCAGCCCGTCGGCGCCGCTGCCGCAGTCCAGCCAGGCGAAGTCCTGGGTGCGCGGCCCGAGCCGGAAGGCGCGCAGATAGTCCTCCATGAGGTCCATCCGGGGCAGCAGCAGCATGTCGGGCCGGACGGCGCCCCGTGGCTCCTCCAGCCCGTCGCCGTACACGTCGTCGTTGATCTCCAGATCGGCCGCGATGTTCATCCGCAGCCGGTCGCCGGGCCCGGTCAGCCCCTGCTCGCGCGCCAGCCGGTCGCCGCGCTCGTGGTGGTCGCGCAGCAGGTGCGACACCTCGTGCACCCACACCCCGGCCAGTTCCTCCACCGGCGTTCGGGCCACGAACGCCGGCGAGACATAGCACCGCCAGTACCGGTCGACGGCCATGGTGGGCACGTGCCGCGACGCGACGGCGTGCAGCGCGAACAGCGCGGACGCGAGATACGGCCGGACCCGGGCGGCGTGCAGCCGGGCGGCGTAGAGCTTCTCGCGGTCGAACTGGTCGAACTGGTCGAGCTGGTCGAACTGGTCGGCATTCGGCCGGTCGCCGTTCGGCTTCTCGTCCGGCGCCCCGGCCGTGGCCGCGTTCATCGTGCCGCCCTTGTGGTCGCCGTGGCGCGGGCCACCGTGCGGTCCGCTCGTCGGGACAGGGCCACGGCCCCGGTCAGCCGTTCGATCGACTCCGGTACGTCCCAGTCCTCACGGCGCAGCGAGGCGAGGGTGGTCGCGGGGACCACCACCAGATCCGGGGCGCCCGTCTCCGCCGCCCGCGCCAGCAACGCCCACGCCGCGTCCCACCGCGACCGCTCCGGACGGCCCCGCACCGCCTCCACCACCCCGTCCAGCACGGCCTGCCGCAGATCCCCGCGCTCGGGCAGCACGGCCCCGGCGGGGTCGGCGAGGAGGTCCTCGGGGTCGGGCAGGTCCATCCGGTCCATGGCGGCCAGCAGCTCAAGTCCGGGACCGTCCCCCACGGTTCCCCTGACCAGCAGGGACAGAACGTCCCGGGAGGATCCGGCGGCGGTCGCGAAGGCGATCAGGCCCAGCGTCATCTCCCAGCTGCGCGGCGAGGGCCAGGGCCCGCCCCGGCGCGTCTCCCCGGAGGGCAGCCGGTGCACCAGCGTGGGCCGCGCGGTCAGCAGCCCGCACACCGCGCGGCGGGCGAAGTCGACGGCCTCGGGCAGCCTCTCCGGGTCGAGCAGCGGCAGGGTGGCCCGTGGCCAGGTACCGCCGAGCCCGCGGACGACGACCTCGTGGTCGTGGGTCCACTGGAGATGGACGAAGCGGTTGGCCAGCGGCGGGCTCAGTTCCCATCCGTCGGCGGCCGAGGAGCGCGGATTGGCGGCGGCCACGATCCGTACGCCGGGCGGCAGCCGCAGCGCGCCGATCCGCCGCTCCAGCACGAGCCGCAGCAGCGCGGCCTGCACCGCGGGCGGCGCCGTGGACAGCTCGTCCAGGAACAGCAGCCCCCGCCCGGCCCGCACCAGCCGCACCGCCCAGTCCGGCGGCGCCATCGGCACCCCCTGCGCGGCGGGGTCGTCGCCCACGACGGGCAGCCCGGAGAAGTCGGACGGTTCGTGCACGCTGGCGATCACCGTGGTCAGCGGCAGGTCGAGGGCCTCGGCCAGCTGCGTGAGCGCCGCGGTCTTGCCGATCCCGGGCTCACCCCACAGCAGTACGGGCAGATCGGCGGCCACGGCCAGGGTCAGGGCCTCCAGTTGGAGATCGGCGCGCGGTTCGGTGGTGGATGTACGCAGCAGGCTCAACAGCTCGCCGGCGACGTCGAGTTGAGTGACAGAAGGCGCGTAGGAGGGCATAAGGGATCACCTTGGGGTGTGGAGGGGTACAACAGGGCGTGGAGCCGGGTCAGTTGGACAAGGTCAGTTGGGCGAGGAGTGACGCCGTGGGCGGGGACGCCGTCCGGTCCGCGGCGGACGCGGATCCGGCGGGAGCCGCCGAGGCCCGGGCCCGGCGAGACCCGCACGGAACAGCCCGTATGTGATCCGGCGCTGAGCGGCCGCCTCCAGCTCGTCGCGCAGCGGCCCGCCGCGCAGCACGGCCTCGGGCCCCAGCAGCCCCTCTACGACGGCCAGGGCGCCGGCGATGTCACCGTGGACCAGCCGTTCGCGGACGCCGGTGAGGCACTCGGGGCGGCGATGGGCCTCGTCGATGGCCTGGAGGCAGGGCAGCGGGGTGCCGGTCAGGGCGACCAGCAGCTCCTCGCGCCGGACCTCGTCGGGAGCGTGGTCCAGCGGGGCCAGGGCTCCGTCGACGAGTCCGATCCGGTGCTGGGCGCCCCGGCACTCGACGAGCCGCGGCTGGGCCGCCGACGGGGTGTCCGCGCGGGGCGGGTCGTCGGGCGGCGCGTAGCCGGGTACGAGGGCCGGTGCGACCAGCGGATGCAACCGGTGGGCGTCGATCGCCCCCGCGCGCAGCAGCTCCAGGTCGGGCAGGATCCAGGTCGCCGCGTCGGGCAGGACGGGCAGACCGGTGCCCCGGCCCCGGGTGATCCGCGGCGGCTGCCCGCCCGTGCCGAGTTCCAGGACCAGCCGGTCCCGTGAGCTCAGACGTACGGCGACGGCACCGGCGGACCGGCCCTCGGAGCGCAGCAGGATCTCCGCCTCGGCGGCCCACCGGCCCATGGCGCAGCGGTACCCGTCCGGCACACCGTCCGCACCGAGACCGTCCGAGGAACCGACAGCGGGGCCGAACGAGCCCTCACCCGGCAGATCGGCCCCGCTGCGCACCCGCAGCTCGGCCGCGCGCCGGGCATCCCACAGATGGCGGTGCAGATCGAGGCGGTACCGCCGGTGCGGCCGGCGGTGCGGATGCTGTGCGGGGCCGGCGTCGGGGTCGGAGCCGTCCCACAGCGCGAGGCTGATCCGCTGGCCGGCGTCCGCCCAGGCGGGCGGGGTGCGCACGACGAGGTGGACCGGGCTTCTGCCGTCCCGTCCCGCGCGCTCGTACCGGGCCAGGGTGATGGTCAGGCCCGGGCGCAGCAGGCCGTCGGGAGCGATTCTCGGCAGATGCCAGCGCAGGAGGTCGGGTGCCAGGTGGCGCAGGTCGGCCCGGACCCGGGTGGTGAGGTCCCGGCCATGGGTGCGTGCCACGGCACGGAGATGGAGGTCGACGTCGATGCCCGCGGCGGTGCAGGCCGCCGCCCAGTCACCGGCGTGGCGGCGGGCGGTCGCGGTCTCGATCATGGAGGGCGGCACGGCGAAGGCACGCACGCGCGGCCAGAAGGACAGGCGGGAATCGTCATCCGCGCAGTGAGGGAGCATCAGCACTCACCTTGCGCGGACGGTTCCCCCAATCTGCGGAGAGAAGGAGTCGTCATCGCGGCGAGCATAGCCACGCCCGTCGGATCTGTCAGGTGCCTTTACGGTGAGGTGCCTTTAGGGTTCCGTGCCGTGGCCACCTTGCTGATCGTCCATCACACGCCCTCGCCCAACTGCCAGACGCTGTTCGAGGCGATGCTGTCGGGCGCGACCGCGCCGGAGATCGAGGGGGTGCGGGTGGTGCGCCGGGCGGCCCTCGCCGCCACCGCGTCCGACGTCCTGTCGGCCGACGGATACCTGCTGGCCACCCCGGCCAACCTGGGCTACATGTCCGGAGCGCTCAAGCACTTCTTCGACCAGGTCTACTACCCGTGCCTGGACACCACGCGCGGGCGGCCCTTCGGCTACTGCGTGCACGGCGGCAACGACGTCACGGGCGCGGTGCGCGGCATCGAGGCGATCACGACGGGCCTGGGCTGGCGCCGCGCGGCCGAGCCGGTGACGGTGACGGGGGAGCCCGCGAAGGCCGACGTGGAGGCGTGCTGGGAGCTGGGGGCGACGCTGGCGGCGGGCCTGATGGACTGACAGGAAGGCTCCTTGTCGTGCTCCTTGTCGTCTCCTTGTCGTTCCGGGCGATCGGAAGGTTGCCTGTCAGTCCCACAGCGGGTAGGTCATGACCCGCGCGAACTGCTCAGGACGCGCGCCGGGGTAGGTGAGGCTGATGCGTCCGTAGCGCTGCTCCGCCGGGTGCTTCTTCCAGGGCTGCGGGCGGTCCAGGCGGACGACCACCGGGTAGGCGTGGAAGGTGCCGGCGGCGCAGTACGGGTCGCAGTCGTTGACCCAGTTCACCCCCGTGGCCACCGCCGCCCGGTCGTCCCACCGCTTCCAGTGCAGCGAGGTCAGTCGGCTGTTGCCGTCGCCGCAGGCGAGGACGAACTGGCTGGGCCGCACCTGGGGATGCCACAGGCAGTCGACGAGGACGGGCTCGGTGACCTGCCGCGACACGCCGGGGGCGGCCGTGGGCGGTGACGCCGCGGGTGCCGCTGTCGCCGCGCCCAGAGAGGCGACGAGCCCCAGTGCGGCGCAGAAGGTGATCACCGATGCCGTCGTGTGTGTGCGCATGCCCGCTCCCCGAAGACGCTCCACAGCCGACGCTACGACGCCCGGGCGGTGGCGACCACTCGGGCGGAGCAAGGTGCCCCCGGCAGCCGCTATTTGTTCGATCGTACGAATCTGGAGTGGAAGGGTTACGGAGCCCCGCGCCTGATAGTAAACCTTCCTATCAGTTCCATGCAGTACCTCCGCCCCCACCCACCCCCCACCATCCTCAGGAGCATCCGTGGCGCGAACACCCCGCGAAACCGCAGGATCGACCCGCACGACGCGGCGCACGGCCCTCGCCCTGATGGGCGCCCTGGCCGCCACCCCGCTGCTCACCTCCCCGCGCGCGGCGGCCACCCCCGTTCCGCTGGCCGCCGTCGGCCTCGACGACCCGGCGAAGAAGGAGATCGCCATGAAGCTGGTGTCGAGCGCGGAGAACTCCTCGCTCGACTGGAAGGCCCAGTACAAGTACATCGAGGACATAGGCGACGGACGCGGCTACACCGCCGGCATCATCGGCTTCTGCTCCGGCACCGGCGACATGCTCGACCTCGTCCAGCTCTACACCGACCGCAAGCCCGGCAACGTCCTCGCCAAGTACCTCCCGGCGCTGCGCCGGGTCAACGGCTCCGACTCCCACGACGGCCTGGACCCGAACTTCCCCCGGGACTGGCGCAAGGCGGCCCAGGACAGCGCGTTCCAGCAGGCGCAGAACGACGAGCGCGACCGCGTCTACTTCAACCCCGCCGTCCGCCAGGGCAAGACGGACGGCCTGCGCGCCCTCGGCCAGTTCGCCTACTACGACGCGATCGTCATGCACGGCGACGGCGACGACTCCACCAGCTTCCGCAACATCCGGCGGCGCGCGCTGGGCCGGGCCAAGCCGCCGTCGCAGGGCGGCAACGAGACCACGTATCTCAACGCCTTCCTCGACGCGCGCGTATGGGCGATGAAGCAGGAGGAGGCGCACAGCGACACCAGCCGGGTCGACACCGCCCAGCGGGTCTTCCTGCGCAACGGCAACCTCGATCTGAACACGCCGCTGGACTGGAAGGTCTACGGCGACAGCTATCACATCGGCTGACCGCGCAGCGGAGCCGCCGGGAGGGGTTTTCCCGGCGGCTCCCCGCCCTTCCCGCGCCCCTACGGCTGCAGTGGCAGCCAGGCGCAGGTGGACGCGGCGGGCTCGCCGTCGAGCCGGTCGGTGAGCCAGGAGATGGCCGAGGTCTGGTCGGCGAGCAGCGGCGTGACGTGATTGATGAGCGCGCTGCCCACGCCCGGCAGCACGACCGGCTTGTACGTCACGTCGGCGCCCTTGGCGCACCAGGCGGCGGCGAGGGCGCGGGCCTGTCCGTGCGGGACCAGGTTGTCGGCCGTCCCGGTCGCCAGCCGCACGGGCGAGGCCGGCTTCAGCGTGCCGATGCGCTGCCCGTCCAGGAACGCCTTCAGCTTCGGCTCGGAGGCGACGATGTCGCCGAGGGAGCGGCCGTCCGTCGTCCAGGACGTACTGCGGGCCCAGGGATAGTGCAGGATCGCGTCGCCCACGCACATCGTCGACAGATCCTGGAGCGCGTTCCGGCCCGCCGCGTTGAGGTGCGCGTCGGCGATCGGCTTCAGCTCGGGGTCGGTCTGCAGGAACCCGTTGACCGACCAGCCCAGGGCGCCGGCGAGCTCGCTGCCGTCGATCGCCCTGGTGACCTCGGTGAGGTCGGCCGGGGGAGCACCGGCGTAGGTGCCCGCGAGGCGGACGTCCGGGGCGTAGGCCGGCTGCAGTTCGGCGGCGGCCGCGGTGGCCCCGCCGCCCTGGCTGTAGCCGTAGAGGCCCACGCGCGAGGCGGCGGTGAGGGATGTGCCGGGCAGGGCGCGCGCCGCGCGGACGGCGTCCAGGACGGCGTGGGCCTCGTCCACCCGGTTGACGTAGGTGTGCAGGCGGTCCGTCGAGCCGAGGCCGGCGTAGTCGGTGACCACCACGGCGATGCCCCGCGCGAGCAGACGGTAGATCGCCAGGTCCTCGTATCCGACCGAGAGCGTCTCGAAGCTGAGCGACAGCGGGTGCTCCAGGCCGAGGGAGGCGGAGCACTGGTCGCCCTGCCCCATCGTGCCGGGCGCCACCGCGACGAGCGGTCGCGCGCCGCTGCCCCGCCAGGCGGCGGCGGGCTCGATGTAGGCGCCGGTGACGGCCATGGGACGGCCGCCGGCGTCGGTGGACTTGTACATCAGGCGGGTCGCCGTGCCGGGCAGCGGCCCGTCGAGGCCCGGCAGGCTCAGCGCCAGCGGCAGCGGCTCGCTGCGCACCGGCGTTCCGTCGGCGGCGGGCAGCTCGGCCGGTGGGGTGTAGAAGTCGGGGATGGTGACACCGCGTGAGACGACGGCCTGGGTGCCGGTCGTCGCGGTGGCGGGGACGGCCGTGGCGCCGAGACAGGCGGCGGCGGTGACGGCCGTCGCCAGGAGGCGGACAGGGGTGGGCATGACGGACCTCCGAACGAGTGGGGAGGCCGAGCCCGCGTCTGCGGCTCGGTGACGACAACGGCCCTGTGGGGCAGGGCCGTACGACGGCACACGGCACCGGTCGTCCCACCGGGCCGCGCACCGCTGTTGGACGGAGTGTCAGGACGGTAACGGCCGAAGTGTTACCGGCGGTACTGGTCGGTAGGTTACGTTTCAGTAATGTAACGGGGTGTGAACGCCGGTCGTGGGAGACACGTATCAGCGAAGAAGGGGCCCGACCGGTCGAGTGGCCCGGCTCACATGGCACTCCGGGGGCGACACCGACACCATGGTCCCGTCACCGGCAGGCTGAAGGGATCCGCATGTTCCGCAAGGTGCTGGTCGCCAACCGAGGCGAGATCGCGATCCGGGCGTTCCGCGCGGGCTACGAACTGGGCGCGCGCACCGTCGCCGTCTTCCCCCACGAGGACCGCAACTCGCTCCACCGCCTCAAGGCCGACGAGGCGTACGAGATCGGCGAGCCGGGACACCCGGTGCGGGCCTACCTCTCCGTCGAGGAGATCGTCGGCGCCGCGCGCCGGGCGGGCGCCGACGCGGTCTACCCGGGCTACGGATTCCTCTCCGAGAACCCCGAACTGGCCCGCGCCTGCGAGGAGGCGGGCATCACCTTCGTCGGCCCCAGCGCCGACACCCTCGAACTGACCGGCAACAAGGCCCGCGCGGTGGCCGCCGCCCGCGAGGCGGGCGTCCCGGTGCTCGGCTCCAGCGCGCCCTCCACCGACGTCGACGAACTGGTCCGCGCCGCCGACGGCATCGGCTTCCCCGTCTTCGTCAAGGCCGTCGCGGGCGGCGGCGGGCGCGGCATGCGCCGCGTCGAGGACCCCGTCCACCTGCGCGAGGCGATCGAGGCCGCGTCCCGCGAGGCGGCCTCCGCGTTCGGCGACCCCACCGTCTTCCTGGAGAAGGCCGTCGTCGACCCCCGCCACATCGAGGTGCAGATCCTCGCCGACGGCCAGGGCGGCGTCATCCACCTCTTCGAACGCGACTGCTCGGTGCAGCGCCGCCACCAGAAGGTCATCGAGCTGGCCCCCGCACCGAACCTGGACCCCGCCGTGCGCGACCGCATCTGCGCCGACGCCGTACGGTTCGCCCGGACCATCGGCTACCGCAACGCGGGCACCGTCGAGTTCCTCCTCGACCGCGCCGGCCGCCACGTCTTCATCGAGATGAACCCCCGCATCCAGGTCGAGCACACGGTCACCGAGGAGGTCACCGACGTCGATCTGGTCCAGGCCCAGCTGCGCATCGCCGCCGGCGAGACCCTCGCCGACCTCGGTCTGTCCCAGGACACGATCACCCTGCGCGGGGCCGCCCTGCAGTGCCGTATCACCACCGAGGACCCCGCCAACGGCTTCCGCCCCGACACCGGCCGCATCAGCGCCTACCGTTCCCCGGGCGGCTCCGGCATCCGTCTCGACGGCGGAACCACCCACGCGGGCACCGAGATCAGCGCCCACTTCGACTCGATGCTGGTCAAACTCACCTGCCGGGGGCGGGACTTCAGTGCCGCGATCGGCCGGGCCCGGCGCGCCGTCGCCGAGTTCCGCATTCGCGGCGTCGCCACCAACATCCCGTTCCTCCAGGCCGTCCTGGACGACTCCGACTTCCAGGCCGGGCGCGTCACCACCTCCTTCATCGAGGAACGCCCGCACCTGCTCACCGCGCGCACGTCCGCCGACCGCGGCACCAAGCTGCTCACCTATCTCGCCGACGTCACCGTGAACAAGCCGCACGGCGAGCGGCCCGACCTGCTCGAACCGGTCACCAAACTGCCCCCGCTGCCCGACGGCGAGGCGCCCGCCGGATCCCGGCAGCTGCTCGTCGACCTCGGCCCCGAGGGGTTCGCCCGCCATCTGCGCGCGTCGCCGACGATCGGGATCACCGACACCACCTTCCGCGACGCCCACCAGTCCCTGCTCGCCACCCGGGTGCGCACCAAGGACCTCCTCGCCGTCGCCCCCGTCGTCGCCCGCACCCTGCCCCAGCTGCTGTCCCTGGAGTGCTGGGGCGGCGCCACCTACGACGTCGCCCTGCGCTTCCTCGCCGAGGACCCCTGGGAGCGGCTGGCCGCCCTGCGCGAGGCCGTCCCCAACATCTGCCTCCAGATGCTGCTGCGCGGCCGCAACACCGTGGGCTACACGCCCTACCCGACCGAGGTGACCGACGCCTTCGTGCAGGAGGCCGCCGCCACCGGCATCGACATCTTCCGCGTCTTCGACGCCCTCAACGACGTCGACCAGATGCGCCCCGCCATCGACGCCGTGCGCGCCACCGGCACGGCCGTCGCCGAGGTCGCCCTGTGCTACACCGGCGACCTGTCCGACCCGTCCGAGCGGCTGTACACCCTGGACTACTATCTGCGCCTGGCCGAGCGGATCGTCGCCGCCGGCGCCCACGTCCTCGCCGTCAAGGACATGGCCGGACTGCTGCGCGCCCCCGCCGCCGCGACCCTGGTGGCCGCGCTGCGCCGCGAGTTCGACCTGCCGGTGCATCTGCACACCCACGACACGGCGGGCGGGCAGCTCGCCACCTACCTCGCCGCGATCCAGGCCGGCGCGGACGCCGTCGACGGCGCGGTGGCCTCCATGGCCGGCACGACCTCCCAGCCGTCGCTGTCGGCGATCGTCGCCGCGACCGACCACTCCGCCCGCCCGACCGGCCTGGACCTGCGGGCCGTCGGCGACCTGGAGCCGTACTGGGAGAGCGTCCGCAAGATCTACGCCCCCTTCGAGGCCGGTCTGGCCTCGCCCACCGGCCGCGTCTACCACCACGAGATCCCCGGCGGCCAGCTGTCCAACCTGCGCACCCAGGCGGTCGCGCTGGGCCTCGGCGACCGCTTCGAGGAGATCGAGACCATGTACGCCGCCGCCGACCGCATCCTCGGCCGGCTGGTGAAGGTCACCCCCTCGTCGAAGGTCGTCGGCGACCTCGCCCTGCACCTGGTGGGCGCCGGCGTCGCGCCGGAGGACTTCGAGGCGACCCCGGAGCGGTTCGACATCCCCGACTCGGTCGTGGGCTTCCTGCGCGGCGAGCTGGGCACCCCGCCCGGCGGCTGGCCCGAGCCGTTCCGCACCCGGGCGCTGCGCGGCCGCGCCGAGGCCAAGCCCGACCGGGAACTGACCGCCGAGGACCGGGAGGGCCTGGACAAGGAGCGCCGGGCGACCCTCAACCGGCTGCTGTTCCCGGGCCCGACCCGCGACTTCGAGACGCACCGCCACGCCTTCGGCGACACCAGCGTGCTGGACAGCAAGGACTTCTTCTACGGTCTGCGGCCCGCCAAGGAGTACTCCGTCGACCTGGAGCCGGGCGTGCGCCTGCTGATCGAGCTCCAGGCCGTCGGCGAGGCCGACGCGCGCGGCATGCGCACCGTGATGGCCACGCTCAACGGCCAGTTGAGGCCCATCCAGGTGCGCGACCGGGCGGCCGCCTCCGACGTCCCGGTGACGGAGAAGGCCGACCGGACCAACCCCGGTCATGTGGCGGCGCCCTTCGCGGGCGTGGTCACGCTCGCGGTCGCCGAGGGCGACCAGGTGGAGGCCGGGGCCACCGTCGCCACCATCGAGGCCATGAAGATGGAGGCCGCCATCACCGCGCCGAAGGCCGGGCGGGTGACCCGGCTGGCCATCAACACGATCCAGCAGGTGGAGGGCGGCGACCTGCTCGTCGAGCTGGCCTGACGCACCGAAGGGGCGCGGGCCGACAGCCCGCGCCCCACCGGCCCCTGACAGGCCCTACGGGAACTGCGTCACCTTGGACGGGACGGTGTCCGTGCCCGACGTCGGCGCGCCCGTGTCGTTGACGACGTGCGCGTACTGGCCCTTCCCGCCCAGCGAGATCACCAGCAGATCGTGCAACCTGACGCCCGGCTTCACCGGCACCTGGAAGCCGTGGTGCTGCACGATCGTCGGATCGCTCGTGTAGTTGCAGTAGCTGCCGAGCCCCCACGCCTCGTGCGTGGTCACCGTGTCGGCCACCTTGTAGGCGGCGTAGCCGACGATGCCGTCGTGGGTGATGGCGGCGGCGTTCGGCGCGTCGTACGCCTTCTCGTTCTGGAAGAAGATCGTCCGACCGCGCTCACCGGCCCAGTACACGTCGTACTTGTTGAAGTGCTCGACGAACAGGCCGGTGGCGAGGACGTCGTCGCCGTTGACCCGCAGACCGTAGTCCGCGCGGTTGGTGTCCCAGCCGACGCCGTCGCCGTGGTCGGCGCGCCACAGCCACGTGTGGTCGATGATCACGTCGTCGCTGTTGACCACGACCGAGTTGGTGGCCCGGCCCGCGCCCGCCCCGCCGACGCGGACGAACACGTCCTGCATGGTGGTCGGGTCGGCCGAGTGGTCCGCGCTCGCGTCTGCCGGGCCGATCCGCAGCAGGGTGTCGGAGTTGACCTGGCCGGCGTCGATCAGGAAGCCCGCCAGCCGCACACCGTCCACGTCCGCCACGTGCAGGGCGTCCACGCCGCCGTCCGGCACCAGGGTGGCCAGGCCCAGGCCGAGGACCACGGTGTCGGCGCGGGTCACCTCGATGGCCCGGTCCAGGTGGTAGACGCCGGGCGTGAACAGCAGGTTCAGCCCCTGGGCGAGCGCCGCGTTGATGGTGGTGGCCGTCGCGCCGGGCTTGACCACGTAGAACTGGCTCAGCGGCAGCGACGTACCGCCGGCGTTGGCCGGCCAGGACACCCCGCGCGCGTTGGTGCGCTTGGCGGGCACGAACACCTTGTAGTCGCCGCCGTCCAGGTACAGGAAGGGCTTCTCGCGCGAGACGGGGGTCGTGTCCAGCGTGGTGTACGGGCCGCTGTCGAAGTTCGTCGCCGGGGCGCCCTGCACCCCGGTGAACGTCATGTTCCACACGCCGTTGGTCCAGCCGCCGACGGAGCTGTCGCGGGTGTACCACTGCTGCTGGGAGTACGGTCCGACCGTGCCGTCGATCTTCGAGTCGGCGATGTAGCCGCCGGAGGCCCAGCCGTAGCCGTTGGGCGCCAGGTTGAGGCCGCCCTGGACGTGGATCCGGCGGAACGGCGCGGCCTGGGCGACCGCCCACCGGTCGTCGCCGCTGACGGGCTTCAGGGCGAGGTTCTCCGCCGAACGCCAGAAGTTCTGCGTGGCGTTGCCGTTGAACCAGCCGGCGTCGACGGTGATGTCACCGTTGATCCGGGTGTCGTCCGGGTTCAGCCCGAGCCCGGAGATCGAGGTGTAGAAGCCCAGTTGGGCGTTGATGCCGTTGTACGTGCCCGGCTTCAGCAGGAACTGGTAGCGGCCGCTGCCGAACTGGGCCGACTCCTGCTGGGCGAAGACCTGGTCGAACTTCTGCTGGAGGTTCGGCGTCGACGGGTCGACGACGATGACGTTCGGACCGAGGTCGCCGCCGCCCTGGATCGGGCCGGTGCCGGAGGTGCCGGTGTGCACGGCGACCTCCCACAGGGAGTATCCGTAAGCGCTGCCGCGCACGGTCCCGTTGACGCGCACATAGCGGCCCGAGCCGCTGACGTCGTACGACGACCGGCCGCCGGTCGCACCCGTGACGCTCTGGAGGGTGGTCCAGGTCTGCCCGTCGGAGGAGACCTGGATCTGGAACTCGCGGGCGTACGCGGCCTCCCAGTTCAGATCGACCCCGCACACGTCCTGGACCGAACCCAGGTCGACCCGCACCCACTGGGGGTCGGCGAACTGGCTGGACCAGCGGGTCGCCGGGTCTCCGTCGAAGGCGGCGGACGCGGGGGTGCCGGCGTTCTCCACGCTGGACGCCGAAGCCGGCCTGCCCTGGGCGGCGTTGGCGGTGCCGCAGGTGGTACCGGAGCCGCCGAGTGAGCCGAAGACCTGGAACTCCCAGAGGGAGTAGCCCCAGGAGGTGGCGCGGTGTACGCCCTGCATACGGACGTAACGGCCCTGTCCGGACACGGTGAGGGTGTCCGTGCCGCCGTCGCCGCCGGTGACGGACGTGAGGTCGGTCCAGGTCGCGCCGTCCGCCGAGATCTGGACCTGGTAGTCCTTGCCGTAGGCGGTCTCCCAGTTCAGGACGATCCGGTCGACGGACGCCGTGGCACCGAGGTCGACCTGGAGCCACTGGTCGTCGGAGGCGGCCGAGGACCAGCGGGTCGTGGTCGAGCCGTCCACGGCGTAGGCGGCGGCGGTGCCGGCGTTCTCCGTCGAGGAGGCGGTGGTCGTGCGGCCCTGTGACAAGGGGCTGTCGGCTGCTGCGGCCGACGGCTGGGTGAGAGGAAGGGTGATCAGCGCGGCCGTGGCGGCGAGCGCGACACCCAGGGCTCTGATTCTCATGAATGTCCCTGCGGGTGCGACGAACGTGGGGTGGGGGAGCGTGTGACAAGCCGGATCGCTGCGGCACATGGCTTAGTTCACGGCTTGATTTAACTGATGACCGGTCTGCCGCGGCAAGACGTCGGCAGCAGGATTCTTTTGAAATCCTGACCACGGGCCCCGCGCGTCGGCCCCGGCGGCGTTCAAGAGATGGACGCTCTCGCCCGGGCCGCCCCTGGTCGGACGGCCGCCCCGGCGCGCTGGGTATCGTGAGCGCGCCATCGACGTCGTCACAGGGCCCGACCGCGGGCGAGGAGTCACGTGAACCACACCGAGGTCGTCACCGTCCCCCAGCCGCTGCTGCTCCCCGACGGGCGGCCCGCGGCGGCGGCCTGGACGCTCGACCCCGGGATGCGCCACCTCAACCACGGCTCCTTCGGCGCCGTCCCGCGCGCGGCGCAGGAACGGCAGAACGCGCTGCGGGAGGAGATGGAACGCGCCCCCGTGGTGTGGTTCCCGGCGCTGCCCGCACGGCTGGCCGCCACCCGGGCGGCGATCGCCGAGCACCTGCGGGTCGACGCCGGGGACCTCGCCCTGGTGCCCAACGCCAGCGCCGGCGCCAGCGTCGTCTACGCGGCGCTCGCGGCCCGGCCCGGCGGGGACATCGTGGTCACCGACCACGGCTACGGCGCCGTCACCATGGGAGCCGAGCGTCTCGCCCGGCGCTGGGGCACCCGGGTGCGCATCGCCCGTGTCCCCCTGGCCGCCGACGAGGAACAGGCGTACGAGGCGGTGATGGCCGAGGTGGACGAGCGGGTCGCCCTGATCGTCCTCGACCAGATCACCTCGGCCACGGCCCGTCGGATGCCGGTGGAACGCGTCGGAGCCGAGGCGGCCCGGCGCGGCATCCCGCTGCTCGTCGACGGCGCCCACGCCCCCGGTCTGCTCGCCGCCCCGCTGGAGGGGCTCGTGTGCGACGCGTGGGTCGGCAATCTGCACAAGTGGGGCTGCGCCCCCCGCGGCACGGCCGCCCTGCTCGCCCGGGGCCCGCTGCGCGAGGAGCTGTACCCGCTCATCGACTCCTGGAGCGCCGCCGAGCCCTTCCCGGACCGCTTCGACCAGCAGGGCACCCTCGACGCCACCGGCTGTCTCGCCGCCCCCACCGCCTGGGAGTTCGTCGACCGCGCCTGGGGCTGGGACACCGCCCGCCGCTACATGGACGAACTGGCCGACTTCGGCGCCCGGGTGATCGGCGAGGCGTTCGGGGCGCCGGACGACACAGCGGACGGCGTCGACGTGGGGATGCCCGTGCCGGGGATGCGGCTGGTCCGGCTTCCGGAGGGCCTGGGCCGCACCCGGGTGGAGGCTGACGCCCTGCGGGACCGGGCGGGCGCCGAACTCGACGTGGAGGCGGCCTTCACCAGCTTCGGCGGAGTGGGCTACCTGCGGCTGTCGGCCCACGTCTACAACACCCCCGACGACTACACGTACTTCGCGCGGAAGTGCGTCCCCGTCGTCATGGAGTGGGCCCGCTGATCCGTCGACCCGCTGAGCTGCTCACAAACCGGACAGCAGCTCGGTGACCCGGGTGCGGACCACCGTGCGGGCGGTCGCGGGCAGGGCGGCGAGGTCCGAGTGCTCCAGGGCGCCGAGGGCCTGGTCGACGGCGTCGCACGGGGTCGTCGCGGTGAGGACGTCGTAGCCGTCGCGGACCGCGACCCGCAGCCGGCGCGTGCCGTCCTGCGCGTGGACGGCGGCGGCGACCACCAGCGGCGGCGGCCCGCCCGCGTCACCGGCCTCCTTGTAGTAGTTGCTGGCCAGCGGCGCGCGCCAGCGCAGGTCCAGCAGCACCGGGCGCTTCGCCACGACCTCGGCCAGGTCCGTCTCGTGGACGCCGCTGCGCTCCAGCACCGTCGCCCGCGCGTCGAGGACGAGGGCCGGCGGCAGCAGACAGCGCAGACTGCTGCCCACCAGGTTGCCGCCGACGGTGGCCGTGCGGCGCACGGCGCCCGTGCCCACGCCGCCGGCCGCGCGCCGCAGCACCTCCGGGACCCGGTCGTCGACCTCGCTGAGCAGCGTGGCCGCGCCCAGCACCTCGGGCCCGACCACGGTGGCCTCCGGCACCTGGCGCAGCGACACGACCTGCTCGGGGAACCCCTCCCGCTGGAAGGTCGCCCACAGCAGTGTCGCGCCGCCGATCGGCACCGCTCCCTCGGCCACGCAGCTCTGTATCCCGGACACGGACGTGGGCAGACGCAACAGCACGACAGCCGACCTGCTTTCCTCGAAGGGCCGCGGCGGACGAGGCGGCCCCGCGACCCGGAGCGTGATCTCCGGCGTCCCGCATTCTTCCCGGGCCGGCAGGGGCGCATACAGAGTTCACGGCAGCACTTGTACGCCTCCTGTGCGCGGCCCGCGCCCGCCCGCGCCGTCCTACCAGGCGGCCTCCAACAGCCGCGTCACCGCGTCCGCTTCGGGCGCCCGCGGGTTCGGGTAGGGCTGGGCGACGACGCGTTCGGCGACGGCCCGCAGCCCGTCGCGCGGCACCCCGAGAGCGCGGAGCGTGGTCGGGCCCGCGTGCCGCCGGGCCAGGTCGCCGACCACGGTCACCGGGTCGCCGCCGGTGATCCGCTCCAGCCGGGCCGCCGCCTTCGGCGCCGACGGCAGATTGAAGGCCATGACGTGGGCGAGGAGGAGGGCGTGGAGTTCGGCGTGCGGAAGGTCGTAGGAGCCGCCGAGGGCGTGGGCGAGCTGGTGGTGCAGGCCCATCCGGGTCTGCGCCAGGCACAGTCCGGCGAGCCAGGCGGCCTGCTGGAGACGCTCCCGGCCGGGCAGGCCCGCGAGGTCGGCGAGCACCGGCGGCAGCACGGTGAGGATGCCGTCGGCGGCCTCGGTCGCCAGGGCGTCGCTCGCGGCCGTCGCGTCCGGCGCCCACAGCGCCTCGACCGCGTGCGCCAGCGCGTTGAGGGCGCTGGTGAGGGTGAGCCCGGCCGGCATGCCGACGGTCAGCTCCGGGTCGTAGACGACCGTGCCCGGGGCGATGGCCGGATCGCGGCGGGTCGTCTTCACCCCGTCCCTCGTCTCACCGAGGACGGGGGTGACCTCCGAGCCGGCGTACGTGGTGGGGACGGCGATCTGCGGCAGCCCGGTCCGCACGGACAGCGCCTTGGCCAGGCCGACGGCCGAACCGCCGCCGAGCGCGACGACACTGTCGGCCCGCCGGTCCTCGAGGAGCGTGAGCGCCCGCGCGGTGACGGCGACCGGAGTGTGCGCCACCGGCCCGTCGAAGCGCGCCGCCAGGCGGTCGCCGAGGGCCGCGGCCAGCGCGTCGGCGGCGGATCGGGCCGATCGCGTGGCGACGAGCAACACCCGGCGGGAGCCGAGCCGTTCGGTCTCCTCCGGTACGGCGTGGCGCGCGCCCGGACCCAGGAGCACCCGGGAGGGCGGCGTCTCGTGCACGATCACGCGGGGGCACCTCGCTGGACGGTGACGGGGAAGTCGACGTGGCGGAAGGGGTTGGGCAGCCCGTGTTCGGCGGCCCGGGCGGGGTCGTCGACGCGGGCGAAGGTGCGGATCAGGCTCTCCCTGACGCCGAACACGGCGTCGGAGTCCAGATAGGGGGAGCCGTCGACGTACACATGGGTGGTGAGGGTGCGGAAGCCGGGCGCGGACACCTGGACATGGATGTGCGCGGTGCGGAAGGGATGGCGTCCGGTGGCCTTCAGCAGGCCGCCGACCGGTCCGTCGGTGGGGATGGGGTAGAAGCGCGGCACGACGGTGCGGAACCAGAACCGGCCGTCGTCGTCGGCCGTGAACAGGCCGCGCAGATTGCGGTCCGGGACCTCGCCGGGCCGCTGCACGTCGTAGAAGCCGTCCGCGTCGGCCTGCCACACGTCGACGCCCGCCCCGGCCACGGGTCGCCCCTCGGCGTCGGTGACCCGGCCGGTGACCAGGCACGGCTCCCCGCCCGCCGCGGCCTCGTCGATGCTGTCGCCGAGCGCGCGCGGCGGCGAGTCCACCCCGTGGAAGGGGCCCTCCACGGTGGACTCGGTGAAGGTGCCGTCGGCCGGGTCGGCGAGGGCCTGCACCAGCATCGACACGCCCAGCACATCCGAGAGCAGGATGAACTCCTGCCGGGTGGCGTCGCACTTGTGCCCGGTCTCGGTGAGGAACCGGATGCCCGCGGCCCACTCCTCCACGGTGAGCCCCACGTCCTTCACGAAGGCGTGGGTGTGCCGCACCAGGGACGTGAGGATCTCGCGCAGGCGTTCGTCGGGAGTTCCGGCGAGGGCGGCGGCGACGATCTCCGCGGAGCGCTCCGCGTCGAACAACCCCTGCGGTGCGGGCCGCGGTGTGCCGGTGGTCGGCTCGCGCGTGGGATCGGTCATCTCCCTGCCTTCCGTTCAGAGCCGTACGACCCCGGTGACGATCGCCGCGCCACCGACGTACGGGACGGGGCCGGCGCCGGTGTCGCGCAGGCCGGCGGTGATGGTGGACGGGGCGCCGAGGGAGTCGCCCATGTCGACGGTGAGGTCCGGCCGGCCCTCGCGCGCGAGATGCGCGGCCAGACAGGCCGTGCTGTTGGCGTTGGCGACGTCCTCCGGGACACCGATGGACGGCGCGAACATCCGGGCCGTGACGCGTCCGTCGGACGGGTCGACGTGGTACGCGTAACAGCCCAGCAGCCCGAGCCGGTCGCAGGCGGCCCGCAGCCGGTCGTGATCGGGGGCCAGCGCGGCGAGCGCCGCGCGCGTGGCCACCGGCACCAGCAGACGGGGCCGCCCGATCGAGGCGACCCGGACGGCGGCCGGGGGCAGACCGAGGGCGTCGAAGACCGGCGCGTGGGTGCCGTCCGGGGCGGGTGGGTGCAGTTCGACGGGGCCCGGGTCGAAGGAGGCCAGCAGGCGGCCGTCCAGCCGGGTCACCTCGCCGGTGAAGGCGCGCCTCGCGGTGCGCAGGGCCACGGTGTACGGGCGGTTGGCGGGGCGTTCGGTGCCCCTGGGGGGCTCGCTGCCTTCGCGGTGTTCGCTGCGTTCGCCGTGTCCGGTGCGTTCGATGCGCTCGGCGAGGTAGGCGAGTGCCGCGACCGTTCCGTGTCCGCAGGCGGGCAGTTCTCCGGTGGCGGTGAAGAAGCGCAGCGAGACATCGGTCCCGCGCTCCCCGGCGGCGACGAACACGACGTGCGAGGTGCCCAGCCGGCCCGGCAGCGACCGGCGCTCCTCGTCGCTCAGACCCGTCTCGTCCAGCACGGCCGTCGGGCTGCCGCCCCGCCCCTCGCGCGCACACGCCCGCACGATGGTGACGGCCGGGCCACCGCCGTTCCCCTCCGCTGCTCCGGACACGGGAGCCATCGTAGAGCCGGCGCGGACGGTGGGCGGTGCGCGGGGTCCGCCCGCGCACCGGTCACCCGTCGGCGGGCCGACGTCCTCACCAGCGGATGGGGCCCGCCATTTCCACGATGTCGTCGGCGGCCACGTCATGAAGGCGGATGGCGAGGTCCTCCAGGGCGCGGCTGACGGCGAGTTCGTCGCCGATCTCGGGGATCGGCCGGTCGATCGGATTGCGCCGCGCGGCACCCCGCCCGGTCAGGGTCGATGTCTCGGGCGTGGTCAGCACGGCGTGCGCCCGCGTGTCGTCGCCCTCCTCGGTGATGTAGATCTCCACGATCCACTGCTTGGCTTCCACTGTCATCGCCTCCGTGAGCGGATTCCCCCACTTATCAGGCTGCGTCCCCGCCGAGGGCGCGTCCAGCGCGGCCGGTTCCCGGTCAGCGGCCGACCGTCAGCGGCACGGTGTCGACGGTCACCGCCCTGCCGTCCCTGGGGGAGACGTAGTACGCCGTGAGCACACCGGGACCGCCGCGGGCCGCCTGGTACGGGAAGATCACGTCGAACGTGCCGCGGGTGCCGGAGCCGGACGACGCCAGGACCCGCACATCGGCGGCCGTGTGCCCGGACGCGTCCGTGAGCTTCAGCCGGAACTCCGCCTCGAAGGTGTTGGCGCTGCCCCACACCCGGACCGGGGTGCGGACGGTGTCGCCGATGAGCGGCGACTCGACCAGGACGGCCGGCGCGACATCCTCGAAGTCCGCCCGTCCCACGGGGTGGTCGAGGGGGACGCCCGCGCTGCCGAAGGACGTGACGGGCCTGCCGTCCAGTTCGAAGCGCACCGTGCGCACGGCGGGGGAGCGGGTCACGGTGAACACCACCTGGGCGAGCCGGGCGCGCAGGGAGGCGGTGCCGCCGCCGTCGTCGTACCGGCCGGAGAGGTCGACGGTCGCGACACGGTCGCGCACGGCCAGTGAGCGCAGGGTCGTGCCCGACGGAATGGCCGTGGTGCGCCCGTGCCGCCCCTCGTAGCCGCTGGGGCCCGCCAGCAGGGCGCGGACGGCGCCGGTGACGGTGCCCGGAGCGGTCACGGTGCGCGGCGCGGGCGAGACGTGCTCGCCGTGCAGGAAGTACACGGCGGCGGTCACCCGGCGGGTCGTGGTGGCGCCGGGCGGGCTGGTCGTGGGGGACGGCGCGGGAACCGCCGGTGTCGTCGGCCGGCCGGTGTCCGTCTCCGACGGGGCGGCGCCGGACGTGGTGCCGCCCGGCGTCACCGATGTACCGGCGGATTCCGACGGGCGGGCGGAGCGGTCCGACGCGCTCCCGCCGTTGGAGTCGCAGCCCCCGGCGGACAGGAGCGCCAGCGACAGGGCCGCGGTGAGTGTGACGAGGGCGCGCCCGCGAGGGCGCGGAGCCGGGTGTTCGCCGATCATGGCTGCCTCCTGCGCCCCTCCAGCGGCCTGGCACACGGGCCGCGGCGCCGTCATGAGTACGCGTACTCAAGTGTCCCTCGTGCGACCCCCGATACAAGGGGCGGGACGGGTAGGGCAGGATCGGAATCATGTCCACCTCAACGTCGGTCCGTCGCGTGCCGCTCGCCGGTGCCGCCCTCACCCTCCTCGCCGCGCTGACGCTCACCGCCTGCGGTCACGAGCGCGCGTCGGACCCGGTGGCCGCGGGCCCAGCGGGCCCCGCCACGAGCGCCTCGCCCGGCACACCGACCGCCCCGGATCCCGCTACGAGCGCCTCGCCCGGCACGCCGACCGCCCCGGAGCCCGCTACGCACACCTCTCCCGGCACCCCCTACGTGGAGCCGGGGGCCGGTGACGGCGCGCCGCACTACAACGAGAACAACGGCTACCGCCGTGAGGGTGAGATGACCCCCGCGCACGAGCGGGAGGCGGAGCGGGAGGCCGAACGCATCAGGCCGGTCGTCAAGCGGCTGTGGGAGCAGAAGAAATGGGACCCGGCGTCCGTGCGCGCGGCCCTGGTCGGCCTCGGCTACGAGGAGGAGCGCGACACGCGGGACGGCAAGCGGCTCGGTGGGACGCTCACCGTCCGGGGAATGTACCCGCGCTTCGAGAACAACGGCTATGTCACGCCGGAGGGTTCGCTCATCGCGGTGCGCGTGCACGACGACGCGTGCGTCACGGCCTACCTGCAGAAGTCGAACTACGTCGTGCGGACCAACGGCCTGTACCCGGAGAGCGGCTGCTTCGAGCCGCCCGCCGGGCACTGAGCTCCCAAGGCGACGGCCGGCGCTGCTGCTAGCGTCCCGCCCCGTGAACGAGAGCGTGTACGTGGGCAACGCGGGGCAGGACGCGGCACTGGACCGGGGATGGCTCCTCGGCCACTTCAAGGACGCCGGGGATCCCCGGCACAGCGAGGCCGTGGAGATCAAATGGGGTGTGCACCCGCGCGGTGACGAGCGGACTCAGTGGGTGACGGGCGAGGAGCGAACGGCCCTGCTGCTCCTCGTCAGCGGCCGCTTCCGCGTCGAACTCCCCGGGCGCAGCGTCCTTCTGGAACGGCAGGGGGACTACGTCGTGTGGGGACGCGGGGTCGACCACTCCTGGTTCGCCGAGGAGGAGTCCGTCGTCCTGACCGTCCGCTGGCCGTCCGTACCCGGTTACGCGGTGGAGGGACCGCCGTCGCAGCCGTCCTGACCGGACCGGGCAGAAGGCCGGCTACCTGGGGACGATCCTCCCCGGCTCGCTCCGAAGGCCGACCGTCGAGCTCTCCGGAGCGAGGGCCCGTACGGTGGGGAGAAGGTCCCCGAGGCGTTCGAGCTGCTCGCGCTGGGAGGTCAGGTCCAGGGCGGCGAGGCGGGTGACGATGTGCCGGGCCCCGGCGGCGACGTAGCGTCCGAGGCCCTCGACCACCTGGGCCGGGGTGCCGGTGACCACGGCCTGGATCCTCTCCAGCTCCGCGAGCGGCATGCCGTAGGTCGCGTGGGCGTAGGCGTTCAGGGCCCGGCGGCCGCTGTCGACGTCGTCGTCGATCCGCACGGTGACGAAGAGAGCGGGGGTGATGTCCCCGGCCTCCCGTCCGGCCCCGGCCGCCGCCTCGTGGACGGCGTGCAGGCCGGACGCGTAGTCGCCGGGGTCGGGCGGATACGGCAGCCATCCGTCGTACATCCGGCCGGTGCGGGCCAGCGCCGCGGGGGTCGCCCCGCCGAGCCAGACGGGCGGCCCGCCGGCCCGGAACGGCCTGGTCGCGGGCGGGATGTCGGTGAAGTGGAGGATCTCGCCGTGGAAGGAGTCGGCGCCGTCCCACAGGGCCCGCCACAGCGCGACGGTCTCGTCGAGACGCGCGAAGCGCCGCTCCCACGGCACCTCGGACAGGGTGTAGAAGGGTCTGCCGAAGCGGCCCGGGAAGCCCGCGCCGACCGTCACGGCGAGCCGGCCACCGGACAGCAGGTCGATGGAGGCCAGCGACTGCGCGGTCTGGACGGGCCGGCGCAGGAAGGGCAGCAGGGCCGCCGTCCCCAGGGTCGCGGTTCCGGTCGCCGGGGCGAGCGCGGCGAGCATCGTGAGGGCCTCGATGCGCGGGCTGATCAGGGAGTCGTTGACGAAGAGCGAGGAGAAGCCGGAGCGTTCGGCCCGGCGGCCGAAGTCCACGAGTTCGCGGGGGTCGTCGGCCGGGCCCCACTGGGCGGCTCCGGTCGGAAGCAGTACGCCGATGTCCATGCCGCCGATCGTCGCGACCGGGTGTGCTGATCGACAATTCCCCGCGGGGAATGGCCCGGCACCCGTCCTTCCCGTTACAACAGGGCCGTGGACTTCCCCAGCGCCCTGCGCGACCGCCGGACCCGACGTCATCTCAGCCAGCTCGACCTGGCACTCCGGGCGGGCACCACCCAGCGGCACCTCAGCTTCATCGAGTCCGGCAGATCCGTGCCCGGCCGGAACATGGTCGTCCGGCTGGCCGAGTCGCTGGAACTGCCGCTGCGGGAGCGCAACGAGCTGCTGCTGGCCGCCGGATACGCGCCCGCGTACCCCGAGAGCTCCCTCGACGACCCCCTGCTGGCTCCCGTGCGCACGGCGATCGACCACATCCTGCGCGGCCATCTGCCGTATCCCGCGCTGGTCGTGGACCGGGGCGGCGCCCTGATCGCGGCGAACACCGCCTTCGACCTGATCACCGAGGGCGCGGCCGCCGAGCTGGTCGGCACGGGCGCCAACGTCTACCGCCTCGCACTGCACCCCGACGGCCTGGCCCCCCGCATCCGCAATCTGGCCGAGTGGGCCCGCCACATCCTGGCCCGCCTCGACCACCTGCCCGAGCTGCGCGACGAACTGGCCGCGTACGTCCCTGAGTTGGGGCCGGGGGCCGGACAGCTCGGCTTCGCCGTGCCGCTCCGGCTGGGCTCCTCGTACGGTGAGCTGAACCTGATGACGACGATCACGACCTTCGCGACCGCCGTCGACGTGACCCTCGCCGAGCTGAAGCTGGAGGCGTTCCTGCCCGCGGACCGGACCACCGCCGAGGCCCTCACGACGGCCGCCGCCCCCCGGCCCCGCCAGCGCTTCGACACCGACTGCGGGACGCCTACTTCCGCACGCGGAAGCGGAGCATCGTGACGGCGCCCGACTGGGTGTTGCCGATAGGGTCCAGGTCGATCCTGCCGAGGCCCGGGGGCGAGAAGCGGACACCGTCGCCGAGCAGCACCGGAACGACATACACCAGGATCTCGTCGACGAGCCCGCGCTCCAGGCACTGGGCGGCCACGTCAGCACCGAGGATCTCCAGGTTCTTGCCGCCCGCGGCGCCGCGCGCCGTGGCGACGGCCTCCTCGATGTCGCAGGTGAGGAACGTGACGGTGGGGTCCGGCTCGTCGGGAGGCTCATGGGTGAGGACGAACTGCGGTCCCCCCTCGTAGGAGGTGTCCTGGCCGGCCATGCGCTGGGCCACCTCGTACGTGCCCCGGCCGACGAGCATGGCGCCCGTGGCCGCCATGACCTCCGGGAACGCATCCGGGGCCAGGTACTCGAAGACCCAGTCCATCGCGTGGCCGGGACCGGCGATGAACCCGTCGAGCGACATCGCCCTGTTCACGACCACTCTGCCGGGGCCGCGGCCCACATCGCTCATACGTCTACTCCAAGGACTTTGGAGGCCCGAGACCGAAATCTTAATTCGGCCGGGTCGAGGCGTCGTGCGGGACGGCGTCCGCGGTCACGCCGCTTCGCTGAGAAACGCCGTGACCAGCGCGCTCGCCTCGGCGCGGCACTCCTGGAAGTACGCGTGCCGGGCGCCGGGGAAGACATGCGTGCGGGCGTCGGGGACGCGGGCGGCGAGCAGGGCGACGTTGTCGACGGGGGTGAGCCGGTCCTGGTCGCCGTGGAGGATCAGGGTCGGGGCGCCGATCCTGGGCAGCGCGTCCCAGGCGTCGTGGCGGTTGCTGGCCCACAGGTGGCCGAACCGGGCGTGCGGCGGCATGTCGGGGTCGCCGAGGGTCGTGTACGGGCCGGGGTGGGCGGCGCGCCAGGCCGGGGTGTACATGAGGTCGGTCAGCGCTCGCCGTACGGCCTCCGGGTCGGGCTGGGCCAGGGACCGCCGCACCGCGTCGTCCCGCTCCACGGCGTGCGTGCCGCCCGGCGAGGTGCAGCCGAGGACGAGCCGCCGCACCCGGTGCGGAAAGTCGGCGGCGACCCACTGGGCGACCCGGCCGCCCATGGACGTGCCGTACACGTCGGCCCGCTCGATGCCCAGCTCGTCGAGGACGGCGATCACATCGGCGGCGAACTGCCGGGTGGAGTACGTCCCGTGGGGCTTGTCGCTGGCCCCGGTGCCCCGGTAGTCCAGGGTGACGATGCTGTGCGTGCCATGGAAGTCGGTCCGGACGCCGTCCCACCAGTGGTGGTTGTTCGCCTGCCCGGCGAGCAGGACGAGCGGCGGCCCGTCCCCCTCGCGCCGGCAGGCCAGGCCGGTGCCGTCCTGGGCACGGGCGACGGTGTGTCCAACGAGGCGGGTCATCGGGTCTCCGGGGGCTGCGGGGCCCAGCGGGGTTGATCGCTCCGCACCGCCAGCGCACCGGGCCTGATTCCATCAACAGGAGTTTCGCTCAAGCCGTCTTGAGTGCTCATGATGGTACTCCAGCCGGTCGAGCCCACCCCCGGAGGCCAGCACATGCCCGAGCACGCGGAAGGCTGGCCCGAGCCGGAGCACGGCGAGGCCCTGCCCCTCTCCGGCATCACCGTCGTCAGCCTCGAACAAGCGGCCGCCGCCCCCTTCGCGACCCGTCAGCTCGCCGACCTCGGCGCCCGGGTGATCAAGGTGGAGCGCCCGGGCGGCGGCGACTTCGCCCGCCGCTACGACACGACCGTGCACGGCGAGTCCAGCTATTTCGTCTGGCTGAACCGTTCGAAGGAGTCCGTGACCCTCGACCTGAAGGCGCAGGCCGGACGTCAGGTCCTGGAACGGCTGCTGGCCCGCGCGGATGTGTTCGTGCAGAACCTCGCGCCCGGGGCGGCCGAACGACTGGGCCTCGGCGCGGACGCGCTGCGCGAACGCTTCCCGTCGCTGATCCCCTGCACGATCTCCGGGTACGGCACCACCGGCCCCTGGGCCGACCGCAAGGCCTACGACCTGCTGGTGCAGTGCCAGACCGGCCTGGTCTCGCTCACCGGCAGCCCCGACACGCCCGCCCGCGTCGGTATCTCCGTCGCCGACATCGCCGCCGGCATGTACGCGTACTCGGGCATCCTCACGGCCCTGTTCACGCGGGCGACCTCCGGGGCCGTACGCGCGGTGGAGGTGTCGCTGTTCGAGGCCCTCGCCGAATGGATGGCCCAGCCCGCCTACTACACGCGGTTCGGCGGCACCCAGCCCCCGAGGATCGGCACCCAGCACGCCACCATCGCCCCCTACGGCGCCTTCACCTGCGCCGACGGCAAGGACGTCCTGTTCTCCGTGCAGAACGAACGCGAATGGGTCCGCCTGTGCGATCGGTTCCTCGACGCCCCCGGCCTTGCCGATGACCCCCGTTTCGAGACCGGCTCCGCCCGGGTGGCCCACCGCGACGCGCTCAACGCGATCGTCGCCGAGCGGTGCGCCGCTGCGGACAGCGCCGAGGTGATGAAGGCACTGGACGAGGCGGGCATCGCCAACGCCGGCGTCAACGACATCGCCGCCTTCCTCGACCATCCGGTGCTCGCGGCCCGGGACCGATGGCGGGACGTGGTCCTGCCCGGAGGAGCCCGGGTCCCGTCCCTGCTCCCGCCGGTGGACCTGGCGGGCGTGACCCCGCGCATGGGCGCCGTGCCGGGCGCCGGCGAGCACACCGACACCGTCCTCGCCGAACTGGGCTACGGCCCCGACGAGATCCGGACCCTGCGCGCCGACGGCGTCGTCCCGTGAGGCCGCGTAAATCCGCTCGACACGGCCGCGTACGGCCCGGCATGCTCGCGTCGATGACACGCACCGATACGCCTCCCGCCTGGGACGAGCGCACCCAGCTGACCACCTTCCTCAACTACGTCCGCGCCACCGCACGCGCGAAGTGCGAGGAACTGTCCGATACGGACGCCCGCAAGGCGCACCTGCCCGGCTCGCCCCTGATGACCCTCAGCGGAGTGATCAACCATCTGCGCTGGGTGGAGTACTGGTGGTTCCAGGTCGTCTTCCTCGGCGAGGAGGACGAGGGCCCGTGGACCGAGGAGGACCCCGACCGCGAGATGCGGATCGCGGTCGACTTCCCGGTCTCGCAGCTCCTCGCCGAGTACGCCGAACAGTCCGCCCGCTACGACGCGTTGGTGGCCGCGCACGACCTGGACACCAAGGCGCAGCGGACGCGGAGGGACGGCAGCGCGGTGGACCTGCGCTGGATCCTGCTGCACCTCATCGAGGAGACGGCCCGCCACAACGGCCATCTCGACATCCTGCGCGAGATGGCCGACGGCCGGACCGGCTCCTAGAGCGCGGTGAAGTCGTCGGCGACCGGGTAGCGGTGCACCGGTGGGAGGCCGGTGAGCAGGCCGGGCCGGACCGTGTCCAGGACGTGCGCGCTCGGCGTGAACAGCGGCTGGGCGAGGGCGGGCAGGTCGGTGATCTCGTGCCACTCCCACCGGTGGACCAAGTGCGGCTCCCTGACGGCCGGTTCACCGCTGAACGCGCTGACCCGGACGGCGGCCGTCACACGGGGGATGCCGTGCACGGAGTCCATGAGGAGCGCCACGACCCGCGCGTCACCGGCTTCGACGCGCAGCCCGGTCTCCTCCGCCAACTCCCGTACACCGGCTTCCAGGAAACCCTCGCCGGGATCGGTCTTGCCGCCGGGCAGCTCCCAGACCCCGCGCACCGACCAGCCCAGCAGGACGCGCCCCGCCGGGTCGGTGACGACGACGCCGGCGCCGGTCAGCGCATGCGGCGAGGGCTTGCCCCGCCCGGCGTACGAAGGCCGTACCGCGACGGGATCGCGCAGCACGACGAACGCCAGGCCGTCCGCGTCGTGGCGCTCGACGACCCCCCACCCCGCACCCAGCAGAGCCAGCTCGTCCTCGTCCAGGGCGATACCCCGCTCTCCCTTAGGCACGGTGGAGGCGGCGGGGGTGATGACGCACACCGCCCCGCCGGGCCGCAGCCGCTCCCGCAGCCGGTTCATGACCCGGGTGCGGTCGCGCAGGAAGGCCCAGCCGATACGGAAGGTGATCAGGTCGTACGACGGATGCGGCAGGCCGTCCGGATCGTCCCGCTCGATGTCGAACTCCCGGTAGCTGACGGCGTCGTGGCCGGGGGCCCGGTCCAGGGCGGCGAGGCTGCGGTCGACGGCGTCGACCTCGTACCCGCTGTCGGCGAGAAACCCGGCGAGCTCCCCGAGCCCGCAGCCGATGTCCAGCGCCAGCCCGCCGGCCGGTGCCGGCAGACGCGTGGCGAACAGCTCGCGCTCGGCGTCACCGAGACGCCGGAAGGACCGGCCGCTCGTGTCGTACGCGTCCCACTGGGGTGCGGGGTGTCCCACGGGTGAGGCTCCTTCGGGTGGCCGGCGGGGTCTGCCCCATGGTCGCCGAAGAGGGTGGGCCGGTGGAACCGCACCCCGGCGTCCTCGCAGGCCGGCGGCGTTGTCGGAGGGCGGTGGTACGTTGCTGGCATGACCCCGGAAGAGCTGGCCAACCTCACCCTCCTGCGCCGGGCGCGGGATCTCATCGACCGGGAGTACGCCCGCCCGCTCGACGTTCCGGCGATGGCCCGGCACGCCCTGATGTCGCCCGCGCACTTCTCCCGCCAGTTCCGCGCGGCCTACGGCGAGACGCCGTACAGCTATCTGATGACCCGCCGGATAGAGCGTGCGATGGCGCTGCTGCGCGCCGGGGTCAGCGTCACCGACGCGTGCATGGCCGTGGGGTGTACGTCGCTCGGGTCCTTCAGCTCCCGCTTCTCCGAGATCGTGGGGGAGACCCCGAGCGCGTACCGGGCCCGGGAGCATCACGCCGTGGAGGCGATGCCTCCGTGCGTGGCGAAGGTGCGCACCCGGCCGACCAGGATCACACCGAGCAGGATTCGAGAAGCGGGGGGCGAGACCGCCGCCTAGCGTTGCCCGCATGACCATCGCACTCCAGTACTGCCACATCACCGTCAACGACGTGGACGAGGCGCTCGCCTTCTACCGCGACGCCCTCGGCCTCGAACTGCGCAACGACGTCGCCTCGGGCGACTTCCGCTGGGTCACCCTCGGCAGCTCGACCCAGGAGGGCCTGGAGATCGTCCTCTCGGAGCCGCACGCGGGCCGGTCGCAGGCCGACGGAGACGCCCTCCAGGAGCTGCTCACCAAGGGGGTGCTGCCGTCGACGGTGTTCCGCACCGACGATCTCGACGCCACCTTCGAAAGGCTGCGGGCCTCCGGCGCGGAGGTGCTCCAGGAGCCCATCGACCAGCCCTGGGGCCCGCGCGACTGCGCGTTCCGCGACCCGTCGGGCAACATGGTGCGCATCAACCAGCAACCGAAGTCGTAGCCTTCGGCCCGGCAGCGCTGCCGCGCCGCCTCACTCCGCCGCCCGGCCCAGCCGCTCCGTCGCCGCGTTCCACGCCGCCGTGACCGCTGTGTGGGCCTGGGCGGTGCGGGAGCGGCGGTCGCCCTCCAGGGTGAGCGGCGGGCCGGCGTGGACGTGCAGCCGGGGACGGCGCACGGGCGCGGTGAGCAGGCCGGCCAGCTGTTTGGCGGGCCGGCCGGAGGTGATGCGGCGGGCGCCCGCCTGACCGAGGGGGACGACCGGGGCGCCGGTGGCCTCGGTGAGCCGGGACAGACCGCTGCGGAAGGCGCGGGGCGCGCTCTCGCCGGCGTCGGTGCGATCGGGCAGGCCGCCCTCGGGGTAGATGAGCAGGCGCCCGCCCTGTTCCAGCGTCTCGGCGGCGAGGCGCAGCGCGTCGGCCGCCCGCCGGTCCCGACGGTGCACGGGTATGTGCCCTCCCCGGGCCAGCAGGGCGCTGAGCACGGGCACGCGCCACAGGCCGGCCGCGGCCATCACGGTCGGCCGGACGCCGAGACGGTGCAGCGCCGCCAGGACGACCGCAGGGTCGGCGAGCGAGGTGTGGTTGGCGGCGATGACGCACCCCGGCGGGAAGTCCGCGCCGGGGTCCGCGCTGACGGTCAGCTGCCCGGCCGCGGGGACGAGCGCGTGGGCGAGCGGGCTGAGCATCGGCTTCTCCTGGGCACGGGGCGCCCGAGGGCGCGAGGACGTTCACCTCATCATCGCCCGGCCCCGTGCCGTGGACCTGAGCACGCGTACTCAGATCGCGCCGTCAGTGCTGGGCGAACTGGAGTCCGGTCCGCTGGACGACGTCGGGCCGTACCGCGATCCCCTCGGCGGTCAGGCGCTCCCCGTAGATGTCGGTGATCCTGATCGCGCCGCCGCACCCGCCGCCGTCCTCGGAGAGGAAGTAGTTGTAGTCGGTGCGGGGCAGCCTGCGCCAGGTGCCGCCGGCGCGGACCTCCAGCCGGGCCACGGGGTTGCGGTGGCCGATGACCTGGATGCCGCACCACCACTGGCTGGACCCGGTCTTGTAGCGGATCGACAGCGTGCCCACGGAGCCCGGGCTCAGCAGCTTCCAGGTGATCGGGATCCGGCCGACCGAGAGGTCGGCGAGCTTCGCGAACGCCTGGGTGCTCAGGTCGAGTTGACCGGGCGCGCAGGGTGCCGGGCACTCGTTGGTGATCCGGACCGTCAGTGACCTGCCGTTGGACGCGCGGACGAGCACGTAGGCCCCGCACGCCTTCGAGCCCTCGTAGTCGGTCGTGTTCATCGCCGCGATCATGAGGTCGTCGCTCGGGCCGAAGAGACACGCGCCGTCGCCGGAACCGGCGTCGTAGGCGGTGGCCACTCCGCTGTGGCTCGACCCCGGCCGGATGCGTCCCGCGAGCCCCGGCCCGGCGGACGCCGCGCGGGGGGCGCGCGTGGCCGAGGGGGACGGAGCCGCGGAGCTCGCACTCGGGGACGGCGTCGCGGAACGCGTCGGGGTCGCCACGGCCGATCGGGCGGGCGTGGGTGCCGACGCGGAGGCGGACGTGGGCGCGGAGGTGGGAGCGGGCGCCGACGCGCTGTGGCCCGCCTCGGACTTCTGGTCGTCGGCGGGGAGCGCCACCAGCAGGTAGGCGAGGACGGCCACGGCGGCCAGCGCCAGGGGAGAGACCGTCATCAGCCGGATCCGGCGCCTGCGGCGCCCTGCGGCCACTCTCGTTCGTGTTTCCTTCATGCCCATCCGTTCGGAGGCTCGGGGCGATCATGCACCCTCCAGTGGCCGCCGGGAGGGAAAAGGTTGCCGAACCCCTGCTGTGAGCACGGTCACATTTCTGCGGGCCGACGAACCAGGTTCCGGACGGCCCTGAGGACCTGCTCCGTGCCGTCCTCCCCCGTCATGTGCCGGGCGGCCCGCGCGGCGGCCCGGGCGTAGGTCTGCCGACTCACGATCAGATCGAGCGCCTCGGCGAGCCGTTCGCCGGTGAGGGAGCGGAAGGGGATCGGCTCGGCCGCGGCGCCCAGGGCGGCGAGCCGCCGCGCCCAGAACGGCTGGTCCGCCGTCACCGGCACCGTGACCGCCGGAACTCCCGCCCGCAACGCGGCGGCCGACGTGCCGGCCCCGGCGTGGTGCACGACCCCGGCCAGCCGGGGGAACAGCGGGGCGTGCGGCACGTCCCCGATGGTCAGCACGTCGTCACCGTCGGCGGCGAGCCCCGCGGCGCCGGACTGGAGGATGCCGCGCAGCCCCCTGCGGCGCAGGGCGGCCACGGCGATCTCGCTCAGCCGCTCCCCGTCCCCCGACGCCATGCTTCCGAAGCCGATCAGGACGGGCCGGGGCCCGGCGCGCAGGAACTCCTCCAGCCGCGTCGGCAACGGTTCGGCCGTGTCGTAGTGGGGCCACCAGGTGCCCACGACCTCCAGGCCGTCGCGCCAGTCGGCGGGGCGCGGCACCAGCGCCGTGCTGACGCCGTACAGCACGGGCCAGTTGGCCCGCTCCTGGCGCCGGCGCATTGCGGAGGGGGAGAGCGGGGGCAGCCCGAGGCGCTGCCGCAGCTCCGACACCGCCCGCTCGTAGACCCGGTCGGTCATGCGCAGCGCGAAGCGTCCGGCGGCGCGGTTGCCGAGGCGGCCCAGCGAGCGGGAGCCGGTGACCACGGGCGGGAAGTCGCCGGTCGGCGCGGTGGGTTGGAGGTACACGCCGAGGGCGGGGACGTCGGTGGCCTCGGCGAGGTGCCAGCCCAGCGGGGCGGTCGTGGCCGACAACAGCAGCAGATCCGTGCCGGCGTCCACGGCGTCGGCGAAGCCCTGGCCGAGGTCCGTGACGAACGCGGCGGCGCTGCGCAGCAGGTGACGCCGGTCCGTGACGTCGCCCCGCGCGCGGGGGTCGCCGGGCAGGGAGCGGTGCTCCAGACCGGCGGCGTGCACGAGGGGGGCGTAGGAGTCGGTGGTGGCGAGGGCGACGTCGTACCCGGCGCGGCGCAGTGCCACGCCCAGGCCGGTGTAGGGCGCGACGTCGCCGCGCGAGCCGGCCGCCGCGATCAGGATCCTCATCGGTCGCCCTCCGTCACGGCGTCGGCGCGATGACCGTCGTGGCGGGCCGCGTTCGCGTGGACGGCCTTGCGCAGATACGCGGCGAGGCCGGGGCGCTGCTGCGACGGAGGCACGACCAGTGCGAAGGCGCGCGGATCGGCGAAGTCGTCCGCGATCCGCCGATGCATGTCCGGCGGGCAGGACGTGAACCAGCGCGACACGTGCAGGCGGTGCTCCTCGGCGAGGTCCATCGCCCGCTCGCCGTCGCAGGGTTCGCCCTCGTCGAAGGCCGCGAGCAGCTCCCCGCGCCAGGCGGCGGCCTCACCCATGAGCCGCCGCCAGTCCTCCTTGGTGTGCGCGGCCGCCCGCGCCATCGCCTCGCGCCGCCCCTTGGAGCGCGCCCACTTCAGCTCCGCCTCGGTGGCGTAGCTCAGGTCGAAGGTGATCTCCCCGAACACCTCGAAGCGCTCCTCAGGGGTCAGCGACACGCCGGTCCGCTGGACCTCGATGGCCCGTTCCGCCACCTCGGCCAGCCGTCGCAGCCGCGCGATCTCCTCGTTCAACTGCCGCTGCCGGGCCTGTAGTTGCTCCAAGGCGTTGGCCTGCGGGTCCTTGAGGATCGAGGCGATCCCGTCGAGGGAGAAGCCGAGTTCACGGTAGAAGAGGATCTGTTGCAGCCGGGTCAGGTCGGCGTCGGTGTAGAGCCGGTATCCGGCGTGGGTGCGCTCGCTGGGGGAGAGCAGCCCCGCCTTGTCGTAGTGGTGCAGGGTGCGCACCGTGACCCCGGCGAAAGCCGATACCTGTCCCACGGAGTAACTCATCATCCGCCCTTTCGTCGGCCCTCAGCCTCGGGCCTGACGCAGGGGGAGGGTCAACCGGGGCCCGGTGCCCTCGCCGGGCCCGCTGCCTTGAGGGTGCGCAGTACGGGGGCGGTCTCCAGCGTGTGGATCTGGTCGAGCGCGCCGAGCCGTCGGGTCAGATAGCGGTGCAGATCGGCGGGGTCGGAGGACAGGGCCTGGGCGAGGAGGTTGGTGCGCCCGGTGGTGGCGACGACCACGGCGAGTTCGTCATGGCCGGCGAGCGTCCTGGCGACGTGGTCGAGATGGGCGGGCGCCACCGCCATCCACAGCAGTGTCTGGGTGGTGACGCCGAAGGCGGCGTCGTCGATCTCCACGTCGAGGAAGACGGTCCCGCCGGCCCGCAGTTGCGCGAGGCGGCGCGCCACGGTGGCCTGGGACCAGCCGGTGACCGCGGCGAGCCGGGCGTACGAGGCCCGGCCGTCGTGACGCAACGCGTCGACCAGGGCGTGGTCGGCCGGGGTCAGCGGCCGTGGGGCCGACGTGCCGGACGGCACGGGCCGGAGCCGCTCCCGCTGCTCCTCGGTGAGGGTGCGGAGCCGGCCGCGCCATGTCGTGGGGCCGCCCAGATAGGTGTGCAGCAGGCAGTGCGCGGAGACCGCGGTGATGCCCGCTCTGCGCGGCACGTCACCCAGCAGCGGTGGCTGTGCGGCCTGTCGGGCGTGCGCGAGGGTGAAGATCTCCGTGCCGGCCGAGGTCAGCTTGACCCAGGAGGTGTCGGGGCGCCGGGCGAGGGAATGGGCGAGCGCCTGGGAGGCGGCGGGGGTGGTGGTGATCCGGACCATCCACTGGGTCTCGCCCGCGCGATCGCGATCGGTGAGGCCGACCACCCGGAGCCCCGACTCGGCCCGCAGCTTCTGGTAGCGGCGCGTCACCGTCTGCGTGGACACGCCCAGGACGTCGGCGATCCGGCTGAACGGAGCCCGGCCGTCGATGTGCAGGGCGTGGACCAGACCCCGCTCCAGATCGTCCAGCATGGGAACACTCTTTCATCCAGGCCGGGTTGACGGAAGAAACCCTCGAATCAGCCGCCGTGGATGGAACGCGACCCGGCGCGGCCCGACTCTGGTCCCGAGTCGACCACCGGATCGAGGGAGAGCCGTGCTGCTGGAGAAGAGTGCCCAGGTCACCCGGGCCCATGGAGGGCGTTGGACAGCGCTGGCCGCGCTGCTGATCGCCGAGGCGATGAACCTGCTGGACGCGACGGTCGTGACGGTCGCGGCGCCGGTGATCCACGACGATCTCGGCGGCGGCCGGGCCGACATCCAGTGGTTCGGCGCCGCCTACACCCTGCCGTTCGCCGTGCTGCTGATCACCGGTGGCCGGCTGGGCGATCTGCTCGGACGGCGCCGGGTGTTCACCGTGGGAGTCGTCGGCTTCACGCTGGCCTCCGTGCTGTGCGCGCTCGCGCCCGCGGCCGGTCCGCTCATCGGCGCCCGGGCGGTGCAGGGGGCGGCGGCCGCCCTGGTCGTCCCGCAGACCATCGGCCTGATCCGCACCCTGTTCGACGGCGCCGAACTGGCCCGGGCCATGGGCATGATCGGCCCGGTGATGGGCCTCGCGGCGATCGTGGGACCGGTGCTGGGGGCCGGGCTCACCCACGCCGACCTGTTCGGCTCCTCCTGGCGGGCCGTGTTCCTCATCAACGTCCCCCTGGCGGTCGTCGTGCTCGTCCTGACGCCCCGGCTGCCCGCCCGCGCGGCCGAACCGCGCGGCCGGCTCCGGCGCCTGGACCTCATGGGAACCGGCCTGGCGGTGCTCGCCGCCACCCTGATCGTCTGGCCGCTCGTCCAGGGCGGCGACGGGGGCGGTCCGGCCTGGCGCTGGTACGCGTTCGCCGCGGGCTGCGCGCTGCTGACGCTGTTCGGCTTCCACCAGCGCCATCGCGACCGGACGGGCCGCACTCCGCTGATCGAGCCCGGCCTCTTCCGTGACCGCGGCTTTCCAGCCGCCCTCGTGACGTCCACGCTGTTCTTCGCCGTGACGAACGGGCTGATGGTGGTCGTCGTGCTCCAGGTCCAACTCGGCCTCGGCCGCGATGTGCTGACCGCCGGGTTCACCCTGGTGCCCTGGTCCGCCGCGATGGCCGTCGCCTCCTGGGTGTCCGGTGCCCGGCTGGTGCCGCGCTGCGGACCACGGCTGATGTTCGCCGGGCTGGCCGTGATGCTAGCGGGCCTGCTCGGTGCCATCGCCGTCTACGCCACGGAGGGCCCCGGCAGCCTCCCCTGGCCGCTCCTCGTCGCGCTCGCCGCCGTCGGCACCGGGAACGGCCTGTTCACGGTCCCCTTCTTCACCACCGCCCTGTCCCGCGTCCGGCCCCATGAGACGGGCTCCGCCGCCGGACTGCTCAACGCCGTCCAGCAGTGGGGCGCGACGCTCGGCATCGCCGTCCTCGGCACCGCGTTCCTCCACTCCCGGGGCGGCCCGGGCCACGGCGCCGGGGTGGCCTTCGCCCTCGCCGCCGCACTGCTGGCCGCCACCGCGGGTACGACGGCGCTCATGCTGGACCGCTCCCGCCAGGGGCGACGCATGACGCATACCTGACGGAAAGTGTCAGGTATGGCCGGGAGGCTGTGCGCGTCCGCAGGGGATCACAGTCCTTCAGCAGGGATCACAGACCTTCGGCAGGGCTTCCCATACCTTCAGGAGATGGCATGACCAGCGAACCCCCCACCCTCGTCGAGACCGCCCGCGCCTGGCTCGGTGTGGTGTCGGCCGAGCACGCCCGGCGGGCGGCCGGGCAAGGGTGGATCCAGCTCAATCACGGTGATCGGCGCAACCTGGCCAGGATGAGCCGGGGCGACGGCTTCGTCTTCTACTCGCCGACCGAGCGCAGGGGGGACAAGGCCAGGCTCCGCGCGTTCACGGCGCTCGGCGTCATCGCCGACGACGAGCCGTACCTCGCCGAGCAGCCCATGCAGATGGGCGCGAAGGGGGTGATACGGCCCTGGCGGCGCGCCGTCGACTTCGTGCCCGCGCACCCCGTCGATCTGTCCGGCGTCACCGGCGACCTCCTGCTGACCCAGCAGCGCGGCTGGGGCTACGGCCTGCGCTTCGGCCTCGTCCCGCTGGCCCTGGAGGACTACGAGGCACTGCGGGCCGCGATGACCCGATGACATGGCTTTGACCCTTCTTGTCGGGGCGCTCCCTGCCGCCGAAAATACCCCCGGGGGTACTCGTGCTACCGTCGATACATACCCCCGGGGGTAATGCTTCGCTGGAAGGGAGTCCTCGTGTTCTTCGTCGACACGATCGAGGTGTCCGGCCTCGGCAATCGCAGCTATCTCGCCGGCGGCGGGGACACCGCGGTCGTGGTGGATCCGCCGCGGGACATCGACCGGGTGATCGCGGCGGCGGCCCGGCGCGGGGTGCGGATCGCGTACGTCGTGGAGACACACCTGCACAACGATTACGTCACCGGCGGCCTGGAGCTGGCCCGGATCACCGGCGCCGCCTACCTGGTGCCGGCCGCCGCCCGCGTCTCCTACGAGCGGACCCCCGTCTCCGACGGCGACCGGACCGAGGTGGACGCCGCCGCCGGGCTGGACCTGCGCGCCGTGGCGACCCCCGGCCACACCCCGCACCACACGTCGTACGTGCTGGAGGAGCGCGGCACCCCGGTGGCGGTGTTCACCGGGGGCTCGCTGCTGATCGGCACCGTCGGGCGCCCCGACCTCGTCGAGCCGCGCCTGACCGAGCGGCTCGCCCGCGCCCAGCACGCCTCCGCACACCGCCTCGCCACCGAACTCCCCGACGAGACCGCGGTGTTGCCCACGCACGGCTTCGGCAGCTTCTGCTCCTCCGCGCGGGCCGGCGGCGGCGCCGACACGACGATCGGCAAGGAGAAGACGTCCAACCAGGCACTCCTGCGGGACGTCGACACCTTCGTCGCCGATCTGCTCGCCGGGCTCGACGACATTCCCGCCTACTACGCCCACATGGGACCCGCCAACGCCACGGGACCGGCGCCGGTCGACCTGACGCCGCCCGCCGTGGCCGACGCCGACGAGATCGCCGCCCGGCTGGCCGCGGGGGAGTGGGTGGTGGACTTGCGCAACCGCGTCGCCTTCGCCGCGGGCCATGTGCGGGGCTCGTTCAACATCGAGGCCGAGGGGCAGCTCGCCGTCTATCTGGCCTGGCTGATCCCGTGGGGCAGGCCCGTCACGCTCCTCGCCGAGTCGGCCGAACAACTCACCGCCGCCCAGCGTGAGTTGGTGCGGGTGGGCATCGACCGCCCGGCCGCCGCGGCCACCGGGGAGGCGGCGAGCTGGGTGCGGGACGGCGAGGACCTCGCCTCCTTCCGACGTGCCACGTTCGCCGGCCTCGCCGAGCGCTCCGGGGACGGGGTCGTCGTCGTGGACGTCCGCCGTACCGCCGAACGCGCCGGCGGATTCATCGACGGGTCGATCCACATTCCGCTCCACTCCCTGCACCGGCGCCTCGACGAGGTCCCCGCCGGTGAGGTGTGGGTGCACTGCGCGGGCGGGATGCGTGCCGCGATCGCGGCGTCACTGCTGGACGCCGCGGGCCGGGACGTCGTCGCCGTCGACGACTCCTTCGGCGCGGCCGAGCAGGCCGGACTGACCGTCCGCGTCCCCTGACGCCCGCCGGCACCCCCACCAGAAACAGGAACGAGCCCCCGCGATGAGCATCACCCGACGGGAACGGGCCGCCGCCCCGGCCCGGCTGAACATCCACGAAGCGGCCGCCCACACGGGCCACGCACCTGCCACGTACCGGGCCGCAGGCCCCGGCGGCATCACCGCTCAGGAGCGGAACGACGACCATGACAGCTCGGCGGACCGCGACAGCACCGCCGGTCTCCCCGACGCCGTACTGCTCGATGTGCGGGAGCCGTACGAGTGGCACGCCGGGCACGCGCCCGGTGCCGTGTCGCTGCCCTTTTCCGCGCTCGTCGCCGGTGCCGGGCTGCCCGCCGAGGCGCAGGCGCGGCCGCTGGTCGTGATCTGCCGGTCCGGCAACCGCTCCCAGCAGGCCGCGGCACTGCTGGCCGACCGGAGCGCCGACGCCGTGGACGTCGTCGGCGGCATGCTGGACTGGGTCGCGGCGGGACTGCCCGTGATCGACGGGCGCGGCCGGAACGGCACCGTCGCGTGAGCGCTCTGATACTCGCCCTGGCCGCCGGGGCCGTCATCGGTCTGGCGCTCGGCGCGCTCGGGGGCGGCGGCAGCGTCCTGGCCGTCCCCGCCCTGATCTATCTGCTCGGCTTCAGCCCCGTCGCGGCCACCACCGCGAGCCTGGTCATCGTGACCGCGACCTCGGCGACCGCACTGTCCGCACACGCCCGCGACGGTCATGTGCGCTGGCGTACCGGACTGCTGTTCGCCGCCGCGGGCATCGGCCCGGCACTGCTGGGCGGCGCGCTCGCCGGCCGGCTGCCGCAGGCCGCGATGACGGCGGCCTTCGCCGTGGTGGCGGGCGCGGCCGCCGTACGGATGCTCCGCGCGCGCCCCGCGGCGGACGACTCCGCCGCGCCGGTACGGGCGGGCCGCGCCGCGACGGCCGGCGCCGGCCTCGGCGCGGTCACCGGGATCCTCGGTGTCGGCGGCGGATTTCTCGCCGTACCGGCCCTGGTCGGAGTGCTCGGCCTGCGGATGCGGGCCGCCGTGGGCACCAGCCTCCTCGTCATCACCGTCAACTCGCTGGCCGCGCTGACGGCCCGCGCCGGCACGGTCGACGGCCTGGACTGGGCGGTGATCGGCCCGTTCGCCGGTGCGGCGGTCCTCGGCGCGTGGGACGGCAAGCGGCTCGCCGCGAAGCTGTCCGGGCGCGGCCTTCAGCGGATCTTCGCGATGGTCCTGCTCACGGTGGCCGCCGCGATGCTGATCGACGCGGTGATGTGAGGCATGCGGCATGCGGCGACCCGGGAGCAACCCGACGGCTGGGCGATCAGGCCAGCGACAGGAACAGCTTCTCCAGGCGGGCCCGCATCGCGGCCGGGTCCTCGCCGTTCGCGCGGCCGGACTCGATATCGATCACGCACTTCTGCAGACCGGTGGCGATGATCGCGAACCCGGCGCGGTCGAGCGCGCGGGACGCCGCCGCGAGCTGGGTGACGACCTCCTCGCAGTCGCGCCCCTCCTCGATCATCCGGATCACCCCGGAGATCTGTCCCTGCGCGCGCCGCAGTCGGTTCAGCACGGCCTTCAGGTCGTTGCCCTCTAGCTCCAGTTGCACGATCACTCCTTGAAAAATACCCCTAGGGGTACTGTACGTCCCGCTTCGGGACGGCGTCGACGACGAAGGATCACCCACCGACATGACCGCCCCCCTCGCCCCCGTCACCCTCGACACCGAGCAGGCCCGCACCCGGCTCGACGAGCTCACCGTCATCGATGTGCGCACGCCCGGCGAGTACGCCTCCGGCCATCTGCCCGGCGCCCTGAACATCCCCCTGGACCAGCTGCGCCGCGCGCTGCCCGAGATCCGGCACGCGGCGGAACGCGGAGACGTCCTCGTCGTGTGCGCGTCCGGCGTCCGCTCCGAGAAGGCGTGCGCGCTCCTGGCCGAGCAGGGCATCGTGACCGCCACCCTCGCGGGCGGCACCGGCGCGTGGGCCGCCGGGGGACACGATCTGCACCGGCCGGCGGCCTGCGAGACGCGGGTCCGCTGGAGCATGGAACGCCAAGTCCGGTTCACGGCGGGCACGGTGGTGCTCCTCGGCCTCGCCCTCGGTCTGCTCGTGCATCCGGCCTTCCAGCTGCTCTCGGCGGGCATCGCGGGCGGCTTGGTCTTCTCGGCCCTGACCGACACCTGCGGCATGGCGGCCCTGCTCGCCGGACTCCCTCACAACCGCCCCCGCCCGGCCGCCCTCGCCGCCACACTGGCGACACTGCGCGACCGCTGAGCATTCGCCGGATGGGTGGTGAGCCTGACGCGTCCTGAGCACGACCCAGGCGAGGCTGAGGGTCGACCGGTGGGTCGAGCGCGAGCGGCCGCCCGGAAGCCTATTGAGCGGCCGTCGTCAGGCCGCCTCGCCGCCGTGTTCGGCAGCCCCCGCCTGGCGCAGCAGCAGGTGGGCCAGGTCGCGTGCCTCGTCGGGGGTGAGCGCGGCCCACGCCCCGGGCTCGTCGCCCCGGTCGCGGCCCACGTCCAGGGCGAGCCGGGTGATCGGTCGGTCGGCGGGCGCGATCCGCAGACAGCGGACGGCGATCTTCCGTCCGCACCTGGTCACCACAGCGCCGTCCTCGGCCGCACGGGCCCACTCACGTCCTGCCGTCGCCATTTCTCTCTCCCGCTCCTACGCCGGTCCGATCCACCCGCCCCCGTCCCACCGGGCGGGGCGTCAGGAACAGCGCCGGCCGTGCCCGAATTGTTCCTGACGGCCGGAGCCGGCTTCAGCCCGAGGGTGCGCACGGGCGCCGGCGCCGCCTCACTCCATCGACTCCAGGAGGCGGTCGAGCGTCCGGCGCCCCATCGCGCTCATCGCCGGATTGCTGTCGACGTAGTACCAGACCACACCCATCGCCTGTTCGAACGCCCAGGCCTTGCCGCGCTCCCACTCCAGATCGTCACAGCCCAGTGCCCGCCGCAGCACCTCCCGAGGACCCGGCTGCAAGAGGTGCCAGGCGCCGACCAGATCCAGCGCGGGGTCGGCCGGGCCGAAGCCGCCGGTGTCGAGTACGCCGGTGAGCCGGTCTCCCGCGACGAGGACATTGCCGGGGATCAGGTCACGATGGCTCATCACGTCGGCACCGGTGCGCGGCAACTCGCGAAAGCGGCTCCACACCCGGCGCAGCCGGGGAACGTCGAGCATCCCCTCGCTCTTCTCGAAGCATTGCGCCATCCAGTCGTCGTGGTCGGGGAGAACACCGCCGCGACCCTCGCCGTCGAAGAGCCGCCCCCGTGTCTCGGCCGTCCGGAGGCCGGCGATGAAGGCCGCGAGGTCCTCGGCGAAGGCGTTCGACCCACTCGGGTCCGCATCGGAGGCGACGGTGCCCGGCAGCCAGGTCTGGACCGACCACGGCAGGGGGTAACCCGCTCCCGGCTCTCCCAGGGCGACGGGTTCCGGGACGGGGAAGCGGGACACCCGCGCCAGCTCCGCGCTCGCCCGGGCTTCCTGCCGCAGAGCCGCCAGCGCTTCGACGGGATCGGCCGCACGCAGCGGGAAACGCGCCGCGAGGTCGCCCCCGATGCGGAAGATGGCGTTGACCGTCCCGGTCGACGACAGACGGCGGATCGGCTCGTCGCTCCACTGAGGGAACTGTTCCCGGATCAGGGCCGCAACGGTTTCGGTGGTCACGTCCACCTGGTCGGCGTGCATGGTCATCTCTCACATGCTCTTCTACGCCAGGGGCCGGATCAACTGAGATTGGGCTTCGACCCGGGAACCTGCCAGCATGAGCGAGCTCGATCCGATCCCTCTGCCCTGGAGGCTCGATGCGTGCAGGTGTCGTCGTCGCCGCGCACCCCGGTGTGGAGGAACTCGCCGTACGGGCCGAGGAGTTGGGCTTGCGCAGCTTCTGGGTCAACGACACGCCGATGGTCCACGGTGACCCTTTCGTCGCCTTGAGCCTGTGCGCGAAGGCCACCCGTCGCATCCGGCTCGGGATCGGCGTGACCTCACCGGCGTTGCGCTCGGCCCCGGCCGCGGCGAGCGGGTTCGCCAGCCTCAACGCCCTGGCACCGGGCCGGATCATCTGCGGGGTCGGTACCGGGAACACCGCCCGGCGCACCCTGGGCATGCGGCCGACCACCTCGGCCGAGCTGGAGAGCTTCACCGCGGCGCTGCAGGATCTGTGCGCCGGGCGCTCGACCGAGTACCGCGAAGGAGAGCGGGTCCGCGACATCCGGTTCCTGCACGCCGGGGCGCAGGTGAACACCACCGATCCGATCGAGTTCGTCGTGGCCGCGCTGCACGGACCCAAGGCCGCGGCCGTGGCCGGCCGCCGCGGTGCCGGCCTCATCTCGTTCGGCCTGCTCGATCCCACCGCCTGGCAGGCCCTTCACGACACCCGCCGTCGGGCGGCCCACGGCACGCTCGGCGACCCCGGCTCCTCCGCGTACTCCTACGTGGTCACCGCGCTCCATCTGCTGGGCGACGACGAGGACGCCGACAGCGACGCGGCCCGGGACGCGACCGATCACCTCGTCCTGTCGCTGCTGGGCTTCGCCGCCGACACACCCGCCTTCGCCGAACAACTCGGCCCCGAACTGCGGGAGGCGGTGCGACAACTCCTCGACCGGCGTGGCACCACCGCCACCGCGCCGGACCGGTACACCAGGCTCTACCCCAACTACCTCGGACGCATCGCACCCCGGGACCGGGATCTGGTCCTGCCGTCGCTGATGAACAGCGTGGCCCTCGTCGGCACCCGCGACGACCTCCGCACCCGCGTCGCCGCCCTGGAGAAGGCGGGCGTCGACGAACTCCTCATCCAACCGGTGATCGACCCGCCCACCGAGATGGCGCGACTCGCCGAACTCCTCACCTGAGCGGCGCGCCACTGGGAGACCGTGCCAATCAGGCCCTCACAGGCGGCCGGTGAGCATCCCGTGCCAGTACACCGGCGGCAGCACGTACCGCTTGAACAGCCACATGTCCCGCCGTTCCTTGAAGGTGTCGATCAGCGGGAACGTCGGTGCGGGACGCAGGTCGTAGTCGAACTCGGCGAGCACCATCCGGTCGCGGGCGGTGACCAGGGGACAGGAGGTGTAGCCGTCGTACCGGCGTGAGGGCGCGCGGCCGTTGAGGACGTCCAGCAGGTTGGCGGCGACCACCGGCGCCTGCTTGCGGACGGCGGCTCCGGTCTTGGACGTGGGCAGGTGGGCCACGTCGCCGAGGGCGAAGACATGGCCGTGCCGGGGGTGCTGGAGGGTGTGCCGGTCGGCGGCGACGAATCCCTGCGGGCTCGCCGGATCGGCGAGCGGGCTCGCCTTCACCCAGTCGGGCGCGCTCTGCGGCGGTACGGCGTGCAGGAGGTCGTAGCCGATGGTCTCCTCGGTGCCGTGCGCGCGGTCGGTGACGGTGACCCGGCGGTTCGCGCCGTCGACGGCGGTCACCTCGGAGTTCAGGCGGACCTCGATGCCGTAGCGCTCGGCCGCCCGTTCCAGCACCCGGGACCACGCGGGCACCTTGAACAGCGCGGGGTCGGGGATGACCAGGACGACGCGGATGCGGTCCAGGACCTTCTGGCGGCGCCAGTGGTCGGCGGCCAGGTAGGCGATCTTCTGCGGGGCGCCGCCGCACTTCAGCGGGGTGGCCGGATGGGTGAAGACGGCGGTGCCCGAGCGCATCCTCTGGATGAGCCGCCAGGTGCGCGGGGCGTACTCCGGCGCGTAGTTGCTGCTCACCCGGTCGTGGCCGATCGCCTCGGCGAGACCGGGGACGCCGTCCCAGTCGAGCTGCAGGCCCGGCGCCATCACCAGGTGCGTGAAGGGGAGCCGGGCGCCGCCCGAGAGGGTCACCGTGCGGGCGTCGGGGTCGACGGCGAGGGCGCGCCGGCGGATCCAGCGCACGCCGTCCGGCATCACGGACCCTTCGGGGCGGCGCGAGCTGCGCAGGGGCGCCTGGCCGCCGCCCACCAGGGTCCACAGCGGCTGGTACCAGTGGGTGTCGGACGGCTCGACGACGGTGATGTCCATGACGCCGGCGCGGCGCAGCCGGGCGGCGACGCTGATCCCGGCACTTCCGCCGCCGATGACGGCGACCTCCGCCCGACGCGGCATGTCGTGGCCTCCTCACCCGCCCGTGGGGGTTCCCTCGGCGACGGTACGGCGGCCACGGAAGCCGCCGCACGACCTGTACGCGCCATTCACGGGGGAGCGAGGAGGCCACGCGGACGCCTCGTCGGGTCAGTGCTGCCAGACCCTCACGTAGTCGACCATCATGTCGGCCGGAGTGACCGTCGGACCGCCGTTCTGAGTGCCGACCCCGTTGTTGAGGATCAGGTACATCGGCTGCGAGGTGATTCCGGTGGTGATCTGTCCGACCTGCTTTCCGTCGTAGTAGTACGTGACGGAGCCCGCTTTCCATTCGGCGCCGTAGGTGTGCCACCCGGTGAAATCGCCGGAGGCGCAGCCGCCGGGGCCGCCCGCGTCGGAATGGAAGTGATAGCAGGCGTGACCGCTCAGCCCTTCCATGACGTCCAATTCACCGTCGGTGGGCCATTGCTGACCGTCGGTCCAGAATGCCGGCCAGTTGGAGATCTGGGAGTTGGAGCCCGGCGAGTAGATCCTCGCCTCGAAGGCGCCATAGGTGAACTGGGCCTTGCCGTTGCTCTCGACCAGACCCGAACGGTACGGGTACGTCGTGCCGTTGTTCGCCGTGGTCTGCTGCTGAATGGCCGTCAGATGCAGTGCGCCGCCGTTCACGCTGACCTGGGAGGGCGCGTAGGCGCCCTGCTCGGCGGAGTTGACCGGCTTGGTGATGCAGGTGGGGCAGCCCAGCCAGTTCGGGTTCCACTTGGTGGAGTCGAGCGTGGTGCCGCTGAACTCGTCACCGAACACCTGGTGCCAGGTGCCGGGGATGCCCAGCGGCGCGCCCGAGCCGGTCGGGGCGGTCGAGGTGGGCGCCGGTGTCGCCGTCTGCGTCTGCGTCTGCGTCGGCGTGGGCGTCGGTGTCGCGGAGGTGCTGGGCGCGGCGGTCGGGCTCGGTGACGTGGTCGTGGACGCGGTGCCGGAGGCGAACGTCTTCACCGGAGACAGGTCGTGCCAGATGCCGTGGGTCTTGTACGCCACGAAGTAGGTGTACGTGCCGGTGGGGAACGTACGGCTCCCCGAGGTGTAGGTGCTGGGGACGGCATCCACCCTCGCCGCCGTGGCACCGGGGAAATCGACGGTCGAACCGCTCGCGGACCGCGCCTTGACCGCCAGTTCCTGCACCTTGATCGTGCGAGCGGAATGCAGGGTCGCGGTGGCCGCGAATTGTCCGCCGGACACCGGCGACACGGAGAGGGAGTCGACGATCACATCGGCCGACGTCGATGTCGACGTCGACTGGGTCGCCATCGCCGTGCTTCCGGCGGCGATGATCGCGCCGGCGAGTACGAGGGGCGCCGCCTTCCGGGCCAGGGTGCGTCGGGGGCGGCGTCGTTTTCCATGGGGCATGTGCATGTGGTGCTGGACCTTTCCCCGCAGTCCGATGGTGGTCGTGTCGGGAATGGCCCGAACGGGAGTGGACTTTTGCGCGAGTCAATTCCTGATCGCAACCGTCGGAGATACCGCGAGGGCGGGTTCAAGAGGCCCTGGTGTTCTCAATTGCGTATGTGCTGGGGCGAGGTTGAGGAAATCCTGGCCCGACTTGTGAAGTGCGCCATAGGAGTTCCGCATTCCTCCATACGGGCTCAAATCGGGCAATGCCCCTCAAGGGGTGTGTAAATGCCCTGTGGAGACCCGCTACTCGGGGGATTCACCCGTCCGCAGTTCGACGCAGCAGGTCTCCCGGTGAGGGGTGAGGACGGCGGTCGTGGTCCCCGTGTTGCCCGAGGCGGCGAGATAGCCGCACAGGAAGGCGTGGTTCATGCCGCAGACCAGCTCGGGCGCCTGCTCGGCGACGGGGTGGAACGGGCAGTTGTGCAGCACGGTCCGCCCGCCCCCGGCGTCCGCCGGGTCGAAGCCCAGCATCTCCAGGAACGCGGTGACATCGCCGGTGTGGGCCTCGGCTCCCATGGCCGCGCCGCGTTCCCCGGCCACCCTGAGGGCCGCGTCACGTGCGCTCTCGCCGGGGCGCTGGCTGGTCACCGCCTCGGCCAGGACCGAGGCGAGCAGTTCGTGACGGCGGGGTGGAAGGCTGATCGCGACCGTGTGGGGATTGGCCACGTATACCTTCGGCGTACGGCCCACGCGGCGCGCACCGGCGTGTCCGTGCCGGGCCTGGAGCAGCCCCGACGCCACCAGTTTCTCCAGGTGGAAGGCGGCCAGCTTGCGCGAGATGCCCACCGCGGCGGACGCCTCCTCGCGGGTCACCGGGCGTGGGGCGCGCCGCACGAACTCCAGCAGCCGTCGCCTCGACTCGTCGCCCAGGACGGCGAGCGCGGCCATCGCGTCGACGCCGGTCGGCGGCGGGGAGGCGGCCGGCGTTGCATCGGACGTCACACGATCACCGTAACTCCGCGCGGCGGCGATGTGCGGACCGGCGGTACCGGCGGTGGTGTGCCGGCCGTCAGTGATGATGGGGCTCGTGCTCGTGGGCGGGCTCGTGGGCGGGCGCGTCGCCCATCATGCGGAGCATCGCGGGGCCGCCGGTGCGCAGGAACCGTACGACCAGGGCCGCGGCCAGCAGGAGGAACGCGATGTTGAGCCACGTGGTGTAGTTCCAGCCGACGCCCTCCTCGGGGATCGTCGCGTCCGCCTGGTCGGGCACCAGGCCGAGGCCCCCGAACACGAACTCGACCGCGTACCCGGCCACCGCCGCCGCGGCGAAGAACGTCCCCAGCAGGAACACCGCCATGCGGGCCCCGTAGTACTTCCGGTAGATGTTCAGGATCGGCAGGATCAGCAGGTCCGCGTAGATGAAGGAGATCACCCCGCCGAAGCTGATGCCGCCCTTCCACAGCACGACCGCGAGCGGGACGTTGCCGATGGAGCACACGAACGCGGCGATCGCCACGAGCGGTCCGATCAGCGGCCCGACCACCTTGGCCGCCAGCGGGTGGCCCTCCAGGAAGAAGGCGCGCCAGAAGTCGTCGGGCACCCACGCGGCGATCGCGCCCGCGATCAGCAGTCCGGCCACCAGGTCGCGCACGATCGCCGCCCACTCCATGACGAAGATGTGCGACACCGACGTGAAGCCGTCGCGGGACAGCAGCCGGCGGGCGAAGCCCCCCTCGCCGCGCACCGACATGTCCATCGCCGCGTGCCCCTCCATCGACCCCGCGATCCCGCGTTCGGCCTGTTCCCGCGCCTGGCGCAGCAGCCGCTCGCGCAGGAACACCCGGAACAGCACGGCGAGGACGACGATCATGACCGGGCCGCCGGTGAACTCCGCGGCGGTGAACTGCCAGCCCATCAACAGGGCCAGGATGACGCCCAGTTCGATCACCAGGTTGGTCGACGCGATCTCGAAGGCCATGGCCGCCGTGAAGTCCGCGCCCTTGCGGAACAGGGAGCGGGCGAGGGCGACGGCCGCGTAGGAGCAGGACGACGAGGCCGCGCCGAGCCCCGCGGACACCGCGAGGGTGCGGGGGCGGTCGTCGCCGAGCAGCCGTACGACGGTCGCGCGGCGCACCACCGCCTGCACCACGGCCGACAGCGTGAAGCCGAGGATCAGCGCCCAGGTGACTTCCCAGGTCATCGAGCCGGCGATGAACAGGGCGTCTGTGATCGCCTCCATCATGGGGACCCTTCGCCGTGCCGGACGGTCTGGGGGTGAGTATCCCCCAGGGGGTATGTCACACCCTCCCGACGCGGCGGAGCGCCGGCCTCGGGGCGGCGGCCGTCAGTCCCGGTCGTGGCCCGGCGCGTACCGGCCGAGGAACATGTCGACGCCGCCGCTGATCAGTCGCTCGCTGAGGTCGTCCTCCAGGGACGTTCCGTACGCGCCGAACACCAGGTGGGGGTAGAGCAGCAGCGCGTACAGCTGGAGGATGGCGACCTCCAGGTCGGGGATGTCCAGCCGCCCCTGATCCACCAGGTGCTGCAACGCCCCGGCCACGGCGGGGTGATGGTGCTCGGGTCCGGAGCCGTGCCAGACCGTGCCGAGTTCGGGGAAGCGGTGCAGTTCGCGGGCGACGACATTGCGCAGGGTGATGATGTCCGGGTTGGCGCGGATGCCGTCCACCCAGGCCCGGGCCACCGCCACGAAGGCCCCGCGCAGGTCGTCGCTCTCGGTGAGACGGCCGAGGGCGTCGACCGGGGCGGCGCCGAGCGGGGCGTCGAGCGCGTCCTTGATGACCCCGATGAACAGGGCCTCCTTGCTGCCGAAGTGGTTGTAGACGGTCACCTTGGACACTCCGGCGGCCGCCGCGATCGCGTCCACGCTCACCTCGAAGCCCTCCCGCAGGAACAGCTCGCGGGCCGCCGTCACGATCGCCTGCCGCTTGGCCTCGGCACGCGGGCCGGCGGGGCGCTGTCTGGCGGACGGGGCGGCGTTCGGTGCGGTCATGACGGCAGTCTACCCAGCATCTGAACTGAACGGTTGAGTTCATATGAACTGAGCCGTACAGTTCACTTGATGAGGGTGGCGGAGAGAACCGGGCCGCCGTCCCTCCGGCCGCCGCGCCGCGCCACGCCCCCTCAAGGCCGTACGGAGGAATCGTCATGAGCCACGCCCCGCACACCCTGCCCGCGGAACACGCCCCGGCGCCCCCGCCCGTACCGCGCCGCTGGACCCTGCTCGCCGTGCTCTGCCTGGCCCAGTTCATGCTGGTCCTGGACGTCACGGTGGTGAACGTGGCCCTGCCCGACATGGCCGCCGACCTCCACCTCGGCCGTGAGGCCCTCACCTGGGTCGTGACCGCCTACACCCTGTGCTTCGGCGGACTGATGCTGCTCGGCGGACGGCTCGCCGACGCGCTGGGCGCCCATCGCACCGTCCTCGCCGGCCTGGCGGTGTTCACCGGCGCGTCCCTCGTCACCGGGCTCGCCGACGGCGCACCCCTGCTGCTGACCGGCCGCGTTCTGCAAGGCATAGGGGCCGCGCTGCTGTCCCCGGCCGCGCTCTCCCTCGTCACGACCACCTTCCACGGGCCCGAGCGCAACAAGGCCCTCGGCGTCTGGGCGGCCCTCGGCGGCACCGGCTCGGCCGTCGGTGTCCTGGTCGGCGGCGCGCTGACCGACGGCCCCGGCTGGGAGTGGGTCTTCTTCGTCAACGTCCCCGTCGGCGTCCTCGCGCTCGTGACGCTGCCCGCACTGCTCCCGCGCCGCGCACCCCGGCCCGCGCGCCTCGACCTGCCCGGCGCCCTGCTGGTCACCTCCGGCACAGGGGCGCTCATCTACGGCCTGGTCGAGGCGGGCGACGCGGGCTGGGGGAGTGCGACCGCCGTCCTGCCCCTGCTCGGCGCCCTGGTGCTCTACGCCGCGTTCGCCGCCGTCGAGCGGGCGAGCCGGGCCCCGCTGATGGACCTGCGGATGCTCACCCGGCGCCCCGTGGTGGCCGGCGCGTTCCTGATGCTCGTCGCCACCGCCCTGCTCATCGGGTTCTTCTTCCTCGGCTCGGTCTACCTCCAGCACCTGCGCGGCTTCAGCCCGCTGCGGACCGGGCTGGTCTTCCTTCCCGTCGCCGTGGCCACCGGCGTCGGCGCGCACCTCGGCTCGCGGCTCGTCGGCCGGATCGGCAGCCGGGTCACCGCGGTGGCGGGGCTCGCGCTGGCGGCGGCCGGGACGCTTCCGCTGGCCTGGCTCCCGGCGGACGGCAGCGTCTACGCGCGGCTGCTGCCGGGGCTGGCCGTCGCCTCGCTCGGGGTCGGCGCCGTCTTCGTCACCGCCACCACCACCGCGCTCGCCCTCGTCGCCCCCGAGGAGGCCGGTCTCGCCTCCGGCGTCGTGAACACCTTCCACGAGGTGGGCGGGTCGATCGGTGTCGCGGTGCTGTCCACCGTCGCCGCCTCCGGCATCGAGCGGGGCTCGGCCGACGGGTTCCGGGACGCCTTCGCGCTCAGCGCGGCCGTGGCCGCGCTGGCCGCCCTGGTGTGCCTGGTCCTCGTACCGCACACCAGGCCGCAGCCGACCGGCGTGCCGCACGCCCACTGACCGCCGCGCTCTCCCGGGCGCCGCTTCCCTTCCATACCCCCTGGGGGTATAGTCCGGGTGTGTGAGGGCGGCGTTCCCGTGGCCCTCCGGCAGTCCATGCCCGTACCCATAGCGAGGATCACGCCATGACCACTGAGGCGAACACCACGACCACCACCGGCTCCTGCTGCGGCGGCTCGTGCGGCTCCGGTGCCTCGTCCGAGCTCCGGATCCAGGCTCCGGGCGTCACCACCGTCTACAAGGTCTCCGGCATGACCTGCGGCCACTGCGAGGGCGCGGTGTCCGGGGAGATCTCCGCGCTCGACGGCGTCACCTCCGTCACGGCCGTCGCCAGTTCCGGCGAGGTGACCGTCGTCTCCGCCGCCCCGCTCGACGAGGAGGCCGTCCGGGCCGCCGTCGACGAGGCCGGATACGAGCTCGTCGGCCGCGCCTGACGCGCCTGAGCCGGACGGGTGAGGCCGCGGGCGCCCTGGCGGCCGGACCGCCCGCGCCTGTGCCGGACGGGTGAGGCTGCGGGCGCCCTGGCCGTCGGGCCGTGCACGCCCGCGCCGGACGGGGTGAGGCCGCAGGTGCCCTGGCCGTCGGGCCGCGCATGCCCGCGCCGGACCGGCGAGGCCGCGGGCGCCCTCGCCGTCGGGCCGCGCGCGCCCACGCCGGATGATCTTCACGAGGAGCCGAACCGTATTCTGACGGCGGCAAGGAACGCCTGTTCGCCGCCGGGGCCGTGAGGTCCCGGCGGTCGCCCTCGTCCGATCGAAAGGCATCCGCATGCAACTGCCCGCTTCCGGCCGGCGCGTCCTCGTCAGCGGCGCGTCCCGGGGTCTCGGCCGCGCCGTGGCACAGGCGTTCGCGGCGGGCGGTGACCGGGTCGCCGTCCACTACGGCTCGCGCGCCGAGGACGCCCGCGACACCCTCGCCTCCCTCGCCGGAACGGGCCACATCCTGGTCGGCGGCGACCTCGCCGACCCGCGCGGTGCGGCCGCGGTCGTGGACGAGGCGGCGGAGACGCTCGGCGGGATCGACGTCCTCGTGAACAACGCGGCCGTCGGCTTCCGCCACCCCTTGCCGGAGACGCCCTACGACGAGTGGGTCGCCGTCTGGCAGCAGCACGTGGCCGTGAATCTGCTCGCCACGGCCAACCTCAGCCACCTCGCCGCGCGGCGGATGATCGACCAGGGCACCGGCGGCAGGATCGTCAACATCGGCTCCCGGGGCGCCTTCCGGGGCGAGCCCGACCACCCCGCCTACGGGGCGACGAAGGCCGCGGTGCACTCCCTGGGCCAGTCGCTCGCGGTCTCCCTCGCGCCCTACGGCATCGCCGTCGCCTCGGTCGCCCCCGGATTCTTCACCTCCGAACGCGTCTCCTCCCGCCTCGAAGGGGAGGAGGGCGCCGCGATCCGCGCCCAGAGCCCCTTCAACCGGGTGGCCACCCCCGAGGAGATCGCGGAGGCCGTCCACTGGCTCGCCTCACCCGCCGCCGAATGGTCCTCGGGAACCATCCTCGACCTCAACGGGGCTTCATATCTGCGCAGTTGAACGAGCGGCGCCCGCCGCGCCCCCCTCGGCGGGCGGAAAAACGCGTGGACTCCGATGGCGCCCTCGCGGGACACTGCGATGTCTGATTGGCCCGGATTCACACGTTGGTGCCGCCGTGCGTCGCGCGAGCGGTCCGACGTGAGCCATGTGGCGAACTGCCGTACGAGAACACAGGGCTGGGATGGGATCGCCTCAATCGTCCAGTGAATCGGTGCGCAAGGGCTCCGTGCTCCTCGCGCTGCGCTACTACGGAAGGGAGTTGGCCCGGCTCCGACGCCTCACACTGCCCGGACTGCTGCTGCCCGCGCTCGGAAACATCGGCATCAGCTATATCGCGCCGCTGATCGTGGCGAAGCTCGTCGCCCGGATCGCCGACGAGCAGGACATCGGCGTCGGTACGACCTGGCCGTACGTCCTCGGCTTCACCGGCGTCCTGCTGTTCGCGGAGACGCTGTGGCGCATCGGCATGCACTGCCTGAACCGCCTCGACGCCCTCGGCATCGAGCAGTTGTACGTCATCGGCATGGACGAACTGTTCGCCAAGGACGCCGCGTTCTTCCACGACAACTTCGCCGGATCGCTGACCAAGCGGGTCCTCGGCTTCGCCTCCCGCTTCGAGGAGTTCGCCGACACACTGGCGTTCCAGATCGTGGGCAGTTTCGTGCCGCTGGCGTTCGGCTCGGTGATGCTCTGGCGCTACGACCCGCTGCTCGTCGTGGGGCTCCTGGCGATGATCGTGGTGACCGCGCTGGGCGCGGTGCCGCTGATCCGTCGCCGTCAGGCCCTGGTCGACCGGCGCGAGGAGGCCATCGCCCGGGTGTCGGGCCATGTCGCCGACGTCCTGATGAACATGGACACGGTCCGGGCGTTCGCCGCGGAGGCCCGCGAGGCCGCGGAACACCGGTCCCGCGTCGCGGCGTCACGGCGGCTCACGCTGCGCTCCTGGGACTACCAGAACCTGCGCATCGACACCTTCATCGCGCCGATGTCCGTGCTGACCAGCGCGCTCGGGCTGGTCCTCGCGGTCGCGCTCGCCGGGAGGGGGCACGGCGTGGAGGCGGTCGTGGTCGCCTTCACGTACTACTCCAACGCGACCCGGATCATGTTCGAGTTCAACCAGATCTACCGCCGTCTGGAGAGCTCGATGACGGAGGCCGCGCAGTTCACCGAACTGCTGCTGACCGGGCCGACCGTGGTCGACCCGCCGGCGCCGGAGCCGCTCGGCTTGCGGGCCGCCGACGTCCGCTTCGAACAGGTCACCTTCACCCACGCGGGTGCGGAGCGGCTGTTCGACGGCCTCGACCTGGCCGTGCCCAGCGGGACGAAGATCGGGCTCGTCGGCCGCTCCGGCGGCGGCAAGACCACCCTCACCCGGCTGCTGCTGCGGATGACCGACATCGACTCCGGCCGCATCCTGATCGGCGGCCAGGACATCAGCCGCATGCGCCAGGCCGATCTGCGCGGACTGATCGCCTACGTGCCGCAGGAGCCCGCCATGTTCCACCGCACGCTGCGCGACAACATCGCCTTCGCCCGGCCGGACGCCACCGACGCCGAGATCCGCCGCGCGGCCGAGGCGGCGCACGTCGTCGAGTTCGCCGAGACGCTGCCGGACGGCTTCGAGACCCTCGTGGGCGAGCGGGGGATCAAGCTCTCCGGCGGTCAGCGGCAGCGCGTAGCCCTCGCCCGGGCCATCCTGCGCGACGCGCCGATCCTCCTGCTCGACGAGGCGACCAGCGCCCTGGACTCCGAGAGCGAGCTCCTGGTCCAGGAGGCGCTGTGGCGGCTGATGGAGGGGCGGACCGCGCTCGTCGTCGCGCACCGGCTGAGCACGGTCGCCGGCATGGACCAGCTCGTGGTCCTCGACCGAGGACGGATCGTCGAGCAGGGCACCCACCAGGAGCTGCTCGCGACGGACGGCGCCTACGCCAAGCTCTGGCAGCACCAGTCGGGCGGCTTCCTCGACGACACTCCTGAGGCCGCCGAACTGCACTGACCACGGGCGTGTGCCGCGACGCCGCCCGCCGCGGCACATGCCCGAGCCCGCCCGGCGCACGACAATGGGGACCGTGGGGCCGGCCGCGCGGGGCCGGTCAGAGCAGCACCGCGGCGCGGCGTGCGGAGGTCGGGATGGCCGGGTTCGAGGAGCCACCGGGTCTCATCGGGACGCCGGACGACGCCCTCGACGAGGTGCTCGGCGGCACCGTGCACCGCACCGGCGCCTCGGTGGGCGCCCTCTACCTGATCGACGAGGCGGAGGGCACGCTGCGCCTGGTGGCCGTGTGCGGGCTGCCCGTGGAGTTCACCGTCCCCTGGCAGCGGCTGCCGCTGACCGCCCCCGTGCCGGTCGCCGACGCGATCCGGGACGACCGGCTCGTCTGGGTCGGCGGCCAGGACGAGATGGCCCGCCGCTATCCGCGCGCCGCCGTGGTCCTGCCGTACCGCTTCACCCTCGCCGCGTTCCCCGTGACCGGCGTGCGCCGCCGCTGGGGCGGCGTCGTCCTGATGTGGCCCGCCGACCATCCCCGGGACCTCACGGCCCGCGAACGCGCCCACATCACGACGAACGCCACCGCCCTCGCCCGGATCCTGGACGGCACCGCCCGCCCGCCCTCCCTGCCCGACCGGCCGCGCGTCGTCCCCGGCAGAACCACCCCGCGCCCCCCGCAGACCGGACCGGCGGCCGCCGACTACGCCGAACGACTCCCCGAAGGCGCCGTCGCCCTCGACCTCGAAGGCAGGATCACCTTCCTCACCAGCACCGCCGCCCGACTCCTCGGCCGGGACACCGGCCGGCTGCTGGGCACGCGCCCCTGGCAGGCCCTGCCGTGGCTGGACGACCCCGGCTACGAGGACCGCTACCGCACCGCGGTCGTCAGCCGCGCCCCCGTCTCCTTCATCGCCCTGCGCCCCCCGGACCACTGGCTCACCTTCCAGCTCTATCCGGACGCCAGCGGCATCAGCGTACGCATCACCCCGGGGCAGGAGCAGACCGCGGCCGCCCCGCCGCCGACCGGCTCCCGCGACTCCGCCACCGCCGCCACCGGACGCCTCTACCAGTTGGTCCATCTCGCGGCCATGCTCACGGAGGTGGTCAGCGTGCGCGACCTCGTCGAGCTGATCGCCGGAGAGGTCCTGCCCGCGTTCGCCGCCCAGGGCCTGGTGCTGTCCGCCGCGGACGCCGGCCGGCTGAAGATCATCGGCTCGCACGGGTACGACCCCGACGTCATCCGGCGCCTCGACGGCCTGCCCCTGGACACCGGCCTCACCCCCGCCGGACAGGTCCTCGCCACCGGAGTCCCCGCGTTCTTCGCCGAACCGGCCGACATGGCCGAGGCCTATCCGGGCGCTCCCCGGATCAGCGGCAAGCAGGCCTGGGCGTTCCTCCCGCTGATCATCACGGGCCGCCCGGTCGGCTGCTGCGTCCTCTCCTACGACCGTCCCCACCCCTTCACCGCCGACGAACGCGCCGTGCTGACCTCCCTGGCGGGACTCATCGCCCAGGCGCTGGACCGCGCCCGCCTCCACGACGCCCAGCACTCCCTCGTCCAGTGCCTCCAGGACGCCCTGCTGCCACGGACGCTGCCGACGGTGGCCGGCCTCGACATCGCGGCCCGCTATCTGCCCGCCACCCACGGCCTCCAGGTCGGCGGCGACTTCTACGACGTGCTCCGCCTCGACGACACGACCGCCGCGGCCGTGATCGGCGACGTCGAGGGCCACAGCATCGCCGCGGCCGCGCTCATGGGTCAGGTCCGCACCGCCCTCCACGCCCACGCGAGGGCCGGGGCGCCTCCCGACCAGGTGCTCGCCCACACCAACCGGCTGCTCACCGAGATGGACTCCGAGCTCCTCGTCTCCTGCCTCTACGCCCACGTCGACCTGGCCCGTGGCCGTCTCACCGTGGCCAGCGCCGGGCATGTACCGCCCCTGCTGCGCGAGGCGCCGGACCATGCCCGGGTGCTGGACATCGAATCGGGACCGCTGCTGGGCATCGACACCGACGCCCGCTGTCCCGTCACCACCGCACCCCTGCCGCCCGGAGCCGTCCTGGCCCTCTACACCGACGGCCTCACCGAGATCCCGGGCGCCGACGCGGCCCTGACCACGGAGGCGCTCGCCCGCCACCTCGCCGACACCGACGAACCTTTGGACGCCCTGACCGACAGCCTCGTCCACCGGGCCTGGCCCGACGCCCAGCCCACCGACGACATCACGATCCTCCTGCTGCGCCCCACCGGCCCCACTGCGTAGGCCGCCTCGCGGCGTCCTCGTTTCGTAAGGGCTGCCACCCTCGATCCGAAATAGTGTGGAAACAGTCAATTAGCCGGTTATGTCCGGTCAGCAGCCGTCCCAAGGAGCGATCATGTCGAGTCCCGAAGCACAGCAGGCGCCGCTGGACGAGGCGGCGCGGGAGGCGTTCGCCGGCGAGGTCGTCGACGTGCTCAACAAGGCGGCCCTGGCGCTGCTCATCAGCGTCGGCCACCAGTGCGGTCTCTTCGACACCCTGGCCGGCCTTCCCCCGTCGTCCAGCGCCGACATCGCCAAGGCGGCCGACCTGGACGAGCGGTACGTACGCGAATGGCTCGGCGGCATGGTCGTCGGCGGCTTCGTCACGTACGAACCCGAGGGGCGGACCTACCACCTGCCGCCGGAGCACGCGGCGTCGCTGACCAGCGCCGCCGGCCCGGACAACCTGGCCGGCATGATGCCGTACATCGCGCTCATGGGAGAGGTGGAACAGCAGGTCGTCCGCTGCTTCCGCGACGGCGGCGGAGTGCCGTACTCGGCCTACCCGCGCTTCCAGGCGCTCCAGGCCCAGGAGACCGCGCGCGTCTACGACCTGGCCCTCGTGGACGCGATCGTGCCCTTGGTGCCGGGGCTGACCGACCGCCTCCGGGACGGCATCGACGCCCTCGACGTGGGCACCGGGCAGGGCCACGCGCCCCTCGTCCTCGCCCGCGCCTTCCCCGCCAGCCGCTTCCACGGCCTGGACCAGTCGGAGTCCGCCATCGAGGTCGCCCGCGCCGAGGCGGCACGCACCGGTGTCCCCAACGTGGGCTACACCGTGGCGGATTCGACCGACATCACCGGCCGGTACGACCTCGTCACCGCCTTCGACGTGATCCACGACCTGGCCCGGCCCGCCGAGACGCTCACGGCGATCGCCCGCGCGCTGCGCCCCGGTGGCGTCTTCCTCATGGGCGACATCGCCGCCTCCAGCGAGCTGGAGCAGAACGTCGACCACCCCTTCGGGCCCGCGCTGTTCGGCTTCTCCGTCTTCTACTGCATGACGACCTCCCTCAGCACCGGCGGAGCCGGCCTCGGCACCGCCTGGGGGCAGGAGACGGCCGTCCGGATGCTCGGCGAGGCCGGGTTCGACACCGTCGACACCAAGTCCGTCGAGGGCGATCCGATCAACGTCTACTACGTCGCGACCAGGAGCTGACCTGGCGTCCGGGGGAAGGGGACCGCCGGCTCCGGGGAAAGGGCACCGCCGCCCGTTCCGTACGCTGTCCCCGTGCCGACCTCCCGCCTGCGACGCGTCGCCGTCCTCGTCCTCGAAGGGGCCAAACCCCTCGACGTCGGAATCCCCGCGCAGGTGTTCACGACCCGCGCGAGCATGCCGTACGAGGTGCGGGTGTGCGGCCCGGCGCCGGGCCTGGTGACCGGCGGTGACGGGCTGTCGTACCACGTCGCCCACGGTCTGGAGGCGCTCGCCTGGGCCGACATCGTCTTCATCCCCGGCTACCGCTTCCCGGACCGCGAGGACCCGCCGCGCGCGGTCGTCGACGCGCTGCTCACCGCGCACACCCGGGGCGCCCGGCTGGCCGCCATCTCCACCGGCGCCTTCGCGCTCGCCGCCACCGGACTGCTCGACGGCCGGCGCGCCACCACGCACTGGCACTACTCCCGCGCGCTGGCGGCCCGGCACCCCCTCGTCCAGGTCGACGAGAACGTCCTGTTCGTCGACGAGGGCAGCGTGCTGACGTCGGCCGGCGCCGCCTCGGGCATCGACCTGTGCCTGCACATCCTGCGCGCCGACCTCGGCGTGGCCGCCTCCAACCACGCGGCCCGGCGCCTGGTCGCCGCCCCCTACCGCAGCGGCGGCCAGGCGCAGTACGTGCCGCGCAGCGTGCCGGAGCCGATGGGCGAGCGGTTCGCCGCCACCCGCGAGTGGGCGCTGCACCGGCTCGACGAGCCCCTCACCCTCGATGTGCTCGCCCGGCACGCCGCCGTCTCACCGCGCACCTTCTCGCGTCGCTTCGTCGAGGACACCGGCTACACGCCCATGCAGTGGGTCATGCGGGCCCGTATCGACCTCGCCCGGGAGCTGCTGGAGCGCTCCGCGCGCAGCGTCGAGCAGATCGCGGGCGACGTCGGCCTCGGCACCGGCGCGAACCTGCGGATGCACTTCCAGCAGATCCTCGGCACCACGCCGAGCGAGTACCGGCGCACCTTCACCCGCGGCGAGTAGGCGCGTCCCGGGGGCCCGGCCCTGGCGAGATCCTTGCGAACCATGGCGCTCGCGCCCAGGTCACCGGCGGACGCCGCACGAGAGGCTGGTTCCGACACCGAAGGCGCACTCGCACCGCTAAGGGACATCTCTCATGACTCGCATCGCCATCAACGGATTCGGCCGCATCGGACGCAACGTGCTGCGCGCTCTTCTCGAACGCGACACCGACCTGGAGATCGTCGCCGTCAACGACCTCACCGAGCCCGCCACGCTTGCCCGGCTGCTCGCCTTCGACTCCACGGCCGGCCGGCTCGGCCGCCCGGTCTCCGTCGACGGCGACGTCCTCGTCGTCGACGGCCGGCGCATCCAGGTGCTCGCCGAGCGGGAGCCCGCGCAGCTGCCGTGGGCGGCGCTCGGCGTCGACATCGTGCTGGAGGCCACCGGCCGCTTCACCTCGGCCAAGGCGGCCCGCGCCCACCTCGACGCGGGGGCGCGCAAGGTGCTCGTCAGCGCCCCGTCCGACGGCGCTGACGTCACGCTCGCCTACGGCGTCAACACCGACGCCTACGACGCCGAGCTGCACACGATCGTCTCGAACGCCTCGTGCACGACCAACGCGCTCGCGCCGCTGGCCGCGGTCCTCGACGACCTCGCGGGCATCGAGCACGGCTTCATGACGACGGTGCACGCCTACACGCAGGAGCAGAACCTCCAGGACGGCCCGCACCGCGACCCGCGCCGCGCCCGGGCCGCCGGCGTCAACATCGTGCCCACCACGACCGGCGCCGCCAAGGCGATCGGCCTCGTGCTGCCGAACCTCGACGGCAAGCTGTCCGGCGACTCGATCCGCGTCCCCGTGCCGGTGGGCTCGATCGTCGAGCTGAACACGACCGTCGCCCGCGACGTGACCCGCGACGACGTGCTCGCCGCCTACCGCGCGGCCGCCGAGGGTCCGCTGGCCGGCATCCTCGAGTACTCGGAGGACCCGCTGGTGTCCGCCGACATCACCGGCAACCCCGCCTCGTCGATCTTCGACTCGGCGCTCACCCGGGTCGACGGCCGCCACGTCAAGGTGGTCGCCTGGTACGACAACGAGTGGGGCTTCTCCAACCGGGTGATCGACACCCTCACCCTGCTCGCCGCCGGCTGACCGGACGGCACATCAGCCGAGGGCGAGCGGGAACCTCTGTGCCCGCTCGCCCAGTTCGGCCTTCTCGGCATCGGTCGGCGCACGCCGCCCGGTGCCGATCAGCAGCGTGTCCGCGTCGGAGAACGACGCGGGCAGCGCCGTACCGGCGATCCTCTCCAGCAGATCGCGCGCGTGGGCCAGCCCCTCGGCGGGCGGCCCCGCGACGTGGGGGAGATGGGCGATCAGATCGAGGTGGTGCAGCGTCCATTCCAGGACGTACGCGGAGAGGTAGTCGCCCGCCGTGAGCACCATGTCGCGGGTGCTCACGCGGAGCGCGGGATCGGCGAGCCCGGCGGCCCGGCCGGCGGCGGAACCCACGTCGTCCAGATGGAACCGGAGCAGCCACGGCTCCTCGTACGCGGCGGCGAGCCGGACGATCAGCGCGTCCAGCGGATCGTCGCCGGTCGGGGGTTCGACGATCTCCCAGTACGTCACCGCGTCCCGGGTCGGTTCCGCGTCGGCCGGGGTGACGAGGGTGATCAGGACGTCCTGCGCGTCGATGACCAGGTGGCACACCAGGTCCCGTACGAGCCAGCCGGCGCAGCCCGACGGCCGAGCGAAGTCCTCGTCGGAGAGCGCGGCGACCGCAGCGCGCAGCGCCGCCCATGAGCGCGAGAAGAGGTCCACGCCCGCAAGCTAACAGCGCCCGGTCCCCGGGGCGAGCGATATGCCCGCCCCTGGCGCGTGGCCGGCCGGGAGCGGGTCATCGGGGTCACGTCGAACCCTGATGTGACGTCACATGTGCACCACCGGTGCGGCGTCGGCGTCCTGCTCGGGCACCCCGCGCCGGTAGAGGAGGAAGCTGGCGGCCAGGCCGGCGACGAAGAAGACGGCGGACCACCAGTAGGCGGTGGAGTAGGCCTCCAGGCCGGCCCGGGCGAGGACGGCGGGGTCCCTGGGGTTCCGGCCGGCCAGGTAGTCGGCGGCGGCGCTGGTGGAGAGGGTGTTGAGCAGGGCCGTGCCGAGGGAGCCGCCGATCTGCTGCATCGCGTTGACGGTGGCGGAGGCGGCACCCGAGTCCTCGGGCCGCACGCCCGCCGTGGCCAGGCTCATGGCCGTAGCCATCACCAGGCCGAGGCCGAGCCCCGCGACGACCAGCGGCGGCAGGATGTCCCTGGTGTACGAGCTGTTCAGGTCGAGGCCGGTCAGCCAGACCATGGCGGCCGCGGCGGTCCCCATGCCCAGCGGTACCACCGGCTTGGGACCGACCCGGGGCAGGAGCGCGGTCGAGGCGAGCGTGGAGGCCAGCATGAGCCCGCCGACCATCGGCAGGAAGGCCAACCCGGTCTTGACGGGCGTGTAGCCCAGGCTCTGCTGAAGGTAGTAGGTGAGGAAGAGGAAGACACCGAACATGCCGGCGCCCAGGAGCAGTACGGAGAGGAAGGACGCGCCGCGGTTGCGGTCGAGCAGGACGCGCAGGGGCAGCAGCGGGTGCGTGGCGCGGGTCTGCCGGACGGCGAACGCGGCGAGCAGGACGACGGCGGCGACCAGGAAGCCCCAGGTGGCCGGTGAACCCCAGTCGTGACTCTCGGCGTTGGAGAAGCCGTAGACGAGGCAGAACAGTCCGGCGGAGACCAGGGCGGCGCCGGGTATGTCGAGGGCGGCGGACCTGTCGCGGGCGGTGCGGCGCAGCAGCAAGGCGCCTCCGGCGAAGGCGACGGCGGCGAAGAACAGGTTGACGTAGAGGGTCCAGCGCCAGTCGAGGTGCTCCGTCAGCACCCCGCCGAGGAGCAGGCCGATGGCACCGCCGGCGCCGGCGATGGCGCCGTACACGCCGAAGGCCTTGGCGCGTTCCCGGGCGTCGGTGAACGTCGTGGTGAGCAGCGACAGGGCGGCCGGCGCGAGCAGGGCGCCGAACAGGCCCTGGACGGCGCGGGCGGTGACGAGCACCTCGAAGCTCCCGGCGGCGCCGCCGAGCGCGGAGGCTCCGGCGAAGCCGACCAGGCCGACCAGGAACGTGATCTTGCGGCCGAACAGGTCGGCCAGACGGCCTCCGAGCAGCAGCAGGCTGCCGAAGGCGAGGGCGTAGGCGGTCACGATCCACTGCCGGTCCCCGTCGGAGAAGCCCAGGTCGCGCTGGGCCGAGGGGAGGGCGATGTTCACGATCGTGCCGTCGAGCACCACCATCAGCTGGGCGATGCCGATGACGGCGAGGATCCACCAGCGGTGGCGCGGCGGCGCGTCGCCGGACGGGAGGTGGGAGACGGCGGCCGTGTCCGGCGCGCCGGTGGGGGCGTGTGGCATGACGGATGCTCCAGAGATGGTCGTGACCCGCTCGGTTCGGCCCGAAGGGGGAAACAGCCGGTCAGGCCGTTCTCCGAAGCACACCGAGGTTCATCTGACACCTGTCAGATTAGCCATAACCTGACAGGTGTCAAGTAAGCTGGTTCCTGGACCCTGGGATGATCGCGGGACGGACCGGCCAGCAGTCAGGGAGGCACACGTGGGAGCACGAGCCGAATCCGCCCGCCGCCCGGGGCGCCCCGGCGCGGACACGCCCGCCGTCCCCGAGGAGGAGAGCATCCTGTGGCGCGGTCTGGAGGCCTTCGCGGAACTCGGGTACGACCGCGCCTCGGCGCGTGAACTCGCCCGCCGGCTGGGCGTCAGCCACAACTTCATCAACGACCGGTACGGGTCCAAGGCGGCCTTCTGGCGCGCGGCTGTGGACTACGCCCTCAGTGCGCAGATGGCACGGCTGCCGCAGGTGGACCCCTCGCTCGACGACGCCGAGCAACTGCGCCTGTTCCTCGCCGGCTTCTACCGGACTGCGGCCGACACTCCGCTCGTCGGGCAGGTCTTCGTCGGCGAGTTCTGCCGGGACACCGAGCGGCTGGACTACCTCTACGAGCACTACCTCACCCCGACGCTGCGGCTCATGACGCCCAGCGTCGAGCGGCTCGTCGCCGCCGGACGCATGGCGCCCGTCCCGCTGGACGTACTGTTCTTCGCCGTGATCCCGCCCGTCTCGGGCATGCTCGACCTGCCGCTGGCGCGCCGCCTGGGCCGGGCCGAGCACGCCTCGCCGCACCAGCTCGCGGCCACCGCCGAGGCCCTGGCCACCCTCGTGGTCAACGGACTGCTCGCGACGGGCTCCGGGGAGCCGCGCCGGAGCCCGTCCGACGCGTCGTAGGTTCGTCACCCGAACGGGTGTACTTCGACGAGCGCGCCACGGGGTGAGCCCGAAGGACTAGCCTTTTGAGCCTGGCTCGGGTCGCCGTGGCGCGCGGTGACTCGTGCCATCTCGTTTCTGCACAACTCACCGGGGGCGTGGCCGAATCGTGGGCGGAGCCGGGGCACGGACTCCTGTCGGTCTGCCGGCCGAGGCCACCAGTTTCGTGGGCCGGCGGCAGGAGCTGGCCGAGGCGAAGCGGCTGCTGTCCGGCTCCCGCCTGGTGACGCTCACGGGCCCGGGCGGGGTCGGCAAGACCCGCCTCGCCGGCCAGCTGGCCCGCCAGGTGACCCGGGCCTTCCCCGACGGCGTGTGGCTGGCCCCGCTGGCCGCGGTGCGGGACGCCCGCCTCGTCGCCCAGGCCGTCGCCGACGCGCTCGGCATCCGCGACGAGACGGGCGGTTCCCCCCAGGAGGCGCTGATCGCGCATCTGCGCAGCAGACGGCTCCTGCTGCTCCTCGACAACTGCGAGCATCTGCCGGACCTGTGCGCCACCCTCGTCGGCAGCCTGCTCGCCGCGGCCGAGGGTGTACGGGTGCTCGCCACCAGCCGCCACCGGCTCGGCCTCACCGAGGAACAGGTGCTGCCCGTGCCCCCGCTCCGGGTGCCCTCGCCCCGCGCGCGGCTGTCCGGGACGACCCTGGCCCAGTTCCCGGCGCTCCAGCTGTTCGCCGACCGGGCCGCCTCCGTGGCCCCCGGCTTCGAGATCACCGACGACAACAGGGCGGCCGTCGCCCGGCTGTGCCGCCGGCTGGACGGCCTGCCGCTCGCGATCGAACTGGCGGCCGCCCGGATGCGGGTGCTCGACGCCCGGCAGCTCGACGAGCGGCTGGACGACAGCTACCGGCTGCTCACCACCGGCAGCCCCGCCGCACCCCCGCGCCACCGCACCCTGCGCGCCGCCGTGGACTGGAGCCACGCGCTGTGCACCTCGCGGGAGCGGCTGGCCTGGGCCCGTCTGTCGGTGTTCCCCGGCAGCTTCGACCTGCGCGCCGCCGAGGCGGTCTGCGCGGACCCGGCCGAGGACCGGGAGTGGGTCCTGGACGCCGTGGGCGGGCTCGTGGACAAGTCCGTCCTGGTCCGCGACGACCGGGACGGCGTCGCCCGGTACCGGATGCTGGAGACACTGCGCCAGTACGGCGAGCAGCGCCTGGCGACCCTGGGGGAGACCACCGCGGCCCGGCGTCGGCTCTGCGACCACTTCCAGGACCTCGCCGAGGCGTACGAGGAGCGGTGGTTCGGCCCGGACCAGCCCGCCATCGTCGCCCGGCTGCGCGCCGAGCACGACAACCTGCGCGCGGCCCTCGACTTCTGCCTGACCGTGCCGGGCGAGGCGCGCCGCGGCCTGCGTCTCGTGGGCGACCTGTGGTTCTACTGGGTCGCCCGCGGCGCCTGGGCGGAGATGCGGCACTGGTGGCAGCGCCTGGTCGAACGGGAGGGCGCCCGCCCCTCGGAGGCGCTGGCCAGGGCGAACTGGGTGGCCGCCGCGATCCCCGTGATCCGCAGCCGCGGCAACGCCGTCCTCCTCGACGGCGTCCCCGCCGCCGCGACGTTGCGGCCGGACGAGATCCCGCCGCTCAGACCGCTGGCCGAGGTCCTCGCCACCCGGCGCGAGCCGGGGGAGCGGCTGCTGACCTTCCACCTCCTGAACCGGGTGGAGGTCGCCTGCACGCTCGTCCTCCACGGCCGTCCCGAGAGCGCCGTGCCGCTGTGCGTCGAGGCCCTCGACGTGTGCGAGGCGCACGGCGAGTCCTGGATCCGCTCCTACGCCCTGCGCACCCTCGCGACCGCCCGGTGGGCGCTGGGCGACCAGGACGGTGCCCTGGAGAGCGCGCGGCAGTGCCTGCGCCTGGAGTACGTGGCCCGCGAACCGCACGCGATCGGCCGCACCCTGGAGGTGCTCGCCGCGATCATGGCGGCCCGGGGCGAGCCGGAGCAGGCCGCCGTGCTGCGGGGCGCCGCCGACCGGATCTGGTACGACATCGGCCACGACCCGCTCAGCGGTCGGCGCCGGACCGGACGCGTCCCGGTCAGCGAGCGGCAGGCGCGCCGGGCCCTGGGCGACCGCGGCTACGAGGAGGCCCACGGGCTCGGGTACGCGCTCACCGCCCGGGAAGCCGTCGACCATGCCCTGCGCGAACGGCCCGGCCTGCCCGCCCGTGACGGCCTCGCCGCCGGCCCCGGGGAGGGATCCGCTCCCGCGCCCGCCGGCCCGGACCGGGCCGCCGTGCCGCCGCCGGTGGGGCTGACCGCGCGGGAACTCCAGGTCGCCGAACTGATCGCCCAGGGGATGACCAACCGGCAGATCGCCGAGGCCCTGGTGATCTCGCGGCGCACGGCCGAGGGGCATGTGGAGCGCATCCTGGCCAAGCTGGGCTGCTCCCGGCGCAGCCAGGTGGCCGCCTGGGTCAGTGGACGGCCCGGAGCGTAGCGCTCGTCCGCGGCACGTCGAGCATCACGGTGGTGCCCCGGTTGCCGGGGCCCGGGAGCACGTCGAGATGGTCGGCGAGGGTCCGGGCGAGCAGCAGTCCGTGCCCGCCCGCCGCCGCCTCCCGGTCGCGCGCGGGACCGCGCAGCGCGGCGAAGAAGCCGGGACCGGAGTCGCTCACCACGCATCGGACCGTGCCGTCCTCGTCGAGCACGGCCAGCGTGCCACGGCCCCCACCGTGCAGGACGGCGTTGGTCACGATCTCCAGCACGGCCTGGACGAACCGGTCGCGCGCCGCCGTGGGCAGCCCGGCCCGCTCCAGCGTCTCGGTGAGGGTGAGCCGCAGCAGCGGCAGATCGGCGCGGGTGAACTCGCGGTGCAGCAGATGGTTCCCCGGCGGGCTCCCGCTCATCGCCCGCGCCCCGTCGCGCGCGTCGCCGCCATGTCGTACCCCTCGCCCTCGGTGCGCAGCTCCAACTGCCCTACGTCGTCGGAGCCGAGCCCCCGCAGCACGGTCTCCAGGATCGGACCGCACCGCACGACGAGCCTGCCCGTCTCCGGCAGCGTCCCGGCGAAGCGGATCAACTCCCAGGCGCAGTGGGCCTCCATGTAGCCCAGGTCGGTCAGATCGAGTTCGAAGCGGTACGCGGACCGGCCGGACCGGCCGCGCAGCATGTCGCGCAGCGCGGCGGAGAAGTCCTCGCGGGTGCCGAGCTCCGCCGACCCCGTGATGCGCGCGCCGCCCGGGACGGGGGTGACGTCGAGCGCGTCGAGCCGCTCCAGCACCTGGAGCGGATGGATCCTGCGCAGCGCGGTCACCAGATGGTCGGTGAACAGGTCCCGGTTGTACCAGCAGATCGCCGTGAGCAGCCGGTCGGCGAAGAGCGGCTCCACGAACGTCTCGTAGTCGAGCAGCTGTTCCTCGTGCACGTCCGCCCGTGCCGCCCAGGCCATGTCGGCCCCGACCCGCAGCCCCCGGTAGCCCTCGCCGCGGGCCCGTCTGACCTCCGTGTCGTACGCGTTGAACTGCCGTTCCCCCGAGAAGCGGCCGTCGGGGACGTAGACGGCCGCGTTGCGGCGCAGCTCCAGTTGACCGCTCGCCCGCGCGGCCCGCGCATGGCCCTCGCCGCCGTCGAGGCGCGCGGTGGCCGTCTCGTCGTCGAGGTCGTCGGTGTCGAGCACCAGCAGCACCTTCTCGCCGCGGGCCAGCCCGGAGCGGGTGTACGCGGTGAGCACCTGCCAACGGGCCTCCACGTCGGTGAAGTTCATGCACGAGTGGTCGCCCGGCCGCAGCCGCTCCACGGGAACGCTCGGAGCGGTGGGACGGGAGCGCTCGGTCACGGAGTGGCCTCCCCTGCGTCGTAGGGCGGGCCGCTGGCGACCGGCCCGTCACGGACCGTAGTGAAGGGGTGTCGGAGGGGGCAAGGAGTGGCCGAAGATGCCCGGTCTTCGCCTCAAGTGTCGCCGCCGGGAGTGATTTTGATCGTGGCGGTGCGACTTCTGGGAACTTCGAACGGGGTGACAGTCCTTTTCTTGGGATCCGCTGAGTGTCCCCGCGTGCCGCGTTTCGCCCGGGGGCCTCGAGGTCATGATCGAAAGGGCGATAACCGAGAACTGTCGCGATTGTCCTTCCTCGGCGTGTGACGCGCCGGGGAGAGCCGTGCAACGAGAGGGGACACACCATGCCTGACGAGCGAGCTGCAGCGGTGGACGACACCGCCCTGCGGGTCGCCCTGTGGCGGGCCATGCACGTCCGGGTCGATCCACCGCCGCATGTGCTGGAGGACGAGGTCGGCTTGCAACTGGCGGCGCTCGACGACGGCTGGAGCCGCCGACCGGACATGGACGAGCGGACGACGAGCCACTGGCGGGCATCCATGGTGGGCCGCGCCCGCTTCATCGAGGATCTCGTCGAGGAGCAGGCCCGGGTCGGGGTCGCCCAGTACGTGGCGCTGGGGGCCGGGCTGGACACCTTCGCCCAGCGCCGCCCCGAGATCGCCTCCGGCCTGCGGGTGTTCGAGGTCGACCAGCCCGGTCCGCAGACCTGGAAGCGGCGGCGACTGATCGAGCTCGGCTTCGGCGTCCCCGACTGGCTCCGGCTCGTACCGGTCGACTTCGAGGCGGGCAGGTCCTGGTGGGAGCGGCTGGTGGGGGCCGGCTTCGATCCGGACCGGCCGGCCGTGGTGTCCTCCACCGGCGTCACCATGTACCTCACCAAGGAGACCGTCGCGGCCACGCTCCGCCAGGTCGCGCGGCTCGCGCCCGGCTCCACGCTGGCCATGACGTTCATGGTGCCGCTGGACTGGGTCGCACCGGAGGAGCGCCCGGTGTTCGAGGCGACGGAGACCGCCGCCCGGGCGGCCGGCACGCCCTTCATCAGCTACTTCTCCCCGCCCGAGATGCTGGAGCTGGCCCAGGAGGCCGGCTTCCGCACGACCCGGCACGTCTCGGCCGCGAGCCTCGCCCAGCGCTACTTCGCCGACCGCTCGGACGGCCTGCGCCCGTCCAGCGCGGAGGAACTGCTGGTGGCCACGACCTAGAACACCGCGGTCCGGACTCCTGGCGCCCGCCCGGGGAAACCTGTCCGATTCCGGCCATCGGCGGTCGGGAGCGTATCGGGCCCCCGGGCGGTTCACCTCGTACGGTGGGGACCGGCCGCCGGTGGAGCACGTCCCGTGGCAGGGACTCGCCTCGCCCGGCCTGAGCCGGGCCGGCCGGCCCCGACCACAGAAAGCGACGCCCACGATGTCCGAGGTATCCGTCCCCCCGATCGCCGTCACCGGCTCGACCGGCCGTCTCGGCGGGCACATCGCCCGCCGCCTGGCGGACCGGGGCATCCCCCAGCGGCTGATCGCCCGCCGTCCCGAACGCGCCCCCGACCTGCCCGGGGCGACCGCCGTGCGGGGCGAGTACGGCGACGGCGCCGCCATGGAGCGGGCCCTCGCCGGCGCGCACACGGTCCTCATGGTGTCCGCCTCCGAGAGCGCCGACCGGCTCGCCCGGCACAGGGCGTGCGTGGACGCCGCCGCGGCCGCCGGGGTGCGCCACCTGGTGTACATCTCCTTCTTCGGCGCGGCCCCCGACGCCACGTTCACCCTGGCGCGCGACCACTTCCACACCGAGGAGCACATCCGCGCGAGCGGCCTGGCGTACACGTTCCTCCGGGACAACATGTACGCCGAGTTCGTGCCCCTGCTCGCCGGTGAGGACGGTGTCATCCGCGGCCCGGGCGGCCAGGGGCGCGCCGCGTTCGTCGGCCAGGAGGACATCGCCGACGCCGCCGTCGCGGTCCTGACCCGGCCCGGCGACCACGCCGGCGCCACCTACGACCTGACCGGACCGGAGTCCCTCACCCTGGACGAGGCCGCCGCGATCGTCTCCGAGCAGCTCGGACGTACCGTCACCTACCAGCAGCAGACGATCGACGAGGCGTACGCCTCCCGCGCCTCCTACGACGCCCCGCAGTGGCAGCTGGACGCCTGGGTGTCCACCTACACCGCCATCGCCGCGGGCGAACTCGACGGCGTCAGCGACGCCGTGCCCCGCCTCACCGGCCACCCCGCCACCCCCCTCGCCGACGTCGTGCGGACCACCCGAGGCTGACCCGGGCCGCTGGTGCTCACAGGCGCGGCGACCGGCGCACGGTCAGCACGGCGATGTCGTCCTGGTGGCGGCCCTCCCGCGCGAACGCCCGGACGTCCTGGTGCAGCGCCCGGGGCAGTTCGGTGGGGGAGAGGCCGAGGTGCTTCGTCAGCCGTTCGTCCAGCGGGTAGAACGTGCCGTCGGCGGCCCGGGTGTCGGTGAGGCCGTCGGTGGTGAGCAGCAGGGTCGAACCGGCGGGGAAGTCGCACCAGTTCACCGTCGTGGGCTCGGCGGCCAGCTCACCGAGCCCCAGCGGGACGCCCGACTCCAGGGGCGGTGTGCCGACGGTCTCGTCGTCCATCAACCGGGGCGGGACGTGCCCGCAGTTGACGATCTGCGCCTCCTCGCCCGCGTCGACCCCGACGATGAGCGCGGTGACGAACCGATCGTCCTCGCCGGACTGTTCGGCGTAGGCGTTGTGGCGTACGACGGCGGCGTCCAGGGCGTCGACGAGGGCGGTGAGGGTGGGCTCGCGGTGGGCGGCCTCCCGGAAGGCGCCGATGACGGCGAACGCGGCGCCCACCGCGGCCAGCCCCTTGCCCTGCACGTCGCCGATCAGCACGCGCGTCCCCCAGGGCGAGGCGACGACGTCGTAGATGTCGCCGCCCACGAGCCGGTCCTCGTGCACCGGTTCGTAGACGCCGTTGACCAGCACGTCGTCGGTGACGAGGGGGAGAGGGTGGAGGATGTGCCGCTGCATGGCCGCCGCGGTGGAGCGCAGCCGCAGCATCTCGCGCTCGCCCTTCACGCGCCGGTGGCAGGCGTAGACGGAGGCCGCGCCGAGGGCGAGGGTGAGCAGGACCAGCAGGGAACGGTCGAGCCAGTCCCCCCTGTCGCCGGCCCGCACCAGCACGGTGACGCCGACGAAAAGGGTGGTCCAGACGGCGACGAACGCCGTCTGCCGGACCGTGCACAACGCGGAGGCCGTCCCCGGCAGGAAGACCAGCAGCCCGAGGAGCCACACCTCGGACCCGGACAGCACACCCAGCACCTCCACGAGCACCGTCACCGACACGACGCCGACGACCAGCTCGACGTCGCCGGGCGGCTGGATCGCCCCGAGCGTGTCGGGGGGTGACTTCCGACGTCTACCGGCCATGCGCACTCCCGGGCAGGTGCTGATCTCCTTCTACGGTAGGCAGGTCGGGGCCACGCGCGAGAGGCGCCCCGCCGCACGGATGCGCGGGCCCCGCACGCCTCCTAGCCTGGAAGAGCCCCGGGTGCGCGGACGGGATGAGCCGAGGCATGGACATCGAGCTGACGTACGAGAAGTGGGGGAGCCGGCTGTGCGCGATCGGTGACGCGAGGATCACGTATCGCCGCTGGACCGGGCTGCCGCAGACGCTCGGTGCGTGGTCGCTCGACTACGACTCACTCGGCGGTACGCGGCTGCGCGCGGTCGGCGGTGCCCCGATCACCTATCGGCGATGGAGCGCCACACCGGTCTCGGTCGGGCCCTGGACCTGCGAACACAGCAGATTCGGTGCGCGCATGCTGCGGCTCGGCCCCTATGAGCTGACCTACGACCGGCACGGGAGCCGGGTGCGCGGGGTCGGACCGCTGGAGATCCTCTACGACCGGCACGGCAGCCGGCCCATCCGGGCACGGTTGCACGGCGAGGGCGACACCCTGACCGACGGGCTGCTGCTCGCCCTCTTCCTGGTGCTGTTCTGGCAGAAGCAGAGCCGGGATGCGGCCGCCGCCGCGTCCCGTCGCTGATCGGCCGGAGCGTCCTTACCGGCGGCGGGACACGGCGTCCAACGCCGTGGTGCCGGTGTGCCACATGTTGTCGGTGATGTTGATCGTGTGACCGGGCGGGACGATCTCGTCCACGCGGTCGAGCAGGTCGTCGGAGAGGTCGATGCCGTCGGCCGTGAGGTACGAGTCGAGGTGGTCCATCGTGCGCGGGCCGACGATCGCCGAGGTGACCGCCGGGTGGCGGGTGGCGAACGCGAGGGCCAGCTGGATCAGCGTCAGGCCGGCCTCGTCGGCGAGCGCCGCGAGGGCGTCGGCGGCGTCGAGCTTCGCCGCGTTCGCCGGGGAGGCGGCGTCGTAGTGGGCGGCGAAACGGCTCTGCCGGACCGCCGAACCGGGGCCGGTCGCCGCCTGTCCCTTGCGGTAGCGGCCCGTCAGCCAGCCGCCCGCCAGGGGGCTGTAGACGAGCACGCCCATGCCGTACCGGCGGCAGGTCGGCAGCACGTCGTACTCCACGGCGCGGGTCAGCAGGTTGTACGGCGGCTGCTCGGTGCGGAAGCGCTCACGGCCCCGGCGCTCGGCGGTCCACTGCCCCTCGACGATCTCCGAGGCGGGGACCGTCGACGCGCCGAACATACGGATCTTCCCGGCGCGCACCAGGTCGGACAGGACGCCCAGGGTCTCGTCGATGTCGACGGCCGGGTCGAGGCGGTGGATCTGGTAGAGGTCGATCCAGTCGGTCCCGAGCCGGCGCAGTGAGCCCTCGACCGCCTGGGTGATCCACCGCCGGGAGCCCCCGCGCTGGTTGGGGTCGGTGCCGAAGGGCAGGCCGCCCTTGGTGGCCAGCACCACGTGCTCGCGTCGCCCGCCGGCGAGGGCCTTGCCCACGATCTCCTCCGACTCCCCGCCGGAGTAGAAGTCGGCGGTGTCGACGACGTTGATCCCGGCGTCGAGGGCGGTCCGGACGATCTTGATCGAGTCGTCGTGATCGGTGTTGCCGAAGGCGCCGAACATCATCGCGCCGAGGGTCAGGTGGCTGACCGAGACGCCGGTGCGTCCCAGGGGGCGGTAGTCCATGGAGCTTCCTTCTCACAGGCCGCGCAGCGGTCGCGGGCATGGGTAGAATCGGGCTCCCCGAAGAAGTGGAGAGCCTGTCCACTTCACCGTAACGGATAGCCTGTCCACTTAGGAAGTCATGACCACGGACCAGCCGCCCGCACCCTCCCGGCGCGCCGACGCCGAGCGCAATCGCGACAAGATCCTCGCGGTCGCCCGCGCCGCCTTCGACGAACCCGGCACACCCGTCTCCATGGCCGAGATCGCGCGCCGCGCCGGGGTCGGCATGGCGACCCTCTACCGCAACTTCCCCGGCCGCCGCGAGCTCCTCGAAGCCCTCTACACCGACGAGGTGGACGCCGTCTGCGAGGCCGCGCGGACCGTCGGCGGCGAGACGCCGGGAGCGGTGCTCGCGGCCTGGCTGCACCGCTTCTTCGGCTTCTTCACCAGCAAGCACGACATCGCCGCCGAACTGCTGACGCACACCGACAGCGAGAGCCCCGTCTTCAGCGACAACCGCCGGCGGGTGCTGGCCGCCGGCCGCCCGCTCCTCGTCGCCGCGCAGCGGGCCCACGAGGTCCGCGACGACCTCACGCTGGAGCAGATCTGCGACATGGTCATCGCCATCGCCGCGATCCACGGCGACCCCGACTACGTCGAACCGATCCTCCGGACCGCCCTCGACGGCCTGCGCCCGCCCGCGCCCTGATGGCCGGCCCTCCCCGCGTCAGCCGTGGCCGAAGGGGCACTGGCCGCGGCCGAGGGCCTTGGCGTGGTCGTCGAGATAGAAGTTGGGGCGCTGGTCGGCCTCGTCGTAGTAGCGGTGGTACACCGGAGTGATGCCACCGGACACGGGCGGCACGATCCACGTCCAGTCGGCGGGGACGATACGGCCGTTGCGCTCCTCCTTGTCCAGATGGGTGAGGAAGTGCCGCGACTCGGTGTGGTGGTCGCTGATGCGCACGCCCGCGGCCGCGAAGGAGTGCAGCACGGCGATGTTGATCTCGACCAGGGCCCGGTCGCGCCACAGGGTCGCCTCGTTGCCGGTGTCGAGGCCGAGACGTTCGGCGATGAGCGGCAGCAGGTGGTAGCGGTCCTCGTCGACGAGGTTGCGCGCGCCGATTTCGGTGCCCATGTACCAGCCGTTGAACGGGGCGAGGGGGTAGTCGATGCCGCCGACGCGCAGCCGCATGTTGGAGATGGCCGGGACGGCGTGCCAGCGCAGGCCCAGGTCGGCGAACCAGGCGTGGTCGGGGTGGTGGAGCTCGACCTCCAGGACGTCCTCGGGCGGCAGGTCGAAGAGCTGGGGTTTGCTGTCGTGGGTCTCGATGACCAGCGGCAGCACGTCGAAGGCCGTACCGGGCGGGTTCCAGCCCATCCGCCGCACGACGTCGGTGAACTCGACGTAGGCGCCGTCGCCGATCACGGCCCCGTCGGCGCCGCGGTGACCGGCGTAGCGGATCAGCTGGTCGTTCCAGACGCGGGGCCCGGGGCGGCCCGGGGCGTTCGGGGCGAAGACGGAGAGGGTCGGGCGGATACGGCCGCCGTTGGTGGCCCGCCGCAGATGGTCGATCAGATGGCGGTGGATGGCTTCGGGGGTCGTGGCGTCGCGTTGGTCCAGGACCTGGAGGCTGTTCCAGTACAGCCGGCCGATGCAGCGGCTGCTGTTGCGCCACGCCACGCGGGCGCCGAAGGTGAGCTCGGCCGTCGTCTGCCGATAGGTGCCGGTGTCCTTCAGCTCGCGGCGGACCTCGTCCAGCCGGCCGCTCAACGACCGCGGCTGGTCGGGGTGTTCCGCGTGGTACTGGGCGAGGAAGTCCTCGGCCTCGTCGAGGACGGCGTCCAGGTCCGGGTCGTACGGCCCGGGCGGCACCGGGGCGGAGGCGGAAAGGGGAGCGGGCGCCGGAAGCGTGTGCGAGGTCATGGCGTGTCCTTCGGAGTGCGCGGGTGAGGCTCACGGCTGGGCGGCATGCGCCTCTTTCCAGGGCTGCCGTGGATTGCGTGGGCGCCCGCGGGCCCGGCCGGGACGGCCCCTTCGACGGGCATCGACGGGGGCAGGGGCCGGCCCGGGAGTTCGTCCGCGGGCGCCCACGCGCGAAGGGCGGGCCGGTCAGCCCGTGGCAGCACCACCGGGTTCCCGGGTCCGCTGCTGCCGGGCGATCGAGGTGCCGAACACCTCGTCCCAGTACGGGGCGCTGATGCCGAACCCCCTGGTGTCGTCCCGGTAGTGATGGCGCATGTGGTACTCGCGCAGCGTGCGCAGCAGCCGGTTCGTGGGCTTGCCGTGGTGCAGGTAGAGATGGAACAGGTCGTACGCGAGATAGCCGATCGTGTACCCGGCGCCGAAGGTGAGCGGCAGCCCGCCCAGACCGCTGGAGAGGTAGAACGTGAGCCCCACCATGGGGATGCTCAGCAGCGGGCTGAGGATGGAACGGCGGGCGTCCTGCGGATAGTCGTGATGGATGCCGTGCAGGATGTAGTGCAGCTTGGCGCCGAAGCCGCGCTCGGGCTCGTAGTGCAGCACGATCCGGTGACCCCAGTACTCCGACAGCGTCCACGCCAGATACCCGGCGCCCGCCCAGCCCGCCAGCGCGAGCCCGGAGGCGTCACCGACGGCCAGCACCGTGGCGGCCACGGCGACCGGAGTGAACAGCAGGGCGGTCACGGCCGGATGGATGTGGATCATGTTGTCCAGCCAGGCCCAGCCGACCACCGCGGGCGCGTTCCCGCGGCGGACGACGCCCTTGTAGCGCGAGGAACTACGGGCGGGAGTGGGGGCGTTCACAGTCCGGCCCCCTCCGCGTTCGCCGTCTTCACCCGCGTCTCGTAGGCGATACGGGCCTGGTAGTCGGTGGTGCGCAGCAGCTGGTCGGCCTTCAGCAGCCGGCCCATCGCGTCCCGCCAGGGCTGCGGCAGCAGGAACAGGGAGCGGGTGACCGGGTTGGTCCAGCCGGGCACGTAGCGGTTGTAGACGGGACGGCGGGCGGTGCGCAGCACGGCCTTCGCGATGTCCTGCGGCGTGAGCAGCGGCACGAAACGGCCCTTGCCGACACCGGAGGTCAGCTCGGTCTGCGCGGGGATGGGCAGCACGATGGACAGATCGACGCCGGAGCCCCGCAGTTCGGCGCGGACCCCCTCGGACAGGCCGACCACGGCGTGCTTGGCACCGGAGTAGGTGGCGCAGCCGGGCAGGCCGACCATGCCGACCGCCGACACCATGTTGATGATGTGGCCGCGGCCGCGCCGGCGCATCGGGCCGATCGCCGTCTTCATGCCGTTGAGGGTGCCGAGGAAGTTGACGCCCACCTGGTGGGCGGTGTCCTCGTCGGACTCGTCCTCGAAGCGGCTGACGATCATCTCGCCGGCGTTGTTGACGAAGATGTCGATCTCGCCGAGGTCCGCCTCGACGGCCGCCCAGAACTTCCGGACGCTCGCCGGATCGGTGACGTCCAGCTCGTAGGCGCGGGCGCCGATGTCGGCGGCGACCTTGGCGGCGAAGTCCAGGTTGCGGGCGCCGATGGCGACCTTGGCGCCCTGGCTGATGAACAGCTCTGCGGTGGCCCGGCCGATGCCGCGGCTGCCGCCGGTGATGGCGATGACCTTGTTGCTGATGTCCCTGGCCATTCAGGGTCCTCCCGAGTGATGCGGTGTGCCGGACGCGGCCGGATCGGTCAGGTGAGCGTGCGGAATGTGCGGTCGTGCCAGATCAGCGGTTCGCCGCCCTGATGGTGGAGGCGGTGGACGGCCGCGATCAGGACGGTGTGGTCCCCTCCGGGGTAGGCGCGTTCGACCTGGCAGGTCAGCCAGGCCAGCGCCTCGTCGAGGACGGGCAGTTCGTCGACGCGATGACAGGCGGAGCCGTCGGCGAACCGGGCCGCCTGGTCCAGGCCGGGGTCGGCGAACCGCTCGGCGACGCCGGCCTGGTCGTGGCGCAGGATGTTGACGGCGAAGGCCCCACGGGAGCGGATCGCGGCGAGCGTACGGCTGTGGTTGGCCGCGCACACCAGCAGCAGCGGCGGGTCCAGGGACAGCGAGCACACCGCGCTGGCGGTCATCCCCGCGGGAGCCGTCCCGTCGGGTGCGCTGGTGGTGATGACCGTGACGCCGCTCGGCACCTGGGCGAACAGGTCCTTGAACGCCCGGTCGTCGACCGCGTCGGGCGCGGCCTCACCGGCGGCGGGCGGCGCGGCGGAGCGCAGGGTGAGGAAGCCGCTGACGCTCATGCGTCCCCCGCGGCGGCCGCGGCCGGGACCGGCTCGGGTGTGGTGAGGACGATGTCCTCGCCCAGCAGGCCCCGCAGGATCAGCCCGATGGCCTCCACCAGCGCGTCGCAGGCGATCGGGTCGATGATCGCCGCGAGGCTCGGCATACCGAGGTCGAAGACGGCGGTGAAGCGCACCACGACCGCGTCCTCGCCGGGCTGGACCCGCCAGCTGCCCTCGAAGCGGTCGAAGTCGCCGTCGGTCTGCACGAAGTCGATGGTCAGCTGGTCGAGGTCGATGCGGTCGCGCTCGGACCAGCACAGCACGCCGTTTCGGAAGTTGACCGACCACTGCGAGTCCACGACGTCGGTGTCGGTGGCGGTGACGGTCACCTCCCGGACCGCGTCGGTGTACTTGGGGTAGGCGGCGAAGTCCCGCAGCCGGTCGAAGACCTCACTCGGGGCCGTGTCGGGCACGTGGGCGTCGAGGATCACCTCGGGCATGTCAGCGCGTCTCCTTCCGGGAGGCGGTCGAGCGGGCAAGGGCGTGGGCGGCGGTGGTGAAGGCGCTGCCGATCCGGTCCAGGTCGGCACCGGTGAGCACGGCGGGCGGCGTCAGACGCACCACGCGGTGGGCGTTCAGGGAGTGGTTCACCAGCAGCCCGGCCTCCATCAGATGGAGCACGAGCTCACCCGCGGCGTGCTCGTCGCACAGCTCGATGCCGATCAGCAGGCCGCGGCCGCGGATGTCGACGACGGGTCCGCCGACGAGCGGCGCCAGCGTCCGCCGCAGGAGGTCCATCAGTTCACCGCCGAGGACGCGGGCGCGCTCGACGAGCTGTTCGTCGCGGATGGCGGCGACGGCCGCCGCCGCGGCGGCCATCGCCACGGGTGCGGCGGCGAACGTGGAGGTGTGCAGGAACGGGTCCTTGTCGAACGGGGCGTACGCCTCGGCCGTCGCCACGGCGGCGGCGACCGGGATCACCCCGCCGCTGAGGTTCTTGCCGACCAGCAGGACGTCCGGCCGCACGTCCTCGGCGTCGGCGCCCCACCAGGTGCCCAGCCGGCCGAGCCCGGTCTGGATCTCGTCGAGCACGAAGAACGCCCCGTGCTCGGCGCACAGGCGCCGCACGTCGGTGAGATAGCCGGGCGGCGGTACGACCACACCGCCCTCGCCCTGGACCGGTTCCAGGATCACGCAGGCCGGGTCACCCGAGGCGAGCGCCTGTGCCAGGGCGTCGGCGTCGCCGTAGGGGATGTGCTCGGCGGGCAGCAGCGGGCGGAACGGGTCCTGGTAGAGGGGCTTGGCGGTGACGGCGAGGGCGCCGGTGGTCTTGCCGTGGTAGCCGCCCGTGGCGGAGATCAGCCGGTGCCTGCCATGGGCGCGGGCCAGTTTGATGGCCGTCTCGGTGGCCTCCGCGCCGGAGTTGACGAAGTGCACCCGCTCCAGTCCCGGCGGGGTGACGCCGGCCAGCTCGGCGGCGGCGGTCGCGGCGACCGGCTCCAGCAGCAGCCGGGTGGCCATGGGGTGGCGCTGGATCTGCTCGATGACGGCCTGTACGACCCGGGGGTGGCGGTGGCCCAGCAGGAACACCCCGTAGCCGCCCAGGTCCAGATACTCCGTGGCGTCCGCGTCCCACACCCGACTGCCGTCGGAGGCGACCTCCAGCGCGGCACCGGTCAGCGAGGCGAGCCGGGCCCGCCCGGTGCTGAGGTGCCGCCGGTAGAGGGCCAGGACCTCGGCGGACGAGGCGACGGGGGGCAGGGCCGCGGAAGGGACGGCGGCGGAAGGGAGGGCCGCGGAAGGGAGGGTCAGCTCGCTCATGCCGGCACCTGCGCGCTTCGCGGTGTCGCGGCGGCCCGGACCATGCCCTTCGCCCGGGCCATGTAGGCGACCGAGGTGCGCAGCGCGGCTTCGAGATCCTCGCCGCTCGGCGCGCCGGGTAGCCCCGGCAATTCGCCGAGTGTGGTGGGGAAGACGTGTCCGTGGGCGAACAGGGCGGTCATGGCGAGCATGTCGTCGAACCGGCGCCGCGCCCGGGGATGCAGGCCCGAGATGAACACCGGGCGGATCAGACGGTCCACCATCTCCGGGCCCACCATGCGGGGCGCGACGGGGCTGAGGCCCAGCTCGCGGGCGGTCCCGAGGATCACGTCGAGGGCGCGTTCGGCGGTCAGCGCCTGGGGGCCGGCGGTCACCCACACCTCGCCCTCGCGGCGGTCCTGCCGGATCAGGGCGGCGACGGTCGCGGCCACGGCGTCCTGCGGGACGAAGTCGACGGGCGAGTCGGCCGGGAGCGGCACGAGCGGCAGCAGGCCCCTGAGCAGGCCGTGGATGATGCCGTGCATGCCCTGGAAGGAGGAGATGGCGCCGGTGGCCGCGTCCCCGATGACGACCGACGGGCGGATGATCACCGCCGGCACCCCGGCGTCGCGCACCACCCGCTCACCGGCCCGCTTGGAGTCCAGGTAGTCCTCGGGGCGTGCGGTGGCGTCCCCGTGGTCCTGGCCCATGCTGGCGCGGGTGAGGTCGGTGCGGTCCACGAACGCGGTGGACACGTGGTACAGCACGGCATCGGCGTCGGCGGCCAGTCGCGCGATCTGCCGGGTGCCCGCCTCGTTCAGCGCGTTGGTGGCCTCGGGGCCGTGGGAGAAGCCGGTGATGGCGGCGCAGTGCACGATCGCGTCCAGCCGGGAGGCGAGGTGCCGGTAGGCGGCCGGGTCGAGACCCAGCCGGGGCGCGGTCAGGTCCCCGGCGAGCCGCTCGTCGGCGCCGGGCACCTCGGCCCGGTGGGTCAGGGCGATGACATGGCAGTCGCCGAGTCGGGGCAGCAGCGCGCTGCCGAGGACACCGGAGGCCCCGGTGAGCAGAACGGTTCGATGGCAGGGCACGATCGAGCACCTCACGGACGGGTCAGCGGGCGTACAGGAGTCGATGGAAGACGGCAGCCGAGGGCCGCACCGGCGAGCCCGCCCGGCACGGCGGCGGGCCGGGACGGGGGCAAGCGGTGAAAGAGAACGACGGGCCGGACGGGCCCCGGCCATCGTCATCCGGGTGAGCCCGGTCGAGCGGGCGTGGACTGCGGCCGGGCGGGCCGGGGTGCGGCCCGGTGCCGTGGGACGCGTCCCGGCGGCGGTCCCTCAGGAATCCGCCAAGGGATCCGCCAGGGGATCCGCCAGGGGATCCGCTAGGGGATCCGCAGGGGTGCCCGGCCGGTGAAGTACTCGGCCAGCGGGGCGGCCATACGGGCCCGGGACGGCGGGTGGAAGGCCAGCGCGCGACACGCGGAGTGCAGATAGGCGATGTCGGGCGAGCCGATGAAGGCCATGCCGCCCAGCGCCTCCACACACACCGACAGCACGTGGCCGATCGCGTCCTGGACGGCATACCGGCACATCAGCGAACGGGCCAGCGTGTGCTCGTCGACGCCGGTCGCGGCGACGTCGGCGGCCAGTCCCTCCAGGGTGAGCGCGGCGGCCTCGACGGTCGTGACGGCGTCGGCGCGTACGGCCGCCTCGACGCGGTCGTTGGCCAGGGTGCGCTCGACGAGCGCCGAGGCAGCGCCGAGGTAACTCGCCGTCATCAGGGCCTCGAACCAGACGAAGCCGACGGTCTGCAACTGGTCCAGGCGGCCGTCGTCGGTGACGTCCGTCCGCACCAGCAGCTCACCGGGCACCTCGACATCGTCGAGGACGACTTCCTCGCTCTCGGCCCCGGCCAGCACCGGGCTGCCCCAGAACGGCTTCACCGACAGCCCCGGCGCCTCGGCCGGGATCAGCGCGATGGCGAGCCGCTCGGTGCCGTCGGGGGCGGGCAGCGGCAGCGAGGCGGTGAGCAGGTTCATCGAACGGGCCAGGCTGCACGGCTTCTTCGACCCGCTGAGGAACACCTTGTCGCCCTCGGTGCGGGCCGTCAGCGACGGGTTGAGGATGCCCTGGCCGGTGCGGCCCTCGGCGAAGCCGGAGGCCAGCAGCAGGTTGTCCTTGGCGATCGCGGCGAGCAGCAGCCACTCCATTCCGCTGCTGACGGCCGCCGCCTCGACGAGGGAGGCCACCGAGAAGTGGTGCATGGTGGTCGCGACCGCCAGCGAGGGCGAGCGGGAGCCGAGCGCGCGCTGGACCCGGATCGCGGTGAGCAGGTCCGCGCCGCGGCCGCCGTGTTCGGCGGGTACGAGCAGACCCGGCCCGCCGGCCTCGGTGAACAGCCGGATCCCGGGGGAGCCGGGAGCCTCCAGCTCCGGCAGCGCGGTGGCGGCCAGGCGTTCGTCCAGCCCGGGCAGCATTTCCTCGACGATGGCACGTTCACGCTGCAGATACCGCATGGACCGGGTCCCCCCACCTGGTTGCCTGACATGTATCCACCGTCGTGGCGCCCGTGGTTCGGATCGCGGGCGGAAGGCCCCGACGGCACGCACCACGCTACGAGTCGCCCATGCAGCGGCCGTGCAATGAAGATGCAGCTTTCGCCTATCAGTTCGACATGAGGTGCTGTGAGGTGCCCTGTATGGCGCGCCGCCGGATCTCCCGCACACCACCGACCGCGGCAGCCGCCGACGACGACGGCCGCCCCGGTCGGTGGGACCGGGGCGGCCGTGGAGAGGTGCGCGGTGGGAGGTGGTCAGTCGTCGAGGCCGATCCTCTGGTGGAGGCGGCGCAAGGGGCCCGGGGCCCACCAGTTGGCGCGTCCCGCCAGCCGCATGAAGGCCGGCACCAGGACGCCGCGTACCAGCGTGGCGTCCACGATGACGGCGAGCGCGAGGCCGACCCCGAGGAGCTTGAGCGGCGTCAGCGACGACGTGGCGAACGCCAGCAGCACGGTGGCGACGAGCGCGGCCGCCGCGGTGACCAGCCGGCCGGTGCGCTCCAGCCCCCAGGCCACGGCGGAGACGTTGTCGCCGGTGCGGCGGTACTCCTCCTTGATCCGCGAGAGCAGGAACACCTCGTAGTCCATGGACAGCCCGAAGGCGACGCAGAACATCAGGATCGGGGTGTCGATGTCGAGCAGTCCGGTGACCGTGAAGTCGCCGACCAGCCAGCGCAGATGACCGTCCTGGAAGATGTAGACCATGGCGCCGAACGTGGCCGTCAGCGACAGCAGGTTGAGGACGATGGCCTTCAGCGGGATGAGCAGGCTGCCGGTGAACAGGAACAGCAGCACCATCGTGGACAGCGCGATGATCCCCAGCGCCCACGGCAGCTTGTCGCCCAGCGTGGCCTTGGAGTCCACCAGCAGGGCCGCCTGCCCCCCGACCAGGACCTTGCCCGGGGCGGGATGTCGGCGCAGGGTGTCGACGAGGTCCATGCCGCGCTGGGAGTACGGCTCGGTGTCGGAGACCACGGACAGCCAGGTGCCCTTCTCGGCGCGGAAGCGCTCGGACGCCCTGCCGGGTGGGGCGACCAGCCGTCCCGAGCTGAACGAACCGGTCAGCGCGTCCACCCGGGTGATGCCGGGCAGCCGCGACAGCCGCAGGGCGTAGGCACTGATCCTGGAGGCGTCCGCGGCCGGATCGGCGTCGGGCAGGACCACGTTCAGCGGCGAGCCCTCGCGGTTGTCGAACTCCTCGCGCAGCACCTGCGCGCCCTGGTACGCCGGGGAGCCGGCGGGCAGCACCCGGTCGTCGCTGTCCCCGAACTCCGCCCGCATGAACGGCAGTCCGAGCAACACGAGCAGCGCGGCGACCGCGAGGGCGAACGGCAGCGGGCGGCGCATCACCGCCATCGCCAGCCGGTGCCAGAACCCCTCCCGGTCGCTGCGCGCGGCGGCCGTCGAGGCACCCCGGCGGACGAGGCGCCGTACGTTGAGGGCGTCGATCCGGCGGCCGAGGACGGCCAGCAGGGCCGGCAGGACCACCACCGAGCCCAGCGCGGCCAGCGCCACCACCGCGATGCCGGAATAGGCGAAGGATCGCAGGTGGTACATGGGGAAGACGAGCATCGCCGACAGCGACAGCGCCACCGTCAGCGCGGAGAACAGCACCGTCCGGCCGGCGGTGCGCACCGACTCGGCGATCGCCTCGGGCACGTCACGGCCCCGGGCGAGTTCCTCGCGGTACCGCGTGACGATGAACAGGCTGTAGTCGATGGCCAGGCCCAGGCCGAGGGCCGTGGTGATGTTGACGGAGAACACCGAGACCTGCACCACCATGTCCAGCAGGCGCAGGATGACGAAGGAGCCGATGACGGCGAGGACGCCGACGGCCAGCGGGGTCCCGGCGGCGACGGCGCTGCCGAACACCAGCAGCAGGATGATCAGCACCAGCGGCCCGGACAGCAGCTCGGCCTTGGTCAGGTCCTCCTCGCTGAGCTTCTCGATCTCCATCCGCACGCCGGTCACCCCGGTCGCGGTGACCTCCAGCCCGCCCTGTCGCCCGACCACGTCCGGCACGATCCGCGCGGCGGTCCTGCGGATCTGGTCCTCGTCACCGGCCAGCCGCACCATGATCAGACCGGTGCGGCCGTCCCGGGAACGCAGCGTGGACGCCTTGTCCAGCGTCCAGTACGAGGCGGCCTGCACCACCCCCCGTTCGTGGGCCAGCCGTTCGGTGAGCGCCGTGCCCTCACGGCTGACCGGCGGGCTGTCGATGTCGGCGTCGGCCTCGACGACGAAGACCAGGTGCGGGGAGCCGCTCGCGAAGCGGGAGTTGAGCAGCTCGTCGGCCTGGGCCGCCTCCGAGGACGGGACGGTGATGCCGCCCTCCGACAGGCGGCTCTCCACGTCCGACCCGAACGGGACCGCGACGATCAGCGCCACGAGGGTGAGCAGCAGGACCATCAGCCGACGGCGGGCCAGCCAGCGGCCCAGTGCGGCCAACCCCCGGGCGGGGACGGGCGGTACGACGCCGGGCGGGGTCTCACTGCGCACGGTGGATGGGGAACCCACGCCGCCTCCTTGGAGGTGAGTAGAGGCGCCCACGCGCACGCGGCCGCCGGGACGAAGAGCCGGAGGACCGGAGGGCCGGCCGGCGCCCTGGGGCCGACGCCCGCACGGGCGCGTGCGGGCGGGCGGCACCTCCGGGGCGTCAGCCTAGGAACGCCGGCTGCAGCACTCGGGCAGTGCAGATGCAGCGGGCGTGCAGGGGAGCGACCGGAGATTCATCTCCCCGAGCAGTGCAGGGGAACGACCGGGAATTCACCTCCCCTGGCAGTGCAGGGGAGCGACCGATTCACATCCCCTAGCAGTGCAGGGCGGCGTCCGCCGGTGGGGCGGTTGCCGCGGGGGCCCAGGCCGGCAGCCGTACCTCGGCGTGCAGCCCTCCCTCGGGTGCCTCCTGGAGCAGCAGCTGGCCGCCGCTCGCCCGGGCGAGGCTGGCGGCGATCGCCAGGCCCAGCCCCGTGCCCTGGCCGGCCACCGCCCGAGGGCCCCGCCAGAAGCGGTCACAGGCGCGCGCCCGCTCCTCCGCGCTCATGCCGGGGCCGTTGTCGACGCACTGGATGGCCACGGTGGCGGCGTCCTCGATCAGCCGCACCCGGATGGTGCTGCCGGCCGGTGCCTCGCGCAGGGCGTTGTCCAGGAAGACGTCCAGGATCTGGTCCACCGTGCCCGGCACGGCCCGTACCTCGGGTTCGCTCTCGCTCTCGACGGCCAGGGTGATGCCCTTGCCCTCCGCGCTCAGCCGCCAGGTGGCGACCCGCTCCTCGGTCACCGCCCGCGCGTCCACCGCCCGCGCGGGGTCGGTACCGGCCTCCGCGCGGGCCAGGAGCAGCAGCGCGTTGAGGATGCCGGTCATCCGGTCGACCTCCGTGAGCGCCTGGTCCAGGCTGCGGGCTCCCTGCGTCCGCATGTGCGGCTCCAGGTTCTCCAGCCGCAGCCGCAGCGCGACCAGGGGCGAGCGCAGCTGGTGGGAGGCGTCGGAGACGAACGCCTTCTGCACCTTCACCTGTTGCTGGACCTGTTCGGCCAGGTGGTTGAAGGTCTCCGCCAGCACCCGCAGGTCCGGCGGCCCCAGATGGACGGGGACGCGGGCGTCGTGGTCGCCGGACGCGAACCGGCGGGCGGCCGCCTCCAGGTAGCGCACCGGGCGCAGGATCCACCGGGCCAGCGGCTCGGCGAGGAAGCCGCTGGCCGCCAGCGCCAGCGCGGAGATCACCGCGACCAGCGTCCAGGTGGTCACCTGCTCGACGTGCAGATCGTCGAGGGACGAGCACACCGCGACGACGCCGATGAGCCGCCCGTCGTCGATGACGGGCACCGCCACCACCAGTTCGTCGGCGAGTCTCGTCGTCTCCCCGTCGGCCGAGTCGGTGAACCGGCCGCGCAGCGCGTCCTGGACCACCTTCTGCCGGGCCAGCTCCTCGGGCGCGAGCAGACACAGCGCGCCCTCCACGTACCGGCCGTGGGCGTCGAGGACATGGGCGCAGCCGCCCGTATGGTCCTGGAGCTGCGCGATGTGGTCCCGCAGGACCCCCCGCTCGTCCCCGTCGCGCAGCGCCCTGGCCGCGACCGGTGACAGCTCCCGGGCCTGTTCGACGCGGGTGTGCACCAGGTGGCGCAGTGCCTCGTCGCCTCGTTGCATCGCCAGTGGCAGCCCCAGGACGGCGATGACCGCCGCCGGCAGGGCCACCAGTGCCGCGATCAGATGATGCCGCACGATATCTCCCCCGATATGGCGTGGCCGCGGCACCGCGCGGCGCACGTATGTGGCGATCGTCGCTCTCGCCCCGGTCACACCTGCCCCGGCAGCACCAGACGGAATCCCACCCCCCGCACCGCTTGTATCCATTCCCGGCCGCCGAGCTTGGACCGGAGCGAGCCGATGTGCACGTCCAGCGTGCGGGTCGAGCCGTGCCAGTTCGGGTCCCACACCTCGTTGATCAGGTCTTCCCGCTGCCGTACCGCGCCCGCGTCGGCGAGCAGGGCGGCCAGCAGATCGAACTCACGGCGCGTCACATGCACGGCGGCGCCGTCCACTTCCACCTGCCGCGCCCGCGGGTCCACCGTCAGCGGCCCGAACACCCACCGTTCCTCGGCCTCGCCGCCGCCGGCCGACCGGGTCGGCGACGGGGCGTGCACCCGGCGGGCGACCGCCTCCATGCGCGCCAGCAGCTCGCGCATGCTGTACGGCTTGACCAGGTAGTCGTCCGCGCCCGCCTGGAGCAGCAGCACCCGGTCCAGTTCCTCGGCCCGGGCCGTCACCGCGATGATCGGCACGGCCGACTGCTCGCGCACGCGCCGGCACACCTCCTGACCGTCCAGGTCGGGCAGCCCCAGATCCAGCAGCACGAACTCGCTGCGCTGTGCCGCTTCCAGTGCCTCGACGCCGCTGTCCACCCAGTCGACGTCGTGTCCGAATCGCTGCAGGGCCTCCGTCAGCGCCTCCGCGATCCGAGTGTCGTCTTCCACCACAAGCACCTGCATGAGTGCACCCCCGTTGCAGTGGAGCCGTCCCCCTGACGACCCACCTCGACATCGGAAGACAATTTATGGCACGCGTACGAAAAACTCCGGTGAACCGAGCGAAGCCGGTCGCGGTACGTCATGTTTCGGCCAACGGAGAAGGATCATGGCCCTCCCCGGAAGGCCCGTGGAAAAGCCGCGAAGACCTCCGGCCCGCCTCTACGCCGGGCACCATGCGTGACGCTACGGTTGCGGAATGCAGACGAGTCGGCCGGGCACCGTGGCGCTCACCGTCGAACACGAGGGCTCGGTCCAGGCCCTCGCCTTCAGCCCCGACAGCACCCGGTTCGCCAGCGGGGGCGACGACTCCGTGCTGCGGGTGCGCACCATCGGCGTCGGCGCCCCGCTGGACGTGGCCAGTGACGGTTCCGTGTCCGCCATCGCCTTCCGGCCCGACGGCGCCGCGTTCGCGGTGGCCGACTTCGAGCAGGTGTTCCTGCGCTCCGCCGCGACCGGAGCGGTCCTCTGGCAGGGGCCGCTCCAGCCGGGCAACTCGGTGAACACCGTGGCCTTCACGCCGGACGGCAAAGTCGTCGCGACCACCGACACGGCCGTCTTCGTCCTCGACGGGGCGAGCGGCGCCACGGTCCAGCGGATCCCCGTCGACAAGCCGCTGATCGCCGACGCCGACCTGAGCCGCGACGGCACCCGCATCGCGCTCGCCATCGACGAACGCCACGGCGGCGACCACCGCTTCGCCGGATCCGCCCGGGTGCTGGATCTGGCCACCGGCACCGAGACCGGGAGGCTGACGCCGGACAACGCCGTGTTCGCGGTCGCGTTCAGCCCCGACGCCTCCCAGGTGCTGTGCTGCGCCGCCGACGACACCACCCGGCTGTTCGACGCCGACGGCGGAGCACAGGTCTGGCCGACCGAGGACGACGTCGACGACCAGGTCACCGCCCCTAACTGCCTCGCCTTCGACCCCAAGGGCCGCTGGACCGTCGTGGGCGGTGCCGACGGGTTCGCGCGGGTTCTGGAAGCGGCGTCCGGGGTGGAGAAGGGCCGGGCACCCCGCCAGCCACCCGGGGGGCCCGAGGCGGAGTTCGGGGCCGTCACCCACGTCGCCTTCCACCCCGGCGGCAAGCTCGCCGCCAGCGCCTCCATCGACAACGTGGTGCGCGTGTTCCACCTCGACGGCAAGGAGTACTACACGGTCTCCACCGAAGAGGTCCTGGCGATGGGGTTCAGCCCGGACGGACGCTGGCTGGGCATCGGCACCTTCGGCCGCGCCCTGGTGATCGACAACGGCGAACCCGGCCACACGGGTGAGGTGCCATGAATCCGCAGGAGCTGCTGCACCAGGTGGCCGACCAGCTGCGCGCCCTGGTCCGGGACGCGGTCGACGGGCTGGTCCACCAGCTGCCCCAGGTCGGCGACGAGCCCTCGGCCGCCGGTACCGTCCTGGCCGGACGGCTCCTCGCGGTCCACGACCGGCTGCCCGCCGGCAACTCTCTCGTGGAGCTCGTCCGCGAGATGCTCGGCGACCTCGGCGCCGGCGCGCCGGTACGGCTGCACGGCTGGCGGCGAGCCCCCGGGGCACCCCTCGGCGTGGCCCTCGTACTGACCGAACCGGCCGGGCCCGCCGCCGGGCGCGCGGTGCTCGGGATCACCCCGGACGGACCGGTGTTCGACATCGTGGTCACCCCCGGGGCCGTGCTGTCCCTGCCGCCGACGGCCACCGGGCCCTGGAGCGCCCAGGCGGACATCGCCGCGCCGGACGGCTGGGACGCCGCGGTCGGCCCCGGCCTGCCGCCCGCGCCACCCGCCGGCACCGCGACCGTCCGCCTCCAGCGCACCGGCCGACTGACCGCCGGCATGACCGACGGCCCCGGCGTCAGCGTCAACGGCATCGCGCTCACCGTCACCGCCGCCCCGGCCGCGCCGCCGGCCGTTGACATCCAGCTACGCGAACTCGACGCCGCCGTCCTGCCTGCCGCCCTGGCCCGGCTCGTCGGCGCCGGCGGGGCCGCGCCCCTGACCGGCGGATCCGGGTCGGTCACCGTCGACCTGCGCGCGGACCGGGCCGGTGGGCTGCGCTTCACCACCACGGGCGCGCTGCGCGTCGTACTGCCGCTACGGCTGAACGCTCCCGGCGTACGCACCCGAGGAGCCGCCCTGGAGCTGACCGCGGAGACAGGACAGCCCCGGCTGGCCCTGTCCGTGTCGCTCACCGCCGGACTGCCGGGGCTGCCCCTGCGCGTCTTCCTCGACGGAGCCGGGATCGACCTGCCCGTGGCGCTGTCCCCGGCGAGCAGGCCCGGCCTCGACCCCACCCGGCTGCGCGAGCTGTTCCCCGACGGCATCGGTACCGAACTCACCCTGCCCCCGGTGTCCGGCGGCGGCCTGGTCCGCCGCACACCGGACCAGGGCTACGCCGGGCTGATCTCGATCGACCTCGGCGTGCTGCGCCTGCAGGCCGTCGCCCTCTTCCGGCCACCGGCCGGAGCGACCCCCACCAGCTTCCTGGTGCTGCTCGCCGCCCAGTTCCCGCCACCCGGCATCGAACTGGGGCTGGGCTTCGCCCTCGACGCGATCGGCGGGCTCGTCGGCGTCAACCGGCGCGTCGACGTCACCGCGCTCCAGCAGCTCGTCTGCGACGGCAACGCCGACCGCGTGCTCTTCCCCGACCACGCGGTGGAGCGCGCCGGACAGATCGTCGACGCGCTGGGCTCGGCGTACCCGGTGGCCGCCGGGCGGTTCCTGGTCGGGCCCATGGTGCGCATCACCTGGGGCGGGCGGATGGTGCAGCTGTCCGGCGCCCTCATCCTCGACCTGCCCGCCCCGGCGCGCGCCGTCCTGGTGGGGCGCCTCCTGGTCGGCGTGCCCGATCCGGTCGTCCCCCTGATCCGGCTTCAGGCCAGTGTCGTCGGCCGTATCGACCCGGCGGTTCCCGTGGTGGAGCTGCTGGTGTCGCTGGCCGGCTCCTGGATCGTCGGACTGGCCGTGCGCGGCGAGATGTACCTGCTCGTACGGGGCGGTCAGGAGCCGGAGTTCGTACTGTCCGCCGGCGGCTTCCACCCCCGCTACCCGCGCCCCGCCGGCGTCCCCGCGCTGCGCCGGCTCCAGATCGACCTGGCCCCCGGCGGCGGCTTCGGGCTGCGCATGGAGGCCTATTTCGCGGTCACGTCCAACGCGGTGATGTTCGGCGGCCAGGTGCAACTGGACGCGACGATCGCGGGCTGCGGCGTACAGGGCTGGCTCGGCCTGGACGCCCTGTTCGTCTTCGACCCGGTGTTCGCCTTCGCCGTGCACGTACGGGCCGGGGTGGCGGTGCGCGCGTTCGGCCACCGGCTGGCCGGGATCGGCCTGGACTTCACTCTGGAGGGCCCCGCCCCCTGGCACGCCTTCGGCACCGGCAGCATCTCCGTGCTGTTCTGGGACGTCGACCTGGACTTCGACATCCGCTGGGGCTCCCCGCCCGCGGTCGCCCCGCGTGCCGGACGCGACCCGCTGGAACCGCTGCGCTTCGCCGTCGCCCAGCCGAAGGCATGGGTGGCCGAACGCCCGGCCGTCGAACGCACCGCCCTGGTGTTCACGCCCGCGGCGAACGAGAAACTGGCCAGGGGAGAGCTCGTCCACCCGGACGCCACCCTGCGCGTCACCCAGGAAGTGCTCCCGCTGGGCGTGCCGATCTCCCGCTTCGAGCGCCGGCCCGTGCCCGCGCAGACGTGGACGATCAAGGAGATCACGCTCGGTACGCCCCGCCCCGCCCAGGGCCTTCCGTCGCTGCCCGAGCGGTTCGTGCCCGGCGAGTTCTTCGACCTCACCGAGGACCAGCAGCTCAGCACCCCCGCGTTCGTCAGCCACGCCGGCGGGGTCCGCGCGGGCACCGACGGCGCCCGGCTCGGCACCGGCCACCGCGTCGACGACGGCTACGAGACGGGCTACGAACCGCCCCTGCACGCACCGGAGTTCACCGCCTGGCCGGGGCTCTTCCACCGCGAGGCGTCCTACGCGCTCAGCGCCGCCGAACGGCTGGAGCGCTGGCGCGTCCCCGAAGCGGCCGTCCAGGTGCGCCCGCCGACGCTCAGCGTGGTGGCCGCCGGCGACCTGAGCCCCCTGCTCGCCGACGTGTCCCTCGTCGACGCCACCGCGGACGCCTGGGAGGCGACGCGCCTGCGCCTCGACGATCCGCACGCCGCCGTTCGGCTCGTCGAGAGCTGGGAGCACGGCGCATGAACCCCTCGGGGAACCGGACCCCGGCCGCAGCGGGAGCGTGACATGAGTACGCGATGGTTCTTCTCCTCCGCGCGGCTCGGCGCGGCCGCCTCGACGACGGGCCCGGCCCTGCCGACGGGCGTGACGTTCGCCCGCGAGATCGGCGGCCGGCACGAGGAACAGCCGGCGCCGGGCCCCACCCTGTCGCTGATCGGCCCCGGGCACGTGCTCGGCTTCGACCGCACGATGGTGCTGCGCGAGGAACCGCCCCGCGACACCGCCCAGGCGGCCGAGAACACTCTGGCCGCCGTCGAGTTCGCCCACGCCGACCTGCCCTGGCTGTTGTCCCCGGGCTCGGCCGGCACCCTCTCGGGGCCGACCCCGCAGCCATGGCTCGTGCTGATCGTCCTGGCCGAGGACGAGGCGGCCCCACCGCGCGACGGCAACCCGCTGCCCGTGCTCACCGCCCCGGTCGCCGCGCTGCCCCCGCTGGCCGAGCGCTGGGCCTGGGCGCATGTGGAGGCCCGCCTGCCCGACACCGTCACCGACCTCGGCGCCGCCCAGCAGCTCACCGAGCAGGGGCTGCGCACCCACTCGGCCGACGTCGTCGCACGCCTGGTGTGCCCGCGCAGGCTGGAGCCCGACCGGGGCTGGATCGCCGCCGTCGTACCGGCCACCGCGGCGGGGCGCGCCGCGGGACTGAACGCCGCGGTGGACGCGGCGGGAGGGGCCGACGCCTGGCCGGCCGGCGCCGGGGACACCGTCGACCTGCCCGTCTACCACTGGTGGACCTTCCGCACCGGGGCGGCGGGCACCTTCGAGGAACTGGCGCGGCGACTGCACTTCCAGCCGGCCGCCGACGCCGGACTCGGCACCAGGACCATCGACGTCAGCCGCCCCTGGCCCGCCGAAACACCGGTGGGGCGGGCCACGGTGGCGATGGACGGCGCGCTGCGGGTGCCGGGGCCGACGGGGCCCGAGACCTGGTCGGACCCCGCCGCCCAGGACCACTTCCGCGACCTGCTCCGCCGACGCCTCGACGCCCCGGCCCGGCGCCGCGCCGAGACCGGACAGCCGGGGGAGGAGCCAGGCGCGGGTGCCGGGCAGCCGGTCGACGACCGGGACCTCGTCGCCGTGGCGCCGCCGCTGTACGGCAGTCACCACACCGGGCAGCAGACCGTGCCCACCGACCCCGACGCCTGGATGAGCACGCTCAATCTGGAGGTACGGCGCCGGGTCGCCGCCGCGCTCGGGGCCCGTTACGTGCAGCTGGAGCAGGAGTTCCTGATGGCGCGGGCCTGGGAGCAGGTCGGCGAGATCCGGCGGGCGAACCGGCTGCTCGCCGTCGGTGAGCTGGCCGCCGCCGCTGCCGAACAGGCCCAGCGCAAGCACCTCGACCCGTTGAGCGTGGCCGACCTCGTCACCGTCATGGCACCGGTGAGCGCCCGTATGCCGCTGGCCGCCACCGGACCGGTCGCGGCCCCGACCACCCTGGCCGGCCTGCTCGCCGCGTCGCCCCTTCCCACCGGAACGGCCAGCACCTCCTTCGTCCGGCTGACCCGCCGCACCGGCGCGCTGGCCCGCCGCGCCGACCGTGTCGCGACCGGCCAGGCCCCCGACGGGCAGGCGCCCGCGCCGGTCATCGAGCAGAAGCTCGGCGAGATGGGCATGTTCGACGCCGACGCGCCCGAAGCCGGGCTGCCGGGCGAACTGCGCGCCGGGATCAGCCCGCCGAGGTTGCAGGTCCTGCGGCTGACCGACCGGATCCCCGCCGCGTTCTGGGCGCGCCGCAGCGACACCGAGGCCCGCCCGCTGCGGCCGGTCATGGCCCACCCCACGTTCACCGTGCCGATGGCCCGGGAACTCCTCACCCGCTGGCCGGAGTGGGCGATCCCGGGGATCAGCACGCTCCCGCCGGACACGGTCACGCTCCTGGAGACCAACCCGGAGTTTGCCGCGGCCCTGCTCGTCGGGCTCAACCAGGAGTTCAACCGGGAGCTGCTGTGGCGGGAGTTCCCGACCGACCAGCGCGGCACGCCGTTCGCGCGGTTCTGGCCCGGTGACGAGGCCGACATCGACGAGATCGCCGGCTGGCCCTCGGACGCCCCGCTGGGCAGCCAGATGCGCACCGGCGGCGAGGGCAGCCTGGCCCTGCTGGTGCGCGGTGAACTGCTGCACCGCTTCCCCAGCACCGCGCTGCTCGCCGTGCGCGGGGAGAACGGCAGGCTGCCCGCCGACTTCGGGGGAGTACCGGCCACACCGCTCCCCCTCGACGAGTCCACCGTGCTCTACCTGTTCTCCGGGATCGACGAGGAGCGGGCCGTCGCGGAGGACTGGTTCTTCGTCTTCCGCGAGCCCATGCGGGGCACCCAGTTCGGATTCGACTCCGGCGGGCCGATCGAGCTGAGCACCTGGGCCGACCTCACCTGGAGCGGCGTCACCGTGGACTCCGGACGGTTCGTCCGCCTCAGCCCGCCGCCCGCCACCCCGAGCGCGCTGCCGCCGGGCGACGCGGCGGTGTGGGCCCGGGACGCGGCCGACATGGCCCGCATCGCCTTCCAACAGCCCTTCCAACTCGCCTTCCGCGCCGCCACCTTGCTCGGCCGCTGAACACGACCACCGAACCGCCCGCCCACTGAACACAACCGCCGGGCCGACCGACCGCTCACCGCCAGGCCGCTGAACACAGGAGCACACCGGACATGACCGACGCGTTCGCCGCCCGCGCGCAGCTCGACCGGGCCCGTACCGACGCGGACACCGCGCAGGCCCGCGCGGACGAGCAGCTGGCCGTGGTGCGCAGGCTGCAGGACGCCATCCGGGCCGGCGACGAGCGGGCCACCCCCGAGCTCCTCGCCGCCGCCGAGTCCGCCCAGGCGGAACTGCAACGCACGGCCGAGCAGCTGAACGGCTTCGTCCGCGGCGCCCAGGACGAGCTGACGCAGGCCCTGGACGCCGCCCCCGCGCTGTTCCCCGACGACAACACCGCTCCGATCGCGCTCCTGCCGGTCCGGGTGGAGACCATCTGGTGGGAGCCGAGCACCCTGCGCGTACGGGTCTACCCGGACGACATCCTGCTCTCCCACTTCGACCCCGACCTCACGCCAGCGGAGGCGGCCGCCGCCGCCGAGTACTGGCAGGACCCGAGCCCGCGGGCCTGGGAGAAGGTGCTCGGCGCTCTGCGCCCGGCCCGGGCCGCCTGGGCGGTCGACGCCTGCCGCCCCGGCTCCCCGCCGCCCGTGGTGCGCCCCGACGACCCGGGCGAACACCGCCGGCGGGTCGTCGCGATGCCGAAGCGCTGGCGCTTCCTCGGCCTGATCGACGGCCAGATCGTGGTCGACAAACCGGGCCGCCCGGTGCCCGACCCGCTGCCGATCGGCCTGCTGCGCGCCGACGAGGAGGGCTGGGAGACCGACTGGTTCGAGGCGCTCAAGGCCGGTATGGGCGTCGAGTTGAACCTCCCCGACGGCATCGACCACCTCGACGAGCTGATCGTCGTAGGCGTACGGGGCGACTCGCCGGCGGACGGCGCGGCCCGGCTGCGCGACCTGCTGCACGGCCACCGGTTCGCCGGCGGGCTCGGCCTGCTGCCGCCCGGCACCGCGACCAACAACACCCCGCGCGCCCGCTCCGGCTGGTCCTCCGCCCCCGCCTACCCGGGGCCGGAGCCGGTCCCGGGTGCCGGTGAGCGTCCGGTCGCCGACGCGCTGGCCGACGCCCTCGGCCTGCCGGACGCCGGCTTCCTGCGCGGCTGCCCCGGCGCCGCCGACGCGGAGCCCTCGGCGGTCGCCGCGCTGGCCCTGCTCACCTGGCCGACCCTGGGCAAGGGCTTCGCCGAGGCCGCGGTGACCGAACTGGACCTGGGCACCCGGGCGGTCAGCGAGGTCGCCCCGGCCCGGCCCTGGCGCGCGATCCGCGACCACCTCGCCGAGCACGTCCGCAGCCGCGGCCCGCTGCCCATGCTGCGGGTCGGCCGCCAGCCGTACGGGGTGCTGCCCGTCACCGCGCTGGGCGACTGGCGGGCCGACCGCGACCGGGACGTGGACGGCCTGCTGGCGCCCTGGCTGCTCCGGCTGCGGGAACGCTGGCGCGAGGTGCTCGCCGAAGAGGACACCATCCCCCGGGTACGTCCCGACCAGCCGGTCGACCAGGTCGCGGTGGACGCGTTGCAGCGCCTGCCCGTCGCCACCGGCCTGGCCATGCGCCGCATGGACGGCCCCGGGTTCGCGGTGCCGAAGACCCCGCGCGACGAGCCTCCCGCCGAACCGGGCCTGCCCGGTCTGTCGCCCCAGGGCGCGTTGCGCTGGACCACGAGGGGCGACGGCTGGACCGATCTCGGGTGGGGCCTGGACGAGACGACCGGCGTCCCGGGATTCGTGCAGCGGCTCGCCCCCGACCCGGTCGCCTTCCCGGCACGGGCGGCGGCCACGGCGGACTATCTGCACGCGGTGCGGGCCTTCCTGGCCGGCGAGCTGGACGCCGCGGCCTACGACCGGGCCTGGCCGGTGCAGCTGTCCGACGGCCGGGAGACCCCGCCCCGGCCCAGCACGTTCTTCGACCTGCCCGGCGTCCCCGAGGAGGAGCCCTCCGGCGACACACCGGGCGAGGGAGGGGAGCAGCCCCAGGACGACGGCGAGCCCCAGGAGTTCCCGCCCGAGCCCCCGCCGGACGCCCGCGGTGTCCTCGACGCGCTGCTGCTCCTGCCCAACTGGGCGTTCTTCGAAGGCGACGACGGCGAGGACGACCCCCTGCGCCGGGCGCTGGCCGTCACCAGCGACGTGGACCAGCTGGTGGCCGACGTACTGGAAGGCCTGAACGAGGGCGAACGCGCCGAACGCGTCGCGGCCGCCACCCGCGCCGCGGCCGCGCTGCCCCGGCTGGAACAGGCGCTGCGCACGCTCGCCGCCACGCCGGTGACCCGACTGCCCGAACTGCTCCTCGAAGTCATCGACGGCTACGCGCACCGCCTCGACGCCTGGGTCACCTCCCTCGCGTCCCGCCGGCTCGCCGAGCTGCGGACCGCCGGCGTCCACGGCGTCCGCTACGGCTGCTACGGCTGGGTGGAGAACCTGCGCCCGCCCGTGGCCAGGGAACAGGTCGACATCGAACTGGACGACGAGACCACCACGGTCGAGATGTCCGCGCAGGACGGCTACATCCACGCACCGTCGCTCCAGCACGCGGCCACCGCGGCGGTCCTGCGCTCGGGCTTCCTCGGCCACCCCGGCGAGCGGACCTACGCCGTCGGTCTCACCTCGCGCCGTGCCCGCGTCGCCCGCTGGCTGCTCGGCGGAGTGCGCCACGGGCAGAACCTGGGAGCCCTGCTGGGCTACCGTTTCGAACGGGCCCTGCATGACGCCGGACTGGACCATCTCGTCGAGCGGTTCCGCCGCCAGTTCCCCCTCCCGGTGGTGCCCGAACCCGAAGGGCAGGAGACCGACCAGGAGCTGTGGGCGCGCAGCGCGGAGGCGATCGCCGCGCGCAACGTCGTCGACGGCATGGCCCTCGTACGGGCCGGTACCGGCGCCCTGGACCAGCCGAGCGTCATCGACGGCGCGCCGGTGGCGCCCCCGGCCGACCACGACGCGGCGCTGGCGCTGCTGGAGGACGTCGCCGACGCCCTCGACGCGGTGGGCGACCTGGTGCTCGCGGAGAGCGTCCACCAGCTGGTGGGCGGCAACCCCATCCGGGCCGGGCTGACCGCCGACACCCTGGGCCGCGGGGAGGACGTACCGGACACCTTCCATGTGCTGCGCTCGCCGTACCGGGCGCGCGCCCTGACGCACCGGGTGGCCGCGCTGCTGCCGGCCCAGCCGTCCGGCCCGACCGGATGGCCCGCCGACCCGCTCGCCCGGCTGCAACCGGCGGTGGAGGCGTGGGTGGCGCACCTGCTCGGCCCGGCGGCCGCCTGGACGCTGACCGGCACGCCGGGCGACGGCCAGGCCGTCGAACTCACCGCCGACCGCGCCGGACTGGGCGCGCTGAGCACCGTACTCGACCTGGCCGCCGCGGAACCGGCCCGGCTGCGCCGCGCGTTCCTCGACGCGCACGGCCTCCCGCCCGACACACCGCTCGCCCTCACCGGTCCCGGCTGGGCCGGGCTGCGCGGCCGGGCCGTGCGGATCCGTTCGCTGCTGGCCACCGCCCAGCCGCTGCTGCCGGCGCACCTCGCCGACAGCCCGGCCGCGGCCGCGACGGCCGACCTCCAGGCCCGGCTGGCCGGCTTCGCGGACGATCCGCTGCTCACCGCGCACCCCGGCGCTCCCGCCCTGCGCGCGCTGGCCGTGGAGGCGGTCGGTCCCGACGCGATCGAGGGCTGGCTGTCGCGGGCCCGGGCCGCGCTCGCCGAGGTGCTCGGCGCGGAGATCCCGCTGCTGCCCGACCTCGCCGCGGCGGTGCCGGCCGGGCGGGACGGCCTGCCCGGCGCCGATGTCGAGGACTGGCTGCGGCGCAACGCGGCCGTACGCCCGGTGGTCCGCGCCCTGCACGAGTCGCTGCTGCTGGCCGGGGCCCGGGCCGGTCGCCCGGAACGGCTGCGCGCCGCGCAGAGCCCGAGCGCCGACGCCGACGCGTGGATCGGCGGCACCTTCCCGGCCGGGCGGCGCCCGGCGGCCACGGCCCACCTGGTCTGGCACGCGCCGGCCGACACCCCGCCCGGCGCCGCCGTGACCGGTCTGCTGCTGGACGAGTGGATCGAGCTGCTGCCCGGCTCGGACCAGCCGCGTCCGGCCGAGGACGCGCCGGAGACCGAACTGACCGGCGTCGCCTTCCACTACGACCGCCCGGACGCCAAGGCCCCGCACAGCGTGCTCGTCGCCGTGCCCCCCGATCTCACGCGCGGCTGGACCTCCGACGGCCTGGTCCAGGTCCTGCGGGAGACCCTCGAACTGGCCAAGCTGCGCGCCGTCGACATCGCCGACCTGCCCCGCCTCGACGATCTGCTGCCGGCGATCCGGATCCCCCAGCAGGGCGCGACCGGGCAGGCCCTCGCCAGGATCGAGACCCGCCGCCCGAACACCGACCCGGACGGGCCCTTCCGGCTGGAGCCCGGGTACCGGTCGGGCGATGTCGAGTCCGGCCTGGCCGCCCGGGTGCACGACCCCCTGTGGCTGCTCACCCGGCAGTGGCAGTTCGGCGAGTTCGCCGCCCAGGACGCCGGTTCCCCGGCCGTCGTCCGGATGACCGGCGCCAGCGCTCCCGTCGACGCCTGGCGGCCGGCCGGGTCGCCCGACTGGGTGCGCTACGACCCCGGCGCCGGGCCGCTGGACACCCAGGTCGAGGACGAGCCCGTACGCGTCGACGAGCGGCTGCGCGCGGAGGGCGGTGCCGCGCTGCTGCGGATGGCCGACGACGCCGGACTGCTCACCGCCGCCCTGACGGCACTGGCCCCCCACCCGCTCCCCGCGGGGCAGCCCGCCGTCGACCTGGTCGGCCTGCTCCAGGGGCGGGTGCCGGACGCCGCGTCGGTGGCGGCCGCCCTGGACGCGGGCACGTTCGACGCGGGAGCGGACCCGGCGCTCGGCGCGGTGGCCGCCCGCTGGCGGAGCTGGTGGGCCGGGCAGCTCGCCGAGCGCGGTCCGGACTGCTTCGACCCGCACCGCTTCGAGTACGCGGCGGAGCTGTCCACCGGCGGCTCGGTGCTGCGAGCCGAGGAGTACCTGGGCGACGGGCTGGACTGGTACGTCGCCGACGTGCACCCCGATCCCGACGTCCAGGCCGCTCCGCCGGGGCCGCGGCGGGAGTTCCTGGCCGAGGGACTGCCCACGACGGTGCGTTACGGCGGTCTGCCCGCCGACCGTTTCTGGGAGATGGAGGACGCGCGCGTCGACCTCGGCTCGGCGGAGGTGTCCGCCCTGGACACCGGCCGGCTGCTGCTGATCTCCTTCGCCACCGTGTACGGCAACGACTGGTTCCTGGTGCCGCTGGAGGTGCCGGCCGCCTCGCTGACCGCGCTCGACCAGTTGCTGGTGCGCGATGTGTTCGGCCGCCATCACCTGGTGCAGCGGGCCGGCCGGGACGATCCGTCGTGGTCGATGTTCACCCTGCACAGCGAGGACCCCGACCACCCGGCGGCGGCCGGTCTGCTCATGCTGCCCGGGGGCCGGGGCCACACGGGAGAGCCGCTGGAACAGGTGACGCTGGCCCGCGACGAACTGGCGAACCTGGCCTGGGCCGTGCAGCACCGCTACACCGACGACCGGGGCGAACCGGTGGACCGCCGGGACCGGTGGGCGCGCCTCGCACCCCCCGAGCCGGTCACCGCCGGCGAGCTGCCCGCGTACGGCGTGCAGACGCTGGTCCCCGACTACTGGTTCCCGCTGGTCCCGGAGCAGGTGCGGCCCGCGGTCATCCGGTTCCGCCTGGCGGAGCTGACCGGCCCCGGCCTCGACGCGCGCCCGGAGGGCCGGCTGATCACGCCCGGTCTCACGGTGTACGAGGAGGAGGTGCCGCGCGACGGGGCGAACGTGCTCCGCCGCCCGGTCCTCGCCCGCTGGTACGACGGCTCCTGGCACAGCTGGGTCCGCAGGGAGAAGTCCCCCGGCACGGGGGAGAGCTCCAGCGGCCTGGCCTTCGACACGGTCCGGCCCACCGAGCCCTGGCCGTGACGGGACCGTCGGGCGGCGTCGTCTGCGCCTCGCCCCTCAGGAGGCGTCGTCGTGCCTCTCCGCGGCGAGGGCGACGCGGCGCAGCAGGGCGGACAGCGTGCGGCGCTCGTCCTGGGAGAGGACGCCGAGCAGCCGGGACTCCTCGTCGCCCATCACGTCCATCGCGCCCAGCCAGGTCGTGCGCCCGGGTCCGGTCAGCTCGACGTCGACGCGGCGCCGGTCCGTCGTGGACGGCGTACGGCGTACGAAGCCGCGGCGCTCCAGGGCGTCGAGGCGGCCGGTGACCGAGGCCGGGGCGAGGTCGAGGTCGGCCGCGAGCTCGGACGGCGTCGCCCGGCCCTGGCGGGCGGCGAGCTTGTGCAGGGTGTCGAACTCATGGCGTTCGAGGTCGTAGTCGGCCAGCGACTGTTCGCGCACCCTGCTCAGATGCCGGGTGATCCGCTGCATGCGGGTCACCGCGCCCTCGATGTCCGGATCGAGGTCGGGCAGCACCGCCATCCACCGGGTGACGTGCTCGTCCGTCCAGTCGCGGCCCCCGGGCTCCGTGCGCTCCATGGCCCCACCCTACGCGTCGGAGCTTCGGCCTCTGATAATTCGGCACCATATATTTCGTTGACGAAAGTTCGGTGCCGAAATAGATTCGGCGCCATGCCACACCGACTCGTGCGCAACCGCGCCTTCCGGCTGCTCTTCCTGGGGCAGTCGCTCTCCCTCATCGGCGACGCCGTCGTCCCCGCGGCGCTGGCTCTCGCCGTGCTGCGCGCCACCGGATCCACGTCCGCGCTCGCGCTCGTCCTGGGGTGCGCGATGGTGCCCAGGCTGGTGCTGCTGCCTCTCGGCGGTGTCGTCGGAGACCGGTTCGACGCCCGCACCGTGGCCCTCGCCACCGACGTGGTGCGCTGTGCCGCGCAGCTCTGCGTGGGCGTCCAACTCCTCGGCGGTGCGCCGCAGTTGTGGCAGATCGCCGTCGCCGAGGCCATCGGCGGGGCCGCCTCCGCGTTCGCCATGCCCACCCTGCCGCGGCTGATCACCGGGTCGGTGCCCGGCGACGACCGGCACGCCGCCAACTCCGCGCTCGGCGTCGTCAGAAGCGCCACCCGCCTCGGCGGCCCGGCGCTGGCCGGTGTGCTGATCCTCGTCGCGGGACCCGGCTGGGCGTTCGTCCTGGACGGGGTGTCCTTCGCGGTCAGCGCGGCCCTGCTCGTCCCCCTGCGCGTCGAGCACGTCCCGGCCGAGTCCCGCTCCCTGCGCGCCGATCTCGTGGAGGGCTGGCGGGAGGTCCGCGCCCGTGACTGGTACTGGACGAGCCTCCTCGCGCACGGCGTCTGGAACGGCGCGGCGGCCGTACTGATGACGCTCGGCCCCGCCCTGGCCGTACAGCGCATGGGCGGCGAGGAGATCTGGGTGGCGATCCTCCAGGCCGGCGCGGTCGGACTGCTGCTCGGCTCCCTGCTCGCCGGCCGCGCCCGCCCCCGCCACCCCATCCTCGTGGCCAACCTCGGCCTGGCGGCGTACGCGCTGCCGCTCGCCCTCCTCGCCGCCGACGCCCCCGCCGTCGCCGTCATCGCCGCCTACGGCCTCGCCCTGGCCGGCCTCGGCTTCCTCAACCCCGTCTGGGAGACCGCCGTCCAGGCCGCCATCCCGCCCGGCGTCCTCGCCCGCGTCACCTCGTACGACTGGCTGCTCTCCCTGGGCGCCATGCCCCTCGGGTACGTCCTCGCCCCGCTCGCCGCGAACGCCTGGGGCACCCAGGCGCCCCTGTGGGCCGCCGCCGTCGCCGTGGGCCTGGCCTGCGCGGGAACCGCGGCGGTACCGGGCGTACGCCGCTTCACGACCCCCCGGACGGCCACACCACCGAAGACCCCTCACGTCGACTCCACGAACGAGCCCCGGCCCGACCGGGTGCCCGCACCCACGGAGCACTAGGGCCTGTCCGGCGGATCAGGTCGTAGGAAAGTGACGGCGCCCCGTCAGCCCAGATGGGCGTGCCAGTCCCCGCGTCTGCGGCATGATCCGCCGGACAGGCCCTAGCGGACGAGTGGTCCCGCTCGAGGAGCGGTGGTGGGTGAGCCGTGCCCGCCGGGCCCCGCTTGCGGTGGCGCGGTGGGCGGGTCATAAAGGGCTGAGAGCGGAAGGGGGCGCTGGTGGATCTGGACGCTGTCGCCGACGAGCTCTACGGGCTGCGGCCGGAGGACTTCACCGCCGCCCGTGACGCGCGCGCGGCCGAGGCCCGGGCCGCCGGCGACCGTGCCCTGGCCGAGCGGATCGGCGCGCTCCGACGGCCCACCCTGTCCGCCTGGGCCGGCAATCTCCTGGTCCGTGAGCGGCACGCCGAGACCGTGTCCCTGCTCCAGCTCGGCCAGGCTCTGCGCGAGGCGCACCACGACCTCGACAAGGCCCAGCTGCGCGAACTCAGCCACCGCCAGCACCGTCTGGTCAGCGCCCTCGCCCGGCAGGCCGGTCAGCTCGCGCGGTCGGCGGGCCACCCCATCGGCGACGCCGCCCAGTACGAGGTGGAGAGCACGCTGCGCGCGGTGCTCGCCGACCCCGCGGCCGCCGAGGAGTGGGCCACCGGCCGACTGGTCAAGCCCCTCACCCGAAGCCATGGCTTCCCGGCCACCGCGGCCGCCGTCCCGCGCCGCTCCGAGACGCCTCGCGCGTCCACCGCGACCGCCACACGACCCGGGCCGGCCGACGAAGAGCGTCGGCGCCGGCTCGCACAGGCCCGGCGCAAGGCCACGGAGGCCGACCGGAAGCTCCGTGACGCGCAGGCCGAGGCGGCGAGCGCCCGCCGGGACGCCGAGGACGCCGAGCGGCCCGTCGAGCGGCTGCGCCGCCGGCGCACCGAGCTCACCGAGGAGCTGAAGCGCCTCGACGGCGAGTACGAGCAGGCCCGGACCGCCGCCCAGGAGGCGGTCGACCGCGCACGCGCCGCCGACCGGACGCTCCGCGAGGCCCGCAAGCACGCCGAGGACGCCACCGCACACCTGAACCACCTCGCCGGCCGCGGCTCCGCGTCCGGCAGGAGGTGACGCCCTCACGGAGGCAGCAACGGGCCCAGCGGCCCCAGGTCGATGTTGAGGTCCTCCAGGGTGAGGCCGTAGCGCCCGCACAGGTCGGTCATGGCGTCATGGAGGGCCAGCAGGGTCCGGCCCAGCTGCTCCTCCTGCTCCTCGGTCAGATCGCCCTCGTCCACCCGGTGCAGCGCCTGCCGCTCCATGAGCTGGCGCAACAGCTCGACGACCGTGAGAACCAGTCTGACCAGGTCCCGCTCCACCGTCTCCGGGTCCGTGCGCAGACGCCGTGCCGCGCCCCGGCCCGCGGGCGGCGCGGCGATGTCGTCGGGGCGGGCGGGCAGCAACGAGAACGCGCGGGACGCGGCGTCGGCCACTTCCCTCAGCCGGTCGGGAGGTCGCCGGTCAGCCGGATACGTCATGGGCGCCGCCGTATCCCCTCGTCGTCCGCGCGGGCGCGAGGGGCTCCCACTGCTCCTCCGCCCGCTCGCGTACGCCTTCCACGACCGCCCGCAACGAGACCCGCACCAGGTCGATGTCGGCGATCGACAGGACCAGATCACCGGTGATCACGACTCCTCCGCTCAGCAGCCGGTCCAGCAGGTCGATCAGCGCCACCTGCCGCTGGCTGATCGGGCGGTCGACGTCCATGCCGAAGTCGGTCACCGCTGCGTCGCCCCCGGCCGTACGGGAGGCAGGGCGAAGGAGTACGGCGCCCACGGGCCGGTGACCTCGACCCGTACCCCCGGAAGGCCCTCGGCGGCGTGCTCCATCCGCTCGCGGAACCGCTCGCCCAGACCGCTGGGGACCAGATAGGCGTCATTGGCGACGTTCTCGCCGGGGACGGGGGCGAGGTTGCCCTGCTGCGGGCGGTGCCGGGCACGCTCCACCGCGAGGCCCCTGGCCTCCAGTTCCGTGCGCCGTACGGCTTCCTCGGCGGCCCGCCGGACGTCCTCGCGGGACTGGTGCTGGCGCCTGCGCTGCCGCAGATAGGCGCGTCCGGGATCGGGGTCGCCGGCCGGATCGCCCGACGGCGGGAGAGCGGAGGAGGAGGCCGGTACCTCGGCGTACACCTTCACACCCCACTCCACATGGCCGGCGAGCCGATCCAGCAGGGCGGCGAACTCCTCCCGGCGCTCGTTCAGCATCCCGCGGACCCGGTCCTCGCCCAGGTAGACCGTCGCCAGCCGCAGGGGGAGGACCGTGGTGTGGGCGGCCAGGGTCTCGATGACCAGGTGGTGCGCCCTGGCGGTCGTCTCCAGCCACTGGAGGTCCTCCAGGCGCGTCCGCAGGGCCGCCTCGGAGAACTCCTCACCGGGCACCGGACTGACCGCGGCGGCCACCTCGCCCGCGGTGACCAGCCGCACGGGTGCCTGCGCCACCCCTCGGACCTCCGCCAGCGCCTGCGGCTCCACCGGGGCGGTGGCCGGCAGCACGGCGTAGGCGTAGCTCAGCCGCTCGTTCACGACTCCGTGCCTCCGTCCTCGTCATCGGCCGCCTTGCGCCGGGCGCGTTTGGGTGCCGCGTCGGTGGCACGCTTCGGCGGGGCGTCGGGGTCGCGTTTGGACGAGCGGGAGCGACGGTCGCTCGCCTCGCGTTCGGGGAGTTCGGCGGGAGAGTGCGCGACGCGCTCGCGCAGCTCCTTCACCTCGGCCCGCAGACGCCGGTTCTGCTCTTCGAGCGTGTGCCGGTCGCCGTCGGCGCGCGAGGACAGGGCGGGGTCGTGCTCCCACCAGTCGATACCGATCTCCCTGGCCTTGTCGACCGAGGCCACCAGCAGACGGAGTTTGATCGTCAGCAGCTCGATGTCGAGAAGGTTGATCTTGATGTCACCGACGATGACGATGCCCTTGTCGAGCACGCGTTCGAGGATGTCGGCGAGATTCGCGCCGGTCTCCTGACCGTAGGGGGAGAAGGCCCGAGTGGGGACGGCGGAGTCGGATTCGGTCACGGCACACTCGACCTCGATTCACACTGCGTCGGGCGTCGGCGGTCACCCACGGCGTCGGCGGGACCTCGGGGGTGCTTCCTCGGTGTCGTCGGGCGTCTGCTCCTCGTCCTCCTCCCAGTCCCGGTCCTCTTCGTCTTCGTCGTCTTCCCGGTCTTCCTCGTCTTCCTCTTCGTCCTCGTCGCGAGCCTCGTCCTCGTCGTCTTCGTATTCGGCGCGAGCCTCGTCCTCGTCCTCTTCCTCGCCCGCTTCTTCGTCTTCGTCGCGGGCCTCGTTCTCGTCCTCTTCCTCGCCCTCTTCGCCCGCTTCTTCGTCTTCGTCCTCGGCGCGAGCCTTGTCGTCGTACCGCTCGTCGGCCTCCTCCGGCTCCTCTTCCTCCGCTTCGTCCTGGGCGTCCTCGGCCTCGTCGACCACTTCGCCGTCGCGGATCTCGCCGCGCCAGCCGCCGGTGGCCTCGCCGCGCAGCATCACGAAGGTGCGGTAGAGCTTCAGGTCGAGCCGGGCGCGCCGGCCCTGCGCCCGCACCAGGCTGCCCGTCCGCTCGACGATGCCCTTGGGGAAGTACCGCAGGACGAGCAGCACCTTGGTGAGGTTGTCGCCGAGCGGGTGGAAGGTGACGACGCCCTTGGTGGTCGCCTTCTCGCCCTCGGACGTCCAGGCGATCCGCTCGTCGGGGATCTGCTCGGTGATGACGCCCTGCCAGCGGCGGCTCGCCTTGGCGACCTTCACATGCCACTTGGTGGTGGTCTCGTCCTCCTGCTCGACTTGGACCACCCCCTTGGAGAACCGGGCGAAGTCCTGGAACTGGGTCCACTGGTTGTACGCCTCGCGGACGGGGACGCCCACGTCGATGTCCTCGATGATGGTCAGCCCCTTGCCCGCGGCGTCGGGAGCCTTCTCGCCGCTGTGGCCCTCTCCCTTCCCGGTGACGTCCTGCGCCTTCTGGAGCACAGCGTCCTTGGTCTGCGACGCGGTCGCCTTCAGCACATCCGCCCCCGACGGGAGGTGCTCGCGGAGCATCTTGCCGCCCCCGGCCACGGCGGTGGCCAGCCCCTGGGCGCTGGGGAGGTGCGCCTCCCCCAGCCGGCGTGCGCCCTCGCCCATGCGCCGGCCCACCCCCTCCAGCATCACCTGGAGCCGGGCCTCGATGTAGTGCTCCAGCTCTTCCTTCAGCCGATCGGTGCTCGAACTCTTCGCCTGGCGCGCTGCGCCGTCCGCCTTGGCGGGGGCGGAGGAGCCGCGCGCGCTCGCCTTGCGCTCAGCCATCGTCGGTACTCCTCGATCGTGAGGCGCCGCTGCGCGAGCGGGAGGTGGTGGAGGTCTTCCGGCCGCCGGACCGTCCGCCCTTCGCGCCCGTGGTGCGCCGCGCCTTGGGGGACTCCTGGGCGGCTTCCTCGTCCGGTCCGGTGTCCTCGTCCGCGTCCGTCTCTTCCTTTTCCGCTGCCGCGTCGTCCTCTTCCTCGGCGTCGGCCTCGCGTTCGCCGTCGGGATGCGCCTTCTCCGACAGCCGGGCGGTGCGCTCGTGCAGGGCGCCGGCCAGCGTGTCCGCCTTGGCGTCCATCACGGACGTCGCGGCGGCCTTGCCCGCGTCCGTCAGCTCCGTACGCACCTGCTGGGTGATGGTGTTCAGGAAGGGCGACTCCTGGAGAACCTTGCCGAGCTGCCCGGGCTTGATCCGCGAGCCGGCCAGCAGGGCGCCCAGGCTCAGCGCGAGTTTGGCCTTCTTCGTCCGGCCCAGCACATATCCACCCAGGACAGCTGCGCCGACTTTGGCGTTGTTCATGACACGTCTTCTTTCCTTCCTTGCCCGGCCTCGGAGACCGCGCTGTCATCCTCGGCGCTGCGCCTGATAGGCGCTGATCTCCTGCAGGCGGTGCAGCAGTTGCTCTTCACGGCGTGCGAATTCCTCGTCGTCGACCTGGCCCTCCTGCCGCGCCCGCTCCAGCTCCACGAGCGCCTCCTGCACGGGCGCGGGATCGTAGTACTCCTCCTCGGCCGCCCGGACGACCTTGTCGAGGACCCAGCGGACGCCCCGCACAGGAGCGGCGGGCAGCGCCAGGATCTCGGTGATCAGTCCCATGAGGCCCTCACACGAAGCTGTACGGCGGCAGCGGTCCGCGCATCCGCAGCTCGACCGCCTCGCCGTAGCGGTCGGCCAGTTCCTGTCCGGCCCGGGCGAACTCCTCGGACTTGTCGTCGTCGACCAGGAAGGCGGCGTTCAGGGCGTACGACTGGGACGGGGACGCGAGCTTCTCGGCGAGGGTGAGCGGCTGGAGCGCCGCCCGTACCTCCTCGGCGAGCGCCGCCTGGCGGCGCTGGATCTCCTCGGACACCAGCTGGCCGAGCGCCATTCGGTCCTCGTAGCTGCCGCCCTCACGGGTTCGCTCGTTGAGCTCCTGGGCCTGCGGGTTCTCCTGAAGGATGGTGCGCAGGACGGTGTCCTCGTCCGGAATCGCCTTGACGTTGAATTCCACGCGCCCGGCGAGCTCGTCGAGGCGCTGCTCGAACGCCTCGGCCCGTTCGTCCAGCACGGCACGGACGCCGTCCTCGTCCTCGGCCACGTAACCGAAGCCCAGCGGCAGGGTGGGGCCGTCCTCCCAGAGCCGCCGCTGCACCTCGTGATGCGCCTCCAGGTCGTGGCGCGCGACGGAGAGGTCCGCGGGGGCCTCGCTGACGACGGCGCAGAGGGAGCCGCTGTGTATGGCGCGCAGCTTGGTGTCCGTGCCCCCGACGGTCTCCAGACCGTCCAGGCGCAGCGGGTGGGTGTCCTTGGTGATCGCGTAGATGTAGAGGGACATGGACTGGCTCACTCCTCCCGGTCCCTTGAGGAGCGGCGGCTGGAGCTCCGTTCGGCATGCTTCGGCCGCCGTTCACGGTCGTCGTCCTCGTCGTCGCGCTTCTTCCCGAGGGACTCCGTGACGGCCTGAACCGCGCCGGTCAGTGCCCCCTTGGCCTTGCCATGGGCGCCGCTCTCGGTGGTGCCCTCGACGATGTCGGACAGTTGCGCGGGCGCCTTGCGGCCGGACTCCAGGTCCAGCCGGTTGCACGCCTCGGCGAAGCGGAGGTAGGTGTCGACACTGGCCACGACGACGCGTGCGTCGATCTTCACCAGTTCGATGCCCACCAGGGACACCCGGGCGAAGGCATCGATGACCAGCCCCCGGTCCAGGACGAGCTCCAGGACGTCGTAGAGATTCCCCGAACCGCCGCCGGCGGTTCCGGGCACTGCGCCACCGTTGCCCTGCGGTACCACGGTCACGGTGTCTTTCCTTCCGGTGTGGGACGGCCCTCTACCTGCGGCCGTCCTGCTTGTCGATCTGCGCTCGCGAGTAGCGGCGCCCTCGTTCGTACGCCAGCAGCTTCCCCTCGGGGTCCAGGACGACCTGGTAGCTCGCCATGACGCTGGTGGTCTCCGGTACGCGCTCCAGCTCCACGACCTCGACCTCGGCTTCCCAGCCCTCTTCCGTCGGTTTCAGCGAGGAGACCGACTCCGGGGCCCGTCCCAGCAGCTGGCTCAGCTGCTCGATGGCCGAGCGCATCGCCTCGGGGGCGGACACGCGTTGGTCGGACGACTCCTGCCGCGACGAGGAACGTTCCTTGCGTGGTGCCTTGCGTGGCTCGCTGTCACTCGTGGTCGGTCACCTTCTCTTGATCCTTGTTCGGTCGGCGCCCTGGTCGGGCCCGTTCAGCGGCGCAGCTTCACCTTGCTGAGTGCGGCCACGCCGAAGGCCGCCAGAGCGATCTGGATGAGCCATTCGACCCAGTCGACGCCCTTGGTGTCGGCGACGCCCAGACCGGACGCGACGGCGGTTCCGATGAACGCGGCGACGATGCCGATCACGATCGTCCACAGAATGCCGATGCGCTGACGGCCGGGAACGACGAGCCGTCCGAGCACGCCGATGACAATGCCTATGACGATGGCACTGAGAACGCCTGAGATCTCCATGAGGGCGATATCACCTCTTACGTGGATGCGGGGCTCTTAACGGGGATGCGAGGCGCGAGTACCCGTTCGAATTGAGCTCACTCAGTTCTGTTTCGCGTCGCTCGCCGCGATCCCCGGTGGGCCCTCGGATCCGGCCCCGAGGACCTGCGCGTTCGCGCGGCGCAGGGCGTCCCGCAGCCGCCGCAGGTCGTCCGCGGGGCGGCCCAGGCCGTTGAGCTGGAGGCGCGCGGCCTCGATACGGGCGTCCGGCTGGGCCGTGAAGGCCAGGTCCATGGCCTGGCGGAGCATCCACTGGTCGTAGGCCAGCAGCCGTCCGGCGAGCGCCCGGGTCTCGACCAGGTCGGCATCGGTGAGGGGCACCTCGCGGAGGCGGCCCTGGAGGGTGTGGAACCGTCTCCCGGCGCGGCCGCAGTCCTGGGCCTCCCGCCCGCTCACCCCGTCCGGGGCGCCGCAGGCGGCCACCGCGGCGTCGGCGGACCGCTGGGCGGCGACGGCCTCGTCCAGGACGGCCAGCAGCGCCCTGAGCTGGGCGGCCCGGGGCGGGCCCGCGATGGGGGAGCGGTGGCGGCGCAGGTGGGCCATGGCTCCTCCCGGGTGTGAGCCCTCCAGTGCCCCTCCAGTGTGCGCCGGTGTCCCGCCGGGGCGGGAGTGTCGAGGTCTCCCGTGACACGCCCCCGGATGGGCGATGCGCCCGGTCCGCGAGGGGTCGGGTCATATCGTGCGGAATATGAAGAAATGTCATATCGCCTACATGGCGTGCGCCGCGGCGCTCATGGGGAGCGGGATCGGCGCCGCCGCGCCGGTCTCCGCCCCCATGATCGATGTGGTCACCCCGGGCGAATCCATCCAGCGGGCGGTGGACGCCGCCCGACCCGGCGACATCGTGCTGCTGACCTCCGGCACGTTCCACGAGAGCGTCACGGTGAGCACGTCCGGCGTGACCCTGCGGGGCATGGGCCGCAGCACCGTGATCGAACCGTCCGCGACCAAGGCCGCCGGCACGTGCGCGGAGGGCGGCAACGGCATCTGCGTGGTGGGCACGAAGGACCACCCCGTCGAGGGCGTCACCGTCGCCTCCCTGACCGTGACCGGCTTCACCCGGACCGGCGTGTACGCCACGGACACCGACCGGCTCACCGTGCGCAACGTGGCCGCCGTGCGCAACGGCGTGTGGGGCATCGCCCAGGAGCACTCCGTGCGCGGCGTGTTCCGGGGCAACACCGCCCGGGACAACGGCGACGCGGGCCTGTTCCTCGCCAACACCATCAAGGCCGAGGCGGGCGCCGCCGACACCCAGGGAACGGTGGTCGCGCGCAACCGCCTGGAAGGCAACCGGATCGGCGTCACCGTCCGCCGCCTGCGCAACCTCACCGTCGCGGACAACCGTATGACCGGCAACTGCGCGGGCGTCTTCGTCGTCGGGGACGAGAACAAGCCCAAGGCCGGCGCTCTGACCGTGCGCGACAACCGCATCGCGCGCAACAACAAGTCCTGCCCCAAGACCGCCCGCCTGGACGCCATCCAGGGCTCGGGCATCGTCCTGACCGGCGCCGAGGACACCCTGATCACCCGGAACGTGATCACCGACAACGTCGGCACCTCGCCCATGTCGGGCGGCATCGTCCTGTTCAAGAGTCTGGTCGGCGCCACCAGCGACAAGAACCGGATCACCGGCAACCGGCTGTCCGGCAACTCCCCGGCCGACCTCGTCAACGCCGACACCGGCCAGGGCAACACCTTCGACGGCAACACCTGCCGGGCGTCCAGGCCCGCGGGACTGTGCTGACCGCCGCCCCGGCCGTCCCCCTCCGCGCACTCCCGTCAGTGCGCTCACGAACCGCCAACCTCGTAGGAAGGAAGCGGCCATGACGACCGCTCAGACCGCCCCGCCGCCGTCCATGCGGCTGAGGGAGCTCGTGTTCGGGGCGGCGTGCGCCGCCGCCCTCCGCGCCGCCGCCCGGCTGGGCGTCGCCGACGCCCTCGGCGACAGCCCCCTCGCCGTGGAGGACCTCGCGGCGGCGGTGAAGACCGAACCCCAGCCGCTACGACGGCTGCTGCGGGCCCTGTCCTGCTACGGCGTGTTCGCCGAGCGGCCGGACGGGACGTTCGAGCACACCGACATGTCCCGCCTGCTGCGTGAGGACGACCCGCACAGCCTGCGCTACATCTCCCTGTGGTGCACCGAGCCGTGGACCTGGGACGCCTGGCCGATGCTGGACGAGGCGGTGCGCACCGGCCGCAACGTCGTCGAGGACCTGTACGGCAAGGAGTTCTTCACCTACCTCAACGAGGACGCCCCCGAGTCGGCGGACGTCTTCAACCGGGCCATGACGACCTCCAGCCGCCAGTCCGCCCGCGACGTCGCGGAGTTCCTCGACCTGTCGGGCAGCTCCTCGGTGGCCGACATCGGCGGCGGCCAGGGGCACGTCGTGGCCAGCCTGCTGGAGAAGTACCCGTCGATGCGCGGCACCCTGCTCGACCTGCCGCAGGTCGTGGAGAACGCCGACCCCCGGCTGCGCCCGGGAGGCGAGCTCGCCGACCGCGTGCGCATCGTGCCCGGCGACTGCCGCGCGGCCATCCCCGTCGAGGCCGATGTGTACATCATCAAGAACATCCTGGAGTGGGACGACGACTCCACGGCCCGCACCCTGGCCAACGTCATCGGGGCGGGCGGCCCCGGCACACGGGTCGTGGTCATCGAGAACCTCGTCGACGACACGCCGTCGATGCGGTTCAGCACCGCCATGGACCTGTTGCTGCTGCTCAACGTCGGCGGCGCGAAGCACACCACCGAGAGCATGGTCCGCCGGCTGACCGCCGCGGGCCTCGTCATCGACGAGATCCGTCCGGTCAACCCCTACCTCCACGCCTTCGACTGCATCGTCCCGGTGAACCCCGTCTCCTGACGGACCGGCACACACCGCCGGGCCCGCACGGCGCGCGGGCCCGGCGACCGACGGCTCGCGACGGCTCAGGGGGCGGCGTCCCGCTCCCACCGGTAGAAGCAGTGCGCCATCGCGTCCTTCGGGGAACGCCAGGTCGCGGGGTCGTAGGCGCTGACGTACGCCGTCAGCCGCTCGCTGATGTCCCGGAACTCGGGATGCCCGGCCACCTTGGCGATGGCCGGCCCGGGGTCCCGCTCGGACTCGATGAGGTGCAGGTACACGTCGCCGAACTGGAAGAGGCTGCGCCGCGCCACCCCGACGAGGTGGGGCAGCTCGCCCCGGTCGGACTCCTCGAACAGCTTGGCGATGTCGGGGGCCGATCCCGGGGCCATACGGGCGACGATCAGGGCTTGATGCATGGGGACTGTCCTCCGTAGGGCTCAGTCGGTCAGGCCGGGCGCGTAGCCCTGCTCGGCGGCCGCCTTCTCGACGCGGTCCCGGATCAGAGCCATCTGGACCTTGGAGTTCCGGTTGATGTTGTCCGTCATCCACGCGTCGTCGACGGGTGCCTCCGGCTTCATCGCGAAGTCCTGCGTCCACACCATCCGGGTGCCTTCGGGCACCGGCTCGTACTCCCAGCGGATGTTCATGTGGGCGAAGGGCCCGGTCTCGACGCGGCGGGCCTTGACGGTGAGCGTGTCGCGGTCCGTCTCCCGCTCCGACACCCAGCTCCACACCGTGCCGTTGTCGTCGGGGTGCATGGTCAGCCGGAACGTCGTCTTGTTCCCCTCCTGGGAGAGGATCTCGGCGGAGGCGTACTCGCTGAACAGCCGCGGCCAGTTCGCCACGTCGTTCGTCATGTCCCACACCAGGTCGACCGGCGCGCCGATGGTGATCTCGTTCTGGGTGTGTCCGGACATCTCAGGCTCCCGCCATCAGAGCGGAGTTGACGAGGTCGAGGAACTGCCGGGGCGTCTTGGAACGCTCCGCGTCGGGCGGCATCGCCGTCCCGTAGCGCTTCTCCAGCTCGCTGACGACGCCGAGCAGCCCGAGCGAGTCGATGCCGAAGACATCGAAGCCGGAGTCGCACTGGTCCTGGAGCTCGTCCGGGTCGACGGCGATGCCGGCGGCCTTCTTCATCAGTTCGGACAGCTCTTCCACGGTGATTCGGTCACTCATGCGGTGCCTCTCCTTCAGGGACTTTCCGTCACGGCCGGTGCCCGCAGCACCAGGGCCGAGTTCGACCCCATGAGCCCCCGGCTCAGGACCAGCGCCGTGCGCAGTTCGGCGGCACGGGCCCGGCCGGTCACGAGGTCGAGGTCATGGCAGATGTCGAAGACATGGGGGGTGGGTGGGATCAGGCCGTGCTCCATCGCCAGCACCGCCGCCGCGGTGTCCAGCACGGGCGCGGCCGCGTAGCTCCGCCCGATGCCGGTCTTGGGCGCCGTGACGGGCACGCGGGTGCCGAGGACGTCGGCGATCGCCAGCGCCTCGGCGCGGTCCGCCGCGGGCACGCCGAGCGCGTCCGCGAAGACCACGTCGATCTCCTCGGGGGAGCAGCCGGCCTCGTCCAGGGCGCCCCGGACGGCCTGGACGAGGCCCTCGCGGGACTCCTCCCAGCGCGAGGCGCCGGTGAACGTCGCCGCGTGCCCCGCGACGACGGCCCGTACGGTCGCGCCCCGCGCCCGGGCCGTGGCCTCGTCCTCCACGACGAACATGGCGCCGCCCTCGGCGGGTACGAAACCGCAGGCGGCCGAGGTGAACGGGCGGTAGGCCCGGTCCGGTTCGGCGACGGTGCTCAGCTCCTCGTAGCCGAGCTGGCACACCCCCGAGTAGGGGGCCAGCGGTGCCTCGGTCGCACCGGCCACGAGGATGTCGGTGCCGCGCAGGACGGCACGCGCGGCATGCGCCAGGGCGTCCAGACCGCCGGCCTCGTCGGAGGCGACCACACTGCAGGGGCCCTTGAAGCCCCGGCGGATGGACACCTGGCCGGTGCTGGCGGCGTAGAACCAGGCGATGGACTGGTACGGGCCGACATAGCGGCTGCCCTTGCTCCACAGCTGCTGGAGCTCGCGCTGGCCGAACTCGCCGCCGCCGGACCCGGCAGCCGTCACCACGCCCACGGAGAACGGCGCCGCGTCCGTCTCGCGGCGGCCGAGGCCGGCGTCGTCCAGCGCCTGGTCGGCCGCCGCCATCGCGAAGTGCGTGAACCGGTCCGTCTGGATGAGGAAGCGCTCCTCGATCGCTCCGGACGGGTCGAACTGGCGGATCTCACCGGCCACCCGCAGCGGCAGCTGCTCGCATCCCTCGCGGGTGACCCGGTCGAGGACGCTGATGCCCTCCTTGGTGGACTTCCAGAAGGTCTCGGTGCTGGTTCCGTTGGGCGCGACCACGCCGATTCCGGTGACGGCCGCGCGCCGTGGATGGGGTTCGCTCATCGTGCCTTCTCCCTCGGCCCGGTCAGGACCACCGCGGACTGGAACCCGCCGAACCCGCTGCCCACGGAGAGCACGCTGTCCAGCGCTCGCTCGCGGGCGACGCGCGGGACGTAGTCCAGGTCGCACTCGGGGTCCGGAGTCTCGTAGTTCGCGGTGGGCGGTACCACCTGGTGGACCAGCGCCAGCACACAGGCGGCGACCTCGATCGCCCCGATCGCGCCGAGGGAGTGACCCACCATGGACTTGATGGAGCTCATGGGCGTCGCGTAGGCGTGCTGTCCCAGGGCCCGTTTCACCGCGGCGGTCTCATGGCGGTCGTTCTGCTTGGTGCCCGACCCGTGCGCGTTGACGTAGTCGATCGCCGTGGGGTCGAGCCGGGCGTGGTCGAGGGCGACCTCGATGGCCCGGGCCATCTCCAGGCCCTCGGTGGTCAGACCGGTCATGTGATAGGCGTTGCCGAACGTCGCGTACCCGCCGATCTCGCAGTACACATGCGCCCCGCGTGCCCGGGCGTGTTCGAGCTCCTCCAGGACGAGCACCGCGCCGCCCTCGCCCATCACGAACCCGTCGCGGTCGGCGTCGAAGGGACGCGAGGCGTGCGCGGGGTCGTCGTTGTTCGGGGACGTGGCCTTGATCGCGTCGAAGCAGGCCATCGTGATCGGGGAGATCGGCGAGTCCGACGCGCCCGCTATGCAGACGTCCGCCCTGCCCTCCTCGATGGTGTGGAAGGCGTACCCGACCGCGTCGAGCCCCGAGGTGCAGCCGGTGGAGACCGACTGCACCGGCCCGCGCGCCTCGAACCGCTCCGCCACCGTGGAGGCGAGCGTGCTGGGCGAGAACGCGCGGTGCAGATGCGGGCCCGCCTTCCGGTGGTCCACGTCCCAGCGCTCGCCCCGGTGACTGACCAGCACATAGTCGTGCTCCAGCCGGGTGGTGCCGCCGACGGCGGTGCCCAGACTGACCCCGACCCGCCAGGGGTTCTCCCGGGCCAGGTCGAGGCCGGAGTCCCGGACCGCCTCCTCGCCGGCGACCAGAGCGAACTGGATGTACCGGTCGCAGCGGGCGATCTGGTCCGCGTCCAGTCCGTGGGCCGCCGGGTCGAAGTCGCACTCCGCGGCGATCTGGGAGCGCAGTCCGGACGGGTCGAAGAAGGTGATGCCCCGCGTCGCGGTGCGCCCGCCCGCCAGCAGATCCCAGAACGCGGGGACACCTATGCCGCCCGGGGCGACGACACCTATGCCGGTGACCGCCACGCGCCGCGTCATGAACGGACCTCGGCGACGGCAGGGGTCTCCTCGGTGTCGACATGGCCCTCCGGCGGCGTCGGGGCCAGCGGACCGAGGTGGAAGACCATACGGGCCTCCACCTTCCCGACGTTGCGGAAGCGGTGGCGCATGAAGGCGGGGATCAGCAGACCCTGCTCGGGCTGGAGCGGGTACGGCTCGCCGTCCAGGTCCACCTCCAGCTGCCCGCACAGCACGTAGATGAACTCCTCGGAGTGCGGGTGGTAGTGCTCACCGATGCGGTCGCCCGGCTGCACGATGGCCACGCCCATGAAACCGCTGGTGGAGCCGACCGTGGTGGGAGTGAGCAGGGCGCGCAGATCGCCGCCGCGGCGGGTGTTGGGCTCGACCTCGCTGAGATCCACGATTCTCGGGTGGGGCTTGGTCACGACGTTCCTCCGATCAGGTGCTGCATGACATGGGGACGGGGCCGCCGCGGCGGGCGCGCCGGCATCAGGCGTCGGGAGCCTGGCGGTCGGTGATGAAGTCCATGCGGGCGAGCGTGAGGAGACGGTCGGCGGCGCCGTCCTTCAGCGCGGAGGCGTCCGCACCGAGGGCCGCCATGTCCAGGAGGCCGGCCAGCTCGGCGGCCCGTTCGCGGTCCCGCAGCCCGAACGCCGGGCCGGGAGCGGCCTCCAGCCCGCCGCGTACGTCGATCAGCCGGACCACGACATCGTCCCGCTGGAAGATCGTGCTGCGCAGGACGGGGCCGTTCGGGTCGTCCGCCGCCGCGGAGTCCTGCTCGGCGAGCAGCTCGGCCAGCCGCATGCCGCAGCCCTCCCGGGCCGGGTAGTACAGCGCGTGCCGCTCGGCGTGCGCGCTGTCCTGGCCCGACGTCACATGGTGGACGGCGGGCAGGGCCGCACGGGTGAAGAAGACCCGGGCGGACTCCGGATCGTTGAGGTCCCGGTCCTGCTCCAGATGGGGGTTGATGGCCTCCTCGACGGCCCGCACCTCGGGCTGCCGGGCGACGTGGCGCAGCGCGGCGAGCAGGTCGCCCCGCACCTCGATGGCGCGCACCACCCGGTTGCCGTGCATGAACAGGGAGGTGCGGCACAGCCGGGTGGTGTCGTCGACCTTCGGCTCGGGGGACGCGTAGTCGGCGAGGATCTTTGCGACGGTCTCCTCGTGGCCCGGCTTGACCGTGAAGGTCAGCGCGTGCCGGATCAGGCCGTCCCCGATCCGGGGCGCCGTCTGGAGCCGGCGGTCGCCGGGCGCGGCGCCCACCGCCGCGCCGCCCGTCTCACGGACGATGTGGAAGCGCAGCGACCGGGTGTCGCGCACGCAGGAGTGCAGCGGCTGCACCATCCGCACGTGCTCCTCGCTGTTCACCCAGGTGAGGAACGGCGGGGCGCTCTCCCACTCACTGGTGATCAGCCACTGGGAGGGGTTCTCGATGGACTGGCAGAGCTGGTCGCTGACGTGCCCGGGCACGGACGCGACCTGGTTGCACAGCTGCTCGTACGCCTCCAGGAACTGCTGCTGGGCTCCGTCGTGGACGTCCACCAGCAGGACGACACGGAGCCGGGAGCCGTCGAACACGGACTGGGAGACCCGCTGCGACACATGGTGCGTGCGTGACGTCTCAACTCGTTCGGACGTAGTGGTCATCCGGGCACATCTCCTTCGCGGGGCAGAGGTGAACGCCGGCCGCGGTGATGCGACGTCAGCGTTCCTCGATCCTGTGCCCGTCCCCACCGGCGCGCGACTCGTATGAACTGCGCGGGTGACGGCTCAGGCGAGGTGTGCGAAGACCACCAGGTTGTCGGTGTAGTCCTTCACCGACCGGTCGTAGTCACCCGCACAGGTGATGAGACGGACCTGGGGCTGCGCCGTATCGGCGTACACGCGCTGGTCGGGGAAGTCGTCCTTGGCGAACGTCTCCGTGTCGTCGACCACGAAGGAGGCCGTACGTCCGTCGGCGCGCTCGACGCGGAAGACGTCACCCTTGCGGAGCTCCCCGAGGTTCGCGAACACGGCCGCGGACGTCGCCGTGTCGACGTGCCCGGCGATGATCGCCGTGCCCGCCTCCCCGGGCGAGGCGCCCCCGGCGTACCAGCCGACGAGGTTGACGTCGGCGGCGGGCGGGGGGTTCAGATGCCCGGTGGAGCCGAGGGACAGCTGCGTGAACGGGGCGTCGACCGAGATCCTCGGGATGATCAGACGCACCGGCTTCGAGCGCGGCAGGCCCTTGCGCACGGGCTGTCCGGCGGGCGGTGCGGCCGCGGTGACGGTCGCGGGGCGCGCCGGGCGGGAGTTGCCGTCGGACGACTCGTCGTGGCCGCCGACCAGGCTCACGGCCACCACCAGGAGGGCCACGCCCCCCGTCATCATCCAGTTGGCGCGGGATCCCGAACGGGCCGGATCCGGTTCGTTGTCGGTGGGGGAAGAAGGACGAGCTGCCATCGGACACCACCTCACGAGGACACGGCAGCGGAAGGGACGGGACACCGGGAGGACCGGAGGGGGCACCGGGAGAAGCAGAGGGACCGGCCGGGACTCCGGCGGTGCCGGAGGGGGCACCGGGAGGACCGGCCGGGACACCGGGGTAGCCGGCCGGGCCGCCACGCGGCACGCGCGTGGCGGCCGCAGCGGCTATGTCATCCGGCATGGGTCAGGCCACGCTTCCGGCGGCCCTGCGACGACGCGCCGCGTACAGGCCGGTTCCGGCGACCGCCAGGACGGCCAGACCGCCCGCGGTCATCGTCGGCGAGGCGAGCGCGCCGCCGCCCGTGTGCATCCCGCCGTGCGGCTTCTCGTGGTCGCCGCCGCTCCAGGAGTCCGAGGAGTCCTTCTGGGAGCCGCTGTCCTCCTTCTGCCAGCCGCTGTCGTCCTTCTGGGAGCCGCTGTCGTCCTTCTGCCAGCCGCTGTCCTTCTGGGAGCCGTGGTCCTTGTAGGTCTCCGGGTCCTTCGGGTCGCGCGCGCTGCCGCCGGCGTCCTGGGTGACCGCGGTCAGCGCACCGCCGCCGGTGTGCACGCCGCCGTGCGGGGAGTCGTGTCCGCTGTCGGCCTCGTGCTCCTTGCCGTGTTCCTTGCCGTGCTCCTTGCCGGACGAGGAGGACGAGGAGGAAGAAGAGGACGAGGAGGAAGAGGAGGAGTCGTCGGGGTTCCAGTCGCCTCCGGCGGCGTAGGCGCCGGGAGCGCCGAGAACCAGGACGGCCGAGGCCGCCGCGGTGACCATGATCGTGCGAGCAGAGCGCATCTGACATTCCTTCCGCCGATGACGGGCAGCTGTCGCGTTGTCAGCTGAGGTGACCCGCCCTCGACGTGATTCACCGTCAGCCAGGACGCGGCCCGCCGCCACTCAGGGCGATCGCTCGGGTGACGCCGCGGTGCGGATGGCGGAACTCCCACGCCGTCAATTCGGTGCCGCGACAAGACAACTGAGGCCGGAAAACGAACGGCACCGTCCGCTGCCGCGCGGACGCGGACAGCGGACGGTGCCGTGGACGGGGCGCGCGCCGGCCCTGGGCCGCCCGGCGCGTCCCGGGGTCAGGTCATGGCCAGTACCGTCGTCAGCACCCGGCGCAGCTCCGCCACGGCATCCGGGACGGCACCCTCCGACCGCCATGCGACGAACCCGTCGGGCCGCACGAGCACGGCGCCCCCGGGAGCGGTGCTGTGACAGGCCGCCCAGTCCGCGTCGTCCTCGGGCGTCAGCTCGGCGTCGGATCCGGTGCCGATCCGGTACGACGTCAGGGGGACGGACAGCTCCTCGGCGAGACGGAGGGCGGCCTCGTGCCAGCCGGCCGCCTCGCCGGCGTCGCTGAGCAGGACGAGCGAGCGCTCGTAGAGGTCGAGGGTGGAGACCCGCTCCCCGCGGTGCGACAGCCACATGTGGGGCGCCCGGGTGCCGGGCCGGCCGCTCAGATCGAGGCCGTCCGGGACGACCGGGCCCTCCGGGTCACCGCCGACGACGGCGCCCTGCGGATACCGGTAGCCGAGGGCCACGTTGAGGATGCCGCGCTGGGGACCCCCGCCGCCCGCTCCGGGAGGCGGGGCGAAACCGGGGTGGCTGTGCTCGACCGACCGCGCGGCGGCCCGCGCGCTGGTCGCCTCCGCCACCGGGCGGCGCTCGGCGTCGTAGGTGTCGAGGAGCCCCTCGCCGGCCCAGCCGCCGAGCACGGCCGTCAGCTTCCAGGCGAGGTTGTGCGCGTCCTGGATGCCGGTGTTGGAGCCGAAGGCCCCGGTGGGCGACATCTCGTGGGCCGAGTCGCCGGCCAGGAAGACCCGCCCCGACCGGTAGGCGCGGGCGACGCGCTGGGCGGCGTGCCAGGGCGCCCGGCCGGTGATCTCCACGTCCAGGCCCATGTCCCCGACCGCACGGCGGATGTGGTCGGCGCACCGCTCGTCCGTGAACTCCTCCAGGCTCTCGCCGTGTTCGGGGTGCCACGGGGCGTGGAAGACCCAGTTCTCCCGGTTGTCCACGGGCAGCAGCGCGCCGTCGGCGTCCGGGGTGGTCAGGTAGCAGACGATGAACCGGCGGTCGCCCACGAGGTCGGCGAGGCGCCGGGAGCGGAAGGTGACGCTGACGTTGTGGAAGAGGTCGCCGGGGCCGCTCTGCCCGATGCCGAGCTGCTCGCGCACCGGGCTGCGGGGGCCGTCGGCGGCGACGAGGTAGTCGGCGCGGATCGTGGTGTGCTCGCCGGTCTCCCGGCTCTTGACTCGTGCGGTGACACCGTCGGCGTCGGCGTCGAAGGACATCAGCTCGGTGGCGTAGCGCAGGTCGCCGCCCTGCCGTACGGCCTGGTCGAGCAGGACCGGCTCCAGGTCGTTCTGGCTGCACAGGCACCAGGAGCTGGGACTGAACCGGGCCAGCCCGCCGCCCGGGTCGATGTCCCGGAACAGCCACTCGCCCGCGTCGCCGACCAGGGTGGGCGTCTGCAGGATGCCGTGGTTGTCGGCCAGCGTCGCGGCGGCCTGCCGGATCCCCGGCTCGGCGCCGGCCACCCGGAACAGCTCCATCGTGCGGACGTTGTTGCCGCGGCCGCGCGGATGGATGGAGGTGCCGGCGTGGCGCTCCACCAGGGTGTGACGCACCCCCAGCCGGCCCAGGAACAGCGAGGTGGACAGGCCGACCAGGGAACCGCCCACGATCAGTACGGGCACTCGGTGGACTGTGTCGTCGGTGGAATCGGCTCTATCGGCTCTTGGGGTCATCACTCGCCTCCAGCGCGTCATGTCGGTGGACCGGCCGGGTACGGCCGGGACCTATCCATGCCCCGCCCGTACGGCGACGGCCCAGGCTTCACCCGCTCAACCGTCCGGTTTCGCCGTGTCGGCGGCACGGCCTCACGCCGGGTGCCTCGGGTGATGCACGCCGTATGTCATGTACCGGCGCCACGCGAAGGCCCGCCGAACGGTGAGGCGATCACCCATGCGGGGCATCGGGGGTGAGCTCCCCGCCGTACGGGCCGGTCGCGTTCACGCCCGTGGGTGCGCCCCCGACGCACAGGCCGGTCGCGTCCACGCCCGTGCCACGGCCGCCGTGCCGACCGCTGGAAGCGCGCTCGTGCGCGCCCTCACGCCCGGCCCCCCTTCCGGGGCACCGCCCCCGCTCCATACGATCCGCGCCATGGAGCTGGAACTTCGGCACCTCAAGGTGCTCTGCGCGATCGCCGACGCCGGCAGCATCGGCCGCGCCGCCGCCGACCTCGGGTACACGCAGCCCGCGCTGAGCAGTCAGCTCCGGCGCATCGAGGGGCACCTGGGCCGGCCGCTGTTCGAGCGGGGGGCATCCGGCGTCGAGCCGACACCGTACGGCACGGACGTGGTGGCCCAGGCGCGCGACGTGCTCGCCCGTGTGGCTGCGATCGGGCGCGGGCCCGCCGCCGACGCGCAGCCGAGCCGTCCCCTGCGGCTGGCCGCGACCAACTCGCCCGTCCTGCCCGGCCTGCTCGCCCGGCTGCGCGGCCGCAGGCCCGACCTCGCGGTCACGGTGACCAGCGTCTACGCGACCTCGGACATCATCGAGCTCCTGGAGAACGGCGAGGTGGACGCCGGGATAGCCGCCGACTACCCCGGGCGCGAACTGCGGCACTCGCCCGCCCTGGCCCATCGCGGCATCGCCACCGAGCCGTCGTTCGTGGCGCTCGCCGCCGGGCACCGGCTGCGGCGGGAGCAGGAGGTCGCGCTGGCCGACCTCGCCGACGACGCGTGGTTCGTGACGCCGGACGACGGGGCGGGATGGCCGGGGGTGTTCTACGCGGCGTGCGAGACGGCCGGCTTCGTCCCCGCCACCGTCCATGAATACCTGGGCGACCCCCAGCAGTTGCAGACGATGATCGCCGACGGACTCGGGGTCTCCATCGTCCAGGCGACCCTCCGCCCGTCCGCCGGAGTCATCGTCAAACCGCTCACCGGCGTCCCCCTGTGGTGCCGTTACGTGCTGACCTGGCGCCGCACCGGCCCCGCCGACGCGGCGGCCGACACCCTGTTCTCCTGCGCCACCGCCTCCTACCGGGCACTCATCGCCCAGTCACCCCACTTCCGCGCGTGGGCCACCCGCACATGGAGCATCAGCCGGCCCTAGGGCCTGTCCGGCGGATCATGCCGCAGACGCGGGGCCTGGCACGCCCATCTGCGGCGTTGTCGTCGCTTGCCGATGCTCCGCATCGCCGCGCTCCTCCGCCTTGCAGCTGGCCGCACCAGGCCCCGCTCACCTGCGCTGACGAGGTCCCGCCGATATCCTGCGACCTGATCCGCCGGACAGGCCCTAGCGGACGCCACCGACAGCCAACCGGCCCTCGGCGCACCGGCGTTATGGCCGACCGTCGGCAAGTGCTATGTCACATCGCATTGTCCGCGCCGTGCCCCGCTGCGAAGGTGCACTCGCGTCTCAGCCCCACCCCCCGAGGCGCAGCTGCCACGAAGGAGCACGGATGCGTTATCGCCTCACCCTGCCCGGACGCGCCGTCGGCGGCCTCGCCGTGTGCGTCACGGTGGCCGGACTCCTCGCCGCACCGGCCGCGGCCGCCCCGCGCACCCCGGCCGGCCCCCGGCCCCCGGCCGTGACATCCGAGGCCACCCCCCGCCCGGCCCTGCGGGCCGCGACATCCACCGTCCCCGACGAGCGACCCGCGCTACGGCGCGAGCCGGTCGGCCCCGACCGGCTCCCGCCGCTCGACGCGACGCGGTCCGACGCCGCGTTACGGCCGTCGCGCGGCACAGCGCAGGCCGGCGCGGACTGCGATCCCGCCGACTTCGGCCGCCGCACCGGGCCGGAGCTGGTCGCCTTCGTCGAGGCGGCGACCACGGGCTGCATGAACACACTGTTCGGCGTCTCCGGCGGCACCGCGCACGACGTCTTCCGCGAGGAGCAGATGGTCACCGTGGCCGACGCCTTCGCCGACGGGGCCACGACGTACCCCGGCGACAACTCGGCCCGCACCTGGCAACTGGTCCTCTTCCTGCGCGCCGGCTACTACGTGCAGTCCAACCACCCCACCGACGTCGGCCCCTACGGCCCCGCACTCGCCACGGCCACCCGGCGCGGACTCGACCGCTTCTTCGCCAACCGGCGGTCCCGGCAAGTGACTTCGGGCAACGGGGACGTCCTCGGCGAGGTGGTGATCCTCACCGACAGCGCCGACGAGCAAGCGCGCTACCTGGGCGTGTACCGGCGGATCATCACCGCCTACGACCCCTCCTACGACGCGATCCCGAGCATGCTCGCCGCGGTCAACGCCGTCTACACCCCGCTGTGGCGCGGCAATTGGAACCCCGCCTACGTCGACGCGGTCACCGTCGACCCGCGCATCGCCGACACCCTCTTCCGCTTCGCGCTCGCCCATCGCGACATGCTGGGCGGCCCCCAGTCCTACCTCGTCTCCAACGCCGGTCTGATCGTGGGCCGTTACCTCGAACACCCCGCGCTGCGGACCACCGTCCGGCCGTACGTCCGCAGGCTCCTCACGGCCTCGCGGATCACCGGCCCGACCGCGCCGCTCTGGGTCACCGTGGCGTCCCAGGCCGACTACTACGACCAGGCCCGCTGCTCCTGGTACGGCGTGTGCGGTCTGCGCGCGAAGCTGCTCAAGGCCGCCCTGCCCCTCACCCACTCCTGCGACGCGACCCACACCCTCAGGGCCCAGTCGCTGACCGCCGAGGAGATGGACGCCGCCTGCGCGAGTGTGCTGGGCCAGGACGCGTACGTCCACGGCATCGTGAAGGACACCGGCCCCATCCCCGGACAGTACGAATCGACCATCGAGCTGGTGGTGTTCGCCAGCCGCGCCGACTACCAGACGTACGCCGGAAGGATCTTCGACGTCGACACCGACAACGGCGGCATCACCCTGGTCGGGAACCCGGCCGACCCCGCCAACACCCCCGTGTCGATCATGTACCAGAAGGCCTACGACGACGGCTTCCCGGCACGGATCTGGAACCTCAACCACGAGTACACGCACTATCTCGACGCCCGGGACGACATGAAGGGCGACTTCTCGGCGCAGATCTCCGTTCCGGACGTGTGGTGGATCGAGGGCATCGCCGAGTACGTCTCCTACAGCTACCGGGGCCTCACCGACACCCAGGCGGTCGAGGAAGCCGGCAAGCACACCTACACCCTGAGCACCCTCTTCCAGAGCACGTACGCCAACAGCGACGTCGTCCGCACCTACCCGTGGGGCTACCTCGCGGCGCGCTACATGATCGAACGGCACCCGGACGATGTGGCCGCGATGCTCGCCCGCTTCCGCGTCGGCGACTACCCGGGCGGCCACGCCGTCTACGCCCAGGACATCGGCACCTCCTACGACGCCGACTTCGACGCCTGGCTCACGGCGTGCGCGTCGGGCGCCTGCGCAGCGCCCAGGGTCTAGGCCGGACCCGCGTCAGCCCTGGTGGGCAGGCCGCCGTGCTCCGGAGGCCTGCCCACGGGGCGGCCGGAGAAGGCGCTCAGTAGCCGTTCCCCGGGGAGGTGGTCTCGCTCCCGCCCCCGCCTCCGCCGCCCACCGTGATCTCGGTCTTCATGCCGAGGCCCTTGTGGTCGTCCACGGGGCAGTACAGCTCGTAGTCGCCGTCCTTGAGGGTGATGGTCAGCTTCCCCGACTGCCCGGGCTGGAGGTCGTTCGGCAGCCGCTTCTCGCCGTCCTTGCCCTCGACCTCCAGCGAGTGTTTGGTGTGCCCGTCGTTGTGCGCCTCGAAGGTGTAGTCACCGGCGGTGAACGTCGTCGACGACAGGGTGAGCCGGTAGTCGGTCATCCGCACGGTCACCACCTTCGCCCCCGCCGCACCGCCGCCCTTCTCCGTGGGGGACGCGTTTCCCGAACCGCCGCCCGAGCCCCCGCACCCCGCGAGCACGGCGGCCAGCGCCACCGCGCACACCCCGGCCGCCGCCCCGCTCCCGCTGATCCTTCCCGTCACGCTCATGGCGGGACCTCCTCACCGCTTCCTCCGCTGATGCCGTTCTGCATCAGGTACGGCGAAGCGACCGGGACGGATTGCAATCCCTGCGGCGGGGTCCGACCGTAGGAGAGGTATGCGGCACATGGGTGCGTCCCTGGACCGGGCCACCGACGAAGCACTGCTGGCCGGGCTCGCCACGGGCGATCCCGCGATCGCGGTGGCCTTCGTGCGCCGGTTCCAGCACACCGTCTTCGGCGTGGCCCTCGCCGTCCTCGGCGACCTCCAGCTCGCCGAGGACGTGGCGCAGCAGGCGTTCGAACGGGCGTGGCGGCACGCCCAGATGTACGACTCGCGGCGCGGCTCGGTGCGGACCTGGATGACAACGATCGCCCACAACCTCGCCGTCGACACCGCGCGCGCCCACCGCCCCACCCCCGTCACCCCCGAGGAGCTGGACGCCCTCCTCGACGCCATGACCGACACCCCGGAGCAGCGGGCGGTGGCCGGGGAGTCGGCAGCCCGGCTGCGGGCGGCGCTGGCCGAGCTGCCGAGGGGACAGGGCCGCGCGCTGGTGATGGCCGGGATCTACGGTATGACCGCCCAGCAGGTCGCCGAGCGCGAGGGCATCCCGCTGGGCACAGCCAAGACACGCATCCGGGCCGCGACGATCAAACTGCGGACCGCCCTGGGAACCGAGCGAGGCCGTCATGTCTGAGGCCCTGACCTGCGAGGAGCTCCGGGAGCTCGAAGCCGAGCTGGCCCTGGGCGTCCTGCCCGCCCGGGAGCGGGCGCGCGCCATCGCCCACCTGGACCACTGCGCGGGATGCCGCGCGCGGGTCGAACAGCTCACCCCGGTCGGCGACGGCCTGCTGGGGCTGCTGCCCGGCAGCGAGCCCCCCGCGGGATTCGAGACCCGGGTCCTGGACCGGCTGCGGCTCTCCCCGCCCCGCCGCCGCCCCTTCACACGACTGCGCCTGGCCGCCGTCGCTCTCGCGCTGGCCGTCGTGTCCGTGTTCGCCGGCTGGACGGCCGGCCGGTACGGCACGGACCGCCCGTCCGGCCCCGCCCTGGTGTCGGCGGCCCTCACCACCCCGGACCACCAGCGGGCCGGCACCGTCTACGCCCACCCCGGCCCCGAGGGCTGGCTGTACATGTCCGTCGACCTGGACGACGGCACCACGGCCGAGGTCACCTGCCGGCTCAGCCGGCCCGACGGCACCCAGGTCACCCTGGGCTCCTTCACCCTCAGGGACGGCTACGGCTACTGGGCCGCCCCCGCCCCGGTCGACCCCGGCACCGCGAGCACCACGACCCTCACCACCGGGACGGGCACCCTCCTGGCGAGCGCCCGCCTGCCCGGCGGCGGATGACCATCCCCGGGCCGCCGACGCGCGTCGGTGCGGGCAGGTCAGGAACGGGTGAGGACGACGAGCTGCTGGGTCGCCCGGGTCATCGCCACATAGCGGTCGACCGCCCCCGTGACCCCCTCGCCGAACCTCTCCGGATCCACCAGGACGACCAGATCGAATTCGAGGCCCTTCGACAGCTCCGGGGGCAGGGACCGTACCCGGGACGTCGACCGGAACGCGGGATCGCCGATCACGCACGCCGTCCCCTCGGGATGCGCGGCGAGCCAGCCGTCGAGGACCGAGGCCAGATCGGAGACCGGCCCGTGGACCACGGGGACGCCGCCGCTGCGGATGGACGCCGGCACGTTCGCGTCCGGCAGGGCCGCCCGGATGACCGGCTCGGCCGCCGCCATGATCTCCTCCGGCGTCCGGTAGTTGACGCTCAGCGAGGCCAGCTCGATCCGGTCGAACCCGACCCGCTCCAGCCGCTCCCGCCACGACTCCGTGAAACCGTGCCTGGCCTGGGCACGGTCCCCGACGATGGTGAAGCTCCGGGACGGACACCGCAGCAGCAGCATCTGCCACTCCGCGTCGGTCAGTTCCTGCGCCTCGTCCACCACGATGTGCGCGAACGGGCCGGCGAGCCGGTCCGGGTCCGCGCTCGGCAACGCGGTCTCGTCGACCAGCGCGTCCTGGAAGTCCTCGCCGCGCAGCATGGTCACCAGGCCCATGCCGTACTCGTCGTCCGCGACCGCGATCAGATCGTCCACGACCTTGGTCATGCGCTCGCGTTCGGCGGCGACCGTGGCGTCGTGCCGGCTCTTGCGGCGCGCCGCCTCCGGGTCGCCGAGCCGCTGCCGGGCCGCGTCCAGGATCGGCAGATCGGACACCGTCCAGCGCTGCGGCTCCGCGCGCTGCAGCCTGCGGACGTCGTCCGGGCCGAGCCAGGGGGCGCACATCCGCAGATAGGCGGGTACGGACCACAGGTCGCCGACGACATCGGCCGCTTCGAGCAGCGGCCAGGCCCGGTTGAAGGCGGTGAGCAACTCCCGGTGCTGGCGCAGCCACTTGCGGAGCAGGTTCTCCGGGGCGTCGCCGTCGTGCCGGTCCACCAGGATCGTGAGCAGCTCCTCCCAGACCTGGCCGCGCGCCTCGTTGTGCGGCGCGCCTTCCGCCGCGTCGAACGCCTCGGCCCAGTCGGCGGCGCCGAGCGGGATGTCCGACCAGGGGGTCGTCACGATCATCCCCTCGGTGGGCGGCTCCTCGTAGAACCTGACGGCCTTCTCGATCGCCCGCACCAGCCCCACGGACGACTTCAGGCGGGCCACCTCCGGGTCGGTCTCGGCCTGCGCGGTCGCTCCCTCGGCGACGAGATCCCTCAGGACGCAGGTCTGCACCCCCTCCTCGCCGAGGCTCGGCAGAACGTCCGAGACATACGTCAGATACGGCCGGTGCGGACCGACGAACAGCACGCCGCCGCGCCGGTGACCGAGACGGGGGTCGGCGTGCAGGAGGTAGGCCGAGCGGTGCAGGGCCACGACCGTCTTCCCGGTGCCGGGGCCGCCGTCGACGACGAGGGCGCCCCGGGACTCCGCGCGGATGATGGCGTCCTGGTCGGCCTGGATGGTGCCGAGCACGTCCCGCATCCGGGGCGAACGGTCGCTGCCCAGGCTTGCGATGAACGCCGACTGGTCGTCGAGCGCGGCATGCCCGACCAGGCCGTCCGGGGTGAACACCTCGTCCCAGTAGTCGCCGATCCGGCCGCCGGTCCAGCGGTATCTGCGGCGGCTCGCCAGGCCCATCGGGTGGGCGTGGGTGGCCGCGAAGAACGGTTCGGCCGCCGGGGAGCGCCAGTCGACCAGCAGCCGGCGGCCCTCGCCGTCCGTCAGGCCGAGCCGACCGACGTAGACGGGCTCGGGGTCGTCGGCGCCCACCATGCGCCCGAGGCACAGGTCCAGGCCGTAGCGGCGCAGGGTGCGCAGGCGAGCGGTCAGCCGGTGGATCTCCAGGTCCCGGTCCAGCGCCTGCCGGCCGATGCCGCCGGGCGCCTTGCGGGCGGCTTCGAGCTGGGCGGTCAGCTCGGCGACCGACCGCTCCAGGCACTCCGCGAGCGCCGCGAAGTGCGCCTCGTCGCCCCCGATCAGCGCCGGATCGGCCTTGGGGGAGAGACGGTCGGGAAGGGCGAACGCACTGGTGGTGCGCGAATTCACGTGATCAGCTCCGGGATGAGGCTCCGCGCGCGGCCGCGAGACGGGTTTGCCGGTCGGGGTCGGCTGGGGGCCGGTGGGGTGCAGGTCAGTGTATGGGGACCGGTGGGGTGGGATTACGGGGTCTGTGTGTGGGGGCCGGTGAGGTGGCGTTGCCGGGTCGGTGGTCGGTGGTCGGTCGTCGGTTCAGGGCGATGAGGGATGCGGTGTGTCGGCTCCGGCGATGCGGTCGAGCAGCAGGCGTGCGGCCACCGCCGCCCCGTCGGTGCGCATCGTGTCCGCCACGGCCGCCGCACGGGCGCGTGTCTGGGCCGACAAGGCCGTGTCGAGCGCCGTCGACAGGGACGCGGGGCCGGGGGCCGGTCCGTCGGACGCGGCGCCGATGCCCAGCTCGGCCACCCGGGCCGCCCAGTACGGCTGGTCCGCCATCTGCGGCACCACCACCTGGGGCACACCCGCCAGCGCGGCCGTCGTCGTGGTGCCGGCGCCGCCGTGGTGCACGACGGCGGCCACCCGGCGGAACAGCGCCTGATGGTTCGCCTCGCCGACGGCGAAGCAGCCGTCCTGGTCACCGGCCGCCCCCAGGTCCGCCCAGCCACGCCCCACGACCACGCGGCGGCCCCGCGCGCGCACCGCCTCCACGGCCGCCCTGGCCATGTCGCCCGAGCCGTGCAGGGCCATGCTGCCGAAGCCCACGTACACGGGCGGCTCACCGGCCTCCAGGAACGCCTGGAGGTCGGCGGGCAACGCGCGTTCGTCCGGCAGGATCCACGCCCCGGTCTGTACGACGTCGAGATCGGCCGGCCGCTGCCATGGCCCGAGGACCGGGTCCGCCGCCAGCCACGGCCGGTCGGTGAGGACGTAGGCGCGGAAGTCGTCCACCGGGGGCAGGCCGAGCGCCGTCCGCCGGCGGGCGAGCCCCGGGCCGAACGCCTCGTTCATGAACGTCACGTCCAGGTCGTGCAGCACCCGGTTGTCGGTCACGCCCGGGGGGAACGTCTGGCCCGGCCGGGCGAGCGGCGGGTGGTACGGCGACGGCAGGTAGGACGGGAAGAACGCCACGAAGACATAGGGCAGGCCCCGTGTCTCGGCCGCCAGCCGTGCGCCGGCCGCGGCGGGGAAGAGGCCGGTCGCCACCACCGCGTCACAGTCCTCGGCCGCCGCGGCGACCGTCTCGTACTGCGCGGCGAGCATCGCGGCCGCGCGCCGGGGCAGGCCCTCCGGCGGCAGCGGCGTCGTACCGGTCACCATCGCGCGCACCGGATCGGCGGCGGGGACCAGTTCCACGCCGATGTCGGCCAGCAGCTTCGCGAACTCCTCGTCCGACGGCGCGCACACCCGTACGTCGGCGCCAAGTGCCCGAAGGGCCACCGCGAGTCCCGCCATCGGCTGGACGTCCCCCCGCGACCCGTAGGTCGACAACAACACCCGCACTGAGTGACTCCCCTGTCCGCGGATTCGTGCCTGAGGCGGCGATTCTGCGGTACGACGGGGGCCTTGCCGCAAGCCCCCCAGTGCGCTATACGTTGAGAGTGGCAAGGAGTGCGTGACCGAGACTCCTTGCCTTTGTGTTGTGCGCTACCACGTGTGGCCCAGCGGGCACATGTGGGGAGGTTCGTGGATGAACGCGCGGGTGCATGTCTTGCCGCAGGCCGGCTCGGGACACGGCCCGCCGCAGTACTTGCGTTCGGGTGTCGCATCCGGTGCCGCCTGCTCCCAGTAGTCCCCCTGGGGGCACTGGTGGTAACCGTCGTGCCCCAGCAGGGCAACGCAGGGGGACGAGACCTGGCGGTCCTCGCTGCACGCGGGACACGGTCCGGCGAAACAGGGCTGCTGCTCGGGGGCGCCGCCCGGGGGAAGTCCGCCGTCGTCCGCTCCGAAGTCACTCGGCATGTCGCCTCCGGCGTTACGAGGGTGGTGACGCCAGCGTCGCGCCGAATCGGGAAGATCGCAAACCATCGGGTCCACCGCGGCAGCGCGTTCATCCGCGACGCCGAGCGGGCACGGGAGACTTGTGTCATGGGAATCGACCTCCAACTGCACGACGGGCGCCCGTACTGGCCCAAGCGACGCTCGAAGCGCAAGCCGACTCTGATCCGTGAGTCCCACGCGCACGGCGAGGCGCTGGCGCGGGTCCTCGCGGGCCTTCCCGCCGACGCGCCGGGCAGGCTCACGACGGTCGACCCCTACCGGGACACGACATTCAACGAGCAGGAGGCGGAAGCCGCACTCCGCGGGAATGCGCGCAAACCCCCGGCGGTCACCTCGTGTTCGTCGGGGACTGAAGCGGGAACCGTCTGCTACGGCGGGGCCACTCAGCACCGGGACGGGCAGAGTCCCACCGCGATCAGCGGGGCGGCGCGCGAGGGACCCGGTGTCAGGGTGACACCGCAGGGATGCCATCCTCCGAACTCCGCAGCTAGAAGCGTGAGTTGTGGGGCCAGCCGTAGCAACCCCGCCGGGTGGGCCGGGAACAGGGTGCGTGCGGAGACGAACAGGGCCGGTACGGTCACGCCGTCGGTGGTCCAGGTGAGGCTCAGGCCCAGCCGGCGGCCCGACAGCCGGCGCAGCCCGTCCGGCAGGCCGTCCCGCAGCGCGTCCAGGAAGCGCGCGTGTCCGGTGGTGTGGAGGAAGGGCAGCAGGTCGACGGGCTCGATGTCCGGCAGCCGGAGATACAGCTCCGACGTCCCCCGGCCCGGCGTCACGCCGTACATCCGGGGCAGCGTGCCGTACGGCAGTCGGCTCAGGGCGGCGGACACCGGGTCGGGCAGTACCAGGCCGCCCAGTCGGCCGACGAGCGATGACTCGGGCGGGTCCGCGCCGACTTCGGCGTAGAGCTTGAGCAGGTGGCCTCGGCCGCCGAGCCACGCGCCGAAGCGCAGCTCCCGGCCGGCCTGTCCGGTCAGGAGGGCTCGGCGGGTGGCCGGGGCGACCGGTCGGCCCGCCTCGTCGAGCAGGGCGAGTACGCGGGGCAGCCGGGCGGCCTCCGGCAGTTCCGGGCCGGCGACCTCGGCGGTCCACTGCCATGAACCGTCCGGCAGCACCGTCACTTCGAGCGGGAAACCGGACGGGGTGAGCCGGCTCCAGGAGGCGACCACCTCCGGCCAGACGCTCGCCTCCAGCCGGGCCAGCGCCGCGTCGAGCTGCACGGGGAGCCGGACGGCCGGTGCGACGGCCGTCCGGCCCGGTCCGGGTGGGTGGGCGTTCAGGGGAGCCAGCAGTGCCTCGACACGGTCGCGGAGGCGGGCGTCCGGTGTCATGGCAGGCCGATGCCGATGATGGTGGTCTCCCCGTCCACCGGCTCCCGCTGGACCAGCCGGCCGTCGGTGGTGACCAGGGTGACCTGGTGCCGGAAGGTGCGCGGCGCGGCGTCGAGCAGGGCGATGCGCAAACGGACCGGCTCCGTCGCGGTGCCCGGGATCTCCAGCCGCTCCAACCGGTCGTAGGAGTGCGCCGGATCGTGGTACTCGACGTCGAGGAACGCGACCCGGATCTCGCCCGCGCCGAACATCGGCACGGCACGGATGTCCAACGCGTCGGTGAACGGGTCGTCCACCGGCAGGAACGAGGTCTCGCCGGTGAACGGCTCGCCGGTCCGGGTGGTGCCGTTCCTGAGACGGTGGGTCAGTCGGGCGGTCCAGGCGCGGTGCGTCGGGTCGCTCAGCCGGAGCCGCCACAGCCGGGTGTCGCCGCCGGGCACCATCCTGAAGGTGTCGGCGCGCCGGAAAGTGGACCCGTCGTCGTAGTCGAGCCGCACGTCGATCGCCTCCACGATGCCCGCGTCGATCCGGCCCGGGAAGACCTGTACGGTCAGGAAGCCCAGGTCCTCGCCCGGATCCACGCTGAGCGTACGGTCGGTGCTGCGGCGTTCCGGCAGCTCGTAGGTGAGTTTCTCGCCGATCCAGTCGGAGTTGGCGTCGAAGTGGTGCTGCACCCCGACCCGGAAGTCCAGCTCGTGGGCGGAGTTGAGGAAGGCGTCGAAGCGTCTCGGGCCGGGGTCCGCCCCCGTGAGACGGAACTCCTGGTGACGGTGGGCCGCCGCGTGGGCCGGATCGCCGTAGTCGATGGCCACGTCGGTGGAGAACAGGCCGATCCGCTGGAAGTCGGTGGGGGAGACGACGTCCACGCTGAGCCTGCGGAAGAACGGATCGTCCAGATCGACGTCGATCAAGTGCTTGCTCTTGTCGGGCAGTTGGTCGAGCAGCAGCCCGAGGAAGCCCTGTGGGGCATACGTCCGCTGGACGGCCTTCTTGCGGTCGTAGACCAGCTTCAGCGTCCTGAGCTCCTCCTGGTGGACGAACTTCAGCCGGAAGGAGACCAGGGCGGGGGTGGAGGTGGCGGAACCGGTGCCGGTGCCCTGGTCGGAATCCGGGGCCGGTGCGGGTGTGCCCGTGGGCGTGGGCTTCGGGTCGGGTGCGGGGGTGACCGGGCGGGCGGGGCGGGACAGGGTCGCCTGGAGGGCGACGGCCCGGCCCGGCGCGGCCACCGATCCGGTGATCTCGGTGACCCGGTCGTTCGCGCGTTCGTCCTCCGGTTTGACCGCGCCCTCGGCCCGCGCCCGGCTGAACCCGGTCGCCTGCGCCGAGGTGATGGTGGCCCGGTTGGCGACGATGCCCCGGGCCACGGCCAGCCGGCGCTCGGACAGCCGCTGGTTGAGCGCCACGATGTCGGGCTCGGTCCTGCCCTCGAAGCTGGCGTGCGCGGTGATCGTCACCTGCTTCGGCTCGGCCAGCCGGTCCAGCCAGGCGTGCAGGGCCGCTGCCCCGCCGGGGGGCGGGCTGTGGCCGGGTGCCGCGCTCTGGGTGAACCGCGGGTCCGGGGGGAGCGGGGAGTCGAGGAGATACGAGCCGTAGACCGGGTTGCCGGGGGTGGCGGAGAAGCCCTGTCCGTGCGGCTGATCGAAGGTGAACAGCAGCTTGAACGTCTCGGTCACCGGGGGTGGCGCGGGCCAGTTGACGGTGACCGGATGGATGCTGCCCGGCTGCACCTCGACCGTGACCCTGCCGGAGGCGTCGGCGGGGCGGGGCAGACCGTCCACGGTGATCACGGCCCCGGCCGGACCCTGCACCCGCAGTGTCTCGGTGGTGCCGGTGGCTCCGGGAACGAGGGCGAGTGCGTATCCGGTGGGGAGCGGGCCGGGCTCGGTCGCGAGGGTGATCAGCGCGGCGGCGGGCAGCGCCCCGGAAGCCCCGCTTCCCCCGGGCGCCCCGCCGGCACCCCCAGCACCGTCCGCACCGCCCGGCTTCCCCGCACCCCCTGAGCCACCAGCGCCCCCCGCCGGAGCACCGCCCCCAGAAGCACCGCCCCCCGCCCCACCCCCTCGCAGCTTCTTCAACCGATCGAGGACCGCGTCCAGCCCCTCCGGCGGATTCGCGCCCTTCAACTGCCCCAGATTCAGGGACGGTTCGAACCACTTGGCCAGCAGGTCGTTCTTGAAGAAGTCGAGGGCCCACTTCTCCTTCTCCTGGCGGTCCTCGGCGTTGTCGAAGTCGATGACCTCGATGCGTATCGCGCGGTCCTCGACCAGCTTCTCGAACCCGGCGTCGATCCCCGCCCGCAGCCAGTAGATCTGCGCGTCCACCGCGGCCGAGAAGTGCGTGTAGACCCGCTGGAGGTCGGCGGTGATCTCCACATGCAGGTCGGGGGTCAGCGCCGAGTACCAGAGGTCGTAGATCACCCCGACGGGCGCGGTGCCCTTCTCGAAGGCCTGGCCGAGGATGACCGCGCCCTCCTGGGACAGCGACAGCGAGAAGATGGCGGTCTCGTCGCCCACCAGGGACGGTGTGGTCGCCCCGAGGATCGTGGTGACCGGGACGAACGCGCCGGGCGGTGGCTCGGTCGCCGCCACCTGCCCGGAGCCCGACAGGTTCAGCGCGACGCACCGCACGGTGCCGGTGTCCAGCGGCGCCGGTGCCAGTTTCGGATCGTCGCCATGGGTCAGCCCCGCCGCGCGGGCGAGGATCTTCGCGCGGGTGGGCGCGGGCAGCGCGACCACGGACGCGAACATGAGGAACCCGCCGCCGCTGACGCCCGCGTCGTTGACGTTCGGCCGGTAGCGGATGAACGTGAACGCCGGTGCCCCGTCCGGGCGCGTGCCCAGGCGGACCTGGGTGGCCAGGTACCAGAACTGGGCGGGGTCGAAGGCGTCCCGGTACACCTGGACGCCGTCCACCTCGAAGGTGTCGGAGCCGAGTTGCAGCATGGTTCCTCCCGAGGGTCAGGTGGTCGCGGGGACGGTGACCGTGTCGTCGTCGTAGCGGAGCCAGTCCTGCTCGGTGGACATGCCGTTGCCGAAGAACCGCCGCACCCTCAGCTCGTAGGAGTCGCGGGCCGGGTCGACGAAGTCGAACTCGAACACTCCGCTCGTGCCGGCGGCGGTGAAGTCGAAGGAGTCGGCGAACGACAGCCCGGCGAGCGGATCCTCCGCGCGCGCCTCGATGTGGATGCGCTCCAGGCCCTTCGTCGTGAAGTCCGCGGGGGAGCGCAGCGTCACCGAGCGATGGCCGCGCAGGTCGGCCCGGACGAGGACGCGTGGACGCAGTGTCGTCGACCACGGTCCCTCGAACACGGTGGAGTCGCGCATCAGCAGGGTGACCCGGTATCGGACCAGCGCGGCCCGCCGGTCGACCAAGTCCACGAGGAACGGCCGGGCCCTGGCGTCCTCGGTGAGCTCGACGGTCTCCTCGATGTGGATGCCGTGCGCCGGGTCCTCGTAGGAGAGGTCCACCCACGCCTTGTCGACCTGGTGGAAGTCCAGTGCCGCGATCACGTCCACGCGCAGCCGCTGGGGGAACGGGTCGCCCACGTCGACCTGGGGTGCGGCGAGCGGCGTGGACGGCAGGACGTGGTCCCGCCGGTCCGCTCCCCGGTAGGTGATCTCGACGAACACCGGCCCGGCGGGTTCGCCCACGAGGAAACGCCGCCAGGTGGCCTCGGGCCGCTCGGCGGTCAGCCGGATCAGGTCGTCCTGGCGGACGCGGTGGGCGGGGTCGTCGTAGCGCAGGCGTACGTCGACGCGCGGGTAGCGGTCGAAGGGGAAGCCGGGGCGGGTGAGCAGGGGGATCGTCTCCAGGCCGAACAGCTCGCGCGGTTCGACGGCCGTGACCTCGCCGAGGACCTTCACCGGCTCGGACACGAGTGTGCCGGGCCGTTCACCGCCCTCCGCCGGCGACAGGTCCACGGTGTAGGTGAGGTCCACCGGCTGGATCATCACCCCGTCCCGCACGTCGGACGGCCAGGTCGCCTCGCCGTCCAGGTGCTGCGGGTCCAGGCGCACGGTCTGGACGGTGCCGCCGTACGTCAGGGCCGCGGTGATCGAGCGCACCGGATCACGGGTGAAGTCAGCCTGGGAGAGGACCTTGAGGCGGCGCCGCTTGAACCACGGGTCGTCGGCGTCGACCTCGACGATCAGCCGGTGGGGGTCGAGTCCGGCGCCGAACACCCGGAACAGGCCGTCGAGATGACCCTGCGGATAGATCGTGCGGCGGACCGTGGTCCGCTCCGACAGGTCGACGTCGAGGCGCTTGCGGTCCACCCGCGCGTAGTGGGTCCTCTTGTACGTGAACACCCCGGCCGGGGTGGTCCGGTTCGGGGCGAACGAGGTGATGACGTCGTGGGCCCGGTCCCAGCCGTCGGGCGGCCGGCGCAGCGGGTCGAGGGAGCACTCGAAGAACGCGTCGGTGATCACGTCGCGGGCGCGTGCGGCGGCCGCGTCGCGGCGCTGGGCGAACGTGCCGGTGTCGTCGTCCTCCGGGACGAACGTGTCCACCTCGTAGACGATCGCGCGCCGCTCCTCCAGCCGCTCCATCACGTTCTGGATCTGGAGCGAGTCGAACATGCCCTCGTGGCCGAACGACTCGTCGAGGATCTCCTGCACCCGGTTCCAGTCGATGGACAGCCGTACGTGGTAGGCCGGGCGCAGCGCCAGGTAGTCGAGGCTGTAGACGATCCCGATGGGGGAGAGTTCGCCGCGTATCGCCCGGTCGAGGACGGTGGTGCCGCGCTCGTCGAGCTCCACCGAGAACGCGGCCCGGTTGTCGCCGTACAGCGAGGGTTTGGCCGGGTGCCGGGCGGTGCGGACGAAGCCGGCGCCGCCGTCGGCGTCGGCGCGGCCGAACAGCATCAGCGAGACGGATCCGTCCACGACCGGCAGCGGGGCCAGCAGGGGTGTCTGCGCGAGCCCGGCCAGCGACTTCAACGCGGCGCTCACCTCGGCCAGTTCCTCCGCCGTCATGCCGAGGTGCACGTCGAAGTCGGCGAGGCCGCCACTGCGGCTCTCGGAGCGGAACTTGACGAGCTGGAACGCCGGTACGTCGAGCGCGCCGTCCGTCCGGGTGACGAACCGCGGGGCCAGCGGCATGCAGTAGAACTGCCGCGGGTCGGCGTGGTCGCCCAGGATCAGCTTGTCGTCGATCCGGTAGTAGGGCGGTTTCTCCTGGAGCATCGGGTCCTCCTCAGACGGTATCGGTGAGGACCAGGACCTCGTCGGTGCCGACTCCCTCGACCGTCGTCGGGCGCCCGCCGGCCAGGGGGAAGAAACGGGCGGTCCAGGCGTACTGCCTCTTCTCCCGGTCCCGGATGAACCTCTCGTACGTCTTCTCCGGGTCGCCCTTGCGGAAGACGAGGTCCTTCGTGTCGTCGATGTGGTGGCCGGGGTCGGTGTAGTGGAGGGTGAGGTCGACGAGCTTGTAGGTGGACCAGTCGACCAGGTCGGGGATGACGGTGACGGTGAGGGTGTCGGAGGCCGGCCCGAGCAGCAGCAGTGAGCCGATCAGGGTCTGCTCGTCCGAGTCCTCCCCCTCCTCGTTTCCGAAGTAGGTGGTGACGGCCCGCCAGGTCACCTTGCCCTTGCGCTCGTCGATCACCGGGAACTTCCAGTCCAGGAAACGCTTGTCCTTCGACAGCGTGATCGAGGTGGTCTGCCGGTAGCCGTCGTTGTCCGGGTCCTCGTAGGCCAGCTCCAGGAAGATGCTCTCCACCAGGTGGTCGAAGTCGCCGCGGGTGCGCACCCGTACCTCCCTGTTGGCGGAGAACGGGTCGTCCACGTAGAAACGCCGGCCGGTCAGGTCCTTGAGGGACTTGAGGAACTCCCGGCCGTCCTTCATGAAGTACTTGATCGATCCGCTGTAGGGCCGGACCGGTTCGAGCAGCGGTTCCTGGACGGAGAGCTTCGTGGTGTGCTGGTCGATCTGGAACCGGGCGATCAGGGGGGTGCCGTTGACGGGCGGGTGCTCCAGGGTCAGCACAGCCCGGGACACCTGGTCGAAGTTCATGTCGCCGATCTCGATGTCGACCAGCCACAGCCCGAGTTCGTCGACGTCGATGGTCAGCTCGGTGGTGTTGTCGGTCTTCGGCCGCGAGGTGAACCGGCGGGCGTCACCGATGTAGTTGACCACGTACTGGTACGTGAAGTCGGTCGGTCCGCCGTCGGTGAAGGCGGTGAACCTGGCGGTGTCGTCGGCCGTGCGGAAGATGAACGTCTCGATGCCGTGGGACGCGGTGTGCGGCGGATAGTCGATCTTCACCTCCACGCTGTGGATCGGCAGGTGTTCGAAGTCGGCGTTCACCCTGAGCCGCAGATCGAGCCGGCGGAAGAACGCCTGGTCGGTGTCCACCTCGTGCGCGTACTCCACCCACTTGAAGCCCTGGCTGGTCAGGGACGCCATGTTGCTCTGCGGGTGCACCTCGATGCCGAGGACCTGGTTGTGGGTGACGTCGACCGACACATCGCTGATCTTGTGGGTGGTCGCCTCCCGGCGGATGTTCTCGATGTCCTTGTCATGGATCGTGGAGAAGTCGCGGTTCGCCGGCGGGATCGTCTCCAGCAGATTCCGCTTCACGGCGTCGTCCAGCTGCTGGCCCACCGCCGTCTCCAGCGTGGTCAGCATCTTGGCGACGTCGGGATCGGCCGTCTCCAGGGTGCCCGCGTCCGTATGGATGTGGCGGGACTCGGAGTTGATGAAGATCTCGGAGATCCGCTCGCTGAAGTCGCCTTCGTGGTACCAGCGTTCATTGAAGTCGACGTCCTGCACGAAGCCGTAGAACTTGGTCGCGTTCCACCTGCCGGTGATCGTGACCGGCGGCACCCGGCCGGCGAAGTGCAGTGCGTACTCGACGCGTACACCGCCGGCGCCCTGGCCGCTCATCGCCGCCTCGAACACGGCCACGCCGAGCTGGGTCAGCTCCCCCGAGATCGCGACGACGTTGTTGCCGTACATCGACGGGGTGCCGGCGTGGTTGATCCGCTGCACCAGGGTGTCGCCGGCCGCCAGGATGTCGACGGTGACGGCCGCCTTGGTGACCGGCGGCTTGGCCAGCGCGATCTGCTCCGGGGAGACCGGCGGCGCGCCCTGGCCGCGGCGCGCGGTCACCAGCTCCGCCAGCCGTGCCCGGACGGCCTGTTCCTGGACGGTGGTGAGCGACAGCTCGACGTCCATGAACACCAGCCCGGCGCCGAAGTCGCCGTTGGGCAGCGGGTTGAGGGTGCGGTACTTGAGCAGGCTGAACATCGCCTTGTTGCCGGCGTCCCGGCGCAGCACCACGTTCTTCGGCAGGACGTACCCCAGCAGCTCGTCGGCGTCGTCCAGGTACACGGTGGCGTCGGGCAGATCCAGCGCCCCGAGGAACTGCAGCATGGTGGTCTCCTCAGTGGTCGGGCGGCGTGATGAGGTCGGTGACGTCCCGGATGCGCGTCACAGGGCGTCCGGCGGCGGTCAGTTCGGCGACCAGGCGCATACGCCCGGCGACGCCCTTCAGCGCGTCGCGGGCGGCGCCGCCCTGATCGGCGGTGAGGGAGGCGGACAGGGCGGTGATCCACGGCGGGATGCCCGAGCTGGTGCCCTCGGCCACGGCCGTCCAGCCGCCGTCCGGGGCCCTCGTCTCCACGGCGACCCGGGTGACCCGGACGTCGACCGGCCGCACCTCGGCCGCGTCCCGGCCGAGCGCGGACAGCAGCGCGGCCCGCCGCTCGTCCGGCACATCGATACGGCTGGTCAGCTGGAGGAACGCGACTGGCCCCGCCTCGATGAGGCCGATCGCGTCCGGGCCGTTCAGGAAGGGGCCGGGTGGCAGGTAGGTCCAGGTGCCGGGCCGCCCCGGGTCGGGCCGCAGCTCGACTCCGTCGACGGTGACCGACGGGTCCACGTCGACGACCAGGCGCTCCCCGGGCGGCACCGGGTCGGACCAGTCGCCGGGCACGGTCCGCCAGACGAGTCCCGGTTGGAAGGGCGAGGTGGCGATCCAGCCGATGTCCGTCTGCGGCCGGTCCGCGCTCAGCCGCACCGACCGCGGCTCCGCTCCGGGGTCGCCCTCGGCCCGCCACTCCACGACGAGCGGGCCGCCGGCCGGCGCGTGCCGCAGCCGGGCGCGGTGCGCCCCGAAGCCGGGCAGGACGGCCGGGTCCAGGTCGATCCGCCGTCCGTCCAGGGGCAGTTCGACGGGGCTGCCGGGGCCGAGCGGCCTGACGGTCACTCCGGTGGGCGGGGCGTCCCCGGTGATCGGCACGGCGAGCACCGGACGGCCCGCGTCGACCCGGCCGACCACGTCGCCCCGCGCGGTGCGCACCTCGGCGACGGCGAGCGCGGTCAGCGCCGGGGTCGCGCGGACCACGGCCAGCGGGGTGGGGAACGCCTCGGGAGGAAGCAGCAGCAGGGTGGTGTCGGCGGGCCGCCAGGGTCCCTCCACCTCACCGGCTCCCTCCAGGACGGCGCGCAGCCGCACCTCGCCCCGCAGGCGTTCGCCGGGCGCGAGGGCGATCCGGGCGTCGGCCACCCCGGCGGGCGCGGTCAGCGCGACGCTCACGGTGACCTCCTGCGGGCGTACGGGTGACGCGGGGACCCGCAGGTCGGCGAAGAGGGCGGCCAGACCGGCGACGGGAGCGGGCAGGTTGGCGGCGAACGTCACCCTGGTCCGGCCCGTGGGCACGCCCGGCGCGTCGACCAGGCGCACATACCGCTGGGGGTCGCTCCCGGCGAACGCGCGCTCCGCCGCGTCCGGGGCGAGGGTGAGGATCCGCTCCACGACGACCGGCTCCGGCTCGGCCAGATCGAGGGTGCGCGTCCCCGCGGGCACCTCGGCGAGCAGCCGGTGCAGGGGCTCGGCGACCTGCTCGGGCTCGGACACGACGGCGCGCAGCCGCAGCCCGAGGGCCAGCGCCCGGGCGGGGTCCGTCGGGGCGCCGAAGACGATCTCGTCGAGGGCGGCGGTGAGCCGGTCGAAGGAGAGGACCGCGGTGGCGCCGAAGCGGTGGGCCAGCGCGGCCAGCAGCGCCGGCGGATCGACGGTCGCCGTGGCCGGCACGGTCGGGGCCACGGCCCGGAACGTGAGCCGCAGGGCCGCCTCCACCGGCAGGACCGCCTCGCGTACGAGGTCGGCGGCGAGCGTCGCCTCGTCGGCCGGCAGTTCCGCGACGACCCGGGCCGTCGTCAGCTCCTCCGGTCCGAGGACCAGGGGCGGGATCGGCGTACGGCCCGGGGGACGGAACCGGGCCGTGACCACGAGGACGCCGCCCAGCGGTTCGGCCGCCGCCAGCAGCAGGGGCAGCCCGCGCGTAGCGGCTGCCTCACCGGCCGGCGTCAGCGGGGTGTCGAGGGCGAATCCGGCCTCGAACCGGCTGACGGGGGTGGGCCCTTCCCGCAGCAGGGTGACGAGCAGCGCCGCCGTGCCGTCGTCCTGGCGGGCCAGGTCGAGCACGGACGGCAGGGCCACCCCGAGACCGGGGCGGTCGTACGCCTGGTACACGTCCCCGGGGAGGGCGGACAGCGGTCGGCCCAGGTCCGGCAGTCCGGCGAGGCTCGTCATGGCTGCGGCGCCGTCCTGACGGGCAGCAGGATCGTCCCGGGCGTCACCCGCCAGGCGCTCTCCCCGACGCCGCCGGACTGCCACCAGGTCTCGGTCCGGTAGCGCAGCGGCGGAACCGGAGCACCCGTCAGGATCGGCTGGATCGGCAGCCGGATGGTGGTGCTCGCCGTCGGCTCGGCCTCGGTGAGCCGTACCGTGCCGCCGTTCTCGACGACCACGACGAAGGCCACCACCCGGTCGTCCGGCCGGTCCGGGCCGGTGAACTGGGCGGGCAGCGCCTCCACGTGGACCACCTGGGTGAGGTGAGGGTTCGCCGTGCGGTCGAAGACGCGCTCCCAGACGGCCTGTCGGTCCGGCTCGCTGACCACTCCGCTCTGGTCGAGCACGATCCGGTCCGGTCCGGCCGCGGGGAGGGTCTCGGCGGGCACCAGGGCGATGTCCAGACGCTCGCCCGGCGCGAGCCGGTGCGCGGGCGGGAGGCCGTCGAGGCGCAGCGGCACTTCGCGGTCGCCGAGCAGCGCGGTCGCGGAGAGCCGGTCGACGCGGGCCGGGCTCTCGGCGGCGTTGGTGAGGGTGGCGGCGATCCGGTCCGGCTTCACCTCGGTCAGGGCGAGGGCGAGGACATCGCCCACCATGGTCTCCAGCCGCAGTTCCAGGGGCAGGTCCTCGGCCTGGTCGCCGCCCGCGCCGATCCGGATCTCGCCGCGCAGCAGACTGAGCGAGGCGCCGAACAGGGCCTCGTAGACGAGTCGGAAGTCGTCCAGCCTCAGCGTCTCGGCGTGGGTCAGCCCGAACTCCAGGTCGATCAGCGCGCCGGGCCGGTCGGTGAGGGCCGTGGACGGGGCGCCGTCGCGCGGGAGGGCGAGGCGGAGCACCGGTTGCGCCTCGGGCAGGACGCTCACCTCGATCGGTGCGCTCGCGCCGCGCGCCCGGGCCTGCTCCTCCAGCGTCGGCCGGGCGCTCTCCAGCCGGCGCGGGTCGGTCACCGCTCGGGCGAGGAACTCCAGGGTGACCTGGATGTCCTCCTCGGTGTCCGCGTCGGCGGCGCGCACCCGCAGCGCCGGTCCGGAGGCGGAGCGGGCCAGCCGGAAGCGGTCGGGTACGAAGAAGAAGCGCTGCGGCCACACCGGGTCCTGCCAGTACGAGTGACCGTGCCCCTCGTAGGGGATCCGCAGCCGCCTCATCGGGGCGACGCCGGCGTCCCCGCCGCCGAGCCGGTCGCGCTGGGCCGGCGAGATCACCAGCGGGGTCGGCGGAGCGGCCCAGTCCAGCCGCAGTGACTGCTGCTCGTAACCGGGCAGTCCGGCGGGGGTCGCTGTTCCCGTGGGCACGCCGACGGTGATGCCGCGGCCGACGGTCAGCGACACGCTCGCGCTCAGCGACGACAGGGCGGCGAGCACCTGCTCGCGCAGTCCGGGTGCGGCGAGGGGCATCTCGGCGGTCACCGTCGCGCCGTTCGGGATGACGGTGGGGAAGGCCAGCTCGTGGACGACCTCTCCGCCTTCGAGGACGGGCAGCCGGTACTTCATCGACACCGCCAGGGTGTGCGGCAGTTGGCCGATGGCGGGGCCGTCGGCGGGGGAGGCGGTACGGGTCAGGGTGACGAGGAGGGTGTCGACACCGTCGCGGGCGCCGAGGGCGATACGCGGCTCGTCGACGGCGCCGAAGCGCTCGAAGACGAGCGCGTAGCGGGGGAGTGCCATACGGACGGTGCCGTCCGGGCTCTCGAAGACATCGGCGTCGGTCGGGGTGCCCCCGGGGGCGATGGGGACGGTCAGCTCGAAGCGGCTGAGGACGATGCCGGACCAGGGCCAGGGCCAGACGACGATCTCGTCCCACGGGACGCGGCGCGGGCGCGCCCACGGGGGCAGCGTCTTCCTGGGCAGGACCTTCGGCAGGCGAGGGTCGATGGGGAGCCGTGGATCCACGGGCAGTCGCGGTAGCCGCGGTAACCGGGGGAATCGTTCGGGATCGACGCCGAGCGGGTCGAAGCCCGGCACGCGCCTGCCGACGTCACTGCACATGGATGGGCCCGCCCCCCGTCGCGCTGATGATCCCGTGCGGCCCGATGAGCGAGTCGCCCCTACGTGCATAGAGCAGACAAATAACCCGTATTCGGATCAACGTGCTGCAAGAATGGACCTACCGTGCGTGACGGTCAAGGTGGGAATTTCGGATTCCGTAAAACCGCATTCCCTGGGGCCCAAGGGGCCGCTGTTCGGTCAGTCACGTCGTGCGGGTGACGGTCTTTCGGTAAACGGCGATGGCCTGGTCCGTCGGGTAGTTGGGGACGGTGACCGTGGCGCCCGTCTCCTTCGACACCACCACTTTGGCTCCGCCGGGCGGGGCCGGCCGGCTCGGGTGGGACACCTCGGTGTGGCGTGGGAAAACCGCGTGGACCAGGTACCCGATGTCGAATTCATGGACGTGCAGTTCGGCGGCGGTGCCGTCCGGGAGCCGGGGTGTGGCGTAGCGGGCGCGGACGATTTCGATGGCCTGCTCTGCACTGATAGGCGCGCCTTGGGGGAATGGGGCGGGGATGTCCCGGGTCATGAAAAACACCTTGTCAGGATTCAGGTCGGGCGGACGGGGAATCTTGTCGGCTTCTACCAAGGAAGCCATTGGCCGATTAGGCCTACCTTGGTGCTGGCGGACGATCGGCCCCACCACTCCGCTCCCGGAGTAGGCCCTTTCACCTTTCGTGCGATGGCTCATTCTCTGCTTCTCCGACGTCACGTGGTAATGGATCCTGCCGGAAGGGTTGGTTCATATGCACTGCAGTGCGCACTTAGATGTGACCTCCGAGGAACGGAACGAGAAGGTCAGGCAGCTCGACCCCCTGAGACTGGACCAGGAAATCCGGGCGCTGCCCAAAATGAATGACGCCGCGGACGTCGCCGCGCTGGCCTGCATTCTCGGCCAGGCGCTTCCCTCCGAGGAGTGCATAGCCGCGCTCAGTCCACCCGAGTGTCTCGCCGCCATGCGTGACCTCGGCATGTATCTCGGGAGTCTGAAAAGACACGGGGTGTCCGCCTTCGACATCATTCCGGGGGCGACCAGATCCTTCCAACTCCTCGGGCAGCGCACCCGGATGATCCCACGGGACACCGTGTACCACTACACGTGCTGGAATCCGGTGGGCGAGCGCGAGCGCCTCTACAGCGGGCACCAGATGGAGCGCGACCTGATCAACGCGGTGCGCACCTGCATCCCGGATCTGGCCAACGCCATCGACGTCGGCTGCGCTCTCCAGGGCGAGGAGCTGGGCAGTCCCGCCCACGCCGAGAAGCTGGCCTCCCTCGCCACCTACATCACGGGAGCCGACCGGGCGATGCGCGGGGTACTGGAGAAGGTCACCCCCGAATTCTTCGCCCAGGTGCTCAGACCGTACTTCGAGGACATCGACATAGCGGGCCAGAACTACATGGGGCCGGCGGCGGCCCATGTCCCCCTCTTCCTCATCGACGTCCTGCTCTGGGCCTCCGACCGCGGCAGCCGCGGGTACCTGGACTTCTGCGACGAAGTCGCTCTGCACACCCTTCCCGACTGGCAGGAACGTTATTCCGAGTGGTCGGGGATGCCGTCCCTGACCTCTCGCATCGCGGAGGCCCTCGACGACTCCCGCGCGTCGTCCGCGAACGAGCATGTGCGGTCCAGTGCGAAGTGTCTGCGGGAAGCCCTCAGATCACTCACCTCGTTCCGCGGAAAGCATCTGGTGATGGCGCGCCGCGCCTACCACGAAGAGGTCCGGCTCTATGAACTCGGCAGTGGCGGAGGCAGCGTGGATCTCCTCGAAGAGATCCTCGCCCTCACCCGGCAGAACGGCTCGATGATGGGCCGCCCGGCGGTGCAATGAAGCGGCGGAGCGGTGAGGAAAAGAGTTTTCGCGTGCGATCCGAAGGGGTTATGTGCAGTCGATGAACATCACGATCGTTGGGTCCGGAGTGGGTGGACTCGCCACGGCGATCAGTCTTCACGAGGCGGGCTTCGACGACGTCACCGTCTTCGAGGCCGATCGTCAGCTCCGGCCGGTCGGTCTTGGACTGAATATCTTGCCCAATGCCGTACGTGAACTCGCCGAACTGGGGCTGCTGGACGCGCTGGAGGAGCGGGCCGTACGGACCCGTGAATTGGCCATGTACAACCCGCACGGCAATCTCGTCTGGCGGGAGGATCGCGGAGTTTCGGCCGGTTACATCTGGCCCCAGTTGTCGATATCGCGCTCCCATCTCGTCCTGACCCTGGCGGCCGAGGTGCGCCGCCGCCTCGGGAACGACGCCGTCGTCAATGATGCCCGTCTCGTCGGCCTGACCACGGACCCGGGCAGGACGACCGCGACGTTCGCGGACCAGGGCGGTTCCCCGCGGACCGTCGAGACCGACCTGCTGATCGGCGCGGACGGCATTCACTCGACCGTGAGAGCGACGCTGTATCCCACCGAGGGCCCGCCGGTCACCAACGGAATGACCCTGTACCGAGGAACCGCCTGGTCGGAGAAATTCCTCACCGGAAGCTCGATGGCCGTTCTCGGCGACGACCGGAGGCGGCTCGTCCTCTATCCCATCGAGTGGGACGAGACCACGGACAGAACGCTCGTCAACTGGGTGGCCGCATTTCCCGGCGGCGAGGACGACGAGCGCCTGCGGACCTCGCACGACGCCGCCGAGAAACGCAAGGCCATTCTGGACCGGTTGGGCCATTGGTCCCCTCCTGGTCTGGACCTGTCGGTTCTCCTCGACGCCACGCCGGACATTCAGCAGTATCCGATGATCGACAGGGATCCTCTCCCGCAGTGGACGTTCAACAAGGTGACGCTTCTCGGCGACGCCGCCCACGCGATGTACCCGGCGGGCTCCAATGGGGCGACGCAGGCCATCATCGACGGTCGCGTGCTCGCACGGCATCTCGCGACGCACGCGACCGTGGGCGACGCCTTGCGCGCTTATGAGGACGAGCGCCGACCGCAGATGACGGATCTTCAGAAGAGCAATCGCTCCATGGGGCCGGAAAGAGTGCTCAACCTGGCTCATGAGCGCGCCCCGCAGGGATTCGCCGACGTGTCGGACATCTTCAGCGAGGAGGAACTCGAAGAGATCTCCCGCAGCTACGCGGTCACAGGGAAGTTCGATCAGGACTGGGTCAATTCACGGCCCTCGCTGTCCGTCGGCCGTCGTCATCGGCCGACCGTGCGGCTCAACAACCGGAGTGCAGAGTGACAGAGACGACCCGGCGGGACGACAAGTCCGAGGCCGTGAAGGAGACCAGTTTCATCACCGCGGTCATCAGGGCCATGGAGAACGACCGCCCCGACGCGTATCTGGTGGATCGGCACGCGGAACTGCTGAGCACGCCCCGGTCGAGAAGGATGGCGGAGGAGGCGCTCGGCGCCGGGGGCACGGTCGGGTCCGTGATCGTGCGCGGCCGTTTCGGCGACCTCGCGCTCGACCAGGCCGTCGCCGGGGGCATCACCCAGGTGGTCTGTCTCGCGGCGGGCAGCGACACACGTGCCTGGCGTCTCGGCCTTCCTCCTGGGACCCTGTTCTTCGAAGTCGATCTGCCGGGCCAGTTGGAAGCGAAGGAGCTGCTTCTCGCGCCCGTCGAGGACCAGTTGACCTGCCGTCGGGTCGCGCTCAGCGAGGACCTGCGCGGGGACACCTGGCCGCGGCGCCTGGAAGCCGCCGGCCATGACTCCGACCAGCCCACCGTCTGGATCATCGAGGGTCTGCTGCCGTACTTGCAGCTCGAACATTTCACCGAGCTGATCGAGAACGTGAAGAAGCTGTCGAGCAGTGGTTCCGTTCTGCTCATCGACGCCCCGCACGCCGACTACTTCACGGATCCGGCCAACGCGGAGTTCCTGGCCTTCATGAAGTCCCGGGGATCCGCGTTCCAACTCGGCCTGGACGACTTCGGCGGCTTCCTGCGCCACCGGGGCTGGCAGGCGGAGGCGTACACGTTGCGGGAACTCGCGGCGGGCTCCTGCGCGTGGCTGCCGACTCCGCCCGAGCGGCTGTGCCCGCCCCGCGACCATCACTGGGTGGCCCGCGCCCACCTCGTCTGACAGGGATCCGTACCGGACCCCGCGATCCGCCGCCCGGAGGCCGGGCGGCGGATCGGCCGCGTCGGAAAACGGCTTGCCCGCTCCGGCCGGCCGTGGCAGAGTCTGCCGGGCCCGCGACCGTGCGGGCGCCTTCACGGTGAGGAACGAAAGCCAATGAACTCGGCGTCCCCCAGCGGCCGCCGTAGGAACTGAGCCCGCGCGTTCGAGCGGCCTCAGCCTGCCACGTCGTGCTCCACGGCGGCCCCACGACGCGATGCCTGACGCATCGCCACTCGGTCGTGCCCTGAACTCCCCGGATCCCCCGCCGGATTCCCCGGGGCCTTCAGCGACTCCCTTTGAGACTTCGTGAGGTCATCACCCGTCATGGACACCCAGGTCCAGAGCTTTGCCGTCACCCACCTCCGCCGCCGCCCGTCGGCCGTCGAGACCGGTGGTTTCGTCGTGGGCTTCACCCCCGGCACCGACAGCCCCTACCTCAATTACGCCACCCCGCTGCCCGGCGCCGAGCCGAGCGAGCGGGATGTCGCGGCCCTGATCGGCGCCTTCAGGGAGCGCGGCCTGCTGCCCCGGCTGGAGTTCGTCCCCGAGGCCGCCCCCGGAGTGGAACCGGCGCTGCGGGCGGCGGGCTTCACCACCGAGGCGGTGCACACCTACCTCGTGTGCACCCCCGACTGGCTGACCGTTCCCCGGTCCGCCGACGCGCCTCGCGTGCGGACTCCTGCCTCCGACGCGGAGTACGCCGCGCTCGACGCCGCGCTGTCCGAGGCGTTCGGCGGCGCCTTCGCCTCCTCCCCGGAGGGCGTGGACCGGCTCCGCCGCATCCAGGAGAGCGGCGGAGCCGTCCGCTGTGTCGCCGATGCGCGGGGCGGCTGTGCCGGAGGGGCGTCCTGCTCCCCGCCGGCCGAGGGCACCGCCGAGCTGTCCGGCGTCGGCACCCGCCCCGACCACCGCGGCCGCGGCATCGCCGGAGCGGTGACGGCCGCGGTGACCGAGGCGATGTTCGGCCAGGGCGCCGGATCGGTCTGGCTGGAGTACTCCGGAGAGGGATCCCGGCGCGTCTACGAGCGCGTGGGCTTCCGGCCGCAGGGCACGCGTCTGTACGTCTCGCTGCCCCCGGAGCGGTGACCCCGAGGGCTACCCGAGCGTTCGAGGGGCGCCGAGGCGGTCCGCAGCCTCAGCCGTTCGTCACGAGCGCCGCATGATCCGCATGATCCGTGTCCTCGTGTACGCAGACGTCGTCCACGCCGTAGGTGTCCCACGCGGGGAACGGGTCGTCGGGCGGGAGGTCCTCGCCGGCTGTCATGAGGCAGGCGGCGAGGGCGGCTCGTAGGGACTCCGGGTCCAGATCGGTGCCGATGAAGACCAGTTCCTGGGCGGCCGGGTCGGCGGGGTCGCGGACGGCCGAGGGCTCGAAGCGGGCGACCGACCCGGCCTGCGACCACAGCCCCGTCACCCGGGGACGGCTCGCCAGGGTGAAGAACCCCTTGGAGCGCAGTACGTGCCCGAAGACGCCGCTGCCGAGCCGGTCGCTGACGAACGTCCACAACCGCCCGGGATGGAAGGGCACGGGGGAGCGGAAGACGGTCGAGGAGATGCCGTACTCCTCCGTCTCGGGCACGTGGTCGCCGTTGAGCTCCCTCACCCAGCCCGGGGCCTGCTGGGCCCGTTCGAGATCGAACAGGCGGGTGCCCAGGACGTCGGCGGCCCGCACCCGCCCGTGCGTCGCCGGTACGACACGGGCGGCCGGGTTGAGACGGGCGAGGGTCGCCCGCAGCCGCTCGGCCGTACCGGTGTCGACCAGGTCGAGCTTGTTGAGCACGAGGACGTCGGCGAACTCGATCTGGTCCATGAGCAGATCGCTGACCGTGCGCCCGTCGTCCTCGTACTGGTCGAGGCCGCGCTCGGCGAGTTCGTCGCCGCCGGCCAGCTCGGGCAGGAAGCCGGCCGCGTCGACGACCGTGACCATGGTGTCGAGGCGGGCGACGTCGCCGAGGGTGGCGCCGTCGTCGCGGGCGAAGGCGAAGGTGGCCGCGACCGGCATGGGCTCGGAGACACCGCTCGACTCGATGAGCAGATAGTCGAAGCGGCCCTCGCGGGCCAGTCGGTCGACCTCCAGCAGCAGGTCGTCGCGCAGGGTGCAGCAGATGCATCCGTTGGTCATCTCGACCAGACGTTCCTCGGTGCGCGAGAGCGCCGCCTCGCCGCCCCGGACGAGGGCGGCGTCGATGTTGACCTCGCTCATGTCGTTGACGACGACCGCGACGCGCAGTCCCTCGCGGTTGGCGAGGACATGGTTCAGCAGGGTGGTCTTGCCCGCGCCCAGGAAGCCGGACAGGACGGTGACGGGCAGTCGGTGGTCGGGCATCGGGCGTCAGCCCTCGGGCCGCAGCAGACCGCGCTCGTACGCCTTGGCGAGCCGCTGCGGCACCAGATGCCGTACGCCGTCCACGGTGACCGGCACCAGCTGTGGCGTGCTCGCCTTCCACTGGGCGCGGCGGTGGCGGGTGTTGCTGCGGGACATCTTCCGCTTGGGGACGGCCATGAGGTTCTCCTGGGAGGGGTGAGGGACACGAGGACGCTACATGAAAATGGATCCCATTACCAACATGGCGCCCTCATTCCCGTACGCCCGCCAGCTCCACCACCCCCCGGCGCAGGGCCGCGGCGGCGGACACCGTCGACGGGACCACGGCGAGCACCGCGCACCCACCCGTGACGGCGCCCAGCGCCGGCCACGGCATCTCGACCGACGTCCGCACCGACAGCAGGCCCAACGCGCCCCACATCCCCGCCAGGTCGATCCCGGCGACCACGGTGCCCAGCACCGCGCCGACCGCGACCACCAGCACCGCCTCGGCGCCCACCAGCCGCACCACCTGCCATCGCGTCGCCCCGGCCAGGCGCAGCGCGGCCAGCTCGCGGACCCGGTCGGACGTCGCCATGACCGTGGTGTTGGCCAGCGAGATCCCGGTGTAGAGCAGGGCGATGCCGAGGACCAGCAGCACCCCCAGCCCGGTCGTCCGGTCGGTCCCGGGACGACTCGCCCGTATCCACTGCTCCTTGGTGAGGACCTGCCCGTCCGTCGCCGTGCGCAGCTCCTGGGCCACCCGGCCCTCGTCGGCCCCGTCGGTGAGGGTGACGTCGACCCGGTCGACGGGCGCGCCCGGGGCGTTGCGCGGGGTGACGTAGACGCCGTTGTCTCCCGTGCCGGTGGTCATCACCGCGGCGATCCGCAGCGACCTCCTCGTGCCGTCGCCGAGCCACACGTCGACGTACTGACCCACCGTGTGCCGCTGCCACTCCTCGTTGACGATGATCGAGCCGTCGTCGAGGTCGCCCGTCCGTCCGGCGGCCAGCGGGAGCCGGGTGGTGGCGGCGAGCGGCCCCGGTTCCGCGGCACGGGCCTCGGACGTGACGAGCGCCCCGCCGTCCTCCAGGACATGGACGGCGCTCGACGCGGTCGCCGACACCTCGATGCCGGGCACCGCGCGCAGCCTGCGCAGCGTCGCCGCGTCGAATCCCGTACCACCGGCGGGTACGACCACGAAGTCGGCGGCCGTCCGCTCGCGTGCCTCGGCGGCCCTCGCCTCGTTCAGGGTCGCGGTGGCGCCCAGGAGCGAGCCCGCGAGAGCGACCGTGACCAGGACGGGCGCCGCCACGGCGGCGGTGCGCCGCACACCGGCGGCCGCGCTCTCGCGCACCAGCATGCCGCCGGCCCCGGGCAGCCGGCCGAGCAGCCGGGTCAGCGGAGGCGCCAGCACCGGTGCGAGCAGCGCCACCGCCGTGATCAGCAGCATGGGCCGGCTCACGTACGTCTTGCGGTGCAGCAGGTCGCCCGGATCGCGCAGAAGGGCCGTCGTCAGGGTCACGGCGGCCGTCAGCAGCAGGGCCGCGCCCGCCAGCAGGCGGCCCCGGGTCATCGCCGCGCCGTCCACGGATGCCTCGCGCAGCGCCTGCGCGGGGCCGGTGCGTCCCGCCCGCCAGGACGCGGCCACCGCACCGGACAGCGCGACGAGCAGCCCCGCCCCGAACGCCAGGTGATACGGCCACAGATGGCCGCCCACGGTGAACCACCGCGGAGCCAGATCGCCGTCGACCGCCCACGCGGCCAGCCGGGGCGCACCGACGGCCCCCAGCACGCAGCCCGCGGCCGAGGCGAGCACGCCGACCAGCAGGGCCTCGGCCAACACCATCCGGCGGATCTGCCCGGGGGCCGCCCCCGAGGCGCGCAACAGCCCGAACTCACGGCGGCGTTGGGCGACCGCGAAGGCGAAGGTGGAGGCCACCACGAACACCGAGACGAAGGCGGTGACGCCGCCGGCCGTGCCGAACAGGGCGTTCATCGCGGTCATGGCCTGCCCGTCCCGCTCCGGAGCGGCGTCCGCGAGCCGGCGCGCCGCACCGGTGAGCACCCGTACGCCGTCGGCGCCGCGCACGGCCTCGCGTACGGCAGCCGGGTCGGCGTCCACGACGAGCTGGAGGACGGCCGGTTGCAGGGCGGCGGCGCGCTGGTCGTCGTAGAACACGGCGTTCTCGAAGGGCGGGGATCCGCGCCCGGCGACGGTGCCGACGACCCGTACGGTGCCGTGGTCCGTCCGGACGCGTTCGCCGGGCCGGGCCCAGCCGCCGCTCACGACGACCTCGTCGGCCGCGCGCGGCGCCCGGCCCGCAGTGATCTCGTACGGCGCGAAGGCGGCGGTGGACCAGGGGTGGCCGATCAGAGCGCCGGGTGCGCCCTGCGCCCGCACGGCGAAGGAGCGGTCCTCGACGACGGTGCCGAGCCTCCTCAGCCGGGCTACGGTCGCGGCGGGCACGGCCCGCGGGTGCGTGAGCGGCCGCACCCGGTCGCCGGCCGGTGTGGGCACGCGCAGGGTGTCCGCCCCCTTGACCACGACCGGCGCGGCGGCGAACCGCTCCGGTGCCCGGGGCGGTGCGTCCAGGGAGGACGCGAGCACCAGACCCATGACGGCGATCAGCGCCACACCGAGCGACAGCGCGACGAAACTGCCGACGAAGGCGACCCAGCGGGTCCGCAGGGTCCGCACGGCGATCCTCAGCACGACACGGCCTCCGCTCCGACGGACCGCTGCCCGCTGGGCGGCGCGGCCTCCAGACCGGTCATACGGGCGGCGATCGTCTCGGCGTCCGCGCCGGTCAGTTCGCCGTGGACCCGGCCGTCGGCGAGGAAGACCACGCGGTCGGCGTAGGCGGCGGCGACCGGGTCGTGCGTGACCATGATGATCGTCGTTCCGTCGCCGTCGGCCATGCCGCGCAGCAGCGTGAGCACCTCACGGCCGGTCCCGGAGTCCAGCGCACCGGTCGGCTCGTCGCCGAAGAGCACCTCGGGGCGGGTGATCAGCGCGCGGGCCAGGGCGACCCGCTGCTGCTGGCCGCCGGACAGCTCGGCCGGACGGTGCCGTGCGCGCTCGGCGAGGCCGACCTGCCGCAGGACCTCGCGGACCCGGGACCGGGAGGGGCGGCGGCCGGCCAGGCGCAGCGGCAGGGCCACGTTCTGTTCGGCGGTCAGGGACGGCAGCAGGTTGAAGGCCTGGAAGACGAAGCCGACGCGCTCGCGGCGCAGCAGGGTCAGCCGGGTCTCACTGAGTTCGGTCAGCTCGGTGCCGCCCAGGGTGATCGACCCCGAGGTGGGCCGGTCGAGGCCGGCGGCGCACTGCAGCAGGGTCGACTTGCCCGAACCGGAGGGGCCCATGACGGCGGTGAACGTCCCCTGGGCGAAGGAGAGCGAGACCCGGTCGAGTGCCGTGACCGCGCTGTTGCCCGAACCGTACCGCCTGCTGACGGAACGCAACCGGATCGCGTCGCCGCCCGTCCGCGCGGAGGTCGTGCACCCGACGTCGAGCTGCCCGGAGTTCGTCCGCGACGAGTTCCTCCGCAACCAGCCCATCCGCGAACTGTCCATCCGCAACACGCGTTCATCCGTCCCCGGTTCATGTGTCCCCGCCTCGGTAGGTGCCGGTGATCGTGGCTCCACGAAACCGCGACAGGACCGGCGGGCACATTGCGCCTGGGCCGAGTCCTGGGGGTAGGGCCAGGCCTACCCCGATGCTCGCCCGGGCCCGATGGCCCCGGCCGGGGCGGCCCTTCTACGGTGATCCGCATGCACCCTCGGAATGTGTGGCAGGCCATGTCCCGGCCGGGCTACCCCCTGTCGTCGTGGCCGTGGCGGTCGGCCGGCTATCTGCTGACCGGTGCGGTCGCCGGCGTGCTGGTCCTCGTGTCGCTGCTGACCTTGGCCGTCGTCGGCGGGGTCCTCACGGTCGTGCTCGTCGGCCTGCCGCTGCTCGCCCTCACGGCGCTCGCCGGACTCCCGGTGGGCTGGGCCGAGCGTCATCGGCTGCGCCTCGTCGACCGGGAGCCGACGCCCGCTCAGCACCGGGCGCCCGCCGGAGCGGGACTGCGGTCCTGGGTGACGACCCGGCTGCACGAGCGGGCCACCTGGCGGGAGTTGGGCTACGCCCTGCTGTTCGCGCTGCTGCTGTGGCCGGTCGACGCCCTGGCCGTCACGGTCGCCCTGCTCCTCCCGCTGTCCCTGGTCGCGGCCCCGCTGCTGATGGCCACGGTGGGCGACGGCCGGGAGACGAAGGTGCTCAAGGTGTGGACGGTCACCAGCTGGCCGGCCGCCGTCGGTGTCGCCCTGCTCGGGCTCGTCCTCATGGCGCTGTGCGCCTACGTCCTGGGCGTCGCCGCCGGGGCCCGTGCCGCACTGACCCGCCTGCTGGTGGCCTCGCGCGAGGCCGAGCTGGGGGACAGGGTCGTCGAACTCACGCGCTCCCGCGTCCGGTTGGTGGACGCCTTCGAGGCCGAACGCCAGCGTATCGAGCGGGATCTGCACGACGGGGCCCAGCAGCGGCTCGTCGCGCTGACGATGGCGCTCGGCCTGGCGCGCCTCGACGCACCGCCCGGACCGCTCGCCGATCGGCTCGCCACCGCGCACGACGAGGCCGGCAAGGCCCTGGCGGAGCTGCGCGAACTCATCCACGGCATCCACCCCAAGGTCCTCGCCGACTACGGCCTCGCGGCGGCCGTCGCCGACGCCGCCGACCGCTCGGCCGTCCCCGTGGACGTCGATCTGGAACTCCCGGGGCGCCTGCCCCGAGCGGTCGAGGCCGCCGCCTACTTCGTGGTCTGCGAGGCGCTCGCCAACGTCGGCAGGCACAGCGGGGCGAGCCGGGCCCAGGTGAGCGGCGAGCACCGCGACGGCCGTCTGGTGGTGCGGGTGCGCGACGACGGGCGCGGCGGAGCGGACCCCGCGGCGGGCAGCGGGCTGACCGGACTCGCGGACCGGGTGTCGGCGCTCGATGGCAGACTCTCCCTGACCAGCCCGCCGGGCGGACCGACCCTGTTGCGTATGGAGTTTCCTTGCGAGTGGACCGATCGCTGCGCGTAGTGCTGGCCGAGGACAGCGTGCTGCTGCGCGAGGGGCTCGTCGGGCTGCTCCAGCGATGCGGTCACGAGGTCGTCGCGGCCGTCGGCGACGCCGAGGCGCTGATCGCCGCGGTCGCGGAACACGCCCCCGACGTCGTCGTGACGGACGTGCGCATGCCGCCCGCGTTCCAGGACGAGGGGCTGCACGCGGCCGTGCGGCTGCGGGAGAGCCGGCCCGCCTTGCCGGTGCTGGTCCTCAGCCAGTACGTGCAGCGGAGGTACGCCGCGGACCTGCTCGACTCCGGCGACGGATCAGGCGTCGGCTATCTGCTGAAAGAACGCGTGGGACAGGTCGAGGAGTTCGTGGACGCGCTGTGCGAGGTCGCGGACGGCGGCACGGTCGTCGACCCCGAGGTGGTACGCCAGTTGCTGCGCCGCCGCCGGGATCCGCTGGAGCGGCTCACCCCGCGCGAACGCGAGGTGCTGGCGCTGATCGCCGAGGGCCGGTCGAACGGGGCGGTCGCCCGCGCCCTGGTGGTGACCGAGGCGGCGGTCGGCAAGCACATCAGCGGCATCCTCACCAAGCTGGACCTGCCGCAGACCGACGAGACCCACCGCCGGGTGCTGGCGGTCCTGGCCTACCTGAGAGCGTGAGCCCTCGACCGCGTCAGGACGACCCGGCCCCGTCGGTCCAGCCCGGCAGGGCGCCCAGGATGCGCTCCGCCGCCAGCGTGGGTGTCAACTCGCCGTCCCGGACGCGCTGTTCGAGGGCCGGCGCGAGCGCCCTGACCGACGGGTCGGCGTGCAGGCGGTCGAGGAGTTCGTCGCGGACCATGGTCCATGTCCAGTCGACCTGCTGGTCGCGGCGCTTGGCGGTGAGCCGTCCCGTCGAGTCCAGCAGGGTGCGATGCTGTTCCAGGCGCTCCCAGACACTGTCCAGACCGGTCGACTCGCGCGCGCTGCAACTCAGCACCGGCGGGGTCCAGATCGCGTCCCCGCCGTGCATCAGCCGAAGCGCGCCCGCCAGTTCACGCGCGGCCGCGCGGGCGTCGCGCTCGTGCGGCCCGTCCGCCTTGTTGACGGCGATCACGTCGGCCAGCTCCAGCACACCCTTCTTGATGCCCTGCAGCTGGTCTCCGGTGCGGGCGAGGGTGAGCAGCAGGAAGGAGTCGACCATGTTCGCGACCGCGGTCTCGGACTGGCCGACGCCGACCGTCTCCACCAGGATCACGTCGTAGCCGGCCGCCTCCATCACCACGATCGACTCACGGGTCGCCTTGGCGACACCGCCCAGCGTGCCCGCGGTGGGGGACGGCCGTACGAAGGCCGCCGGATCCACGGCGAGACGCTCCATCCGCGTCTTGTCGCCGAGGATCGAGCCGCCGGTACGGCTGGACGACGGGTCCACGGCCAGGACGGCCACCCGGTGGCCCAGCCCGGTCAGCAGGGTGCCGAACGCGTCGATGAAGGTCGACTTCCCGACCCCCGGCACCCCGCTGACGCCGATCCGCCGGGCCCTGCCGCTGTGCGGCAGCAGCTCGGTGAGCAACCGCTGCGCCAGCGCCCGGTGCTGCGGGCGGGTGGACTCGACGAGGGTGATGGCGCGGGCGATGACCGCCCGCTTCCCGTCGAGCACACCCTTCACATAGGCGTCGACATCGATCACAGCTCGTGCCCGAGGTCCGCCGACAACCGTCCCACCAGGTCGTACGCCGCGTCCGGGATCACCGTCCCGGGCGGGAAGACGGCCGCCGCGCCCATCTCCAGCAGCGTCGGCACGTCCTGCGGCGGGATCACCCCGCCGACCACGATCATGATGTCCTCGCGCCCCTCCTCGGCCAGTTGCTCCTTCAGCGCCGGTACGAGGGTGAGGTGACCGGCGGCCAGCGAGGAGACCCCGACGATGTGCACGTCCGCCTCGACGGCCTGGCGGGCCACCTCGGCCGGGGTCTGGAACAGCGGGCCGACGTCCACGTCGAAGCCGAGGTCGGCGAAGGCGGTGGCGATCACCTTCTGGCCGCGGTCATGGCCGTCCTGGCCCATCTTGGCGACCAGGATGCGCGGGCGCCGGCCCTCGGCCTCCGCGAAGGCGGACACCAGGGTGCGCGTGCGGTCCACGGACGGGGACTCGCCTGCTTCGTTGCGGTACACACCGGAGATCGTACGGATCTGGCTCGCGTGCCGGCCGTACACCTTCTCCAGGGCGTCGGAGATCTCACCGACGGTCGCCTTGGCGCGGGCCGCGCGCACCGCCAGCTCCAGCAGATTGCCCTCGCCCCCGGCGGCCCGGGTGAGCGCGTCCAGCGAGTCCTGGCACGCCTGCTCGTCCCGCTCCGCGCGCAGCCGGCGCAGCTTCTCGATCTGCTGGGCGCGCACGGAGGAGTTGTCGACCTTGAGCACCTCGATCTGCTCGTCGCTGTCGACGCGGTACTTGTTCACGCCGATGACCGGCTGGCGGCCGGAGTCGATCCGGGCCTGGGTGCGGGCCGCGGCCTCCTCGATGCGCAGCTTGGGAATGCCGGCGTCGATCGCCTTGGCCATGCCGCCCGCCTGCTCGACCTCCTGGATGTGCTGCCAGGCCCGGCGCGCCAGGTCGTACGTCAGCTTCTCCACGTACGCGCTGCCGCCCCACGGGTCGATCACCCGGGTGGTGCCGGACTCCTGCTGGATCAGCAGCTGGGTGTTGCGGGCGATGCGCGCGGAGAAGTCGGTGGGCAGCGCCAGCGCCTCGTCGAGGGCGTTGGTGTGCAGCGACTGGGTGTGCCCCTGGGTCGCGGCCATCGCCTCGACACACGTGCGCGTGACGTTGTTGAACACGTCCTGCGCGGTCAGCGACCAGCCGGAGGTCTGCGAATGGGTGCGCAGGGAGAGGGACTTGGAGTTCTGCGGGTCGAACTGCTTGACCAGCTTCGCCCACAGCAGGCGCGCCGCCCGCAGCTTGGCGATCTCCATGAAGAAGTTCATGCCGATCGCCCAGAAGAACGACAGCCGGGGCGCGAACGCGTCGACGTCCAGGCCGGCCTCACGGCCCGCCCGGATGTACTCCACGCCGTCCGCGAGCGTGTACGCCAGCTCCAGATCGGCCGTCGCTCCGGCCTCCTGGATGTGATAGCCGGAGATCGAGATGGAGTTGTACCGCGGCATCCGCTGCGAGGTGAAGGCGAAGATGTCGGAGATGATCCGCATCGACGGCTTCGGCGGATAGATGTAGGTGTTGCGGACCATGAACTCCTTGAGGATGTCGTTCTGGATGGTCCCGGCCAGCTTCTCGGGCGGCACGCCCTGTTCCTCGGCGGCGACGATGTACAGCGCCAGCACCGGCAGCACGGCGCCGTTCATCGTCATCGACACGGTCATCTTGTCCAGCGGGATGCCGTCGAACAGCTGCCGCATGTCGTAGATCGAGTCGATGGCCACGCCGGCCATGCCGACGTCACCGGTCACGCGCGGGTGGTCGCTGTCGTAACCCCGGTGCGTGGGCAGGTCGAAGGCGACCGACAGGCCCTTCTGGCCGGCCGCCAGGTTGCGCCGGTAGAAGGCGTTGGACTCCTCGGCCGTCGAGAAGCCGGCGTACTGGCGGATCGTCCAGGGCTGGTTGACGTACATCGTCGGGTACGGGCCGCGCAGATACGGCGTGGCGCCCGGGTAGGTGCCCAGGAAGTCCAGGCCCTCCAGGTCCTGCCCGGTGTACAGCGGTTTGACCGGGATGCCCTCCGGGGTCTCCCACAGCAGGTCGTCCCCGCCGGCCGCCTTCTTCACGGCCGCACGCCACTCGTCGGCGTCACCGGCTGCGGCCGGGGTCCCCAGCTCGATCCCGGAGAAGTCGGGGATGGAGGGGCCGGAAGGGGCGGTCATCAGGACACTCCCATGCGGTCGAGGGTGGCGGACAGAAGGGTGACGGCGTCGCAGCCCGCGAACACGTACGCGTCGACGCCGGTGTACTCGCCCCGGCCGGCGAGGAACACATGCGTGGCACCGGCGGCCTTCAGCCGCGCGGCCACGGATTCGGCCTGCTCCTCGTACACGGCGTCGCTGGAGCACAGCACCGCCTCGGTGGCGCCGCTGTCCTCGAAGCTCCCCTCGGTGACCGGGTCGATGCCGCCGGCCTGGAACAGGTTCGAGGCGAACGTCAGACGGGCGGTGTGCGCGGCGGCCGGGCCGAGCGCGGCCAGGTAGACGCGCGGGCGGGAGCCGGTCGCGGCGAGGTGGGCGTCGGAGCGGGCGCGCAGCTCCTCGTAGGCCTCGTCCCGGCGCACCCGGGGCAGACCGCCGGACGGCGGCTCGGGGGCGGCGGCGCGGACGACCGGCTTCTCCGCCAGATGCGGGAACTCGCTGACCCCGGTGATGGGTTCGCGCCGCTTGGCGAGCTTCTTGGAGCGCTCCGCCCAGGTCGTCGCCAGGTCGGTGCGGATCCGGCCCGAGCGCAGCACGGCCGCCTGGCCGCCGTCCCGCTCGATCGTCCGGAAGAACTGCCAGCCCGCGTGGGCGAGTTCGTCGGTGAGCCGCTCCACGTACCAGGAGCCGCCCGCCGGGTCGATCACCCGGGCCAGGTGCGACTCCTCGATGAGGATCGTCGAGGTGTTGCGGGCGATGCGCCGCGCGAACGCGTCCGGCAGCCCCAGCGCGTGGTCGAAGGGCAGCACGGTGACGGAGTCGGCGCCGCCCGCCCCGGCCGCCAGCGTGGCGACGGTCGCCCGCAGCATGTTCACCCACGGGTCGCGGCGCGACATCATCACCGGCGAGGTGACCGCGTGCTGGACCTGCGCTCCGGCGCCCGGTGCGCCACTGGCCTCGGCGACCCGGGCCCACAGCCGGCGCGCGGCCCGCAGCTTGGCGATGGTCAGGAACTGGTCGGCGGTCGCCGCGTACCGGAACTCCAGCTGCGCACAAGCCTGTTCAACGCTCAGCCCGGCCCCGGTCAGCTCCCGCAGATAGGCCACGCCGGTGGCGAGCGAGGCGCCCAGCTCCTGTGCGGCCGAACCCCCGGCCTCGTGATACGGCAGCGCGTCCACGGTCAGGGCCCGCAGCCCGGGATACTCCTCGGCGCACCGGCGGGCGAGTTCGAGCACCGGTGCGATGTCCTGCGCCTGTCCGGTGCGGGCCTCGTGGCCGAGGGGATCGGCGCCCAGATTGCCGCGCGCGGCCTCCCCGGCGACGCCCCGCTCCTCGTACAGGCGCAGCAACTCCTGTGCGGCGGGCACGAGTTCGGCGCCCGCGTCGAGGACGACGGGGGCGAGGTCGAGGTAGACGCCGTCGAGGACCCGGCCGAGGGAGGACACCGGGATGCCGCCGTCGCCGACGGCCAGCCACAGCGAGGTGACGCCGTTCTCCAGGTCCGCGAGCACCGCGGGGCCGTCGGCCACCGTGTGCCGCTGCCGGATGTCCCAGCCGCCCAGGGTGTTCCCCTCGGCCCGGGCACCCCGGACAAAGGGTGCGAACCCGGGCAGGCCGGGCTCGGGCGCGGCGTCGCGCGCGGTGTAGAGAGGCCGGGTGGTGAGCCCGTCCTCCAGGGCGGTGGACAGGGCTTTCTCGGCCTCGGCGCCCTCGACGTCCTTGCCCGCCTTGCGCAGGACACCCGCCACAAGGCGCTGCCACTGCTCGTGGGGCACGTCAGGGAACTCGCCGGCCAGCTCAAGCCCGTCGTCAGGCAGGACCGTCATGCTCGGATGCTAGGGCAGAGCGCTAAAGGGACAGCAGAGGGGGCGGCTGTGACCTTGCCCTCTCCGACGCTGTGACCTGGCCCTCCTCGCGCCGGCCTGACGCCTCGGGACCCCCGTAGTGCCCCTACGGCGCGTCCGCCTCCGCGTGTCTGCGTGCGGAACGGTGGCTGGCCACCCGCTCCCGTGTGGCGCAGCGCGGTGAGCAGTACCGACGGGCCGTGCCGCCGGCCGCCGCGACGTACACGTTGGAGCAGCTGGGGGAGGCGCAGACGCCTCCCGGCAGGCGCTGGCGGTCCCAGATGAGCACGGCCAGGGCCATGCAGGACGAGGCGAGGAGCCACTCCGCCCACGGCGCCGCGTCGTCGCTGTCGAGGTGGATGTGCCACGGCGTGAGGCCCCCGTGGGACGTCAGCCGCGCGGGCCCGGATCCCTCGGCCAGGAGCCCGTTCAGCCGGGTCGCCGCCTCGTCGACGTCGGCCGCGGCGAACACGCTCCGCAGGGACTCGGCGACCGCGCGCATCTCCCGGACGTCGTCGGCGGAGACGTCCAGCCCGCCGACCTCGCCGAAGCGGTGCAGCACCGCCTCGATGTCCCCCGGTCCGGCCTCCCGCTCGCCCAGGACGTTGACGAGCGCCGCGGCGCGCTGCGCGATCCGCAGGACGGAGTGGCGCGTGTCCCAGTCGTCCGTGTTCTTCATATACGTCCTTGTCCCGCCCGCTCTCGGTGCCGCGGGGTCGGTGTCCCGCGGGTTGCTGGTAACGCGTATATGAAATATATCCGTTACCCTGTAACGTGCAAAGCATGAAGGGACGTTACGGACTGCCGCTCTACGTCGCCGGGGCCGCCGCGGCGCGCACCGGTGACGAGATCTCCGGACCCGCTCTCCTGCTGGTGGGCGTCGAAGTCACCGACTCGCCCTCGACCGGCTCCGCGCTGCTGTCCGGCATCACCATCTCGGCCGCGGTCGGCGGGCCCGTGTTCGGCGCGCTGCTCGACCGGGTGGCGCGGCCCGGGAGATTACTGACCGGCGCGTTGGCCGCCTACTCCGTCGCTCTCGCGATCATCCTGCTCGGCCTCGGGCGACTGCCGCTGCCCCTGGTCATCGCCACCGCCGTGCTGGGCGGCCTGGTCGGTCCCGCCCTGGCCGGCGGATGGACCTCGCAGCTCGCCCGGGTCGTGGACCCCGGCCGGCTGCCCCGGGCCAACGCGCTCGACGCCATGACCTACAACCTCGCCAGCCTGGCGGGCCCCGCCCTCGCCGGCGCGATCGCCCTGCTCGCCGGCGCGCCCGCCGCCGTCGCCGCGGCCATCGCCCTGATCCTGCTCGCCCTGCCCGCCGCCTGGACGCTGCCCGCGCAACCCACGGCCTCCCGCCAAGGACCCCGGACCTCGGTCGCCGGCGACCTCGTCGACGGCTTCGTCGCCATCGTGCGGGCCCGGCGACTGGCCCGCGCCACCGCGACCTCCGTGCTCTCCTTCATCGGCGTCGGCATGCTCGTCTCGTGCAGCCCCGTGCTCGGCGAGGAGACCCTCGGCTCGGCGAACTCCGGCACCTTCCTGCTGGCGGTCTTCGCGGGGGCGTCGCTCGCCGCCAACGCCGTGGTGGCCAAGCGCCCCGACACCCTGCGCCCCGACCAGGCCGTCCTCGCCAGCACCCTGGTGCTCGCCGTGTCCCTCCTCCTCGCCGCCACGGTGTCGCCGGTCGCCCTGTTCGGCGCGCTGGTCCTGGCCGGCGTGGGCGCCGGGCCCCAGCTGACCGCGCTGTTCGCGATCCGCCACCGGGAGGCGCCCGAGCGGCTGCGCGGGCAGATCTTCACCACCGGCGCGAGCCTGAAGATCACCGGCTATTCCGTGGGGGCGGCCCTCGGCGGACCGCTGGCGTCCTGGTCGCTGCCCGGCTCCCTGCTGATCGCGGCGGGCTTCGAGCTCCTGGCCGCCGCGTGCTACGTGGCCTTCACGACCGCCGGCCGCGGACCGGCGACGCGATCCGCGGCCACGCGCCAGGAGCCGCCCGTCCCGCCCGTCCTATCCGGCGACCGTGTCGACCAGCCCCTGGACCAGCGGGGTGACGGCCTCGGGAGCCTCCAGGTGCGGGAAGTGACCGACGCCCGCGACCGGGACGAGGGCGAGCCGGGTGCCGTACCGCCGACGTACCTCGGGTGACAAGGTGGCCGCGGCGCAGACCACGGTCACCGGGACCGTCGTGGCGGCCAGCGCCTCGGCCATGTCCCAGGCGAGCAGCGACCGGTACAGAGCCAGTCCGAAGCCGGCGTCCAGCGAGGTGACCGCCGCCGCCAGCTCGTCACGCGGCAGCCGCTCGCGGGCCAGGACGAAACCGTCGAGCATGCGCAGGGCGGCGGCACCGAAGTCCCCGCAGTCGCGGAAGTCCCTCACCAGCGGCTCCAGCAGCGCGGCTTCGGCGGTCGCGTCCTGCTTCTCGTAGACCCCCAGATGGACGAGCCCGTCGAGGCAGACGATGTGCGTCACGCGGCCGGGGCACCGGCGGGCCACTTCGAGTGCCACGGCGGATCCGAGCGAGTGCGCGACGATCACCACGGGCCCGTCCGGGATCCGGGCCCGCAGGAGGGCGACGACGCAGTCGGCCAGCGCCTCGACGCTCGGCGGTCCGGACAGTACCCCGGCCGGGGTGTCCCCGTGGCCGGGCAGGTCGAGTTCCACGGTGCGGTGGCGCCGGGACAGCGCCGGAAGCAGGTGTTTCCACTGGCGGCGGGAGCAGGACCAGCCGTGCACCAGCAGCACCGTCGGCCGGTCGCCCCCGGCCGGTCCGTGGACGTGATGACCGATCAGCGTCCCGGCGGGCGGGGAGGGCGACGCGGTCCGCGTGCTCATACCCACGTCCCCACCGGCCCCGCCGCCCCTTCCGGGACCTCTCGCAGGCGCGCTACGACGGCTTCCGCGCGGTCGGTCAGCGGCTTGACGCTCAGCACCTGCGGCACGGCCTCCGTGCCCCGGGTCAGTTTCGCGTGGTCACCGCCCACGCCGTACTCCAGGTGCCGTGTGCCGGGATCGGCGCAGGCGAAGGCGATGGGCAGGCGGTAGACGACGACGGAATAGGTGTGCAGCCGGTCGCCGACCTCGTAGTCGAAGCCGCAGTGGAAGCCGTACATACGGCCCGCGTGGTGCACCCACATGCTCATGGCGAACAGCCGGCCCTCCAGCTCCGCCGTGAACGCGGATGTGCGGGTGTGCCGCGCGATGGCGGAGAACCACTCGGCCATCTGCTCATACGTCGACTTCTGCCCGTACTTGAGCTCCAGGTTGTGCGCGAGCTGCGCCAGCTTCTCCACGTTGGAGTCGTCCATCAGCTCGTGCGCGGTCCGCACCCCGGCCTCGTCGAACCGCTTGAGCTCACGGCGTATCTGGTTCCGGGTCTTCTTCCGGATGACATGGTCGAAGTACTCCTCGTAGCTCGGGTAGTCACTGTGGAAGACGTGCCGGTTCGGCGCGGGTATCTCCACGAAGCCCGCGGCGCGCAGATCCGCGCGCAGCTCCGTGCGGCCGGCGTCGAGATACGGGTAGACCACGGAGGCACAGCCCCAGCGGTGGCCCACCTCGACGCTCTCGGCGATGAGGGCGCGCCGGTCGGCCCGGGCCCGCTCCGGCGACACGTCGTCCGCCTGGAGGATCCGGGAGTTGAACCACCCCCCGCACATCAGATTCGGCAGCAGGGCGCTTTGCAGCTCCTCCTCGCCGAGCCCGCTCCACGCGGGATGCGACCGCATCATCTTGTCCGCCCGTACGATCACGTCGTCGACGCCCGGGCCGAACTGTTGCAGCGTCACCCCCGCCGTCGCACGCCCCTCCTCGGACACGGCCAGGCACCCGTTGCGGGTGGGGATCCAGGGGCCGGCCTCGGCGCGCTCGACGGCGAGCCATGTGGGGTGCGCGAAAAGGTCCGCCGAGCCGCACAGGTCCGCCCAGTCCGGTGACCGCTGCGCCTCGGCCAGGGAGAGAAGCTGGATGGCACTCACACTCGCTCCTGCCTGCTGGTTCGTTTCCTTCAATTGCCTTCGGTCTCCTCGCGTCTTCGCCCGAGAGGCACTAGCGCCGAGGCGGCCCGGCGGTGATCAGTGCGCGTGCCTGGTCGAGCGTGGCCAGGTCGGGGGGAGCCTCCAGCCACCAGGTGGCGCCCCGCGCCTCGTAGGCGTCGAGGGCGCTCAGCGGGACGGGGGCGTCCGGGCCCCCGGTGCGGCCGGTGACGACGATGTCGTAGCCCGCCGGCGGCGCCCCGGAGGGGAACACGAGGCGTACGGCCCGGTCCAGGTCCTCGGGGCTGAGGGGACGGGTGTTGTCCCACGGCATCCGGACCGGGAAGAGCCCGTCGTGGGCCGCGGCGCGCCGGAAGGGCCGCCCCGGCTGCCGCACCCGGCGCTCCGTGGACCTGCGGCCGCCGCCGCCCGCCGAGGGACCGGTGGCCGCCCGCTCCGCGTCCGGCTCGTCGTACTGGATCGCTCCCGCCACCCAGATGGGCGGGGTGGGGGAGGGGACGGGCAGGAAGGCCGGGGCGTCGACCTCCGGCCCGTCCGTGCCCGAGGGGCGGCGCCAGTGCACCGGCTTGCCCTCCCAGAAGCGTCGCAACAGCTCCAGGCCGTCGTCGAGCGCCGCGGCGCGCTCGGCCGACGTGGCCGGTTCCGACGTCGCGAAGTCGTACTCGGGCGGCCTGCCGAGACCCACGCCGACCACCAGCCGGCCCCCGGACAGCTCCTGGAGCGCGGCGGTCTCCCGGGCGACCTTCCAGGGGCGGCGCCGCGCCAGTGGGGTGACGAGCGCGCCCAGGTGCCGCAGCCCGTCGGGCGCGGTGGCGGCCGCCACCGCCGCCAGCGCGATCTGCGGGTCCACCACCGGGATGTCGTCGGCGACGAAGAGGTGGTCCCAGACGAAGAAGCCGTCCCAGCCCGCCGCCTCGGCCTCGCGGGCCAGGCGCGTCAGCGCGGCCACGGATCCGAACGACCAGCAGTTGGGCACGTAGATGCCATATTTCACGCGGTCCTCCTCGCGGCGTCGGCCGGGGCGTGGCAGGATCCGCCGCCCTCGCCGGGGCGCGGTGAACGCGGCAGGTCCAGGCTGGGGTTGCGGTCGAAGAAGCCGACCGGTTTGAGCGTGAACCCCGTGTACTCCACCGGCATGACCGGCCATTCCTCGGGACGCGGGATGTGCGTGGTGCCGAAGGTGTGCCACAGCACCACGTCCTGCCCGGTCAACTCCCGGTCCGCCGCCTGCCATTGGGGCAGTCCGGCGCCTCCGGCGTGCTGGTTGGGATAGTCGCCCGCCGCGTACCGCTGGGCGGGGTCGTACCGGGTGACCCACAGGTGTTTGGTCGCGAAGGCGGCGCGCTCGGCCAGGGGGGAGCCCGGCTGCGCCAGCAGCACGGGGGACTGGTTCGGCACCAGCTTGTAGGCCACGGGCTCGCCGAGCCGGTTGCGGGACTCGTGGTTGACCACCTTCCACACCCGGCCGACCGAGGCGTCGGCCAGGCGCGCCGCCTCGGACTCGCGCCGCAGCGGTGTGCTGGAGACGGTGAAGGCGTTGCCCCGCGGGTTGTGCTCGCCCAGGGGCAGCGGGACGACGTCCACCTCCTCCACGGAGTTGTGGACCCCGTCGACCGTCATGTCCAGACGCATGTTGAACAGGTGCTGGTGGAAGGGGGCGACGACACCCGGGGCCACCGGGGTGGCGTGCGCGTTCGCGGTGCCGTCGCGCTGGGCGTTGGCGAAGACGACGCCGGTCAGTTTCGCCTCGAACTGGATGGTCCCGTCCTGGTACAGGTACCAGAAGAAGCCGTAGTCGTAGTTGCCGATCGCGGTGAAGGACGACAGGACGAGCCGCCGGGAACGCCGGGTCTCGCTGACCCCGGTGAAGTAGTCGTCGTGCTTCCACAGCACGCCGTAGTCCTCTTCGTGCATGCAGACGACGTTCGGCACGGTGTAGGGGCGCCCGTGGTCGTCCGGCAGCACGGCGTCGAAGTAGTGGATGACCCCGAGGCAGTCGCAGCCGAGGGTCAGCGAGCCCGCGACCCGGCCCAGGAGGTCCTCGCCCTCGTCGAAGTACGTCACCCAGTAGCGGGCCGGGTGCGGATCGGCGTAGGGGACCACCAACTCGGCCAGGGACGCCCGGTACAGGATCGGCCGCTCCCGGTCGCCGTCGCGGTAGGCGAGCTGGTGGAGCACCAGCCCGTCGCGCTGGTCGAAACCGACCCGGAAGCTCCAGTTCTGCCAGGTCACGCACCGCCCGTCGACCCGGAAGCTCGGCCCCTCCGGCTGGGTGATCTCCAGGGGGCGCAGATCGGTGCGGGGCGGACCCCAGTCGCCCTCGCGGAAGTTGCCGTGTTCCCGGGGCAGCGGGGCGCTGCCGTGGTCGTGGACCGCGATGACGCGCCGCTCGATGACGTCGACGCTGACGACCAGCCCCTCCACCGGGTGCGCCCACGGGCTGTCCTGCTCGTGGGCGCGCCAGAAGGTCAGCGCCCGCAGGACGCGGCGCCCCCGCTCGCCGGGATGGCCGAAGTTGCCGGGTGGCAGGCAGAGGATCACGCACAACTCGGTGTCGTGGATGCCGCGTTCGGCCATGGCCGCCTGCCAGCGGGGGTCGGACTTGACGGCCCGGGTGACCGTCTCGCCCTCCTCCATCACCAGGGGCGGCTGTCCATAGGGGTGGTGGCTGGTGTCGACCGGCCGCCAGGAGAGCAGCTCCCGCCGGGTCACGGAGACGGTGGCCTCGTGCACCGCGCCGGTCGCCGTGTCCAGCAGGACGGCGTCCAAGGCCCGTTCGACCCGGTCACCGGGGCGGTGGGCCAGGACCTCGGACTTGGCGGGCTCTCTGAGCTGCATCACCGTGAAGCGGGTCGTCCCGCTCACCTTGCCGGCGTCGGCCAGCACCTCGCGGGTGGTCGTGATCTCCTCCGCGGTGACCGGATCCAGGGGGTGGGCGGCGTGACGGTCGCGCGGCGTGGACGGTGAGGACGTCGATTCAGTCAACACGTACGGCTGCTCCAGGTTCTCGATACCGGACCGGATTCGGTGTGCGCGGATAACGCATCCGGCGTTCGATCGGCAGAGTCGTTTCGGACATCCGGGAAAGTGTCTGTATACGATCCGTGGGCCAAGTGGGGCGCGGCTGAGGCGGGATGCCGGGGAGACCAGGGGGTTTCATGCTGTCCTTCGCTGCGGGAGAAGGTCAAGGAACCGCTGTTTTCTCGCCTGTCCTATCGGGCACGATTCCATGGTCGTTGATGCTGTGACAAGATGGCGTTACATGGCACCACCAACGGTATGTGTCAGAAGTAGCCCCCCACCTCCCAGGATCATCAGGTCCGAGCAGCTCAACCGGCCCGTCCGTACAGCGGGCAATTTCTCGGAGCGCGCTCCCGCGGCGTTGTTCCGGCCTTTGTGCATTGAATTCTGATGTGTGTTCGGTGTGTGCCTTCGCCATGCCGACGCCCGGAATTCCCCGGTGCTCACCGAGTGCTCGGCCCGACCAATTCACCCTGACGAAAGGCTGTGGTGTGACCGTTCAGCAGGACTGGCAGGAAGAGGACTCCAGCGACTTCGTCGAGTTCGGGGAATATTTCGTTCCCGATCGCAAGAGGCAGATGGACACGATCGTTTCCCTGATACCCGAACCGCGGGAACCGGTCGAGATGCTGGACCTGTGCTGCGGCCAGGGCAGGCTGAGCGAGGCGCTCCTGGTGGCGTTCCCGTCGGCGACCGTGGTCGGCCTGGACCTGAGCCCCACGATGCTCACCGCGGCGGAGCGGGAACTCAAGGCGTACCAGGGCCGCTTCCGCACCGAACGGTTCGATCTGGCGGACAAGGACTGGCGGCGGCGGGAGACGGCACCCGCGGCGGTGGTCTCCTCCCTCGCCGTGCACCACCTGGACGGCGACGGCAAACGCGAGCTGTTCGCCGATGTGTTCGCCCTGCTGCGGCCCGGTGGCGTCCTGCTGCTCGCCGATCTGGTCCAGCCGGTGGGCGACAGGGGAGTGGCCCTCGCGCGCCGGGCGTGGAACGAGGCCGTGCGCGAGCAGAGCCTCACGGGATACGGCGACCTCAAGCCGTACCAGAAGTTCCACGACCTGCAATGGAGTTGCTTCGAATACCCCGACGAGCTGGACAAGCCCTCGCCGCTCTTCGATCAGCTGGGCTGGCTGCGCGAGGCGGGATTCGACGAGGTGGACACCTACTGGATGAGGGCGGGTCACGCCATCTACGGCGGCGTGAAGCCCGGAAAGTGAGGAGAAGCCACGTGCGGCGCGACTACCCCTTGATGGTCTTCGGCAACTTCGTGAACGAACTGATGACCAGCGTGCCGGTGCACCGCCACGCCGACGCCCTGGTCGCCGTCTCCCCGCGCAAGATCTGGCTGACCCAGCCCGGTGACGTCCTGGTGATCCCCAAGGCGATGTCCGAGCCCCTGCGGGACTACGCCTGCGAACTGCTCGGCTTCTCCCCCGACGAGGTGACGGTCGTCGAGGCGCCCACCGACGGTCTGGCCACCCTCACGGAGGCGGTCCGCCGCAACGGGCTGCTCGACACCCTGCGCGGCGAGGCGCGGAAACGTCCCGGCATCCGGCTCCAGGCGTTCGCCCAGGACCGCCCGGCGCTCGCGGCCGCCGCCGACATCGGCGTACCCGTCGAAGGCTACGCGGACGGACAGCCCCCCGCGTCCGCCGTCGACGCCGTCTACGACGTCAACACCAAGCCCGGTTTCCGGGAACTGGCGGGCGAGCTGGGGATCCGCGTCCCGCACGGATTCAGCTGCGCCGACCCCGACGCACTGCACACCGCGCTGGGCAAGGTGCTGACGGACCGCGGGGCGGCGGTCGTCAAACCCGCCCGTGGCTCCAACGGCTACGGCGTCAGCTTCTGGGAGTCGGCCGACCTCCCCGCGCTCCGGACGAAGCTCGACGCCTATCTGGCGACCGTCACCGAACAGCCGCCCGGCTGGGTGGTCGAGGAGCGCCTCGACTTCACCCGCGTGGTCACCGTCGAGATGGAGGTCCACGACGCCGGCCCGCGCGTGATGCACGTCGGCGAGATGCGCACCCCCAAGGGCAGCTTCAGCGGCCAGGTCACCCCCCTGGTGGCGAGCTCGTCCGCGACCGAGGAACTCGTGCGCGGCGGCCTGGCCCTCGGAGAGCACCTGCGGCGGCGGGGATACCGGGGCCCCTTCGACATCGACGGGGGCATCACCGACGCGGACGTCCTCTACTCGACCGAGAGCAACGTCCGCAAGACCGGCTGCACTTACCTGGACCTGCTGGTCGGGCGGCTGCTCGGGGAGGAACGCGCCGGGCGCTCGGTGTGGATCGCCGACTCCCGGACCGGCGGGACACAACCGGACCTGACGGCGGGCCTGGCCCGGCTGCGGCAGGCGGGCCTGGACTTCACGCCCGGGGCCGAGGCCGGCGTCGTCCTGACCTCCGACACCCTCGCCTTCGACGGGAAGTGGCGCTATCTCGTGCTCGGGACGAGCCATGAACACGTCGACGAGCTGGAGTCACGCCTGACCGACGCGCTGAAGCTGGACTGAGGCCATGCTGACGAGCGGAATCGACGTCCGTGCCAGCACCACGCACAACGTGGGACTGTTCGCGACCGAGACCGTCCCCACCGGGACGGTGGTCTGGCTGCCGTGCACCAAGTGCTCACGGTGGGACAAGGACGAGGTCGCGGCCCTGCCCCCGGACCGCTTCACCGCGCTCGACACCTACGGACACCTGCTGGCCGACGGCAGCCTGCTCCTGCCGTGCCTCGGCGCCTATCTGATGAACCACTCCTGCGAGGCCAACGTGCTGGACTTCGGCCTCGACTTCGGCCTGGCCGTGCGGGACATCGCCCCCGGCCAGGAGATCACCTGCGACTACGCCACCTTCGTCGAGGACAGCGGCTGGAGCATGCGATGCCGCTGCCGCAGCCCCCGCTGCCGCGGACAGGTCACCACCGAGCAGGGCGCCGACCCGGGCATCCGGCGCGACTGGCGCGAACGGATCGAGGCGGCGCTGCCCTGGGTCGCCACCACCGACCAGCCGCTGCGGGACGTCCTCGTGGGGCTGAGCGAGCCCTACCGCCGCATCCTCGGCGGATCGACCCGCCTGGAGCAGGTCTCGACCGGCGCGAGCGTGTGCGCGCCCGCCTTCATCACCCGGTGACAGCCGGCCGGGCGCACGTCCCGGCATCGGCGGCCCGGGCCGTGGCGGCCGGCCACCCCGTACGCCACGGCCCGAGCCCGCTGCCACGGGCAGCCGAGAGGATTCACATGTCCGACGTCCTGCAGCCCTACGCGTACCAGTACCGCGAGGCCGGCGAGCCCGACCCGCGGCGATTACCGGGATGGCGCGACGTCTCCGCCGCCGAGTGGAACTCCCCCCAGTGGCAGCGCGCGCACTGCGTCAAGAACGTCCGGCAACTGCGCGCCGTCCTGGGGGACCTGGTCGACGACACCTTCTTCGCCGACCTGGAGCGCGACGGACGCGAACGCGCGACGATGTCCCTGCTCGTCACCCCGCACATGATCAACACCATGGCGCCCGGCACACCCCCGCGCGGACCCGGGAGCCTGACCGACGCCTTCTACGCCGACCCCGTGCGCCGGTACATGCTGCCGGTCTTCTCCGACCGCCGCGCCGACTTCCCCTCCCACCCGTACGCGGAGCGGGACTCCCTGCACGAGCGCGACATGTGGGTGGCCGAGGGCCTCACCCACCGCTACCCCACCAAGGTGCTGGCGGAACTGGTGGCCACCTGCCCGCAGTACTGCGGGCACTGCACCCGGATGGACCTGGTGGGCAACTCGACGCCGTCGGTGACCAAGACACGGTTCGCCCTCACCCCCCAGGCGCGGCTCCAGGCCATGATCGAATACCTGCGCAAGACCCCCGGCGTGCGGGACGTCGTCGTGTCCGGCGGCGACCTCGCCAACGTGCCCTGGCCCCGCGTCGAGGCGTTCGTCCAGGCCCTGCTGGACGTCGGCTCCGTCCGGGACATCCGCCTGGCCAGCAAGGCACTGATCGGCCTGCCCCAGCACTGGACGGACCCGCGCGTCCTGGACGGCATCGCGCGACTGACCGCCACCGCCCGCTCCCGTGGCGTCCAGATCGCGCTGCACACCCACGCCAACGCTGCCCAGCAGGTCACCGAGAGCGTGTCCCGCGCGGCCCGGCAGCTCATCGAGGCCGGCCTGCGCGACGTACGCAACCAGGCCGTCCTGCTGCGCACGGTCAACGACACCCCGGCCGCCCTGCTCGACCTGTGCTTCGCCCTGCTCGATTCGGCGGGCGTCATTCCGTACTACTTCTACCTGTGCGACATGATCCCGCACAGCGAGCACTGGCGGACCTCCGTCGCGGAGGCGCAGGAACTCCAGCACGCCATCATGGGATACCTGCCGGGCTTCGCTACCCCGCGCATCGTCTGCGACGTGCCCATGGTCGGCAAACGCTGGGTCCACCAGCTGTCCGCCTACGACCGCGTGCGGGGCATCTCCTACTGGTCCAAGAACTACCGCACCTCCCTCGACGAGGGAAAACCGGAGGACCTGACCCGGCTGCACGAGTACTACGACCCCCTCTACACGCTCCCCCCGGAGGGCCGGAAGTGGTGGGAGTCGCACGCCCCGCGCCCGGCATCCCTGACGCCCGCCTGCTCCGCGGCCCCGTGAGGAGCCGCCCGCGGCCCGCGGCGGCCCCGCACCGGCCGACGCCTATCCAAGAGAGGTCACGACATGGCGCATGACAGTCCCGGCGGCGGCACCGCGGCGCACTACCGCTGCGTCGGAGTGGGAGCCGGGCCGGCGAATCTCAGCCTCGCCTCGCTCCTGTGCGGCGACCCGGAGGTGTCCAGCCTCTTCCTCGACCGCAAGGACTCCTTCGACTGGCACGACGGCCAGCAGATCCCCGGCACCACGCTCCAGGTCTCCCTGTTCAAGGACCTGGTGAGCCTCGCCGATCCCGGCAGCCCCTTCTCGTTCCTCTCCTACCTGCACGACCAGGGGCGCGTCTACCACTTCCTCAACGCCCAGTTCTCCAGCGTGCCGCGCCAGGAGTTCCGCAACTACCTGGCCTGGGCCTGCCGTCGCAACCCGAACCTCGCCTTCGGGGAGGAGGTCCGGGAGGTCGCCTTCGACGGCGTCTTCCGGGTGCGCACCGCCCACCGGACCGTGACCGCCGACAACATCGTCGTCGGCGTCGGCAGCCGCCCCCATCTCCCGCCGGAGGCACGGGCGTCCCTCGGGCCCACCAGCTTCCACGTCAGCGAGTTCCTGGACCGCGCCCAACACATGGGCGGCAAGCGGATCGTGGTCATCGGCGGAGGCCAGTCGGGCGCCGAGGCGTTCCTCGACCTGGTGTCCCGGCCGGCCGCCGACATGCCCCGGCGGGTGAGCTGGCTGTCCCGGCGACGCAACTACTTCCCGATCGACGACTCGCCCTTCACCAACGACTTCTACACGCCGAGCCACTCGGACTACTTCTACGGCCTGCCGCCGCACGCCCGGCACGAGTTCAACGAACGGCACGTCCTGACCAGCGACGGGATCTCCGAGGACACGCTGCGGTCGATCTACCAGCAGCTGTACGTTCGCCGGTTCATCGACCAACTGCCCGACCTCGTCGGCCTGTACCCCAACCGCGAGGTCACCGCCATCACCCGGGGCATCGCGGGCGGCTGGGTCGTCACGGCCCGGCACAACGACCATCCGCACGCGACGGAACAGCACGAGGCCGACGTCGTCGTCTGGGCGACCGGCTTCCGGCCCGCGCCGATGGACTTCCTCGCCCCGCTGGCCCACCGGCTGGAGGTGGAGCACGACGAACCCCGCATCGACCAGGACTTCGCCGTGTACTGGGACGGCCCGCCGCACCGCGACATCTTCCTGCAGAACGCCGCGCGCCGACAGCGCGGCCTGGCCGATCCCAATCTCAGCCTGAACGCCTGGCGCAGCCGGCGCATCGCCGACCGGCTGCGCGGACTGCGCGGCAACGACCAACTGCCGTCCTTCATCGAGTGGTCGTCCAAGGCCGCTCCGCGCAACCCCTGGCCGGCCTCATGACCACGGCGGCCGGCACCCACGTCGACGTCGCCGTCGTCGGCGCGGGGGTGATCGGGACCATGACCGCACGGGAGATCCTGACCCGGCACCCGGACAGCGCGCTACTGGTCCTCGACCGGGACACCGTCGCCTCCGGCGCCACCCGCCGGTCGGCTGGACTGCACTTCCCCCGTGGCGCCACCGAACGCGTGCGCCGCATGTCCGCCTACAGCCAGGACTTCTACCGAGGACTGCGCCGGGAGCGCCCCGACGCGCCCATCCGCCCGCTGGCCATGACGGTGATCGCCGCCGAGGACGCGGAGCACGAGCTGCGCGAGGCGTATCTGGACCGTGCCGCCCTGCGGCGCGTCCCCCGGCCGCCGCGCGACTGGCTGCGCGTCCCCGCGGGCTGCGCGGTGTGGCAGGGCGACGGCTGCCAGTACGCGGACGTGCCCCGGCTCACCCACGACCTCGTCCGCACCCTGCGCGACCGGGCCGCCTGGCACGAGGGCGTCGGCGTGGTCGCGGTCCGGCCGTCCCGGGACGCCGTGGCACTCGACCTGACCAACGGCCTTACGGTGACGGCGAGTTGTGCCGTGCTCGCCCCCGGCCCCTGGCTCGCGGCGCCCGCGTGGCGGCAGCTCGTCGCCCCGCTGGGCCTGCGCGTGAAGAAGGTCGTCGCACTGCACCTGGACATCGCCCCGGACCGGGACGACCCCGCCCTCGTCTTCCACGACGAGGACGCCTTCCTGCTGCCCCTGCACCACCGCGGGCACTGGCTGTTCAGCTACACCTGCCAGGAGTGGGACGTCGATCCGGACACGGTCGCACGCGGCATCTCCGCACGGGACCTGCACCAGGCGCGGACCGTACTGGCGCGCTACGCGCCGCGACTCGTCGAGCGGTGCACTTCCGGCCGTGTCTTCTGCGACGCCTACAGCCCCACCAGGGAGCCCGTGGTCGCCGCCCTGGACGAGCACCGCCGCACGGTCTTCGTCGGCGCCGCCAACGGTTCCGGCTATCGCCTCGCACCCGCCATGGCCGCCGAGGCCGTGGGGCTGCTTCCGCCTCTTCACCACAGGACGGGGACTCACACGTGATCATCGACAGGTACGACCGGGACCGGCTGCACGAGGCGTTCGGCATCGGGATGAGCGACGTCGAGGGGCTGGACGTGGGCGCCGCCTGGGGCAGGATCCCCCCGGGCGGCAGCACGCGGAGCCACCATCACGACGAGACCGAGTGCTTCGTGATCGTCGCGGGCCGGGGCGCCCTCGTCACCGACGACCACAGCCACCCGCTGGAGCCCGGCACCGTCGTCGTGTGCGAGCCCTTCGAGTCCCATGTGCTGGAGAACCGCGGCGACACGGACCTGGTCTTCCTCACCCAGTACTGGCGCGACGCGCGGCGGGCACTGGCCGCGGTCACCGAAGCCGACCGCAGGGCCGCCGGAGAACGCCCCGTCTTCGTCTTCTCCACCCCGCCCACCCCCAACGGGGACCTCCACCTCGGACACCTGTCCGGCCCCTACCTCGGCGCCGACGCCTACGTACGGTTCCAGCGCATGAACGGCGCCCGCGCCTGGCACCTGACCGGCAGCGACGACTACCAGAGCTACGTCCTCGCCGCGAGCCGGAAGGAAGGCCGCGACCCCGCGCGGACCGCCGCCCACTACAGCGACGAGATCGCCGAGACCCTGCGGCTGATGGACATCCATCCCGACCAGTACACCGTGACCAGCACCGACGGAACCTATCCCGACGGCCTGCGCCGGTTCTTCACCCGCCTCCTGGAATCCGGCCCGGTGACCGTACGGCAGGACGACGCGCTGTTCGACGCGACCACCGACGACTACCTCTACGAGGGGGACGTCAGCGGCGGCTGCCCGCACTGCGCGGCCGGCACGGGCGGCAACATCTGCGAGGAGTGCGGAGAACCCAACCTCGTCACCGACCTCAGGGCCCCGGACTCCGCGTTGAGCCCGGCCGCGCCCCGGCGGGCCCCCGTCAGCCGCTACTCCCTGCCGCTCCACGAACTGCGCACGGCGGTGGCCGACCACCACCGGCTGGGACGCGTGCCCGCCCGGCTGCGGGACCTGGCGCGCCGCGTCTTCGACCGGCCCCGGCTGGACCTGCCGCTCACCCACCCCTCCACCTGGGGCGTCACCCCCGCCGAGACCACCCTCGCGGACCAGGTCATCTGGGTGTGGCCGGAGATGTCCTACGGCTTCCTGCACGGCATCGAAGCCCTCGGCCGGCGGCTCGGCGAGTCATGGGAGGCGCTCACCCCGCAACCCGACTGGAAGATCGTCCACTTCTTCGGCTACGACAACAGCTTCTACCACTCCGTGCTCTACCCGGCGCTCTACCGGCTGGCGTTCCCGCACTGGACCCCCGACATCGACTACCACGTCAACGAGTTCTACCTCCTGGACGGCGGCAAGTTCTCCACCAGCCGCCGGCACGCCGTGTGGGGCAAGGACATCCTCACCCCCGACAGCGTCGACGCCGTGCGCTACTTCCTCTCCCGCACCCGGCCGGAGGGTACCCGCACCGACTTCACCCCCGCCGCCTACGAGAGAGTCCTGCACGACGTCCTCATCGGCACCTGGCAGGCCTGGCTGACCGACCTGGGCCGGCGGATCGACGCACACCACGGCGGCACCGCGCCCGACGCCGGCAACTGGACGCCAGAACACTCCGCCTTCCTCGGCCTCCTGGGCGGCCGGCTCGCCGCGCTCACCCGGAGCCTGGGCCCCGGCGGGTTCTCCCTGCGCCGGGCCGCCGCCGAACTGGACGGCATCGTCGACGACGTGGTGCGGTTCAGCGCCGCGGAGCGACCGGTCGCCGACGACGACGCGTGGGGCGACGAGAACCGCACCTCCCTCGCGCTCGAACTCGCCGCCGCCCGACTGCTGGCGGCGACCGCCGCGCCGGTGATGCCCCGCTTCGCCGCCCGTCTGTCCGCCGCACTCGACCTCCCCGAACCGGCCGTCTGGCCCGAGACGGTGGAACTCCTCACCCCCGGATCGAAGGTGGGACTCTCGTCAGCCGTGTTCTTCCGCCCGGACACCCGCGCCGAGCCGGCGTAGTCAACCGCCGCAGGCGGTGCGGATCTTGTAGAAGGCGCTCAGATACTTCGCGTGGTAGGCCGCGCTGGTGATCCGTACGAGCGCCTCGTCGGCCGACCGCAGCGACGACCCGGTGAGATTGGCGCTGCCGGTGTAGACGAGCGGGGTGATGTCACCGCCGTGATCGCCGTCGACCAGCATCTCCTTGTTGTGCGGGCGCACGTCGATGCCCGGGCCGTGAGGGATGCGGCATCTGCGGTGCTGGATGCCGGCGGCGGTCAGCTTGGCGGTGACGGTGCTGTCGCTCTCGGCGTAGAGGATGTCGATCCAGCAGCCCCGGCCGCGCAGTTGGGCCAGTTTGTCGGCGACCTGGACGCGTGAGCCGAAGAAGCTGTGCGTCACGATGCGGATGTCGGTCTGGTGCCGCTTGCCGTCCGCGCCGGTGTGAGCGCAGCCGATCTCGTTCAGCGCGGCGACCATGTTGTCGGTCGCCTTGTTGTGGTACGAGCTGTCGCCGCGCGGGAAGAAGGAGGCGCGGAAGCCGGCGCTGCTCGCCGTGGAGAAGTGGGCCCGGTTGTCGCCCCCGGCGAGCGTCCGGCCGCGGCGCTGCATCTCGTGGTACGCGGCGTAGCCGTCGTAGACGGTGCTGTTGGAGAAGGTGACGGCGTCGTTGAACGACTCGACCTTGTACCAGTCGGAAAGATTGGAGGAGGTCTGGAAGACGACTTTCGAGTAGCGGGTGCCGTCGGCGAACGGCCCGATCCTCGAAAAGAGGAAGAACTTGTTGTGGTTGTACGCCGGTTGGGGCGGGGCGACGCTCAGACAGCCGCGCCGCACGTCGTCCACGCCGTCGGCGTCCTCGAACCGGTCGTCGCAGACCACGATCCACGAGCGCGCGGTGTCATCGGTCCCCAGCCCGGCCCGCAGGGACCGGAAGGGCGCGTTGGCGTACTCGGCGCCGTCGCTGCCGACATACGTCGAGTCGTCGACGACGAGCCGGACGTCGACGCCCCGGCGGTGAGCGGCGAGGAGCGCGTCGGCGACCTCCTGGTCGGCGAACTCGAACACCGAACCGCGGATCTGCTCCCCGGCCGGCGTGGCGTCGATCAGCTGGACGAGCTGAGTGAAGATCGCCTTCTGCTGCGCCGGAGCACCCAGCGGATCGTTGAACACGGGGCCGTTGACGACCGGCTTGACCAGAGCGGCGGCGGGCGCCGCCCCGCCGAGGAGGAGCGCGGCGATCAGCGACACGACGGCGACGACCGCGGCCGACGGTGTGCGCGGTCGCCGCGGCCGGGAACTTCGCTGTAACCCGGCGCGGTACGGGGGGTGTGCGTTACCGGTCATGCATGCGAGCCTTCCGCGCCGCGCCGGGGCTGACCTCTGACGGAGTGTCGAATTCATCCGTACGGCGCAGTTGGGCGCGGCGTCCCCATCTCGCCCGCCGCCGGCCCGGGCGAAAACCGGGCGGCGGCGCAGGAACCCCGCCCGGCAGAATGCTCCCGTGACCCCTGTGCTGCGCGGGCTCGCCGCCAACCCGGCCCTGCCGACCGAGCTCGTCGACGAGCTGATCGGCCTCGCGGACGACGATCTCGCCGAGGTCCTCTCCTGCCGCGTGGATCTCGGCCGGGACCAGGCCGTCGCCCTCGTCCGGCGGTTCCCGGACCTGGCGGTGCGCCTCGCCTACGACCGCAGGCTGACCGTCGCCGATGTCGACCCCGTGACGCAACCGCGTGCCGCGCTGGCCCTCCTGGACGAGGGGGCCGGCCACCCGGACTGGGCCCGCCGTTTCGCGGTCGATCCGGTCGTCGAGCACCGGGAGAAGCTGGCGGCCTGCCCCGGTCTGCCCCCCGATGTCGTGGAGACGCTCGCCGCCGACGCGGACGCGGAGGTCGTCGCCGAGCTGGCCCTGTGGGCGGGCCCGGAGACGGCCGCCCGGCTCGCGCGGCATCCGCACGCGGAGGTGCGCGGCGCGGTGGCGGTCAACGAGGCGACGCCGCCGGCCGTGCTGGCGACGCTGATCACAGGGGAGGGGCTGGAGCCGGCCCGGGCGTGCCTGGTCTGCGACCGCGAGCCGACTCCCTTCACGCACGCCCCGGACTGCCCGCGCCTCGACTGCACGCTGCCGCCCGGTGCCTCCTGCGACGGCTCCCACGAGTCCACCACGCACACCATGTACGCGAGGGCGTTGGGCAACCCGGCCACACCAGCCGCGGCCGTCGCCGGCTTCGCCGGCCACCCCTCGATGCTGCTCCGCTTTCCGCTGGCGGCCCGCCCGGACCTGCCCCCGGCCGTGTACCGGCGGCTCGCCCGGGATCCCGTTCCGGGGGTGCGCGCCGACCTCGCGGAGAATCCGGCGATCGACGAGACCGTGGCGCGCACGCTGGCCGCCGATCCCGACCCGGACGTCCGGCGGGCTCTCGCGCACAATCCGCGCCTGCCGTTCGACGTGCTCGCCGACGTGGCCGCCGTCACCAGGATCGGTCCGACGCTGCTGCCTCGGGTGGCCGCCGCGTCCCCCGCCGAGGTCGCGGAGCTCGCCGCCTCCCCGGATCCGACGCTGCGGATGCTGCTGGCCGTGCGGCGCGATCTGCCGCCCGCGATCCGCGACCGGCTGGCCGTGGACCCCGACGCGAAGGTCGTCGCCGCCATCGCGTCGCACCCCGGCCTCTCCGACGCCCTGCTGCGCGCCATGACCGAGCGGCACGGCACCCGGGTCGTCGCCCGAGTGGCGGCCAACCCCGACGCCTCACCGGCGCTGCTGAACGATCTGGCCCGGCAGCGGCCTCCCGTGCCCAGGGCGCTGCGCGAAATAGCCCGGCACCCGCGCGCTGCGGCCCCCGCGCTGCTTGCTTGCCTGGCGGACGTACGGGCCCGCCCCCTGGCCGCGGCCCATCCGGCGCTGCCGCCGGCCACCGTCGTGGACCTCCTCACCGACACCGACGCCGACGACGAGGTCGCCGAGGCCGCCGCGAGCAACCCGTCCTTGCCCCCTGCCGTCATGACCCGCTTGCTGTCGCACCACCGCGAGACGACCCCGCACCGCCGAGGCTGATCGGCCCCCGCGCAGGCACGGGGCGAGACGCTCCCCCCCCGTGATGGACCACCCTCGACGGTCACCCGCATGCGCGGCAACCGGGCCCCTGGCGTGGCCCGCTCGGGCGAATCCCCGGCCACGGTTACCGTTCCGGGCCCCCGGACTGCCGTCAATTCTCTTTCGGGCGCCGCGCCGCCGGTGCCTCATGCCCCGTTCGAGAAGAGGTCCGCATGCCCAGACCGTCCCGCCTGGCCGGTGCCGCCACGGCCGCTCTCGCCCTCGGCCTGCTCACCGCGGTTCCCGCGGCCAGTGGCGAGTCGACCGCGCAGATCACCCGCATCATCGCCCACTTCGACCTGTCCGCCGGGCAGACCCCGGAGAACATCGCCCTGGAGCCCGACGGCTCCGCCGATCTGACGTTCGCCTTCGCCCGCCAGATCGCGAACGTCACCCGGCAGGGCGACACCCGGATCCTCGCGACCCTCCCCGCCGTAGCGAACCCGAACACGCCGATCATCCACAACGCGATCGTGACCGGCATCGCCCGCGCCCACGACGGCACGCTCTACGTCAACTACGCCACCGGTACCCCCAGGACCGGCGTCTGGCGCCTCGCCCCCGACGGCAGCGCCCCCCGCCAGATCGCCCAGCTGCCGGCCGACGGCCTGCCCAACGGCCTGGCCCTGGACGAACGCCGGGGCGTGCTCTACGCCGCCGACTCCGTACGGGGCACGGTCTGGCGCATCCCCCAGCGGGGCGGCAGGCCCACGGCCTGGGCGACGGGCACCGCGCTCGACCCGCTCCCGGCACCCCCCGCCAGCGGCTTCGGCGCCAACGGCCTCAAGTTCCACGGCGACGCCGTGTGGGTGTCCAACACCGATCGCGGGACACTGCTGCGCATCCCGGTGCGCCCCGACGGGTCCGCCGGCCTGATCGCCACCCGGGCGAGCGGACTCGGCGCGATCGACGACTTCGCGTTCACCGGCCGCGGCGACACCGTGCTGGCCGCCCTGATCCAGGCCAACCAGGTGATCCGGATCCGCCCCGACGGCAGCCGTGTCGTCGTCCTCACCCAGCAGGACGGCCTGTCCAACCCGACCTCCGTGGCCGTACGCGACCACTCCGTCTATGTGCCGAGCGCCGCCTACTTCACCGGGCGGGACCCGAACCTCCTCCTCGCCCATCTGCCCGGCCACCTCCCGTGGCCGCACCTCTGGAAGTAGTCCCCGGCACAGCGCAAGGGGCGCAAGGGAACGCCGGCTCGGTCGAGCCGGCGGGCCTCGGGCCGTCAGTCGCCCCGGTAGAGAGCGGTGAGCAGTTCGATCGCCGCCTGGGTGAGGGGGTGCGGGTCGTCGCGCCACCACGCGAGGCGTACGGCGATGGGTTCGGCGTCGCGCACCGGCCGGTAGACCACGCCGGGCCGGGGGTACTGGTGCGCGGTGGACTCCGCCGTCATACCGACGCAGCGCCCGCTGGAGATGACGGTCAGCCAGTCGTCGACGTCATGGGTCTCCTCGGTGGCCGGCCGGGAGCCCGGCGGCCACAGCTCGGGGGTGGTGGTTCCGGTCCGCCGGTCGATCAGCAGCGTGCGCTCGCCGAGGTCGGCGAGCCGCAGCGAACGGCGTGCGGCCAGCGGATCGTCGGCGGACAGGGCGCACAGGCGCCGCTCCAGGCCGATGATGGCCGTGTCGAAGCGGCGGTCGTCCAGGGGCTTGCGGACGACGGCGAGATCGCAGGAGCCCTCCGCCAGCCCGGCGGTGGCGGAGTTGACCCGGACCAGGTGCAGATCCGTCCCGGGGTGCGCCTGGGCCCAGCGGCGCTGGAACGCCGGGGTGTGCCGGCCGAGCGCCGACCAGGCGTAGCCGATCCGCAGGCTGGTGTGGCCCGAGGTGGCCTCCCGCACCAGGTCGTTCACCTCGCCGAGGACCCGCCGGGCCCGGTCCACCACCCGCAGCCCGGCGGCGGTCGGCGTCACCGAGCGCGAGGTGCGGCGCAACAGCCGTACGCCCAGGGCCCGTTCGAGTGAGGCGAGGGTCCGGGAGACCGCCGCCTGGGAGACGCCGAGGGCGATGGCCGCGTCGGTGAAGGTGCCCTCCTCGACGATGGCCACGAGACAGCGCAGCTGCCGTAGCTCCACATCCATGACTGAAGTGTATGGATCGCGGTGTCGACGCATTTTGTGCAAGCGTCGGCGCGGCGCACGATCGGGGCATGCGTCGCGCTCCCGCCACGGTTCCCGTGTCCTCCGTGCCGTCCTCGCGGACGACCGCCCCCGTGACGTCGGGCGCGCGGCTCGCCGGCGTGGCCACGATGGCCGGCAGCGGTCTGTCGAACCAGGTCGGCGCGGCGCTCGGCTCGCTCGCCTTCCCCGTCCTCGGGCCGCTGGGCGTGGTCGCGGTCCGCCAGTACGTCGCCGCCTTGGTCCTGCTCGCCGTCGGCCGCCCCCGACCCCGGGACTTCACCCGCGAGCAGTGGCGGCCGGTGCTCGCGCTGGCCGTGGTGTTCGGCACCATGAACCTGTCGCTCTACAGCGCCATCGACCGCGTCGGTCTGGGCCTGGCGGTCACGCTGGAGTTCCTCGGCCCGCTCACGATCGCCCTCACCGCCGCCCGGCGCCGCGTCGACGCCTGCTGTGCGGCCGTCGCCGCGGCGGGCGTCGTCACTCTGATGCGTCCCCGGCCCTCGACCGACTACGTGGGCCTGGGTCTGGGCCTGCTGGCCGCGTGCTGCTGGGCGTCGTACATCCTGCTCAATCGCAGCGTCGGCCGCCGTATCCCCGGCGCGCAGGGCTCCGCCGCGGCGGCCGGGATCTCCGCGCTGATGTTCCTTCCGGTCGGCGTCGTCCTCGCACTGAGGCAGCCGCCGACCGCCGGGGCCGTCGGCTGTGCCGTCGCCGCCGGTGTGCTCTCCTCCGCGGTGCCCTACCTCGCCGACCTGTTCACCCTGCGCCGGGTGCCCGCCCAGGCGTTCGGGCTGTTCATGAGCGTCAATCCGCTCCTCGCCGCCCTCGTCGGCCGGATCGGACTGGGCCAGGAGCTGGGCGGTCCGGAGTGGGCGGGCATCGGCGCCGTCGTGGCCGCCAACGCCCTCAGCCTCGTCGTACGACGAGGCTGAGGGACGTGGTCCGCGTGGTGGCGCTCACGCGCGCTCGTGGGAGCCGGTGAGTTCGGAGACGTCGGCGGAGGGGGCCTCGGCGCCGTCCTTGCCGGCGGGCCGTCCCAGCAGCCAGGTCAGCAGCGGACCCGCCATCGCCGTCGTCACCACGGCCATGACGACCATCAGGGAGTACAACTCCTGCTTGAGGAAGCCCAGTTGCAGACCCACGTTCAGGACGATGAGTTCGGTGAGGCCGCGGGTGTTCATCAGGGTGGCCAGCGCGGCCGACTGCCGGACCGGCATCCGGTTCAGACGGGCGGCGGCGAACGCGCCGAGGAACTTGCCGCCCACGGCCACCAGCAGGATGAGCCCGAGGTCCCCGAGCCCGCTCGCGTCGAGCCCCGAGAGGTCGACCTTGAGGCCGGCGACCAGGAAGAACACCGGCAGAAGCAGGGTTCCGCTCATCTGGCCGAGCCGCTCGTGCACTTCATGGCGGAGCCGCTCGGTGCCGGACCGCGGCAGGACGACGCCGAAGAGGAACGCGCCGAAGATGTAGTGCAGGCCCACCCACTCGGTGGCGGCGGCGGACAGCAGCAGACCTGCGAGGATGCAGGCGAACACGGTCGGCGTGAGCCGCGGCGCGGGCCTGCGCTCCACCAGGCGGCGCAGCACGGGACGCACCAGGAACAGCATGCCCAGCAGATAGGGGACGGCGAGCAGGATCCGCCACTGGTCGGGACCCGCCGAGCCGCTGATGGCGACCACGGCGGCGAGCAGCGACCAGGCGAGGACGTCGTCGATGGACGCGCAGGCCAGCGCCACCACGCCCAGCGGGGTACGGGCCATGTCCCGGTCGGTGAGGATCCGGGCCAGCACCGGGAACGCCGTGATCGACATGGCGATGCCCATGAAGAGCATGAACGCCGTCTTGTCGTGGGTGCCGTGATCGTCCATCAGGTAGAGCGCCAGCAGGGTGCCGAGGCCGAACGGCAGCAGGATCGAACTCAACGAGACGCTGGGCGCGATGGCCCCGCTGCCCCGGATCAGGGCCGCGTCCCACTCCAGCCCGACGATGAACATGAACACGGCCACACCCACCGCGGCCAGGGCGCCGAGCAGGGGCCGGATGTCCTGAGGTAACAGGGAGTCGGAGATCGCCCCGTGGAAGAAGGTCGGCCCCAGCGCGATACCGGCGAGGACCTCACCGATCACCGCGGGCTGGCCCAGACGCCGGGCCAGCGCGCCGAGGAGCCGCGCGAGCAGCACCATGACGGCCAGGCCGACGAGGAGGGAGGTGGTCTGTTGCGTCGTCATGCGGTCTGTCTCCGTCCGGTGCGCAGCGGCTCGTGGCCGCGCGTGCTGGGGCGTGGAGGTGCAGGGCCGGTCGTCAGACGGTCCGGGGCGGGGCGGGTTGGCGCGTGACGGGGTGGGGCGCCGAGTGCCCCATACAGGCACTCGTCCCGCCGGTGATGAATATGACAGCCCAAACTGGACGATTCCTGGATGCACCCTGGCCGCCGAACGGTGAGGGAGGGCAGTGCCGTGCCGGTGGTCAGCCGATCGGGAAGGTGGCGTCCGGGGTGGCGTGGGTGACGGGGCCGTCGAAGCGGGTCGCCGCGCGGGCCGCCGCCTGCACCGGGGTGAGGAAGCGACCGACATGCGTCACGATCAGCCGGCCCGCCCCGGCCGCACGGGCCGTCTCGCCGGCGTCCTCGGGCGTGTGGTGCACCTGTTCCCCGTCGTCCGGCGCCTGGGCGCTCTCGGCCTCGCACAGCAGTACGTCGCAGCCGCGGGCCAGTTCGGTGAGGCTCGGGCACGGTGCCGTGTCCCCGGAGTACACCAGCGACGCGTCGGCCGCCTCGACGCGCACGCCGAACGCCGGAAGGCCGTGCGCCACCGCCCGGCTGGTCAGCCGCAGCGAGCCGACGGCCGCCCGGTGCCCGTCGTACAACTCGGTGACGGCGAAGGCGGATTCGATCGGACTGCGGGCCGCTGTGTTGGTGAGGAAGCCGGCCAGCCGGTCGGCGATGCCGGGCGGCCCGTAGAGCGGGATCGGCGCCGCGAGCCGGATGTCCGCGTAGAGGGCGCCGTAGTAGGCGGTGAGCAGGTCCGCGCAGTGGTCGGCGTGCAGATGCGAGATCCAGATCGCGTCCAGCTCGTCCAGGCGCACGTGCCGCTGGAGCGGACCGAGCGTTCCCGTGCCCGCGTCCATCCAGACGCGGGTCGCCCCGCTCGACACCAGATAGCCGGAACACGGGTTGTCCGCGCTCGGATACGGGGTCGCGCACCCCAGGACCGTGAGGGTGAAGGGCTCGTCGCTCATCCCGGGATCCTAGGATGTCTCCGTCGTCCGGCAGGAGTCAGGTCCAGTGGACGGCGGCCAAGGGGTATCCGCCCGCGTCGAAGGTCTCCCGGGAGACCGAGATGCCGAAGGCGATCTCCAGGCCCTTGAGGAAGCGCTGCTGCCAGTCGGGTATCCAGCCGTCGTCGGCGAAGACCGGCCGTCCGTCGACGTAGCGCACGTCGGGGCGGCAACGCGCCTCGTGCATCGCCCAGTTGAGGAAGGCCATCCGCGGGGCGAAGTCGAAATAGTGCCCGCCGTCCCGGGTGGTCTCCTGGTCGAAGTAGCCGTAGATCTCGCCCTTCCACACGGGCCGGCCGTTCTCGTAGTAGGCCATGCAGTACATGCCCTTGGCGGCGATGCGGTAGAGCAGGACGACCCGGCCGGTTCCCCGCGGCAGCGCGAAGCCCTCGTGGAAGTGGAGCAGGTAGTCGAAGTCACCGGCGAGGAAGGACCAGTCGCCCTCCTTGCCGTAGACGGTCACATAGGGGTCGTCGGGGACGCGTGTCGCGGGGTGGGTGCGGTCGTAGACGGCCTTGGCCTCCGCGCCGACCGGCTCGGGGAGCTCCCAGGGCACGGCGCCGAAGACGACGGCCAGGTCCTGTGGGGCGATGCCCTGCGCGAACACGAGACCGGACTGCTCGCCGAGGACGGGGTCGGAGCCGCGCGGCCATCGCTCGCCGAGCCATGCGATTCCATCGTTTCCATCGTTGTCTGCCATGGCCAGGGACCGTAACAGCGGGGTCCGACAACGGGGTTGGCGCGGCCACGGTCCGCCGGGCTCACCACTCGGGCTTCTGCACGTTGCCGTACGACCAGGTGTGCCCCTTGGACATCTCGAAGTGCAGATGGGGGCCGGTGGAGTTGCCCGTGGCGCCCACCTTGCCCAGCTGCTGACCGGCGTGGACGCTCTGGCCGGCCTTGACCTGGAGCGCGGACAGATGGCAGTAGGTGTAGATGTGGCCGTTGTCGGCACTGAGGCCGATCCAGTTGCCATAGGCGCCGCCCTGGCCGTTGGACCAGGCGATGGTTCCCTTGCGTACCGCCACGACCGGGGCGCCGGTCGGCGCGGCGAAGTCGTGTCCCGTGTGCCGTCCCACGCCGTCGGGCTTCCAGGCGTAGGGGCCCTTGGAGAAGAAGGGGAACGTCACCCCGTGTCCGGGGACCGGCGACGGCACCCGCTGGTGGCCGGCGGGCGGTTTACCGGCCGGCGTGGCGGCCGGTCGGCCGGCACAGTCGACCGCGAAGCCGCACTTGTGCCCCAGCGCCGTCAGCGACGTGCAGCCGGGCACGCCGTCCGCGTCCGCCCCCTTGAAACCCTGGGCCCGCTGCTCGGCCGCGTAGGCCGCTTTGGTCTGGGGCCCGAAGAACCCGGTGGCGCCGCCCGGAAGCGGATGGCCGCGCGAGATCAGCGCGCGCTGCACCGCCCGCACGTCCTCATTGGTCTTTCCGATCTGGACATTGACGAGTTTCACCATGGTCGACACCACGCCTTCCGGGGCGGAATTACCGAGGCTGAATTACCCACACCGCCGCACCGGTGGAAACCCTTCTGCTACGCATCGTAGACTCCGTCCGCGTGCCCGGCCACCGGAGTTGTGCTATGGGGAAAGTGGGCGAATGCGCGCATTTACAGAGGTATCGGGGGAGTGCCACGATAAAGGGAGTTCGCCGCACCGGAAGGAGTTCGCGCGACGGAGGAGGCGACGACCGATGGTGCTGTTGCAGAACATCAAATTCGGCAAGACGAACGAAGACATCCGTAAGGTTCAGCGGGCTCTGATAGCGCGCGGCCATCCGATTCCCGGCGGCCCCACCGGATTCTTCGGCGAACAGACCAAGGCGGCCTACGCGGCCGAGCAACGGGCCCAGGGTTTCAAAGGTGCCGACGCCGACGGCGTGCCCGGCTGCACGTCCCTGACGGAACTCGGCCGGCACGCCGGATTCTCCGTCGACTGCCACGGCGCCGCAGGTGCGGCGGCCCGTCCCGGGCGGATCACGCTCGACCAGGTCACGTACACCGACCCCGGCGACCACGCGGGGAAAGCGGCCATGGAGGGTTATGCGCGGAAGGCGTGCGAACTGACGGGAATGGACCCGCGCTTCGGCGTGCCGGCCCTCGTCACCATCAGCGGGCGGGAATCCGCCTACAACGCCCGGAGATGGCGGGTCAACACGGTGGACTCCAATGCGCACGGCCGCAAGATGCCCGACGGCCATCCGCAGAACTGCTCCCGTGGCGCCACCCAGTGCATTCCGTCCACCTTCGCCGCCTACCATCAGGCGGGAACGGCCACCACGCCCTACGACGTCGTCGCCGACATGTGCGCCACCGTCAACTATGTGCGGGATCGGTACGGGGTGAATCACGCGGGGTCCAATTTCGCGGCCCGCGTCCAACAGGCGGACCCGAAACGCGCACCGCACGGTTACTGAACCATGACCACCATCGCCGTCATCGGAGCGGGTCCCGGCCTCGGCGCCGCCGTCGCCCGGCGGTTCGGGCGGGAGGGGCACGACGTCGCCCTCGTCGCCCGTGACCGGGCCCGGCTGGACGCCCTCGCCGCGGACCTGTCCGGCGCGGGCGTCACCGCCCGGGGATTCGCCGCCGACGTCCGCGACACGAAGGCGCTGGAAGCGGCCCTGGACGCGGCGCACGCGACCCTCGGCCCCGTCGAGATCCTGCAGTACAGCCCCGTACCGCACCGGGACTTCATGCGGCCGGTCCTGGACACGTCCCCCGCGGACCTGCGCGGACCGATCGAGTTCTCCGTCTACGGCCCCGTCGCCGCCGTACGCCAGGTGCTCCCCGGCATGCGCGCCCTCGGCCGGGGCACGATCCTCTTCGTCAACGGCGGCACCGCCGTCGTCCCGCACCCCGACCGCGCGGGCACGTCGATCGCGTTCGCCGCCGAGAGCGCCTACGGCCACCTGCTGCACGACACACTGGCCGGCGAGGGCATCCACGTCGGACAGCTCGTGGTCCCCGGTGCGATCACCCCCGGCCACCCCCGCAAGGACCCGGCCGCGCTCGCGGAGACGCTGTGGGCCATGCACCGCGACCGGCACGGCTTCCGCCACTTCGCCGACGACCTGGGCTCCTGAAGGCCACCGCGCTCGGACCCTGACGGCCACGTCGACCCCGTCGCGCGCGACGCCTCATTCGACGGGCCAGGTGTGCACCGGGGCGTTGAGGTGCATGTAGTCGATGTACTGCCTGGTCATGCGCCGCAGGGCCTCATGGCGGTCGCAGTGGTCGCGCTCCTCGATGTGGTGGACCGTCTCCTTCTGCCAGACCGCCCCGTTGCGCGCGGTGACGCACCGCTGCTCGATGACGCCGAGCAGCGGCTCCCGCCAGGCCGCGTCCATGCCGGAGTGCTCCAGGCCCCGGTGCGCCAGGGGCAGCAGGCGCCGCAGGACGAGTTCGGGCACGGGGACCTCGCCCACCCCGGGCCAGTACAGGTTCGCCTCGATGCCGTGCCGTGCGGCGGCGTGCAGATTGTCCTCGGCGACGGCGAAGGACATGCGTGACCACACCGGGCGGTTCTCCTCCACGAGCGCCCGGGTGAGGCCGTAGTAGAAGGCGCCGTTGGCGAGAGTGTCGGCGACGGTGGGGCCGGCCGGCAGCACCCGGTTCTCCACCCGCACGTGCGGCCGGTCGTGGGCGACGGCGTAGACCGGGCGGTTCCAGCGGTAGATGGTGCCGTTGTGGAGGGTGAGTTCGGACAGCTCCGGGATGTCGCCGCGGTTCAGGGTCTCCAGGGGGTCCTGGTCGTCGCACAGGGGCAGCAGGGCCGGGAAGTAGCGCAGGTTCTCCTCGAAGAGGTCGAAGACGCTGTTGATCCACCGCTCGCCGAACCACACCCGGGGCCGTACCCCCTGCACCTTGATCTCCTGCGGGCGGGTGTCCGTGGCCTGCTCGAACAGCGGGATCCGGGTCTCGTGCCACAGCTCCCTGCCGAACAGGAACGGCGCGTTCGCGGCCAGTGCCACCTGGACCCCGGCGATCGCCTGCGCCGCGTTCCAGTAGCCGGCGAACTCCTGGGGGGAGACCTGGAGATGGAACTGCGTACTGGTGCACGCGGCCTCCGGGGTGATCGTGTCCGCGTAGGTGCGCAGCCGGTCCTCCCCGTTCACCTCGATGAGCAGGTCCTCGCCGCGGGCCGCGAAGATCTGGTCGTTGAGCAGGCGGTAGCGCGGGTTCTCCGAGAGCGAGCCCTCGCCCACGTCCTCCTGACGCAGCGTGGGCAGGATGCCGACCATGATCAGATGGACCCCGACCGACCTGGCGCGCTCCTCGGCGTGGTTGAGCGCGGCGCGGATCTCGGACTCCCACGCGTCGGGGCCGCCCGCGATCAGCCGGCGGGGCGGGATGTTGATCTCCAGATTGAACCGGCCCAGCTCGGTGGACCACGCGGGATCGGTGATGGCCGCCAGGGCGTCGCTGTTGCGCATGGCCGGCTCCGCCGTGCCGTCGACCAGGTTCAGCTCGATCTCCAGCCCCACATGGGGCCGTTCGGTCTCGAACCGTGCCTCGCGCAGCATCTGCGCGAGGGCGTCGAGGCATTCCTGCATCTTGATCCGGTACCGGCGGCGGTCCTCACGGGTGAAGACCAGCGCCGGGACGTCCCGTCCCATGGGCCCTCCAGGGTCGTCCTGCGCGGACCCCCTCACCCTCCCAGCGTCGCACCACAGGACGACTCGGACCAGGCAAGAGCCCGTCGCGCCCCGGGCGGACCACCGGCCGCCGGGGCCGGTCGACGGCCGCGGGCGGAGCGGCGGGCCGATCCGGCGTACCGTCGACAGTGTGGACTCCACGGCCGAGGGCCTTGTCTCCCGCGCCGCGCGTGAGCTGGTGCCGAGAGCGGACGAGCTGACCGCCGAGGTCGTGCGATGCCTGCGCCGCGAGGTTCCCGATCTGTGGGCCGACCCGGAGCTCGCGCGGATCAGCGAGGAAAGCGTCGCCGACCACATCCGCGGCGTGCTGGCCGGCCTGGAGAACGGCTTCGGGGCCGGCCGGATCCCCTCGCCGACCGCCGACGTGGAACGCGCCCGGCGGCTCGCCCGGCACGGTACGTCCGTCACCGAGATACTGCGGGCGTACCGGCTCGGGCAGAGCGTCGTCCTCGACGCGCTGCTCGCACAGATGCCGCGGCTGACGAGCGACGCCCGCCTGGTCGGCGCGGCCACACGCCGGCTGCTCGCGGTCGGCAGCGGATACGTGGACCGCACCTCCGAGCGGGGCGTCATGGCCTTCCAGGAGGAACGGGACCGACGGCTGCGGTGGCGGCTGTCCGTGGTCAACGAGGCCGGGATGCGCGTCGGCACCACCCTGGACATCACCCGCACCGCTCAGGAGCTGGCCGACCTCGCCACCGAGCACTTCGCCGACACCGTCACCGTCGACATGCTCGACGCCGTCGTCCAGGGCCACGACCTCCCCGAGGAAGGCCCCTTCGTACTGCGCAGGGTCGCCCGGGCGCCGGCGGGGGAGGGCGGGGCCTCGGGTCAGGCTGTGGGGGCCGGTGACGCCGGAGGGGCCGGTGAGGGTGAGGCGTCGGCGGTCGTGTCGCAGGAGCCTCGCGTCTGCCCGCCCGGATCGCCGTCGGCGCGCGCCCTCGCCACCGGGCAGCCCTCCCGCCACACGGTGGCTCCCACCGCCACCGACCCCGCCCATTCCCTCCTGGTGGTCCCGCTGAGCGCCCGCGGCGCCACCCTCGGCGTCGCGCGGTTCTCCCGCGACGGCGACACGGACCCCTTCGACGGCGAGGACCTGCTCCTCGCCCAGGAGATCGCGGCCAGGGCCGCCGTCGCCGTGGACAACGCCCGCCGCTACACGCACGCCCGCGCCACGGCCCTCGCCCTGCAACGCAGTCTGCTCCCGCGGCACACACCGCAGCAGTCCGCCGTCGAGGTCGCCTTCCGCTACCTGCCCGCCGGCGGCCTGGCCGGCGTGGGCGGCGACTGGTACGACGTGATCCCGCTGTCCGGCGCCCGGGTCGCCCTCGTGGTGGGCGACGTCGTCGGCCACGGCATCCACGCCGCCGCCACCATGGGCCGCCTGCGGACGGCGGTGCGCACCCTCGCCGACATCGACCTGCCCCCCGACGAACTGCTGACCCACCTCGACGACGTCGTCATCAGGCTGTCCGCCGAAGCCTCCGCGGATCCCGACATGGAGGCGGCCGGGGACATCGGCGCCACCTGCCTGTACGCCGTCCACGACCCCGTCTCCGGGCGTTGCTGCCTGGCCCGGGCGGGCCATGTGCCGCCCGCCGTGGTGCACGGCGACGGAACCGTCGACCTCCTGGATCTGCCGCCCGGCCCGCCGCTGGGTCTGGGCGGCCTGCCGTTCGAGGCGACGGAGGTCGACCTGCCCGACGGCACCGTGCTGGCCCTGTTCACCGACGGCCTGGTCGAGGCCCGCGACCACGACGTCGAGACGGGCCTCGCCCTCCTGCGCGAGGCGCTCGCCCAGCCCACCGACTCCCTGGAGGCCGCCTGCGACACCGTACTGACGGCGATGCTGCCCGAGCGGCCGCCCGACGACGTCGCCCTGCTGCTGGCCCGCACCCGCGCGCTCGGGGAACGCCAGGTCGCGGGCTGGGACGTGGACGCCGCTCCGGAAGCCGTCGGCCGGGCCCGGGCGAGCGTGGCCCGGCAGCTGAGCGAGTGGGGACTGGAGGAACTCGACTTCACCGCGGAACTGGTGGTGAGCGAACTGGTCACCAACGCCATCCGCTACGGACGGCCGCCCATCCGGTTGCGCCTCATCCACGACCGCGCCCTGCTGTGCGAGGTGTCCGACGCCGGCGGCACCACGCCCCATCTGCGCCGGGCCCGCACCTTCGACGAGGGCGGGCGCGGGCTGCTCCTCGTGGCCCGGTTCGCCGAACACTGGGGAACGCGCCACGCCCGCAACGGCAAGACGGTCTGGGCGGAGCTGGGCGAGAGCGGACCGGCGGCGTTCCCGGAGGCGGTCCTGGCCCTCTAGGCACTCCCGGGACGTCACTCCGGGCCGGGAAAGGCGATCTCCCGTGCCGTGAGGATGTCGGCGCCCATGTTGCGTTCCATCATCTCCAGGGCGGCCCGGGCCAGATGCGGGTGGATGGAGGCGACGGCGTCCCTGGGCACCGTGACCTCCAGGTGGCGGATGTGGGCGTCCAGGGCGGAGTAGAGGACGCACTGTTCGGTGACCTGGCCGGTCAGCACCACATGGCCGGCGCCCAGCCGCCACAGGAGGTAGGACAGGGGCGTCTCGTAGAAGACGGAATGGCGGGCCTTCACCACGAAGAGCGACTCCTCGTCGGGCCGTATCGGCTCGACCAGGTCGGCGTGCGGCCGGGCCAGCGCGGTGTCGACGAGTTCGTCCTGGTGGGAGCGCCACAGCCCGAAGTTGTCGTTCGCGTAGATCACCGGCACGTCCGCCGCACGGGCCCGCCCGATCAGCTCCGCCAGGACGGGCACGACACGCCGGGCGGACGGTACGAGCAGCTCGGCGTCCTCGTGGTCGTACGTGTTGATCATGTCGACCACGATGAGAGCGAGCCCCGTCGAACCTGTCCGCCGGTCCATGCTCAGTACACCTTGCGTCAGCCGTACACCCCCGGGTCGGCGCTGCCGGGTACCCGATGATCCGGCGCCCCTAACGGCGTCGGACATGCGCGTGTCCGGGCCGTGGGGGAGGGTACTGGGCGGGGGATCACAGGAGGTGTCATGGGAGCAGTGCGCTTTCTTCCCCGGAAGGTCCGGCGTCAGTGGCGGCGCGTGGACGAACCGTGGCCCGGCCAGGGCACGGACGACGTCGAGACCGCGGCCCGCCGGTTCCTGCTGCTCGGGATCCTCCCCCTGTGGGTGGTCCCCGGCCTCGCGGACTGGTGGATGCACCGCAGGACGGGCATCGAGCACACCAGCGGGACCAAGGAGTCCGCGGTCCACGCGCTGATGATGACCGAGGCCGGCGTCCCGGTCGTCATGGGGCTGCTCGCCCGGATCAATCCCCTGGTGCTCACCACGATGGGCGCCGCCGCCGTGGCGCACGGTGCGACCGCCCTGTACGACGTGTCGCTGGCCACCGGCGAGCGCGAGATCCGGCCTGTCGAGCAGCACATCCACAGCTTCCTCGAAGTGCTGCCGCTCACCGCTCTGGCGTTCACCGCCTGCCTCCACCCGGACCAGGTCCGCTCGACACTGCGCGGCGGTCCGCATCCCGAGGACTGGCGCCTGCGCCGCAAGGAACGCCCCCTGTCGGCCGGGTACCTCGCCGGGCTCGCCGCCGTGATCGGCGCGGGCGTCGTCGCCCCGTACGCCGAGGAACTACGACGCTGTCTGCGGGCGCGGCCCGCGCGGTAACCCCCCCACCCCGCTCGCGGGCCCCATGACGATCGGCCGGAATCGGCCTGTCGCCTGCGCGGGAGGCCCGGCGTGCTCGATTCTGGTGCGGGTCGAACGTTCGACCGTGTCGCGCCCCGGCGCGGCGCGTCGCACCGCATTCCTTCGAACTTCCTTCAAAGGGGATGGAATTGAGCACGTACGACTACGTCATAGTCGGCGCCGGATCCGCGGGCTGTGTCCTCGCGGCCCGGCTGTCGCAGGATCCCGACGTCCGGGTGGCGGTGATCGAGGCGGGCGGTCCCGACACCGCCCAGGAGATCCACATCCCGGCCGCGTTCCCGCAACTCTTCAAGTCCGCCCTGGACTGGGACCTCGACACCGACCCGGAGCCCGGCCTCGACGGACGGCGGACCTATCTGCCCCGGGGCCGGATGTTCGGCGGCTCCAGCTCGATGAACGCGATGATCTACATCCGCGGCCACCGCGCCGACTACGACGGCTGGGCCGCGACCGGGGCCACCGGCTGGTCGTACGACGAGGTGCTGCCGTACTTCCGCCGCTCGGAGGACAACGAGCGCGGCGAGGACGCCTTCCACGGCGTCGGCGGGCCGCTGACGGTCAGCGACGGCAGATCCGTCCACCCGCTCACGACGGCCTTCGTACAGGCCGCCGTGGAGGCCGGACACAAGGCGAACGACGACTTCAACGGCGCGACCCAGTCGGGCGTCGGCCGCTACCAGCTCACGCAGCGCGGCGGCCTGCGCTGCAGCGCCGCCGTCGCCTACCTGCACCCCGCACTCGAACGGCCGAACCTGACCGTGCTCGCCGCGACCCGCGCACACCGCGTGGTGATCGAGGGCGGCCGGGCGACCGGCGTGGAGGTGGAGCGGGGCGGCACAGTGGAGGTCGTCCGCGCCGAACGCGAGGTGATCCTGTCCGCGGGCGCCTACGAGTCCCCGAAGCTGCTGATGCTGTCCGGGATCGGGCCCGCCGCCGCCCTGGCCGCCTTCGGCATCGAGGTGTTACGCGATCTGCCCGTCGGCCAGGGTCTCCAGGACCACTACATGACCCTGCTGAACTTCCGCACCGACGCCGAGTCGCTGATCGGCGCGGCGACCCCGGAGAACGCCGCGCTGCTGCAGAGCGAGGGACGCGGCCCCCTGACCTCCAACATCGGCGAGGCCGGCGGCTTCTTCCACAGCCGCGACGGGCTGGCCGCCCCGGACGTCCAGTTCCACGCCGCCCCGGCGATCTTCCACCAGGAGGGGCTCGGCCCCGTCGCCGAGCACGGCATGGCCTTCGGGCCCTGTGTGCTCGCCCCGACCAGCCGCGGCGCGGTCACCCTGCGCTCCCCGCGACCCGACACCGCGCCCCGCATCGTGCACAACTACCTGACGACGGCGGAGGACCGGGACTGCATCGTCGCCGGAACCCGGATCGCCCTCGACATCGCGGTACAGCGCTCGGTGGCCGACCTGGTCACGGCACCGTTCGGCGACGCGCCCGCGCCCACGGACTCCGACGCGGACCTCCTCGCCTGGGCCCGCAGGACCGGGCAGACGCTGTACCACCCGACGTCGACCTGCGCCATCGGCGCTGTGGTCGACCCCGAGCTGCGCGTGTTCGACGTGGCGGGCCTGCGCGTCGTCGACGCCTCGGTGTTCCCGACGGTCCCGCGCGGCAACACCAACGCACCCACGATCATGGCCGCGGAGAAGGCCGCCGACCTCATCACGGCGGGCGGCGACACCACCGAGGAGACCTCGCGATGACGCAATCCCTGACCGCCGACCGCACGGCGGCGATCGACCGGGCGCTCGACGACCTGACCGCCGGCGAGTCCGCCTGGGCCGCCTGCGGACTGGCCCGGCGCCGGGAACTGCTGGAGCAGGTGTCCGCGGCCATCACCGCGCAGGCCGAGGCGTGGGTGCGCGCGGCCGCCGCCTACAAGCGCCTGCCGCTGGACAGCCCGCTGGTCGGCGAGGAGTGGATCAGCGGCCCGTACGCGGTGCAGACCTCCGCGGGCGCGCTCGCCACCACCATCACCGCCCTGGAGCAGGGCCGCAGCCCCGTCGACGGCTTCTCCGTCGGCCGGGCACCCGGTGGACGCCTCGCGGTGCGCGTCCTGCCGCACAGCGTCTGGGACCGGCTGCTGCTCAGCGGCTTCACCGCCGAGGTCTGGATGCCGCCCGGCACGAGCGAGGAGACGGTACGCGACCGAGCGGGCCTCGCCCTGCGCCGCCCGGCCGACACCGGGGGAGTGGGCGTCGTGCTCGGCGCCGGGAACATCACCTCGATCCCCGTCCTGGACGTGCTCTACGAGCTGTACGCGAACAACCGTGTGGTGGCCCTCAAGCTCAACCCGGTCACCGACGGCCTCCGCGACGTCTTCAGCCGCGTGCTGGCCCCCCTCGTCGACCTCGGCGCGGTCCGCATCCTGACCGGCGGCGCCGACGTCGGCACGTACCTCGTGCACCACCCGAAGGTCCGCCACGTCCACATGACCGGCAGCGCGATCACCCATGACGCGATCGTCTTCGGTCCCGGTGCGGAGGGCGCCGCCCGCAAGAAGGCGGGCACACCCCTGCTCGACAAGCCGGTCACCAGCGAACTGGGCGGGGTCTCCCCGACGATCGTCCTGCCGGGCGACTGGTCCGAGGCGGACCTGCGGTTCCAGGCCGAGCACATCGCCACCCAGAAACTGCACAACGGCGGCTACAACTGCGTCGCGAGCCAGGTGGTCGTCGTCAGCTCCGCGTGGCCGCAGAAGGACCGCTTCCTGGCCCATCTGCGCACGGCACTGTCCAGGGCGCCCCATCGCCCCGCCTACTACCCCGGCAGCGACGACAGGGTGACGGGGGCGCTCAAGGCGTACGACGGCGCGGAACACCTCGACGGCGGCCGGGTGCTGATCGGCGACCTCGGCGCCACCGAGTCGGGTCCGGCCCTGACGACCGAGTACTTCGGCCCGGTGCTCGCCGTCCTCGAACTGCCCGGCAACGCCCGCACATTCCTCGACGAGGCGGTCCGCACCGCCAACGAGAAGCTGACCGGCACGCTGGGCGCGAACCTCGTCGCGCACCCGCGCACGATCGCCGCGCTCGGCGCCGCGCTCGACGAGGCCATCGCCGAACTCCGGTACGGCACGGTCGCGTTGAACGCCTGGACGGCCGTCGGCTACCTCACCGCGACCGCCACCTGGGGCGCCTTCCCCGGTCACACGCTCGACGACGTGCAGAGCGGCATCGGCGTGGTGCACAACGCCCTGCTGCTGGACGGGCCGGAACGCACGGTCGTACGGGGCCCGTTCCGTCCCGCGCCCCGGTCGGTCCTGAACGGGGAACTGGCGATGACGCCCAAGCCCCCGTGGTTCGTCACCAACCGCACCGCGGCCACGACGGGCCGGCTCCTCACGGACTTCGCGGCCGCCCCGCGCTGGTCCGCCCTGCCGAGGATCTTCGCCTCCGCACTGCGCGGCTGACACCCCAGGCCCCACCCGGGGCAGCAGTCTCCCCGCCGCCCGGCGGACCGACCCGGATCGGTCCGCCGGGCGGCGGCTGTTCCTCGGGGAGGACGGGCGGTTCCCAGGCGCGACGGCGCAGGTTGGTGAATAACCATTCACCTGTACTATAAATGGAGCATCCAAACGGAGTGAATGGGAATTCACTCGGTGATGTGACGCCTCGATCATCCGTCTGGCCAGGGAGTCCGTGTGCCTGATCCGCGTGAGACCGACCTGGAGCCGGAGGGCGCGCGCGTCGTGACCGAGGTCGCGGTGCCTGGCCCGCCGGGAGCGGCGGAGCGGCTGCGGGGCCGGCTCACCGTGCCGGTCCTCGCCTTCGGGGGCATCCTCATGGCGGTCATGCAGACCGCCGTCGTGCCCCTGCTGCCCGACCTGCCCCGGCTCACTGGCGCCTCCGCCGCCACGGTGTCGTGGACGGTCACCGCGACCCTGCTGAGCGGCGCGGTCCTCACCCCGGTGCTCGGCCGCGCCGGCGACATGTACGGCAAGAGGCGGGTGCTCCTGCTCGCACTGGCCCTGATGACCGCCGGCTCCTTCCTGTCCGCCACGACGTCCGCCATCGGCGTCCTCATCGCGGCACGGGCGCTGCAAGGAGCCGCGGCGGCCGTCGTTCCGCTGTCGATCAGCATCCTGCGGGACGAACTGCCGCCCGAACGCAGGACCTCCGCCGTCGCCTTCATGAGCTCCACCGTCGGAATCGGCGCGGCACTCGGCCTGCCCATGGCGGCCCTCATCGTCCAGTACGCGGACTGGCACATGATGTTCTGGGTCTCCGGCGGCCTGGGCGCCGCTGGACTGCTGCTCGCCGTGTGGGCCGTACCGGAGTCACCCGTACGGCAGCCCGGCCGGTTCGACACCCTCGGAGCGCTCGGCCTCACGACGGCCCTGGTGTGCCTGCTGCTCGCCGTCTCCCAGGGCGGGGAGTGGGGCTGGGGGAGCGGGCGGACGCTCGGACTGCTCGTCGCCGGCGTCGTGGCGGGCGGCCTGTGGACCTGGCAGCAGTCGCGCGCCCGTCAGCCCCTCGTCGACCTGGACCTGGCCAGGCGTCCGCGTGTCGCCCTGCCGCACATCGCCGCGCTGTTCGTCGGGTTCGCGTTCTACGCCAACTCGCTCGTGACCGCCCAACTCGTGCAGGCTCCCGCCGGTACGGGCTACGGACTGGGCCTGTCGATCGTCGCCGCGGGCCTGTGCCTCCTCCCGGGCGGCCTCCTGATGCTCGTACTGGCGCCGCTCTCCGCCCGGATGTCGACCGTCCGGGGCCCGCGCGTCACGCTGGCGGTCGGGGCCGGCGTGAACGCCTTCGGATACGTCATCCGCATGCTGGACAGCCGCCACTTGTGGGTGATCATCCTCGGCGGTGCCATCGTCTCCGCCGGCACCGCGCTGGCCTACTCGGCGCTGCCCGCCCTGATCCTGCGGAGCGTCCCCGCCACGCAGACCGCCTCCGCCAACGGCGTCAACGTCCTCATGCGGACGATCGGTCAGGCGCTGTGCAGCGCGGCCGTGGCCGCCGTCCTGGCACACCACGTCAGCGACCGGTCCGGCGCCCCCTTCCCCACCCTCCACGGCTACCTCGTGGCCTTCGCCCTGGCGGGTACAGTTGCCCTGGTCGGATGCGCGACAGCCCTCCTCATACCCGGTGACGACGGGCCGGCCCCCACCGTGCGGCGCCGCGCATGACCGCCCTGAGCGAGGAAGCAGCCGGAAACCGCGAGGACATGAAGAGGGACGCCGAGGCGACCAAGGCGGCCATTGTGCGAGCCGCCCGCTACTTCCTGGCCAGGTCCGCGCACGCCGACATCACGCTCAAGGACGTGGCCGAGCGCGCGGGCGTCAGCCCGCCCCTGATCATGAAGTACTTCGGCAACAAGGACCGCCTCTTCGCGCACGTCATGTCCTTCGAGGAGGACGCGGCGGCCCTGCTGGACGCGCCCACGGCGGACCTCGGGCGGCACATGGTCACCCACGTGCTGCGCAGCCACATCGAACAGGGCATCGACCCGCTGCTGAGGGTCGTCTTCGCCCCCCTCCACGGAGGCCAGGGCGACGTCCTGCGCGAGAACTTCCGCACCCAGGTCGGCGACCGGCTCGCGTCCCGTCTGGAGGGGCCGGACGCCGCCCTGCGCGCCGACCTCGCCGTCGGCATGCTGCTCGGCCTCGGCGTGATGTACGGCATCGCCCGGAGCGAGGCGCTGCGCGGGGCGGAGCTGGACGCCGTGGTGGAGCGCTACGCACCGGCCGTGCAGGCCCTTCTGACCGCTGACGGGGCGTGAGGCGCGGGGCGTGACGCGCCGGTTGACGCACGGGCCGTGACGCGCCGGTCGTGACGCCCGGGCCGCGACGAGCCTCTCGCGTGCCCCGCCCCACCCCCTCGGGCACCCCCGCGAGCCCCGCCCGTCCCGTGCCGAAAACCGACCCCGCGCCCCACCGGGAGTGTCGCGGGCGAATGGTTTCAGCCGCGACACGCGGAGCCGCTGGTCACTCCCGGCCCCGGGTGATCCTTTGACCCGCCAATCCACCGCCCGGCCTGCTACGGATAAGCCGCGGAAGTCTGATCACGACGGCGGGAGGACAGGCGATGGAACGGACGTCGACAGACGCCCGGCACGACCCGGAGCGCACGACACGCCACCGGCGGCGGACGGCCGTGGTGGGTTCCGGGGTGGCGGGGCTGACCGCCGCGTACGTCCTGAGCCGGGCCGGCCGCGCCGTCACCCTGTACGAGGCCGACGACCGGCTCGGCGGACACGCCCACACCCATCAATTGACGTCGTCCCACGACGGCCGGGTGCACGCGGTCGACTCCGGGTTCATCGTGCACAACCGGCGTACCTACCCGCATCTGCTCCGGCTCTTCGACGAACTCGGCGTCGCCACACAGGAGTCCGAGATGAGCATGTCGGTGCGGTGCGAGGGGTGCGGGCTGGAATACGCCGGCGCCCGCGGACCGGCCGGACTCTTCGCCCAGCCCCGCAACCTCCTGAACGGCCCCTATCTGCGCCTGCTGAGGGAGGTGCCCGCCTTCCACCGCGCGGCCCGGCGCCTGCTCGCCGAGGGCGGCCAGGAGGCGCTCACGCTGGGGGAGTTCCTGGACCGCGAGGGCTTCTCCGCCTACTTCCGCTCCCACTTCATGACCCCGGTGGTGTCGGCCGTGTGGTCCTGCGACGCCGCCACCGCCCAGCTCTACCCGGCCGCCTACCTGTTCCGCTTCCTGGCGCACCACGGCATGCTCTCGGTGACCGGCTCGCCGGTCTGGCGCACGGTGAGCGGCGGTTCGCGCGCCTACGTCGAGCAGGTCGCCAAGCACGTGGACGAGATACGCGCCGACACGCCCGTACGCGCCGTACGACGCCACGCCGACGGCGCCGACGTGACGACCGACGACGGCACCACCCACACGTACGACGCGGTCGTGATCGCCACCCACCCGGACCAGGCGCTGCGGCTGCTGGCCGACCCCAGCGAGCGGGAACGGCAGCTGCTGGGCGCGTTCCGCTACTCCCGCAACGCCACCCTCCTGCACACCGACACCCGGCTGCTGCCGCGCGCCCGGGGCGCCCGCTCCTCATGGAACTACCTCATGCCGTCCTGCGCCGCCGGCGCCGACCGGGTGCGCGTCAGCTACGACATGAACCGGCTGCAACGCCTCGACGCCCAGGAGACGTTCGTGGTCACCCTGGGCGGCGAGGACCGCGTCGACCCCGGCCGGGTGCTGGCCCGCATGGTCTACGAACACCCCGTCTACACCCCCGAGTCGGTCGCCGCGCAGCGACGCCTGCCCGAACTGAACGGCCCCGTCTGCGCGTTCGCGGGCGCCTACCACGGCTGGGGCTTCCACGAGGACGGCTGCCGCTCCGGCGTCCAGGCCGCGGCGGCGCTGGGAGCGCACTGGTGAACGGGCTGCCCGCGCTGTACTCCTGCACGGTCGCCCACGTACGGACCACTCCCTGGCGCTACGCGCTGCGGCACCGCACCTACCTGTGGCTCGTCGACCCCGACCGCCCGCCCCGGCTGCCGCTCCCGCTGCGGCCGCTGGCCCGGTTCGACCCGCGCGACCACTTCACCGGGGACCAGCCCTCGATCCGCGCCGCGCTGGACGCCTTCCTCGCCGAGCGGGGCGTGCGTCTGGACGGCGGCCGCGTCGTGATGCTCACCCACGCCCGCGTCTTCGGATACGTGTTCAACCCGCTGACCCTGTACTGGTGCCACGGCCCGGACGGCGCACTGCGCTGCGTGGTCGCGGAGGTCCACAACACCTACGGCGGACGGCACTCCTACCTGCTCGGCCCGCAGGAGGCCGGGACGGACCCCGAGCCCCGCGACGCGGACAGCACCTACCGCGCCGCCAAGGAGTTCTACGTCTCCCCGTTCCTCCCCGTCGACGGCCGCTACCGCATGCGGCTCCCCCTGCCGGGGCAGCGGCTGGACCTCGCCGTCCACCTGGACCGCGAGGGCGGCAGAACCCTCACCGCCACCGTCCGGGGCACCCGGCGCGAGGCGACCGCCACGGCCCTGCTGCGGCTGGCGCTGCGCCACCCCTGGTCCACCCTCGCCGTGTCGGCCGCCATCCGGGTCCACGGCATCCGCCTGTACCTGCGGGGACTGCCCGTCCAGCCCCGACCCCACCGACCCACCCCGGAGAACAGACATGAGGACAGCACACGCCCGCGCCACCCCTGACGCCCGCGCCATCCCCGTCGACCCCGCCCGATGGCCCGACATCGCCGCCGTACCGGCCTCCTCCCGGCCCCGCACCGCCGTGACCGCGGCCCTCGTCCGCCGGGCCCTGCGCGGACTGCCCCTGCGGGCCCGCTTCTCCGGCGGCGCCACGATCGGGCTCGGCGGGCCGCTCCTGGAGGTGCGTGACCCGGCCGCCTTCCACGCGCGTGTCGGCACCGGCGGCCTGGTCGGGTTCGGCGAGTCGTACATGGCCGGCGAGTGGGACGCGCCCGACCTGGTCGCCGCGCTCACCGTGCTCGCCGGCCACGCCGCCGACCTGATACCGGCCCCGCTGCAACGGCTGCGCGGACTGTGGGCGCCCCGCCAGCCGCACGAGGAGCGCAACACGCCCGACGGCTCCCGCGCCAACATCAGCCGCCACTACGACCTGTCCAACGACCTGTTCGCGCTCTTCCTCGACGACACCCTCACGTACTCCTCCGCCGTCTTCCAGGACCTCCCGGCCGACTGGGACCTGCTCGCCGCCGCCCAGCACCGCAAGATCGACCGGCTCCTCGATCTGGCCGGCGTGGGCGAGGGCACCCGGCTCCTGGAGATCGGCACCGGCTGGGGCGAACTGGCCCTGCGGGCCGCCGCCCGCGGCGCCCGGGTCACCTCCCTCACCCTCTCCCGGGAGCAGCGCGCCCTGGCCCTGGAACGGGTGCGCGCGGCGGGGCTCGATGAGCGGGTCTCGATCGAGCTGTGCGACTACCGCGAGTCGAGCGGCCAGTACGACGCCGTGGTCAGCGTGGAGATGATCGAGGCGGTCGGCGCCGAGTTCTGGCCCGTGTACTTCCGCGTCCTGGACGAGCGGCTGGTACCGGGCGGCCGCGTCGCGCTCCAGGCCATCACCATGCCGCACGAGCGCATGCTCGCCAGCCGCGACACCTTCACCTGGATCCACAAGTACGTCTTCCCCGGCGGCCTCCTGCCGTCCACGCGGGCCGTCGAGGAGACCGTCCGCGACCACACCCGGCTGCGCCTGGCCCGCCGGGACGCCTTCGGCGCCCACTACGCCGAGACCCTGCGGCTGTGGCGCGAACGCTTCACCGAACGCGCCGAGGAGGTCGACGCGCTCGGATTCGACGAGGTCTTCCGCCGGCTGTGGACCTTCTATCTCGCCTACTCCGAGGCGGGGTTCCGGTCCGGCTACCTGGACGTCCAGCAGTACCTGTTCACCAAGGAGAACGCGGACCGATGACGAGCACTCCCACCGCCGCCCGCACCGGTGCCGCCCACCGGCTGACCGCCCTGGCCGAGGAGGCGCTCGGCGGCCCCCTGCCCGTCCGGCTGCGCGCCTGGGACGGCAGCGAGGCCGGTCCGGCCGGAGCCCCCGTGGTCGTCCTGCGCTCCCGGCGCGCGCTGCGCCGGCTGCTGTGGCAGCCCGGGGAACTGGGCCTCGCCCAGGCGTACGTCACCGGCGAACTCGACGTCGAGGGCGATCTCGCGCACGGACTGCGCACGGTATGGGCGGCGCAGCGCGAACACGGCCTGCGCCCGCCCCGGCTCACCGCCGCCGACCGGGCCCGCGCGCTCGCCACGGCCGTACGCCTGGGCGTCGTCGGCCCGCCCCCGCCCGCCCCCGCCTCCCAGGCCCGGCTGCGCGGCGGCCTGCACAGCCGCGCCCGCGACCGCGCCGCCATCAGCCACCACTACGACCTGTCCAACGACTTCTACCGCCTCCTGCTCGACGACACCATGGCCTACTCCTGCGGCTACTGGGCGAGCGACGACTGCGGACCGGCCGACGCCCAACGGGCCAAGCTGGAGCTGATCTGCCGCAAACTCGCCCTGGCGCCCGGCTCCCGGCTGCTGGACATCGGCTGCGGCTGGGGCTCGCTCACCCTGTACGCCGCCGAGTGGCACGGCGTCCGGGTCACCGCCGTCACGCTCGCCCGCGAGCAGGCGGCGCACGTGCGCGCACAGGTGCGCGAGCGCGGACTCAGCGACCTGGTGGAGGTGGTCTGCCAGGACTACCGCGACATCGCGGGCGACGCGTACGACGCCGTCGCCACCGTCGAGATGGGCGAGCACGTCGGCGACGCCGAGTACCCGGCGTTCGCCGCCGCCCTGCACCGGCTCGTCCGCCCACGCGGCCGGGTGCTCGTGCAGCAGATGTCCCGCGGCCGCAACGCCCCCGGCGGCGGGCCCTTCATCGAGGCGTACATCGCCCCCGACATGCACATGCGGCCGCTGGGCGAGACCGTGACCCTGCTGGAGGAGGCGGGTCTGGAGGTCCGGCACGTCGAATCGCTGCGCGAGCACTACGTCCGCACGATCGAGGCCTGGCACCGCACCCTGGAGGAGAACTGGCAGCGGTTCGTCGCACTGGTGGGCGAGGAGACCGCGCGAGTGTGGCGGCTGTACCTGGTCGGCGGCGCGCTCGCGTTCGAGGAGGGCCGGATGGGCGTGGACCAGATCCTGAGCGTGCGGCCCGGCCCCGGCGGCGACAGCGGACTGCCGGCGACCACGCAGGCGTGGTACGAGGGCCTGGAGCGGCCGTGAGCGACTTCCCGTGGGGCGCGTTCGCGGTCAACCTGGCCTGGGGCGCGGCCGCGGCCCTCGCCGTCATGCTCGTCACCTTCGCCATCGCGTTGCGCGCGGGCGTGCACCGGATCGTCGACGCCGCCTGGGGCGTCGGCTTCACGGCGGTGGCGGCGGCCACCCTCGCCGCCTCCGCCGGGCACGGGGATCTCGTACGGCGGCTGCTGGTCACGTCGCTCACGGCGGTCTGGGGGCTGCGGCTCGCCGCGCACATCGCCCGCCGGGGCCGGGGCCACGGCGAGGACCCGCGCTACGAGGCGATGCTGGCCAAGGCGCCCGGCAACCGGAACGCGTACGCCCTGCGCATGGTCTATCTGCTCCAGGGCGCGCTCGTCTGGCTCGTGTCGCTGCCGGTACAGGCCGCGCAGTACGTGCCCGGCCCGCTGTCGGTCCTCGACGGGGCCGGTGTGGCGCTGTGGGCCGTCGGCCTCGCCTTCGAGGCCGTCGGGGACGCCCAGCTCGCCCGGTTCCGGGCCGACCCCGCCAACCGGGGGAAGATCATGGACCGGGGGCTGTGGGCGTGGACCCGGCATCCGAACTACTTCGGGGACTTCTGCGTGTGGTGGGGCCTGTTCCTGCTGGCGTGCGGATCCCCGGCGGCGGCCGCGGTGTGCGTCGTCTCACCGGTGGTGATGAGCCTGCTGCTGACGCGGGGCAGCGGCAAACGGCTGCTGGAGAAGCACATGGCCGGCCGGCCGGGCTACGCGGCGTACCAGGCGCGCACGAGCGGCTTCTTCCCGCGCCCGCCCCGGCACCGGGCGTGACCGGAACGACAGGTACGACACGAACAGCCGGGTAGGACTGGAACGACGGCGACAGCGAAGGGGAGCGGCCACATGGCGCGGCAGGAGACGACCGGATCCGTTGCACGGCCCGGGGGCGCGCTGCTGCCCCGGCGATGCCCGCCCAGGCCCCGGGCGGCCGTCCTGGTGCTGCACGGCGGCCAGGAGACGAGCCGACGCCCCACCCGGCCCTGGCAGCTCACCGCCCTGCGCATGGAGCCCTTCGTGCGGTCGGTGGCCGCCGCGCTGCCCGGCGAGGACGTCCTGATCGCCCAGGTCCGCTACCGCCTGCGCGGCTGGAACGGCCCGCTGGCCGACCCCGCCCGGGACACCGAGGACGCCCTCGACCAGCTCACCGGACTCGCCGGCCCGCTGCCCACGGTGCTGGTCGGCCACTCCATGGGCGGCCGGGCCGCCCTGCGCGCCGCCGGCCACCCCCAGGTGTGCGGGATCGTCGCCCTGGCCCCGTGGTGGCCGCCGGGCGAGCCGGTGGAGCAGCTGACGGGGCGGCATGTCGTCGCGCTGCACGGCGACCGCGACCGCATCACCTCACCCGCCGAGACCGCCGACTGCGTACGCCGGGCGAGCGGCACGGCGGCCCGCGCCGGCATGGCCGTCGTCGCGGGCGGGGACCACGCCATGCTGCGCCGCAACGGCTTCTGGCACCGCACCGCCGCGTCCGCCGTAGCCCACCTCCTCGACCCCGACGCGACCCGGGACCCCCTGCCACAGGAGTGCTACGGCACGGGCACCTTCCCCATCCTCTGACGCCACGCGCTCACCGCGGCCCCGTCTCATCGGCTTCCTCGCGCTCGTCGGCCGCTGAGAGTCCGGCTCAGGGGTCGAGGCGGGCGGCTCGGGTCTGGAGGTAGCGGCGTTCGGGGACGTTATGGGTGGCGCGGGCGGCGGCGCGGTAGGCGTCGGCCGCGGCCTGGTGAGCGCCGGTGCGTTCGAGGAGGTGGGCGCGGACGGCGTGCAGACGGTGGGTGTGCGTGAGGCGGGGCTCCAGGGCGGTCAGGGCCGCCAGACCGGCCTCGGGGCCCTCGACCATGGCGAGGGCGACCGCGCGGCCGAGTTCCGCCATCGGGTCGGGGACGGGAGAGCGGGCGATCAGGACGTCGTAGAGGGCGAGGATCTGCGGCCAGTCCGTGCTGTCGGGGCCGGAGGCCTCGTCGTGGAGGGCGGCGATCGCGGCCTGGAGCTGGTACGGGCCGGGCGGGCCCTCGCCGAGGGCCTCCTCGACCAGGGCGGTGCCCTCGGCGATCGCCGTGCGGTCCCAGCGGGTGCGGTCCTGTTCGCCGAGCGGGATCAGTTCCCCGTGCGGTCCCGTGCGGGCCGCGCTGCGGGCCTGGGTGAGCAGCATCAGGGCGAGCAGGCCCGTCACCGCCCCCTCCCGGGGCAGCAGCCGGCGCACCGCGCGGGTCAGCCGGATCGCCTCGCGGGCGAGGTCGGCGCGGTGCAGGGCGGGCCCCGAGGTGGCGGTGTGGCCCTCGTTGAAGATCAGGTACAGCACCGTCAGGACGGACGCGAGGCGCGCCTCGAACTCGTGCTCGCCGGGCGGACGGAAGGGCCGGTCGGCGCCGGCCGCGCGCAGCTTCGCCTTGGCCCGGCTGATGCGCTGGGCGATCGTCGCCTCCGGGACGAGATGGGCGCGGGCGATCTCCGCCGTGGTCAGCCCGCCCACCGCGCGCAGCGTGAGCGCGGTGCGGGCGGCGGGCGGCAGCATCGGGTGGCAGCACAGGAAGAGCAGGGTGAGTGTGTCGTCCTCGGCGGGCGCGGCCCGCACCTCGCGCGGTTCGAGCCGTGCCGCGGCCCGCTCCCGCCGGGCCCGCGCCGCCCGGGCCCGCAGCTCGTCGGTCAGACGCCGGGACGCCACGCGGATCAGCCAGCCGCGCGGATTGGCCGGCACACCGTCCCCGGGCCACTGCCCGGCGGCGGCGAGCAGCGCCTCCTGTACGGCGTCCTCGGCGGCGTCGAAGTGCCCGTACCGGCGCACGAGCGCGCCGAGAACCTGCGGCGCGTGCAGGCGCAGCAGGTCCTCGATGTCCCGCTCGGCGGGTACGGGTACGGTCAACCGATCTCACCTCCCCCGAGATCGCTCCCGCCGCTCTCGTCGATCGGCCGGACCACGACCGGGTAGACCGGCGAACCGGCCGGCGCCGGGCACTGCGCGACCCGTGCCGCGATCTCGGTCACCCTCTCCAGGCTCTCGCAGTCGAGCACCCAGTACCCGGCGAGCACCTCCTTCGTCTCCGCGTACGGGCCGTCCGTGACGACCGGCCGGCCCTGCGCGTCAGCGGTCACGAAACGGGTCCGCGCCGGCTCGACGAGCCCCTGCCCGTCGATGAACTCCCCGGTCTCCGCCAGGTCGTCGTTGATCGAGTTCATGTAGGCGAACATCGCCCTGAGGTCCTGCTCGCTCCACGCCGGGTGCTGTGCGGAGGCCTTGCCGTTCATGGCGTCGTAGTCGGCCTGTGAGCCCTGCACCATCACCAGGTACTTCATGACGTCTCTCCTCGTGTCTGCCGTACCCCCGGTGGGGGTCCTCGCACAGGAGACGTCGATGCCGCGCCGCGTTTCTCGACACTCGCCGGAACTCACCGCTACGGGTCCACCCGGACGGCCGAACCTCCCCGCCCGGGCAAGGGAATGAGTACTGTCAGTAGACATATGACCACACTCGGTGAGAGCCGGGCGGTGACGGGAGCGATGCGGTGGACTTTCCGGTCGAGATCAAGGTGAACATCGAGGGCGGTGTCCAGGACGCCGTCGCCGCGCTGGCCGGGACACAGCCCCCGGCGCAGAAGCGTCTCATCTGGTTCGCCGAGGACCGCGAGGGTCTCGCGGAGGGGCGGCTGCTGCTGGACAGCGGCGTGGTGGTGCGGCTCAGGAGCGGCGACACGCCGGACGAACTGACCGTCAAGCTGCGTCCCTGCACCCGGGACCAGTTGGTCGGCCAGTTCTCCCGCCCCTTCGACGACGACTCGTTCGAGTACAAGATCGAGGAGGACTGGTCGGGCAGCCGGCACGTACTCGCCGCGTCCGCCACGAGCAGCCACCCCCAGGGCGCCCTGCTGGACGCGGTGGCGGAAGGAGCCGACGCCGCCGCACCGCTCGATCCCCGGCAGCTGCGGTTCGTCCAGGACTGCGCACCCGCGGCGCACCTCACCGAACTCGTCGCCCTGGGGCCGATCGACTCGATGAAGTTCAGCGATGTGCCGCTCGACGACCTGCGGGTCGACCTGGAGCGGTGGTCGGTCGCCGGCCTGGACTTCCTGGAGGTGTCGATCCGGGTCAGGCCCAAGGACGACGAGAAGCCCGACGCGTTCGAGGCGCGGGTCGAACGCAAGCAGAAGAAGCTCGAAGCGGCGGTACGCGACCGTGGCGTGGCGATCTCCGACAACCCCGAGAACAAGACCCGCCGCGTCCTGACCGCCCTGACCACCACCCACCACTGAGCCGCCCCGCCCTTCGACGGGCGCTCTCGGTTTGTAATTTCGGAAAGACGAGCGAACTCCCGAGCCATGCCGTTCGGTCGAGTCGCTGTCGCTCGCGAGAGGTATAGCCCGGGAGTCTCCCGTGTCGATTTGTCGATGATCGTATTCCGGCTGGCACGCTGACCGCCGTTCGCACAAGGTTCACGGTCGGCAAGGGAGTTCACACGTGTGGAGCAGAACGCGCCTGGTCTCGGTGGCGGTGGTCGGAATGGCGGCGCTCCAGGTCGCTGTCGTGCCGTCCGCGCATGGCTCGGGCGATCCGGGGCCATCGGCGCCGGCGGGGCCACGAAGTCAGCAGCGTGCCGTCCGGGTCGCTCCGGACGGGCGCGGTGCGGCGCTGCGGGCCGAGGGCACTGAGCCGTTCAGCCTGCTCGGTGTCACCTGGGACGATCCGCGGTCACCGCTGATCGGGACGGTGGAGGTCCGTACACGGTCCGTCGGCACCGGCTTGTGGTCGGGCTGGTCGCGTCTGGACAGCGAGGAAGGCCACGGGGAGGAGTCGGCCCTGCGGGGTGGCACCGATCCCCTCTGGGTGGGCCCTTCGGACGGCGCCGAGGTCCGTGTCGCCGTGACGGCGGACAAGGTGTCCGCCCTGCCCGAGGGACTGCGCCTGGACCTGATCGACCCCGGCCGCGGTGAGGTCTCCGCGTCCCCGATCCCACGGTCCCCCGGCGCGCCGGGCAGCGCGACCGCTCCCCGGCCGACGATCGTCTCCCGCGCCGGCTGGGGCGCGGACGAATCGATCAGCCCCGCCTCGGCCGTCTACGTGGCGAGCGGGAAGATCAAGGCGGCCGTCGTGCATCACACCGCCGATTCCAACAGCTACACCTGCGCGGAGGCGCCCTCGGTCATCCGGGGGATCTTCGCGTACCACGTCCTGCAGTTGGGCTGGCGGGACATCGGCTACAACTTCCTCGTCGACAAGTGCGGCACGCTCTACGAGGGCCGCAAGGGCGGTGTCGACCGCGCCGTGCAGGGCGCTCACGCCTACGGCTTCAACTCCCAGACCACCGGCATCGCCGTCCTCGGCAACTTCACCGACACGGTCCCCAGCGAGGCGGCCGTGGCCGGGGTGGCCCGGCTCGCCGCCTGGAAGCTCGGCCTCTACGGGATCGACCCGGCCGGGACCACCACGCTCACCGCGGGTGCCGACGGCACCAACTACTTCCGCAAGTCCTGGAAACTGGGCGCCCAGTTGACCTTCCCGACCATCCACGGCCACCGCGACGGCTTCAACACCCAGTGCCCGGGCGACCAGCTCTACGCCGCACTGCCCACCATCAGGACACTGGCCTCGGCGGCGGCCAAGGGGGCCACCGCGGCCGTCACGACGGACGCGGCGTCGCCGCCCGACCGAGCCTGACGGGAAGTGCCCGCACGCTGTTGCCCACGAAGCTGGAGTGCCGCGGGAGTTCGTCATCGGGCGTCGCGAGCTCCAGCTTCGGGAAGCGGGTGAACAGGCGCTCCAGGGCGATCGTCGCCTCCAGCCGGGCCAGGGGAGCGCCGAGGCAGTAGTGGGCGCCGAACCCGAGGGACAGATGGCGTACGGCTCCGGACCGTTCGGGTCGGGTGACGTCGAACCGGTCGGCGTCCGGGCCGTGCGCGTCGGGATCCCGCCCGGCGGCGGAGTACCCCGCGAGGACGGGCGTGCCCTTGGGGATCACGGTGTCGCCGACGACCAGATCCCGTACGGGATAACGGAACGGGAAGTAACTCACGGGCGCGTCCCAGCGCAGCGTCTCCTCCACGACGTCACCCCAGCTCACCTCGCCCGCGCGGACGAGGTCGAGCTGGTCGGGATGGCCGCACAGCGCCCGTACCGCGTTGGTGATCAGGTTGAGAGTGGTCTCGTGCCCGGCGATGATCATCAATATCAGCGTGCCGATCAGCTCCTGCTGGCTGAGCCGGTCCCCGTCCTCGTCGCGCGCCGCGATGAGGGCGCTGGTGAGATCGTCGCCGGGCTGCCGGGCCTTGGCGGCGGCGATCTCGCCGAGGACGGTCACGAGGTCCCGGTTGGCGGCGACGACCTCCTCGGGTGCGATGTCGGTGGCGACGACCTGGTTGGACAGGTGGTGCAGCCGCTCCCGGTAGTGTTCCGCCACGCCGAGCAGCTCACTGATGACGCCCATCGGCAGCGGCAGCGCGAAGTGCCGCCGCAGATCGGCGACTCCACCACCGGACTCGCCCGCACGGGCGAGACCGTCGAGCAGTTCCTCGGTCAACTCCTCTATCCGGGGCCGTAGTTCCTCGACCCGTCGCGCGGTGAAGGCCCGGCTGACCAGGGACCGCAGCCGCCGGTGATCCTCCCCGTCGGCGGTGGTCATCCCCTGCACGGTCGCGAAGGTCAGCAGCGGCCAGCCCTTCCCGATCCGCCCCTCGCGCAACGCGGTGAAGTGCCGTGCGTCCTTGGCGACATCGGGATGCCCCAGGAACTCCCGCAGCGCCTCGTGTCCCAGTACGGCCATCCCCTCCACCTCGCCGGGCAGCACGACGGACGCGACCGCGTCCCGCGCCAGCAGTCGGGCGTTGACGGCGTGCGGACAGCCGCCCGAGGGATCCATACGGTGCGGCGCGCCGGGCGAGATGTCCACCGGAAACTCCTGATCGAGGGGGGCGGTCAAGGCCGTACGACGCCCGATTGTGCCCGCCCGCCGGGCGGCGCACAGCAGCGCATGCCCGCCGCCTTCTCCTGCGACCGCTGGGAGGCCGGCGTCGCCCGCCTCGGCGCCTCCTTCGCCACCCCCCTGATGCGAACCGGTTCGACAGCTGTCCGCCGGAAGCTAGCACCGCCGCAAATCGCCCAGCAATACCCGTGGCACGGATTGACCCTGTGTTCCGGCGAAGTGTGCGCGAGGCATTGACAGTTACTTCGCCTCCTCCTAACTTCCCTTCTCGCGAACCGGTTCGACAACCGGGTCGCGTTCGAACCGGTTCGACGAAGGAGTCGCGTGAACATCGGTGAGATCGCCCGGCGGGCGGGTGTCTCGCGGAGCACCGTGTCGTATGCCCTGAGCGGCAAGCGCACGGTGTCCGAGGAGACCCGGCGCAGGATCCAGCAGGTCATCGACGAGCTGGGCTACCGGCCCAACGCCAGCGCGCGTGCCCTGGCCAACGGCCGGACCAGCACGATCGGCCTGGTCTTCCCGCCGGCCGGCAACCACTACACCGGTATGCAGCTCGACTTCATCGGAAGTGTGGTGGAGGCCGCGGCGGCCTACGACTACGACGTGCTGCTCTCCCCGAGCGGCGCGGACAGCGACCGCTCGTTCCAGCGTCTGCTGGCTGAGCGGAGGGTCGACGGCGCCATCCTCATGGAGATCAGGCTCCGGGACGACCGGGTCGACCACCTGGGCCAGGAGAACTTCCCCGCCGTCTGCATCGGCCGCACCGCCCACTCCGACGGGGACTGGTGGGTCGGGGTGGACCACACCGCGCTGGTGGAGGCGTGCGTCAACCACCTCGCCGACCTGGGACATCGCCGGGTCGCCTTCGTGAACCGGCCGGAGCACCTGTTGCGGGCCGGATACGAGTCGGCGCACCGCGGCCTCGACGGCTTCACCAAGGCGGCGGCCGAGCGCGGGCTCACCGTGGCGACGTACTGCTGCGGCGACGACGCGCCCTCGGGCCAGGCGTGTGTGGAACGGATCCTGCACGACGACCCGGACACCACGGCACTCGTCACCCTGAACGAGGCCGCGCTCGGGGGCCTCTACCGGGGCCTGGCCGCCGCGGGCCGCCATGTGCCGCGCGACGTCTCCATCACCGGGGTCGCGGCCGCCCGCTGGGCGGAGACGGTGACCCCCCAGCTCACCTCGGCGGACGTACCGGCCGAGCAACTGGGGCGTCTCGCCGTCGACCTGCTCGTCGAGCGCCTCGACAATCCCGACGCGTCACCGCGTCACCACCTGCTGACGCCCCCCATCTCCCTCCGTGCCAGCACGGGCCCCGCCCACCTGCGCACCGATACCGACGCCTGACACCGACACCCACGCCTGACACCGACGCACGTCCGTCCTTCGGCCCTCGCCGAGGTCGGCCGCCCCTTCACCGGCCCGGCTTCGGGTCGGGCCGAGTCATTGCTTCATTGGCATGCCCATGCCATACAGCAGGGCTGCCCCGACCAACCCGCCGTGATCACAAAGGAACACCCCATGAACAGAACCAGCGGACGACGGCTCACCGCACTGGCCCTGACCGTCGCAGCCCTCGCCACCGGCACCACCGCCTGCTCCTCCGGCGGGAGTTCCTCCGCGAAGAGCGAGGACAGCGGCACGTACACCGTCTGGGACCCGTACCCGCAGTTCGCCAAGGACTCCGCCTGGGCGAAGCTGATCGACGGCTGCGGCAGCAAGGCCGGCGTGAAGATCAAGCGCACCGCGTTCGACACCAGCGACCTGACGAACAAGGTGCTCCTGGCGGCGCAGCAGGACAACTCCCCGGACGTCCTCATCGTCGACAACCCGGTCGTGTCGACCCTGGCCGAGGCCGGCGTCCTCACCACCACCGACGACAACAAACTGGACACCTCCAAGGCGGACCCCAATCTGCTCGCCGCGGGCCAGTCGGGCGGCAAGACCTACGGCACACCCATCGGCGCCAACACCCTCGCCCTCTACTACAACAAGAAGGTCCTGAAGGACGCCGGCGTCGACATCGCCTCGGTCAAGGACTGGCCGTCGCTCACGGCGGCGCTGGAGAAGGTGAAGAAGGCCGGCAAGAAGGGCATCACCTTCTCCGCCATCGGCACCGAGGAGGGCAGCTTCCAGTTCCTGCCGTGGTTCTGGGGATCGGGCGCGCAGCTCACCCGACTCGACTCCGCTCAGGGCGTGTCGGCGCTGTCGCTGTGGACCGACTGGCTGAAGAAGGGCTATGCCCCGAACTCGGTGATCAACAACACCCAGACCACCAGCTGGCAGGAGTTCGCCGGCGGCGACTACGCCTTCGCCGAGAACGGCACCTGGCAGCTCGCGAACGCGCAGAAGGCCGGCTTCGACTACGGCGTCCTGCCCATCCCCGCCTCGGGCGGAGGCGACGCGGCCGCCCCGACCGGGGGCGAGTTCGTCACCCTCCCCGTCCAGGGCGACACCGACCGCTACACCACGGCGCAGAAGCTGGTGACCTGCCTGACCAGCACCGAGAACCTCTACGCCACCGACACCACCCTCTCCTACGTCGCCCCCACCGCCGAGGTGCGGGACAAGCAGGTCGCGGCCGACCCGAAGCTCACCCCCTGGGTCGCGGCGGTCAAGGCGGCCAGGGGCCGCACCAGCGACGACCTCGGCACCCGGTACCCGAAGATCTCCGAGCAGATGTGGAAGGCGGTCCAGTCCGCCCTCAGCGGAGCCAAGTCCCCCCAGGACGCGCTCACTTCGGCGCAGTCCTCCGTCAAGTGACGTGGACCCGATGAAGCAGACCACCTATCCACCGGGCCGCCGGACGCACCCCGACCGGCCCGGGGCGGACACCCCCACCCCGCGCCCGTCCCGCCCCGCGCCCCGCCGCCGCCCGGCCTCCCCGCAGTGGGCCGCCTGGGCCTTCCTCACCCCGGTCACCCTCTACCTCGTCCTCTTCTACGCCTACCCCCTCTACCGCAACCTCGACCTGAGCCTGCGCCACTACACCGTGCGCTCCTTCGTCCAGGGCGACGCGCCGTTCACCGGCCTGAAGAACTACCGGACGGTCTTCGACGACCCGACCTTCGGCCCCGCCCTGACGCACACCGTGGTGTTCACCGCCGTCTGCCTGTTCTTCCAGTACGTCATCGGCCTGGCGCTCGCGGTCTTCTTCAACCAGCACTTCCGGCTCTCCGCCACCCTGCGCGCCCTGTTCCTGGTGCCCTGGCTGCTGCCGCTCATCGTGTCGGCGTCCACCTGGTCGTGGATGCTCAACAGCGACTCCGGCGTCGTCAACGCGGCCCTGCGCGCCGTGGGCCTGGACGGGATCAACTGGCTGACCTCGCCGTCCTGGTCGCTGACCTCGGTGATCATCGCCAACATCTGGATCGGCGTGCCCTTCAACCTGGTCGTGCTCCACAGCGGCCTGCAGTCCATCCCCCGCAGTCTCTACGAGGCCGCGGCCCTCGACGGCGCGAACGCCTGGCAGCGCTTCCGGCACATCACCTTCCCGCTGCTGCGCCCGGTGTCCGCCGTCACCCTCCTGCTCGGCCTGGTCTACACGCTCAAGGTCTTCGACATCATCTGGATCATGACCAAGGGCGGCCCGGCCGACGCGTCCACCACCTTCGCCACCTGGTCCTACCAGCTCGGCTTCGGCAATATGCTGCCCGCCTTCGGCCCCGGCGCGGCCGTCGGCAACCTGCTCGTCGCCGCCGCGCTGGTCTTCGGCCTGGTGTATCTGAGGGTCCAGCGAAAGCAGGCACTGTCATGACCGGGACCGCCCGCACCTGGTGGAAGACGGCCATCGGCCTCGCCCTCACCGCCGTCATGCTCTTCCCGGTCTACTGGATGCTCAACGTGTCCTTCACCCGCGACCAGGACATGCGCAAGTCCCCGCCCGACCTGCTCCCCGTGCACGGCACGCTGGCCGGCTACCGGGCCGTGTTCGACCAGCAACTGCCCTACCTCGGCACCAGTTTCGTCATCGGCCTCGGCACCGTCGCCCTCACCGTGGCGCTGGCCGCGCCCGCCGGATACGCGCTCGCCAAACTCCGCCCCCGCGGCGGCGGGGCGGTCAGCTTCCTGCTCCTCGTCGCCCAGATGATCCCCGGCATCATCATGGCGATGGGCTTCTACGCCATCTACCTCCAACTCGACCTGCTCCAGTCCGTCCCCGGCCTGATCGTCGCGGACTCCACGCTGGCCGTCCCGTTCGCGGTCCTGATCTTCACCGCCTTCATGTCCGGCATCCCGAACGAGCTGCTCCAGGCCGCGAAGACCGACGGAGCCGGCCCCCTGCGCACCTTCTGGTCGGTGGTGCTGCCCATGAGCCGCAACGCCGTCGTCACGGTCTCCCTGTTCGCGTTCCTGTGGTCCTGGTCCGACTTCGTCTTCGCCGCCACCCTCGCGAACGGCGGCGCCCACGAGCCGATCACCCTCGGCATCTACCACTACATCGGCAACAACAACCAGGAGTGGAACGCCATCATGGCGACCGCCGTCGTGGCCTCACTTCCCGCCACCGTGATCCTGGTCCTCGCCCAGCGCTATGTCGCCGCCGGCGTGACGGCCGGAGCCGTGAAGGACTGATCACCGCGCGACCCGTCGGCCACCCCCGCTGAAGAAACGAGTCCCACCACATGACCGCCGCCCGATCCGGCCCGGCCTTCTCCGTCCACGACATCCCGTTCAGCACCCACGGCTCCTGGTTCGGCATCTCGCCCGTCACGGCGGAGCGGACCCGCGCCGAGGACCTCCACCTGGTCTCCCACCAGAACGGCATGCACGCCGTGCTCCGACTCATCCCCTTCGACACCTCGACGGGCACCCGGGCCGACACCCGCGTCGAGACCACCCCGAGCCTGCTCACCTGGACCGCGCCCGGCGGCCGCATCGCGTGCGTCTACGACACCCCGGACACCGTCCGCCTCCGAGGCGAGGGGATCGGACTGCGCGTCGCCGCCGCCGCCGAGGAACTGACCCCCTTCACGGGCACGTACTCCCTGCGCGACCCGGTGACCGGCGCTCACACCTTCACCTCGTACGAGACGGGCCGCCGCTACCGGCTCACCGTGCTGTCCGGATCCGTGGCCGAGGTGTCCGGGAGCCAGGCCCTGGGCCGGGCCGACCGCGGCCTCACCCTCACCGGCGACGGGAACGGCGTATGGGAGGCGGCGCTGGAGGAACTGGACAGCGCACGGCGTCCGTTCACCCCGTCCCGGAGCTTCGCCGAGGCCGTGGAGAGCGCCGAGCGTGCCTTCGCCGCCTTCGTCGACACCGTGGCCCCCTGGCGTTCGCCCGACACCCCGGCCGCCGAACTCGCCGCGTACGTCCTGTGGTCGGCGACCGTCCGCCCCCGGTCCCTGGTCACCCGTCCCGCCGTGCTGATGTCCAAGCACTGGATGGACAAGGTGTGGAGCTGGGACCACTGCTTCAACGCCCTCGCCCTGGCACCCGGATCGCCCGCCCTCGCCCTGGACCAGTTCTCCCTGCCGTTCGACCACCAGGACGAGAGCGGCGCCCTGCCCGACTCGGTGACCCACTCGGAGGTCCTCTACAACTTCGTCAAACCCCCCATCCACGGCTGGACCCTGGGCCACCTGCGCCGGCGCCTCCCCGAACCTCTCCTACGGGCCGAACTCGCCGAGATCTACGGGCGGTTGGTGCGCTGGACGGACTTCTGGCTCACCGCGCGCCGCGCACCCGGCGCCGCCCTGCCCCACTACCAGCACGGCAACGACAGCGGCTGGGACAATGCCACCACCTTCGACCCCGAGCGGCTCGTCGTCACCGCCGACCTGGCCGTGTTCCTCACCCTCCAACTCCGTGAACTCGCCTCCCTGGCAGCCGCGTTGGACCTCCCCGACGAGGCGAGCCGCTGGACGCGTACGGCCGAGGAGACCCAGGCCGCGCTGCTCCGGGAGCTGTGGACGGGAGAGCGCTTCGTCGCCCGTGGCGTCGAGAGCGGCCGCACCTGGAGCAGCTCCAGCCTGCTCGACCTGATGCCGATCGCCCTCGGCGAGCACCTGCCGGAGAAGGTCTCCGCCGTGCTGGCGGCCCGCATCGAGGACCATCTGACCCCCCACGGGCTGGCCACCGAACTGCCCACCTCACCCCACTACCGCCCCGACGGCTACTGGCGCGGCCCCATCTGGGCCCCCGCCACCGTCCTCGTCGAGGACGGCCTGCGCCGGGCCGGCCACCACCGGCTCGCCGACGACATCAGCGCCCGCTTCCGGGCCCTGTGCGAAACCCACGGCTTCGCCGAGAACTTCGACGCCCTCACCGGGACGGGCCTGCGCGACCGCGCCTACACCTGGACGGCGGCCGCCTACCTCTTCCTCGCCGAAGCCCACACACACCGAGGCGGCCGCTGACCGGTCGCCTCCTGCACCTACCCCGGGTCCGACCGGGCCCGGGGCCCACCCCCACCCTTGCAGGAGCCGCACCATGACATCACCCCGCACACCCCGCAGATCCCGACGCCGGTCCACCGCCTCCCTCGCCGTCCTCCTGGCCGCCCTGGCCACGACCCTGCTCCCCGCCACCCCCTCCCAGGCCGCGGACACCGCCGTCACCGTCGACTTCGCCACCGCCGGAGGCGCCCCCACCTACCGCGCCTCCGGCATGATCTACGGACTGACCGCCGACGGGTCCCAGCCACCGGACCACTTCTTCACAGACATCAAGTGGCACCTCGAACGGGCCGGCGGCGCGCAGCTCAACGGGGGCGGCTACGCCAGCAGCCTCGCCGAGTACCGGACCCGCTGGAACGCCACCCTCGCCCAGTACAAGCGCACCAAGGCGCTCGGCGGAACCTTCGTCATCCTGCCGCACGACCTGTGGGGCGCCGACGGCACCACCAACACGGGCTTTCCCGGCGACAACGGCAGCTGGACGCAGTTCGACAACTTCGTCAACCAGCTCATCTCCGACGTCAAGGCCAACAACATGACGGTGGAGTGGGACCTGTGGAACGAGCCGGACCTCAGCGGCTTCTGGGGCCGGTCCCAGAGCCAGTACCTCCAGATGTGGTCCCGCTTCCATGCCGCCGTGCGGGCCAACCTGCCCGGGCAGCTCATCGTCGGCCCCAGCATCGCCAACCCGCCCAGTTCCTCCAACAGTTGGTGGACCACCTTCCTGAACCACGTCAAGGCCAACAACGTCGCCCCCGACATCTACAGCTGGCACGCCATCCCGCACGACCCCGTCACGGCCGTCAACAACGCCAACTCGACGCTCGCCGCCGCGGGCCTGACCAACACCCGGCCGTACCAGATCAACGAGTACGCCGGGCGCGAGCAGCAGAACCCCGGTGGCGGCGGCTGGTTCATCAGCCGCCTGGAGCGGGCCGGCGCCGACGGCCTGCGCTCCAACTGGGGAGGGGGCCCCAGCCTGCACGACTACGCGGCCGATCTGCTGACCAAGAACAGCTCCGGTCAGTACCTGCCGAAGGGCGAGTGGTTCCTCTACCGGTACTACGGCTCCCAGACCGGCAACATCGTGAACCTCACGCCCGGTGCGAACACCGACGGCCTGGCGACCAAGGACAACAACGCCCGCAACGCCAAGATCCTTCTGGGCACCAACGGCAACACAGGCAACGTCACCGTCAACCTCAACCGCCTCGACACCACGTCGGTCGTGGAGAACAGCCGGGTGCGCGCGATCGTCCAGCGCATACCGAACAACGGCGGCGGCGCGGTGACAGGTCCCGTGACCGTCTCCGACCAGACCCTGACCGTCAGCAACAACGCCGCCTCGGTGAGCGTGCCATGGACGGATGCCGCGGACGGCTACACCGTCACGCTGCTGCCGCCGTCCAACACGACCGTCTCCACGGTCGCGGTGGTACAGCACAGCGGTCAGTGCCTGGACGACACCAACCTCTCCACCGCCGACGGCACCCAGTACCAGCAGTACCTCTGCGAGGGCGGTTACCAGCAGATGCTCGACCTCAAGCCGGTCGCCGGACGGGCGAACACGTACACCGTCGTGAACGAGTACAGCGGCAAGTGCCTGGACGTCTCGGGGGCTTCCTCGGCCGACGGCGCCGCCGTCATCCAGTGGACCTGCAGCGGCACCACGAACCAGATGTTCACCCTCAGCCCTGTCACCGCGCTCGGCTACAGCAAGGACTACCAGCTGGTGGCGGTGCACAGCGGCAAGTGCGTGGACGTCAGCGGTGTCTCGACCTCACCGGGCGCGCAGATCCACCAGTGGACCTGCGACCCGGCGAGCGCGCTGAACAACAAGCGGAACCAGATCTGGCGCCTCCAGGGCATGCGCTGACCTCTTCCCGGGCGGGGGCTGCCGGCACGGCAGACAGCCCCCGCCCGGTCCGCCCGGACCCCCCTCCCCGCTCACACAGGAGCCGCACCATGACATCGCCCTGGGCACCTCCCCGGCCCGCCACCCGCACCGGACGCCGAGCCGCCTCGGCCGTCGCCGTCCTCCTGGCCGCCTTGGCCACGACCCTGCTCCCCGCCACCCCCTCCCAGGCCGCGGACACCGCCGTCACCGTCGACTTCGCCACCGCCGGAGGCGCCCCCACCTACCGCGCCTCGGGCACCCTGTACGGGATGACCCCCGACGGCTCGCTGCCGCAGGACCACTTCTTCAAGGACATCAAGTGGAAGTTCGAGCGGGCCGGCGGCGCCCAGCTCAACAGCGGCGGCTACGGCACCAGCCTCGCCGCCTACCGGACCCGCTGGAATTCCACCCTCGCCCAGTACCAGCGCACCAAGGCGCTCGGCGGCACCTTCATCCTCCTGCCTCACGACCTGTGGGGCTCCGACAGCACCACGACCCAGCCCTTCCCCGGTGACAACGGCGACTGGACCCAGTTCGACAACTTCGTCCACCAACTCTTCTCCGACGTCAAGGCCAACAACATGACGGTCCAGTGGGACCTGTGGAACGAGCCCAACGGCCAGGGATTCTGGCCGCGGCCCGAGAGCCAGTACCTCCAGATGTGGTCCCGGTTCTACGCCGCCGTCCGCGCCGAATTCCCCGGCCAGCTCATCGTCGGCCCCAGCTACTCCCAGAACCCCGAGAACAACACCTGGTGGCAGGCGTACATGCCTTACGTCAAGGCCAACAACGCCGTCCCCGACATCTGGAGCTGGCACGCCGAGGACGGTGACCCGGTCGCCGACGCCGGCGCCATGAACAGTCTGCTCGCCACCTACGGCCTCACCAACCACCGGCCGTACCAGATCAACGAATACGCCAGGAAGGCCCTGCAGAGCCCCGGCGGCGGCGCCTGGTACATCAGCCGCCTGGAGCGGGCCGGCGCCGACGGCCTGCGCGGCAACTGGGGGTCGGGCACCGCACTGCACGACTACGAGGCCAACCTGCTCACCAAGAACAGCTCCGGCCAGTACCTGCCGCGCGGCGAGTGGTTCACGTACCGCTACTACGGCTCCCAGACGGGCAACGTCGTCAACCTCGTGCCCGGCACCAACATCGACGGCTTCGCCACCAAGGACAACACCGCCAAGAACGCCAAGATCCTCCTGGGCAGCAACGGCAACACGGGCACCGTCACCGTCCACCTCAACCGGCTCGACACCACCTCGGTCGTGGAGAACGGCCGGGTCCGAGCCGTCATCCAGCGCCTCCCCAACAGCAACGGCGTCGCCGGACCCACCACCGTCTCCGACTCCGACCTGACCGTCAGCGACAACGCCGCCTCGGTGACCCTGCCCTACACCAACGCCACGGACGGCTACACCATCACCCTGCTCCCGCCGTCCAGCACCACGATCTCCACGGTCGCCCTCAGCGAGAACAGCCTCCAGTGCCTGGACGACACCAACCTCAGCACCGCCAACGGCACCCAGTACCAGCAGTACTACTGCGAGGGCGGCTACCAGCAGATGCTCGACCTCAAGCCGGTCCCCGGGCGGCCGAACACCTACACCGTCGTCAATGAGCACAGCGGTAAGTGCCTGGACGTCGCGAGCGGTTCCACCGCCGACGGCGCCGCCGTCATCCAGTACACCTGCAACGGCGCCGCCAACCAGATGTTCACCCTGAACCCGGTCACCGCGCTCGGCATCAGCCAGGACTACCAGCTGGTCGCCGCGCACAGCGGCAAATGCGTCGACGTCAGCGGTGTCTCGAAGACGGCAGGCGCGCTGGTCCACCAGTGGACCTGTGACCCGGCGAGCGCGCTGAGCACCAAGAAGAACCAGATCTGGCGCCTCCAGGGCATGGCCTGACCGTCTCTTCGCGCCTCACCCGTGACCGGCGGCCACGGGTGAGGCCTCAGGCCTGTCATGGGGGCTGAAGGTGCGGCGGTAGGCGGCGGGGGAGACGCCGAAGGACGATCTCATGTGCGCCCGCAGGGAGTTGCCGGAGCCGAAGCCGGACCGGTGCGCCACCAGGTCGATCGGCAGATCGGTGGTCTCCAGCAACTGCTTGGCCAGTTCGAGGCGTTGAGCGGTGAGCCACTGCACCGGGGTCATGCCGACCTCGTCCCGGAAACGCCGGGTGAAGGAGCGCAGGCTCATCCGGGCGTGCTCGGCGAGCTGGGCGAGGGACAGCGGTTCACCGAGGTGCTCCAGGGCCCAGGCCCGGGTGGCGGTGGTGCTGGCGACGGTGGGCGCGGGGACCGGGCGGTCGATGAACTGGGCCTGTCCGCCGTCCCGCCACGGCGGCACGACACACATGCGGGCGGCCCGGTTGGCGGCGGCCGCGCCGTGGTCGCGGCGGATCATGTGCAGACACAGGTCGACACCGGCGGCCACGCCCGCGGAGGTCAGTACGTCGCCGTCGTCGACGAAGAGGACCTCCTCGTCGACCTTGACGCCGGGGTAGGCCCGGCGGAACTCCGGGGCCAGGTTCCAGTGGGTGGTGGCCGGCCGGCCGTCGAGCAGTCCGGCCGCGGCGAGCACGTAGGAGCCGGAGCAGATGGACACCAGCCGGGTGCCGGGCCGGATGCCGGCGATGGCGGCGGTGACCTCGGGCGGCAGTGGACCGCCGCGGCCCAGCTCGGGCATGGCGTGCGTGGGCGGCACGATCACGGTGTCCGCGGCGGACAGGGCCTCGGGGCCGGCCGCGGGTTGCAGGCTGAAACCGGCGTCGGTGAGCACGGGCTCGCCGTCTGCGGTGCAGACGGTGACCTCGTAGAGCGGGCGGCCCTCGGCGTCCTGCACGCTGCCGAAGACACGGGACGGGATGCCGAGCTCGAACGGCGGGACCCCGGGCAGGGCGAGCACGGCGATCCGATGCCGCCGGACCGCGCGGTCGGCCCGCCCCGCCGGAGCCGTCCGGCCCGCCTCGTTCTGCCCCCGTACCGGCCGACACATCTCGCTCATGGCCAGATCCTGTCACATGGTGGCCGGACGGCCAACACCGTGGCGGGCCCGCCTACCGGATCGTGGAGCACGTCGCCCGGGCACCTCCCGGCGACGATCCGATCGAAATCGACGTACGGAAACGAGGCAGAGAGCATGCGCGCGGTGGTCGTGGAGCAGTGGGGCGGACCCGAGAACCTGGTCGAACGCGAGGTCGACCGCCCCGAGCCGGGACTGAACGAGGTCCTGGTCCGGGTCCACGCGGCCGGAGTGAACCCGGTGGACTGGAAGACCCGCGCGAGCGGCGCCCTCATCGAGTGGGGCCCGGCCCCGACGGTCGGCTGGGACGTGTCCGGCACCGTCGAGGCCGTAGGGCCCGGCGTCGGGATCTTCCGGCCCGGTGACGAGGTCTACGGGATGCCGCTGTTCCCGCGCCAGGCGGGCGCGTACGCCGAGTACGTGGTGGCGCCGGCCCGGCACCTCGCCCCGAAGCCGGCGGGGCTGACGCACGTGGAGGCGGCCGCGCTGCCGCTCGCCGCGCTGACCGCCTGGCAGGCCCTGGTGGACGCGGCGGACGTGCGCCCCGGGGAGCGGGTGCTGGTGCACGCGGCGGCCGGCGGCGTCGGCCACCTCGCGGTGCAGATCGCCAAGGCGCGCGGTGCGTACGTCATCGGCACGGCCAGCGCGGGCAAGCACGACCTGGTGCGGGAGCTCGGCGCGGACGAGATGGTCGACTACCGCGCGGTGCGGTTCGAGGACGTCGTGTCCGACATCGACGTGGTGCTGGACGGGCTCGGCGGGGAGACCGCCGAGCGCTCACTGAAGGTGCTCAGGCCCGGCGGCCGCCTGATCACCCTGCCCGGTCCCGACGACCTCCCCACCGCCCACGCGGGGGTACGGGCCCAGTGGGTCCTGGTCGAGCCGGACCACCTGGGCCTGCGCGAGATCGCGGCCCTCGTGGACCGGGGCGAGCTGAAGCCGGTGGTCGAGACGGTCCTGCCCCTGGCCCAGGCCGCGAAGGCCCACGAGCTCGGCGAACAGGGCCGCACGACCGGCAAGATCGTCCTGACGGTGGCATGACCGGGTCGCGTGGCGTCGCCCGCTTGTGATCGCGGGGGGCGCTGAGCGGCGCGGTCGTGAAGGCGAGTGACCCCCCGGGGTGGGCGTCGCGGCTGCAAAGGCGACGGACTCCCGGGGACGGGGCTGGGCGGACCGGTCGCGAAGGCGACGGACCCCCGGGGGACGGGGCGAACCGGCCCGGGCGTCAGGCGACCGTCCCCGAAGCCGTCGCCAGTCGGGGTCCGGCCGGTCCATCCTTCGTCGGGCGCTACTTCGAGGCCGTGCGGCGGCCGCCTCGGCGGTTCGGGTTGCTCCCGCCGGTTCCGGCGGCGCCGCCGCGGGATCCGCCGGCCGTCGTCCGGGCGCCGGATCCGCGGGCAGGCTTGCCGGAGGCCGCACCGGTCGCCGCACCGCCAGTGGACCGGCGGTCGGAGCCGCGGCCGCCTGCCGCACCGGCCCCGCCCGTCGCCCCGCCGGATCCCGCCTGGCGGGCGGAGCCACGACCACCCGCTCCTGCCTGGCGGGCGGAATCACGACCACCGGAGTCCCGGTTGCCGGTCCTCGTGGCGGTGCCCGCCGCCGAGTCCGTCCCGCCGCCGTTGCGGCGTCGGCGGCTGGATCGCCTACCGGGCTTGGCGTCGGTCTTCTGGTCCTCACGGGGCGCCGCCGGCTGGGGGACCTCGATGGTGATGGCCACGCCGGACGGCTCGCGGGCACCGGTGATGGTGGCCAGTTCCGCGTCGCTCGACGTGACCCGGGCCGTCCGGGGCCGGATGCCCGCGTCGGACATGAGGCGGGTGACGTCCCGCTTCTGGTCGGGCAGGACCAGCGTGACCACGCTGCCGGAACCGCCGGCCCGGGCCGTGCGGCCGCCCCGGTGGAGGTAGTCCTTGTGATCGGTGGGGGGATCGACGTTCACGACGAGGTCGAGGTCGTCGACGTGGATGCCCCGCGCCGCGACGTTCGTCGCGACCAGCGCGGTGACCTGGCCGTTCTTGAACTGCTCCAGGGTGCGGTTGCGCTGCGGCTGGGAGCGGCCTCCGTGCAGTGCCGCCGCGCGGACACCGACGGCCAGGAGCCGCTTGGCGAGCCGGTCGGCGGATCGCTTGGTGTCGAGGAAGAGGATGACCCGGCCGTCGCGGGCCGCGATGCGCGTGGTGACGGCCTTCTTGTCGGTCTCGTCCAAGAGGTGGAGCACATGGTGCTCCATGGTGGTCACCGCACCCGCGGAGGGGTCCACGGAGTGCACCACGGGGTCGGTCAGGAACCGCTGCACCAGGCGGTCGATGTTGCGGTCCAGGGTGGCCGAGAAGAGCATGCGCTGGCCGTCCGGCCGCACCTGCTGGATCAGCTTGGTGATCTGCGGCAGGAAGCCCATGTCGGTCATCTGGTCGGCCTCGTCCAGCACCGTGATGCGGACCTGGTCGAGCACGCAGTCGCCGCGTTCCACGAGGTCGTTGAGCCTGCCGGGCGTCGCGACGAGCACATCGGCGCCGCGCCGGAGCGTACCGGCCTGCTTGGTGATGGACAGTCCGCCGACCACGGTGGCCAGCCGCAGGTTCACGGCCGTCGCGTAGGGGGTCAGCGCGTCCGCCACCTGCTGGGCGAGTTCCCGGGTGGGCACCAGGACGAGAGCGAGGGGGGCCTTGGGCTCGGCGCGCCGACCGGCCGTACGGGCCAGGAGCGCCAGTCCGAACGCCAGCGTCTTGCCGGAGCCGGTGCGTCCGCGCCCCAGCAGGTCGCGGCCGGCCAGTGAGTTGGGCAGGGTGGCGGCCTGGATGGGGAAGGGGGTGGTGACGCCCTGCGCGGTGAGGGTCTTCAGCAGTCCCGCGGGCATGTCCATACCGGCGAAGTCCTCGACGGGGGGAAGTGCGGGTGTCGTGCTTTCCGGCAACCGGAATTCCCTCGTCGACGGCGCGGACGATCCGGGCGACGAGGCGGACGGTCGGGGCGAAGAGGCGCGCCGGTTCGGCTTCTGGGACCTGCGGGACATGCAGCTATCTGCCTTCCTGAAAACAGCACAAACCGGGGTCCGCACCATGACGGTGCGGACCCCGGTGAGTGGATACGCGTCCGGCGATCAGGCGGGGACGATGTTCTCCGCCTGCGGGCCCTTCTGGCCCTGCGTGACGTCGAAGCTGACCCGCTGGCCCTCGTGAAGCTCACGGAAGCCCTGGGCCGCGATGTTCGAGTAGTGGGCGAAGACGTCGGGGCCGCCGCCGTCCTGCTCGATGAAGCCGAAACCCTTTTCGGCGTTGAACCACTTCACGGTTCCCTGTGCCATGACCTTCTCCTTCTGTAGGCAGAGGCCCCATCCGGAGATGCCGGAAAAACAAATAATGCGCCCGAAGGATAAACATTCCCGTCAGGCGCACATAGGTTCATGGGTACCACAACTGCAACACCACAACAGTAGCACAGCTCGGCGCCCGACGCCCGGCTGTGGCGCGGCCGCGCGGATCGGAGGGCCGTTACCCTGGCCCCGTGATCGAGAATCCTCCCCCCTGTCCCCGGTGCTCCTGTGAGTACACGTACGAGATGAACGCCCTCGTGGTCTGCCCGGAGTGCGGCCATGAGTGGGTGCCCGCCGAGAGCGGCGCGGAAGGCGGCGGTGCCCCCGGGGTGCGCGTCGTCAAGGACGCCGTGGGCAATGTGCTCCAGGACGGCGACACCGTGGTCGTCGTCAAGGCGCTGAAGGTCAAGGGCAGCCCGTCGGGCATCAAGGCCGGTACCAAGGTGCGCAACATCCGTCTGGTCGACGGTGTCGACGGCCATGACATCGACTGCAAGGTCGACGGCTTCGGGGCGATGCAGCTGAAGTCCAGCGTCGTCAAGAAGGGCTGACGGGCCGTACGGGCCCGACCCGCCGGCCCCGCCGAGGGCCGGAACCCGGCGCGGCAGTCCGCTGCGGAATTGCTAAATTTCGCAATTGGTTAGATGCTACGTTGGCTGTGCTCGCAGGTAGCCGCGGGCACAGCCTCACGCGTCCGCCCTCCGGGGCGGGACCCGCAGGGAGGCCGAGGGTCGTGTCCGTTCCGCTGTACCAGGCCAAGGCCGAGTTCTTCCGGATGCTGGGCCATCCCGTACGGATACGGGTGCTGGAGCTCCTCCAGGACGGACCGATGCCGGTGCGCGACCTGCTCGCCGCTATCGAGGTGGAGCCCTCCGCCCTCTCCCAGCAACTGGCCGTGCTGCGCCGCTCGGGCATCGTCACCGCGACCCGCGAGGGCACCACCGTCGTCTACGAGCCGGCCGGCGGCGATGTGGCCGAGCTGATGAAGGCCGCGCGCCGGATCCTCACCGAGATGCTCGCCGGGCGGAACGAGCTGCTGGCCGAACTGCGGGAAGCGGAGGTCACCGCCCGATGACCTCGCGGATGAGCCGGCTCCTGGCCCGGACCACGGCCCTGCTGCCCACCCGCACCGATCTCACCGAGATGCGCCGCGACCCGCGCCGGGATCTCCTCGCCGGTCTGACCGTGGCGATCGTGGCGCTGCCCCTCGCGCTCGGCTTCGGCGTCTCCTCCGGACTGGGCGCCGAGGCGGGCCTGGCGACCGCCGTGGTCGCGGGCGCGCTCGCCGCGCTCTTCGGCGGATCGAATCTCCAGGTGTCGGGGCCGACCGGAGCCATGACGGTCGTCCTCGTGCCCATCGCGGCCGAGCACGGCCCCACCGGCGTCCTCACCGTCGGTCTGATGGCCGGCGTGATGCTGGTGGCACTGGCCGCGCTGAAGGCCGGCCGCTACATGCAGTACGTTCCGGCCCCCGTGGTCGAGGGCTTCACCCTCGGCATCGCCTGCGTGATCGGGCTGCAGCAGATCCCGAACGCGCTCGGCGTGCCCAAACCCGAGGGCGACCGGGTCCTCGTCGTCACCTGGCGGGCGATCGAGGAGTTCGCTCGGCACCCGAACGGGACCGCTCTCGTCCTCGCGGTCGCCGTGGCCGCGGTCATGCTCATCGGCGCCCGGCTGCGGCCCACGGTCCCCTTCTCCATCCTGGCCGTGATCGCCGCGACGGCCGTCGCCCGGACGGCCGGGCTGGACGCGGCGAAGCCGATCGGCGACCTGCCCTCCGGCCTGCCCGCGCCCTCGCTGGCCTTCCTCGACCTCGGCTCGCTGGGCACCCTGCTCGCCCCCGCCGTGGCCGTCGCCGCCCTGGCCGCCCTGGAGTCCCTGCTCTCGGCGTCCGTCGCCGACGGCATGACGGTCGGTCAGAAACACGACCCCGACCGGGAGTTGCTCGGCCAGGGCCTCGCCAACATCGCCGCCCCGCTGTTCGGCGGCGTACCGGCGACCGGCGCGATCGCGCGTACGGCGGTCAACGTCCGTACCGGCGCGAGCTCGCGGCTGGCCGCCCTCACCCATGCCGTGATCCTCGCGGCGATCGTCTTCGCGGCGGCGCCCCTGGTCTCGAAGATCCCGCTCGCGGCGTTGGCGGGGGTCCTGCTGGCCACGGCGATCCGCATGGTCGAGGTCGGCTCGCTCAAGGCGATGGCCAAGGCCACCCGCTCCGACGCGCTGATCCTCGTCCTGACCGCCGCCGCGACGCTCGCCCTCGACCTCGTCTACGCGGTCGTCATCGGGCTGGTCGTCGCCGGCGCCCTGGCGCTGCGCGCGGTGGCCAAGCAGGCCCGTTTCGACCAGGTGCCCCTGGACCGCGGCGATCACAGCGCCGAGGAGCACACACTGCTCGCCGAGCACATCGTGGCGTACCGCATCGACGGCCCGCTGTTCTTCGCCGCCGCCCACCGCTTCCTGCTGGAGCTGACCGAGGTGGCCGACGTCCGCGTGGTCATCCTGCGCATGTCCCGGGTGTCGACCATGGACGCGACCGGCGCCCTCGTCCTGAAGGACGCGGTGCGGAAGCTGCGGCGCCGGGGCATCACGGTCCTCGCCTCGGGGATACGCGCCGGCCAGCGCCAGGCCCTGGACTCCGTCGGCGCGCTGGACCTGCTGCGCGACGAGGGCCGCGAGTACGCCACCACCCCCGAGGCGATCCGTGCCGCCCGCCGGCATCTGGAGACCGCCGGAGTGCTGCCCGCCCCCACCTCCCGAACCTCCGCCGAGGAAGCCCTGCGATGAGCACCCCGCCTGCCGCCCCGTGCCGACGGACCCCCACCGGACGGGCGCGCGGCCCGTACGCCACCCCGTCGCGTCCCGGCTCCGCGCCCGGCCGCGTGGAGGCGTGATGTCCCTCCAGCTCGACGTCCTGCCCTACCGGCACGTGCTCACCCTGCCCACCGAACCGTCCGCGGTACGCATCGCCCGTGAGACGGCCGAGCAGGCCCTGACCGAGTGGGGGATCGGGTTGCGGCATCCCGCCGTGGACCCGGCGCTGCTGTCCTGAGCGAGCTGGTCACCAACAGCGTCCGGCACGCCGCCGCCGTCTCTCCGACGGTGACGGTGATCTACGCGGCGGGCGCGGACTGCCTGGCCTTCGCCGTCCACGACCGCCACCCCCACCGGCCGTCGCTGAACGGCACGGCCGACCGCACCGGCCACCGGGGCCTGGCCACCGTCATGGAACTCGTCCTCGCCCTGGGCGGCACCGCCGTGGTCCGCGCCGACGCCGACGGCTCGGGCAAGAGCATCTGGATCACCCTGCCCCTGTGAGCCGGCCCCGACGTTGTACGGCGGCGTCACCGCCGGATTCGGTGTTCCCGGTGCCGCGCGCGAGGATGGCCGCATGCTGTTGACGAGTGTGTGGATGCCAGGCGCCGTGGCCGGGCCGACGGGGCCGTCGCGGTGTCGTGCCGGGGAGGCGACGGCACGATGAGCAAGCCGCTGTACCAACTGAAGGCCGAGTTCTTCAAGACGCTCGGCCATCCGGCCCGCATCCGGGTCCTGGAGCTGCTGAGCGAGCGCGAGCACGCGGTCGCGGAGATGCTGCCGCAGGTGGGTATCGAGCCCGCGCACCTCTCCCAGCAGCTGGCCGTCCTGCGGCGGGCCAACCTCGTGGTGACCCGGAAGGAGGGCTCGACGGTGTACTACTCGCTCACCAGCCCCCATGTCGCCGAGCTGCTCCGGGTCGCCCGCACCATCCTCTCCGGCGTCCTGGCCGGACAGGCCGAGCTGCTGGCCGACCTGAAGGCCGCGCAGGGAGAGCGGAAGCAGCAGCCGTAGCCCAGCCCGCGGGGTACTCGGAGCGGGCTTGACCGGTGTCCGGATAAGACCAACAATTGTTGGTGAAATTACTCGCAGGTGAGGTGCCGTATGACGGTACACAGTGAGCTACACGATCCTCATCGGGCGAAAGAACCGGTGAGCGGCGCCCTGGCGGGCCCGTACGGGCATCCGTTCCATCCGATCATGGTCACCGTGCCGATCGGAGCCTGGGTGTCGAGCCTGCTCTTCGACATCTCCTCCAAGATCGTGGACCGGCCCGGCTTCCTGGCCCACGGGTCCGCCTGGCTGATCGCTATCGGCGTGCTCGGCGCGCTGGCCGCGGCCTGCGTCGGCTTCCTCGATCTGTTCGCCATCCCCGCCCGCACCCCCGCCTTCCGTACGGCGCTGGTGCACATGGCGCTGAACCTGGCCGTCACCATCGCCTACGCGATCGGCTTCGCCTGGCGCCAGAGCGACGGCTACGCCGAGGGACGGGGCGTGGGGGCCGGGCAGTTGACGCTCTCCGCCGTGTCCCTCGCCTTCCTCGGCGTCTCCGGCTACCTCGGCGGCAAGCTCGCCTATCGCTACGGCGTGCGCGTGGCCGACGAGTCCGTGCAGGCCGAGGGGTTCCGCGCCGCTCCGCCCCCCTGACGCCGCTCCTCCCTCCCCTCCCCATCGCTGGAGCCCGACATGGAGATCGCCGCTCTCGTCGCCTGGGTGATCACCGCTCTCGGCGGCTTCGTCCTGCTCGCCCGCTGGATCGGGGGCGGCGCTCTGCACGGCCGGGAGACCGGTCGGACCCACTTCCCGGCCCCGGTCGTCTTCGGTCACTTCCTGCTCGCGGCGGCCGGACTGGTCCTCTGGATCGTCTACCTCGCCGCCGACAAGGACGGCCTGGCCTGGACGTCCTTCGCAGTCCTCGTCGTCGTCGCCCTGCTCGGCTTCACGCTCTTCGCCCGCTGGCTGCCCGTACGGCGCACCGCCCCACCGACGACACCGGGCGCCACGGCACCGCCCGAGCGGCATCTGCCGGTCCCCGTGGTCGTCGCCCACGGCCTCCTGGGGGCCACGACCCTGGTCCTGGTGCTGCTGGCCGCACTGGAGGTCGGCGGGAGCTGACCACGCCCCCCGGCCGACGCGGCAAGATCCGCGCTCGCCGCGATCGGTGTCATCGCGGCATCTGCCGCAGCGCGTGCAGTGCGGCGCCCATGTCGGCGACGGCCGCCGGATCGGTCAGCGAACGCCGCGTCAGTCGCTCGATCCGGCGCAGCCGGTAACGAACCGTGTTCGGGTGCACGTAGAGCCGCTCGGCCGCCTCCGCGGTCAGGCCGCCCGCGGCGAACCAGTGCCCCAGGGTCCACAGCAGCCGGGCCCGCTCCGCCTCGGGCAGATCGAGCAGCGGCCCCAGCGCGACCCGCACGAGACGGGCCGCCTCCGCGGGCGCCGCGGCGACCACCATGGCGAGCGGGGAGTCGTCGAAGAAGGCCACCCCCGGCCCGTCGCCGCCCAGTCCGGCCAGCGCCAGCCGGGCGAAACGCAGGGCCTGCGGGGTGTCCCGCAGCGAGTCGAACCGCGGGCTGACCCCGACTCGCGCGCGCCGACCTCGTAGCGCCCTCAGGGCCACCGCCTCCGCGTCGGGCCGGGTCAGCGCCACCAGGCCGATCTGCTCCTCGGGCAGCAACCGCCAGGCCGACGGCAGCCGCGCCTCGCGCAGCGCCGCCTCGATGCCGGGCAGCGGCTCCTCGCCCGGATCCGGGACGGACGCCGCGACCACGGCGTAGGGCCCCCGCTCCGGCAGGCCGAGCTGCTGCGCCACCTCCCACAGCGTGGTCGAGCCGGCCAGGGCACCGGTGAACAGCGCCTCCACCAGCGCGGACCGCCGGGCCTCGCGCCGCAGCGCCAGCTCGGCGCTGGACTCCCGGTAGGCGGCGGCCACGGCCTCCGCGTAGCGGCCGAACAGCGCCCAGATCTCCGAGGATCCGGCCACCAGATGCGTGTCGGTGACCTGGGGATGCCGGGGCGCCTCCGCCACCATCTGCGACCACAGGAACTCGAAGCCGACCCGGTAGGCGTGCAGGGTGTCGGCCAGGGGCACGCCCTGCTCGGCGCGCAGCCGCCCCGTGTCCTGTGCCGGCCGCACGTCGGCGTCCGTGCCGAGCGCGAAGTGCCGCAGGATCAGGTCGGCGTTGCCCTGGCAGGACTCCTTGAGCGACGCGAACGGGATCAGCGACTCGTTCGCATAGGACTCGACCTCCGTGCGGATGCGCTCAGCCATGCGCTCACCCAGTTCGGGCAGGCGTTCGCGCAGCGCCCCGCCCACCTCGGAAAGATCCATCGTCGCAGCATAGAGGGGAGGAATTGTTCCCCGGCACAATTCCTCCCCGGCGAGCGCTGTGTGCCCGGCCATGGACGACCGCCGACCCGGCGGCCACCATGCCGTGAGCATCGGCGGCGTCGGAAGCGCCGCGATCATGCATGCGAGGAGGCAAGCATGGCCAATCTGGCTCAATTCCTGGTGGAGACGGCACGTCGGCAGCCCGAGCGCCCCGCGCTGCGGCAGGGGACGACGACCCTCACCTACGCGGAGCTGGACCGGCTGAGCGCACAGGCCGCCGCGCTGCTGCGGGCCGAGGGCCTGCGCGACGGCGATCGGGTCGCCCTGATGCTGCCGAACGTGCCCGAGTTCGTCGTCCTGTACTACGGCATCCTCCGCGCCGGCGGGATCGTCGTACCGCTCAATCCGCTGCTGAAGACCCGGGAGACCGAGTACCACCTGCGTGATTCCGGCGCCGTGCTGCTCTTCGAGTGGCACGCGGCGCCCGGCGAGGGAACCGGGGGAGCGGACGCCGCCGGGGTGCGGCGGATCGGTGTCGAGCCGGCGGCCTTCGCCGCGGTGCTGGCCGAGCGGGAGCCGCTGCCGGAGACCGCGGCCGTGGACGGCGACGACGTCGCCGTACTGCTGTACACCTCCGGCACCACCGGCCGCCCCAAGGGCGCGGCCCTCACCCACGCCGGGCTGCGCCACAACACCGACGTCAACGTCACCGAAGTGCAGCGGATCACGCCCGACGACGTCGTCGTCGGATGTCTGCCGCTGTTCCACATCTTCGGCCAGACCTGCACCATGAACGTCGCCGTGCGCAGCGGCGCCTCCCTCATATTGGTGCCGCGGTTCGACCCGCAGACGGTGCTGGACGCCATCGCCGAGCACCGGGCCACGATCTTCGAGGGGGTGCCCACGATGTACGCGGCGCTGCTCCAGCACCCGGCCGCCACCGAGGCCGATGTCTCCAGCCTGCGCATGTGCGTCTCCGGCGGCGCCTCGCTGCCGGTGGAGGTCCTGCACGGCTTCGAGGAGCGCTTCGGCTGCGTGATCCTGGAGGGCTTCGGCATGTCGGAGACGAGCCCCGTCGTCTCCTTCAACCACCCCGACCGGCCCCGCAAGCCGGGCTCCATCGGCACCCCCATCCGGGACGTGGAGGTACGGCTCGTCGACGACAAGGGACAGGACGTGGCGCCCGGCGCGATCGGGGAACTCGCCGTGCGCGGACCGAACCTGATGAAGGGTTACTGGAACCTCCCGGAGGAGACCGCCGCCGCCGTCCCCGACGGCTGGCTGCGCACCGGCGACCTGGCCCGCCAGGACGAGGACGGCTACCTCTACATCGTCGACCGCAAGAAGGACATGGTCATCCGCGGCGGCTACAACGTCTACCCGCGCGAGATCGAGGAGGTCCTGCACGAGCACCCGGCCGTCGCCCTCGCCGCGGTCCTCGGTGTGCCCGACGAGCGGCTCGGCGAGGAGGTGGCCGCGGCGGTCGTCCTGCGGCCCGGCGCCGTCGCGACGCCCGAGGAACTCCAGGAATTCGTCCGCGAGCGGGTCGCCGCCTACAAGTACCCCCGCCACGTCTGGCTGGTGGACGCCCTGCCGATGGGCCCGAGCGGCAAGATCCTCAAGCGGGAGATCCAGGCTCACTGACGGCGGCCGGGGTGGGGGAGCGCCGTGGGTCAGGCATCCCCCACCCTCATCGGATTCGCGGGAACACGCGTCGTCACGGGGACCGTTCGTGCCACGATGTCCTCCGGCCGGCAGCACGCACGCGCGGGGGGACACATGGCGGAGCCGGAGGTCGTCGAACTCCAACTGCCGGACGGCGGCGCGGTGTTGGTGAGGGCGCTGCCCCTTGCGGCCGGCGAGGACGATCCGGGACTCGATGACGGCGGGCCGGTGAACGTCGGGCTGCGCGAGGCGCTGTCCTTCACCGCGGTCAGCGCCGCGCTGCGCGGCGTGGCGACCACCGTGCAGGACGCCCTGCAGTCGGTGAGACCCGATGTGGTGGAGGCCGAGTTCGGGCTCGAATTCGCCCTGAAGGGCTCCCAGGTGATGTGCCTGCTGGTCGACGGGGAGGCCACGGCCACCTTGCGCGTACGGCTGGAATGGCAGAACGGCTCGGTCTCCGGCAGCCGATGACGCGCAGAGGCGCCGGACCGCGCGAAGTCTTCGAGCTGCTGGGCGGCTTCGTCGTCAGAGTGGCCGGACCCGGCCTGCGCGGGGGCACCGGATTCTTCGCCGGCCGTGGCCTGGTCGTCACCTGCGCCCATGTCGTCGCACAGCCGTCCGAGGGCGGTCGCCGGGCCACCGCCGGGCGGGCCGAGGTCATCTGGTCGCACGGCCGCGCCGAGGGATCGGTGGTCGCGCTGCCGCCGGCGCACAGCGGGGAGGGTCTGTGGACGCCGCCGGACGTGGCGGTGATCACGCTGGACGAGCCGCTGCCGGACCACCCGTGGATCCCGATGGCCGAAGAGCCACCGCAGCCGGGCCGGCGCCTCTACGCCGTCGGCTTCAGCACGGTCTACGGCCCGGTCCCCGGACTCGGGGTCAGCGCCGTGGAGTACGAGGGGCCCCAGGAGATCCCGGGAGTGGGACAGGTCCTCCTGCGGATGAGGGACGGTGAGCTGGCGCCCGGGGGGTCCGGCGGACCCGTGCTCGACCTGGAACGGGGCGAGGTGTGCGGGGTCGTGACCGCCGCCCGCCGCCAGAACCTGCCGATGGGCGGTCTGGCCCTCGACGTGTCCGTCCTACGGGACGAGTTTCCCGAGCTGTGGAAGGCCAACAAGGCCCCGAACCCCCCGGACACGCCGCTGTGGATGCTGCGTGCCGCACTGCAGCACGAGTACGCCGCGGGCAGCGTGCTGTCCCTGCGTGAGGAGGCCGCGCTGCTGCGCGCGGCGCAACGCTCCGGGCTGGCGCCGGCCGCCCTGTACTGGCGCTCGGTCCACCGCGACTACGGCGAGCCGGCCTCCCGCCTCGACACCATGACCGACGTCCTCCGCGAAGTCGCGGACGCGCCGCCCCTGCCCGACGGGCCGCACCCCCTCCTCCGGTTCATCCAGCAGGTCGCCGACGCGGTACCGCGGCGGGACGCCACGTTCCTCACCCGGCTGGTCGCGCTGGTGGCGGAGCGGCTGGGGGTGCCGGTTCCACCCCCGGCCGCCGAACCGTCCGGGCCCGCCTCCGACCGCGTCGCGGCGATCAGCGTGCATCTGGACACCCAAGGTCTTGACGGCGACCGCTATCTCCTTCGCGTCTGGAAGTACCCCGACGTGACCGAGCCGCCGTACGCGGTGCTGTGCGACGACCGGCCGCTCACCCTCGCCGAGGCCCAGGAGGAGTTCCGGGCCGTGGTGCCCCGGGCGGTGGGGGAACTGGCCGAGATCAGCAGCACGGTGCTCATGGAATTCGCCCTGCCCACCGCCGAGTTGAGCGCCGTCGACGTCGACACCTGGTACCTGTCCCAGGCGTGGGCGCCGGTCAGCCGGCAGTACCCCGTGGTGCTCCGCGTCCTGGACCGGAAACCGGAGACCTACCCGTCCTGGACGGCACGCTGGCGACGCCTGTGCCACGGCTCCCCGGACGGGGTCGCGGCGACGATGGACTGGGTCGACTGTCATGAGGACGTCATCCCCGAACGGTTCTACGCGTGGCTGCAGCAGCAGCCGGCCCTGTCCGTGCTGGCGCTCCCCTTCAGCCCGGACACCACGGCACGTCAACAGGTCATCGAGACGGCCCTGTACGCGGGCATCCCGGTGGCCGTGTGGACCCGCGCCGGGTGCCCGGCGCAGTGCCGCCTCAGACCGGCGCCGGGCCGGCGACAGGCAGCCGCCCCCGTATGCGGCGACACTGCCGACGCCTGCGCCGGCGGGACATTTCGCGCCGCCGTCGACGCGGAACTCGCCCGCGTCGACTTCGCCGACCTGCCCGAACTGATCATGAAATTGCGGATCGACGCCGTCACCGCCGCCGACCCCGGCCACTGCGGGGAGAACGTCGTCCTGCTGTGGGACGACGCCGCCCGCAAACTGCCCGGCGACGGCCCCGCCCTGCGGATCCCCCAGCACACCGCCCCCGCCCTGTGGAGCCCCCAGCACACCGCCCCGGCCCTGCGGAACCCCCAGCACACCGCCCAAGGAGGGCAGCCGAGTTGACCGACTGGCGGATCTTCCGCGGAACCAGCACACCGCACGACGGGATCACACGACTCCCGGCACCGCAGGAATGGCGTGCCTTCGACGGCGGACCGCCGATCACCGCCGAACTGCCCGAGTGGTCAGCCGTCGACATCGTGCGCGCCTCGCGCTACCAGGCCGACCCGGAGATCCTCGACCTCGTCAACGCGGCCCTGTACCTGCGCCGGCCCCTGCTCGTGACCGGCAAGCCCGGCGTCGGCAAGTCCACCCTCGCCCTGGCCGTCGCCCACGAACTGGGCCTCGGCCCGGTGCTGCGCTGGCCCGTCACCAGCCGCACCACGCTCAAGGACGGCCTGTACACCTACGACGCCATCCGGCGCCTGCACGACGTCTCCACCGCCCGGGACCAGGACGACGCCGAGACCGACATCGGCCGCTACATCACCCTCGGCCCCCTCGGCACCGCCCTGCTTCCCCGCGAGCGGCCCCGTGTGCTGCTGATCGACGAGATCGACAAGAGCGACATCGACCTTCCCAACGACCTGCTCCACGTCTTCGAGGAGGGCGAGTTCACCGTCCCCGAACTGGAGCGCGCCGCCCGGGGCGAACAGACGCGGGTCCATGTGTCCACCGCCGACCGCGATCCCGACGGTGTGGTCGTCCACGGTGGGCGCGTCCGCTGCCGGGCGTTTCCCTTCGTCGTCCTCACCAGCAACCAGGAGAGGGAATTCCCGCCCGCCTTCCTCCGCCGTTGTGTCCCGCTACAGATCCTGCCCCCTGACCACGACGAACTGATGGGCATCGTCGAGGCAAGGCTCGACGCCGAGATCGGTGCGGAGGCGGACGGCCTGGTGACGGAGTTCCTGCACCGGCGGGACGCCGACGACCTGGCCACCGACCACCTGCTGAACGCCCTCTACCTCACCTTCCACGCCGCCCGCGGCGGAGGAGACCGCCACCACCTCGCCCATCAGCTCTTCGGCCGGCTCCGCCCGCCCGCGACATGAACCCCGACTTCGAGAACATCCTCGCCGCTCTCGACGCGATCGGCGTCGAACCCACCGCTCGCGAGGCGGCGGAAGCGCTCTGGCTCGCCACCCATATCGCCGGGGCGCCGGGCACGAGCCCGCACGAGCCCGTGGACCCGCCGGCCTCCGAATCCGTCGAGCGTACCCGCCGGGTGCCTCGCCGCCCCAGACCCGCCAAGGCCGTCACGCCCGCCACCCTGCACGCCCCCACCACGGCCACCGCGTCCGCCCCGGCGGACGGCCCGAGCCCCGTACGGGCCGTCTCCGTCCGCGTCGCCGACGCACCGGCGCTCACCCACGAGCTCGACCTCCTGCGCGCTCTGCGTCCGCTCAAGCGGCGGGTCCCCTCCCGCCACGGGGTCGTCCTCGACGAGACCGCCACCGCCGAACGCAGCGCGGAGGAACGGCTGTTCCTGCCCGCGACCCGCCCCGAGCCCGAGCGCTGGCTCAGTCTCGCGCTCATCGTGGAAGCCGGGCCCACCATGAACGTCTGGCACCCCCTCGTGGGCGAACTCATGGCCCTGCTCCGACGCACCGGCGCCTTCCGCGACATCCGCCTCTGGTACCTGCACACCGCCCTCGACGGCTCGCCGGGTCTGCTGCCCCAGGCCGCACCCACCGGCGCACCGCACAGCCCTCGCGAGATCCTCGATCCGACCGGGCGGCAGGCGATCTGGTGCGTCAGCGACTGCGTCTCGGCCCTCTGGTACGACGGCCGCGCCGACCGCCTCCTCGAACTCTGGGGCCACGCCGGCCCTTTGGCGATCATCCAGCCCCTCCCGCAACGGCTCTGGCGGCGCACCGGGCTGCGTCCCGAACCCGTCCGCCTGCACACCGACACGCCCGGCCGCGCCAACTCCCTGCTCCGCGTGAGTTCGTCCGACCTGTCCGTCCTCCAGAGCGGCCCCGCCGCCGGCGTTCCCGTACCCGTCCTCGAACTCCACCCCTCCTGGCTGGCCCTCTGGGTGCACCTGGTTACCGCGAACGCGCCCGGCGGCATCCCGGCGATGGTCACGACGACCGATGCGTCGCGCGCGTCCGACGGCCCCTCCGAGGGCGGCCCGCCCGCCGCCGAACCCCTTCCCGACGACCCACGCAGCCTGGTCCGTGCCTTTCGCGCCCACGCCTCCCCCGAGGCCTACCGCCTCGCCGGCTGCCTGGCCGCGGCACCCCTCACGCTCCCCGTCATGCGCCTCGTACAGCGCGTCATGCTCCGTGACGCCCGCCCCGCCCACCTGGCCGAGGTCCTTCTCAGCGGCCTCGTCCACCACACCGACCCGACCTCCGCCACCCCCGAGTACGAATTCGCCGACGGCGTCCGGGAGATCCTGCTGAGCACGCTGCGGCGCTCCGACTCCCACCGCGTCCACGACGAGGTCTCCGCCTATCTCGCGGCCCACGCCGGCGATGCCCGGGACACCCAGGCCCTCGCCGTGCTGCCCACCGGCGACGAAGGCGTCCCCGTGGCCGGTCCGGGCCGGCCCTTCGCGGAGATCGCCCTGCGCGGCACGGCGGACGGCTCCCGCTCGGACCCTCGCCCTGAACCGCCTACGAGCCACCCGGAACCCGCGGAACCCGAGACCGGACCCCCGCAGACCCCGACCCGGACGACGGACCGTCCGGTGGGGGTACGCCACGCTCTGCTGGCCGAGGTGGCGGAAGTGCTCACGGAATCGGCCACGACGCGGGATCCCGCCTCACGGGACCTCTGGCTCCATTTGCTCTCGCGTGAACTCGGCTTCCGTGTCGAGCCACCCGGTTCGGAGCCACACCGTGTCTGGCTGTGGAAGGTGGTCAGGACTTGCACCGAGGTCCCGGAGGGGCTCGCCTGCCTGGCCCGGTCCCTGGAGTACATCGAGGGGGAGTCGTCCGTACTCGCCGCCCTGTGGCCACTGGTGGACGAGTGGGACGCCGTCGCCCTCTTCGGCACCGCCGACCTCGGCAGCCTGCGGCCCGCGCTGTCCTCCCTGCCGCCCTCGGACCTGGCCGTCATGACCCGCCGCGCTACCCAGTCCCGCGTCCAGGAACTGCCCACGTGGTGCCGGACGGGGTGGCAGGTCTTCCTGCGTCTGGCCGGCATGTACTTCGCGGCAGGTGAGCTGCCGCCCAGCCTGGCCTTCCTCAAGCTGGCCACCGACCGGCTGGTGGACGAGGGCCAGGCCGACTCCGCCGAGGTGCTGCGCCGGTTCAGCATCGCCTGCGCCCTACAAATGGGCCTGGAGGCCGAAACAATCGCGGTCTGGGGCCAGATGGATCCCTGGGGGCCGGCACCCTCCATGGCACCCGCCTATGTACTCATCCAGTTCGAGCCGGACCCCGTCCAGGCGGACCACTACGTGGTCTCGCACTGGCGTCAGTCCGACACCGGAGGCTGGCATCCCACACCCGGCGAGACGCTGTTCCTGAGGCGGGAGGAACTGCCGGGTGCGGTGGCGCGGCTGATCGAGGATGTCGAGGCGCAGTGGGCCGATCTGCGCCAGCCGATGAAACTCGAGTTCGTTCTGCCGTGGGAGTTGCTCAACGAGCCCGTCGAGTGGTGGGTGAGGGAGTCCGATTTCGCCGCCGCGATCCCGCTGGCCCTGGACTACCCGGTCGTGGTGCGCAGCTTCGAGCGCCTGCGGCGCGCCGCCTGGCACCGGTCCTGGCGCAACAGGTGGCGTCAGCTGGAGGCACACCCCCGGGAGAGTCGCGTTCACTGGAGCGAGCCGCGTGAGGACGCCGAGTACGCGTTCCGCCTGGAGCGCGAACTGAGGGAGGACCCGGACGTGGTGTGCCTGATCCTCAGCCGGCCGCCGTGGGATCCGTCCGGTGACGGCCTCCGCGAGCTGCTGGCCGGACTACGCGCCGGTGTCCCCGTGATGATCTGGCACCACCAGGACTGCACGGACCCCGCCTTCCGAGCAGCGGTCGCCGAGCTCCTGGAGGACGGCATGGACGGCCTGGCCGAGCGCGTCATGCACTTGCGCCGCCAGGCCCTGGCCTCCAGCTCCCCCGACGGGGACAACCACATCGGCCGTCACTTGGCCATCCTCTTCGACGACCCCGATCGCCTCCCGCCCCTCCCGGGCGGCCCCGCCGACCCGACCGGACGCTGAGGACCCGTGCCCCGGAGCCCCCCGGCGTCCGCCGAGGGGCTCCGGCAGGTGTGTCAGACCGTGCCGCTCGCGGCGATCGTGATCTTCGCGCTGGTCGAGCCACTGCGGCTGCCGAGGGACTCGATCCGGTCGACGACGTCCTGGCCGCTGACGACCTCGCCGAAGACGACGTGCTTGCCGTCCAGCCAGTCCGTGACGATCGTGGTGATGAAGAACTGCGAGCCGTTGGTGTTCCGGCCGGCGTTCGCCATGCTCAGCAGGTACGGGCGGTCGTGCTTGAGCGTGAAGTTCTCGTCCGCGAACTTCTCGCCGTAGATGCTCTTGCCGCCGGTGCCGTTGCCCGCGGTGAAGTCGCCGCCCTGGAGCATGAACTGCGGGATGACCCGGTGGAACGAGGAGCCGGCGTAGCCGAAGCCGTGCTGGCCGGTGGCCAGCTCACGGAAGTTCCTGGCGGTCTGGGGGACCACGTCGTCGAACAGCTGGAACTCGATGCGTCCGGCCGGCTCGTCGTTGATGGTGATATCGAAATAAACATTGTCGCTCATACGGGTCAACCTATCGTCGAGCGGCCGGCCCGTGACGGCAGGGGCACGTGTTCGGCGTCGCGCGGTCGCGCCACCCCCGTGCCCCCGCCCCCGAGCACCCCGGTCAGCGGGGCCCGCGACCCTTGCTCACCCGCTTCAGCACGGCACCGGCCATGACCTCCTCGCCCTTGGCGTTCGGGTGGGCGGGAGCGGCGGGGGAGGCCGGTCGCAGCGGCTCGATCCAGCGGTCCTCGGGGGCCTTGCACATGTCGTGGCCGACGGTGGGTCCGTAGGTGTCGACGTACTCGGCGCGGTTCCAGAGGGCCACCAGCTGGAGCATCAGATTCAGGCGCTTCTCGGTGTCGCGCAGATAGGTGAAGTCGCCGGCGGCGAACGGCACCGTGGGGAAGCAGCCGATCCCGTCGTCCGGGAGCAGGGACGGATAGCCGACGACGAGCACGCGCGCGTGCGGCGCGCGAGCGTGTACGGCGCTGAGGACGCGGGCGACCTTGGGCGCGGTCCGGGCGATGGCGACGGCGAGCTGGTCCACACCGGACGCGCCGTAGTGGCGTCGGCACGGATCGCCGGTCGGGTCCTGCGCGGCGACGCCCGCGCAGGTGGAGATGATCGACCCGAATCCGACGTCGTTGCCACCGATCTGCACGGTCACCAGATCGGTGTCGCGGTTCACGGCGTCGAGCTGGGGGCCGTGGGTGCCCTGGGGCTGCCACATCTCGGCGGTCGTCGCGCCGCCGCAGCTGACGTCGGTCAAGGAGATCGACGGCAGGGAGGCGGCGACGACCGACGGGTAGTTGTGGTCCGAGCGCCCGCAGGTGGGGTCCACCTGGCGCGGGATCAGGGGGCCGGAGGTGTAGGAGTCGCCGAGCGCGACGTAGTCGGTGCGATGGCCCGTGCCGTGGGCCGCCGCGGGCGTGGGCGAGGCGGCGACGAGAGCGCACGCCCCCAGTGCCGCGGCCAGCGTGATGGCCCGCCGACGCCGTATCGGTCCGCCGGCTCCGGCCGTGCTCTGCACCATCGCAGTCCTCCCCCTGGGATCGGGTCATGGCACGCTCCGCGCCCGCACCCCGGACACGTCCCGCACTTGTTCGACTGCGCTTGTATACCGGCCGGTATGTGGCCAGGACCATAGTCCGACACGAACCAATTGGCGCGCGGTGCCTTGGGGGAAAACCCGGCAAGGCGTGATGGAGGGCGGTAATTTGGGGCATCTTCGAGTGGGTGGTCTCGATGGAAGGTGGCCGTATGGCTGACGTCCTCACGGCTCTGGCCAATGTCGACGCGTTCCGCGCGGAAGCGGATCGATCGGTCGCCTGGGGGCTCGACCGGGAGGATGTCATCCAGCGGCTCAAGCAACTGGTGCAGAACCCGGATCTGCTCGACCAGCGTGGCCTCAACGCCTGCGCGCCCGCCGTGTTCTTCCGTATCTGGCTGGCCCGCGACCCCGTCGCCGCCGCGTCCTTCGCGTGCGAGATGCTCCGCAGCGGCTCGGCGTCCATCGGTTCCCTGGTGGTCGCGCCGGACACGGACCTGCGGGAGCAGGACTACAACTCCCTGCGCTCGAACACCAACGGGCAGCACCCCAACGCCATGCCGGAATGTACCGACTGGATGCTGCTCAGCGCCCTGCGGGACTCGGAGAACGTCTTCTTCGACTATCTGGGACAGCCCTTCACCCTGGGGGACTCGGTCGCCGGCCTGACGCTCCCCGGGACCCTGGCCGGCTGGCTCAGCGCGACGAACCTCTACTCGTCGGTGGCCGACAACACGGCCCTCGCGGGACCGGGCGACCTCGGCCCCCTCCTGAACCTGATCCCCACCAGCGACGTCGACATCGTCCTGTTCGTCAACGCCAACGCGATCTACGACCTCGAGCCCGGCCCCGGCCCGGACGTCCTCCCGTTCCCGGGCATCGCGTTCCCCGACCACTACGTCCTCATGACCGGGCCCTTCGTCCCGTCGGACAACGGGAGTTGGCTCGACATCGACGTATGGACCTGGGGCAGCGCCAAGCGGGGCTGGCAGAAGATCCCCCGCTTCGTGACCAACTACTTCGGATGGATGGCCGCGACCGTGTGACAGCGACCGTCGACTCCCGGACGAGTGGTTCCGATGGTCACGACGGGGGGATGAGTGCGGCCAGTGCGGTGGGCGGCACCGCGCTGGCGGCGGCCGAGCCGAGCAGCAGGTCGGCCAGTCCATGGGGGCGCGCCTGCTCACCGGTCGGAGCCGCCGTGGTTATTCGGTCCAGTCGGAAGCCTCGACCCGCCTGCCGCGTGCGGCACCAGGCGATGAGGTACCACTTGCCGTCGGCGGTGAGCAGCCCGGCCGGTTCAACGTCGCGGTCGCTCTCCTGCCCCGCCGCGTCGACGTAGGACAGCCGCAGCACCGTGCCGTCGCTGAGAGCCTGCTCCACCGCGGTCCGGACCGACTCCGCGGTCCGCGTCGGCAGCACGACGATCCGGGCGGCGAGTTCTTCGGCAGCCGTCGTGGCGGGGCCGGTCATCGAGGCCGCGATCTTCTGGGACGCCGTACGGACCGCGCCGGCGTAGAGGGCGGAGGCGTCGGCGACGGCGAGCGCTGCGACCAGCGCCGCGGCCTCTTCGGCAGTGAAACGGATCGGCGGGAGAGTCATCGCCTGGTCGATCGACCAGCCGCCGCCCCGCCCGGTTGTGGTGCGCACCGGGACACCCGCCTCCATCAGCGCCTGGAGATCGCGCTGCACCGTGCGCGTGCTCACCTCGAACCGCGCGGCGAGCGCGGCGACCGTCAACGATCGCGGCGCCGCCGCGCGCAACTCTTCCACCAGTGCGTAGAGCCGAGGAGTGCGGTTCATGGGCCCGACGCTACCGTCACGCGCCGACCAGGAAGTCCCGCTCCCGCTGCTGTTCGCGGGCGGTGATGGTCAACGGGAACAGGGTGAAGCCGTGCATCGCGCCCGCGACGACGCCGAGTTGCACGGGCGCCCCGGCCGCCTGCCACCGCTGAGCCAGGAAGAGTGAGTCGTCCAGCAGCGGGTCTTGGGTGCCGACGACGATCCGGGCGGGCGGCAGGCCGGTCAGATCGGCGTACAGCGGCGAGACCTCCGGGTTGCGGCGCTCCTCCGGGCCCATTCCCGGCGTGAGGAGCTCGTAACTTCCCCGCAGCGAGTCGGAGTTGCTCAGCAACCGCCGGGAGCCGAACAGCCGCTGGCTCGGTGTCATCGACAGGTCGTACGGGCCGAAGGCCAGGTGGGCCGCACGGAACATGCCGGTGATGCCGTGCCGGTCGCGAAGCCGCAGCAGGGTCAGGACACTCAGGTGGGCACCGGCCGACTCACCACCGATCAACAGCCGCCCCGTACCGAACTCGGTCTCGGTGTGGTCCACCAGCCACCGGGCGGCCGATTCGCAGTCGTCGGGGCCGGCGGGGAACGGGTGCTCCGGCGCCAGGCGGTAGTCCACGCTCATCACGGCCAGCCGGGCTTCCACGGCAAGCCGCCACAGCTTCTCGTCCTGCCCGTCCGCGGAGCCGAACGCCCAGCCACCGCCGTGGATGTGCAGATACACGCCGTCGACGTGATCCGGCACGAACGCCCGGACCTTCACCCCGCCCGCGACGACGCGGTTCTGGCCCTGCGGCAGTCGCACGGGTGGCGTGTCGCCACCGAGCCGGTTGCGCCGCAGAAGCGCCAGCACGTCTGCATCCACCGCTTGCCCACGAGGTGGACGGCTCGCGGCAGTAGCCTCGAACTGGGCGTTGAAGGTCAGGGTCTCGGCGAGGCAGTCCTCATCTGTGATCGTCATGCGTCGACAGTCGCAGCTGTCTGCGACAACACCCTGTCACCTTTTCCCCGTGAACTGCATCACGTCCAAGTCGAGGGCGTCGCGATCCTGGTGGCCCGGCGAATCAGACCAGCGCACCGATCACACGCTCGCTCATTGCTTCACATCGGAACTAGTCGTCTAGAACAGCGCGCGATACGTCTGCCAATCCGAGGCGAGGGTGTAGGTGGAGCCGAATGTGCCGTCGCCCCAGCCCTTGTTCCGCAGGAGCTTGCCGTCGGTCGTACGGGAGACGAGGTCGGGGAAGCCGTCGCCGGTCACATCGCCGACCGCGATGATCGCGTTGCGGCCGGCGCCCCAGTCCCGGAACACCAGCGTCCGCGGCTTGAAGCCCCCGGTGCCGTTGCCGTCGTAGCGCCACAGCTCGCCGCCGGCGTCCCGCGCGATGAGGTCGCCGATGCCGTCGCCGGTCACATCGGCGGCGCCGACGATCGTGTAGCCCTTCCAGCCGCTGCCGACGCGCACCCCCGCGTCGAAACGGCCGTAGGCGTTGGACTTGTACAGATAGAGGTAGCCGGTCGCGGCCTGGCGGGCCAGCAGGTCGGGGCGGTGGTCGCCGGTGAAGTCGTCGGCGGCGACGACGGCGTCGAAGCCGCCCCAGCCGGAGCCGACCAGCGTGCGCTCGGCGTCCGGCAGGTAGACGCCCGTGCAGCCGCCGGAGTACCGGTAGAGGTTGCCGTCGGTGGTCCTGCCGAGCAGGTCGGAGCAGCTGTCGCCGGTCATGTCGCCGACGGGGACGAGGCGGGTGCCCGGACTCCAGCCCGACCAGCCGCGGGAGCTGGACAGCGTGCCGTCGGAGAACCGATGGGCCTCCAGCAGACCGGAGTCGGTCATCGTGTACAGCTCGCCGTATCCGTCGGTGTCGGCGTCGCGGACGGCGGAGCGGCCACCGGAGAGCCACAGGCTCCCGGCCGGGAGGGTGCGGACGGCGCCGCCGTCGCCCGGGTCCACGGTCATGGTCCAGTGGTAGCGGCCGCTCACCACCTTCTCGCCCGCGTCGCTTTTGCCGTCCCAGGTGGCGCGGACGGCGGCGCCCTCGTGGGAGGTGCCGGTCAGGGTGCGCACGGTGGTGCCGTACGCGTCCTTGAGGGTGAGCTTCCAGGACGCGGGCGGGCGGGTGAGCCGCCAGGTGCCCTCCCACAGGTGGTCGCCGGCCTGGCGCAGGTCCACGGTGGGGTCCGCGCGCCAGTCGAACAGGCTGATCCGCGACCGCGGCACCGTCACCGGGCGGATGTGGATCAGCCGCTCGCCGTCGGCGTAGGCCACATGGCCGCCGTACCGGTCGACGGTCAGCATGCCGATCCACGCCCCCTCGGGGACCGTGAAGAAGGGGGTGGTGGTGGCCGGGGCGCCGCCGCCGAGGTGGAAGTCGGTGAGGGTCACCGTGCGCCCGTCCTGGGACCGCTGGATCAGGTAGCCGTCGCCGACCTTGGCGGGCAGCGCGCCCGGCACGGGGATGTTCTTGCCGGTGGTGTGGTCCCACACCCCGGCCTTGCCCGACGCGGAGCAGCGCCAGTACAGCCACCGCCCGACCGCCTGGAGGTCGTCGGGGACACAGCCGGAGCCGAGTGTCACGTTCGCCGAGTCGGCCTTGGTGACCAGGTCGTAGGAGTTGACCGTGCCGGCGGTGCTGCCCGGCTTCCAGATCTTCGTGCCCCAGATGGACACGGCGGTGACCGGGCGGGTGTGGATCTGCCCCGGGTAGGGCACGGCCGGGTCGAAGGAGCCGATGCGCTGGGTGTCCCGGTCGTTGACGGCGACGTACGAACCGCCGGCCGCCACCACGCGGTCCGGAGACTCCCAGGAGAACGGGCCGAGTCCGAGCTCGCTCTTGGGAGCGCCGCCGCCGATGGCGTCCTGGCCGCCGAACGGCGTCATGTAGGCGACCCGGCCGTCGCCCAGCGCCCACAGATCGGAGTAGAACCCGCTGCACGTGTACTCGGCGGGGTCGACGTTCTCGCAGGGGTAGTCCGTCCAGACCTGGGAGGCCGCGAGGTGCCGCGGCCCCGGCTGCGGGGTGCCGACGGCCGGGAGGTCGAACTCCCACAGGCCGCGTTTCTCCTCGGGGTCGGCCGTTCCCAGCACGCTCAGCTTCCCGCCGCCCAGCGCGAGGGTCTCGATATAGCCGTTGAGGTCGCCCCTGGTGCCGAGCGGGAACACGATCTCGTCGTCGGCCGCTCGCGGCGCGGCCGCCGCGGGGCCGGGGGAGAGGCCGAGTCCGCCGACAGCCAGCGCGACGGCGGTTCCGATCGTGAGCGAGGTGTGTCTGATCGCGCGCGTGGTCATGCGAGCCCCCTGGTGGACGAGAAGTCCCATTCGTCGTCTTGGAAGCTATGACCCTCGGAACTCGCCATGGGTTGTACACAGTTGAATGATCGTCCGGCCCGGGTCCGGCTCAGCTCCGAGGGCACCCCGCATCGTCAGTGGCCCGGGCTACTGTGCAGCCGCATGAAGATCGAATCACTTCTTGAGGACCTGGAGAGCGACGACACCACGCGCGTCCAGGCCGCAGCCGCACGCCTGGCGGAGCAGGCCGACGTCGTGGTGCCCACGCTGCTGCGGGAAGTGGCCGGTGTGCGGCGGACCACCGATCTGCAGCCGGTCATGCGGGTGTTGAGGCACATCGGGCCGCCCGCCTTCGACGCCCTGCTGGCGGCCTGGCGCCGCAAGGAAGTGGCGGACTGGCAGGCGGGGCGGTTCCTCGGGGTGTTCGACGAGCGCTCCGCCGACCAGTACGCGGCCCTGGCGGCCGACCCGAACTACGGCGCGTCCGGCAACGGCTTCCAGGGACTGGTCAGACTGCGGACGGACTCCGAGGCGGGGCTGCGGGCCCTGGTGGAGAGCTACGCCCGTGGCCGCCTCGTCCCGTACAAGGCAGTCGACTACGCCCGCCTGCTGCACGACTCCTTCGGGCCCCGGCTGCGTGCCCTGCGCCGCGACCCCGCCGCGTCCCCGAGGACACGACGGGGCGCGATGGCGGCGCTGGTGGCGGGCGGTGGCGTCGACGCGCTGGACGAGCGTGACCGCGCGGCGATCGAGCGGCTGATCCGGGTGAAGATCCCGCACGAGATTCCGAGGCTCCCCGCGTCGACCCTCAGCGGTTGGTGGATGGCCGTGCCCGGGGCGTCGTACGAGGGCGTCTTCGAGGCCCTGGACCTGCACGACCGGCGGCCCGTCACGGTCGTCGCCGGTGTCGAGGCGACGGAGAGCCGGGAGATCCGGATACCCGGGCCGGACGGCACGGGCCACAGCGTCGGGCGGGTCTTCGTCACCCCGGAACTGGACGGCTGGCGCCTGGTCTTCGGCCCCTTCGACCTGCTGGTCGGCGACGACCCCTGGGACGGCATGATCGAGACGGTCGAGCGGCTCAGCGCGCACTGCGGCCAGGCCCAGCTCTTCTTCCTCGACGACGCCGGCGGCTCCGACGTGTGGATGGTCGCGGAGAACGGCACGGTGATCCGTCGGTACGCGGCGGAGAGCGACCCCGAATGGGAGGGCGATCCGCTGCCGTGGGAGACCCTCGCGGCCGACGACCCCGACTTCGACCCCGAGTACGACGAAGCCCCGCCCAACGCGGGCACCGCGGGCGCCCGGTCCGCCTGCCGGTACCTCTCGGTCGACCCCGGCGAGGTCGGACCGGACACGGCGGTACGCGGCCACGGCTGGCTCGCCCTCACGGCACCGGGCGTCGGCCACGGCGCCTTCCCGGGCACGCTCCCGATCTGAGCCCCCGCGCACGAAGACGTCCGTCCGCACCGGGAGACGAGCGCCGGATCGCCCCCTGCTAGGGTGCGCCGATGTCGTTGATCAAGAAAATCCAGGTCACCTTCGACTGCGCGGACCCCGAGCGCGTCGCTCGCTTCTGGTGCGAGGTGCTGGGGTACGTCGCACCGGCGCCGCCGGAGGGATTCGCCACGTGGGACGATTACTGGCGCTCGCTGCCTCCCGAGCAGCGGGGGGCCTGGTTCTCGTGCAGCGATCCCTCGGGCGAGGGCCCGCGGCTCTACTTCCAGCGCGTCCCCGAGGGCAAGGTCGTCAAGAACCGGGTCCACCTGGACGTCCGGGCCGGCACCGGGCTCGTGGGTGAGGAGCGCCTCGCCACGCTCCAGGCCGAGTGCGATCGACTGGTCGCGCTCGGCGCGGAGTGCGAGCGCGTGCTGCTCGCCGATGAGGAGAACGAGTCCTGCATCGTGATGCGGGACATCGAGGGCAACGAGTTCTGCCTCGACTGAGCGCCCCGGCGGCGGACCGGGCCCGGCGTGGCCGGTCGCCTCAGGCGGTGACCTTGGCGATGAACGCGGCGAGGTTCCCTGTGGTGCGCCGGATCTTCTCCTCCAGGGTGAGCGTCTCGTGGAGCCGGGCGCCCATGCCCGCGTCCCTCTTGCCGCGCACGTACAGCGGGCAGGCGAGGTCCGCGCACATGTAGGCGCCCACGGTGTTGCCCTGCTGACCGGCCTTGCCCGCTCTCGGGGCGACCATGAGGGAGACGCCGCCGGTGTGGGTGGTCATGCAGATCGAGCACATGCTGCGCCGCGTCTGCCAGGACGCGGCGCCCGTGCTGCGCAGGGCGAGCGCGGTCGGGCGGCCGTCGAGCTCGGTGACCAGGTAGGCCCGGTCGGGGGCCTGGGGGTCCCGCCAGCCGAGGAAGTCGAGGTCGTCCCAGGGTTGCTCGGCCAGGTCGCGGGGGACGTTCAGGCGCTTCGCCTCGCCCTTCGTGCAGTTCACGAACGCGCCGCGGATCTCTTGTTCGGTCAGTGGCCTCATGAGCAGCACGCTAATTTGCCTAAAGTGTTTAGGCAACTCCATACTGGCTGTAGCTGGATGGGAGAGAGATCATGGTTCGAGTGGGGCTGACTCCGGAACGGCTGACCCGGGCGGGGGCGGAACTCGCCGATGAGGTCGGCTTCGAGCAGGTCACCGTCTCGGCGCTCGCCCGGCGGTTCGACGTCAAGGTCGCGAGCCTGTACTCGCACATCAAGAGCACGCAGGACCTCAAGACCAGGATCGCCCTGCTCGCCCTGGAGGAACTCGCCGACCGGGCCGCCGACGCCGTCGCCGGGCGGGCCGGCAAGGACGCGCTGGCCGCCTTCGCGAACGCCTACCGCGACTACGCCCGGGAGCACCCCGGCCGCTACGACGCCGCCCGGCTGCGACTCGACACCGAGACGGCGGCCGCCAGCGCGGGCGTCCGGCACGCACAGATGACGCGCGCCATCCTGCGGGGCTACGACCTGACCGAGCCGGACCAGACACACGCGGTCCGGATGCTGGGCAGCGTCTTCCACGGTTACGTCAGCCTGGAGTCGGCCGGAGGCTTCAGCCACACCCCGGTCGACTCCCAGGCGTCCTGGCTCTGGATCCTGGACTCCCTCGACGCCCTGCTGCGGAACGGGAACTTTCCCTCCCACGCCGGCTGAATCGCGTAGCTCAGGGCCGCGTGCAGCCGTCCACGTCGAGGCAGATGGCGCCATCCGCGTTGAGGAGGCAGATCAGGGCTCCTGACGCCGCCATGGCCTCGGCCTGGAAGTCCAGGTCCAGTACGGCGAGGGGATCCTGAGGGGTCGTCGGGTCCCACAACCGCAGGACCCCGTCCGTGTGTGAGACGGCCAACAGATCCCGCGTCGCTCCGGCGGAGCCGACCCGCAGGGGCGTCATCCGCGCGATGGGCTCCTGACCGCCGTCGCCGAGCGTGCCACCACGCCTGCGACCGGCCACGTCCCACAACGTGACGGACCTATGGTCACAGAGCGCCAGGACGGGCTCGGGCAGTTGGAGGAGCGCCGCGCCGAGGCTCGGGTAGAGCCCCGTGTGCGGCATTCTCCACACCCGCCGAGGGCGGTCGGTGTCGAGGAGGAACGTGACCTGCTCCAGGCGCTCGATGCCCCGATGCCGCCTGATCCGGATCCGGGTCGCCAGGACCAGGGCACCTCCGCCGGGCTTCGCCAGCACGGCGTCGAGATGGGTACGGTGGCCGAGTCGCCAGGTCCGGACGCCGTCGCGGACCACACCCCACCGGCGCCACCAGGCCACGTGGCGGGGGTCGACCGGACAGCTGATGTCCCCGCGGGTCCACTGCGCGGACAACGTGGTGCCGTCCGGTCCGCGAAACGGCACCTTGGTTGCGGATGCGGTGATCTCCTGCACCAGGTGTCTCAGTTCCTCCGTCTCCGACCACATGGGCGAGATCTCCGGGTCAGGGGCGCTCATCCCGTGCAGGTGAAGCCGCCAGGCCTCCTCCTCGGCGAGCAGCTCTCCTGTCGTGGCGTGGTACAAGCCCACGTGGCGGGCCGTATGGAAGGCGAAGGCGTCGCCGTGATCCGGCGTCCGGACGGCCCATACATTGTGGCCGCGGGGCGAGCCGCTGTATTCCGGCTGGTGGCCGAGGTCGGTCACCCCGGTGATCGTGACCGTACTGTCCTTGCCCGTCAGGGACATGAGCAGCAACTCGTCGCCCGTTCCGCGGGCGACGCCGAGACCGCCGTCACTGCCGTGGGGCGGGACGTCGGCGACGCTCAACAGCGCCGTCCGCAGGCCCGTCGCCGCGCGCCAGAGATCCAGGGTGCCCCGGTGTCCGTGCGCGGGGGACAGCACCAGGTGGCCCGGCAACCCCGGCACCGCCACCGCCCTGCCGTACATCCTGGCGCCCAACAGGCGGACGGGAACGGGGGCGTCGGAGACGAAACGCCGATCCGACGCCGTGCGGCTGTCCACGGCCGCGATGAGGCCGGGCGATCCGTCCTCTTGTTCGTAGACGCTGAGACCGGTGCATCCGCCGCTGGGGAGGTGGACCATGGTGCGTGCCCCGGTGCGCAGGTTCTGGAAGACGAGCGGCCCTTCACGAGGAAGGCACTGGACGATGAGCGTGTCCCCGTCGCCGGTGCACATCGCCGCGACGCGGAGGTGAACCTCTGTGCCGACGGGAGCGTCCACCACGTCGACGCGCTGCCACGTCGTCGGATCCCAGATCTCCCAGCGCGGCCACTCGGGCAGGGCCAGCCAGTCGTGCCCCCGCCCGTTCGGAACGGTGAGCAGCCGGCGGGAGTTCACCTGGCGGGGCAGGACGTGCGGATCGGCGACCGGCTCCAGGGCGACCGGGTCCCAGAGATGGACCCGGGGTGGGTGACCGTCGTCCAGCAGAGCCACCACCGTGCGGCCGTCGCTCCACCTCAGCGTGGCCAGCGCGGTCAGTCTGCCGCAGTCGACCGTGAACACCCGTGTGCCGCGGCTCTGCAGACGCGTGAACTCGGCCCACAGCGGCTGCCAGGGGAGACCCGCTGCGCGCCATCCGGACGGGTCGGGCAGAGAGCCGTTCTGCCGCGCTTCGACGAGCGCCCGCAGGGCCCCGCGTTCGGCCGGGGCCGCGCCCGCGAGGCGGGGGTGCGCGGCGCACACGGCGGCGATGGCGCCGGGCAGGGCCGCGCCCCGTGCCCGGGACCGTACGGCCTGGACGGCCACCGCGCCGGGATCCAACTGGTCGAGCAGGTGCGGGCGGTCCGCCAGCGACTGCCAGGCGTCGGCTCTGGCGACATGGGTGGCCAGGTGGTGGACGAGGTAGGGGTTGGGCGGGGCGGGCAGAGCGGCCTCGGCGGTCCCGGCCAGCGCCTCGGCGATGCGGCGGTGCCGACGGGCGGGCCGCGCTCCCTTCGCGGCGGCGTAGTGCTCCTCGAACGTGCGGTGGGCCAGCCGGTAGACGCTCTGGCCGTGCTCGGCGTCGAGCATCACGTAGGGTGCCGCTTCCTCCAGCAGGGCGTCGAGGGACTCCTCGCCGACGGCGGCGCGGGCGGAGTGGTTCGGGGCCAGCGCCCGCGCCGCGGTGAGCCAGATCCCGTCCGCGCGGGGCAGACCGCGGCCGGCCGCGCACGCGAGCGCCTCCAGCAGCGGCCCGAACGCGGGCCCGCGCCGGGCGATCCGCTCGGCGGCGAAGGCGAACAGGTCCCGGTACTCATGGGCGAGGAGCCGCGTACGGCGGTCGCGGCGGGCGGGGGAGAGCAACTCCGGCTGGGCGATGAGCTCGTGGACGGCCAGCCGGGCGTAGAGGAAGGGCCGGTCCCGCTTGCCGATCTCCTCGCTCACCGCCTGGTGCTCGGATCCGGCGTCGGGGAAGGCGGCGTCGAGGCGGCGGCGGACGTACGCGGCGGCCGCGGCGCCGTCCCGGCCCACCGTGATCCGGGTGACCGGGTGGTCGGCGTCGTCGCCGAGGGCGTCCAGGAGGTCCGTGTCCAGCGGGGCGGGCGCGTCAGGACCCTCCTTGGTGGAGGCGCGGGTACCCACGACCACGCGGACCCCGTCGACCCCGGCGAGGCACGCCAGCACCTCCCGGGCGATGGCCGTCGGCTCCTGGGCCTCGTCGAGGGCGTCGGCCAGGACGGTGTACGGCTCGGTCCGCCGCCGCAGCGCCGCGAGGATCGTCTCCATGGTGTCGACCTCGGCCGGCAGCGCCAGCGCGTCCGCGAGGCGCCGCACCACCTCGGCGGTGGTCGCCCCGGTCAGGTGCAGGACCGTGTCGAAGACATGCGGTGGGGGAGCGCCCGCGGCGTCGGCGGGCTCGATCATCCCGGCGCGTTCCAGAAGCGTGCTCAGTTCGGGGCGCGACCGCATGAGCAGATGGCCGAGCAGTGCCGACTTCCCCGTACCCGCCTCGCCGGTCACGACGAGCAGACCGGTGCGCCGCGCGCGCAGCCAGTCGGCGATATGTCCGCTCTCCTCCCGGCGCCCCACGAAGTACCAGGCGAGCTCGCCCTGTTCGGCGCCCTGGGCCTTGGGCAGGAAGTGGCCGCGCTCGTCCGGCGACAGGGTGGTGAGGAAGGCCCGCAACTCCGCGTGGACGTCGAGCGGCGCGGTGACCGGCCCGGCCAGGGGACGGCGGATCAGCGGCGCGGCCCGGAACAGCCCGCGGTCCTGCACCCACCCCTGGTCGCCGAGCCGGCGCTCCACCCGGCCCACCAGGTCGCGCAGCGGAACGGTGGGGTCGTTGTCGGAGTAGCCGGCCAGCGCCGCCTTCAGCGCCTGACGGAAAAGGCCCAGGTAGGCCGCTCCGTACCCCGCCGCGCCGATGACTGCGAGACGGTCGATGCCCTCGGTCTTGAGGAGCCGGGAGTACAGCAGTTCCATGAACCGCTGTGCTCCGCAGGCCTCCACGACGATCAGTGCCCAGGCGTTCTCGTCCGCTGAGCGGGAGCGCCACTCCGAGGCCACGTACTCGGCGAAGGACTCGGGGTTGACCGCGCCGTCGGTCATCGGTGACGGGGAGTCCTGCGCCGCCAGCCATGCGGCGCCCGGCCGGGCCTCCCCGTGCCCGGCCCAGTACAGCAGCGAACTGCGGGGCGCCGGCGGATGCGCCCACGACCGCAGCCGCCGGCCGACCGAGGACAGATCACGCCCCTCCGCCTGCCACCGGTCCTGGCGTCCACCGAACGGTTCGAGCAACTCGGCGATGCGGTCGGCCTCTTGGCCCGCGTCGAGGGCGGAGAAGTGGTCGTAGCGGTCGATCGTCACGGGGACGAAGGAGAAGTCACCCATGCGCCACCACCAGGACGTGCTGCCGTACCGCCGAGAAGCCGCCCGAGGTGGCCTCGATCCGGTACAGCCCGGGACGGGTCGGCCGGGTCTCGCCCCACAACCGGCCGTCGCGGGCGGCGAGCCGGGGTCGGTCGGTCTCCAACTGCGTGGCGGCGTCGAACACCTGGCAGACCGCCGCTCCCGGGCCGCCCGCCACGTCGACCTCGATCGGTAAGGGCTGCCCCGCCGACACCATGTCCGGCACGTGCAGACCGGGCTCGGCGGCCCCGAGGGGCGGCCCGAGCGGGCGTTCCGTCAGCAGCGCGCCGACCTGCGCGAGCGTCTCGTCGCTGCGCGCGAGGGCTCCATGGCTCTGGGGGACGTGGAAGGGGCGTTCGCCCGGCGGAGCGGCCGCGTCCCGGTAGACGGTCCCGTCACCGCGCCGGTCGGTGACCCCCGTCCCGTCGGGTACGCATTCGTGCAGCTCCGCCGTGCCCGCCGACAGTGTCAGGCTCTGGCCGGTGCGCTGGCCGACGCCGACGACCGCGCGCAGCTGCGGCAGCGGACGCGCCCGGATCCTGTCCTGGCGGTCGAGCGCCTGCCGGGCCAGCTCGCGATCGCCGCCGAGCGCCGCGGCGTCGTCGGCGGTGAACCTTCTGAAGGTGCCGCCGGGTTCCCTGACACAGCGGTATCCGGGCAGCAGTTCATGGAGCCCCGGCAGGGTCCGGGCCAGGGCGTGCAACCGGCGTCGCGGCAGCGGCAGGGGGCCGCCCCGCCCCGAGCCCAGCAGGCCGGCGGCCAGCACCGAGCCGGAGAACGGCGTGCCCAGCGTGATCGACATCCGCACGTCCCGGGCGCCGCCCAGGTCGGTCATGAACGCGTGGGCGACCAGCCCGCCCAGGGAGTGGCCGACCAGGACGAGCCGAGCCTCGCGGCCGCCCCGAGGGTGCGCCTGCCACGCCCTCAGGTGATCGTCGGCCGCATCCGCCAGCCGGGCCGCCGCGTGCGACACGGACAGCCGCCAGTCGTAAGGGAAGGGCAGTACGGCGTCGGGGTGGGCCACCGTCCGGCGGACGGCGGAGAGCAGCCTCGTGTAGGGCTCGAAGCCGCGGAGCATCGGCGCGAAGGCGGGGAAGCGCAGTGGCCGGGTGGCCGTGACGCGGTCGGTGCGTCCGTCGCGCTCGTCGTCGGTGACGTGCAGCGCGGCCAGCGCGTTCCCGGTCGTCCACGCATCGGCGTACCAACGGGCGTCCGAGGCACCCCACAGGACGCGCCCGGTCGACGTCTCCACGATTTCACTGCCCATGATCCCGGGAAGGACGACGACGGCGTCGCGGCACGCGTCCGCCGTCGGAGATGCTGCTGCCACGCCGTTCCCCCCATGAGCACGCCTCAAATGGCAGCAGAATAGGGATACTCACGGCATCGCGGGCGCGCTTTCAGGAGATGCCGTGCTCCTCGCGCAACGCGATCCGGGCCAGCTTGGTGAGCATCATGCCGTTGCGGATCGATACGACGTAGTCCACGGGGAGCCCGTGCATCCGGATGCCGGGGCCCCGCAGGGGATGCCAGTCGAGAACGAACAGGGTGTTCTCGCCCCAGGGGATCAGGTTCATGGCGATGCGGGCCGCACCGAAGGGACCTGCCTTCGCTTCCAGCTCCAGACGGCGTTGCGGCTCACAGATCCGTACGACACAGGTGTCGTCGAGGACGAGCGGGCCGACGCCGACGCGGACCTGAAGGCGGGCGCCCACCTCCGGCCAGTGCGGGTCCGCGGTGATGACGCGTTGCGTTCCGGAGACCCATTCTCCGTAGCGATGGCCGTCGGACAGCAAGCCCCAGACCTTGGAGGGCGAGCTCAGGATCAACCGGCGATTCCGGGACATACCGACCACGCTAGCCGCGCGGCCCACCTCCGGCACCGTGCGCTGCTCCGACCGGGTGACGCCGCCGAGTTGTCCGTGAACACCCACGGAATTGTCCGTGATCCGTAACGGACGGATCCCCGGGCCGCCGTCGCTCGTCCTGCCTGGTGGTCGGAAGGCGACCAGGGATGGCGAGCAACTGCGGGAAAGCGGGGCGGACATGGCGCGGCACGGCGGGCGGGGCTGGTACGGCAAGGTGGTCGGGTCGGCGCTCGGGGTGACGGTGCTGGCCGCCGGCGCCGCGGTGTGGACCGCGCAGGCCGATGTCGTGGGCGGCGCCTCGCCCCGGGCGTCCGCGTCCGCCACGCCGGGCAGCGCCATCAAGCCGGTGGCCGTGACGATCGTGCACGCCTCGGACCAGGGGGCGCACGGCGTCAACATCACCATCGACGACGGCCCCGACCCCGTCTGGACGCCCCAGGTGCTCGACGTGCTGCGGGAGTTCGGCGTGAAGGCCACGTTCTGCATGGTGGGGACGCAGGCGCAGGCCCACCCGGACCTCGTGAAGCAGGTCGTGGCGGCCGGGCACCGGCTGTGCGACCATTCCGTGTCCCACGACACCGCCATGGACAAGAAGTCCCAGGCCTACCAGTCGCAGCAGATACTCGACGCCGAGCGCATGATCACCGAGGCGTCCGGGGGCGTGCGGCCGATGTACTACCGGGCGCCCGGCGGCGCCTTCACCCCCTACAGCCGTCAGCTCGCCGCCTCGCGGGGCATGCGCCCGCTGGGCTGGAACGTGGACTCCAAGGACTTCGAGCGGCCGGGCGCGGACGCCATCGTCGCCACCGTCGAGCGTGAGGTGCCCAACGGGCCGACGATCCTCTTCCACGACGCGGGCGGCGACCGCGCCCAGACCGTCGCCGCCCTGCGCCGGATCCTCCCCTGGCTCAAGCAGCAGGGCTACTCGTTCGGCTTCCCGGTGCGCTGAACGACGGGCACAAGCCCGAGCCGGTCGAGCCCTTCGCGCCTCAGATCGCGGCGCGGATCGCCCGCTCGAACTCCTCCACGTGGCTGCGGGCCAGCCGCGCCGCCTTCTCGGGCTCACCGGCGACGATCGCGTCGATCAGCGGCCCGTGCTCCTCGACATGGCCGGCCATGTCGGACAGGCGGTCGATGAACAGGCACCAGATGCGGGTGGCCAGGTTGTCGTGACGGACGAGGGTGTCCTCCAGGTACGGGTTGTGCGCGGCGGTGTAGATGGCGCGGTGGACCTGGAGGTCCAGGTGCATCAGCGCGGCGGCGTCCCGCCGGCCGTGGTCCGCACTCTGCAGTTCCCGCCGCAGGGCGGTGAGGGCCGCCCGGTCGGCCGCCGTCGCGCGCCGCGCGGCCTGCGCCGCGGCCAGCGGCTCCAGTTCCTGCCGCACCTCGGAGATATGGGCGAGGTCGGTGATGTTGACCTCGGTGGCGAAGGTGCCGCGCCGGGGATACGTGGTGATCAGCCGCTCGTACTGGAGCCGCTTGAGGGCCTCGCGCACGGGCGTGCGCCCCACGCCCAGGGACTGCCCCAGCTGTTCCTCGTTGATCGGCGCGCCGGGGCGGATGTCGAGCATGACGAGCCGGTCGCGGATGGCGCGGTAGGCGCGTTCGGCGAGGGTCGGCTCCTCGCCGGCCGACTCGGTCGCCACCTGATGCATGGATGCCCCCTTGACCTCTCCGGCGAGCTCCCATACCGTACCGCAGAGTCTGATATATCAGTTGCGCACTAGTTGGGCCCCAGGATGTCGTCCCCCAGGATGGTGCACAGATGGCAGCGAACACCTCGCCCACCTCGTCCCTCTCCAGCCCGCTCCGCGACCTCGACCCGGACATCGCCCTCGCCGTCGACGCCGAACTGCACCGCCAGCAGGCCACCCTTGAGATGATCGCCTCGGAGAACTTCGTCCCGGCCGCCGTCCTCCAGGCGCAGGGCTCCGTCCTGACCAACAAGTACGCCGAGGGCTACCCCGGCCGCCGCTACTACGGCGGCTGCGAACACGTCGACGTGATCGAGCGGTTGGCCATCGCCCGCGTGAAGGAGCTCTTCGGCGCCGAGGCCGCCAACGTGCAGCCGCACTCGGGCGCGCAGGCCAACGCGGCCGCCATGTTCGCGCTGCTGAAGCCCGGCGACACGATCCTCGGCCTCGACCTCGCGCACGGCGGTCACCTCACCCACGGCATGCGCCTGAACTACTCCGGCAAGCTGTACGACGTCGTGCCGTACCACGTGCGCCCGTCCGACCTGCGCGTCGACATGGACGAGGTCGAGCGGCTCGCCCTCGCGCACCGCCCGAAGATGATCGTCGCCGGCTGGTCGGCGTACCCGCGCCGGCTGGACTTCGCCGCGTTCCGCCGGATCGCCGACGCGGTGGGCGCGTACCTCCTCGTGGACATGGCGCACTTCGCCGGACTCGTGGCAGCGGGGCTCCACCCGAACCCGGTGCCCTACGCCGACGTCGTCACGACCACCACCCACAAGACCCTCGGCGGCCCGCGCGGCGGGGTGATCCTCAGCCGCGCGGACCTCGCCAAGAAGATCGACTCGGCCGTCTTCCCCGGCCAGCAGGGCGGCCCGCTGCAGCACGTCATCGCGGCGAAGGCGGTCGCCTTCAAGGTCGCGGCGGGAGAGGAGTTCAAGGAACGCCAGCGGCGCACCCTGGACGGCGCCCGCATCCTCGCCGGACGGCTCCTCGCCGACGACGTGGCCGAGGCCGGGATCAGCGTGCTGACCGGCGGCACCGAAGTCCACCTCGTCCTCGTCGACCTGCGCGGGTCCGCGCTCGACGGACGGCAGGCCGAGGACCTGCTGCACCGCGTCGGCATCACCGTCAACCGCAACGCCGTGCCCTTCGACCCCCGCCCGCCGATGATCTCCTCGGGGCTGCGGATCGGCACCCCCGCCCTCGCCACCCGCGGCTTCGGCGCGCCGGAGTTCCGCGAGGTCGCCGACATCATCGCCGAGGCCCTCAAGGGCGAACGGCCGGACGACGAACTGCGCGCCCGCGTCGGGAAACTGACGTCCGCCTTCCCCCTCTACGCCGACGGAGCCACGGCATGAGCACCCAACCCCTCCCGGAACACCCGGACTTCCTCTGGCGCAACCCCGAGCCGCGCTCCTCCTACGACGTCGTCATCGTCGGCGCGGGCGGCCACGGCCTGGCCACCGCCTACTACCTCGCCAAGAACCACGGCATCACCCGCGTCGCCGTCCTGGAGAAGGGCTGGCTGGCCGGCGGCAACATGGCCCGCAACACCACGATCATCCGCTCCAACTACCTGTGGGACGAGAGCGCCGCGATCTACGAACACGCCCTCAAACTGTGGGAGCGGCTCCCCGAGGAGCTGGACTACGACTTCCTGTTCAGCCAGCGCGGCGTCCTCAACCTCGCGCACACCCTCCAGGACGTCCGCGAGGGCAGGCGCCGCGTCAACGCCAACCGCCTCAACGGCGTCGACGCCGAGTGGCTGGAGCCGGACCAGGTCGCCGAGGTCTGCCCCATCCTCAACGTCTCGCCGCGCACCCGCTACCCGGTCCTCGGCGCCACCTTCCAGCCCCGCGCCGGCATCGCCAAGCACGACCACGTCGCCTGGGCGCTGGCCCGCCGCGCCGACGAGCTGGGCGTGGACCTGATCCAGGGCTGCGAGGTCACCGGCTTCCTCAAGGACGGCGACCGGGTCGTGGGCGTCGAGACCGACCGCGGCCGCATCCACGCCGGCCGGGTCGGCCTCGCGGCGGCCGGGCACAGCAGCGTGCTCGCCGAGCGGGCGGGCGTACGGCTTCCGGTGCAGTCCCACCCGCTGCAAGCACTCGTCTCCGAACTGCACGAACCGGTGCACCCGACCGTCGTCATGTCCAACCACGTACACGTCTACGTCTCCCAGGCCCACAAGGGCGAGCTGGTGATGGGCGCGGGCGTCGACGCGTACAACGGCTACGGCCAGCGCGGCTCCTTCCACGTCATCGAGCAGCAGATGGCCGCCGCCGTCGAGCTGTTCCCCGTCTTCGCACGGGCGCACGTGCTGCGCACCTGGGGCGGCATCGTCGACGTCACCCCGGACGCCTCCCCGATCATCGGCGCCACCCCGGTGGAGAACCTGTACGTCAACTGCGGCTGGGGAACCGGCGGTTTCAAGGCCACCCCCGCCGCCGGCTGGACCTTCGCGCACACCCTCGCGACCGGCCGGCCGCATCCGCTGAACGCCCCCTTCGCCCTCGACCGCTTCCGGACGGGCGCGCTGATAGACGAGCACGGCGCCGCAGCCGTGGCCCACTGAGGAGGACCCCGTGCTGCTCATCACCTGCCCGTGGTGCGGCCCCCGGGACGAGACCGAGTACCACTACGGCGGACAGGCCCACGTTCCCTACCCCGAGAACCCCGCCGGCCTCACCGACGACCAGTGGGCCGCGTACGTCTTCTACCGCGACAACCCCAAGGGCCCCTTCGCCGAGCGCTGGGTGCACAGCACCGGCTGCCGGCGCTGGTTCAACGTCCTGCGCGACACCGCCACCCACGAGGTGCTGACCTCCTACCGGCTCGACGAGCCCCGCCCCGGAGGCGACCGATGACCGACCAGCCCCACCGGCTCGCGCAGGGCGGCCGTATCGACCGCGACACCGTCCTGCGGTTCACCGTCGACGGACGGGAACTGACCGGCCACCCCGGCGACACCGTCGCCTCGGCGATGCTGGCGAACGGCCTCGTCCAGGTCGCGCCCTCGCTCTACCGCGGCCGCCCGCGCGGCATCGTCGCCGCCGGCGTCGAAGAGCCCAACGCCCTGATCCAGCTGCACGGTTCGTGCTCGGAGGGCATGCTCCCGGCCACGACCGTGGAGCTGTACGACGGCCTGTCCGCGACCACGCTCCGCGGCCTGGGCCGGCTCGACCCGACCCCCGACCCGGCCGTCTACGACAAGAAGTACGTCCACACCGACGTCCTGGTCGTCGGAGCCGGCCCCGCCGGACTCACGGCCGCCGCCGCTGCCGCACGCGCCGGCGCGCGCGTGATCCTCGTCGACGAGCGGCCCGAGCCCGACGACGGGGAGTGGGCCGCCGAGCCGCGCGCGGCTCTCGAAGCCGCCCCCGAGGCGATCGTCCTCCACCGCACCACGGCCTTCGGCTCATACGACGACAACTACGTGCTGGCCCTGCAACGGCGCACCGACCACCTCGGCGCGCAGGCCCCCCAGGGCGTCTCGCGGCAGCGGCTGTGGCACATCCGCGCCCGCCAGGTCGTCCTGGCGACCGGCGCGCACGAGCGTCCGCTGGTCTTCGCCGGCAACGACCGGCCCGGCGTGATGCTCGCCGGCGCGGTGCGCACCTACGTCAACCGGTACGCGGTGGCCCCGGGTTCGCGGGCCGTCGTCGCCACGACCAACGACAGCGCCTACGACACCGTCGCCGACCTGTACGCCGCGGGCGTCGCGGTGGCCGCCGTCGTGGACGCGCGCGCCGAACTGTCCCGGCGGGCCGCCGAGGCCGCCGCGGCGACCGGCGTGCGGGTGCTGGCGGGCAGCGCGGTCGTCGACACCTCGGGCGACGCCCGGCTCACCGGCGTCACCGTAAGGCGCCTCGACGCCGATGGTGAACTCGCCGGCTCCCCCGAGCGGTTCGACTGCGACCTGCTCGCCGTCTCGGGCGGCTGGAGTCCGGTCGTCCATCTGCACAGCCAGCGCCAGGGACGGCTGCGCTGGGACACCGGACTCGCCGCGTTCGTCCCGGACGGGACCGTACGGGACCAGCAGGTCGTGGGCGCGGCACGGGGGACGTACGACCTCGACGCCTGTGTGGCCGAGGGGGCGCGCGCCGGTGCGCTGGCGGCGACGGAGGCCGGGTTCCCGGTGCCGGTGCCCGCGGTCGCCCACCCGGACGCACGGCCCGAGGTGCGCGCCCTGTGGCTGGTGCCGGGTCCCGACGACGGCTGGGACACCCACTTCGTCGACCTCCAGCGCGATGTCACCGTCGCCGACATCCGGCGCTCCACCGGCGCCGGGATGCGCGGCGTGGAGCACGTCAAGCGCTACACCTCGCTCGGTACGGCCAACGACCAGGGCAAGACGTCCGGCGTCAACGCCATCGGCGTCATCGCAGCCCTCCTCGGCGGCTCACCGGGAGAGATCGGCACCACGGCCTACCGGGCGCCGTACACCCCGGTCGCCTTCGCCGCTCTCGCCGGGCGGGAGCGCGGTGAGCTGTTCGATCCCGAGCGGACGACGTCGATCCACCGCTGGCACGTCGCCCACGGCGCGGAGTTCGAGGACGTCGGCCAGTGGAAGCGCCCCTGGTACTACCCCCGGCCCGGCGAGGACAGGGACACCGCCGTGGCCCGCGAGTGCCGGGCGGCCCGCGAAGGGGTCGCCTTCATGGACGCCTCCACCCTCGGCAAGATCGAGATCTGGGGCGCGGACGCGGGCGAGTTCCTCAACCGGATCTACACCAACGCCTTCAAGAGGCTCAAGCCCGGCACGGCCCGCTACGGCGTGATGTGCAAGCCCGACGGGATGATCTTCGACGACGGGGTGACGCTGCGCCTCGACGACAACCGCTACTTCATGACCACCACGACCGGCGGCGCCGCCGCCGTCCTGGACTGGCTGGAGGAGTGGCTGCAGACCGAGTGGCCCGAACTCGACGTGCACTGCACCTCGGTGACCGAACAGTGGGCCACGATCGCCGTCGTCGGCCCGAAGTCCCGCCAGGTCCTCGCCCGACTCGCCCCCGGCATCGACCTGTCGGCGGAGGCCTTCCCCTTCATGGCCTTCCGCGAGACCACCCTCGCCTCCGGCATCCCGGCCCGCGTCTGCCGGATCTCCTTCTCCGGCGAACTCGCCTACGAGATCAACGTATCGGCCTGGTACGGCCTGGCGGTCTGGGAGCAGGTGTACGCGGCCGGGCAGCCGTACGGCATCACCCCGTACGGCACCGAGACCATGCACGTCCTGCGGGCCGAGAAGGGCTACATCATCGTCGGCCAGGACACCGACGGCACGGTCACCCCGCAGGACGCGGGCATGAGCTGGGCGGTCTCTCCCCACAAGGACTTCATCGGCAAGCGGTCCCACTCCCGCGCCGACACCTCCCGTTCCGACCGCAGGCACCTCGTCGGCCTGCTCCCGAGCGACCGTACGACCCGACTGCCCGAGGGCACGCAACTCGTCGCTCCGGACGCCTCCTTGGACACCGTGCCCGTGCCGATGCTCGGCCACGTCACCTCCAGCTACCACAGCCCGGCCCTCGGCCGGCCCTTCGCCCTCGCCCTCGTCGCCGGCGGGCGGGACAGGATCGGCGAGACGCTGCTCGCGCCGGTGGGCGAGGAACTGGTGCCCGTCGCGGTGACCGACCCCGTCCTCTACGACCCCGAAGGGACCAAACGCGATGGCTGAGCCGACGACCGACCTGCGGGTGAGCCCCCTGGCGCATCTGGACGAGCGGATGCGCGCCGCCACGGTCACCGGGGCGCGCGGCGTCACGCTGACCGAGCGGCCGTTCCTCACCATGGTGAACGTGCGCGTCGATCCCGCGTCCGAGGCGGCGGACCGCGTCGGGAAGACCTTGGGGGCGCCGCTGCCCCGGCAGTGCGGCGGCACCGGCACGTCCGGACCGCACACGGCGGTCTGGCTCGGCCCCGACGAGTGGCTCGTCGTGTCCCGGGCCGAACCAGCCTCCCTGACCGCGGAGTTGACGGAGGCGCTGGGCGGCGCCCCGGGCTCGGTGGTGGACGTCTCCGCGAACCGCACCACCCTGGAACTGAGCGGCCCGGCCGCCCGGCAGGTGCTGGAGAAGGGCTGCCCGGCGGATCTCCACCCCCGCGCCTTCGGCCCCGGCCGCGCGGTGTCGACCACGGTGGGCCCGATCGGGGTACTGCTCTGGCAGACCGACGAAGCACCGACCTACCGCCTGTTCCCGCGCTCCTCGTTCGCCGACCACCTCGCCCGCTGGCTCATCGACGCGATGAGCGAGTACGGCGGCCCGGAGGTGCCCTGAGAGTTCTGGTGAGCTGGACGGCCCCCGGTCCGCCACCGGCGGGGCCGCGGTCGGTGCGGCCCCGCCGAGGCATCTCAGCGGTCCTTGGCCAAGGCGTACAGCTCCCGCAGGAGGCCGCCCTCCGTGGCGATCAGCTCGTCGAAGGTGCCCTGTTCGCGGACGCGTCCCCGGTCGAGAACGATGATCCGGTCGGCGAGGCGCACATTGTCGAGCCGATGGGTCACGACGATGGTGATCCGGTCGGCCGCCTGCTGTTTGAGCTGGTGGAAGATCCGGTGCTCACCGCGGGGGTCCATCTCGCTGGTCGGCTCGTCGAGGACGAGCACGGCCGGCTCCCGGTACAGGGCGCGGGCACAGGCCAGTCGCTGCCATTGCCCGCCGGACAACTCGTGCCCGCCCCACACCGAGCGGGCGAGCAGGGTGTCGAGCTGGTCGGGCGCCGCGCGCAGCACCTCGGCCATGCCGACCCGTTCGGCCGCCTCCCAGACCCTCTCGTCGCCGTGCTCCCGTGGCTGGCCCAGGTTGATGTTCTCGCGGGCGGCCAGGGGCCAGCGGCCGTACCGCTGGGGGACGAGACCGACGTGCGCCCACACCGACTCCGCGTCGGCGGTGGCCAGATCCGTGTCGTCCCACCTGACCGTGCCGCCGCCGGCCACGGTCAGTCCGGTGAGCAGCCGTACGAGCGTGGACTTGCCGGCGCCGTTCTCGCCGACCACCGCGACCACCTCGCCCCGCCGGAAGGTCAGGGAGAGGGGATGCAGCGCGGGGGTGTCCTTGCCGGGATAGGTGTACGAGGCCTCCTCCAGCCGGACCTCGTGGGGCGCGTCGGCCCGGGTGTCGCCGCGTCGCACGGCCGAGGACCGGTAGGTGTCGATGAACTCCACGTAGTCGTGGAGGTAGAGGCCGTGGTGGAACATGACGGCCCCGTAGCGGACGATGCTGTTGAGGGCTCTTCCGGAGGTCTGGGAGGCGACGACGGCCGTCCCGGCGACGGCCGTGCTCATCGAGCCGGCCAGGACCAGGCCCGCCAGGGAGGCCCACATGCCGAGCGTGAAGATCCCCGAGAGCGAGGCGGCGAGCAGGGTGACCAGCAAGTAGGGCCGGGCCCCGGCGAGTTCGCGTCCTTCGACCCGCTCGCACATCGTGCGGTACCAGTAATGGAGGTACGGCCGCATGGTGTTGGCGCGCAGCTCGTCGGCCAGCTCGGCCGTTGTCAGCCACCACCGCATCATCCCGCGGACGTTGCGCGCGGAGATGGTCCGGTCGTGCACCCGGTAGTCGATGCGCGCGGCGATGACACCGCCCAGGCCGCGCGGGACGACGGACAGCAGCAGCACGCCGAGCAGCAGCGGATGCAGACTCGTGAGCACGCTCGCGGCGGAGACCAGCTGGACGAACCCCTGGGTGAGCGTCTTGGCGTCGTCGGCCAGGTCGACGGCCCGCATCGCCCCGATCTCCGCGGCCTGACTGGCGTCCTTGAACCCCTCCTGGTCGTACGCGGACAGCTCGACCCGCATGTGCAGATCGATCATGGTGAGGTCGGCGGCTGAGGCGACCTGCGGGTTGAGGCGCCGGGTGGCCCAGTCCGCCAGGATCCACGCCGCGGAACCTCCTGCCATCGCCGTCACCGCCACCGTCAGCGCCGGCAGCGCCTGCTCCAGCCCGGCACGCGGGTCGTCGGCGCCCAGCAACCGGCCCAGCGCGGCGGAGACCGAGGTCAGCATGAGGTACGTGCCGACGCCGGACAGCAGCTGGCACACCACGATCGTGATCACCATGCGGCGGTCCACCGACCAGGCCAGCCGGGCCGTCTGGGCGAGGGCCTGCGGGATCCGGCGGGCCATCTCCCACAGACCGGCGTCCTCCATCGCCCTGCGGTGCCGGCGGCCCTTGTAGTCGAGCTCCGGCGGCGGTGACGGCCGGGGAACGGCCTGCCGCGCCCCCGGGACCACGACGGCGGACGGCGAGGCGTCCTGCGGCTCTTCGGCCAAGTGCCGCGTCGCCTCGTTCATGCTCGCCCCCTTGATGATGCGCGCGAGGAGGAGGCGGAGGCGTGGCGCGCGCCGTCAACCGTGAGCCCGAGGCCGGTGGGGCCGGTGGCGCCGAGAGGGCGGGATTCGAACGCGGGGCAAAGGGTGGTGGGGGCAGGCCGAGTATGCATGAGTCCTCCTCGACTCGACGGAAAAAACGCTGAGTGCCCCGACAACGTCCCTGATCAACCGCGTGTAACGGGTCGGCGCGGGCGAAGCGTCGGTCGTATGTGCGAGTTGACCGGCGCGGCCCGGACGCCGCTTGAGAATCGGGCCGCAATGCCATGTTCGAACCACCCGTGTGAGGGTGTGTCACCCTTCCGGGGAATTGCGGGGGTGGCGGTGGACGTCCGGACGGGCGGTCCCGCGAGCCGTGAGGGGCCCGCGGCGTCCGGCGGCCGTACTGTCGAATCCCGCCCCGAGGAGGACTTCCGATGCGCAGCGTGACCTATTCGATGGGCGTCTCGCTCGACGGCTACATCGTCGGACCGGACGGAGGCTTCGACTGGACGGAGCCCGACGAGGAGGTGTTCCGCTTCGTCACCGACGAGTTCCGAGAGGTCGGCGTCCATCTGCTGGGACGACGGCTGTACGAGACGATGCTGTACTGGGAGACCGCCGACCAGGATCCGACGCTGGACGAGACGATGCTGGAGTGGGCCGCCCTCTGGAAGCCGCTGCCCAAGGTGGTGTTCTCCACCACGCTGTCCTCGGTGCGGGGCAACGCCCGTCTGGCCTCCGGTGGCCTGACCGAGGAGATCGAGCGGCTGCGCGCGGAACCGGGCGAGGGGAGCATCGCGATCGGCGGCGCCACGCTCGCCGCCGAGGCGGCCGCGGCGGACCTGATCGACGAGTACGCGGCCAGGATCTACCCGGTGCTGGTCGGCGGCGGCATCCCGTTCTTCCCCCGGCATGAGCGCCGCGTGAACCTGGAACTCGTCGAGAACCGCACCTTCAGCCGGTCGAACGTCGTATATGTCCGCTACCGCGTGTCACGCTGACCAGCGGAACTCAGCGGAACTCGTGGACCACCTGGATCTCGCCGACGATGTGGGCGTTGAAGTCGTCCAACTCCTCTGCCGGGACCCAGAGTTCGAGGATCGTCCGTCCGCCCGCCCGCTGGACGGGATACCGGCTCAAGAATTCCGACTCGACCTCGAACCGGGTGACGAAGCCGGCGCCGTCGTGCTTCACGTTCCAGTCCCGGGCGATCCTGATCGCGTAGTCCTCGTTGAGGACCGGGTAGAAGATCGGCTGCTCGGGCAGCCGGGGCGGCCAGGCACGCCAGTTCAGCTCCCGGACCAGGTCCAGCTCCGTGGGTCCGGTCGGGCGCCACAGGGTCGTCGTGGGTCGCCGACTGGTCATCCGTATCGCCCTCCGTACGTGGCCGCCACGGGGAGGGCAGGCCGGGAGACCGGACCCTACCGGCACCGCTGACACGGCAGCCACGCGGTTTCCGCGCTCGGGGTCAGCGGGGGAACGTGGTGATCACGCGTCCGTGTGCTGGGTGATGAAGTTCCATACGAGGTCGATGAGTTGGTCGGGCTGTTCGATCTGGGGGAGGTGGCCCGCGCCCTTGATCAGGGTGTACGCGGCGCCGGGTATGGCGTCGGCGATGGCGCGCCCGTAGTCGGGGGAGCAGATGCGGTCGGCCTCGCCCCAGGCGACCAGCGTCGGATCGGTGACGCCGGCGAGCCGGTCCAGGAGCGTGGCGTCGCTCATGGCGCGTCCGGCGTAGAGGGCCAGCGCGGCCCGGTTCCCGGGTATCGCCTCGCGCGCGGCGGGCGGCAGGCTGTCGGGGTGGGTGAAGTGGGCCGCGGGGTCGGCGTAGGCGAGCGCGGCCACCTCGGCGGGGGTGAGGGAGAAGAAGTCGGCGACCGGGTGGCCGGGGACCTGGGCCCCGACTCCGTCGACGATGACGTAGCCGGTGGCGCGGGCGGGGGCGCGTACGGCCATCTCGGCGGCGATCCAGCCTCCGACCGAGTTGCCGACGACGGTGACGTCACGCAGGTCGAGCTGCTCCAACAGGCCGGCGTAGAGGGTCGCGAGGCCGGTGACCGACGTCAGGGAGTCGGGGCGTGTCGTGCCGTTGAAGCCGGGGTGCGTGGGGGTGATGACCCGTGCCGCGCGGGAGGCGGCCAGGCGGTTCGCCCAGGGCTCGACGGTCAGGGGTCCGCCGCCGCCGTGCAGCAGGAGGACGGGACGGCCCGTTCCGTGGTCGGTGAAGGTGACGGGGGTGTCGTGGAGGGTGAGGACGGTGGTCATGTGGGGCTCCGTTTCCCGGGCGCGTGCCGACGGACGGAAGCCGGTCGCGGCTCCCTATGTAAGGAACCTTAGATTGCGCCACTCGCTCATGCAAGGGTCCTTATATAAGGAGCCTTGATAGAATGGGCGCATGACACCGTCGTTGCAGGATGTGGGCCTCGCCGTCAAACGACTCCAGTGGCGCCATCACCGCCAGACCAACAAGGCCCTGAGCGCGGCCGCGGGGCTGTCGCTCGTCCAGTGGGACGTGCTGCGCCACCTCCACCGGCAGCCCGACACCTCGCTCCACGCCCTGGCCCAACTCACCTTCCAGACCGACCAGTCCATGGGTGAGCTGGCCCGCCGGATGGTCGACCGCGGCCTGATCGCCCGCCAGGAGGGACCCGGGCGGGTCGTGCGGCACCGCCTCACCGAGGAGGGCGAAGCGGCGTACGGCAAGGGCGCGGACCTCGTGGAGGGGGTGCTGGCCGCGTCCCTGGGCCGGCTCTCCCCGGACGAACTGACCACGCTGTACGACCTGTTGATCAAAGCGGCCGCGGAGTAAGAGCGGCTGTCGCTGTCGCCGGAGGGATATCTCGTTGGAGGGGTCGGCGATACGGCCATAGGGTCCGGGCATGTCTCTTCGTACGCGTATGCGCCAAGCCCTTCCCGATGCGATGCGCGCCCGTGACAAGGCCGCGGTGAGCGCCTTGCGGGCGACGCTCGCCGCGCTGGACAACGCCGAGGCGGTGCCGGTGGACGACGTCGCGTCGCGCGGCGTGGCCCTCGAAGCGTCACCTGTCGGCGCCGGTGCCACCGAAGCGGCGCGGCGCGAACTGAGCGAGCGCGAGGTGGCGGACATCGTACGAGCCGAGGCCGACGAACGGCTGGACGCCGCGGCACAGCTCACGGCACCCGCCCACGCCGACCACGTCGCGCGCCTTCACGCGGAGGCGGCTGTGCTCCAGCGCCTCCTGGAGGCCTCCGGCACACCGTAGAGCGCGCCCCCGCCGTATCTGACCGGAACCGTGCCTCTCCCTGGCCGTGCGACACATTGACCCCACCGCGTCGGCGCGCTTGCATGCTGATGGCCCTCCGGTGGGGAACCGGGACGCAGGGCCATGTCCTGTCTTGGGGGGAACATGAGGGGGAACACGCAGCGGAGCGCCGCCAGACGTGTCCGGGCCGCCTTAGGCGCCACGGTCGTGGTCTGCGCGGTGACGCTGGCGCTGCCCGGAGCCGCTTCGGCCGGGCCCAGGGCCGTGGCGGGCGTCGCGGGCGACAGCGGAGCCGGAGTCGAGCGGATCAGTGTCGCGTCCGACGGCACCCAGGGCGACGGCGACTCCGCCGGCGCCACGATCACGGCCGACGGCGGGCGTATCGCCTTCTCGTCATTCGCGAAGAACCTCACACCCCCCAACTCGGCCACGGGGGAAAGGGTGTTCGTCCGTGACCGGGCGACGAGTACGACCACGCAGATGAGCACCCTCACCTCACCGATCCAGCACCCGGTGATCAGCGGCGACGGGCAGTACGTCGCCCTGTGGGGGCAGTTGTTCAGGGACACCAAGACGTTCCTGTCCCAGGTGAGCTCGGCAAGCACGATCGGCATCAACTGCCCGGGCCTCAGCTGCGGTCAGCCGTCGCTGAGCACCGACGGTCGCTCCATCGCCCAGGCCGCCACCTTCAATCGACCGCCGTCCCGGCAGCGCGTCGAGGTGCGGGACTGGCACACCGACACCGCCCGGACCGTCGCCGAGTTCGCCCACACCGTCCCGGCCCGGCCGTCCATCAGCGGCGACGGCCGCTTCGTCGCCTACCAGGACGGCCAGGCGGCGGACGTCTTCGTGTGGGACCGGACCGACGGCACCACCTCGGGCCCCGTCGAGGGCCCGGCCAAGGCGGCGACCCTCGTCCAGCTCAGCAAGGACGGCAGCAAGGTCGTCTACCTCTCGGGCACCGACACCTACGTCCACGACGAGGCATCCGGCACCGATCAACTGCTGACGGACGTACAGGGCCTGGCCATCGATCCCACCGGCCGCCACCTGCTGTACGCCCCGTACGACACGAGCGGGCCGTCGCTCGTCCTGCGCGACCTGGAGACGGGCACCGAGGAGATCGTCTCGGACCGGCCCGCCTCGGCCGGGACCGACTCGGTCAGCGCCGGTGGGCGCGACGTGGTCTTCCAGTCGACGGCCGACGACCTCGTGCCCGGCGACACCAACGGCCGATCGGACGTCTTCGTCCGCCGCTTCTTCTGATCGCCCCCACCGCACGCCTTCGCGGGCGCGGTCGCCGGGGCAGATGGTCACCGGCGGCCGCGCATCGGGGACGTCACACGGCCATGGCTTCCTGGAGCCAGCGGGAGACCCGGTAGGGCAGCCACCACGCCAGCTCGCCGACGCGCAGGACGAGGTGTTCGGCGGTGAACTCCTCCAGTACGTCGCCGGGCAGGGCGGTGTGGCGCACCCCCGCGTCGAGCAGGGCGATGGCCTCCCGGTAGCGCGGTTCGTCGGCGGTGAAGCGGCGCAGGTCCCCCCAGCGGCGGTCACGGATCTGGATGAAACCGGGCCCCTGGCGCCAGACCAGCTTGCAGAGGTAGTGCCGGGTCCGCCACGCGTACAGCGCCTCCCCGCCCTGCCCGTCCTCCTGGAGACCGGTGATCGTGCGAGGCGGCTGAAGGTGGGACAGCACCTTCCACTGGTGTGCGGATTCCTCGGGCGCGAGGCGCAGGTCCCAGTCGACGGAGACGGCGCGTGCCGTGAGATCGCGGACCAGGCAGAGCCGGTCGACGGCCCTTCGATGGGTCGCGGGGTCGTCGGAGGACAGGTCGACGGCCAGGTCCAGTTCGGCGTGGCGCACGCCCAGGTCCCAGAGCCGGTCGGCCTCCTGGGCCCCGGGTGCCACGGGCAGGGTTCCCAGTGACATGCCGGGCAGGTCACGGGCCTGCGGGTCGAGGTCGCGCCAGGCACGTATCGCGAGGGCCGGTGCGGTGACGGTCATGTGCGGTCCTTCGTCCGGGTCGGGAGGCGGGCGGCGGCGCTCAGGACAGGGCGGGCGCGGGCTCCGCCCCCGCCCCGGTCCCGGCCATGGCCTCGGTCGTGGCCTCGCCGCGTGCGTGGGCGTGGCGCATGTAGTCCAGCCGCAGCAGGTCCTGGTTCACGGCGGCGGGGGCGATGTGGACGTACTGGCCCGCGTCGGTGAACACCACGCCGTACGCGACCCACTCCTTGAGGAGGGCCTCGATGTCCTGAGGCGTGCACCGCGTGCCCTCGCCGGTGGACGCCAGCTTGCGGTGCAGCGCCACGACGGTGTGCGGCTGGTCCAGGAGCCGGAAGAGAGCCGTCTCCAACGGGCCGGTGAGCTGCATGGTCCGCCAGTCGAACGACGGTCGCCTGCTGACCAGCACGATCCGGTCACCCAGGTCGGTGTGGGTGAGGCGGGCGTCGGCGTGGTGCTTCTTCCAGGCGGCGATGCCGTCGTTGAGGAGCGTCACCGTCGGCTCGGAGATGCCGCGCTCCGGGGCCTGGAAGACGTAGGCCAGGTCGTGGAGTTCCGCCTCGGGCAGGTCGTACGTGAACAGGTAGTGCTCCTCGGGCCGCAGCCCGGTGAAGCCCAGCTCGGGGCGTTTGAAGTACGGGCTGAAGCGTTCGATGGCGATGCGGGCGGACAGGTCGACCGGCGGGTTGAGGTGCTCCAGGGCGGGGAGTTGGCGGATGACCGGTTCGTAGTCCTCCGGGGTCTCGCCGGGGAAGCCGTGCAGGTAGTTCCACGACACCGACAGTCCGGTCTCCGCCGCGTCGCGCAGCATGCGGACGTTCTGGCAGCCGCTCACGCCCTTGTCCATGAGGTCGAGGACGCGGCTGTTGAGGCTCTCGATGCCGGGCTGCACGTAGATGAGCCCGGCGTCCGCCAGCACCTGGAGCTGCGGGCGCCGCATGTTGGCCTTGATCTCGATGTGCATGCGCAGGTCGTAGCCGCTGTCGATGATCCGGGGCAGGACGCTGGTCAGGTAGCGCATGTCCAGGATGTTGTCGACGACGTACATGTCCAGCACCTGATGGCGCTCCGCCAGGTCCATGATCTCGCGGTAGAAGGTGTCGGGGCTCTTGCTGCGGAACTCCATGAAGGAGCCGTTCAGCCCGCAGAAGGTGCAGTGGTGCTTCTCGCCCCACCAGCAGCCGCGCGCGCCCTCGACGACCAGTTTCGGCTCGACCCAGTTGCGCGCCACGGACGCGGCGAGACGCTCGAAGTAGCCGCTGTAGTCGGGGGGCAGGATCGCCGCGGGCGGCAACGGGCCCGTCGGCATGGGGTTGGCGATGTGCGCGGCCTCAGGTGTGCGATGGCACAGTCCGGGGATGGAGGCCGCGGCGGCCGGGTCGCCGTCGCGCAGCGCGGTCAGCAGACGGGGGAAGGCGTCCTCGCCCTCGCCGCGGACCACGTAGTCCACGAAGGGGAAGTTGCGGTGGACCGCGGCGCCCTGTTCGGCGTCGCAGTTGGCGCCGCCCATGACGGTCACGATGTCCGGGGCGAGGCGCTTGATCTGCCGGGCCGCGGCGAGCGCCGCGGTGTTCTGCTGGAAGGTGGAGGTGAAGCCGACCACGTCGGGCGCCAGATCCACCACGCGGCGGGCCACCTCGGTGACGAACTCCGGTACGAGGCGGTGCAGTTCGCGGGTCATGCGCATCCGGGACCGGCGCAGCTTCGACGCCATCACCTCGACGAACTCCGACTCCCGCCACTCGGGGTCGTCGTAGAGCGCCGAGGAGAACACCCAGTCGCCGCAGCCGAGGAAGTAGGAGGACAGGGCGTAGTAGTCGTAGTCCTCGGCCGTGAACTCGGTGCGGCTGGTGATCCAGTCGGTGAATTCCAGGTTGGCGTGCAGCACCTCGCACGTGGCGTCCTGGACGTGTTCGTCCACGCTCCGTTTCAGGATGCCGAGCGCCAGGGAGGGCAGGTCGATCGGTGACCAGGGCATGTTGACGAGAAGAACGCGCACGGTGGGCTCCTTGCGCACGGGCGGCTGGCGGACGGGAGACGCGGGCGGAGGGAGCCCGGCCGGCCCCTGTCGGGTCGGGCCGGCCGGGCCGCGGGTCACTCCTCGTCGTCGCTCTCGGCGGCGTTGCGGAACGGGATCGTGATGGTGATGCCGATGCCGGGCTTGCGGTTCTCCTCGTCGCCGGCGAGCGGGTCGTTGTGGATGATGTCCTTCTGCACGGTTGTCCTCCTTCTCGGGTTCATGGCGTGTTCTTCGGGCGGGTGGTGCTGTGCACGACCCGGCCCCGCTGTGTTCGTCAGCGGGGCCGGGGTCCTCCCGGACGGGCCGGGGGACGCGAGGGGGCGGCGGGCGCCGGGGCGGGCAGGTGCCGGTGCAGGAAGGTCAGGGAGCGGCGCAGGACGGCGACGTGCGTCGCGCCGTCGTAGCCGTCGTGTCCGGTGTCGAGCCACATCTGCTCATGGGCCACGCCCGCGGCGGTCAGCGCGTCGAGGTAGCTGCGGATCTGCTCGGGCGGGCACTTGACGTCCCGGTCCGCGCCGACCACGAGCAGGGGTGCGCTCACCCGGTCCGCGAAGGTGAGCGGCGAGCTGCGGGCGTATCGTTCCGGCACCTGCTCGGGGGTGCCGCCGAACCAGCGCACGTCCAGGGCGCGCAGCGCCGGTGTGGTCATCCGGTGGGCGGTCACCCAGTCGGCGACCGGTTTCACCGCGACACCGGCCTGCCACAGCCGCGGTCGGGTACCGAGGGCCAGCAGCACCAGATAGGCGCCCCAGGACACCCCCCACAGGGCGGTGGCCCGGTCGTCGACGAGTCCGCGACGGACGAGATCGGCTCGTACGGCGGCCAGGTCGTCCACTTGGGGATGGCCTACGCCGGCCGCCAGCGTCCGCCGCCAGCGGGGGCCGTAGCCGGTCGAACCGCGGTAGTTGACCCGGGCCACGGCGTAGCCGGAGGCCACCAGCGAGTGCACGGTGGCGTCGTAGGCGTCCCGGTCGTGGTCGGCGGGTCCGCCGTGCACCAGGAACACGGCCGGCGGGGGAGCGGTGGCCGCGCCGGCGTGGCCGCTGTCCTCGGCGCGGGGCAGGCTGAGCAGGGTGTGGACCGGGCCATCGGGCGTCGGGGTCCACAGCTCGGTGTGCCGGCCGGGCACCTGGGGCAGGGGGCCGTTCGTCGGCAGGGCGATCCCGTCGGTCGCGCACAGGACGGGCGGGTGGGCGGTGTCCGTCCAGAGATAGTGCAGGGCCCCTCCTTGACGCGGGGCGGCGTCGAGCAGGCTGCCGGCGGGAGTGGGCAGAACGCGTCGGGTGCGGTCGCGCAGGGAGACGCGGTGCAACAGCGAACGGGCGTGGCGTTCCTGACGCACCAGCACCTCGTCGGTGTCGGGGTACCAGCGCGCGGTGATCTCCGTGTCGAAACGGCACCAGGAGTGGGTGACCAGACCGCGGCGCGGCGTCCATGTCGCCAGCTGGTAGCGGTCCTGAAGCTCGTGCACCAGCAGCAGTTCGGACCGGCCCGGACGCGGAGAGAAGCCCCGGCACCAGAGCCTGCCGGCGGAACCATCGGGGTCACCGGGGCCGTCGGGGTGGGGCAGCGTGGCGACGATCCGGCCGGCGGAGGTGGCGACGGTGACGGTCGCCTCGCCGTCGGACACCGTCGCCAGGGCCACCAGATCGCCTTCCGGTGTGATGCCGCCGAGCCGGCCCTCCCCGGCGACGCGCACGACCTCGCGCGGGGCACGCCCACGCCGTCCCACGAGCACGGCCGTCCCGCCGTCGCGCAGCGCGAGCGCCGCGGCGACCGTCCCGTCGGCCGTCACCGCCAGACCGCGCGGCAGCCCGGCCGGCGCCCCCGGCAGCCCGGGCAGTCGGCACCCCCCGCCGAACGGCTCGAACCACCAGCGCCCTCGGCCCTCGGCGTCCTCGTCGAACCACCACACATACGCGTCGGCGTCGACGGCACAGTGCACCGTGCCCTCGGGCCGGTCGGTGACCTGGCGGGCCGTGCCGGTGGCCGCGTCCCACGTGAACACCTCGCACCGGCCGTCGGCGTCGGCGGTCAGCACCATGCGACGCGGATCGCGCGGGCACACCTCCGGCAGGGCGCTGAGGAAGACCTTGAAGGCGTCACTCACGGCTGCCTCCCGTGCCGTCGGCATCGGGCGCGGACGGGGAAGCGGCGGTCGCGGTCGCTGTCGCAGCCGCCGCCGCTGCGCCCGCCCGCAGGACGCCGGGGGCTCTCACCTGGGTGTAGAGGGCCAGTGCGGCGAACAGCGCGGTGCACAGCAGTGCGGGCGTACGCGGACTCCAGGCGGTCACCAGGACCGCGGCGAGCGCCGGTGCCCCGGCCGCGGCCAGCGCGGACACCGAGCCGAGCACGCTCGCGGTCCGCGACTGCAACCGCGCCGGTGTGCACGCGATGGCGACGCTGGACAGGACGACGGTGATCAGTGGCACCAGCAAGGACAGCCCCGCGAACGCCACCCCCCAGCCGACCGCCCCGTCCGCCCACAGCAGGGAGCCGCACGGCACGGGCAGGAACCAGGCGGCCAGGGTCAGCAGCCGCGTCGCCCCGAGGCGTCGGACGACCGGGGCCGCGATCAGCGAGCCGACCAGGCCGGCGGCGCCCGACGCGGCCAGGACCAGACCGGCCGCCGCGCCGCGTGCGTCGGCGCCCAGCCGGAACAGCGCGGTGTAGAACAGCAGCGTCAAGGCGCCCCCGGCCGTCGACGTCCAGACCAGGACGAGCCGCAGTACCGGGGACCCGGCCACCGTGGCCACGCCGGCCCTGGCGCTGACCAGCAGCTCGGGCACCATCCGGCGGCGGCGCGGACCGGGGGCGGCCGGTGCGCTGTGCGGGGCGGCGGGAGTGTCGAGGGGGGTGCGGATCGCCCGTACGCCCACGGCGGCCACCGCGTAGGAGAGGGCGTCGGCCAGGAAGGGCACGGGCCGGGCGAGTTGGAACAGGGCGCCGCCGAGCGCGGGTCCCACGACGAGGGCGACCTGGTCGCCCACCTGCATCCCGGCGGCCGCCCGGGGCAGTTCGTCGACGGTGGCCAGATGGGCGAGGGTTCCGCGTGAGGCGGCCTCATAGGTGATGGCGCACAGCCGCTCCGTCAGGGCCAGGGCCACCACGACCCATAACGTGGGGCGGCCCAGACAGGTCAGGGCCAGTACCCCCGTTCCCAGCGAGGCGAGTGCCGCCGACCCCGTCATCAGGCGCCGCCGCCGTCCCCGGTCCGCCGGTACCGCGACGAGCGGCCCGAGGACGACACCGGTCAGCGCGGCGACGGTGGCCAGCGAACCGGCCGTGCCGGGGCTGTGCCCGAGCTCCAGGAGCAGCAGCGGGAGGACCAGCCCGGAAGCCTGGCTGCCGAGCCCGTCGACCGCGTTGACCCACCACAGGATCCTGAGGTCGCGGTGTGTTCGAGAGGGCGCCGGGCCCGACCGCTCCTCTGCGCGCGGCCGCTCGGCGGTGGGGGAGTGCTCGCCGTAGGAGGTGACGGGCGGGCCTGACGGCTCGCGCATCGGTGACGCGTCGACGTTCCCCACCCCCCCCGTACGGCAGTGAGGCCGCGCCGCTGAGGCCGGCCTCAAGTGTCGGAAATGTGCGTGAAGCGTGAAAGTGAGCGGGAGCCTAGCCATGGCGGCTCTGCGGCGACAAGGGCCGCACGGTGCGCAATCGTCGCCGCGAGAGCGGGACATGTGGCCGAGGACCGACTGGTCAGGAGCGTGCGGGCGTGCAGGGGAGTCGGGCGGGCCGGCCCGCGCGCCGGTGCGCCGGCGCGCGGCCGCCGCACTTCACATCCGCATATGACGACAGCGCGGCGCGGCCGTCCGGTCGCACCGGGCGGGGTGGCCGCCGCATGGCACATCTTTCCTGTCCACCTCCTCCGCCTGCCGTTTCCCCTGAGCGATCTCCCGCCCCAGCAATGGTTGCTCGACTGAACGGGGTCGGCCGTGGACATCAGTGACAGGGCGAGACGGACATGGCCGACACGCCCCGGAATGCCAGGTTCCCGATCTCCCCGGCCTGCGGCTCCCGCGAGCGGCAATGGCCGACAATCCACTCATCGGCCGGGTAAAGAATGGTCAACGCCTGTGCGGATGGGGGTACCGGACCTTGATCAATGAAGGGTTTCGCGCCGGTCGGAACCGATAGATTGGGAGCGGTCAGGAGGAGGCGGGCATGCCGGAACGCAACATCGACTTCGGGAAGTACGGCGCCCGGGGCGTCAAGGGGCATGAGGCGGTGGCCCGTCAGCTCGACGCGCTCGCCGGGTTCGTCGCCACCCCCATCACCACCGGCCGCGGTCTCCTCGCCCGTCTGCACTACCTCACCCGCACCGAACACGCCCGCGCCGCGGCCCGTGCGGCGGGTCTGACGGTCACCGACCGCACCCTGAAGGCGTGGCTGGAGGGCAGGCGCAGCCCGTCGAAGCGGAACCTCGAACGGGTCGAGGAGGCCTACCGCACGGTGCGCCGGCACAACGTGGCCCGCTATCTCCTCGCCCGCCTGAACCGCGAGGGCCGCGGCACCCGCGTGGAGTTCCACCCCCTCAACCAGTCCCAGGTGGACCGGCCCCGCCAACGCGTGGTGGAGTACCGCACCCTCAACGTCCGCCGCTGGGACCGTATCGTCCAGGCGTGGGCAGACAACGACCCGGCGGCTCTCGACGACGCGTGGGTCAACGACGCCGTCGTGGACCTCGGCTCGCAGTGGGGCCAGTACGAGTACGTCACCACCATCGGCTTCGCGGCGTAGGCGCGGGACGCCGACCGCCGTCCGCCCCCGCGCCCGGCGTTCCGGAGGTCAGCAGGTGGTGTTCAGCCGGCGTACACGCCGTTTCAAGATCACGTGATCAGAGTTCGGCCTCGTGCCTATCTCACACTCGCGTGCCGGTGTCGCCTCCGTGTGCGCCGCGGCTCTGACGCTGTCAGGACTGGTCGTCACCGGGGTGGTCGCCGCGCGGCCCGCGGCCGCCACGACCGCGGTCGGCTACCAGAACGTCCGGATCAACGAGGTCACGTCGTCCAACAACGACACCGTGGAGCTGTACAACGCCGGCTCGACGGCGGTGAGTCTCAGCGGCTGGAGGATGTCCGACGACAGCTTCTCGCCGCAGTCGTTCAGCCCGTCCGCCGGCACCGTCCCGGCCGGAGGCTTCGTCACCTTCAACTCGCCCAAGGGGCTCGGTGACGCGGACAAGCTGGTGATCTACGCGTCCGACGGCATCGTGGTCGACCGCGTCGAGTGGGCCGCCAACGGGGCGAAGCCGGCGATGGCGCGGTGCGGCGGCGACGGCACCGGGGCGTGGGTGACCACGACCACGGCGGCCACCTTCGGCGCCGGGAACGCCTCGGGCTGCCCGTCGTCCGTACCCGCCGCGAGCCGTGTACGGGTCAACGAGGTCACCTCGAACGGCGCCGACACCGTGGAGCTGTACAACGGCGGCACGAGCGCGGTCAGCATCGCGTCGTGGAAGTACGTCGACAACGACACCAGTCACTCCCCGGTCTCGATCTCGTCCTCTTCGCCGAGCGCGACCAGCATCCCCGCGGGCGGCCATGTCACCTTCGACGCCGCTCTCGGTCTCGGCGACAACGACTCGGTCGTCGTCCTCGACGGCAACGGCACCACCGTCGACTCGGTGACCTGGGCGACCGACGGCGCCAAGCCGTCCGACGAGCGCTGCGCCAATGGCACCGGCTGGTTCCGGACCTCCACGACCGCGACGCTCGGCGGCGCGAACTCCTGCTCGGGCAGCGGCGGCGGTGGCGGCCAGACCGGGCGGTTGCTGGGTGGCGGCGGCTCGTTGACCAGCGGCTGCACCCCCGAGGCGCCCTCCGGTGCGGGGTCCGCCCCGGCGGGCACCCTGGCGTGGCCGGGCGGGCTGGACGTCACGATCGCCGACCACGTCTGCGCGTTCACCACGTCCACCGGCCCGGAGGGCCGGGACCTGAGCGGTCTGGCGTTCGACCCGGCGAATTCGTCGGTGCTGTGGGCCGCCAAGAACAAGAACTGGCTGTACAAGCTGGTCAAGAGCAACGGCATGTGGATCCCGGACGCGTCGTGGAGCTCCACCGGCAAGCAGATCCGTTTCGCGGGCGGTGTCGGCCAGCCGGACTCCGAGGGTCTGACGGTCGGCGGCAACGGCCACATCTACGTGACCTCCGAGCGCGACAACGCCACCAACACGGTCCCCAAGGACACGATCATGGAGTTCGACCCGGCCGCGCCCGGCTCGACCCTGACGCCGGTCCGCCAGTGGGACATGACCGCGCAGTTCCCACAGCTCGACACCGGCAGCAAGGACGACGCCAATCTCGGCTTCGAGGGCGTGGGCTACGTACCCGACAGCTGGCTGACCGCGAACGGCTGGGTCGACCCGCTCACCGGGGCCGTCTACGACCCGGCGGACTACCCGTCGCACGGGGCGGGCCTGTTCTTCGCCGGTCTGGAGTGGGACGGCACGCTGCACGTCTACGGCCTGAACTCCGACGGTACGTTCACCACGTTCGGCGCGATCCCGACCGGCAAGGCGTCCGTCATGGACGTGTCCTTCGACGCCGGAACCCAGCGCGTCATCGCGACCTGCGACAACACCTGCGGCGAGACGCACACCTTCCTCAAGGTCGACGCCGGCGGTGCGATCGTTGCGGACGCGACCTACACGAATCCCGCCGTCATGCCGGTCGACAACCTGGAGGGCTTCGCCATCGCCCCGGCCTCGACCTGCGCCAACGGCCTGCGCGAAGCGGTCTGGAGCGACGACGGCAGCTACGGCTTCGGCTCCGGGAGCTCCTCCTACGGACACGCCCTCTACAGCGGCACCTTCCCCTGCTGATCCCGAGGACGTAGGAGGAGCAGTCAGGCGGTGCTGTCGCGGATGAGGGCGAGCAGGGCCCGCAGTTGTGCCCGGTCGGCCGTGTCGAGGGCGGCGGTGGCCTCGGCCAGGGCCCGGCGGTCGGTCTCCTCCGCCTCGCGGTGACAGCGCCGTCCCTCCTCGGTGAGCCGGAGCAGGAGGGCCCGGCGGTCCTGCGGGTGGGGCACCCGTTCCACGAGGCCGTCGCGTTCCAGGCTGTCCACGATCGTGGTGGCGGTACGGGCCGCGATGCCCGCCATGTCGCTCAAGTCCCGCATGCGCAGCGGCTGTTCGGCCCGGGCCAGCATGCGCAGGGCCCGCAGTCGGGCCACGGACGCCCCCTTCTCCCGCAGCCGGGCCTCCACGAACTGCCGTAGCTGGTTGGTCGTCTCGTACAGCTCGTCGATGAGGACGTCGCTGCTGCCCTGTACTGCCATGCGCCCAGTCTGCCTTGTCCTCGTCAAGAAACCGTACGCTGAGGATGCACATAGTGAGTATGCTCAGTATATGCCTCGCCGTCAGTTGACACTCTCCGCCCTGCGGTCGCGTCTCAGCCAACGTCTGGTCGTCCCCGTCGTGTGCGTCAGCGTGACCTTCGTAGCGATCGTGGACGGAGCGATCACCACCGTGGCGCTGCCCTCGATCGCCCGTCAGTTCGGGCTGACCACCGCGGCCTTGGACGGGGTGGTCGTGGTCTACCCGGTGTGTCTGGCCATGGCCATCCCGGCCTCGGCATGGCTGGTCGAACGGTTCGGCGGCAAACGCGTCCTGCTGACGGCCCTGGCCGGATTCCTCGTCTCGTCCCTGCTGTGCGGGACGGCGGCCGGACTCGGCCAACTCGTCGCCTACCGCGCCGTACAGGGGCTGTCCGCCGGAGTCCTCTTCCCCGCCTCCAGCGCCCTGCTCTTCGGCACCTTCACCTCGGCCGAGCAGCTGCGCATCTCGCGTCACCTGATCATTCCCCAGCAGATGGCCCCGGCCGCGGCCCCCGTCCTCGGCGGCCTGCTGGTGGACCATCTGTCCTGGCGATGGGTCTTCTACGTCAATCTGCCCATCGGTCTGCCCGCGGTCGTCTTCGGCGCGCTGTTCCTGGTGACCGACCGCGGCGGCCGGCCGGGACGTTTCGACGTGCCCGGGCTGCTGCTGAGCGCGGGGGCGCTGGGCGCGGCGATGTTCGGGGTCTGCGAGGGACCCAACCGCGGCTGGTCCTCACCCGAGGTCCTGCTCTCCCTCGGACTCGGCGCGGTGCTGCTGGCGGCGACCGTCGTCGTCGAGCTGCGCACGGCCCGCCCCCTGCTGCGGTTGCGCCTGTTCACGGACCGGCTCTTCAGGGACACCAACCTGATCAACCTCGTCGGCCTGATCCCCATCCTGGGCGCCCTGTACCTGAGCCCTCTGTTCCTGCAGCAGGGGCAGCACCGTACGGCGCTGGAGTCCGGTCTGACCACGTTCCCGGAGGCGTTCGGCGTCCTGCTGACCGTCCAGATCACCGGCCTTCTCTACGGCAGGGTCGGTCCGCGCCTGATCGTCGGCTTCGGGCTGACCGGGGTCACCGCGGTCCTGCTGGTCCTGGCCACCTCCGACACCGGCACGAGCCTGTGGACCTTCCGCGCCTGGATGTTCCTCTTCGGCGTCGCCATCGGCTGCTTCTTCATGCCGACGACCGTCGCCTCGCTCGCCACCGTCGACCGGAAGGACGTGTCCCAGGCGATGATGCTGAACACCGTCGTACGCCAGACCGGCGGCGCGCTCGCCCCGGCGGTGGTGACCACGGTCCTCGTGCTCGGCACCCCGGCGGCGGCCGCAGCGGATCCACCCACCATCGCGTACCAGCACACGTTTCTCGTCCTGGCCGCGATCGCGGCGGTGACGGCGGCCTTCGCCTTCACCGTCCCCGACGGCCCCGCGCGCGCGGCGGTCCGCGGCACCGCCGCCCCCTCCGTACCCACCCCGCGCCTCCGGCGCCGCCGCGAGCGCGTCACGTCATGAGCGGGCGGGGAGTCCCGAGAACTCCCCGCCCGCGGTGCCGTGCGGTTCAGCAGGGTGAATTGGTCTGGGTCAGCAGACCAAGTCGCCACGGCAGGAGGTTGTAGTCACCGCCGGCGTTGGGGTCCTTGCCCTGGTACAGGTACTGCTGCTTGCAGGCCGGGATCGTGAGCGTCTGGTCGTAGCCCGCGCGGATCATCTCACCGTGGCTGATGTCCCGGCTCCACGTACCGGCGGGGAACGTCACGTTGCCCGACTTGGCGAACGGGTTGCCCTCGGACGCGGCCAGGGGCGTCCACGAGCCGGCGAGGCTGCTCGCCGTCCAGGAGCGGAAGTAGCGCCGGCCGTCGCCGCCGATGGCCTCGACCAGCAGCAGGTACTGGTTGCTGCCCTGCACCTTGTAGACGTTGCTCGCCTCGAACAGCGCGAACCTGTTGGAGTCCTGGGCCACGATGACGGTGTTGGTGAAACCGTTCGGGAACTGGCTCAGCGACGTCTGCGACCGGTACAGGTGCCCGTTGTCGTCGGAGGAGAACAGGTAGCAGTTGGCGCTGTCGCAGATCACCCACATGTCGACCCAGGCGCCGTTGCCGATGTTGCGGCGGATGATGTCCGGCATCGACGCGAAGAAGTTGCGCGGCGCGCTCCACCCGTTGGGGTTGCTGATGTCGGCGTTGGTGGAGTACGACGCGTTGCCGGTCTGGTAGACGAGGTACCACAGGCGCTGCTGGGTGTTGTAGAAGACCTGGGGCGCGGCCCGGTACCCGCTGCCGATGGCGGTGCGGTCGAGGTAGTAGTGGGTGGCCGACCCGGCCTGCGACCAGTCGCTGAAGCTCAGGTACACCAGGTTGTACCCGGAGGAGCTGGCGACGCTCGCGAACACGTGGTACTTGCCGTTGTAGTAGACGACCGACGGGTCCTTGATCCCGGCGATCCGGTGGGTCGCGTCCGGCTTCGGGGAGATCAGCACTCCGCTGGAGCTCCACCGGAAGGAGGAGGGGAGCGCGGCGGCGGCCCGGGCCGGTCCGGCGTCCGTCCGCGCTGCCGCGGCCCTGCCGCCCAGCGCGGTGAGCGTCGACTGGTAGGCGGGCTTCTTGTTGCCGTTCCGGTCGAACAGCAGCGGGTTCTCACCGCTGCGCCAGGAGTCGCTGTCGCGGATGCCCCACACGGTGATGCCGTTGCAGCGCGCCACGTTCAGGCAGGCCCGCACGGTGTTCGCGTAGGCGTTCGTCGGCGCCTGCGCGATGTCCAGCTCGGTGATCTGGACGTCCACGCCGAGCGCGGCGAAGTTCGACAGCGTGGTCTGGAAGTTGGCGGGCGGGCCGCCGGTGCCGAAGTGGGACTGGAAGCCGACGCAGTCGATGGGCACGCCGCGCGACTTGAAGTCGCGGACCATGCGGTAGACGCCCTGGGTCTTGGCGGAGTTCCAGTCCTCGATGCTGTAGTCGTTGTAGCAGAGCTTGGCGGCCGGGTCGGCGGCCCGCGCGGTGCGGAAGGCCTGCTCGATGAAGCCGTTGCCCAGCACGTCGTGGAACACCGAACCGCGCTGCTGGCCGCTTCCGCCGTCGGCGAAGGCCTCGTTGACCACGTCCCAGGCGTAGATCTTGCCCTTGTAGTGGTTCATCACCGTGGTGATGTGGTTGTTCATCACCGTGCGCAGGGTGTTGGCGTCCCTGATGGAGCCGACCCAGCCGGGCAGTTGGGAGTGCCAGACGAGTGTGTGGCCGCGCATGCGCTGACCGTGCGCCGTCGCGTGGTTGACGATCTGGTCGCCGGGGCCGAAGTTGAACGAGCCGCGGGACGGTTCGGTGGTGTCCCACTTCATCTCGTTCTCCGGCGTGATCGCGTTGAACTCGCGGTCCAGGATGCCGGAGTACGTGCCGTCGCCGAGCCTTCCGGCGGCCACGGCGGTTCCGAAGTACCGTCCCGACTGGGCCGCTTGGGCGCCGAGGGTGGAGGCCCGGACGGCGTCCGGTGCGGTCGGTGCGGCGCCGGGTGCGGCGGCCGCGGCGACGGGCGTCGCCAGGGCGGCCACAGCCAGGAGCGAGAGGACCGAGGCTCGGCGTCGGCCGAGCCGTTTCAGCGGGTTCATCGTTCTCCTCGTACGGTGGGGGGTGGGGGGTTGCGCCGTGCGCTCGATGGGATGGGGTCAGGGAGTCGACAGCTCGAACCGCAGGACACGGACCGCGCCGCCGAGGGTCTGCGTGGCGTGGTTGAAGAGGGCGAATCGGTAGCCCATGAAGAAGCGCCAGTCGTTGCCCATGGAGAAGGCGGGCCCGAGGCGCGTGAAGGTGGTGCCGTCGGTGCTGTAGGAGAAGGTTCCGGGGCGGGCCGCGCCGGGGCGGATGTCCGCGGCCGCGCGCAGCCAGATCCGGCCGCCGGGGACGGTCGCGCTCGCCAGTTCGGTCCCGGTGCCCGTGGTGTTCCAATTGCCGTCCATGGTCAGCCCGCTGACCATCGTCACGCGCGTCACCCCGCCGTCGCGTTGGACGCCGATCCACGCGGAGGAGTCGCGCAGCAGCGCGAGCCCGGCCCGGTCGCCGTCACGCATCGCCGAGTGGTCGAGGAGGACCGTGGCCGTGGAGGTGGGCCCCTGGATGCGGTGCGTGAGCGTGTTGCGGGCCGCGTACAGGTCGCGGGTGACGGTCGCGGTGCGCAGGGTCAGTCCGTCGCCGGCCGACCACTTGGTGTTGTCCGGGTTGTGGTTCCACTCCCATCGCGGCTTCAGGGCGGGGGTGTCGAAGGTGTCGACGCCGGTCATGGGGGTGACCGGGCGGGGCGGAGCGGGCACGGCCGGGCTGGGGTACGAGGTGCCCCAGGCGCCGTTGACGAGTTGTACGACGGGCCAGCCGTCCGAGGTCCAGGTGACGGGCGCGAGGACCGGTACCCGGCCGCCGGGATACGCGTCGACGAAGGCCATGTAGTACCAGGCGCCGCCCTGGGTCTGCACCAGTCCGCCCTGGTGCGGGACGCCGCCGCCGGGGATCGGCCCGCGCAGGTCGAGGAGGACCTGACGCATCGTGTACGGGCCGAAGGGTCCGCTGGTGGACTTCAGGACGTACTGGCCGTTGGCCGGGCGGGTCACGAAGATGTAGTACTGGCCGTTGATCTTGTAGAAGCGGGAGCCCTCGAGGGTGCCGACGCTGGACGGCGTGGTGAACACCTGCTGGGTGCGGACCTGGTTGCGACCGTCGGGCGAGAGCTGGGCCACGTTGAGGGTGGTGTTCCCGTACGCCACGTAGAGGGTGTCGTCGCTGTCGACGAGCAGCCCCGCGTCGTAGTAGGGGGTGCCGATCGTGGTCAGTCTGTTCCAGGGGCCCTCGGCGGCGGGGGCGGTGTAGACGTACGTCTTGGCGAAGTCGATCTGGCCGAGCCAGTAGAACGTCCTGTTGCTCGGGCGGTAGGCCAGCGACGACGCCCAGATGCCCCGGACGTAGCCTCGGCCGCCGTTGAGGTCGTACTTGGCGCCGAAGTCGAGGACGGGTACCGAGTGGCCCGCGATCTCCCAGTTCACCAGGTCGTAGGAGCGCAGGACGGGGGCGCCCGGCGAGTAGTGCATCGTCGAGGCCGAGGCGTAGTAGGTGTCACCGACGCGGATGACGTCGATGTCCGCGAAGTCCTGCCAGATCACCGGGTTCGTGTACGTCGTGCCGGTGGCGAGGGCCGGTGCCCGGGCGGGAGCGGATGCGGCGGTGGGGGCGGGTCCCGCCAGCGAGAGGAAGGCGCCGGTGACCAGGCCGCCGGCGGCGGTCAGCGCCTGCCGGCGAGTCGGGAATTGGCGAGGGCATGACAGATCCATGTGTCGTTCTCTCCGAGGAGGGCTGCTGTGGGGGCGGGGCTGCTCGTTCGAGAGTGTGAACGCTGACTGAGCTGTCGAATAACCAGGATGATATGGGGCTGACACATCCCGTCAATATGTTTCGCATGATTCGGTGTTGACTTCGAAATATTTCGAAGTCCCCCGTAGTGAACGCACTGTTCAAGCGCGTTCTGACGGCCCGTCATTGACGGTCGACGGGGATGACCGGTATACAGCTGACCGGCCAAGTGGTGTTGACATGCCCAGGACTCTCTCTAGCATCCGTGAGAGGCCGCGCTCCGGAAACCGGACCGAAATTTCGAACTGCCCGTGTGTGCGGTGGACGTGACCTGGGCCGGTCCCGCTCCTGTGTCATCCGCAGTCTGTCCCTGGGCGGCCGACGAACGCGTCGCTCGCCGATCCCTCCTCCCGAATGGAGCCCACGGTGCCCCGACCCTCAGGCAGACGACTGCTCCGCGTCGTCGCGGCCGCCGCGCTGGCGGTCACCGCCTCCCTCACGGCCTCCGCCCAGATCACCGCCTCGGCCGCCCCCGGCAGCCCCGCCCTCACCCCGCCGCTCGGCTGGAACAGCTGGAACAGCTTCGGCTGCGGGATCACCGAGACACAGGTCCGCCAGGCCGCCGACGCGATGGTCTCCTCCGGCATGCGGGACGCCGGCTACCGGTACGTCGTCGTCGACGACTGCTGGTTCGACCCGCAGCGCGACGCCGCGGGCAACCTGCGCGGCAACCCGACCAAGTTCCCCAGCGGGATGAAGGCCCTCGGGGACTACATCCACAGCAAGGGCCTGAAGTTCGGCATCTACGAGGTGCCCAGCGAGCGCACCTGCGCCCAGGGCACCGGCGCCTACCCCGGGTCGACGGGCAGCCAGGGCCACGAGGCCCAGGACGCCGCCACATTCGCCTCGTGGGGCGTCGACTACCTCAAGTACGACTGGTGTTCCTCCAGCGGCACCCGTGACGAGCAGGTCGCACGGTTCACGATCATGCGCGACGCCCTGCGCGCCACCGGGCGGCCGATCGTCTACAGCATCAACCCCAACAGCTTCCACGCCATCACCGGCTCCACGTACAACTGGGGCGAGGTCGCCGACCTGTGGCGGACGACCGAGGACCTGCTCGACATCTGGCAGAACGGCAACACCAACAGCTACCCGATGGGCGTCGGCAACGTCCTGGACATCACCGCGCCGCTGGCCGCGCAGTCCGGCCCGGGCCACTGGAACGACCCCGACATGCTCGTCGTCGGCCGACCCGGACTGTCGCTGACCGAGTCCCGCTCCCACTTCGCCCTGTGGGCCCTCATGAGCGCCCCGCTCATGGCGGGCAACGACATCCGCACCATGTCCGCCGACGTCAGCGCCATCCTGCGCAACCCGCGCCTGCTGGCGGTGAACCAGGACTCGCTGGGCGCGGGCGGACGCCGGGTGCGCGACGACGGCGCCACCGAGGTCTTCGCCAAGCCCCTCGCCGACGGCTCGGTCGCCGTGGGCCTGTTCAACCGCGGCGACAGCACCGCGACCATCAGCACGACGCCCGCCCAAGTCGGCCTGTCCGGCGGCTCGTTCACCCTCACCGACCTGTGGACCGGCGGCACCTCCAGCACCTCCGGCCAGATCTCGGCGAGCGTCCCCGCGCACGGTGTCGCCGTGTTCCGGGTGACCGGCGGCAGCCCGCTGACCGCCACCACCTCTCGCCTGCGCGGCACCGCCTCCGGCCGCTGCGTGGACGTCGACAACGCCTCCACGGCGGCCGGGGCCACGACGCTGCTCTGGGACTGCCACACCGCCGCCAACCAGCTGTGGACCACCTGGGCCGGCGGCGAGATCCGCGTCTACGGCGACAAGTGCCTCGACGCCTACAACCAGGGCACCACCAACGGCACCCGGGTCATCACCTGGCCCTGCAACGGCCAGGACAACCAGAAGTGGACCGTCGGCTCCGACGGGACGATCCGCAACGTCCACGCCGGACTGTGCCTCGACGCCAACGGGGCCGCCACCGCCAACGGAACCCCGCTGGTGCTGTGGAGCTGCAACGGCCAGAACAACCAGAAGTGGAGCCGGGCGTGATGGGCGTGAGGCCCGCCCGGGCGGCCGCCTGGGTGGTGGGTCTGCTGCTGGCGTTCGCCGCCGTTCCCGCCGTCGTGCACCCCACCGCGGCTCGCGCCGACAACCCCATCGTTCAGCACGTCTACACCGCCGACCCGGCCCCGCTGGTGCACAACGGACGGGTCTACCTCTACACCGGGCACGACGAGGACGGCTCCACCTACTTCACCATGAAGGACTGGCGGGTGTGGTCCACCGCCGACATGGTCAACTGGACCGACCACGGCTCCCCGCTCAGCCTGACCACCTTCAGCTGGGCGTCCGCCGACGCGTGGGCCGGACAGGCCGTGGAGCGCAACGGACACTTCTACTGGTACGTGCCGGTGAAGAACCGCTCGACCGGCCGCATGGCCATCGGCGTCGCGGTGTCGGACAGCCCCACCGGACCCTTCCGGGACGCCCTCGGCCACCCGCTCGTGGAGAACGGCGAGATCGACCCGACCGTCTTCATCGACGACGACGGCCAGGCCTACCTGTACTGGGGCAACCCGAATCTGTCCTACGTCAGGCTCAACGCCGACATGACCTCCTACACGGGCGGCGTCACCAGGATCCCGCTCACCACGGCCGGATTCGGCACCCGCACCGGCGACCCCAACCGCCCCACGCTGTACGAGGAGGGCCCCTGGGTGTACAAGCGGGGCGGCCTGTACTACCTGGTGTTCGCGGCCAAGTGCTGCTCGGAGTTCATCGCCTACTCCACGGCGCCCGGCCCCACCGGACCCTGGACCTATCGGGGCACGGTCATGCCCACCCAGGGCAGCAGTTTCACCAACCACCCGGGGCTCGTGGACTTCAAGGGCAACTCGTACTTCTTCTACCACAACGGCGCACTGCCGGGAGGCGGCGGTTACACCCGCTCGGTCGCGGTGGAGAAGTTCTCCTACAACGCCGACGGCACCATCCCGACGATCAACATGACCAGCACCGGCGCACCCCAGGCCGGCACGCTCGACCCGTACGTACGCCAGGAGGCCGAGACGATCGCCTGGGGCTCCGGGATCGAGACCGAACCGTCCAGCGAGGGCGGCATGAACATCGGCTGGATCGACAACGGCGACTACGTCAAGGTCAAGGGCGTGGCCTTCGGCACGGGCGCCTCCTCCTTCGCCGCCCGGGTGGCCTCGGGCAGCGGCGGCGGCACCGTCGAACTGCGCCTCGGCTCCCCGAGCGGGACGGTCGTGGGCCGTTGCACTGTACCGGGCACCGGCGGCTGGCAGACCTGGACGACGGTGACCTGCCCGGTCAGCGGTGCCACCGGAACCCAGGATCTGTACCTGCGGTTCACCGGCGGCAGCGGCTACCTGCTCAACATGAACTGGTGGCAGTTCGCCCGCTAGCCCTGCGGCGAGGCACATCTCGCCGCCCACAGAAGGGAGTCGCACGATGACAAGGGCAACGGCAAGGGCGGGGACATGGTTCCCCTTATGGCGGGCGGTGCTCGCGGTGCTGCTGGTGCTGGCCTCGGGAGGCACGGCACTCGCCGCCGGCCACGGCGGGAGCACCCCGCTCACCGGCGCGGCCGCGCCGACCGCCGGATGCGGGAAGACCCCCACCCTGACCAGCGGTACCCATACGATCCAGAGCAGCGGCAAGACCCGGACCTTCAACCTGAGGATCCCGGACGGCTACGACCGCAACCACCCGTACCGGCTGATCTTCGGCTTCCACTGGCTGGGCGGCACGGCCGACGACGTCTCCACGGGCCGTACCGTGGAGACGGGCACCTGGGCCTACTACGGACTGCAGCGACTGGCCGGCAACAGCACCATCTTCGTCGCGCCCCAGGGCTTCAACAACGGCTGGGCCAACTCCGGCGGCGAGGACGTCACCTTCGTCGACGACATGATCCGGCGGATCGAGTCGGACCTGTGCGTCGACACCACCCAGCGCTTCGCCCTCGGCTTCAGCTACGGCGCCGGCATGTCGTACGCGCTCGCCTGCAGCAGGGCGACCGTCTTCCGGGCGGTCGCGATCCAGAGCGGCGGGGAGCTCAGCGGATGCAACGGCGGCACCCAGCCCATCGCCTACCTCGGGGTGCACGGCCTCAGGGACAACGTCCTCGGCATCGCCGGCGGACGCGCGATGCGGGACAGGTTCGTCAGGAACAACGGCTGCACGGCCCAGAATCCGCCGGAACCGGCCCAGGGCAGCCTGACGCACCGGCTCACCACCTACTCGGGCTGCTCGGCCGGACACCCGGTCGCCTGGGCCGCGTTCGACGAGGGCCACATCGCCGCACCGCAGGACGGGGCTCCCGGTGACAGCGGCCGGACATGGGTGCCGGCGGAGGTGTGGAAGTTCTTCACCCAGTTCCAGACCTCCACCCCGCCGCCGCAGTCGGCGTCCTGCCGGATCACCGACGCCGTCAGCGCCTGGAACACCGGCCTGACCTCGAACATCACCGTCACCAACACCGGCACGACGACGATCGACGGCTGGTCCCTGGCCTTCACCCTGCCCGGCGGCCAGACCATCACCTCCGGCTGGAACGCGGACTACTCGCCCGCCTCCGGCACGGTGACGGCCAGGAACGTGTCCCACAACGCGACCCTCGCGCCGGGCGCGTCCGTGGGCATCGGATTCCAGGCCACCCACACCGGCGACACCTCGGCACCCACCGCCTTCACCCTCAACGGCAGCCCCTGCACCGTGACCTGACCCGACCGGCAAGCGGCTCCGGGGCGGATTCCGACGGGCCGGTTCCGCCCCGGAGCACCGGCGGTGCCATGCGTGGAGGTCAGCCGGGGGTCAGGGCGGTCCACTTCTGGTTGGCGCCGCCGTTGCAGTCCCACAGCACGAGCTGCGTGCCGTCGGTCGTGGAGCTGCCCGGATCGTCGAGGCAGCGGCCGGAGACGGGGTTGCGATAGCCGCCGTTGTAGGCCTGCCAGACCTGGTTGCCGCCGCCGTGGCAGGCCCAGAGCTGCACCTTGGTGCCGTTGGCGGTGGCCCCGCCGGCTGCGTCGAGGCACTTGCCCAGGGAGCGCAGGGTGCCGTCGGTGTAGGCGGACCAGAACTGGTTGGCGCTGTCGCCGCAGCTCCAAATCTGGACGGCGGTCCCGTCGGCCGTGTTGGCGCCGTTGACATCCAGGCACTTGCCGGCGATGCCGGACTGCACGCGGGCGGGGGCCGGCGCGGGGTTCCTCAACCAGCCGGCGCCGTCCGCGGACTGGATGCCGCGGTGGAAGGCGTCGGCCATCTTCTGGTAGCCCGCGTCGTTGGGATGCAGGGGGTCGGCGAGGTCGGCCGTGGTCAGGCCGCTCATGTCGACGAAGGCGACGTGTTTGCCCGCGGCCTGGGCGTCGCTGACGATCTGCCGGGTGGCCTGGTTGTACGCGCCCCGGAACTGCTCCTCCGAGCTGCTGGTGGACACGACCAGCGAGGCGACGAGGACGGTCGCGTCGGGGACGTCGGCGGTGATCTGGCCGACCAGCGACCTCAGATGGGAGATGGCGGTGTTGACCTCGGAGGCCCCTTGGAGGTCGTTGGTACCGATGTGCAGCGTCACGACGTTGGGCCGGTAGCGGGTCAGGGAGGCGTCGGCCAGGGCGGCGATCTGGTCGATGCGGTATCCGGAGTGGCCTTCGTTGTCGGGGTCGGACATCGAACCGCCCCGCACTGTGCCGACGAAGTCCGGGGCGTGGCCGTCCGCCGCGAGGCGGTCCCAGAGCGGACCCCGGTACCCGTTGCCCGTGCTGCTGCCCACGCCCCAGGTGATGGAGTCGCCCAACGGCATGACCCGTAAAGGGGTGTTGGGGGCTGCGGAAGCAGGGCTCACACCTGCCGCCGCCACCCCGAGCGCGGCAGCGGCAAGCGTGATCAGGGGGCGAAGCCAAGATCTTTTCATGCGGCGTCCTCCGCTATGAGTGGGTGCTGAGTGAAGGGGGCGCCGGCAGTGACGGCCCCTCAGCACTCGTACAGATAGCACGGAGATCCGCGGGCGGACATCCCATGAGTGGGGGATTTCGGAGCGGCGCGCCGGGAGGGCGGTTTCTGGGCCGATTCGTCCTGCGTCAGCCGCTGAAATGGCCGAATGGCGGCTGCCCGATCACGGGCGTCGACGCGACGACATCCCATGTCTCATGGGGTTCGTTCGACGTCGTTTCGACAGGGCCGCGCCCGGCGGAGTTCACTCGGTGAGGGCCTGCGCGCACCAGATCGTCTTGCCGTAGGTGGTGTGCCGGGTGCCCCACCCCTGGGTGAGCTGAGCGACGAGCAGCAGGCCCCGGCCGCCCTCGTCGAAGGCGCGCGCCCGGCGCAGATGCGGGGCGGTGTTGCTGCCGTCCGAGACCTCGCAGATCAGGGAGGTGTCACGGATCAGCCGCAGCCTGATCGGGGGTGTGCCGTACCGGATGGCGTTGGTGACCAGCTCGCTGACGACCAGTTCGGTGACGAACGCGGCCTCCTCCAGCCCCCAGGCGTCCAGTTGGTCGAGGGTGAACTTCCTGGCGAGCGGCACCTGCGCGGGGTCGGGTTCGACCTCCCAGTCGGCGACGTGCTGGGGATCCAGCGCGTGGGTGCGGGCGAGCAGCAGCGCGGCGTCGTCGGTGCGGCGTTCGGGGAGCAGGGCGTCCGTCACCGTGTCGCACAGGCTCTCCAGCGAGGCGGTCGAGTGGTCCAGGACCCGCAGCAGTTCGTCGACGCCCTGCTCGACGTCGCGCTCCTGGCTGCCCACCAGCCCGTCGGTGTAGAGGGCGAGCAGGCTGCCCTCGGGCAGCTCGATCTCGGTCGCCTCGAAGGGCAGCCCACCGATGCCGAGCGGTGGTCCGGGCTGTACGGACTGCGGGGGCCCGCTGCTGTCCGGCGAGATGATCAGCGGCAGCGGATGGCCGGCGCTCGCCATCGTGAAGCGGCGGGAGACCGGGTCGTAGACGGTGTACAGGCAGGTGGCCCCGAACTCGCCGGTCGGCTGGAAGGGGCCGGCCGGCTGGAGGTCGCTGGCGAGATGGATGACCAGGTCGTCGAGGTGGGTCAGCAGCTCGTCCGGCGGCAGGTCCACATCGGCCAGGGTGCGTACCGCGGTGCGCAGCCGGCCCATGCTGGCCGAGGCGTGCAGCCCGTGGCCGACGACATCGCCGACGACCAGGGCGACCCGGGCGCCGGAGAGCGGGATGACGTCGAACCAGTCGCCGCCGACTTCCGCGCCCGTCCCGGCGGGCAGGTAGCGGGACGCCACCTCGAGGGCTTCCTGGTTCGGCAGCCGCTGCGGCAGCAGGCTGCGTTGCAGCGTCAGCGCGGTCGTGCGCTCGCGTGAGTAGCGGCGGGCGTTGTCGATGGCGACGGCCGCCTTCGCGGCCAGTTCCTCGGCGAGGATCAGATCGTCGGCGGTGAAGGCCTCGGGCCGGTCGTTGCGGGAGAACGCCACGACGCCGAGCAGCGTGCCGCGGGCGCGCAGCGGCACGGTGATCCGGCCCGTCAGCCCTTCCTCGGCCAGGGACTCGTCGATCACCGGGTTGCCGGGCGGCCAGTGGGCCGGGTCGGCGGCGAGCCCGGGCCCGAAGGCCCATTCGCCGCCCTGGCTGGCTTCGGCGGAGAGCTGGACCGTGGACCGGCCGGTGGCCATGCAGCGGGCGGCGACGGACTCGGGGGCGTGATCGATCGGCACGGGGGGCTCGGGAGCCCGGCCGGTGTCGTCCCGCGCGCTGTGCCGGGCGGCCCGGCACAGCGCGACGGTCTCGCCGGGAGTGAACGCGGGAGACCGGGGCGGTTCCTCTCCGCGCAGCACCTCGTCGAACAGATCTACGGTGACGAGGTCGACGAATCCCGGCACCGGGGTCGTGGCCAGCTCTCGGGCGGTGCCGATCACATCGAGGGTCCGGCCGATGCCGCCGCCGGCCTCGTTGAGCAGGAGCAGGCGCTGGCGGGCCCAGTACTCGGCGCTCATGTCGAAGCCCCAGTTGGCGATCGCGCGGACCCGGCCCTCGGCATCCCGGACGGGCCAGATGCTGGTGGCCCAGGCGTTGGCGTAGTCGCTGCCCCGCGGCTGGAAGACGGTGATGAGGCGGGCGGGCACGCCCGTCCTCGCCACCTCGGCGAGCTTGTCGGTGTACGGCCTGTCGTCCCTCTCGGGAAACAGCGAGCGGTCGAATTCGGGGAGCACCTCGCGGTACTTCTTCCCCAGCACTTGCTCCTCGGAGTGTGCGATCACCCGGCCCGAGGAGGCGTTGATCCACAGGAAGTGCAGCTCGGGGTCGTAGACGCCGAGAGCGAAGGGGCACTGCTCGAAGGCCCGGTCGGCGATCACCGGGCGGCGTCCCCAGCGCTGGACGGTCACCACGTGGCCCAGGGAGCGGCCGTCGGGGCCGGACAGTGGCTGGCGCGTCACCACGGCGTCCAGGGTGGATCCGTTCCGGTGGCGCAGGGGGACGGGTCCCGGGTGGCCCTGGGCGGTGTCGTCGCTCTCGGTGAAGCCGGGTGGCGGGGGACCGGCGAGCAGGTCGGTCACGGGGCGCCCGACCACCTCCTGCGCCGTCCAGCCCAGCAGCAGCCGTCCCCCCTCGCTCCAGCCGCTCACTACGCCATCCGGGTCCACCACGACGGCGGCGACGGGGGCATCGCGTTCACCGGCCATGTCCACGCGCGACACCTCCGTCCGGATGGATGTGCCCGGCAGGGCGAGCCCAGCCGTTCCCAGCGACAGCTTCCAGGCTAGATCCGCTTCCGCCCCACGGCTCCCCGGCCGGTACCACCCGGACGACCGGCTGCCGCGGTGAAACGGGGGCGTCCGGGCGCCCCGCCACCGCGGCAGTGGTGTGTCATATGCATGCCACCCGTGTGTACGGTGTCCCCGTCCGGTCGCCGCGGGGGTGGCAGGCTTCGCCGGCTACTGCGCGGTGAAGGTCCACAACAGGTTGGTGCTGCTGCCGTAGGTCCACTGCTTGGTGACGGAGCCCGATGCGACGTTGCCGCCGCCGTCGAGGACCAGGCCGGTGGTGCGGTTGGCGATCGAGTAGGTGTTGCCGCCCCTGGGGGTGATCTTCCACTGCTGGTTCGGGCCGCCGTTCCACGGCGCCTGCTGGGCAGGGGAGCCGTCCGCGGTGGCGCCCCAGCCGTCGGCGACCATGCCGTTGGTGCGGTTGACCAGCCGGTAGTAGCCGCCGCCCACGTCGACCGCCTGCCACTGGAGGTTGGGGCTGCCGTCCCAGGTCCACTGCTTGAGGTTGGCACCGGAGGCGACATTGCCGCCGCTGTCCAGGGCGAGGCCGTCGGTGACGTTGGTGAGCCGGAAGTACGTCGACGGGTTGAACTGGACCTTCAGCGAGGTGATCTGGTCGTTGTTGCCGGTGTTTCGCAGGTCGGGGTTGTCGGCGGTGAAGGTCCAGGCGGTGCCGGTGAAGTTGTCTCCGGAGTAGCCGATCACCTGGTAGCCGGGGCTCGGACGGAGGGAGGAGATGGTGCGGGCGCCCAGCCCGGCCGCGGTCAGGTCGGCCGCGGTGTAGTCGCCGAGGGCGAACAAGGCGGAGTTGCCGGTGTAGTTGACGTCCGCGAAGGCGACGGCGCCGGCGAGGGGTGCCAGGGTCGGGATGGTGCCGGAGAAGGAGAGCTTGAGGACGTAGGCGTTCGCGCTGTACGGCGCGGAGGAGGGCAGGGTGACCGTGAGGCCGGAGGAGCTCTGCGCCGGCGCGGGCAGGTCGATGTACGTGCCGGAGGTGGAGCCGAGCAGTTTGACCGACGTCAGCGACGAGAGGTTGATCCGGTCCGAGCTGAGCGTCTTGATCGTCAGGGAGCTGCCGGGCCAGCCCAGGACGGTGGCGTACAGGACGTTGTTGGTCTTGTTGCGGGTGAAGCGGATGTCCTGTGCGGTGCCGGCCGTCGGATTGGTGAAGGCGCCGCCGCCCATCTTCGTCGGGCCCTCGCCGTACTGTGTCCAGGCGCGGGTCGAGTAGATGGACTCGCCGAAGCGCTTCAGGTGGTCGCCGATGCCGAGCAGGATGTCCTTCTGCGCCTGCGGGATGGTGCCGTCGGCCATCGGCGCGATGTTCAGCAGCATGTTGCCGTTCTTGCTGACCCGGTCGATGAACGCGTGCAGCATCTGCTGGGTGCTGTAGTAGCCGATGCCCTGGGTGTAGCACCAGCTGGAGCTGGAGATGCTGTCGTCGGTCAGCCAGTACGGGCTGGTGATGTCGGCCGGGCCGCCGCGCTCGTAGTCGAAGACCTCGCCCTTGCCGTTGAACCCGTCCTTGTAGGTGGCGACGACCTCACGGCCCCAGCTGTTGGCCTGGTTGTAGTAGTACGACAGGAAGTTCAGGCGCTGGGTCTCGTCGACGGCGTCCAGCTTGAAGTCCTGCCACAGGATGTCGGGCTGGGCGCGGTCGATGACCTCCTTGAGCTTGTCGAACCAGAGCTGGTTCTGCGCGGTCGAGCCCAGCTGCCCGTACAGCTTCTTGAGGCTGGGGTCCGTCTGGGCGGGGGCGTACTCGTAGAAGCCGGTGAAGTTGTACGCGTGGTGCATGGCCACCAGGAGCTTCAGGCCCTTGGCGCGGATGGACGTGGAGAAGAGCTTCAGCAGGTCGAGACCTGGGCCCTTCTTCACCGAGTTCCACTCGTTGACCTGGCTGTCCCACATGGAGAAGCCGTCGTGGTGCTCGGCCACCGGCCCGGCGAACCGGGCGCCGGCGTCGACGAACAGCTGCGCCCACTCGTCGGGGTCGAACTTCCCGCCGGCCGACTTCAGCTTCGGCGCGAACTTCACGAAGTTGCCCGCCAGGTCCTGAGCACCGTTGATGAAGTTGTGGTACGGCCATGCGGAGGGCTGGCCGTAGGTCGCGATGTGGTGCTGATTGACGCTGTCTCCGGACCGGTACATGTTGCGCGGGTACCACTCGCTGCCGAAGGCGGGAACGCTGAAGACGCCCCAGTGGAAGTAGATCCCGAACTTGGCGTCCTGGAACCACTCCGGGGCCGGCGGGTGCTGGTCGACCGAGTTCCAGTCCGGTGTGTACGTGCTGGGCGCCGCCTGGGCGACGCCGGAGCCGAAGACACCTCCGGCAACGGCCGCCGCGGCCACGAGGGTGGCACCGGCGAGGAAGTGGCGTCTGTTGATCGAACTCGACATGGAGACATCCCTGGTGCGAAGGGGGCAGGGGAGACGGATATGAAGGTCCGCCATGTCTCCCGGGGATGTCAATCGGTGTGCAGGGATGAAAGTGGCTGTATCCATGGGCGAGTTGTCCCTGTTTGATAGCTCTCCTCGGGTTTTACGGTTGCGTAAACATGGCATGTCTCGTGATGCCTCATGGCCGGTTCGATTCATCAAGCGGGCGAGATTGATGGGATGGATGGCCGTCCTGGTGCGTCACCCGTACTCGCCAGGTGGCCGCCTGAACTGGCTTTTCATGGTTTCTTTGTTCAGAGGGTGGACAGGCGGCCCGGAACGCCTCTATAAACATCCCATCTCTAGCGCACGGCGAGCCGCAGATGTCGCCGAGGCGCAACAACTCCCGCTACGGGACCGGCGCGAGGAAGCACCGATGAGAGTCAGAAACGCCCTCTGTTCCGCCGTCACCACGCTGTCCGCACTCGCGTTGCTCAGCGCGTGCGGCAGTGGCTCCACCAGCGCGGGGTCGTCGGGTGGCGCACCGCTGGTCGGTGTCGACTACCCGCGCTCCGACACCGACTTCTGGAACTCCTACATCAAGTACACGCCCCAGTCCGCCAAGGAGCTGGGCCTGGAGCTGAAGACCACCAACTCGCAGAACGACGTGGCCAAGTTGACCGCCAACGCCCAGACCTTCATCAGTCAGGGCGTGAAGGGCGTCGCGATGGCACCGCAGGACACCGCCGCCATCGCGCCCACCCTGGCGCAGATGGAGGCGAAGAAGATACCGGTCGTCACCGTCGACACCCGCCCCGACACCGGCAAGGTCTACATGGTCGTGCGCGCCGACAACCGCGCCTACGGCGAGAAGGCCTGCCAGTTCCTCGGCACCAAGCTCGGCGGCAAGGGCAAGGTCGTCATGCTCCAGGGCGATCTCGCCTCCATCAACGGCCGCGACCGCACCGAGGCGTTCAACGACTGCATGAAGAAGAACTACCCGGGCATCAAGGTGTTCGGCGAGGCCACCAACTGGGACGGGGCGGTCGCGGCGCAGAAGCTGCAGACCGATCTGACGGCCAACCCGGACATCAAGGGCATCTACATGCAGTCCAGTTTCGCCCTGTCCGGCACGCTCCAAGTGCTCAAGCAGAAGGGCCTGTTGGTCGGCCCGGAGGACAAGAAGCACGTCTTCGTCGTGTCCAACGACGGCATCCCCGAGGAACTGAAGGACATCGCCGCCAACAAGATCGACGCCACCGTCTCCCAGCCGGCCGACCTCTACGCCAAGTACGCCCTGTACTACCTGAAGGCCGCCATCGACGGAAAGACGTTCCAGCCCGGCAAGACCGACCACGGCAGCACCATCATCAAGGTCCGCGACGACCTGCTGGAGGACCAGCTCTCCGCCCCGCTCGTGACGGCGGACGGCGCCACCTACGGCGGGGTCCCGAGCCTGAAGAGCGACGACAAGTCCCTGTGGGGCAACAACCTCGGCTGATCCCTTGATGCCTTCCGGTATCCAACGGCTCACGAACACAAGGCGGTTGAGATGAGCGACGGGGAGCGAGCGATCACCCCCGCGCCCGCCCCGGCGGACGACGGACGGGTCCCGGCGGACCCGCCCGTCGTCGAGGCGACGGGCATAGTCAAACGATTCGGTCCGACGGTGGCCCTGAACGGCGCCCGGATCACCATCCGGCCCGGCGAGACCCACGCGCTCGTCGGCCGCAACGGAGCGGGCAAGTCGACCCTGGTGTCGGTCCTCACCGGTCTGCAGACCCCCGACGAGGGAACGGTGACCTTCGGCGGCGAGCCCGCCCCCCGGCCCAGCGACCGCGACGCCTGGCGGCAGCGCGTGGCCTGCGTCTACCAGAAGTCGACGATCATCCCCACCCTGACCGTGGCCGAGAACCTGTTCCTCAACCGGCACGACCACGGTCGCAACCGGCTCATCAGCTGGCAGGACACCCGTCGCCGCGCGCGGGACCTGCTGTCGACGTGGTCGGTGGAGGTCGACCCGCAGACCCTGGCCGGTGAACTGAGCGTCGAGCAGAGGCAGTTCGTCGAGATCGCCCGTGCGCTGTCCTTCGGGGCGCGGTTCATCATCCTCGACGAGCCGACCGCACAGCTCGACGGCGCCGCCATCAACCGTCTCTTCGGCCGCATCCGGGACCTGCAACGCCAGGGTGTGACCTTCCTGTTCATCAGCCACCATCTCCAGGAGATCTACGAGATCTGCGACGTGGTGACGGTCTTCCGCGACGCCCGGCACATCGTGACCGCGCCGGTCGCGGAACTGCCCCGTGCCGACCTCGTCGCCGCCATGACCGGCGAGGCGGCCGCCGACCGGCGCGAGGAACGGGCCACCACCCTCGATCCGGGCGCCACCGCAGCGTTGCGCGTCAGCGCTCTGCGAGGCGACGGGTACGACGACGTCAGCCTCCATGTCGGGGCCGGCGAGATCGTCGGGCTCGCGGGCGCCGCCGGCAGCGGGCGCACGGAGGTCGCGGAGACCGTCGTAGGACTGCGGGCGCCGGCGGCGGGCGAGGTGGAGATCGCCGGGAAGCGGCCACGGCCGGGCAGTGTGCCCGCGGCGCTCGCCGCCGGCGCCGGGTTCGTTCCCGAGGACCGGCACCACCAGGGCTTCGTTCCCGACATGTCGATCGCCGACAACGCCACGCTGTCCGTGCCGAGACGGCTCGGCCCCTACGGACTCCTGAGCCGTGCCCGCCGGGACCGGCTCGCCGAGGGCATGATCGAGAAGCTCGCGATCAAGACACCGGGCCCCGACCTGCCCGTCTCCGCCCTGTCCGGAGGCAACCAGCAGAAGGTCGTCATGGCCCGCGCCCTGGCGGACGACCCGCGCCTGCTGGTGCTGATCAACCCGACCGCGGGCGTGGACGTGCGCTCCAAGGAGTTCCTCCTCGGCAAGGTCGAGGAGATCGCGCAGACCGGCACCGGAGTGCTCATCGCCTCCGACGAACTGGACGACCTGCGCATGTGCGACCGGGTCCTGGTGATGTTCCAGGGCCGTGTGACAACGGAGATCGCCCGCGGCTGGCACGACCACGACCTCGTGGCCGCGATGGAAGGAGTGGACCTGCATGCCTGAGGTGATGCCCGAGACCGCCCGCGCGGACACCGCCGCCGCCCCGTCCGGCGAGCCGCGGGCCAGGCGGACGGCCCTGCTCGGCGGACGGATACCCCTGGCCCGACTGCGCGATCTGGCACTCGTACCGGCGATCGTGGTCATCGCCGTCGTCGGCCAGATCATCAACCCCGTCTTCCTTCAGACGGACAACCTCATCAACGTCCTGCAGACCATGTCGGAAATGGCGCTGCTGGTTCTCGCCGAGTCGATGATCCTGATCGTCAAGAAGATGGATCTGTCGCTGGAGTCCACCATGGGCCTCGCGCCCGGTGTGGCGGCCTGGTTCGTGGTGCCGACGGGTGCGGGACACGGCCTCGGGCTGCTGTCCGGCGCCTGGGCGATCCCGGTCACGCTCGCCGTGGGCGCCCTCATCGGAGTGATCAACGCACTGCTGATCATCCGCTTCGGCCTCAACGGCTTCATCGTGACCCTCGGCATGCTGATCGTCGTACGCGGTGTCCTGACCGGCATATCGGGCGGTCAGACCTTCTTCCAGCTGCCGGAGTCGATGCTCTACCTCGGCACCGCCGAATGGTTCGGGATGCCCGCGTCCATCTGGATCTGCCTGCTGCTGTTCGCCGTCGCCATCGTCGTCCTCGGCTGGACCAGCTTCGGCCGCTCGCTCTACGCCATCGGCGGCAACGTCGACGCCGCGAAGGCGGCCGGCATCCGCACCGACCGGGTGCTGTGGATCGTCATCGTCACCGGCAGTGTGCTCGCCGCCCTCGCCGGGCTGATGCTCTCCGGACGGCTGGCCTCCGTCGCCTCCGCGCAGGGCAACGGCTACATCTTCACCGTCTTCGCCGCCGCCGTCATCGGCGGGATCAGCCTCAACGGCGGCAAGGGCACCATGTTCGGCGCCTTCAGCGGCATCCTGCTGCTCTTCATGATCCAGAACGTGCTCACCCTCGGAGGCGTCCCCGCCCAGTGGATCGGCGCCCTGAACGGCCTGATCATCCTGGTCGCGCTGACGATCTCCCGCATCACGGGCGGCAAGGTCCAGGAGTGAGCCGGGCGGCCGCCCGGCCGCCCGCCCCCTCCGCCGCCCCACCTCTCGTCGCACGGGCCGAACCGCCCCTGCTCTCACAGGAGTCGCCGTCATGCCATCCGCCCTGTCCGCCTCCCCGGCCGCTGCCCGTATCACCGCCCTGGACGTGCTGGACGTGCGTTTCCCGACGTCCGAGCACCTGGACGGGTCGGACGCGATGAACCCGGAACCCGACTACTCCGCCGCCTACGTCGTCCTGCGCACCGACGCCGGAGACGGACTGGAGGGCCACGCCCTGGCGTTCACCACCGGCCGCGGCAACGATGTGCAGGCCGCCGCCATCGCGGCGCTCGCACCGCACGTGGTGGGCCGCCCGGTCGAGGAGGTCTGCGCCGACCTCGGCGCGTTCTCCCGCAGCCTGGTCCACGACCCCCAACTGCGCTGGCTGGGGCCGGAGAAGGGCGCCATCCACATGGCCACCGGCGCGGTCGTCAACGCCGCCTGGGACCTGGCCGCCAAGCGGGCGGGCAAGCCCGTCTGGCGGTTCCTCGGCGAGATGTCCCCGGAGGACCTGGTCGCCCAGGTCGACTTCCGCTGGCTGAGCGACGCCCTCACCCCGGAGGACGCCCTGGAGATCCTCCGCCGCGCCGAACCCGGCCGCGCACAGCGCATCGCCCACCTGCTCGACACCGGCTATCCCGCCTATACGACCACACCCGGCTGGCTCGGCTACTCCGACGAGAAGCTGGCCCGCCTGTCCCGCGAGGCCGTCGCGGACGGCTTCACCCAGATCAAGCTGAAGGTCGGCGCGTCCCTGGGGGACGACATACGGCGCCTGCGCACCGCCCGCGAGGCGGTCGGCGACGACATCCGCATCGCGGTGGACGCCAACCAGAGATGGGACGTCCAGGACGCGATCGACTGGATGCGCGCCCTGGCCCCCTACCAGCCGTACTGGATCGAGGAGCCCACCTCGCCCGACGACATCCTCGGCCACGCCGCCGTACGCCGGGCCGTCGGCCCCATCAAGGTCGCCACCGGCGAGCACATCGCCAACCGGGTCGTCTTCAAACAGCTCCTCCAGGCCGGCGCGGTGGACATCGTGCAGATCGACTCCGCGCGGGTCGGCGGCGTCAACGAGAACATCGCGATCCTGCTGCTCGCCGCGAAGTACGGCGTCCCGGTCTGCCCGCACGCGGGCGGCGTCGGACTGTGCGAGATGGTCCAGCACCTGTCGATGTTCGACTACGTCGCCGTCTCCGGCACGACCGAGGACCGCGTCATCGAGTACGTCGACCACCTGCACGAGCACTTCGTCGACCCGGTGCGCATCGTCGACGGCCACTACCTGGCGCCGACGCTGCCGGGACTGAGCGCGCAGATGCACCCCGAGTCCCTCAAGGAGTACGCGTACCCCGACGGCCCGGTCTGGTCCTCCCGCCTCCCTCCGGCGGCTTGACAGGAACAGGCCTGACAGGCCCTTGCGCCGGTTGTCAGCAAGAGCCCTTGCACCGGGCGCCGGACAGGTATAGACCTTTTCCGCCTTGTCCGGCGCCGACAAGAAGGAGAGCGAACTCCCTTGCTCCTGACCGAACTACTGCACCCCGGCATCCTCGAATCCCTGGCCGGAGCCGGTCACGGCGCCCGCGTCCTGCTCGCCGACGGCCACTACCCGGCCAGCACCGCCACCGGCCCGCGCGCCCGGACCGTCCACCTCAACCTGGCCCCCGGCCTCCTCGACGTCACCACCGTGCTCGACGTCCTGCTGCGCGCCCTGCCCGTCGAGTCGGCCCACGTGATGGTCCCGCCCGAGGGCGAGCCCGAGCCACCGGCCATCGCCGAGTACCGCTCGATGCTGGCGCCCGTCCCGGTCGACACGCTCGGCCGCTTCGACTTCTACGACGCCGCCCGCTCGCCCGACCTGGCGCTGGCGATCGTCACCGCCGACATCCGCACCTACGCCAACCTGCTGCTGACCATCGGCGTCCGCGCTGAAGGGACCCTGACGACACGATGACACTCGCCGTCCGCTACACGGCCGCCCGCACCCTGGACACGGCGCCCGCAACCCGTACGCCGCCCGGACCCGGCGAGGTGGAGCTGGCCCCCGCCTACGTCGGCATCTGCGGCACCGATCTGCACATCTTCCACGGCGACATGGACGCCCGGGTCCACACGCCCGCCGTCCTGGGACACGAGATGTCCGGCCTGGTCACGCAGGTGGGGCCGGGCGTGGAGGGCTGGGCGCCCGGCGACGCGGTCACCGTGATGCCGCTGCGCTGGGACGACACCTGCCCGGCCTGCCGCTCCGGGCATCAGCACATCTGCCAGCACCTGGACTTCATCGGCATCGACTCCCCGGGCGCGATGCAGCAGCGCTGGACCGTACCCGCCTCGACGCTCATCCGGCTGCCCGGCACCCTCGCCCTGGACCACGCCGCACTCGTCGAGCCCACGGCGGTCGCCGTGCACGACGTGGGCCGGGCCCAGGTCCGCGACGGCGAGCGCGTCGTGGTGGTCGGCGGTGGCCCGGTCGGCATCCTCATCGCGCTGGTGGCGCGGGCCGCGGGCGCCGATGTGCGGGTCGTCGAGCTGAGCGCCCACCGGCGGCTGCTTGCCGAGGAGCTGGGCCTGGCGACCTGGGACCCGGCCGCCGACGACGTGCCGGCGCTGGTGGGGGAGTGGACCGGCGACGCGGGCGCGGACGTCGCCTTCGAGGTGTCCGGCGCGGCGGGCGGCGTGGACACGGCCGTCGAGGTGCTGGGTGTGCGCGGCCGGTTGTGCCTGGTCGCCATCCATCCGCGCCCCCGCGAAGTGAACCTGCACCGCTTCTTCTGGCGCGAACTCACCCTGGTCGGCGCCCGGTTGTACGACCGCGGCGACTTCGAGAAGGCGGTGACCCTGGTGGCCGACGGCACGATCCCGGCCGGCCGACTGATCAGCAAGGTCGTGCCGCTCACCCAGGCCCCCGCCGCCTTCGAGGCCCTGGAGGGCGGCGGCGACGTGATGAAGATCCTCGTGGACTGCACCACCGACGCCGACGGAGACGCCGTATGACCGCCTTCGACCTCACCGGGAAGCTCGCCGTCGTCACCGGGGCCCGGCGCGGCATCGGCCGGGCCATGGCCCGCGCCCTCGCCGAGGCCGGCGCGGACGTCATCGGGGTCAGCGCATCACTGGAGGAGTCCGGCAGCGCGGTCGAGAAGGACGTCCTCGCCGCGGGCCGCACCTTCGAGGCGATCCGGACCGACTTCGCCGATCCCGAGGCCGTACGGGCCCTGGGCGCGGACCTCGCCGCACGCGAGCGGCCGGTGGACATCCTGGTCAACAACGCGGGCACGATCCGCCGTACTCCGGCCGCCGAACACTCCGACGCCGACTGGGAGTTGGTGCTCCAGGTCAACCTGAGCGCGCAGTTCGCGCTGACCCGCGCGGTGGGCGCGCCGATGGTGGCACGCCGCCAGGGAAAGATCATCTTCACGGCGTCGCTGCTCAGCTTCCAGGGCGGCATCACCGTCCCCGGCTACACCGCCGCCAAGCACGGCATCGCGGGTCTGACCAAGGCGCTGGCCAACGAGTGGGCCCCGCACGGCGTCAACGTCAACGCCATCGCCCCCGGCTACATCGCCACCGACAACACCCAGGCGCTGCGGGACGACCCGGTGCGCAGCAAGGCGATCCTGGACCGCATCCCGGCCGCCCGCTGGGGCGACGCCGACGACATCGCGGGCGCCACCGTGTTCCTCGCCTCGGACGCCGCCGCCTACGTGCACGGCGTCGTCCTGCCCGTCGACGGCGGATGGCTCGGCCGATGAGCGGCACCGATCTGGCCTCCGTGCTGGCCGGTGCCCGGGTGATGCCGGTCCTGACCGTGCCCCGCGTCGACACCGCGAGCCCGCTGGCCGAAGCCCTCGCGGCGGGCGGCGCCCGGTGCGCCGAGGTCACCTTCCGCACGCCCGACGCCGAACAGGTGGTCAAGGCGATGGCCGCGCACCCTCGCCTGGCCGTCGGCGCCGGCACGATCCTCACGGCCGAGCAGGCGGAGCGGGCCGTGGCGGCCGGGGCCCGCTTCGTGGTCTCGCCCGGCTTCGACGAGGAGGTCGTCGCGAAATGCCGTGAGCTCGGCGTGCCCGTGGTGCCCGGCATCGCCACCGCCACCGAGCTCATGCGCGCCCTGAAGGCGGGCCTGGACACCGTGAAGCTCTTCCCCGCCGAGTCGCTCGGCGGCCTGCGGACGCTGCGAGCGCTCGCGGCTCCCTTCCCCGGGACGCGGTTCGTGCCGACCGGCGGGATCGACGCGTACCGCATGGCCGCCTACCTCGCCGACCCGGCGGTCCTCGCCGTCGGCGGCAGCTGGATGGCCACCCCCGACCACCTTCGCCGCGGTGACTACGCGGAGATCCGCCGGCTGACCGCCGACGCCGTGGAGAGGAGCGGGACGTGACCGACGTGGTGGCCCTCGGCGAGGTGATGCTGCGGTTCGACCCGGGCGAGGGGCGTATCCGCACCGCCCGCACCTTCCAGGTCTGGGAGGGCGGCGGCGAGTACAACGTCGTACGCGGCCTGCGCCGCTGCTTCGGACACCGCACCGCCGTCGTGACCGCTCTCGCCGACAACGCCGTGGGTCGGCTCGTCGAGGACCTGATCCTCCAGGGCGGTGTCGACACCTCACTGATCCGCTGGGTGCCCGACGACGGCATCGGCCGCACCGCCCGCAACGGCCTCAACTTCGTCGAACGCGGCTACGGCATCCGGGGCGCGCTCGGCGTCAGCGACCGCGCCCACACCGCCGTCTCCCAGCTGCGCAAAGGGGACGTCGACTGGGATGCGGTCTTCTCGGCCGGGGTGCGCTGGTTCCACACCGGCGGTATCTTCGCCGGCCTGTCCGACACCACGGTGGACGTCGCCGACGAAGCCATGGCGGCGGCCCGCCGGCACGGGGTCACCGTCTCCTACGACCCCAACTACCGCCCCAGCCTCTGGGCCGGCCGGGGCGGCGCCGACCGGGCCCGCGAGACCGACCTGCGGCTCGCCCGGCACGCCGACGTCGTGGTGGGCGCCCTCGGCCTGGCCGGGACACACCCAGGACAGACGCGCATCGCCGCCGACGAGGTGACGGACGTCCTCACCGAGGTCGCCGGCCTGCTGCCCCAGGTCGGCGTCGTGGCCACGACGCTGCGCGAGGTGCCCTCGGCCGGGGTCAACGACTGGTCCTCGGCCGCCTGGTCCGCCGACACCGGCGTCGTCACCGGCCCCCGGATGACCGGCCTGCACGTCCTGGACCGCGTCGGCTCCGGCGACGCCTTCGCCGCCGGCCTCATCCACGGACTGCTCACCGGCGCCGGCCTGGAGCGGGCCCTGGCCTACGGCACCGCCCACGGCGCGCTCACCATGACCACGCCCGGAGACGTCTCCATGGCCTCGCTCGCCGAGGTCGAGGCGCTCATCGCGGGCGGTTCCCCCCACGTCAGACGCTGACCGGCACCCCACCGCACGTATCCCAGGAGCACGACTTGCACCAGCGGAAGATCCACAACACGTCCGTCTCGCTCACCGAGCTCGGCTTCGGGGCCTCCGTGATCGGCAACCTCTACCGCGTCACGCCCGCCGCCGAGGCGACAGCCGCCGTCGACGCGGCCTGGGAGGCCGGCCTGCGGTACTTCGACACCGCGCCGCACTACGGCCTCGGCCTCTCCGAGCGCCGTCTGGGCGCCGCCCTGCGCGGCCGCCCCCGCGAGGAGTACGTCGTCTCCTCCAAGGTGGGCAGGCTGCTGGTGCCCAACGAGGAGCCGCGAGGCGTCGACACCGAGGGCTTCGTCGTCCCCGACGACCTGCGACGCCAGTGGGACTTCAGCCGGGACGGCGTTCTGCGCTCCATCGAGGCGACTTTGGAGCGCACCGGCCTGGACCGCCTCGACATCGTCTATCTGCACGATCCGGACGACCACTGGCGGCAGGCCGCCGAGGAGGCCATGCCCGCCCTCGCCGAACTGCGCGACCAGGGCGTGGTCGGCGCGATCGGCGCCGGCATGAACCAGTCGGCGATGCTCGCCCGGTTCCTGCGCGAGACCGCCGCCGACGTGGTCATGCTCGCCGGGCGCTACACGCTCCTGGACCAGTCGGCCCTCGACGACGTCCTGCCCGCCGCGCGGGAACTCGGAAAGAGCGTGGTGGCGGTGGGCGTGTTCAACTCGGGACTGCTCTCCCAGGACCGGCCCGCCGACGGCATGAAGTACGACTACCAGGACGCCCCGCCGGCGCTGGTCGCCCGCGCGCGGGCGATCGCCGAGGTCTGCGAGGCGTACGGGACGACCCTGCCCGCCGCCGCGATCGCCTTCCCGTACACGCATCCCAGTATCATCAACGTCACCCTCGGCATGCGGACCCCGGAACAGGTCGGACGGAACGTGGAACTCCATGATCAGCGCGTCCCGGACGGTCTCTGGGACGATCTCCGCGCTCAGGGGCTGATCAGGCCGGACGTGCTCGCGGAGCACCGTGGGGAAGGGGACGCGCGGTGTCTTTGACGGACAAGGCCATCGAGCAGATCCGTGAGCTGATCCGGACCGGTGCCCTGCCGCCGGGGTCGAAGCTGCCACCGGAACCGGACCTGGCCGCCCAGCTGGGGCTCTCGCGCAACCTCGCCCGCGAAGCCGTCAAGGCGCTGGCCGTCGCGCGGGTCCTGGAGGTCCGCCGGGGCGACGGCACCTACGTGACCAGCCTGCAGCCGAGCCTGCTGCTGGCCGGCGTCGGCGGCGCGGTGGAGCTGCTGCAAGGCGACTCGGTGGCGCTGCGGGACCTCATGGAGGTACGGCGGCTCCTCGAACCGGTCGCCACGGCCCTGGCCGCCCTCCGTATCTCCGATGAGCAACTCGCCGAAGTCAAGCGGCACTTGGACGCCATGCGCGAGGCCCGCGACGACGTGGAGCAGCTGAACGCCCACGACGCGGCCTTCCACCGCGCCGTCGTCTCGGCCACCGGCAACGAGACCCTCCTCACGCTCCTGGAAGGCATCTCCGGCCGCACCCTGCGCGCCCGCATCTGGCGCGGCCTGGTCGACGACAAGGCCGGGGGCCGCACCCTCGCCGAGCACGAGGCGATCTTCAACGCCCTGTGCACCCGCGACGCCGCCCTCAGCCAGGCGGCCGCGCTGCTGCACGTGAGCAACACCGAGCAGTGGCTGAAAGAACACCTGCGCTCGGGCGAGGCCCTGCCCTTCGGCACGGCGTCGAGCTGACCGGCGCGTACGCCGACACCGCTCCGCACGCCCCTCAGCCGCATCCCCCGGACCGGAGAGACCGTGACCAGGATCGACGCGCACCATCACATCTGGCGGCCGGCGTCCGCCACCGAGCCGGCGTCCGCCACCGAGCCGACGGCGGACTCCGGCCCCCGCCGCCGCGCGCACCACTGGCTCGACGCACCCGACATGGCGTCCGTGCGGCGGGACTTCACCCTGGCGGACCTCGCGCGGGAGACCGCCGCCGCGGGCATCGACCGTACGGTCCTGGTCCAGGTGCTGCCCGAGACGGACGAGACGGCGGAGTTCCTGGCCCTGGCCGGCCGATCCGACCAGGTGGCGGGCGTCGTCGGCTGGGCCGACCTCACCTCGGACCGCCTCCCCGACACCCTGGCCGCCCTGCGATCCGGGCCCGGCGGTGAACTCCTGGTGGGCATACGCCACTTGGTGCAGGGCGAACCGGACCCGGACTGGCTGAACCGGCCCGACGTACGTCAGGGCCTGCGCGCGGTCGGCGCCGCGGGCCTCGCCTACGACCTGCTCACCCTGCCGCACCAACTGCCCGCCGCCATCGCCACCGTACGGGCGCTGCCCGAGCTGACCTTCGTCCTCGACCATCTGTCCAAGCCCCCCATCGCCGGGGGCGACCTCCAGCCGTGGGCGTCCCTGATCCGCGAACTGGCGGCGCATCCCAACGTGTTCTGCAAATTGTCCGGCATGGTCACCGAGGCCGAGCGGGAGCACTGGAGCACATCCGCCCTGCGCCCGTACGCCGACGTCGCGTTGGACGCCTTCGGCCCGGAGCGGGTGATGTTCGGCTCCGACTGGCCGGTGTGCCTGCTGGCCGCCTCGTACGAGGAGGTCGTCACCGTGGCCGAGGAGCTGACCGCGGGCCTCACGGACACCGAGCGCGCCGAGGTCTTCGGCGGCACGGCGTCCCGCGCCTACCGGCTGAGGCACCCGGAGTGACCTGTGTGGGCACCGGTCGGGTACCGGTGCCCACGGTGTTCAGCGGTTGAACGTCAGGCGCGGCGCCGCGTTGCGGGCCAGGGTGTGGGCCTGGTCGGGCCACCAGGTGCCGGCGGGTGGGTCGACGATGCCGTACTCGGGGTCGATCGTGCCGCCGGTGTTGCGCGTGCAGCTGCCGTCCGACTCACCGGGGATCTTGATCCACAGGTAGGCGTCGACGAGCGGGACGCCCGTGTCGGCGGTCGGACGCAGGCCGAGACCGCGGCCGGGCGCGTTGCACCAGATCTCCGGGTCCCCGCTGTACTTGCCCGGCTCCGGCGACCAGGCGCCCAATCCGTTGCGGCTGGTGTCGATCACGAAGTGACGCAGCTCGTCGGCCGGTGCCGCGCCCACGTTCTGGTCGAACCAGGCGTCCGTCCACCGCCAGGTCGTGGGGTCGGTGGAGGACACGGCGTTGCCGGGAGCGCCGTCGTTGGGAGCGGCGGACGAGTAGTACTGGCTGGCGCACCAGTCGGTGTGGCCGCGTGCCTGCTCGGGGCCCCGGGTGGCGAACCACATGCACCGGGCGATCCAGGTGCCGTACCGGGTGTTGTGGTCGGTGGGGTGGGTGTTGGACACGTTCAGGGAGAAGCCGTCGCTGTACTGGACGCCGGCGTCCAGCAGCCGCCGGGCCATGTCGCCGACCGACCGCCACTGGACGTTGCCGGCGTCCAGGTAGACGGCGGTGTGCGGCCGGGCCTTCAGGGTCTTCACGGCGTAGGCCAGGTCGGCGATACGGGCGGCCGTGAGCTCGCCGGTGGGGTCCACGGCGGGCCCGCACTCCCGGGGGAGGAGGGCCAGTCCGTCGGGTTCGAGGACGACCTCCGCCTTGCTGTTCCCGATGCCGGCGGCGAAGGCGTCGATCCACTGGCGGTACGCGGCGGAGGAGGAGGCTCCGCCGCTGGAGTACTGGGAGCAGTCCCGCCCGGGGATGTCGTAGGCGACCAGGATCGGGGTCCGGTCGACCGCGTGGGCGCGCCGGACGAGCTTGTTCACCTTGACGCGCACCTCCTGGGGTGTGCCCTCGGTGAACCAGTCGGCCTGGGGCCAACTCGCCACCTTGGCCATGTTGGTGGCGTTTTGGAGGTCCCCGTTCCTGAGGTCGACGAGGGCCTGCCGCGCGGCCTTGCTGTGCGGGTCGACGTAGAACCGGGTGGAGGGGGTGCTCGCGTCCCGTGTGGGCGTGGCGTGTGCCTGGGGCGCGGTGAGGGCGGCGCAGGCGGTGAGTGCCGCGAAGAGGGAGGCCGTCGTGCGTCGGAAGGTGCGTGGTTTCAAGGCTGTTCCTGGTCGATGAGGGGTGGAGGGGTGTGCGCTGCCCGGTCGCGAGGCGGGGTGCCCGCGCGGCGCCGGGCCGTCCCGGATCAGTAGCCGTAGATCATCTTGTAGGCGACCTCGGGGAGGAACTGTCCGGCCGAAGAGCCGCTTCCGACGCCGCAGTTGCCGTCGGACTCGCCCGGCGTCTTGATCCACAGCAGCATCTCGGCGCCTCCGCCCGTCCGGGTGGGAGTGCCGATACGGCGGCCGGAGGGGTTGCACCACTGGCCGTTGGAGCCGTTGCCGTTGCGGCTGGTGTCCACGACGAACGGCTTGGTGTAGCCGTAGCGGGCGCTGAGCTCGTTGTTGACGGCGTTGCCGTAGGCGGTGTTCTCGGCCGTGGTGAAGTAGTTGGAGATGCTGAGCGAGAAGCCGTGGGCCTGCCGCAGGCCGGCTCCGTCGAGGCGCTGGGCCATGGTCGCCGGGCTCGCCCAGCCCGGGTTTCCGGCGTCGAGGTAGACCCAGGTGTTGGGGGCCTGGCGGCTGAACTGGGAGACAGCGCCGGAGATCATGCCCCTGCGTTCGTCGATCTGTGCCTGGGTCATGCAGCCGTAGTCGGCGAGGGAGTCCGGTTCAAGGAGGACCACGGCGGGGCGGTTCGCGATCCCGCCGGCGAACTGGGCGATCCAGGTCGCGTAGGCGGACGGCGAGGAGGCGCCGCCGGCGGAGTGCCCGCCGCAGTAATCGCGGTTGTAGACGTTGTACGCGACGAGGATGGGCAGCTTGTCCCGCTGGTCGGCCGCGCCCGCGTACGCACCCGTGGCGGTGCCGATGGAGCCGCTCCAGGAGCCGAACCAGTGGGCCATCGGGGTGTTGGCGATGGAGGCGTTGATCGCGGCTGTCCGGCCGTCGCCGGGATTGGCAGCGGTCCACCGCTTCACGGAGGAGTCGGGATCCACGTAGAAGCCGCTGGTCATGGTGGTCGGGTCGGCCGCGTGGGCGGAGGGGGCGACGGCGAGCGCGAGCGGCAGGGCGAGGAGCCCCGTGGCGAGGGCGCGGAGGCTGCGGCGCATGAAGAAACCTCGATTTCCTGGCAGGGATGCGCCGCGCGCTCTCGTCCGGGAGCGTGCGACGCGCTGAGGGAGTGCGGGTGGTACGACGCCCCCGCGTGCCTGGCCGGGGTCCGGCGGGGGCGCACTCCCGGGAGCCCGGCGACGGATCTTGGGAGCGCTCCCACTGGAAGCGCTCCCAATAGTGCTGAGGACTCTTGGGATGTGGTCGATAGCGTGTTGCTCCCTGGTTCAACTGTCAAGAGTCGATGCGCAATGGGCGCTTCCCATGCCTTCACAGGGCGAGAACGAGGCTCTAGAGTCACGAAAACCGGAAGCGGTTCCAGCCAGCGGAGGGAAGCCTTCCGGCAGGCCGAGAGAGGGGCTCATGGTTCATGGCAGATGATGTGCCGCGCGGGAAGTCGACCCTCGCCGAGGTGGCCGAACGCGCCGGAGTCTCCCGCTCGGTGGCCTCCCGCGTCCTGAACAAGGCCCCGCACGTCAGCCGCGCCAAACGCGAGGCGGTCGAACGGGCCGTGGAGCAGCTCGGTTACGTGCCCGACCCGACCGCACGCGCTCTGGCCACCCGCCAGACGGGAGCGGCCGCCCTGGTCATCGCCGGAGAGGATCCGTCGATCTTCGCGGACCCCTTCTTCGCCCAGGTGATCGTGGGGGCGTCGACCGCGCTGGAAGAGGCCGATCTGCATCTGATGCTGTGTCTGGCCGCCTCCGACCGGGGCCGCAAAAGGGTGGCCGAGCTCTTTCGCTCCAGGGGCGTCGACGGAGTCATGCTGATGGCCCTGCGCGAGGGCGATCCGCTGACCCGTATGGCACAGGAGGCGGGGATGCCCGTGGTGTTCGGCGGCCGGCCGGTCGGTTCCGCTCCCCGGTGGTACGTGGACGTGGACAACGTCGGCGGGGCGCGCGAGGCCACCGAGTACCTGCTCTCGCTCGGCCGGACCCGGGTGGTCACGATCTGCGGGCGGATGGACACCGAGGTCGGGCGCGCCCGGTACCGCGGCTACCAGGACGCCATGCTCGCGGCCGGCCTCCAGCCGTATCCCCCGGAGGAGGGGGACTTCACCGAGCCCGGTGGAGCCGCCGCCATGGCCGCGCTGCTGGCGAACCGCCCCGAGGTGGACGGGGTGTTCGCCGCCAACGACAACATGGGGGCGGGGGCACTGCGCACCCTGCGTGAGGCCGGCCGCCGGGTACCCGGCGACATCGCCGTGGTCGGCTTCGACGACCTCACCGTCGCCCAGGTCGCCGATCCCCCGCTCACCACCGTGCACCAGCCCATAACGGCCCTCGGGCGCGAGATGGCGCGCATGCTCGTCGCCCTCGTCAACGGCCAGGACCCCACCCCGCTGATCCTGCCCACGCACCTGGTCCACCGCTCCAGCGCCTGAAGGGGCCGAGCGGCCGGCCGGTGGCCGCGGTCGCGGCGACATGCGCGGTGGCCCGGACGTCTGGTCTGCTGGTGGGGTACCCGTTCCGTGGGACGCCGGCGCGAGGGCGCCCGCTCCCTCGGGGCACCGGAGGACTCGCCATGGCCCGCCCCGAACCCGACCCGGCTCCACGGCCCGACGTACGACGGCGCCGCACCCTCGGCATCGGGCCGGCCGTGGCGCTCACCATCGCGATCCTCGTCGCGGCCAACTTCGCCGTACACCGCTGGAGCGGTCCGGCCACGCTGGTGACGGCGGTCGTGGGCAGCGCCCTGCTGCTCGGTGTCCTGCGCGCGGCCGGCGGGACATGGGCGGACGCGGGTCTCGCCCGAGCCACCCTGGCCCGCGGCGCCCGATGGGCCCTGACCCTGATCGGACTGGTCGGCGTCGTCTACCTGGCCGGTGCCCTGCTGCCGGCCACCCGCACGCTCTTCGAGGACGAGCGGTACGACCGGCTCACCGGCGCCGACGTACTCCTGCGGGCCTTCGTGCTGGTCCCCGTCGGGACGGTCCTGCTGGAGGAGACCGCCTTCCGCGGCGTGCTCTATGGCCTGGTGCGCCGGGCCCGGGGCACTGTATGGGCGACCGCCGTGTCCAGTGTGCTGTTCGGGCTCTGGCACGTCCTGCCGTCCCTGCACCTGGCGACCGCGAAACCCGCGCTCACCGGCGCCTTGGGCGACTCCGCGCTCGGCGCCGCCGTCGCCGTGCTGGGGGCCGTCCTGTTCACCGGCGCGGCCGGCGTCCTCTTCTGCGAACTACGCCGCCGCAGCGACAGCCTCCTGCCTCCGATGGGGCTGCACTGGGCGGTCAACGCGCTTGGCTATCTTGTGGGCTACTTGCTGCGTTGAACTCGGGGGGAGTCGCCCCCGCATTCGAGCACGCCGACCGGCCTGGATCGCTGTCCAGGCTGAGGGGTGGTCCGGTCTCATGGTTGGCGCCCTCCGCTCGCAGCACGGGCGACGAACGACGGCACCGAGGAAGCCGCGTGTCCCCTCCCCCCGGGGGGCGGGGGCCGCGCGGCGGGCTACTGCGGCAGGAGCTCGATTTCGACGGCGAGCGCGCCGAGCGCTTCCTTCTCCGCTGGGTAGATCTCGCGGATGTTGGCGAGCTGCTGCTCACGGGTGGAGGTCGGGTTGACGTTCGCCGGCCCCTCCCCGTCGAGCAGTTCCCCGAACGTCTTGTACTCCGCGACCCGCTTCACCAGGACATCACACGTCTCGTCCGTGCCCTTGATGCGGAAGCGGATGACGTCTCCGGCGGCCAGGTCTTCGAGGTGGGGGTACTTCACCCGCACCTCGATCGTCTTCTGACCGGCGGCCACCAGGTCGAAATACCGGCGATAGAGGTTCAGTTCGCGGACGCGCGCGGCGGCAGTCTCCGTCATGGGGCGGGAACGCTCCTAGCTGTTGCAGTGGTCATGAGTCGGCCGAGTTCACCGGCTGAGTACGAGCGGAAGAAGTGGCGGGGGTCGGCGAGTAACACGTCCGTCAGACCGAGCAAGCGGTCGACGTATTCAGCCAACGAGCCCGGCCACTCTCGGGTGTCGAGCATCCACGGGGCCGCACCGTCGGGCAAGGGCGATCGCCCCTCCCGGATAAGGGACTTGGACAGCTTCGCGCCCGTGTCCGTGACAATCTGAGGGCAGAAGAGCCGGGCAGGCAGTTGCCCGCCGGTAAGGCCGACAGCCTGTAGGGCGCCGTCGACGAGGAGGCAGCCGGGCATCCAGTCGCCGCCCTTGACCATGATGTGAAGCGTGCCGACCGCTCCCGTGATGGCCAGCTCTTTGACCAGGTTCCGATACAGCGTGGCCAGGTCCAGGTAGCCACCGTTGGCCGGTTCGATGACGACCTCGTATGCGCCGTGGTGCAGGCACATCGCCGAGACGGTTGCCCGCTCGAAGCCGTTGTCACAGACACGGGTTCGCTCCGCGTACTTCTCGGCCCACCCGCAGCCGGGGCGTGGGCAGGGGACACGGACGTGCGGGACGCCGGACGATGGGGATAGGAACCAGCGGGCAGTGTCCATGCGGGGCAGCACGCGCAGCCAGGTACGGCGGAAGTGCTCGCCCGCCTGCTGCTCGCTGTAGGTCTCGACGGAGTACGACACGTGCAAACGCTCGGACAGGGCCGTGAACAGCGGGCGGTACAGCTTGTCGACCTGTTCCGAGATGCCGGTGGCACCCAAGGCGTGCGCGTAGGCCCGCTGGTAGCGGTGACCGGTCTCCTTGTCGGTGACGATGGCGTACGGCGCGTTGTCGAGGGCGCCGAACTGGACTTCGACCGGGACACCGAACTTCTCCCGGATCCGGGCTGCGGTGGCGAACGTGAGCGACTGAACCAGGGACGTTCCGACGTGCGGGGCTCCGTTGATCTGCGTTCCCACCACGAACACGATCCGCTCAGGAACCGCGTTGACGATGTGCGGCCTGAGCAGGTCCTCAGCGTGCGTGAGCGCGTTGGCCAGCACGGTGTTCGGCGATACGGGATAGGTGGTCACCGCGTCTTCCCCTCGATGGGTGGGCAGGACTGCGCCGCAGAGCGGCGGGTGTACGTTCAGCGGTAGAGCTCCGGTTGAGTGGACACGCCCCCGCGCCGGGGGAACCAGGAACGACGCGGGGGCGGGGGTCATCGGGACATGCCCCGCCCTCTCGGTGTGCGATGCCGGCCCGACCCCGCCGGGAAGTGGGGTGCGCACCGGGCGGGGACGGGGGCTGGCGGGGGCACCGGGCGGTGCGTGGGCAGCGGATACACCCGGAGGGAGTACCGGGCGTCGCAGTCCGTCACGGTGAACAGGAACGGGCGGCCTGCGGCGAGGGCGCGCAGTGCGTGCTCGTATGCCTGCTCGCTGTCGGCCCATGCGCGCAGTTCGACATCAGGGCGGGGTACGTCCGGCCCTGCGGTGGCGAGCGGTGCATCCCGGAGGCATACGGCTCCAGGGTCCGGGGACAGCAGCCAGGCGAGGCGAAATGCCTGGACGCGAAGCCAGCGGGCGGCGAGGCGCGGGGACCGGCCGCGGTGGTTGGCGAGCAGAATCTCGCGGGTGCCGCTGAGGTCGTGGGCGGTCGCCTCACAGCGGAAGGCGATGGGCGACCGCATCGGAGGACGTGCAGAGGCCGACGGAGCGAGCATCAGCACGGCCCGACTCACCGCGCATGCTCCCTAGCCGATTCCCTGGCGGCGATGAGCTGTGTGAACTGGATGGAGTACAGCTCAACCTGCGCCGGGGTGAGCACGAGCACCGTCTCACAGGTGCCGCCGTCTTCGTAGTGGACGGTTACGGGCAGGGCGGCCTGCTGGGCGCGGCGGTCGTAGACGGCGTCTCGCCGCATTGGCGTGACGTGCGTGACCGGGACCGGCACGGGGCGCAGGGTGGTCCCGTCCGACTTGGCACGCCAGTCTTCACCCCCGCCCGGCGGGCGCAGGTGGTACGACGCCGAGGTGTCGCTCGGCAAGGCGACGCATACGCCGATCTTTCCGCCCTTGGCGAGGTCGAGCGCCAGGTCGCCGAGGCGGGGGTGGAACGGGGCGCCAGTGCTTAACTCGGCGCCATGTGCGGGAAGTTGCTTCGCGGTTCGTTCGGCCATGCTCCGAAGCTAGGAATATCTCCGGGGCCCAATATGAACCGCAGGAATACGATCCTCACCCGTCGAGATGGAAGCGGTCTGACATGCGCCGCAGCTTCTCACGAGTACTCGCCCGCTCGGCGTACACGATGCTGCGCAGGGTTGACCGGGCGATGGGGTGGTTGCGGACGAGCTGGGGAGCGATGCGCTCGGCCTTCTCCAGTTCCTTCAGCGCCTTGTCGCGGTTCCCATCCCACAACCAAGCGCGGGCCAGGTCCATGTGATGGTGTCCCTGACGGGAGTTGGGCAGCGCCTCAACCAACTCCTTGCTCGTGCGCCGGTTTATCGACAGGGCCTCACGTTGCTCATGCATCTCCAGAGCGACGCTGATCGCATGGATCTGCACGTTGCCCGGCGAGAAGGTCAAGCTGTGACGGTCGTAGACCGGAGGCCCGGCGGCGTCCGCGATCCTCATGGCTGCACTCCGGGCGTGCTTGATCCGGTCCTTCGCTTCCGCCTTGCGACCGCCCCGCGCAGCCGAGACAGCCGCGCGCAGTTGCAGCGTTCCCCACGCCCGTACGGCCAGCGGATCACCCCGGTCGTACTCCTGCTGGACGCTGCGAATCGCCTTGTCGGACAGGGCGATGGAGTCGTCCCAGTCCGCCGTGGCCCACATGTCCCAGACCCGCATCCAGTCGGCGACAGCAGGCATAACAGGGTCGCCGGACTGTCGGGCAGACCAGGCGGCCCGCTCACACGCCATGGCGATCAGCTCAGGGTGTCCAAGGGCATGCGCGGCCGTGTGGGCGAACTTGCAGCATACGGCGTAGATAGCGAACGCCTCTTCCCGCTCGTGTCCCGAGGAGACTTCGGCGAGGGCGCGTGCCTCACGGAAAATATCGGGGAGCACTTCCATGATCGCCACGTTGGCAGCGGCGTCACGCAGGCGGTGCAGGCGGGTGGTTTCCAGCCAGAGCTGGCGGGCAGGCCGGGGGGTTCCGTCGAAGACGGGTGCGAGGTCGTAGCGGCGCAGCTCACGCATGATCGCGGCGGCGGATACCTGCCACTGATTCTCTGCCGGGGAGCTGTTGTACGGCCGCCCGATCAAGTCGTTCGGGTGTACATGCAGCTCCGAGGCAAGCAGGCTGAGCAGGCCGACGCGGTCCAGCTCGATGAGCCCGCCTTCCATCTTCGAGACCCACCCCTGAGTCTTGCCCAGGGCGGCAGCGAGGTCAGCTTGCGTCATGCCGAGGCGGAGCCGTGCACGGCGTGCGCGACGGCCGATCTCTTCGGCTTCTTCCAGCATCAGCGCGCCCCCCGGTCGGTGAGGCGCCGGCAGTACGGCAGGCGGCGAGGCATCGTGCTCCATCCGTCGGGCTTTTACCCTTGACGGTACCGAGACTGCGTGCCGCGTGTGGAGTGCTACTGGTCAGGAAGTCCCTGGCACGGTGCGTTAGCGGATCTCCTAGAACTCCGGCTGTTGCGTCACTAGGTCCGAGATCACTGACCTTCTTCGAGCCAGCTCCTGATCACCTCTGCCTCGCCCTAGTCATCGGCTACCTTGCAAAACGCCCAGCCGTGGTGACGCAACGTCCAAGTGATCGCGGCGGACTCATGGCACCCCCCATTTGGTGGCTGCACTTTATTTTGAGGCCTTGCGGCTGCCTTGGGTCGTGCGGCCGTGGTGGTCGCTGTTCGGGGCAGCGGGGGGTGGTGAAGGGCGGTCAGGGAACGGTCTTGAAAACCGTCGTGGCAGCGATGTCGCCGTGGGTTCAAATCCCACTGTCTCCGCGCAAGTGGAAGTGTTACAGGTCAGAAGGGGTGGTTCTCCCTGGGAGGCGCCCGTCCAGCGTGAGGCAGTCTCACCTTGACGCAACCCTGTCGCGCTGTGGATCACTGGGTGTGGACCAGACGTGGATCAACATCTGGCGCACGGACATGACCAAAATGACATGGCATGTTCACGCTTGATTTGCGTGGGAACCTTCTCTGCCCTCAATCCTGCCGATCATGAAGACCCTGAAACTGGCTGTGCCCATGGGACTCGCCGCCCTCATGCTCACCGTGGCAGGCGCGATGTCCACCGCCTCGGCGACGACGTACTGGACGTACATGAACGACTACGAGGGCCAGTGCCTGGTCTCCTCGACCGTGAGTGACAAGGTCTGGTCGGACACCTGCAACGACTCGCTCTCCACCCGGAACTGGTACTGGGGTGCGTCTTCTTACACCCGCAACTACGACGGCGTTGTGTTCCGCCGACTGGTGAGCAAGGCCAACGGCATGTGCCTCACCACGGACAACAAGACCTCGGTCAACGCCGTCTGGATGAGCGACTGCGGGAACGCCCCTGGGCAGTGGTGGAGTAACGATGGCAACTACCTGGAATGCGACACCGGAAACGGGGTGTTTCTCCGCACCTCGGGCAATGGTGCAGCCGTCTACACCACCAACTACATCGGCGAAGCCGGCATCGACTCACACCGCTGGGTCTGGTGGGGCGCACACAGCTGACGCTCCCACGACGTGAAGAAGGCCCTCACTCCCCTGGGCGGATTCCAGGGGTGAGGGCCTTCTCCGTGTGGTGGCAGAACTCAGTCGCTTGCGTCCAAGGCTCGCTCGACGCGTTCGTTTGAGTGCTGCTGGTTGCGGTGAAGGGCTTTGGCGTAGAAGCGGAACAGAACCGCGATGCTGTGGCCGGCGCAGCGTGCGACAGGCGAAGGTTCTGATCGACGCTGTCGGCGAGCAGGGCGAATGTGGGAGACGTCTTAAGGTCTTCTTCGGTGCGCAGACAGTTCAACATCTGCTTCACCGCCAGCGTGGTCGGCGGCCGAATCGCGATCTCGGACGAGTCCACGGAGCTGCGTTTCGTCCGGGCAGACGAGATTGATCAACTGCCGATGCACCACACGCAGCGACTCCGGATCCGCCACTTCCTGGAGCACCGTGATCGGCCGTATCTCGGCTGGCCTCTTGAGGTTGCGGTGACGGCGACCCCGATCGCCACGGCGGCACACAGAGGCCGTTGCTCACGATCATCAGCGGCCAGCCGGAGGAAGGTGGATTTCCCTCACCACACGCTTTCCAACTGTGGTGGTGGGGGTTTGGGCTGGGTGCAGGAGCTTCCACCTGCGTGCAGGCGCGGCTGGCGGATGGTGGGGGAACGGCTCCGGGCCTCGCCTGAACGGCCGTGAACGGGCTGAATGAGACGGAAACTGGGATGGACCGCCGAGCTAGCCTACAGACTTGCCTTCGGCTTGCTCGGCCGCGCCGATCACGTGCTCCATAACGACTCGCGTGTACTCCCACATGGCTGCCAGCAGGTCCGTGACGCCGAAAATGCGGCCGTCGGGCAAGACGGCCTGAACCTGAGCCGCGAAGCTGTACTGTCCCTGGACGGACTTGATGCGGCCATTGGTCCGATGCCGGAGCAAGACGGCACCGTCTTCAAAGGGAGCAACCATCACCTCGGTGTCTGGCGGCACGCTAGCGGCTGCCCCTTCTTCGGTTTCGAACTCGACCGCTGGCGCGTGCTCGATGGTCTGTGGTGCCAGATCCGGCTTGACCTGCAGGTGGTGCTTGGTGCTGTTATCTAGGTCGCGCAGAGCCAGCAGGAGGTCTTCTTCGAGGGCGCCGCCTTGCTCAGGTCGCTGGAACGGTTGCACCTGCTCCAGAGCGTCGCGACACCAGTCGGGCAAGCAAGCGAGCGCCTTCTGCCGGCTCTTCCACTCCTTGGGTGTGCCGCAAATAGGAAACATGAGCGCTTTGAGCTGCTTCTCATCCGTCATGCCAGATTGTCGGGTGATGGCCACGACCAGATTGTCGACGGCGGCCCGAAGGTGGTTAACGGCTTCACCGAAGCGGAAGCCCCAATCGGCGAGTGGCGGAGGCTGAGACACCTGGAGTTGCAGCTCCCAGCTAAGCCGATCTTCGGCGACACTTGCTCGTGCACCACAAGAACTACTGCTGCCCCATGCCTGGATGTCGGCCGACAGCTCCGCTCCGAGCTGATGCGCTCGCTTCAGTCGGCTAATCTGGTCAGAGAAGTCCACTTTGTTCCCTAACTCCCGTTACCTGGCGCCACTTTACTGTCGCATTCCAGGGGAACCATGAGTTTTGCGCGACGCTGGCAGCCGACTTCACGCTCTCACTCCGATCACGTCAACGAGCCCTCAGCTTGGGAAGCTTGGGTTCTCTGGCATGGCTGCCACGCTGACCTCCGGTGGACCGACTACGGGACCTGACTCTCCGATGACCTGGTCCCCGCCATTCCCCCTGGTTCCCCGCACGATCTGGCACGACCTCTTCGTCCCACGCGCTCTCGGCTGGGAGGCATCGGGGCCTGGTGAGCTGGTCAGTCGGCCATTGATAGCTGTTGCGGTCGCCTGTGGTCACGATGGTTGCTGTACTTCGCTGCTGTACCGCAACGGCCATCACGTACTACTGGTCCACCGGTCGTTAACTGGTCATCGGTGCTTCGGCGTCATACGCTCTGTCGCCACGCCTAGGCAGCTGGGCTCTGTCGTCTGAGCGGAGGGGGAAACGGCGATGCCGCTGGAGTTCGGACTGTGGAGGGTAGACGACAAGCCAGTGCGAGTCGCTACGCGGCCGATGCCCTTGGAGTCTCGGCTCGAGGAACTCATCGAGGCCGATCCCGGCATCCTGGGGCATCCGCTGCTGCTGATCGGCCGGCAGGTGCTCACGCAGCATGGCAAGGTCGTCGACCTGCTGGGCATGGATGCCGAGGGAAGCCTGCACGTTCTGGAGCTCAAGCGGGATCGCACGCCTCGTGAGGTGGTGGCTCAGGTTCTCGACTACGGTTCCTGGGTCCAGGAGCTCACCAACGACCAGATACGCGACATCTATGCGTCCTATGCCCGCAGTCGGGGACTGGCTGAGCAACTGGATGAGGCGTTCGCGCTGCGGTTCGGCGGCACTCCGCCGGAAGCCCTCAACTCGACTCACGCTCTCACTATCGTCGCGAGTGAGATCGATGCGGCGACGGAGCGGATCGTCACCTACCTGGCGTCTGGGTTCCAGGTTCCGGTCAACGTGCTCTTCTTTCGCTACTTTGAGGACGAGGGGCGTTCCTACCTGGCACGCACCTGGTTGATCGACGAGGTTGAGGCCGTGGCGCCCTCGGCCGGGTCGAAGGGACGCGGGAAGCAGGAGCCGTGGAACGGGACGGATTGGTACGTGTCCTTCGGCGATGAGCCCGGCGGTCGGAACTGGGGCGACGCCCTCAACTACGGATTCGTTTCGGCCGGTGGGGGAGAGTGGTTCTCACGGACGCTTCGGTCCCTGCCGCTTGGAGCGCGGGTGTTCACGCATATCCCCAAGGTGGGCTATGTGGGGGTCGGCACGGTCGCGGGCGAACCGCAACCGTTCGAGGCCGCCGTCCTCAGCATCGACGGTGAAAGCCGACGGCTGGCTGATCTCCCGCTGGAGGGAACGTATCGACGCTCTGAGGAGGCAGCGACGGATGGGGAAGATCCTCGTGAGTGGATAGTCCCGGTTACCTGGGAGCGGGCCGTGCCGCGCGAAGAGGCACTGTGGCGTACGGGCTTCTTCGCCAACCAGAACTCCGCCTGTAAGCTCCGCGCCCGATTCACGATCGAAGAGGTGTCCCGCCACTTCGGCATAGAACAAGGCATCCCTGACGCCTGACAGCAGCGTCATAGCTCAACTCCATCAGCCCGCGGTCTAGCCGCACGCCCGGCTTCGGCAGTCGCAACCGAGGACGCGGAGAATGCCTCTTGCACACGTCTCCGGGGGCCAGTTGGGTCCTGGACAACGCAGCAAGTCACGGGCCTACACGCGGCAGATCGGGCAAGGTGAGTCCACGGATAGTCCACAGCCAGCCGAGCACGGCTTTAGGCGGGATACGCGACGAGCACTCCATCACTGAACCGCATCTGCGAGAGAGTGGCCCATTGCGATCCATGCGGGGTAGTCCGACAAACCCAAGGGGGAGCGCTTCGTACTACGCAAGTCAGAGGCTCTTGGCCCCCGCCGCGTAGTCCCTTGCTTGAGTGGGTGTCAGCAGGTTCGAAACACGGATGAGGATGCCGCCGACGATGTAGTGGTACTCAGTTGCGCCGGACATGGACTTGGCGATCGTCTCGATGTACTTCGCCCGAGCCTTTGCCTCGTCCTCGGTCTTGAAGACTTCGACGCTGTCAGAGAAGGCGGCCTTGCTGGTGTAGCCGCCCGGCCGCCCGAGCAGGCGGTTCGGGTCGTTGGCCTCGGTATAGACCCGGACGAGCTTCAACTCCGGGATGGACTTCCCCAGCGCAGCCAGGGCTTGCTGTGCGCTCATTGAGTCTGACTTCTCGGTCGAGGCTGCGTCCACGGAGCTCGTGCTCTTCGGCGATGTGCTCGACGAGGTGTCGGTCGAGCTGGTGGAGTTGCAGCCGACCAACAGCGCTCCGACGAACGCGAGCCCGGCTACGGTGGTGCGAATATGCATGATCCCCCCAAAGGCATGCAGGTGAGGGCACATTGCATTGCCGTGTTGTTCTCCGCGCAGATGGGCGCGGCGAGTGGGGGCGCGCGTGGTGGCACCCATTACGCGGCTTGTGTCCACGCGATCAACGAGAAGCTTGAGAAAGACCACGGCATCAGGGCCGTGACCGATCACGGCGGCACGCTGGTGGCGTGCATTGGCGTCCGCCGATCCCAACTGGGCGCGGCACCACCGGACACCCGCTGCAGCCTCGCACCGCCAACACGCTTTCCAACTGTGTTGGTGGGATGGTGGGCGTCGTTCAGGGGCGTTCAGCTGCGTTCACCCCTTTCCGAGAGTGCCACTGGCATCGGCCTCGGGTCCGCTGCGAACGGCCCTGAACCAAGCTGAATGAGACCGAAACTGAGACGGGGACCCGATGGAACGAGTGGAAGCCGAGCTGTTCACCGATGCTGGCCACGACGCTGTGGTGCGCCTGCCTGGCCGTCGCTTTCCTGGAGTCCTGGTCCAGGGCGACACCCTCAGGATTCTCTCCGCCGACGCAGCCGAACTCGTCGAACTCTGCGCAGCCGGTGATCTGGAGGAGGCCCGCCAAGCGGCAAGCCTCCTCTAGGAGGAACTCGGGGCGAAGCTACGGTGCTACACCGATGCTCTCGACGCCCACAGACAGCGACACCCCTTCTGATCAATAGCTCTATGTGGATCGGTCAGTGAGGGTCAGACCGGTCGTTGAGGAGCCATGGGTGGATCCTGTTAGACGGGGTGGGTTGCTGTTGCTGTCGTTGCGGTACTTCTCTGCTGTACGCGACCTGAGGTGCGCCAGGCGGTCAGGCGCGGCGCCATGCTTCGAAGAATCGCTCACGGTCCTGTGCCGTTTCGGACTCCCGTCGACTGGCCAGCGCGACACGCCATGCGCTTATCTCTGCGTCCCGTAGCCACAGCTCGCCCCCGTAGCGACCGCTAACGCCAATGGTGCCGTTGTCGAGGACTGAACCGATGGCTTCTGCCACAGCGGTGCGCTGAGCTGGCGTCAGCTCCTCCAAGAAGCTCAGGACGCGGGAGGCGATGCCGCCCTCGTTGCCGTCCTGGATACGGTCGAAGAAGGGCCCGCCCATGTTGGCAGGGCGGATGTTCCAGGCTGCGCTGCCTCCGGTGTCGCGGATGCGCTCCCAGAAGTCCTTCCCTTCTGTGGTTCCCGGCAACGGAAGCGCCGCGAACAGGTCGATCAAGTGACCGTTGGCAGCTTGGTTGTACGCGGTGTCACAGGTTGCAGCAGCAGCGATTTCGGCAACGTGGCTGACAGCGAGGCCGCTGTCTTCGGGCCAGCCGAGAGGGACGTTGAGCTTCTGGGTGAGGTGCTGTTCCAGCTCGTCGTACTCATCAGGCTGTTCGCTGCCGATACGCCGGTTCACGATCAAGCTGTCCCCCTGGGGCTGCGGTCTGATACTCGGACATGCCAGCATGTCAGGGCTAGAAGCCTCGGTGTGAGTGGGTTTTGGACGAGCTGGGTCCTGGCGAGTCAGCCCTTCAGATAACGCCGATCGCGACCGTCAGCGATCACGCGTGAGAAAGGCGGAGCTCCCACCCAACGGCCCGCCCGGTCCTACGGATCAGAAGGTTGCCGGTTCGCATCCTGCCGCGTCGCAAGCACAGAGGCCCCGGAGAAATCCGGGGCCTCTGTCGTTTCGGACGCCCACCGAAGTTGCTTCGGGGAGAGGTCCGCGCCAGCCCCAGCAGGAGCACTGGGGCCTCGACGGGTGTCCGGCTAGCTGTCGAGCCAGGCGCCGACGGACTTGATGCCGCCTCCCAGGACACCGCCGATCAGGCCGCCGACGATGGCTCCGGGGAGGGCTCCGGCGCCTACAGTCGGGGCACCGCCGACTTCCGCGCCGGCGATGGCGCCGAGTCCACCGCCCTCGACCGCCCCGTCCGCATCCGCGCTCGCGACGCCCTTGGCTCTCATGGCCACCCTCGGCTCTCCGTCGGCCTTGGCGTGGACTTGATCGGCGCTCGCGGCGATGACGCCGGCGATGCCCTGACCCACCAGGCCGGCCTGTGCGTCGCTGAACTGCTCGGTGTAGATCCTTCGCGTTTCTTCTGCGATTTCCGAAGAAGATCCGCCGTTGCGGACCACGTCGAGCATTTCCGTCAGGCCACGCGTTTCCGCCTCGGTCAGCACGCCGACCTTCTGCATCCTCTCCAGATACATTCGGCTTCTCTCGGCCCGCGACATCCCGTTCTTCAGGGCCAACTCGACCATTTTGTTGTGCAGTTCCCCGGCCGAGCGAGCCCAGGCGCGCAGGAATTCCTGGGTCACTACGATGTTTTCGCCTCTACGGAGGACTCCGCCGTCTTGGGTGCCGTTCCCGGATGGGCCGGGAAATGTGGGCTCGAAGATGACGCCGAGAGTCACGTTGAACGGTGGCCGGTGGTCCTGGATGACCTGTGCGCGCTGCACGGCGCGCGTTGTTGCCTCGATCAACTCTCCGAAGTCGACCTGGCCGGGCTTCTCACTTACTGCCATCGCGCACTCCTTCCTGGGGTGGCTGTGCGACTCGTTGCTGTACTTCCGACGGCCCCCAGACCTTGGTGACGACCTGCGGGCAGCGCAGGCACGCCTCTCTGCCCTCTTGGTGCCACCAGCGGCAGTGTGCTCGGACGTGGCACTGCGGAAGGCTGTCGACGACGACAGGAAGCGTTCGCGTAATGCGTGTCGCCAAAGTGCAGTCGGTCCCGTCGAAGTTCTGGCAGCCACGACCGGCGCAGTCCGCCGCGAAGCGGAATACTTCTTGGGGATCGACTGGTTCCGCCAGGGACAAGAGGCGGTCACTGGGAGGTTGTGGTTCCGTCAGATAGAGGACTCGTGGCTCGTCGACGGAGCCGCCGACCACCCCGATGACAGAGCCTCCAGCCATTTCGGGATGAGCGCTCGGGCAGATCCTCTTGGCGTCGCCATTGGCGTCCGTGGGGGCCATGAATCGCTTCACTCTCACTGGGTTTCGGGCCAGGCACATCATTCGATGGGAATGGAGATCCCAGCGGGTGATACCGAGTGCCTAGATCACCCTGCGCTGCGTGCCAGTGGGCGGCAAGCGGAGTGCGTCCCAAGGGTGACGAGGGGTGCCTCCCACGAGAGGACGCCCGGTCAATGTGTAGGCGGCCAGGTCGCCTGCGGCGACGAGGAATTCGGCGCCCAGGACGGGGCCGATGCCGGGCATGGACTGGACGGCACACAGAGACTGTTGATCACGACCATCAGCGAACACCCGGGAGCAAGGCGGAGCCCCCGCCCAACGACCGGCCCGATCCGACGGATCAGAAGGTCGCAAGCCTTGGGGCGAAAAACAGGCACCCCTGGTGGGACGGGGCGTACGTGGGTTGCCCGAGCGGCTCAAGGGAACGGTCTTGACAAGCGTTCATCGCTGCGGCCACACGATCTCCCTCAACCGGTCCAGGTCCGCCGCCGTGAACCCGCTGGGCCGCATGACGGCGTTCCAGGCGTCGACGTAGGCCGCCTTGTACTTGTGGCCGTGGCCGTCCGGTACGTCGGTGGAGAAGGGCAGGTCCGCGGTGACTTGCCAGAACGTCACGAAGGGGATCCACACCATCTCCTCCAGGACGTCGTCGCCGGGTGCCTGGCCGATCCAGTCGGGTTCGGACAGGACCAGGTGAGGGCTCCACCAGACGATCGGATCCGAGGGGTGCATGAGGTAGAGCACCCGGGTGCCGTTCCACGGTTCGCCCGCAGGGGGCAGTGCGGTGGCGGGGTCCTCGGTGAACCGTACGGTCCGTCCGTCCTTGTACACCGGCTGGATCTCGGGGCTTCCCGGGTCGCGATCGTCGCTGAACTCACGGAACAGGGCGTTGAAGTTGGGCGGTCCCGCGAAGAGCGTGCCGGCGGTGCGGTTGCGCAGGTCGTACTCCCCGCTGAACGCCGTCTCCCCGCCGAAGGACCCCAGGCTCTCGCCCGCGACGAACAGCCGGGGGCGGGAGTCGTGGGGCAGCTTGGACCAGGTGTCGTAGACGGCGTCGAAGAGGTCACGGCCGGCCGCGCGCGCCTTGGACTGGTCGACCAGGTACGACAACCAGGACGGCAGGTACGAGTACTGGATCGCCACGGTGGCGCAGTCGCCGCCGCCGAGATACTCGAAGGAATCAACGGCGGCCGGGTCGACCCAGCCGCTCCCCGTGGTCGTCACCACCAGGAGATTGGCCCGCGAGAAGCCGCCCGCCCGCTGGAGGTCCGCGACGGCGCGCGCCGCACGGGTCTCCGTGTCGTCGGCGGTCGCGAGGCCGGCGTAGGCGCGGACCGGCTCCAGCGCCGGGCGGTGCGTGAACGCGCCGATGTCCGTGGCCGATGGTCCGCCGCCGATGAACGCGCGGCCCTCCCTGCCCAGCGAGTCCCACGGCACGAGGGAACCGGGACCGCCCGAGCGCAGGGTCGTGGTCGGCTGGTGCACGCCCGCCGGCGTCTCGGTGTCACGCACGGAGAACGCCTCGTTGGCCGCGTTGACGAATCCGTTCAGCAGGAGGCCGTTGAACGCGGACCACACCAGGGCCGTGACCAGGAGCCAGCCGACCGCTGCCGCCGCCCGAGGGCCGATCCACCGCCCGAGCAGCCGGGCCGTCCAGTGGTACCCGCGCCGGATGCCTCGACCGGTCAGCAGCAGGATCCAGAACACGGCGGCGGCGATGAAGGGGCAGGCGACGGCCGTGAGCACGTTGTAGTCCGTGACGCCCATGATGCGGCGGATCTCGTGCTGCCAGTACTGCCCGAAACCGAACGACACGCCGAACAGTACGATCGCGGCGCCGAGCAGGATCCACCAGGACCGGCGCGCCGCGGGGCGGGTCTCGCGGTCGGCGAACGCCCGCCCGATCAGGGCCAGGACGACGCCGACGCCGTACCCGATCGCCGCGGCGATGCCGCAGATCAGCCCCTGGAGCACACCTCCGCGGGGCAGCAGCGACGGCGTGAAGGACAGACACGCGAAGACGAGGGCGCCCCAGCAGCCGGGCACGGTGACATGGAAGATGCGGCGCGCCTTCCCGCGGCCGGGGGACGGCTCGGCGGGGGCGGCTTCGGGACCGCCGGGTCCGCCACCTCCGTCCACGTCTCTTCGTGACGGCGGTTCGCGCGGCGGGGTTTCGGGCGGGTCGAACGGCATGACGTGCTCCGGGGTCAGCATCACCCCGCGGGGCGGGTCCCGCCAGCCGAACGCCCGGGAAGCGGCGGACATGCCGTTCCGAACGGCCGCTCGTACCCTGAAGCCGAGCGGGAGGTGTGCCCCATGGGCGGACGCTGGACCGCGCGCCTGGCGCTGGTCTCGGGCCTGGCGGCGATCGTCGTACTGCTGGTCTTCGCCGGATTCGCCGGCGGGGTCGCGCTGGTGGCGGTCGGGCTGGCCGGCATCGTACTGACGGCCGCCGCTGCCTGGTGGGCCCTCGCGAACCGGGGCTGGATCCGGGCGCTGGCCGCGCTGCTGGTCGTCGCCGCGCCGGTCACCGTCATCGTGCTGTACGTGCTCGCGGGGCTGTTGTGGGTCGTGCTGGTCTCGCTCGGCCTGTGGGCCCTCGCCGTCACCGCGGGCCGGTCCGCTCTGGTCGAGGGCGCCCCGGCCGGCATGCCGGAGCGGTCCGTCGATCCGCCGCGGCACCCCTTCCTGATCATGAATCCGCGCTCCGGCGGCGGGAAGGTCGAGAAGTTCCACCTGGTGGAACGGGCCAGGGAGCTGGGCGCCGAGGTCGTCGTCCTCGACCCGGGCCATCACGAGGACGTGGCCGCGCTGGCCCGGCGGGCCGTACGCGACGGAGCCGATCTGCTCGGCGTCGCGGGCGGTGACGGCACGCAGGCGCTGGTGGCCGGTGTCGCCGCGGAGCACGACGTGCCCTTCATGGTGATCAGCGCCGGCACGCGCAACCACTTCGCCATGGATCTCGGCCTGGACCGGCAGGACCCCTCGACCTGTCTCGACGCACTGTCCGACGGCGTGGAACTGCGGTGCGACCTCGGGTACATCGAGGCGGGGCGGCCCGAGGACGCACCCACTCCGCGCGTCTTCGTCAACAACGCCTCGTTCGGCGTCTACGCGGCCGTGGTGCAGAGTCCCGCCTACCGTGACGACAAGGCCGGCACCATCCTGGAGATGCTGCCCGATCTGCTCACCCACCACAGCGGCGCCCGGCTGACCGTCCGGGTCGGCGCCCAGACCCTGGACGGGCCGCAGGCCGTGCTGGTGAGCAACAACCCCTACCGGACCGGCGACTCGGCGGGACTGGGGCGCCGCGAGCGGCTGGACTCCGGGGAACTGGGCGTGCTGGGCGTCCAGGTCGGCGGGGCCGCCGAGGCGACGGACCTGCTGCTGCGCGGCCGACAGGGCCGCGGACTGACCGCCACTGTCGCCCGGGAAGCCGTCATCGACGCCGACACGCCCGTCGTCCCGGTCGGGGTCGACGGCGAGGCCCTGCTGCTGCCCGTGCCGGTGCGCTGCCGTGTGGAACCCGGCGCGCTGCGCGTCCGCGTGCCCCGCAAACGACCCGGTGTCCCGCGCGGCGCACCCCCGATGGACTGGCGCCGGGTACGGCGCCTGGCCCTGACGATGCGCCGGGTGGCGGCGGGGCACGAGTCGTCCTGACGACGGCGGCCGCGCTGCCGGCGGACCGGAAGCACGTGCTGCCGGCCTGCCGCGACCTACATCCCCTGCCCCCGCCGGTCGCCCTCGGCGCGCCGGCGGTACGCCGCCACCGCCGCCTCCACGGTCGGGAAGAAGTGGCGCGGGTCGACGGTGCGGGTCAGCTCGTACCGCTCGATCTTGCGCCGTACGGGATCCTTGAGCTCGGCGAAGACCAGGTGGATGTGCTGGGCGTTGAGCGTCTCGTCGAGGTCCACCAGTACGTCGGCGGCGGTGGTGTCCACGTCGGTCATCGGTTCCGCCGCGACGACGATCCACTCGGGCCGGGGCTCGGCGCCGGCCAGCCGCCGCACCTCGTCGCGGAAGGTCTTGGCGTTGGCGAAGAACAGCGGTGCGTCGAACCGGTAGATGACCAGTCCCGGCAGCTGCTCGGCCGTCGGGTAGGACCGGATGTCGTGGTAGCCCTCCAGCCCTGGCACCCGGCCCAGCACGGTGTTGTACGGCCACCAGGCGCGCCGGAAGACATTGAGCACCGACAGGGCGACGGCGAGAGCGATCCCCGGCAGCACGCCGAGCAGCGCCACGCCGAGGAACGCGGTGACCGACAGCAGGAACTCCGTCCGGCGCTGCCGCCACAGCCGTACGGTCCCCGCCGGGTCGGCCAGGGACAGCGAGGCGGTGATGACGACGGCGGCGAGGGCGGGCTGGGGAAGGTTGCGGAACATGCCCGGGGCCAGCAGCAGCATGAGCACGATCAGCGCCGCTCCCACCACACCCGTGAGCTGGCTCCTGGCGCCGGCGCGCTCCGCCACCGCCGTGCGGGAACCGCTGGTGCTGACGGGGAAGCCCTGGAAGAGACCGGCCGCCAGGTTCGCGACTCCCACTCCCGCCATCTCCTGGTTGCCGCGGACCTCCTGGCCGGTGCGGGCGGCGAACGCGGACGCGTTGGAGATCGTGTCCGCCAGGGACACCAGGGCGATGCCCAGGGCGCCCCCGCACAGCGGGGCGAGATCGGAGGCGTGGACGTCGGGGATCGTGAACGGCGGGAAGCCCTCAGGCAGTTCCCCGACCAGACTGACACCGTGTTCATCCAGGTCGAGGAGTGCGGCCACGGCGATCGCCAGGACGACCATGACGAGCACGGCGGGGATCTTGGGCGCCAGCCGTTGCAGTACCAGGATCAGTACGATCCCGCCGACGCCGACCGCGGCGGCGGCCGGCACGAGGGCCCCGTCCGCGAGCTTCTCCACGAGCCCGACGCACTCCCCGATCAGGTTGTCGGCGTCGACCTTGAAGCCGAGCAGCTTGGGCAGTTGCCCGATCAGGATGGTCAGGGCGAGGCCGTTCATGTACCCGATCATCGTGGGCTTGGAGATCAGGTCGGCGATGAAGCCGAGCCGCGCCACCGAGGCGAGGATCATGATGGCCGCCACCATGATCGCCAGCATCGAGCCCAGGGCGACCGCCCGATCGGGGTCGCCGTCCGCCGCGACCAGGGGCAGCACCGTGGCGGCGATCATCGGGCCCAGGGAGGAGTCGGGGCCCAGCACCAGGATCCGTGACGGCCCGCACACCGCGTAGCCGAGCAGGCAGAGGATCGTGGTGTAGAGGCCGGTGATGGTCGGCAGACCCGCGAGTTCGGCGTAGGCCATGCCCTGCGGCACCAGCAGGGTGGTGAGGACGACGCCCGCGACGAGGTCCTTGACCAGCCACTCGCGCCGGTACGAGGACGCGGCACGCACCCCGGGAACGGCACGCAGCCGGGCCGACACGCCGTGGATGCCGCGCGGGCCGGTCACGGACGCCCGCCCGCGCCCTCCGCCCGGCGGGCCGTGAACCGCTCGCTGCCGAAGCCGGCCAGGCCGAAGCCGCCGGGCTGCTTCTCCTTCGCACCCGGCGTCACCCGCGCAGGCAGCATGACCTCCGCGACGTGCTCGGCTCTCTCCTCCGACATCAGCGTCCGCTCCCGTGGGCAGGTCCCCAGGGCCATTCTCGGTTCGGCCCCGAAAGATCGCCCCCCGAGAGGGCCGTGCGGCGACGTGGTCAGAGGGTGATGGTGCCGCGGACGCGGACCGTGGCCGCGCCGCTGACCCAGACGGTGCCGTCCGGGTCGGCGCTGATCTCGATGGTGGCGGCCCGTCCCACCCTCGCGCCCTGGAACACCCGGTAGGTGGAGGGTGCGGCGCCGGTGCCGGTGAGCCACTGCCCGACGCCGGCGTTCATGCTGCCGCAGGCGGGGTCCTCCGGCACACCCACGCCGGGGGCGAAGGTGCGCATCTCGAAGTGGTGCTCGGCGCCCTCCGGGTAGGCCCCGATCGCGCCGACCATCGCGGTCGGGATGAGGGACAGGTCGGGTTCGAGGGCGAGGACCTCATCGGCGGTGGCCAGCCGGATCACGGCCCAGCCGGGCCCGTTGTCCACCCACTGGTGGTCCAGAACCCGCTCACGTGTGATCCCGAACGCGGCCACGATCTGATCCAGATAGGCGTCGTCGAGCGCACCCTCGCGCAGGCGCGGCGGGGCCGCGAAGGACAGCGTGTCCTCGCCGCGGCGCACGGTGATCAGACCCGCGGCGCACTCCTGCACGAGTCGGTCGGCGTGCCGGGGCGTGCCACCGCCGTCCAGCCAGGCGCGCGCGGATCCCAGCGTGGGGTGCCCGGCGAAGGGCAGCTCGGCCTGTGGCGTGAAGATCCGGAGCCGGTAGTCCGCCTCCGGTGAGACGGGCGGCAGCACGAACGTGGTCTCGGACAGATTCGTCCAGCGTGCCAGGCGCCGCATGGCCTCGTCGGTCAGGCCCGTCGCGTCCAGGACGACCGCGACCGGGTTGCCGAGGCAGGGGAGCGCGGAGAACACGTCGACCTGCATGAATGAGCGTGAACGCGGCATGGTCATGGGCCTTCCCGTGGAGCGCGGAGGCGACGGCGGACGCGGCGCGTCCGCCTGTCGGCGGAGGTGGGTCGGTTCCATTCCAGAGGGTGCCCCGGGGGCCGGGACAGGGCCAGTCGCGACACGGTGGACCGACCGTGAACGCGTGCCTGAGCGCGACCACCACAGCTGCGGCCGTCGGCCTGTCAGACCCTGCGCCTAGGCTGTCGCAGAGAGTCGATCAAGGAGCGGGGTCATGCGGATTGAGCGTCATCAGGTGGGCGGGGCGGCCGTGTCGGCGGCACGTGAGGACTTCACGAACCGCATCGGGGGGCAGGTGCGGTCCATGTCGCGGGCCGACCGGATGGCCACCTACGAATGGCAGTCGATCGCCGACGAGTTCCTCGACTACCTGGGCGCCCTCTCCGTCGAGACACCCGACCTGCACACGCCCGAGGCCAAGGCCGCCCTGAAAGACGCCTCCGAGGCCGCGGCGGGCGCCGTCGCGTACGCCGCGTACCACCCGCACTGCAGCTTCCAGATCTTCCTGGACTACGTGAACTTCGGCATGAGCTACGACCCGGGTGCGGACGCCCCCGAGGAGAGTGTCACGCCGGGGGAGTGGATCGACGCGCTGTGCCTGGCGGTCCTCAGGGACAAGGCCAAGTGGCACGGTGAGGCCTTCCACTTCGCCCGGGAGAAGTTCGCCGAGCAGGCACTGGGGACGCCCGTCGGTGAGCTGGCCACGGGAATGATGGCCGTGGTCCTGGACGACACCGGCGACGACGAGGAGTATCCGCCGAGCGCGCGGGCCAAGCTCGCCGCCGTCGACGCGGCCCTGGACCGCGTCCGTACCCGCGCCCAGGAGTCCGGCGAGCCTCTGCTGGACCGGCCGGCCGGCGTGGCGCTGCACGCGCTGCGCGCCCTGGCCGCCGAGGACCGGGAGGCCTTCGACGCCGCGCTGGCCGACCTTCTGGTCAGGCACACCACCCTGCACGGCCCCGGGGCCTCCCCGAGGACGCTCCTCCCGCTCGTCCCCAACGCCCTCGCCGCGCTCGCGTACCGGACGCTGGGCTGGGAGCCGTCCGTCCGCACCGACTACCTCCCGCACGCGCTGATCACCGGCTTCGAGGCGCGTGGTCCGCGCGTCGGGGGGTTCGGCCAGGACCGGCGTCCCGACGCGGTCGCCGCGCTCGCGGCGGGCCCGCTCGTGGTGGAGCGGCCCGCCCGCGACCGGACCGTGCCCCCGCAGCTCGAGGCCATGTACGAGGAACACCTCCGGGAGGCGCTCACCCCGGTCGACGGCAAGCCCCTCGCCCTCTGGCGGCTCGGCAGCGTCATGGAAGACCAGCAGCGACTCTTCGCATGGCGCGCGGAGGACCCGAGCAGCGTCCCGGACGCCCGGTCGGCGAACCTCCGGCTGGCCTCGCAGATGGGGGCGGCCGTGTTCCGTATCGCGCGGGCGGAGCCGGGCACGGACGTCGAGGTGGCCATCGACGGGCGTACGCTGCGCTACCCGGCCGAGCGGGGCGAGGAGGCCGGCCCCGGCAACTGGCACAAGGCCACGGCCCTCGCCCTCGTCACCGGCGCACGGGAGGACCTCGCCCCGCTGGTCCTCACCGGTCCCACCTTCGCCCGCCCGGACGGCTCCGCCTTCGCCCCGTACCGCGAAGCCCTCCACGCCTATCTGAAGGGCACCGACGCCGAAGCGGCCGCGCAGCGAGCACTGCGACAGGACGAGAAGGCCAAGGACTGGGGCTTCGCCATGCCGCCGGCCGTGCTGCTGTCGCAGCTCGTGGAGGGCGACGAGGAGAGCTTCAACCTCGCCCTGGCCGACGCGCTCGAAGCCCACCGCGACCACTACCGGGTCGCCGACCGCGCCGACGACCCCGACGCCTCCCTCAACCTCGACATCCTCGCCCTGACCTGCCACGCCCGCCGCCGGGGCTGGACCGTCCGCGTGGAGTCCCCCTACCTCCCGAAGGACATCCTGGAGGCCGCTGAACCCTTCTGATCTCCGGGAGCGGACGGCGTACCGAGCCGCTCTCACAGGGCGGCGCCGGTCTCCTCCCTCAGCGTGGCCAGGAGGTGGTCCTGGAATGTCTCGTCGTGCACGCTGCTGTGCGGTTCCTGTCGTTGGCGGTGGTACCAGTAGCCTCCGGTGGTCAGCGCCTGGGGATCGTCGCTGGAGGCGAGCCACTCCTGGGTCCGATGGCCGAGCTCCAGATCGTCCGGCGCGCCCGGGCCGCCCATCTTCGTAGGCACCCAGCCCGGATCCACGGCGTTGCTCAGCACTCCGGGGCGCAGCCGGGCCACCGCCGCCGCGAGCGTGGTGACGAACAGTTTGCTGTCGGCGTACGAGCCCGCGCTCCGCCCTCGCCAGTCGACGCCGGCGAGGGAGGGGCGGCCGCTGAAGTGCGAGCCGCTGCTCAGGTACACCAGTCGGCGCGGCTCGGGGAGCAGTGCCGTGAGCAGGTACGGCGCGACGATGTTGACCGGCATGACCGCCGGCCCGCTCCACACACCGGCGTTGTGGATGACCGCGTCGAAGGGCTCCGCGTCGTTCAGTTCGGCCGCGACGCGTCGTACGGCGTCGCGTTCCGTGAAGTCGCCCACCACGAGGTGGGCCCCGCGGTCGAGCAACGCTTCGAGGGCCGCCGCGCGCCGCGGGTTCCGTGCGTGCACCACGACATCGTGGCCCGCGGACAGCAGAGCGTCCGCCGCGGCACGGCCAAGGCCGTCCGCGGAACCGGTCACCAGAATCCGACTCACGGCGCACCGCCTCCCGGGTGATCGCTCCCCTCAAGTCTCGCCCGCCGTCGTCCGCCATGCACCGCGCGTCGGCGGGAGCGCGGTCAGGGAGTGAGTTCGGGTGGGACGCGGCGGCCCGCGATCTGCTGGCCCGGCAGGAGGAAGGCGTCCGGCAGGGGGGTGCCGAGCGCCCTGCGATAGGGCAGGGAGTGGTCCTTGCACAGCCAGTAGGTCTCGCCCTCCGGGGTGGTGACCTTGTCGAGTCCGGCCCACCGCTCCTCGGGGTCCAGCTCCTTCAGCAGCGTGTAGAGCGCGCGGTAATCGGCGTGGCGGTCGCCGCGAAGCCGCGTGCTCATGCGCAGTTCGGAGCCGTCGGGCGCGCGGTGCACGGAGGGCCCCTCGGCGGGTACGGCGTCGAGCACGGCCTTCATCAGCTCCAGGTCGTCCTTCAGCATCTCCCCGAGGTCGGCCGCGGCCACGCCGAGTACGGGGCCGGCCAGCGGAACGGCGTACCGAAGCACCTTCAACACGCGCTCCGCGTGCGAGAGCAGCATGGACTCCATCTGCGAGGTGACCCTGACCTCGTAGCCCTCGGCCGCGGGCATACGATGCCAGGCTCCGGGTGCCTCGCAGTACAGGCGCAGCCTCAGCACATGGCCCGGCAGCATCCCGAGCATCCGGCGCCGGGGCACCTTGGCCACGGAGATGATGCTCGGACAGATCGCCGACTCCTGTGAGTTGCGCTGCCGCAGGGAGGCGAGGAAGGTGCGCTGCTGGTCCGCCGCGATGGCGGCTTGCTGGACCCGGGCTTCGCGCAGTTCGTCGAGGATGTCGTCGCCGCGGCTCTCGATCTGCGCCAGCCGCCCCTCGATCGTGCTGCTGAGGTCGGACACCCGTTGCTGGAGGGAGAAGGCCAGCTCGGTCATCCGGTCCGGCGCGGACGTGCCCGTGCCCAGGAGCAGGGTGCGCACATCGAGGTCCTCCAGGTGGACCGGGCACTCCACGACCTCGCGGGGCGGGGAGAGGGTGAGCCTGCGCAGGAGCTGTTCGTGGGGGAACTCGTGCGGGCACGGCCTTCCCTCAACGGTTTCGGGACACGGCACCAGCCGGACCACGTCCAGGCCCGGGTAGCGGCGCAGGGTCTGCTCGAAGCCGTTCTTGAGGACGGCGAAGAAGTCGTGCGGGTACGGTCCGCACGTCGCGATCTCGGCCGTCCTGGTGTGCCGGTCGACGGTGACCAGTCCCAGATGCGCGCCGTCGTGGTCCCGTAACAGCGCACCGCTGCGCCAGTGCAGCCCCGTGGTGAACCGGTGCTCGCGGGCGATGAACCAGGTGGGGATGCCGGGCGGGACGGTGTTCAGGCGGTAGCGCAAGCGGATGACGCGGCGGTAGCGCCGCAGCGCCGACTCCCACTCGGAGGAGTAGGCGGGTGGTTCCCAGGGGAGCAGTTCCACGACCAGGCTGCTGTGGCGGTCGGTCGTGCGGTAGGACAGGTCGAAGCGTTCCATCATGCTGATGAAGTGCTGGTGCAGGGCCACATCGAGGTCGGCCCACAGCTCCCTGCGGTGAGCGGGGGTGAACACCCCGTGGTTCTCGCGGACTTGCCGGGCGTCGAGAACGCGGCTGATGTACGAGGTCAGCCACTGCGGGTGGAGTACGACGAGGTCCTTGAGCTCCTCGTCGTCGGAGTACATCAGGATGTCCCCGAGACTGTGCAGGGCCGAGGCCAGTTCGGTCTGCTGGAGTCGGTCCGTGACGTTCTTCTCGGCCATGAAGTCGTACAGCTGAGACGGTGTGACATACCGTTCGGAGCGGGCGCGCACCGCGTCGGCGGCCTTCAGCCAGTTGCTGGGCCAGCGCACCCCCATGAGCGGGAGACGTGCGGCTTCGACGGCGATGCGTTCGCGGACCGCCGCGATGCCCTCGCCGGTGGCGGAGTCGGCCGACAGGCTGGCGACGATCATGCCCGGGTAGTCGGCCCGGATGGAGGACAGCGGTAAGTCGGCGGGGCGGGGGTCGAGGTGGGTGGCGACCAGGATCACCGGTGCCTGCGGGGCACGTGCCTTGATCAGGTCGAGCCAGTAGTACAGCTTGCTCTCCTGCCAGCCCACCTGGGCGTCCCACAGCAGCAGGAACAGGGAGCGGTCGGTCAGGAAGAACTGGTGCGTGGCGTGGTAGATGTCCTGGCCGCCGAAGTCCCATGTGGTGAGGTCCATGGTGATGTCGGCGTGGGGCGTCGGCGGGTCGGGATGGCGCAGCCGCAGCCGGGAGACCTCAAGTCCATGGGTGCTGTTCTCGCCGAGGTCGAACGGCTCACCGCGCAGCGCCTTGAGCAGTGAGGTCTTGCCGGCCCGCCCCTGGCCGACCAGGAGCACCTTGGACGTCCACTGCCGCTCGGAGCCCTGGGCCTGTGAGGCGAGGAAGGCCAGGATGGCGGACCGGCCGCCGGCGACGATCTCGGGCGGCGGGGTGACCAGCGGATTGTCGTCGACCTCCAGGACGACCAGCCGTCTGAGGGCGCCGAGGGAGGCGGGGAGATCGGTGAGGTGGTTGCGACTCAGGTAGAGAAAGCTGAGCTTCTTCAGCCGGCCCAGCCAGTCCGGCAGTTCGACGAGACCGTTGTCCTCCAGATGCAGCGTGGTGAGGCCGGTGAGCCGGGCCATGACCTCCGGTAGCCGGGTGAGCCGGTTGGCGTTGAGGTGCAGCCTGGTCAGTCCGGTCAGCTCGCCGATCTCCTCGGGCACTTCGTCGAGATCGAGACGGCCGATGTCGAGAACGTCCGACCCGTTCCGCCGGCACTCGTCGATCAGGCGCAGCGCGTCGTCCCGTCCACTCACTGTCATGCCGTCCCCCGCCCTTGAACGCACGCCGAGCCGAACGCCCAGCAGAGTACCGACCGGGAGGATCTCCAGGGAGGCGATCGCGCGCCTCCGCGTACCCACGTCGACTTGCGTTGGAGCGCGCTCCAGGTCGTAGCGTCGCAGATGCCGTGGCGGCCGGGTTCGGACCCGTGCGGGGTGCCCGCGCGGGATGCCGGACGGCGGAATCCGTCGTTGGATGGACGAGGGGCTGCCGTGGCGTGCGGATGATGAACGAGTGGCGAGAAGGGCTGGGACACAGCATGCGGAAGCGTAGTCTGCGAGATCTGCGGGTATCGGCCGTCGGCCTCGGGTGCATGGGCATGTCCGCGTTCTACGGATCTACCGACCGGGAGGAGGGCATCGCGACCATCCGGCGCGCGCTGGACCTCGGCGTGAACTTCCTCGACACCGCGCAGGTGTACGGGCCGCTCACCAACGAGTCGCTCGTCGGCGAGGCGATCCGGGGCCGGCGCGACGAGTACGTCGTCGCGACGAAGTTCAACTACCGGATGGACAAGGCCGTACCCGGCGACATGAGCACGGTCGGCGCGCAGGACGGCTCGGCCGAGCACGTCCGGAGTTCGGTCCACGGCTCCCTGGAGCGTCTGGGCACCGACCACATCGACCTGTACTACCAGCACCGGGTCGACCCGAACGTGCCCATCGAGGAGACGGTCGGCGCGCTGGGCGAGCTGGTCGCCGAGGGCAAGGTGCGGCACATCGGGCTGAGCGAGGCGAGCGCCTCGACCATCCGGCGCGCCCATGCCGTGCATCCGATCACCGCCGTGCAGAGCGAGTACTCGCTGTGGTCGCGCGACGTCGAGGCCGAGGTGCTGCCCGCCTGCCGCGAGTTGGGCATCGGCTTCGTGCCGTACTCGCCGCTCGGCCGCGGTTTCCTCGCGGGGCGGTTCTCCTCGCCGGACGAGCTGGACGCCAACGACTGGCGTCGCGAGAACCCGCGCTTCAAGGACACCAACCTGGAGGCGAACCTGCGGCTGGCGGCGACGGTCAAGGAGATCGCCGCCGAGAAGGACGTGACCCCGGCCCAGCTGGCCATCGCCTGGGTGCTGGCCCAGGGCGAGGACCTGGTGCCGATCCCGGGCACCAAGCGCCGCACCTACCTGGAGCAGAACGCCGCCGCGGTCGACGTCACGCTGACCAAGGACGACCTGGCCCGCATCGACGCCGAGCTGCCCGAGGCGGCGGGCGAGCGCTACGACGAGGCGGGCATGCGCACCGTCAACCGCTGACGGGCACCGCCTCGCTCGCCGGTGCGGGGCGTCGCTCCCGTCTGAGCCACGGCCTGACCTGTGGACGTTCCCTGCTGAGCCACGGACGCGGGGGCGGACCCCCGCGTCCGTGCTCGGTGGCTCAGGGCAGCAGGTCGGCGACGAGGTCCGCGAACTCGTCGGGGGTGACGAGCCGGATGCCGAGCTGTTCGGCCTTGGCACGCTTGGAGCCCGCCCCCTCGCCCGCGACGACGAGGGTCGTTCTCTTGGAGACGCTGGAGGAGGAGCGCCCGCCGGCCCGCTCGACGAGTTCGTTCATCTCATTGCGGGACAGCTTCTCCAGGGGCCCGGTCATCGCGCCGGTGACGACCACCGCCATCCCGGCCAGCGGACCATTCTCCGCCGAGGAGACTCCGTCGCCGGGGTCCGCGTCGTCGGCCGCCCGGGGCGGCGGCGGGGTGGCACCCGGCTCCGTCATGGTCAGGCCCGCGGCGACCAGCTTGTCGATGAGCGGCCCGAGTTCGGCCAGTTCCGCGACGATCGAGGGAGCCTTCTCCGGGCCGATGCCCTCGACCTGCTGCATCGCCTCGGCGTCGGCTGCCCGAATGGCGTCCATGGTGGCGAAGTGGCGGGCGATGCGCCGCGACATGGAGCGGCCGGTTCCGCGTACGCCGAGCGCGCACAGCACCCGGGACAGCGGCTGCCGTTTGGCCTTCTCGATCGCGGCCAGCAGATTGTCGGTGCTGGTGTCGCCCATCCGGTCCAGGCCGAGCAGTGCCGTACGGGTGAGGGCGAACAGGTCGGCGAGATCCGTGACCAGCCCGGCGTCGACGAGCTGGACGACGCGGGTGCCGCCGAGCCCCTCGATGTCGAGCTGGTCGCGGCCGGCGGCGTAGGAGAGGGAGGCGACCAGGTGGCAGTTGCGGCCCTGGGCGCAACGCCAGCGTTCCTCGCTCCTGTCGATGTCGGACCCGCAGCGCGGGCACTGCTCGGGGAAGACGATGGGCCGTTCGTCACCGGTGCGCAGGTGGGCGACCGGGGCCTCGATGCGGGGGATGACGTCACCGGCGCGGTGGACCATCACCTGGTCGCCCAGCCGGAGGTCGCGCCGGGTGATGTCGGCCGGGTTGTGCAGGGTGGCGTAGGTGATGGTGGAGCCGTCGATGACGACCGGTTCGAGGACGCCGCGCGGAGCGATGATCCCGGTACGGCCGACGTTCCACTCCACCTCCAGCAGCCGGGTGATCTTCTCCACGGCGGGGAGTTTGTAGGCGATGGCCCAACGGGGCGCGCGGGAGCCGGACCCGGCGGCCCGCTGGTCGGCGGCGAGGTCGGCCTTGATGACGATGCCGTCGATGCCGAACGGCAGCCCGGCGCGGAGGGCGGCGATCTCCTGGACCCGGTCCAGGACCTGCTGGACGGTCTCGGCGACGGTGTCCGGGACCGCGGTGCGGGCGCTGGTGTGCACGCCGAGTTCGGCCGTCAGGTCCATGAGGGAGCTGTGGGCGGACGCGTCCAGGCGTTCGGCCAGGGCCCGGTCGGTGCCGGGCAGGGGCAGCAGGCCGTAGCCGAAGAACGTCATCGGCACCGTGTAGAGGCGCTCCTTGGCCCGCAGGGTGCCCGCCGCGGCGTTGCGCGGGTTGGCGAACGGCTGCCCGCCGTGGCCGGTGCGGACCTCGTTGGCGTGCTCGAACTGGGCCGTGGTCATGAGGACTTCGCCGCGTATCTCCACGGTGACCGGTTCGGCGAGTCGCTCGGGCAGTCCCTCGATGGTGCCGATCGCGTGCGAGACGTCCTCCCCGGCGGTTCCGTCCCCACGGGTGATCAGCTGGGTGAGGCGGCCGTGGGTGTAGCGGGCGGCGATCGCGAGCCCGTCCAGTTTCGGCCCGACGTGGTAGCGGGTGACCTCATGCCCGATACGACGGGCCAGGGACGCCGTCCAGGCGGTGAACTCCTCCGCGGAGAAGACGTTGTCCAGGCTCAGCATCGCCACCGAGTGCGGGACATCGCCCTCCACCGCGCCGCCGGCCACCTTTCCGCTGGGGGAGTCGGGCAGCAGCTGATCGGGGTGCTCCGCCTCGTACGCGGCGATCCCGCGCACCAGGCGGTCGTAGGAATCGTCGTCCAGCGGCGAGGTGCCGCCCGCGTAATAGGCGGCCGCCGCCCGTACGGCGTCCTCGACCGCCCGCGCGTAGGCGGCGGCATCCACGATCACTGCTGCAGGTGTTGTCATGACCGGCATCCTGCCGCCCACCACTGACAACGGGGTCGGGCGCGGTGCCGGCGAGGTGCTCGTCGCACGGGCCGCCGTGGGCCGACGTCCGCGGGGACGTGTCGGGACGTATGCGGGACGTTCCTGGGACGCCGTGGGACGGGCCGGGTGCGCGGCGGTCCATGGGGCGATCGGGGCCCCCGCGCCCGCCGCCGTGGTCGTCCCGGCGCCCCTTCCCGGGACGCCGACCCTGCCTGGGACGCCGAAGATTGGCGCAATCCGGTCTGGCGGGCCGTTGCTAGGTTTCTCGGCGTCGGACGGCGACTCGCCGACCGCATCGACCACATCCGTTCGCGTCCGATCGAGTTCCGCTCGCACCGGACCGCATTCCCGGGGGACGACCCACCATGAACCTCAAGCGCACGCTCGCCACTCTCGGCGCCGCCGCCGCGATCACCGGCGGTATGTTCACCATCAGCCCGCCCGCGCAGGCCGCCATCGCCGGCTGCACGACCTACACGACGTACTTCAGCGGCGACTTCTACGCGAAGATCCCCACGATCGGCACCGGCGGCACCAACTTCTGCACCCTGCGCTCCGGGGCCCGGGGAGACCAGGTGTACTACCTCCAGGACACCCTCAACTACTGCTACGGCCAGGACCTCGGCGAGATCGACGGCATCTTCGGCTCGAGGACCGCGGCCGCCCTGGCCCGCGTGCAGGCGAGCCTCGGCCTGTCCGCCGACGGCATCTACGGCCCGCAGACCCGCGACGCGCTCAAGTGGCACTGGATGACCCTCGGGGGCAGCAGCCACTGCACGACGCTGTACAACGCCCACCCGCACGCCTGATCAGCCCCATCGGGAGACGGGGGCCGACCTCCCGGCCGGGGGACCGGGAGGTCGGCCTCCGGTCGGCATCTCAAAGGTCGATGATGCCGACGAACACGATCCGTTCGGCGCGCACCACCGGCGAGGGCACGCGGTCGTGTTCGGTCACGAGCAGACGCACGCGGTGACCGTAGGCCGCGGCCGGCCGTCGCACCACGCCGGTCCACGCCGCGAAGTCGGGGGTCCACGGCAGGTCGACCTGGTCCATGGTGCTGTCGCCGGTCGACGGGGGCTGATAGCGCACCACGGCGAGGCCGTACCACGGGCGGTGGACCGCCTTCATGGTCGTCGGCGCGGTGTCACGTCGTCCGGGGTGTGGGAGCCGGCGAAGAGGAACGGGACCGAGAGGTGGGCTTGCCGGCGTCCGGTCGGTCTGGGCTGCGGGGCGGCAGGTCTGCGTGACGCTGAATTCCCTGTAGCCGACCGAGAGTTTGGCCCACGGCGTTATAGGGCGATCAGGCCGGCTGTTGTCTCCTTGAAGCCGCAGGCGTCGAAATAGAAGGAGCGCAGGTGCTCTTCGAAGTCGACGTGAAGCCACTCGCACGTCGCGGCGCGGGCTTCTTCGGCTGCGGTTGCTACGAGCGCCGCTCCGACTCCTCTTGAGCGGCAATGCCGCGCGACGACCGTGTCCAGGACGAAGGCGTGAACACCGCCGTCCCAGGCCACGTTGACGAAGCCGATCAGGGAGCCGTCTTCCCATGCGCAGACCCAGCCGAGGCTGTGGCGCTCAAGTCGTGCTCGCCAGTCGGTCTCCGCGACAGGCGGGCCGAAGCCGTCGGCGTGCAACGCGTTGAGGGAGGCGTTGTCGAAGTCGCCTCGCCATTCGTACGTGATGGTCACATCGCGATCGTATGTCCGTGCGCGCCCATGACGGCGTGGCGATTTTCCGCGTGTAAGCCACCGACAGCGGATCATCGCTTGGATCAGAGATCGTCCCGAGTCGCTGTCGGGCGGTCCAGGCGCCAGACCACGTCGATGCCGCTGCCTGCGGGTGCCGTCGGCGGGGTTGCCTTTTCTCGCCGGATCTCGGTGAAACCCAGTCGGCGGGGCACGGCGCTGCTGGAGACGTTGGCCAGGTCATGCGTTATTTCCACGTACTCCACGTTCGGAAGGGCGAACAACTCTGCGACCATGGCCGCCGTGGCCCGCGTGGCGATGCCCTGTCCGGTGGCCGCGGGATGCAGCCAGTACCCCATTCTCCAGCCCCGGGGCTCGGCTCCACGGTAGGCCTGGCACATACCGACAAGTGAACCGCCCTTGGCGATGGCGTAGTTGTATACCTCGCCGCTCGCCCAATTCGCCTCGGACTTCGTGAGAAAGTCCCGGGTCCTCTCCTCACTGTGACCGGCCACCCATGCCATCCATGGCCGCAGGTGGTCCAGAGACTCCTCGATCAGCGTGAACGCGCGAACGAAGTCGTCCTCCCCCCGCCAACGTTGCAGGGCGAAGTCTCCACACTCGATGATCGAACTCGGTCGTTCCATGACAGCCATGATTGTTTCGCGGCCCCGGATGCGGCAAGCGACAGCATGGGCTGTCACCAGCTGATTCAAGGTTTTTGGAAGGTTACTCACAAACCCGGTCATGCATGGTCGTTCCACCACCGAAGCGGGGGTCACCCGAAGATCCCCTCCAGACAAGGAGCAAGCCATGCGTATGCGTAATCTCCTGGCGTCCACGGGGCTCGGCGCCGCGCTCGTGCTCGGGGCCGTGTCCGTGCCCGCCCAGGCCGTTGCCGACGGATCCGTCCAGTCGACGCAGGCGTCGGCGATCACCGCCGACCCCTGCCCGAACGGTGGCAGCTACTGGGCCGACTGGGTCGGTGGCAAGGGCCGCGCGCACTACCGGTGCGACGGCTTCCGCGTCCGCATCGGTATCCACTGCACCGACGGCAACTCCTACTGGAGCGGCGGCCCTGGCCAGCCCTACGCGACCTGGCGGCTGAACTACAACAGGGTGGAGTGCCCGACGGGTTACAGCACCACCGGCAGCCCGAGTCTCTACGTGCGGTAGGCCGACACGTTTCGTTCCTTCAAGCGGACGCTCCAACGGGCCCCGGTACGCATGACGGTGCCGGGGCCGCGAGTTGGTCTCGGGTGAGGCAGTGAAGAGAACCGCCAGCTGATGTCCGGAGGCGTCAGTCGCTGGCGGTTCTCGGGTGCGGTACCGATGACGCGGGTCGGGGGAGTGGGGGTGGGCCGGTGAAGCGTACGGGGACGCCTGGGGAGTAGAGCACGCTCACGGGGTCTCCCTCGGGGCGGCGCAGGCCGGCCGCGGTGAGGAGGGTCTCGTCGCAGGACAGGAGCCGGGCGCGGTGCAGTGGCCAGCGGGGATGGGTGTTCGGGAGGTAGAGGGGGCGCCCGTGGAAGGAGCTGTGCATGCCCCAGCGGGCGGTCAGGAAGTGTTCGAGCGCGGTGGGCTCCTCGACCCGCTCGCCGACCTCCACACTGATCGCGCTGTGCGCCCCGCGCGGCCCCGGCCACCGCCGCCGGCTGGTGTACGTCATCGTCGAGCCGTCGCTGCGGATGGTCATCTTGGACCACACGTACGGGATGCCGACCCCCCACCGGCCGATCGCCACGGGCAGGAGGCGGGACGCGTCGAGTGAGCGGAACACCACACCCCGGCGGCCGTGACCGTCCACGGAGTACAGGCGCACATTGGTCTCCGGGAAGCTCCCCAGGTACGGGAACCCGGGAAGGCGGAACCATCCGACGCGGTGCATCCGGAAGGCGACGAGGCCGACGTAGGTGAGGCCGTCCAGCGTGTCGGGCACGGTCCCGGCCGGAAGGAGCGGGGCCACCTCGGCGGGATCCACGGGCCAGTGCAGGAAGGCCAGGTCGAGCCAGGACTGGGTGAGCAGGGTGCGGTCCGTGCGGTGGGGTGGGTCGGCCGATATGGGCTCGGGTAGCACGGCGGGCTGCGTCTGCGGCATCGCAGCAGTATTCAGGACGGGCGGGTGGGGCATGGCGGGCGGGGGCATGTGCGGTGCCAAGGAAGCCCAGGAAGCCAAGGAACCCAGGAAGCCAAGGGAGCGCCACATGGAGCCAATGGTGCTAGTGTCAATAGCACCATGCTGCTGAGACTGGATGTCGCGGACCATCGCCCCCTGCACGAGCAGGTGGCAGGCGCGATCCGGCGCGCAATCGCTGAGGGGGAGTGCGGTCCGGGGGAGCGGCTGCCTCCGGCGCGAGACCTGTCCCAGGCGTTGGGCATCAACGTCAACACCGTGCTGCGCGGCCTACGGGCCCTGCGTGACGAGGGTGTGTTGGAGTTCCGGCGCGGCCGGGGTGTGACGGTGGCCGAGGGGGCGGACCAGCGCTCGGTACTGCTGGACCGCCTGGGCGATCTGGTGGCCGACGCGGCACGCCTGGGCTACAGCAAGACCGATCTCATCGAAATGATCAGGGGGATTCCGTGACCGAGCACTCGGGTAGCGGCAGCGGAACCAGGTGGGGACTCGCCGGGTGGTGCACCGGGGTCCTGCTGCTCCTGGTGGGCATGCCTCTCGCCGCGCGGGGACGGCTGCCGGAGAGGCCGGCCACGCACTGGAACGCGGCGGGGAGGCCCGACGGATTCATGCCGCTGTGGGCGGCAGCGGCTTTCCCCGCTCTGATCTGGGCGGTGTTGGTCACCGGGGTGGTCATCGGATCGAGGCGCACGGGTCGGGGGCGGGGGTGGACGGCTGTCACGCTGGTGGCAGGGGGGTCCCTTCTGGTGGGCGGGCAGGCGTCGGTCGTACGGGCGAACCTCGACCGGTCCGATGGGCGGGAGGCCGGCTCGGTGACGGGCTGGGTCGTGGCGACCGTCGGGGTGGCGGTCACGGCGGGTGCGCTCGCCTGGCTGGCGTCCCGTCAGCGGCCCGCGCCGCACGACCGGGTGGCGGACGGTCCGACGATGGACATCCCTGAAGGCCAGCGGCTGGTGTGGCTCTCCCGCACGTCCAACCCGTGGCTGCAGATGACCTCCGCCGTCACGGGGCTGGTGGCCCTGGCCGCTGTCGTGGCCGCCGTTGGGGGCCTGGCCGGTCTCGTTCCGGCACTGACGCTGATGACACCGTTCGCGCTGACGTCTGTCGTGGTGCTCGGCTGCGCCTCGGTGCAGGCCCGGGTCAGCGAGGAGGGGTTGAAGGTGTCCTTCGGTCCGCTCGGCCTGCCGGCGCGACGCTGGGCCGTCGAGGACATCGAATCGGCCCGCGTCGAGCACCGCACACCGGCGCAGGTGGGGGGATGGGGGTACCGGCTGAGCGGGTTGGGGACCACCGTGATGCTGCGCCGCGGTGAGTGCCTCGTTATCCGAGCCAAGGGCAAGGACTTCGCCGTCAGCGTGGACGACGCCGAACGGGGCGCCGCGCTTCTGAACTCCCTGGCCGCGAAGTCCCCAAGGTGAGCGGTCTCAGCGGCCGCTGGGCGAGGGGCTCCGGTCACGGTAACGCCATGACCGGAGCCCGGGATCAGCTACCCGGGAAGGTGCCGGGCGCCGCAAGGGCCTCTCTTTCGGATCTTGCCGGGGTCACGGGGTCTGGCACGCACATCTGCGGCGTTGTCGTCGGTTGTCAACGCTCCGCGTTGCCGCCCTCCTCCGCCTTGCAGCTGCACGCACCAGACCCCGCTCGGCTCGGCCGGGAAGAGCCGTCGCTCGGAGCCGGCTAGATCCGAAAGAAAGGCCCTAGTTCCGGTAGCGGAACACGATCCGGCCGCGCGTCAGGTCGTACGGCGGGAGTTCCACCAGTACCCGGTCCTCCAGCATGATCTTGATGTAGTTCTTGCGGATCTTCCCGCTGATGTGGGCGAGCACCTGATGGCCGTTCTCGAGCTCCACGGTGAACATGGCGCTGCGCAGGCACTCGACGACCTTGCCCTCGACCTCGATGACGTTCTTGTGCTTCGTCATCGCACCAGCTCCAGGTTGCTGCCGACCGGCCGGGCGCCGATGCCCTCGAACAGTGCCAAGGCCGCTTGGTTGGACTCCTGGACCTCGGCCCAGGCGGCGTCGGACCCGGCGCGGTGCAGCGTGCCCAGCGCATGGGCCAGCAGCGCCCGCGCGATGCCGCGGCGCCGCTCCCCGGCCCGGACCGCGAGCAGCCCGATGCGCGGCCGTTTCACCCTCACCACCCTGATCAGACCCAGGTAGTGGTCCGGCGTCGCGGCCACCGCGTAGATCGACGGATCGACGATGGTGTCGCCCGCGGGGAGCGGAATCACCTCCGCCGGCATCGACTGCCATCCGACGCTCGCCTCGACCTCGTCACGGATCGCGCGATCCACCGCCCGCAGCAGACCCTCCTCCGCCCGACCGGCGGGCACGATGGTCACGCCCGAAGGCGGCAGGACCGTTTCCAGCCCGGTGACCCGTGGGTTGGTCGGCACGACGTACTCCCACTCGCGGCGCCGGACCGTGAAACCCGCCCGCCGCCAGCGGGCCGTCAGCTCGACGTCGGCCTCGTCCACCATCGTGTACAGCGGTGCCGGAAGTTCCGTCAGCAGCGCCTCGGCGAGCCGGTCGAAGGCGGCGTCGTGCCAGGCGTCGACGCTGACGAACAGGCGCCCGTCGGGCCGTTCCGCCGCATATCCGCGACCGACCACCAGGTCGTCGTCCAGTGCGTGCCATTGCCGGTCCGCGACGCGCGTGATCACCACGGCGTTCTCGCTCCGGCCGGATGTGAAGGGCTTTGTGTTCATCGGAGTCTCCTCTCAGGAGTGCCTCGATCTCAGGCGCTCCTGGCGACACCGATGGTCAGCCGTCGGACCGTGACGGAGAGAGGGAGCACCCACGGGTGACTGTGTTCACGGGGCTCACCTCCCTACGACGATTGACGGTCCACCGCGAACATAGCAGCGCCTCACGGGGCCGCTCAAACGCTTTTCCCTTCGCACGAGATGAACGGCCCGTCGTCCAGGCGGAGTTCCCGACTCACCCCTCCTGGACGCTCCGCCGCCACCGGCTCGGCGACATCCCGTACGCCTGGCGGAAGACGGTGCTGAAATGGGCCGCGCTCGGGAAGCCCCAGCGGGCCGCCACCGCGGCGATCGGCAGTCCGGCCGTGTCGGGGTGGGCGAGTTCCGCCCTGCATGCGGCGAGGCGCCGCGCCCGTACCCAGCCGCCGAACGTCGTGCCCTCGGCGTGGAACAGCTTGTGCAGATAGCGCGGCGAGATGCGGTGCTCCGCGGCCAGCGACCGCGGCGAGAGCTCCGGCTCCCCGAGACGGGACTCCGCACAGGCCTTGATCCGGTCGAGCACGCCGGCGGAACCCGCCTCGGATCCATGCCGGGCCGTCACCTCGACGCGGTGCGCCGCCAGCGTCGCCAGCACACCCGTCATCGAACGGGCCAGCCGCTCGCGCGCCTGCGCGGACGTCGTCCCGATGTCCGCCGCCAGGCCCAGCAGCAGCGGCAGGAGCAGTCCGGCCGGCCCGTCTGCGTCGTCGGCCAACGGCGACGCCGTGACGCACCGCACCTCCGGGTCGTCCAGACGCAGCAGGGGCCGGGGCACCATGAGCACGAGGGCCCGCTGGGGCTCGGGCAGGGTCAGAGTGAACGGGCGGCTCGCGTCGTGGAAGGCGAGCACGCCCGGCGTCAGCCGCACCGAGCGGCCGTCCTGGACCAGCACGGCCGACCCCTCCCGCTGCACCCGCGCGAGGAGATAGCCGCGTCCGTCCGCCGTCGTCCCCGCCGTGGTGCGGGTGATCCGCACCGGACCGGACTCCTCGGCCGTGACCTGGAGCGTGCCCGTCCGGTACGCGGTGAGGGTCGCGCCCCACGTCCGAGGATCCTGCCGCACGAGGGCGTCCACCTCCACATACGCCCGGGAGAGCGCCCGCCGCCAGTACGCCGCCCGCTCCTGCGGCGGCACCGACGCCGTGGACAGGGACAGCCGTGGCTCGACAGCGGCCAGGGAAGCACGTTCCCGCATATCAGTTGACCCCCTGCCGCGGGCGCTCGTCGCGCAGCCAGGTGCTGGGCGAGACCCCGTACGCACGTCGGAAGGCCCGCCCGAAGTGCGAGGAGCCGGCGAATCCCCAGCGCCGGGCGACACCGGCCACGCCCCCGCCCGGCGCGGTCGCCGCCAGCTCCCGGCGGCACTCCTCCAGACGCAGCTCACGGATCCAGCGGCCGACGGTGGTGCCCTCGCCCTCGAACAGCCGGTGCAGATACCGCACCGAGATGCCGTGGGCCCGGGCGATCACCTCGGGCGTGAGCTCGGGGTCGGCCAGATGCCAGCGTACGAAGCGCCGCACGCGCAGCAGGAGAACCCGATCGGCGCCGGGGAGTTCGGCCAGCTCGGCGCCCGCCTGATGGGCCGCCGCGGCGGCGAGCAGATCCACGGCGCTGTCGGCGAGCCGCTCGGCGAGGGCTCGGTCGTACGACTCGGAGGTGTCGGCCAACCGCGTCATGAAGGGAGCGAGCACGGTGCCCACGCCGTCCGTGCGGCGCAGCGGACACGCCGTGATCCGCCCGAGATCGCCCTCCGACACGCCGAGCCGGTCCCGCCGCACGGCGAAGATGTCCAGCCGGAAGCGCCGCGGGAAATGCGTACGGAACGGGCGGACCGTCTCGAAGAAGACGACGTCGCCGGGCCGCATCTCGGTGGTCCTGCCGTCCTGTTCGACATGGGCGCGACCACTGGAGAGGACCGCGGCGAACACCTCCCGGCCGTCGCCGCGGGCGATGCATCTCGGCGCCCGGTGGACCGTGCCCGGCTCGCACTCGACCGTGGCGATCCGCAGCTCGCCCAGGTGGTCGGTGCGCATCATGGCGTCGTACGTGCCGCCCGGCGTGGCGATCTCCATGCCCACCAGTTCGGCGAGTACGGCGTCGTGCCAGTACGCCAGGCTCTCGCCGGCGGGAACGGTCCTGGTGGACAGCACCCGGCCCCGCCCGCGGCCGGACGCGGGAACCTCATCGACATCGCTCGACATGACGCCAGCCTGCCGCCGCACCGGACCGGCACGCATCAGTCGGCCGACTGGTCCGACCGGCCGCGGTGACCGCCCGGTTGTCGCGGGATCATGTCGTCGCCGACGGTGGGTTCGGCGTGGCCGGATCCGTCGTGGACGGTCCGGCGCGCACGACGGCCTGGTCTCCTCGGGGGCCGAACAGGTGCAGGATCTCTACGGCGTTGGTGTCCGCGGGGCCGAACCAGTGGGGTTCGGTGGTGTCGAACTCGGCCACTTCGCCGGGGTTCAGCGTGAAGTCCCGCTCCCCGAGGACGAGACGGAGCCGGCCGGCGAGAACGTAGAGCCATTCGTAGCCCTCGTGGGTGACCAGTTCCGGATCGCGGGGTGCCAGCACCTGCTTGAAGACCTGCACGCGGCCCGGGTACTGCGTCAGCGGTACGAGGACGCTGCCGCGCTGCTTGTGCAGGGGGCGCAGGTGCACCCGAGGGTCACCGCTGGCCGGCGCCGCCACGAGTTGGTCGAGGGCGACGCGGTGTGCCCGGGCGAGGGGGATGAGCAGGTCGAGCGTCGGGCGCCGCTTGCCCGACTCCACCCGGGACAGGGTGCTGACCGAGATGCCGGTCGTGGCGGCGAGTGCCTCCAGCGTGAGTCCCCGTTCCCGACGCAGCCTGCGCAGCCGGCCCCCGATGCCGTCGAGGATCTGCTCCAACTCGGGGTCGCTCGATCCGGCGTTCATGATCCCATTGTGCCGTGTCGGAAACCGGAGCGACGGGACATGTTCATGCCCGTGCGTGGGGACTACCCCCAGCGGGCGGACGTACCGCCGTCTGGTGAGCCGTGGCACCGGCTCTTCCGCTAGGCCAGGAAACGACGCAGGAACGTGGCGCCCAGGCGGAGTGCCGCCCGCGTCGGTGCGCTGGTGCGCAGGGCGTGCAGGGTGACGAAGTCGTGCACGGTGCCCCGGAACCGGACGGCGGTCGCCTCGACGCCGGCCCCGCGCAGCCGCCGCGCGTACTCCTCGGCCTCGTCCCGCGCCACGTCGGCCTCCGCCGTGACCAGCAGCGCGGGCGGCAGCCCCGCCAGCACGGCCCGGCTCGCGCGCAGGGGAGCGACGGTGGGATGGTCGCGTACGGCGGGATCGGGGGCGTACAGCTTCCAGTAGGCACGCAGGGCCTCCCGCGTCAGCAGGTACCCGTGGGCGAAGCGCCGCTGGGAGTCGCTGTCGCAGCGCGGGTCCAGCAGCGGGTAGTACAGCAGTTGGGCGCGGACGCGCGGGCCCCCGAGCTCCTTGGTCGGCATGGTCAGCGCCGTGGCCAGGGTGGCCCCGGCACAGTCGCCCGCGACCGCCACGCGGGCTCCGTCCAGGCCGAGCTCGGCGGACCGGCCGACCGTCCAGTCCAGCAGGGCGCGGCATTCCTCCAGCGCCACGGGATGGCGTGCTTCCGGCGTACGGCTGTACTCCGGTACGACCGCCGCCGCGCCCGAACCCCGTACGAGTTCGCCGACCAGCCGCGCATGGGTGTGGGCGTCGCCCAGCATCCAGCGGCCCCCGTGCACGTAGAACACGAACGGCAACGGCCCCGCGGCGCCCCGCGGCCGCAGCAGCCAGAAGCCCACCAGACCGGTGGGCCCGACCGGCGCCGTGTGGAACGCGGCGTCCACGTCGATGTCCTCGATCCGGTGGACCTGCGACTCCCGCAGGGCGATCCGGCCGTCGTCGGGGCCGAGTTCGTGCAGATGGGGCGGCATCGCCGACGCGTCCACGAGCCGCTGCACCACGGGGTCGAGCACCACGGGCGACGGCGTGCCGCCCGACGGCCCGTCCGGGTCCGGTCGCATGCGGTCCGCCTCTCGCTCACGCCCTGCCTGGTTCCGTCTCCACGCGCCGTCACGCGTCGCGCAGCAGGTCCTTGAGCTGATGGCGGCTGCTGATACCCAGCTTCGGATAGACGTTGTACAGATGCGAGCCCACGGTACGCGGCGAGAGGAACAGCCGCTGACCGATCTCTCGATTCGACAGACCCGACGCGGCGAGACGAGCGATCTGCCGCTGCTGCGCGGTCAGTTCGGCCAGTCGGCCGGCCGCCGCCGACACCGGGGCCCGCGCCGCGCCGGCCGCCCGCAGCTCGCCGCGGGCCGCTTCCGCGAGCTGCCGGGCGTCGAACCGGGCCGCTGTCTCCAGCACCGCGGCCAGCTGGGCCCGCGCGTCGAGAGGTCTTCTGCGCCGGCGCAGCCAGATCGCGTAGTGCAGGCGGGCCCGGGCGCGTTCCAGCGGCCAGGTCTCACCGGCGGGGTCGACCAGCGCGAGCCGGAAATAACGCTCGGGGTCCGAGCGCTCGTCGACGAGGGCCGCCGCGTGATGCGTCAGGAGGTTCATCCGGGGCGTCGGACGCTCGCCCAGACGCTCCCGCACCGCGTCGAGGACCCGCGCCGCCTCCGCCCGCCTGCCGACCCGCTGCGCGGCGGCGGCGAGGTCGGCCACGGAGCGCGGCGAGAGGAACGGATCGAGCGGCGAGCCGTCCGCTCCGAACAGATCCCGCAGATGACGGTACGCGCGGTCCGCGTCGCCCAGGGCCAGCGCCGCGAGACCGCAGGCGCGCAGCATCCGGGCCCGCGTGGACCGGTTCTCGTCCAGGCCGACCGAGCGCCAGTACGGCCCGGTGAACGGGATCTCCGGCACCCTGTCGCCGCGCAGCGCGCCCAGGGTCACCTCCAGGGACTCCAGGTCCATGTCGAGGCGCGGCAGCCGGTGCACTAGCGCGTCGCGGCGCCCCTCCTCGATCAGCGCCTCCGCCAGCGGCCACCGGCCGATCGCGATCAGAGCGTCCACCCGGGCCGGCAGCGTCCACCCACGGTGCCCGCGCCCACCGCGTGCCGCGTCCGCCCGCCGGTACAGCTCGGCGCAGAGCTCCGACTCGTCGGTGCGGTACGCCACGGAGGCGGCGGCGAGCAGCCGGACCGGCGCAGCCACGCCGCCCGGAACGTCCAGGGCCTCGGCGAGCGCGGCGGGGTCCATCCCACCGGACGGCGCGTCCAGGCCGGTCGTCACGAAGGCATCCAGGGACACCAGGTCTCCGGCCTCCGCCAGCCCGGGGAAGCCGAGATGCCGGCCTACGGGGGGCCTGCTCGACCGTGCACGGTCCCCGGTCTCTTCGGCGCACACCTCCGAGGGCGCGTCCGTCCCGACCGTCACCGTCCTCACCGCAGGGGCGAGCAGCGACGGCAACTCCCGCCGGTGCTCCGCGAGTCCGGACTGGCGGGCGATCGCCGTCGCGGTCGCCGCGAGCGCGAAGGACACGGCGGCCGTGCGCGGGGCCGAGCGGCGCCGGACGTCGAGGAGCAGGCCGAATGCCTCCCGCTGGAAGGAGAGCAGCGACAACGCGCCCGCCATGACGCAGGCGGCAGCACAGTCCAGCTCTGGGTCTCGGTTCACCTGGCGGAACCGCGCGTACAGCTCACGGACCCACTGCGGGTCGCCCAAGTCGCCCGCGGCCTCCAGGGCCCGGGCCAGACGCCGCGCCCGGTCGTCGTCGCCGGTGCTCAGCCGCGCGGCGTCCTCCCACGCCCGAGCCGCGACGAAGAGCTCACCGGCCTCACCGGCCAGGGCGGCGGCCTCCTCCAGAGCCTTGGCCACCCGCTCGTCGGGACCGATCGCCGCCGAGGCCAGGTGCAGGGCCCGCCGGACCCGGTCCTGACCCGTCACGTCCGCCAGGTCGCGGTGCGCCTGCTGCCGCGACCGGACGGGGTGCCGGAGGTACACCGAGGCGCGGATCAGCGGATGGCCGAAAGCGATACGGCCGCCGCTGACGCCGATCAGCCCCGCCTCCTCTGCGGGTGTCCACACCGAGAGGTCGTCGGTCCCCAGAGCAGCCATCACCCCACGGAGCCCGTCCTCGGGCAACGCGGCCGCGGCGTACAGCAGCGCCCGCCGCGCCACCCCGGGCAGCGCGTCCACAGGCGCGGCGAACATCTCCCGGATCCGCCAGGCCCGGTCGCCCGGCTCGCCCGCCAAGGGCACCGGTCCGGTAGGGCCGGGAGCCGCCGCCCGCCCGAACTCCAGCACGGCCAGCGGATTGCCCTCGGCGCGCCGCAGCACGGCGAGCCGCGCCCCGCCCGTGGGAGCCCCCGGCTGTGCGTCGAGCAGCCGAGCCGCGGCGGCGGGGGAGAGCGGGTCGAGCGACAGCACCGGAAGGTCCGCGGGCATCGCGGCGGGCAGCGCGCCGCCCCGTACGGCGAACAGCAGGGTCACGTTCGGGTCGTCGAGCCGTCGCCCCGCCGCGCACAGTACGTCCAGAGACGCCGGGTCGCAGTCCTGGGCGTCGTCCACGGTCAGCAGAACCGGCCCGGACCGGGCGAGCCCGCCCAGCAGTTCCCCTACGAGGGCACAGCGTGCGTCCCGCTCCCGGGCACCGGTGTCGGGCTCACCAAACGGCGGTACGCGGTCGGCCCGCACGGGTCGGAGCAGGCGGTGCAGTGACGCGTACGCCTGACGCTCTTCGCCGCCCCAGCCGCTGACCGAGAGCACCCTGGTGCCCCGGCCCGCCGCCGACTCCTCGGCGAAGCGCAGGAGCCGGGACTTTCCGATGCCGGTCGCCCCGAGCAGCACCAGCGCCCGCGGTCCGCTCTCGCCATCGAGGACCCGCAGAATGCGTTCGGCCTCGGTCTCCCTGCCGATCGGCACGGCCGCACCCCGGCCCGACGAGACGGCCGTGTCCTCGCCCGTCGGTGGGGCCGCGCCCGCCGCTTCGTCCCACGTCATCGCACTCCGACTCCCCGCGAGAGGCGGAACTCTCCCGCCTCCCGGCGCATGCTTCCAAGTCGGTCGGCGGGCGCGCTTCTGTCATGTGACCAGTCATGCCGCGCACGCGCCTGGCATCATGACGGCGAAGCTGTGAACTGGCGTTTCGTCGTTTCCGATCCGCTGGGCGGGCCGGGCTCGGGCGCCGGACGGACAAGGGAGAACATGGACCTCGGCCGAGCAGGGGCACCCACGCGCCATATCCGGGGCAGGGACCGCGAACTCGATTCGATCAGGCGGCTGATCGCCGCCGCGGCGGACGCGGAGGGCACCGGCCCCGAGGTCACGGGCGAGCCCGACGGCACTTGTCCGAAGGTCCTCGTGCTGACCGGGGAACCCGGCGCGGGCAAGAGCACGCTCGTGGACCGGGCGGTCGGCGAGGCATCGGCGCGTGGACTGCACGTACTGCGGGTGCGGGGCAGCGAGGGAGAGCGGGAACTCGGCTTCGCCGGGGTCCACCAGCTCCTGCTGCCGGTCCTCGACGGCGTGGAGCGGCTGCCCGTACGGCAACGGGAGGCCCTGGGCTGCCTGTTCGGTGCGGGCGAGGACGGCACCGCCGCTCCTGCCCCGGACCCGGACCCGGACCCCTTGATGATCCGCGTCGGTGTGCTCACCCTTCTCTCCGACGCGGCCACCGAACGCCCCCTGCTCATCGCCGTCGACGACGCCCAGTGGCTCGACGTGGGCTCGCTCGACGTCCTCGCCTTCGTCGCCCGGCGGCTCGAAGGCGAACGTGTCGCCCTGCTGCTCGCGGCACGGGACGACGCGGTGCCGGCCCGCTTCGACCACGACTTCCACCATCTGACCGTCGCCCCGCTGGACCGGGTGGCGGCCGGACTCCTCCTCGACGCCCAACCGCACCCGCCCCAGGGCAGGACCCGCGCCCTGATCCTCGAACAGGCGGCCGGAAACCCTCTCGCCCTCATCGAACTCGCCCGGGCCGCGGCCCGCACCCCGGCGTCCGACGGGGCGGGACCGGTCGACGCGCTCCCGCTCACCGCCCGCCTGGAGCGCCTGTTCGCCGCCGACCTGTCCGCCCTGCCCGAAGCCACCCGCCGCGCGCTGCTCATGGTGGCGGCCGCCTGCACCGAACGCCTCTCCGACGTGCGGCGCGCCGCCCCGGCGGTCGACGATCCAGGAGTGTGGGAGCCGGCCGAACGAGCCGGGCTCGTACGGGTCGAGCACGGCCATGTCCACCTGCGCCACCCCCTCGTCCGCTCCGCGATCTACCGTGCCGCCTCCTACACCGAACGCCGTGCGGCCCATCTGGCGCTCGCCGCCGCCCTCGTACACGAACCCGACCGGCGCGCCTGGCACCTGGCGGCGGCCGCGCCCGGCCCCGACGAGGAGGTCGCCGAGGCCCTCGCCGAGAGCGCGGAACGCTCCCGGCGCCGCGGCGGATACGCGGCCGCCGCCACGGCCCTGGAACGCGCCGCCGACCTGACCCCGGACACCGAACGCCGCGCCGGCCGGCTGCTCGCCGCCGCCGAGTCCGCGATGTACGCGGGGCACCCGCAGTGGGTCGGTGAGATCGCCGCGCGCGTGACCACCCTGACGGACGACCCGAGGATGCTCGCCGAGGCGTCCCTGCGGGGCGGCTGGTCGCTGGCCGTCACCCTGCGGCACGACGACGCCCTCGGGTTCCTGCTGCCCGTCGCCGCGTCCATGGCCACTGCGGCACCCGCCCTGGCGATGGACGCCCTGAGCACCGCGGCCACCCCGGCCTACAACTCCGGCGCTGCCTCCCACCGCGCCGAACTCCGCCGTATCAGCGGCCTGATACCGCCGCAGCCGGACCGGACCGGGGGACTGTGGACCCGGCTCGTCGCGGATCCGTTCGCGGACCGGGAGGCGTCGGTGAAGCAGCTGACGCGGCTGGTCGACGCGCTCGCCGACGCCACCCTCTCCGAGTTCGTGGTGCTCGGGGCGGGCGCGTGGATCCTGGACGAGACCGACCTCGCCGTACGGCTCCTCGGCCAGGCCGTGGACCACCATCGTCGCGCCGCCACGGCCGGTACCAACTGCACCGTGCTCCAGGCCCTCGCGCTCGCCCTGTTCGAGAGCGGGGCCTGGACGGCGGCCGGTGCCGCGGCCGAGGAGGCGTTCCGCGTGGCGTCCGAGGCCGGCGCGGACAACGTCGTCGTCGGCGCGCCGATCCTGCACGCCACGCTGCGCGCCGCCCGCGGCGACCACGAGGGCGCCCGTGCCCAGGCCGCCGCGGCCGTCCAGGGCCGCGACCTGCGCGCCTCCCGCAGCCTCTTCGTCCGACACTGCCACGCGCTCGCCCTCGCCGCGTCGGCGCAGGCGGACCACGCCACGGCCTACGAGCATCTGCGCCGCGCCTTCACCCGGGACGTCCGCGCCGCCCCCGTGCACCACCACGCCTCGCTCTACCACCTCGCCGACCTGGCCGCGGCCGCCGTCCGGGCGGGGCGGACCGACGACGCCCGGGCGGTGCTCCAGGCCGCCGTGACGACCCTGGACACACCCCGTTCGGCACGGCTCGACGCCATCGTCCACCGTGCCCGCGCCCTGCTGAGCGATCCCGACGCGGCCGAGCCGCATTTCCGCGCCTCGGTCGCCGACCCGGCGGGCGCCCGGTGGCCCTTCGAACACGCCCTGGCCCAGCTGGACTTCGGCGAGTGGCTGCGCCGCCGTCGCAGGGCCGCCGAGGCCCGCCCCCTGCTCGTCGCCGCCCTGGACACCTTCGAACGGCTCGACGCGCGCCCGTGGATCGAGCGCACCACGGCCGAACTACGGGCGGTCGGCGTGACGACGGCGGACGCGGCCGCACCGGAAGCCGTCGCCGACCTGACGCCGCAGGAGCTGCAGATCGCCCAGCTGGCGGCGGGCGGCCTGACCAACCGCGACATCGGCGCCCGGCTCTACCTGTCCCCGCGCACCATCGGCTTCCACCTGCACAAGATCTTCCCGAAACTCGGCATCACCGGCCGCGCCCAGCTGCGCGACGTGCTCGGCCCCGTGCCCCGACCGGACTGAGGGCCGGCCCCGCCCGGTCGTGGAGGTCGGGCGTCCCGGACGCGTCGCGGGCGCCGGACACTTCCGGACCACGACCGGTGCGCTGCCGGACAAGCGGCACCGGCCCTTCGCACCTAGCGTGGTGCCATCCGTACCACCGCGAACGAAGGAACGCACCCATGCCGTACATCACCGTGGGCCAGGAGAACTCCACCAGCATCGACCTCTACTACGAGGACCACGGCACCGGGCAGCCGGTCGTCCTCATCCACGGTTTCCCCCTCGACGGGCACTCGTGGGAACTCCAGAGCGCCGCGCTGCTCGACGCCGGCTACCGGGTCATCACCTACGACCGCCGCGGCTTCGGCCAGTCCTCCCAGCCCACCACCGGCTACGACTACGACACCTTCGCCGCCGACCTGAACTCCGTCATGGAAACGCTCGACCTGACCGACGCCGTCCTGGTCGGCTTCTCGATGGGCACCGGCGAGGTCGCCCGTTACGTCGCCAGGTACGGCTCCGCCCGGGTCTCCAAGGTGGCCTTCCTGGCCTCGCTCGAGCCGTGCCTGCTCAAGAGCGACGACAACCCCAACGGCGTCGCGCCGAAGGAGTTCTTCGACGGCATCGTCGCGGCGGTGAAGGCGGACCGCTACGCCTACTACACGGCGTTCTTCAAGGACTTCTACAACCTCGACGAGAACCTGGGCGGCCGCATCAGCGAGGAGGCGGTCCGCAACAGCTGGAACACCGCCGCCGGAGGCGGCGCCTTCGCGGCGTCGGCGGCGCCGTCCACCTGGTACACGGACTTCCGTGCCGACATCCCCGCGATCGACGTGCCCGCCCTCATCCTGCACGGCACCGGCGACCGCATCCTCCCCATCGAGGGCACCGGGCGCCCCTTCCACAAGGCGCTCTCCGCCGCCGACTACGTCGAGATCGAGGGCGCCCCGCACGGACTGCTCTGGACCCACGCCCAGGAGGTCAACTCCGCGCTCCTCGCCTTCCTGGCGAAGTGACGCCGGCCCGTCCCACGGCGGACCGCTGAAGGCTCCGGCAGAGGCTCGGGGCCGCTGCCCAACCGCGCGCACACGCAGCGCCCCCGGCAGCGGCCCCCGGGAAATGAGTACTACTCATTTGGGAAGGCTGTTTCGTTGTGCAGGTTGAGTGGGATGCGGTCGGGGGGCGATCGTCACAGGCCTGCTACCTGCATTGATTGGCTGTCGTAGGCGGAGCGCACAGCGTCGCGCCTGCCATGTCCGTGTGTCATCCATGTTGCTCCAGTTGAAAATAAGTCTGCCTATTGTCTTGACGGGTGTGCCCTCTCGCATTGATAAATGCAACTCACAGGAAGCCAGGGCTTGGAGGAGGGACACCACAGATGAGACCCCTACGCATCGGCGCGGGGACGGTCAAAGCGCTCGCAGCGGCGGCTGTCGTCTTCGCGGCCGTGCTGCCCGCTCAACCCGCCTACGCGGCCACGACGAACTTCTACGTCGACCCTGTCAATGGCAGTGACAGCAACTCGGGCACCAGCACCGCCGCAGCGTTCAAGACCATCCAGGCCGCCCAGGCCGCGGTCCGAGCGGTGAATGCGAACATGTCCGACGACATCGTCGTGAACCTGCGTGGAGGCACTTACCCCCTCACCGCACCGATCACCTTCGGCACCAGTGACTCGGGCACGAACGGCCACACGGTCGTCTACCAGGCGTACAACGGCGAGACGCCCGTGATCAGCGGCGGCAAGGCGATCACCGGCTGGACCGCGGCCGCGAACGGCGAGTACAAGGCGTCCGTGGGCAGCCTCGACTTCCGGCAGTTGTACGTCAACGGGGTCCGCGCCAACCGGGCCCGCTTCCCCGACGTCGGCTCGGACTTCCAGTTGCAGGGCAGCGACAAGACCAACAAGCTGCTCAAGGTGCTCAGTTCGCAGGTCTCCAACTGGAACCACCTGAGCCAGGTCGAGTTGATGCTGGAAACCCAGTGGGGCGAGAGCTACCTGCGGCTGAAGTCGATCAGCTCCGCCAACGGCATCGCCGACGTGTCGATCCAGGACCACGAGGCGGGCATCCTGTTCCCGCGCCCCTTCCCGGTCCTCTCCAGCGGCTCTCCCCTGCATTTCGAGAACGCCCACGAATTCCTCAACGAACCGGGCGAGTTCTACGTCGACACGGCCGCGCAGACCGTCTACTACAAGCCCCGCCCCGGCGAGGACATGTCCACGGCCACGGTGCAGGCGCCGACGCTCAAGACGCTCTTCGACATCAAGGGCACGAACCTCGACAGTCCCGCCCACGACCTGCGCTTCTCCGGCATCACCTTCGCCCAGACCACCTGGATGGAGGCGACGAACAATGGCTACCTCAACGGCCAGGGCGGCAACTACAACCTCTCCGCCGACACCTCCAACAACCAGTACGTAGGCAGGCCGCCGGCCGGAGTCCAGGTCGCCGACGCCGACCGCGTCTCCTTCACCGGCAACACCTTCACCCAGATGGGTGCCACCGCCCTCGACCTGCACCACGGCGTGCACGGCAGCACCGTGACCGGCAACCTCGTCCACGACATCGCCGGCAACGGAATCATGGTCGGCAAGTTCTCCGACCCGACCGTCGAGTACCACACCGTCTACGACCCGCCCACCTCACCGGCCGGTGAGGACGCCCGGGAGGTGGTCAAGAACGTCACCGTGAAGAACAACCTGATCACCCGGATCGGCGAGGACTACCTGGGCACCGCCGGCATCGACGCGGGCTTCGTCAACAGCACCACCATCGACCACAACGACATCTCCGACGCCCCATGGGCCGCCATCTCGCTGGGCTGGGGCTGGCAGTCGGCGGCCAACGCCGAAGGCAACAACAGCGTCAGCTACAACCGGATCGGCAACGTGATGAACCGGCTGTGCGACTCCGCCGGTATCTATCACCTCTCCAACGACCCGGGCACGGTCTTCAACGGCAACTACATCCACGACGTGCTGCGTACGCCGGCCGCCTGCGGATCGGCGGTGGCCGGCCTCTACACGGACGAGGGGTCGGACAACATGACCCTGTCGAACAACGTGCTGTCGCGCACGGACGGATTCATCAACCAGAACCGCAACGGCACCCACGTCACGCTCACCAACAACACGACCTCCGGCGACTCGGTGATCAAGGCCTCCGGTCTCGAGCCCGCCTACCAGGGGCTGGCCGCGAAGCTCAACCTCGCCTACAACAAGCCGGCGTCCTCGTCCTCGGTGTACGGCTCGGGCTGGACGGCGGCGAACGCCGACGACAACAACGGCTCGACCGGCTGGTCGCCGACCGGCAGCGACACCTCGGCCTGGTGGCAGGTCGACCTCGGGCAGGCCTACCAGCTCGGACAGTTCTCCCTGACCACCCGGCAGGACCTGGACCAGTCCGAGACCCGCGGCCACTTCGAGATCCGGGCCTCCAACGACCCGTCCTTCGGCACCTACACCGTCATAGGACGCCAGACGGACAACCTGCCGCTCGCCTCGACACTCACCGGCGACATCGACGTCCGCCAGAAGTTCCGCTACGTGCGGGTCGCCAAGACCGACGGCGCGTACTTCTTCATCGCGGACTTCAGCGTGCAGCAGGCCGGCGGCGCGTTGGAGGACGCGACCGCTACGCCGAACACCAACCCGTCGACGTACTACACGATCAAGAACGTCAACAGCGGACTGCTGATGGACGTCTCCGGCGGGTCCACCGCCGACGGCGGGAGCGTCATCCAGTGGCCGAGCACCGGTGGAGCCAACCAGCAGTGGAGCATCGTCCCGGTCAGCGGTCAGCTCTTCAGGATCGTGAACCGCAACAGCGGCAAGGTCCTCGACTTCGGCTGGGCCAGCCACTGGAGGGAGACCGCGGTGCAGCAGTACGGCTACAACGGCGGCAGCAACCAGCTGTGGTACTTCGAGCCGGTCAGCGGTGGGTACGTCATCCGCAACTTCGAGAGCAGGCAGGTCCTGGAGGTCGGCGGCGGATCGACGGCCAACGGAGCCACCATCAGCCAGTACATGCCCCTGAACCAGTCCAACCAGACCTGGACGATTCAGTGACCGGGTGACCCGACGCCGGGCACAAGACAGCGGGGCCGGAAAGCCATGGCTTTCCGGCCCCGCCGCCTGTGCACTAGCCGGTGACGCGGGAGAAGGTCCACTGCTGGTTGGTGCTGCCCCTGTCGGAGTACTGGATCAGCGCGGCACCGTCGGCCGTACTGCCTCCGCTGACGTCAAGGACCTTGCCGCTGTTGCGGTTGACCACGACGAACACGCCACCGGTCACGGGACGCAGCAGCCACTGCTGGCTGGTCCGGCCGTCGGCGGGCATCTGCACGACCCGCGCGCCGTCCGCCGTCGAGGACCCCGCCACGTCGAGGACCTTGCCGCTGTTGACGCACATGATGGTGTGGTAGCCGTCGCCGGTGGACTGGAAGGCCCACTGCTGGTTCGGTACGCCCTTGTCGGTGTATTGGATCACGGAGGCGCCGTCCGTCTTGGAGCCGCCGGAGACGTCGGCGACCTTGCCGCTGCGCACACTGACGCACCTGTAGGCCCTGGTGGGCGCGACGGTGTACTGCACCGAGTCCACGTCGACGTAACCGGTGTTGTTGGGGTTGTAGGTGTAGAGGCCGACCCGGTCACCGCGGTAACCGCCCCAGGTGAGCTGGTAGGTGGCGCCGAACGAGGTGAACGTCGTTCCGTCGAGGCTGTAGGAGAACTGACTGACCCCGTTGACGTCCCAAGTGGTGCGTAGCCACAGGGCGTTCTGCGTGACCACCGGTCCGTCGGTCAGGGTTCCGCCGGCGTTGTGCGCGATCGTGGTGGTGGTCCCCGAGCGCCGGACTCCCAACCCGGCGTAGGTGGCGGCGTAGTGGCACAGTCCGGCGTGCTGGCCGTCGGCGAGGCCGGCCAGTTCGAGGCGGACGGTCACCGTCGCGCCGCCCGCGGTACGCAGTACTCGCTGGGTGAGGGTGTTGCCGACCTTGGTCAGATTGTCGGTCGCCAGCGGGGCGAACGCCTTCAGCCGCAGATAGCCAGGGCGCTCGGTGAGCGACCAATAGCCCGCGCGCGGCTGGTAGTACCACTCCCACTGAGGCTTGATGCGGGTGTCGGTGAACAGGTCGCTGGTCACCACGGGGGGCAGTGCGTCGACGGGCAGGCCGGGTGTGCCGCCGGCGGGCACCTTGCCCGTCCACACCATGGTGCCGATGCCGTCCGTGCCCACCTGGCCCAGGATGGGCCAGCCGTCGACCCAGGTCACCGGGAGCAGGGACAGCGGCCGCCCCTCCCAGGCGCCGTGGCCGTGGTGGGTCACGAAGTACCAGGCGCCGTCCGGGGTTTGCACGAGCCCGCCCTGGTTGGGTTCGCGGTCCACGGAGGCGTTGACGTGTTCCAGCTGCTTGGTCTCGAACGGGCCGTAGAGGCTGGAGCCGCGGTTCATCATCAGCACCCGGCCCTCGGACTTCACCTCGCTGTACAGGTGGTAGTAGAGGCCGTTGATCTTGTACAGCTTGTTGGCCTCGCTGCCCGACGACTGGTGGATGACCGTGGGCGAGCCGACCAGTGACTTGCCGTCCTCGGACAGCTTGAACAGGTTGATCTTGTAGCCGTCCGAGTAGTGCGAGGTGACCAGATAGCCCTGGCCGTCGTCGTCCCAGAACGGGCACGGGTCGTCCCAGCCGGAGGTCCGCCACACCGCCGTCAGCGGGTCCCACGGCCCTTCCGGCGACGCGGCCGACGTCATGAAGAAGCCTTCGTCGGGGGTGTTGAAGTACACCCAGTACCGACCCGCGTGGTAGCGGATGGCTCCGGCCCACACGCCACGGCCGTAGCGGTTCATCTTGTCCCAGTTGAGCAAGGGGCCGATCTGGGTCACATCACTGACCGCGCCGCCGAGCGTCTGCCAGTTGACCAGGTCCTTCGAGTGCAGGACGGCCACGCCGGGCGAGTACCCGAACGTGCTGGTGATGCCGTAGTAGTCGGTGCCGACCCGGATGCAGTCCCAGTCGCTGAAGTCGCCCGGGAGGACGGGGTTGACGTACGTGCCGTCGCCCTGGTCCCCCCACGTGCCGGCGGGAGGTGTGGCCGCCGCGGCCCTGCCGGCGGGCAGCAGACCCGGCAGCAGGAGGGCCCCGGTGCCGACTGCGGCGAGCCGGCCGAGCTGTCTTCTGGTGATGTCCACGATGTCCCTCCTTCCAGGGAGTCAGTCCGAGCCCACGGCTTGCCACAGCTGGCTGTTGGCGTTGGTGTCCGTCGTCTGCACGAGCTGGGCGCCGACCGATGTCGAGGAGCCGGACACCGCGAGCAGCTTGCCGCTGTTCGCGTTCTTGATCTTGTAGTAGCCGTTTCCGGCGGCGGTCAGGGTCCAGTGCTGGCTCGCGGCGTTGTTGTCGGGCTGCTGGATGATCGTCGCGTCGTCCGCGGTGGACCCGCCGGTGACGTCCAGGAGTTGACCGCTGTTCTCGTTGACGATCTCGTAGCTGCCGCCACCGACCGGGACCCACAGCCAGCGCTGGTTCTGCCCTGCGGTGTCGTTCCACTGGATGACGTTCGCCGCTGCGGCGGTGGATGCGCCCGAGACGTCGATCACCTTGCCGCTGTTCTTGTTGACGACCTTGTAGAGCACGCTCGGGGTGGGGAAGGAGAGGGAGGCGAACGCGTCCAGGGCGCAGACGGTGTTGGAAGAGGCCGTGTTCTTCGTTCCGGTGCACACGACCTTGATCGTGTGGGGACCCACGGCGAGATCCGTCTTCTCGAACAGCAGCACCTGCTTGGTCACCGTCGAGGCATAGGCGTCGATGCCGGACTGCGCCAGGGTGCCGTCCAGGTAGACATCGACCTTGCCCATGTTGGGCTGCTTCATGCTGAGGTAGCGCACTCCCGAGCCGGTGAACGCGTACTGGACGGAGTCGCCCGCCCTGTTGGTGTAATTCTCGGATCCGTTGAAGTCCTTGGAGTCGTTCCAGTTCGACCAGCTGGTGGAGTAGGTGAGGCCGGAGTCCTTGTCGTCGACGTAGGTCCATCGCTGCCGGACGAGCGCCTTCGACGCGGCGGACGCGTTGCCCTGGGCGTCCACGACGTAGAGGCGGTAGTCGCCGGGCTTCGCCGGGACGGCGATGGTCGTCGCGGTTCCGGCCGCCTTCGTCATGGTGGGGCCGACGGCGAACGTCGTCGTACCGGAGGGGGCCAGCCACAGCGTCCTGGTCGCGTCACCGAGGGGGCGGACGGGGATGGACGAGATGCCGTTGCCGGTGAACGTGCCGGCGGGCAGGGCGTAGTCCTGCAGAGCCACACTGCTGCGGGGGACGAGGTCCTTGTAGGCGTCCTCGAGGCCCGCGTTCACGGCGATGCTGTACGCCTGCGACGGCCACACCTTGTCCGGGTACGCCCGCACGTCCTGAATGGTGCTGTTCGGGACGCTCTTGCTGAAGATCTTGTTGAGGGTGCCGTAGGTGTTGGTGATGGTGAGGTCGTGCTGCCGCCCCCAGGTGCCGGAGTTGATGGTGTACGCGACCTTCGGGTCCACGTCGAGGACGTTGTCGTGCTCGTTGAGGAAGGCGGAACCCTCATCCGGGTGCATTCCGTACTTGTGGCCGGCCGGCACACCCTGGATGTAGTTGTTGCTGATCTCGGTGTCCGGCTGGCTGCCCAGCGTGTAGATCGGAGCGGAGTCGCCGAGCACCTGCATGGTGTCGACGAGCTCGTTGTACTTGACGGTGTTGTTCCTGGCCGTGGTGGTGGGGTTCCCGGGATTGACGGAGCTCGTCGATCCGTCGAAGTTCCACCATCCCCAGCCGAGGGTGATGCCCGCCCAAGGGGACTTCTCGATCCGGTTGTGCTGCACGGACAGGGAGTCCACGAAGTACGCCGACACGGCGCTCGATCCCTGGAACAACACGGCGCTGTCGTCGAGGTAGTTGTCCGTGATCGATATGTTCTTGCAGACGCCCTCGACGTTCACCGGGTACTTCTCGTTGTTGGTCGAGGTGTAGTCACCGATGTACACGTGCTGCGGGTGCCCCACCGTGAGGGCGGATCCGGCTATGTCGTTCGTGACGTTGCCGGTCAGCTGCGAGTCCGTCACGTCGTTGGCCAGGGTGATGCCGTCGGCGCCGGTGTGCTGAACGGTGTTGCGCGACAGGACGATCCCGTCGGCGTTCTCGATCTGGACGGCGGCCGGTGGCAGGTCGACGTTGCGGTAGGTGTACGCGTGGAAGTTCTTCCTGGCGTACACGTTGGTGCTGGCGTTGCCCTGCTGGCCCTGCCGGAAGACGGAGCCCGCGACGTTGACCAGGTTCCAGTCGGAGTGCTCGATCGTGAGCCCGGAGAACGTGATGTTCCGCGCGTGGTCGGTCGTGGACGTGCCGCCGATCCTGATGAGGGTGGACACGTGGTTCGGCGCGAAGACCTGCGCCGTCGACATGTCCTCGGAGCCGGACTTGTAGTAGTAGACCGTGTGCTTCGCCTTGTCGAAGTAGAACTCGCCGGGCTGATCCAGGAACTCGAACGCGTTCATGATCGTGTGGCTGCCGCTGCCGGCGACGAAGCCCGCGTACGCCGACCCCTGGGCCATGGCCGCGCCAGGTTGCTGGAACAGGGCCACGCGGTTGGCGCCGTCCGAGCTCGTGGTGATCTGGCGGACTCCGACGATGGCCGTGTTCCAGGTGCTCATCGACTTGATCTCGACGTCGTCCTGGTTGGAGGCGACGGCGGGCAGGTCGGAGAGGCTGTACTTGGCTCCGTCGCACTGCGAACCCGACTCCCAGGCCCAGGGAGCCTGGCCCGCCGTGATGGAGTAAGTCCCGTAGCATCCGGCCGAGTTGATAGTCTTGGAGGCCATCTGGGCGCGCTTGCCGTTGACGTAGAGCGCGCGGAGCTTGTCGTCGCGGTCCAGCGTGGCCTTCCAGATGTTCCCGCTGTGCTGGGTCCAACCGGACACCTGGACGCCGCCGTTCAGCACCGGCTTCTCGTTCTGGTAGGCGGCGTACACGACATGGTGGCCGTTCGTCCCGGAGTCGGCCGACGTGAAGCCGATGGTGCTGCTCACCGGGTAGGTGCCGCCGCGGAGATAGACGGTGATGTCTCCGGTCATGTTGTCGTTGACCGTGCGCACGACGTCCCGGGCGTGCTGCAGGGTCTTGAACGGCGCGGTGATCGTCCCGGGGTTGGCGTCGCTTCCGTCGGGGGCGACGTAGTAGGTCGCCTGGGTCGCGGCCGAGGCCGGGGTCGGCGTCGTGAGGGAGGTCAGCAGGGCCGCGGAGAGAGCGGTCGTGAGCGCTGCTGACATCGTGCGGCGGGTGGAGGCGGCGGGCTTCATCGTCTGCCCCTCCTGTGGTGGGCGCGGGCAGTCGGGAATGCGTTCATGCGGCGGCTCCGGGGGTGTTGTCAGTGGGGTGACACGGTCTTCAGCACGAGCGTCGAAGGTCAGGGTCAGCCGCGGGCGGGGAGGCGGTAGAAGGCGGTCGCGGTGGCGGCCAGCACCGCGTCGATCTCGGTGGCGGAACAACCGTCGAGCAGGTCGTCCACGGTGGCGGCCCAGCGGTTCCAGCCGCCCGCGAGGTTCGCGACCGGCCAGTCCGAGCCGAACATCAGGCGGTCGGGGCCGAAGGCCGACAGCAGGACGTCCCACACCGGGCGGATGTCGGCGATGGTCCACTTCTCGTGGTCGGCCTCGGTGATCAGCCCCGACACCTTGCAGACCACGTGCGGATGTGCGGCCAGCAGACGTATGCGGCCTGCCCAGTCGTCCAGGTCACCGTCGGCGATCGACGGCTTGCCCGCGTGGTCGAGCACCTGGGGCAGCTCGGGGAAACGCTCCGCCAGCCGGATCGCCTGGTCGAGCTGGTGGCTGCGGACGAGCACGTCGTAGCAGAGCCCGCGGTCCCCGGCGGCCGCCAACCCCCGCTCCACATCAGGGCGTTGCAGCCACCCCGGGTCCGTCTCGCCCTGGACGAGGTGGCGCAGGGACCGCAGATACGTCCCGCCCGGCCCGGCGAGCAACCGGTCCAGCACCTCGCCGATCGCCGGCGATGTCAGGTCCGCCCAGCCGACCACCGCCCCGATCAGCGGCTCGTGCTCGGCGAGGGCGAGCAGGTCCTCCGTCTCGGCCACGTCCGGGATGCACTGCACGGCCACCGTGCTGTGCAGACGGCGGCCGGCGATGGTGCGGGTGGCGGTGGTGCGCAGGTCGTCGGGGGTGAAGGTGCGGCGGATCGTGGTCAGGTCGGGGTCGTCGAGCCAGGACTGCGGACGCTGGTCGAGGTCCCACAGGTGGTGGTGGGCGTCGACGATGCCGGGGACGGGGGTGGCGGTCATGACGGGGTCCCGGGGGGCGGGCTCAGGTGCCAGATCTCGGTGAGGGGCGTCCACTGGCGGGAGTCGCCCTGGTCGGGCCAGGGCTCCTGGCAGGGGTCGGTGAGCTTCCACCACTCCTGGGTCTCGGGGTCGGCTTCCAGGACGGCCATGTCGGCCGCGAAGTCGTCGCCGTGGTACTCGAAGTAGGCGAACAGCACATCGCCGTGCAGGAAGATGCTGTAGTTGCGGATGTTCGCCCGGTGCAGGGCGGCCTCGACGCCCGGCCAGACGGCCGAGTGGAGGTCGAGGTACTTCTCCCGGTGCTCGGGCCGGAGTCTGATGGTCTGGGCGATGCGTTCCATCACGCACCCTCCTGAGGGGTGAAGGGGGTCCGGTAGCTGGGGGTGTGGGCGCGCAGCCGCAGGCTCAGGGTGAGCCGGATGCGGGTGGAGGCGGGCAGCCGGACCGTCAGGAAGGCGCTGTCGCAGCTCCGCTCCGCCTCGGTGACGACGGGCTCGGTGTGGCCGTAGTCGTACATGTCGCCGATCCAGCCGTCGTCCTCGCAGGTCGTGTAGCGGACGGCGGTGATGGTGTGCTCGGCGAAGGCGCCCGCCTGGACGATCACCGTGCGGTCCGTCTCGGGGGAGAGGTTCACCAGTTCGACGGTGGTGGCCTCGGGGTCGATGGAGGTGACCAGGGCGGCCACCTCCGGAGGCAGACCGGCGCGGCGGGCCTCGGCGTCGTGGTAGCGCAGCCGGGCCTGCTGGAGACCGCCGTTGTAGAGCACCTGGGGGCCGCCCCAGGTCAGCTGGACGAGGGCCTCGGTGACCACCGGATTGCACAGCTGCCAGACGTGGATGTCGGCCTCGGGCACGTCCAGGTCGCGGTAGCGGTCGATGCGCCGCAGGCGGTGGCGGACCTGGGCCTGGGCGGTGGCGAGGATGCGCTCGGGGTAGCCGGGGTCGTCACCGGCGAGGAAGGCGAACCACGCCTTCTCGTGCCCGGACTCCTCCTTGGCGCGGAAGGGCCGGAGGGTGCGCCAGTCGATGCCGTCGGCCTCGCGCAGCCGCTCCAGCCGGGCGCGGTCGGCGTCGGAGGCCGTGTGGTGCCACAGGGCGACCGGGACCGGCGGGGTGGCCGGGTTGTAGTCGAACCAGCCCGAGTCGTTGTGCCGGAACGGCAGGTGCGGGGTGGGGGTGTGGACGTCGTCGGGGCCGAGTTCGACCGCCCACTTGGAGGGCAGGCTGGAGTCCGCCTCGGTGTAGGGCATCACCTTGGCGTGGCCGATGAGGGTGTCGAGCGAGGTCGCCACCATGGAGAGGTAGTCGTCGTCGCCGGTGACCGTGGCCGCCGCGAGCGCCGCCACACAGGCCGCGTGGCCCACGCTGTGCCAGCCGTGCGGCCAGGACCAGCCGTAGTGGCCGCCGTACCAGCGGCCCTCCAGCAGGCTGCCGACGCCGCCGTCCGGGCCGACGTTGTCCGGGACGAGACCGCCGTTCGCCTCGGTGCGCTCCCGCCACGCGCCCACGTACTCGACGATCCAGTCGCGGTAGCGCTCCTCGCCGGACAGGATCCAGGCGTTGAGGACCAGCCCGGCCGCGGCGAGGTTCACCGCGGTGTCGCCGACGCCCATCCGGTCGCGCATCTGGTCGCCCAGGCGCGGGTCCGCCGACAGGGGGAAGGGGCCGTTCGCGGCCTCGGGGATCCAGTCGAGCGGGAAGCCGTAGGTCTCGGCCTCCTTCAGCAGCCAGGGGTAGACGTCTCCGTCGAACAGGCCGGTGCGGTCGGGGTCGCTGCCGTTGTGCGGGCGGGTGATGATGCGGTGGGCGGGGTCGTAGTTGCCCTTGGCCGGGTCGACGTACAGCTCGGCGAAGCGCAGGGCGCGCTCACGCCAGCGGTCGGGGGCGGCCATGCACAGGAAGTAGAGCAGCAGCAGGCTCTCGCCCTGGTGGAACCAGTCGTAGCCGCGCTCGTACTCGTCGCGCAGCATGTTCAGTTCGGTGAGCTGCCGGGTGACGCCCTCCCAGTGCTTCTCGCTGGCGGGCAGCAGGTCGTCGGCGCCGCCGAGGAGGTACAGCTGGGGCCAGTTGAAGAACACCTCATAGAAGTCGTCGACGCCGTCGCGGGTGGTCAGCGGGCCGTCGTAGTTCAGGCGTCCGTCCGGGCCGGTGAAGTCGCGGGCGAAGCGCCGCCAGGCGTGGTCGAGGAGGTCGAACAGGGCGCGCTGGGCGACGGCCCAGCCGGGTGGTTCGAGCAGCGGCACCCCCGCCTCGATCTCGGGTGGCGCGACCGGCTGGTCGCTGGGGGCGTCATCGGCCGACGTGCGGTCGGCGGGGCTGAAGGGCATGGGAGATCTCCGTTCGGGGCGGGCGGCATGGGCGGCGCACGCCGGGGACGACGGCCGGGCGGGCGAGGCCGGTGTCATTCCTTCGTGGCGCCGGCGAGCATCCCGCTGACCAGGAAGCGCTGGGCGAAGAGGAAGACGATCAGCACGGGCGTGATCGCCACGAGCGTCGCCAGAGCCAGCTGCGGGCGCTCGATCGCCAGGTCGCCGACGGCCGGGTTGAAGGACGGCACGTTGCTGAGCAGGGTGCCGACGCCCACCTGGATGGGCATCTGGTCGCTCTCGGGGAGCATGACGTACGGCAGGAAGTAGTTGGTCCAGTTGGCGACGAAGCTGAAGAAGCCCACGAGCGCGATGACCGGCGTCGCCAGCGGCAGCGCGACGTGCCAGAAGACGCGGAACTCCGAGCAGCCGTCGATCCGTGCCGCCGCCAGCAGGTCCTTGGGGACGGCGGTGGTGAAGTAGATGTACGTCAGATACACGCCGAACGGGTAGAACGAGTACGGCAGGATGATCGACCACATGGTGCCGATCAGATGCACCGCGTTGATCTCCAGGAACAGCGGCACCACCAGGGTGGCGTTCGGCATGAGCATCACGACCAGGGTCGCGATCAGCAGGGTGTGCCGGCCGCGGAACTCGGTCATCGCCAGCGCGTATCCCGCGGGTACGGCGACGGCGAGCGTGATGACCAGCGAGATCACCGCGTAGAGGGCCGAGTTGCCCAGCCACTGCATGACGGCGTCGTCCTGGAACGCCGTGAGCGCGTGCCAGTTGGCTTTCAGCGCGTGCCAGGAGCCGAAGGAGAGCGGGTTGCCGTGGACCAGTTGCTGGTCGGTCTTGGTCGCCGCGAGGACGAGCCAGAGCACCGGCAGGACGAAGAACACCGCGAACACGGCCAGTACGGTGCCGGTCAGCAGCCGGGACGCCACGCGCCGCTGGGGACGGGGGCGCCGCCGCTCCGGAGCCGGGTGGTGCGTGCGGCTCGTGCCGCGTGATTCCCCTTCCGCACGTCGGGTGGCGGCGACCGGGAGGGCAGAGGACTTATTCGGCATCGAAGAACCCCGACCGTGCGACGAATACTGCGGCGGCCGACACGCTGACGACCAGGAGCTCCACCGAGACCGCGGCGGCGCCGTTGATGTTGTTCATCTGGAAGGCGAAGTCGAACGTCAGCTGGTTGAGCGAGTAGTCGCGTCCGGCCACCCCCACGCTGGCGAGGGACAGCAGCTGCGGCTCCACGAAGAGCTGGGCGCCGCCCGCGAACGCCAGGATCACCATGTACACGATCCACTTGCGCAGCATGGGGATCTGTATGTGCCAGGCGGTCTGCCAGGCGCCCGCGCCGTCGATGCGCGCGGCCTCCATGACATCACTGGGGATGTTGTTGAGCGCCCCGTACATGACGACGATCCACCCGCCCGCGCCGGTCCAGAACGCGATGATCGTGAACAGCACGGGCAGGTTGCCCGGCGCGATCACCTCGCCGAACGTGTCGAAGCCCAGCGCGTCCAGCAGGGAACTGACGGGGCTGACCGTCGGGTCGAGCATGAACAGCCACACCAGCACGCTCGCGGCGCCGGCGAGCGCTCCCGGGATGTAGTAGAGGAAACGCAGCGCCTTGCTGGCGGGAGCCGAGGTCAGGCGGTGCAGCAGCAGCGCCAGGGCCACCACGAACACCACCAGGGACAGCAGCCAGAAGGCGAGGTAGACGGCGACGTGGCCCACGGCGTCCGCGAAGCGGAAGTCCTGTGCCGTGGTGACGAAGTTGCCGAAGCCGGTGAATTTGCCCCCGGCCTCGGTGAAGGCGAAGTAGATCGCGTAGGCGGTCGGAAGGACGCCGAAGGCGACCAGCAGGACCACGTAGGCGGCGACGAAGACCATACCGGCCCGGCTCTGCCGTGCGGTGCCGCGAGGGCGCCGGGTGGCGGAGCCGGCCGGGGCGTGGGTGGGGGTCACTGGGAGACCTTGTATCCGTTGGACTTGGCGTACTTGACGATGGAGTCCTGCCAGGCGGGCAGCATCGAGACGACGCTCTTGCCCTGGGTCAGGCCGGGCTTGACGGTGGCGGCCCAGATGGCCTCCTGGCTGAACTGGCCCGAGCCCCAGCCGTTCCAGACCTGGGAGGAGGCGTCCTTGAGGGCGCTGAGGTCACTGGCGTAGTAGCCGGAGGCGTTCTGCCCCTTCAGCCAGACCTCGGCGGCCGGAGCGTAGGCGGGGAAGCCCGGCGCCTTCTCGCCCTGGTAGGCGTTGTCGGTGGTGACCCACTTCAGGAAGTCGGTGGCCGCCTTGATGTGCGGGGAGTGCTGGGACAGCAGCCAGGTGCCGCCGCCGACGTTGCCGGTGGACGGCGCGGTCTCGCCCTTCCACTGCGGGATGGGCGCGGCCGCGATCTGCTTGGCCGGCGTCTTGAAGGTGCCCTCGAACAGCGCGCCGCCGTACCAGGCGGGGCCCGGCATGAGCAGGACCTTGTTGGCCTTGTTCTTGCCGAAGTCGGTGCTGAACACCCCGGTGATGGACATGGACTTGTTCTGGATCAGTACGTCCATCAGCTTGGCCATCTTGGTGCAGGCCTCGCTGCTGGTGTTCACGGACACAGCCTTCGGGCCGGTGATGTGGTTGGCGCCGCACTTGCTCGCCCACAGGTAGATCTCGGGGGTGAAGGAGTCGCCCGCGTCGCCCACCAGGTAGCCGGGGTGCTCCTTGGCCACCTTCTCGCCGAGCGCCTGGTACTCCTCCCACGTCGTCGGCACCGTGTAGCCGAACTGCTTCAGCAGCGGCGCGTTGTACCAGAGCACGGCCTGGGAGAGGTCGTTGCGCAGGCAGTAGAGGGTGCCGTTGACGGTGCAGACGTCGTTGGCGCCCTGGGCGAACTGCCCCAGGGTCGCCTGCGGGAACAGGCCCTTGTTGAGCGGAGCGGCGAAGTTCTGGTCGACCGCCCAGGAAGCCTCGTTGTTCTGGGAACTGAAGACGACATCCGGCCAGCCCTTGCCGGTGCGGTTGAACAGCTGGACCTTGGTCTGGAGGTAGTTGGAGCCGTTGGCGTCGCCGTCGTAGGTGACGATGTTCAGCTTCACGTCCGGGTGCTGCTTCTGGTACAGCTTCGCGGCCGCCACGCGGGTGGCGTCCACCCAGACGGTCAGCGCGCCGTCCTTCTGCGGCACCTGGGCGAAGCCGTCCTTGTTCGTCGTACCCGTGGCGCCGCCACCACAGGCCGTCACGGTCAGCAACACGGTGGCCGCGCAGCCGGCCAGCAACGTCGCACGCCTCTTGCTGGACGCTCTCTCCTGGCCGGTCGAAGGCTTGTTGACGGTCATGTGCGACTCCACTGGTTTCACAGGGCGCCACGAGCAGGCGGGTAGGTGGCGCGTGGTTGGGCGACGCCGGGCCGTACCGGTCGGGCGTCGGGGACCGCGGACGGCCGTGCCGCTTGCCGTCGCGGAAAAAATTAGGCGCCTTATCAAGGGATCCGTCAAGGGTGTGAGCAGCCCTTTTCCTTGCGATCTACGGCTGGTACCCCGTACCGGCATGAGATAGAGCCCTACATGTCGCGTATGCGGTGTATTCGTACCGCAACTCTGCGGTAGAGCCCTTCGCAGGATGAGTACGACTCATTATGGAGTTGGGGTACGATGAGCACGGCTCCACATCGATCAACCGCCCTCGCAGCAGTCATCCCGAAGGCAGGACAGATGAACGACACACCCGCGACCGAAGCCGCCTCGCCGCCGCAGGCCCCTCCCGCTGCGGCAGCGACGGTGAACGGCGCGGACGCGCGGCCCGAGTACCGGCCCGGCTACGAGGTCGTGGCGGAGCGGATTCTCGAGTTCATCGCCGAGTCGCGTCTGGTGCCGGGTGACCGGCTGCCCACGGAGAACGACCTGGCCCAGAGGCTGAACACCAGCAGGGCCGTGGTACGGGAGGCCGTGAAGATCCTTTCGGCGCTCGGCCGGGTCCGGGCACACAAAGGGCGCGGACTGTTCGTCGCGGACGACGAGGGCATGCTCGTCACCAGCCGCTGGGGCGGCTTCTTCCGCCCGGTCGACCTCGATCACGTGTTCATGCTGTTCGAGTTCCGCAGGGTTCAGGAGATGGCCGCGAGCAGTCTGGCCGCCACCCGTGCCACGCCCGCCGAGCTGCGGACCATCGAGGTGGCCATGCAGCGGTGCCGGCACGGCTTCGTCCACGGTCAGGTCGAGGAGTTCAACCAGGCGGACGAGGACTTCCACGGGGCCGTGGCCGCGGCCTCGCACAATGCCTTCCTCGTCAGCGCGGTGCGTGACGCGCGACGCCTTCAGCGGCAGTCCAGCGCGATCGGGATCCATGACCACCTCGGTGAAGGCACCGAGTCCGCCGTCGTGGAGCATGAGGTGATCTACCGGGCCATTCGGGACGGCCGGCCCGATGAGGCGGCCGAGGCCACGGCGGCCCATCTCGACAGAACGCTGGAGGACTACCGGCGGGAGATCCAGCGGCGCCTGTTCGGATAGCTCGGGTTCGGTTCCCAGGCCGCCGCTGGTCGCGGGGCTGCCGAGGCGTAGAAAGAAGCCCTACCCGCGAGCGTGGTTCTTTCGCTGGAACCTGTCGGCGACGAATGCGGCGAGCGCCTCTTGGGACGGGTGCCCCCAGCCGATGCAGAACGGGTGTCCGGCCGGATCGGCGTACACCTGATGGCCTTCCTCGCTGTCCAGGTCAGGAGCCGGCTGGAGCAGGCGGGCACCGAGGGCGATCGCCTCTTCGTGCGCGGCTCGTGGGTCCTCGACGTGCAGGTCGAGATGCACTTGTTGAGGGACTCCGTGCGGCCACTCAGGAGGAACGTGGTCGGGTGCCAGCTGTACGCCGATCCGCCACTGCCCATCGGCGTCGACAACGCTGTGCCATGCCTCGTCCTCTACGACGTGCCCGCCGAAGATCCCGGCCCAGAACGCGCTCTCGGCAGGCAGATCGGCCGCGTCGAATACGATCACGTTACGCACGAGCTTCATGACATCGAGGCTACGAGGCTGACCACCGCCATGCCGTGTGGCGCCCGATGGGCAGGGCGCTGACGGAGCGCGGCTCGCGTCCGTTCAAGGCCGGCTTTGCGGCGCGGCCAGGTCGCTCGTCGCCGAGGGGTCCGAGATCAGTGTCAGCGGCCGGGACGGGTCGAGGCGGGGGAGCGCCTCGGGCACGTCGGGTGCGATCTGATCGGCTCGGACCAGGCAGATGTGCTGGTCCGGGAGCAGCGTCGGGGAGGGACCGTGCTCCGGTAAGGGCGAGCGCGCGCGAACGATGGCGGCCCCGGCATCGGACGCCGGAACCCGGACGACCGTGGCGCGGTACTCGGCGGCACGCTCGGCGAACAGCCCGACGATGTCGTCCACCGCGTGGTCGGCGCGGCGACCGTGCGCAGGTGGCCGGTCATCGGGACGCTCGGAGCCGGGAACACCGGACAGCGTTCCCCGGCCCGCGCTCAGGACCCGCTCGCGGTCGTTCGTCGTCATCGCTTCCCTCCCGCCGCTGTACGGCCGTCTTCTCGCGTGGGTGTTCTCGTACGGCGCCACCAGGCGCGCAGTGACTTCCGGGGCGGGGCGGGCAGGTCGATGCGCAGGCGCCGCAGGGCCACCCTCATGACGGCTCCTTCGGCGATGCGGCCGGCCCGGTCGACGTAGTCGGCGGAACGGGGGTGTCCACGTCGAGCAGGCCCTCGGTGCGCAGCTCGTTCCACAGGGCGCGGGGGATGGGGCGTCGCAGCTGCTCCACGGTGTCGTGCACCTCCTGCGGCGACCGTGCGCCGGTCAGGACGCTCGCCACCGCGGGGTGGCCGAAGGGGAAGCGCAGCGCGGCGGCCCGCAGCGGCACGCCGTGGCGTTCGGCGACCGCCTGCAGCCGCAGCGCCCGGTCGAGCACCGGCTGCTGAACAGGTGCGTAGTCGTAGGTGGCGCCGGGCCGGGGCGCGGTGAGCAGCCCCGAATTGAACACGCCGCCGATGATGACGCTACGCCCGCGGGCGGCCGCCTCCGGGAGCAGTTCGGTCAGCCCGTCGTGGTCCAGGAGGGTGTAGCGGCCGGCGAGCAGGACCACGTCGATGTCGGTCTCGCGCAGGAACCGGGCGGGCAGCGCGGTCTGGTTCATCCCGACGCCGATCGCCCCGATCACGCCTTCGGCGCGCAGCCGCTCCAGCGCCGGGTACGCCTCGCGCAACGCCTGGTCGGCGTGGTCGTCCGGGTCGTGCAGGAGGGCCACGTCGACGCGGTCGAGGCCGAGGCGGTCCAGGCTCGCCTCCAGGGAGCGCAGGACCCCGTCGGCGCTGAAGTCCCAGACGCGGCGGTGGGTGGCCGGGACGGCGAAGCCCTGGGCGAGGTCGTCACCGGCGTCGCCCTGCGGATGTGGCACGAGTAGCCGGCCCACCTTGGTGGACACGGTGTACGTGTCCCGGGGGCGGTCGCGCAGTGCCGCGCCGAGCCGCCGCTCGGACAGGCCGAGACCGTAGTGGGGTGCGGTGTCGAAGGTGCGGATGCCGGCGTCCCAGGCCGCGTCCACCGTGGCGTGGGCGGCCTCGTCGGAGACCGGGTGGTAGAGGTTGCCGAGGGCGGCACAGCCCAGCGCCAGCTCCGAGACCGCTACCGCGCTGCCGCCCAGCGTGGTGGCCCTCATGACGGGTCCACCGGGCGCAGCCGCAGTCCCTGCATGCCGCCGTCCACGGCGAGCGCGGTGCCGGTGACGGACGCGGCGGCCGGACTCGCGAGGTAGACGATGGCCGCGGCGACCTCGTCGGCGGTGACCAGGCGCCCCATGGGCTGGCGGGCGTTGAGGGCGGCGCGCTCGGCCTCGGGGTCGTCCGCGGCGTCGAGGAGTCGGGAGACCCACGGGGTGTCGGCGGTGCCGGGGTTGACGCAGTTGACGCGGATGCCCTCGCGGACGTGGTCGGCGGCCATGGCGAGCGTCAGGGAGAGAACGGCGCCCTTGCTGGCGCAGTACAGGGCGCGCTGCGGCAGGCCCGCGGTGGCGCCGATCGAGCAGGTGTTGACGACCGCCGCAGTGCCCGGACGGGCCATGGCAGCGCGCCGCAGATGGGGCAGGGCGGCGCGGGTGGTGCGGACCATGCCGACGACGTTGACGTCCAGAACGCGGTGCCAGTCCTCGTCCGAGTTGTCCTCTACGGTGCCGATGGCGCCGATGCCCGCGTTGTTCACGAGGATGTCCAGGCCACCGAGCCGATGGGCGGCCTGTTCCACGGCGGCGCGCACCGAGGCGTCGTCCGTGACGTCGGCGGTGATGCCGAGCAGCGGTGCGGGGAGTTGGTCCGGATCGAGGTCGAACACGGCGACCGCCGCGCCGCGTTGCGCCAGTGCGCGGGCCGTGGCGAGCCCGATGCCGGAGGCGCCGCCGGTGACGACGGCTCGGAGTCCTGAGAGATCGGTCATGCGGTCCCACCCTGTGCGGCGCGGTCGGCCACCCAGAACGTGCCGTGCGGGTAGCGGTATGCGGTGATGGAGTCTTCCTTCATGGTGGCGGAGAAGCCGGGGGCGAGCGGCGCGGTGTAGTGGCCGTCGCGCATCACCACCGGCGTGGTGAAGCGCTCATGGAGATGGTCGACGAACTCGAGCACACGGTTCTCGGTCGTACCGGACAGCGCCAGGTAGTCGAACATCGACAGGTGCTGCACCAGTTGCCGTCACGGTCGTGCTGCCTTTCACGCTTGGGTGAAAGTCTGGCGCTGGCTGCCGAGGCCGTCGACGGAGAGTTCGACCGTGTCGCCGGGGCGCAGGAAGGGGGTGCCGGGAAGACCCAGAGCCACGCCCGCAGGGGTACCGGTGTTGATCACGTCGCCCGGCTCCAGAACCATGTACTGGCTCAGGTACGACACGATGTGGTCCACCGTGAAGATCATGTCGCTGGTGTGGCCGTCCTGCCGCTTCACGCCGTTGACGCTCAGGTGCAGGCCGAGGTCCTGGGGATCGGCGATCTCGTCGGCGGTGACCAGCCAGGGGCCGAGGGGGTTGAAGGTCTCACAGGACTTGCCGAGGTCCCACTGCGACGAGTACTCCAGCTGGAACTCCCGCTCGGAGACGTCATGGCTGATCGCATACCCCGCGATCACGCCCCGCGCGGCCTCGGGGCCGTCCAGGTAGCGGGCCCGGCGGCCGATGACGACCGCGAGCTCGACCTCCCAGTCGGTCTTCGCCGAGTGACGGGGAATCAGGACCTGGTCGTACGGGCCGACGACCGTGCTCGGGTCCTTCATGAACACCACCGGGCGCTCGGGGATCGCAAGGCCGGTCTCGGCCGCGTGGTCGCGGTAGTTCAGGCCGATGCAGACGATCTTGCCGGGGCGCGCGAGGGGCGCGCCGATCCGCAGACCGTCCGCGTCCAGCTCGGGCAGCTCTCCCGCCATGACGGCCGCGCGGGCTCGCTCGACTCCCTCGGAAGCGAGGAAGGCCCCGTCGACGTCGTGAGTCACGGAGGACAGGTCCAGCAGCCGGCCGTCGTCGGTGCGGACGGCGGGCCGCTCCTGTCCCTGGGCTCCGACTCGTAGCAGTTTCACTGGGCAAGCTCCCTTGGCGCGCGGGGTTGATCCGAGAGGTGGTGGCCAGGTCGACTGTCAGGCGCAGTCATCGGAGGTATGGCGCACTGCGACCTTAGGATGCGGATGTCGCCGCTGACAATGGATTCATCGGGTGTATTTGCCCAACCATGCATGTCACGCCAACGCCACGACGACGCCGTAACGTCTCGGCGTCGTGGATACATCGGATGAACGGCCGTATCCACGTCGTTCGTGGGTGCATAAGATGACGGGCATGGCGCTGCGACCTGTTCAGGTGAACATCAAGGCGGTCGATTCCTCGGCGGTCGGCCGGTTCTGGGCGGAGGCGCTCGGCTGGAGTGCCTACCGTCCCGGCGTGACCACCTACGTAGGCCCCGCCGGCGGTCTCGTGTGGCCGGACCCGGTCATGGTCGGTATCGACGTCGTTCCCGTCCCCGAACCCAAGACGGCGACGAAGAACCGTGTGCACCTCGATCTCGCCACGACCTCCGCGGCCCATCGGACGGAGTTGGTCGCCCGCCTGCGGGCGCTCGGCGCGACGCCGGTCGACGTGGGCCAGGGCGAGGTGCCGTGGACGGTCCTCGCCGATCCCGAGGGCAACGAGTTCTGCGTACTGGAACCCCGGGAGATCTACCGGGACACCGGACCGGTCGCCGCGGTGGTGGTCGACTGCGTGGACCCGCGGGCCATGGCCCGGTTCTGGGACGAGGCGCTGGACTGGACCCTGCACGAGGTGACCGACGATCACGCGCGGCTGCGCTCCGCCAAGGGTGTCGGCCCGTATCTGGAGTTCCTCCGCACGCCCGACGGGAAGACGGTGCCGGACCGCGTCCATCTCGACCTGCTGCCCTACCCCGGTGACGACAAGGCCGAGGAAGTGGCCCGGATGCGGGCCCTCGGCGCCACCGACCTCGACATCGGCCAGGGTGACGTCCCCTGGACGTGCCTGACCGACCCGGAGGGCCACGAGTTCTGCGTCCTCGCCCCGTCCTGACACCCCGTATGCGTGACGGCGACCTTGACGAGGCCCGGCGTCACGTCTGGAGGCGCGTCCTCTGGGTAAGGCCCATCACGTAGGCGCACAGGACTTGTTGGCGGCGCGGGCGTCACGGTGGCGGGGGCGTCCACCGACGTGAGGGGCGGATATGGCGGAACGTCCGACGGAACGGTTGCTGGTGGACCTGTTACCGGATGGCCAGGTGTCGCTGCAGAGCTGCCCGTCCGACGAGTACCCCAGCACGGTGGGTGGTCCCGTGCCCCTGACATGGCCGTTGACGGACGCCGAACTGGCGGAGCTGCGCTGGTATCTGGAGGAGTATCTGCGGGTGCCGTCGGGGGTGTACGGCGAGCGCGGCCCGCAGACGGCGGCGCGGCTGCCCGCGTGGGGTGCGCAGATCTTCGACGCGGCCTTTCCCTCCGGTGCGGCCCGTGAGGCGTGGGTGCGGGCGCGGGCACGGGCGGAGGCCCGGGGCGGGGGCCCGGTGGAGATCGTGGTGCGCTCGGCATCGGCGGATCTGCTGGGCCTGCCTTGGGAGTTGATGGCCGATCCGGCCCGGCCGACGCCGCTCGTCCTGGACGGGGCCGCGATCACCCGCAGCCTGCCCGCTGCCGATCTGCGGCAGGTGTTCGGGGTGGACGGGTCCCGGCTGCGGGTGCTGATGGTGATTTCACGGCCGCAGGGCACCGCGGATGTGAGCTACCGGATGATCGCCCGCCCGCTGCTGCGACGGCTGGAGGCGGTCCGCGGGCGGGTGGAGCTGGTGGTGCTGCGCCCGCCCACCCTGGAGAACCTGGAGGACGTGCTGCGCACGGCGCAGGAGGCGGGCGAGCCGTTCCAGATCGTGCACTTCGACGGTCATGGCGACTTCAGCCGGCCCGCCGGCCCAGCGGGCGGCCTCGGCTGGGAGCGGACCGGCTCGTACGGGGACGGCCCGCAGGGGATGCTGGCCTTCGAGGGTCCCGCGGGCGGCACTGACTGGGTGGAGGCCGGACGGGTGGCGCGCGTGCTGGCCACGGCCCGGGTACCGGTGGTGGTGCTCAACGCCTGCCGGTCGGCCACGGTCGGTTCACGGGTGGAGGCCGCGGTGGCGACCCGTCTGCTGCAGGAGGGCACGGCCGCCGTGGTCGCCATGGCCTACCGCGTGTACACGGTGGCGGCGGCCGAGTTCATGACCGCCTTCTACGAGCGGCTGTTCGCCGGTGACCGACTGGCCGAGGCGGTGGCAGCCGGCCGTCACCGCTTGGCGAGGGCGGACCGGCGGCCCTCCAGCAAGGGACCGCTGCCGCTGGCCGACTGGATGGTCCCCGTGCTGTACGCACGCGGGGACGTGCGGTTCCCCGGCCTGCACACCGAACGCGGCAACCGGGAACCGGTCGGAGACCTGCTGGACCACATGCGTCGAGGCGCGGCCGATGCGGACCGGCGGCGGAAGGTGGCAGCGGCCGGCGGTGACGGCCTGCCGACCGGGGTGGGGGAGGTGGCAGCGGCGGCCGATGACGGACTGCCCGCCGGGGTGGGGGAGTTCGTCGGCCGGGACGCGCCGTTGTACCTGCTGGACGTCGCCGCCCGGCAGCAGCGGGTGGTGGTGCTGCACGGCCCCGGGGGGACGGGCAAGACCGAGCTGGCCAAGGCGTTCGGGCGCTGGTACCGCGACACCGGCGCGGTGGACGACCCGTCCCTGGTGATCTGGTATTCCTTCGAGCCCGGCCTGGTCTCCTTCGGCCTCGACACGGTGATCGACGCCATCGGACAGCGCGTGTGGGGCGACCGCTTCGCCGCGCTCGACCGCGACGAGGGCCGGTCCCGGGTCGAGCGACTCCTGGCCGACCACCGGCTGCTGCTGATCTGGGACAACTTCGAGTCCGTGCACACCATGCCCGACCCCCACCAGGCCACCCCGCCCCTGGATAAGGCGGAGCGCACCGAATTCCTTCGGTTCCTGCACCGCATCGCGGCCGAGGGGCTCAGTGCCGTGGTGATCACCAGCCGCACCACCGAGGACTGGCTCGGCGGACCGGACGCGGTGGCCCGGGTGGCGGTGGGCGGGCTGGAGCCCGAGGAGGCCAACGAATACGCCGACCAGCTCCTCGCGCCCTATCCGAATGCCCGCCGGCGCCGTGAGTCCGTGGCGTTCGCGGAGCTGATGCAGTGGCTGGACGGGCATCCGCTGAGCATGCGGCTGACCCTGCCGCACCTGCAGACCACCAGCGCGCAGAAGCTGCTGGCCGGGCTGCGCGGAACGGCTCCGTTGCCGAGCGGCGGTGCCGGGGACGGCGGCCGGACCGGCTCCTTGTCCGCCTGCGTCGCCTACTCGTTCACTCATCTGGACCCGGACGACCAGAAGGCGCTCGGCGCACTCGGGCAGATCCACGGTGTGACCAGCAGTTGGGTGCTGGCGGCGTTCTCCGCGATGCGGGGGGTGCCCCAGCAGTACCGGAACCGGACCGCCGAGCGATGGGCGGCGGTGCTGGACCGGGCGGCGGGCGTCGGTCTGCTCACCCCTCTCGGGGCGGGCTGGTACCGCATCCACCCCGCTCTGCCCGCCTACCTCGCGCCCGGGGCGGACGCCACCGCGACACGTCACGCCCTGCTGGAAGCACATGCCGCCTTCTGCCTCGTGCTGGCCCAACAGATGAGCAAGGGGCGGGACGCCGAGTTCGCCCTTGCCGTCACCGACCACATGCGCCACACGTTGGGCGATCTGCTCAACTACGCCCTGGAACAGCGGCTGTGGTTCAGCGCCATGGGCATCCTGTCGCTGCTGATCATGTACTGGGACGCGCGAGGGCGGGCCGTGGAGACCAGGGCATGGCTGGATCGGGCCCTGGCCGTCCTGGATCCACCCGAGGAGACCGCTTCTCTCCCTTCCGACCCCGCCGCCGCGCTGTGGCTGTTCCTGACCGGCGCCGACGGCATTCATCTGGCCGAGGCCGGTCGTCTGGAGCAGGCCGAACGCGCCTTCCGCGCGGTTCTCCGCGTCCTGGAACAGCAGCCGGCGACACCCACGGTGCAAGGGGATCTCTCCGCCGCCTACCGCAATCTCGGCAACGTCGCCCGGAAGCGGAGCGACCTGGACGAGGCGGAGGACTGGTACCACAAGGCCCTCGCCCTCCAGAAGACTCTCGGCGACGACCACGGCGTGGCCGGCACCTGCCACCAGCTCGCCCGTGTGACGCAGGACCGCGGCGACCTGGACAAGGCCGAGGAGTGGTACCACCGATCCCTCACTCTCAGCACCCAGCTCGACAACCGTACGGACAGCGCCCAGTGCTACTACGGTCTCGGGATCGTCGCCCGGATGCGACGTGACCTGGACCAGGCGGAGGACTGGTACCACAAGGCCCTCGCGCTCCAGAAGGCGGTCGACGACCGCCCCGGACTCGCCAACACCTTCCAGGGCCTGGCGGTCGCCGCTCGGCTACGAGGGGAGCCGGACGTGGCCGAGGAGTGGTACCGCCAATCCCTCTCCCTCTATGAGGAACTCGGCGACCGCCACGGCCAGGCCACCACCTATCACCATCTCGGCCTGGTGGATCAGGACCGGGGAGACCTGGACCACGCCGAGCGCTGGTACCACAAGGCCCTCGACCTGCAGCGGTCCCTCGACAACCGCCGCGGCCTCGCCGACAGCTGTCACCAGCTCGGCATCCTGGCTCAGGACCGCGGAGAGCTGGACCGGGCCGAGGACTGGTACCGCAAGACCCTCGCCGTCAGGGAATCCCTCGATGACCGTCCCGGTCTGGCCATCGCCTACGCACAGCTCGGACTCCTCGCCGAGGAGCGGGGACGGCCGGCGGAGGCCCTGAGCTGGACGATCAGATGCGTGGCGCTCTTCGACCAGGTACCGCATCCCCTCACCGGCACGGGACCCGAACATCTCAGGCGGCTGGCCCGGGACCTGGGCGTGGACCACGTCGCCCGGACCTGGCCAGAGGTGACCGGACGACAACTGCCCGCCCCGGTGCGGGAGTACCTGTGCGCCGACCCGCTCGGCCAAGGGGGGTCGGGCAGCCGCGACGTATGAGGCCGCGCCCTGCTGTGCGCGGCGTCCGGACGCCAGGGAGGCGTCGGGTTTGCCATGGACCTGGCCAAAGCGGCGTTGATGCGCGAAGATCACGCCCACCCCCCGCGCCACCGCTTCCACGCCATCCCCAACGGAGGATGTACATGGCTCGCCGCACACCCCGCGGTCTGCTCGCCGCGGCCACCGCCACCGTGTCCCTGATCGTCACGGCCGGCTCGGCCTCCGCCACGGGAACCGTCCCGGCCGCGTCCGGCCCGCAGGCGCGGGTCTTCATGGTCAACCCCGTCCAGTCCTCGGGCGACCAGAGTCTCACCGACGACAAGGACGCCGCCGCCGCGGTCCCCGCCGGCGCCTACGCCACCGTCACGTTGCGCAACCTGGACGGCAGCGGCGGGCTCTCCGGCCGCTGGGTCTCGGTCCGCTCCGACACCGGCGCCTCGGCACGCCTCGCCGACGCCACCTCGTACGACCGGCACGACGACCAGTTCGAGCAGGTCATGGCGTACTTCTGGGTCAACGAGGCGCAGGAGTACCTCCAGAGCCTGGGCTTCGGCAGCGAGCTGCCCGGCGCCAACGACCGCGTGCAGCCGGTCCGGATCAACCAGTGGGGTGCCGACAACTCCTTCTTCACCGACAAGAAGGACGAGATCCGCTTCGGCAAGGGCGGCGTGGACGACGCCGAGGACGCCGAGGTCGTCGTGCACGAGTACGGCCACGCCGTGCACAACGCCCAGGTGCCCGGGTTCGGCAGCTCCTTGGAGGCCGGCTCCATCGGCGAGGCCTTCGGCGACTACCTGGCCGTCGCCGTCGGCCGGCACGCCGCCGCCCGGTACGGCTGGCCGCTGAAGACGGACGTCGCCTGCGTCGCCGACTGGGACTCCGTCACGTACAGCCAGGCCCCGCACTGCCTGCGCCGGATCGACTCCGACAAGACGTACGCGGACCGGGTCGGTGAGGTCCACGCGGACGGCGAGATCTGGTCCCGCGCGCTGTTCGACATCCGCACCGCCCTCGGCGCGCGCGTCGCCGACCGGATCATCGTCAACGCCCAGTTCGGCTTCGCGCCCGACACCAGCTTCGCGGCCGCCGCGACCACCACGGTCGCGACGGCGCAGAAGATGTACGGCAAGGCCGCGGCGGACGCGGTCCGCACCGCGTTCCAGGCCCGGGGGATCCCCGGCGTCGCCTGACCCATGCCGTCCCGGAGGCGGCCGGACCGCCGTCTCCGGGACATCGCCGTGCGCGTCCTGGCTCACGTGGCCGCTCGGGTACTGAAGAGCGTGGTGGCGTGGACGGGGGGAAGCCGGTCCGACCAGGGCTGCGCCGCTTCGAGCTGCGACGCCAGCCGCAGCAGGGTCGCCTCGTCGCCGAAACGGCCGAGGAAGTGCACGCCGATGGGCCGGCCCTCGCTGTTCCAGCACAACGGCACCGACATCGCGGGGTTGCCGGTGAGGTTGGCCACCACGCCCGCGTAGCGGACGGTCTGCCCGCTCACGCGCAGCGACTGCCATGGATCATCGGGCGTCGAGACCATCGTGCCGAGCGGCAGGGGCGGCGTCGACATCGTCGGGGTCAGGTAGACATCGACGGTGGTGAGGAACTGGGCCACCTTCCTGCTGAAACGCTGGAGTTGTTCGATGGCCAGCAGCCAGTCCGCCGCGCTCACCCGCTCGCCGGCTTCCCACAGCGCCCGGGTGAGCGGCTCGATCTCGTCCGCTCCGGGCTCGCGGCCGGTGTGGCGTATCCAGTACCGGACGATCCATGCCGTCGCCGCGTAGATCATGGTGCCGATGGCCGAACCGACGTCGGACGTCAGGCCCGGAAGCTCCGCGTCCACCACCTCGTGGCCGAGCGACGCGCACAGCCTGGCGGCCTGTTCCACGGCCCTCACGCAGTCGGGATGGCCGAGATCGCCCTCCACTGTGCGAGCGGTGTAGCCGATGCGCAGCCGGCCGGGGTGCACTCCGACTTCCCGCGCGAAGGGGCGCGCCGGCGGCGGCGCCCAGTACGGATCGCCGGGAGCGGTCCCGGCCGTGGCGTCGAGCAGGGCTGCGCTGTCACGCACCGAGCGGGTCAGCGCGTGCTCGACGGCGGCTCCCGCGGCGATGTCGCCGTACTGGGGACCGAGGGGCGTGCGGGCCCGGGTCGGCTTGAGGGCGAACAGTCCGCACGCCGACGCGGGGTAGCGCAGGGAGCCGCCCAGGTCGTTGCCGTGCGCGGCCGGCACCATACCGGAGGCGACGGCGGCGGCCGACCCGCCGCTGGAACCACTCGTGGAGCGCTCCAGGTCCCACGGGTTGCGCGTCGGTCCGAACAGCACCGGCTCGCAGGCGGGGGCCATGCCGAACTCGGGTGTGTTCGTCTTGCCCAGTATCACCAGCCCCGCCCGGCGCAAGCGCACCACGAGCTCCTGGTCGAAGCCCGACACGTTGCCGGCGAGGAACCGGGAGCCCTCGGTGAACCGCACGCCGGCGCACTCGCACATGAGGTCCTTGAGGAGGTACGGAACGCCGGCGAACGGGCCGCTGGGGCGAGCCCGCGCCGCCGCCAGCGCCTGGTCGAACATCGGCGTGACGACGGCGTTGAGCGTCGGGTTCAACGCCTCGATCCGTTCGATGGCGGCCTCCACCAGTTCCACGGCCGTCACCTCGCCCGAGCGCACCAGCTCGGCCTGGGCGGTGGCGTCGAGCGACGACAGGTCGTCTCTCATGGGAGGACCTCCTCGCGCAGGTGGGCGGTTCGCACGGTGCCCAGTCCCTCGACGCGCGGTGTCGGCAGGCCCGCCGCGGCCACCGCGTCGAGGAACGTGTCTCCGGCGGTGAAGGCGTCGTAGATGTCTTTGGTCGGGCAGGCGTCGAACACGATGATGCCGTCGTCGCGTGACACGCACAGGTGGGCGTCGAGCGTCTCGAGCGGGAATCGTTCGAGCAGCCGACGATAGGCGGACAGCAGCTCGTCGGGGTCGCCGTCGAAGTACATCGCTCCCAGGTAACCGTTCTGACGGGTAGTCATGATCGTGCCTCCAATACGATGTTGAACGGTGCGGTGTCGTGGGCCACGCGCCGAACCCTGGTGTAACCGGCGCTCGCCAGCACCTCGCGCAACCGGGCCTCGCCGGCCATCGCACCCAGTGCGGCGGCACCCGGCTGGGCCAGGGCCGAGGGGGTGCACACCAGCGTCGAGATCGCGTAGCCGATGCGGGCGTAGGGGTTGGTGAAGTCGTCTTCGAGGCGATCGGCGGCCAGCGGTTCGATCACCATCACGGCGCCGCCGGGAGCCAGCGTCGAACGGGCGTGGCCGGCCGCTGCCACCGGGTCGCCGAGATCGTGCAGGCAGTCCGTGAACGTGACGAGGTCGTAGTCATGGCCGGGGAAGGACGTGGCGTCGGCCACCTCGAAGCTCACCCGGTCGGCGACGTGCGTGTCAGCGGCCGCCTTGCGCGCGGTGGCCACCAGTGCGTCGCTGTGGTCGAACCCGACGATCGTGGAGTTCGGGAAGGCTTCCGCCATCAAGATCGCCGACACGCCCTGCCCGCAGCCGATGTCGGCCACCCGGCCGCCCGCGCCCAACCGGTCACTGACGCCGTCGAGGGCGGCGATCCACCCGTCGACCAGCGCGGTGACGTACAGCGGGCGGGTGAACCGCGCGTTGGCGTCGTTGAGCGCGGGGTGGTGATCGCCCCACTGCATGCCACCGCCGGTCCGGAAGAAGCCCTCGATGGTGTCGAGGTCGTGCCACAGGGCGATGAAGCCGGAGAACACGCCGATCAGTGACGCCGGGCCGTCGTCACGGGCGATCACCAGCGCCATCTCGTCGGAGAGCGTGAAGGTGCCGTCGGCCGGGTCGTAGTCGACGTAGCCCGCGACGGCGACGCCGCGCAGCCACTCCCGGTCGTAGCGCTCCACGGTGCCGGTTCTGTCCGCCAGGTCCCGCGGCGTGAGCGGACCGGCACCGGCCAGCGCCGCCCACAGGCCGAGTCGGTCGCCGAGCACGATCAGCGGGCCCGTAGCGGCCACGCCCAGCTCGCCGAACACCTTGCCTGCCGCCGCTTCCACTTGCTGCTCGTTGATGGCCATCGGGTCCTCCCTCTCATGGGATCCACCCGAAGGGCGTGAGAACGCGGCTCACAGGTGTGAGATCGTCCACCTCACGGTCTCGGCGGGACGGTAGGAGCACCGCGTGCCGGTCGTCACCGCGGCACGCAGGTGCCGGCCCAGTTCGGGATGTACGCGCTCGATGTGGACGATGCTGTCGCGGATGCGTGCGGTGACCGTGCTGCGCGCCCGTTCGGCCTGATCGCCGAGACGGCGCCGACGACCGCCGAGGCCCGTCGCGCGCGCCAACTCCTCGATCAGGGCTTCGCGCTCGGCGGCGGCGCGGGCCGAGCGCTCGCTGTCGTCGCGGGCGTCGGCCTCGGCCAGCGCCCCGTCGAGCTCCGCCAGCCGGGCACGGAAAGCGGCGCGGGCCTGCTCGTCGAGCACCGGATCTGCGCCGAGCACAGCGGCCGGCGCCGTCCCCGCGCGGACGGTGAGCAGATCGGTGGCGGCGATCTCGCGGCCGGGCGAGGACAGCAGCACGGCGAGATCGCGCAGCCCCTTGGCATCACGCAGGGTCACGGTGCGCCCGGCGAAGCGCAGTGTCCAGGTGTCGCCGTCACGGGAGAAGCGGTTCGTTTCGGCCTGGGCCGCCGGTTGCGCCACCGGCGGCAGGCCCAGCTCGGCGGCGGCCGAACTCGCCTCGGCCAGCAGCCGGTCGGCGGCCTCGCGGTCGCCCGTTCGGCCACGGGCGAGCAGCGCGTGCCCGAGTGCCTCCCGGGCGCGCACGCCATGCAGGCGGGCGGCAAGACCATCGCAGCGTGCCACCGCCTCCTCGAGGTGGTCGACCGCGTCGTCCCACCGATCGAGGGTGCCGGCGAGCAGCCCGAGCTGGAAGGCCACCGGTCCTGTGGTGAGGACGGCCGAAGCGACGACAGCGAACTCGTGGGCCAGGGGAAGGAGCTGCCGATACAACGCGGCACATCGGGACCGGTCCCGCACGGCTGCGGCCAGCTCGGCCTCGCACGCGAGAAACGCTCCCCATCGCCACCGGTAGATCACCTGGGAACGGTCGGGCAACCCGGCGACGATGCCTGTCGCGGCCGCGCGATCGCCCTGCTCCCAGTACAGCCACGCCTGCTGTACGGCGGCGAGCTCGGGCGGTACCAGCGCCTGGCCCCGCGCCTGGGCCAACGCCGTGATGCGCGTCCAGTCGTGACGCAGGGACGCCAAGCCCACGAGCTGGCTGGCCTGCACCCCCCACGCGTCGGGCTCACCGACGCGCTCGCCGTAGGCCGCGGCCGACTCGATCAGCTCGTCGGCCAGGCGGACCGGGCCGGTCAGACACGCCCGGGTCGCACGGCGGGAACGGGCCAGGTAGACGTAGCGGGGCAGGCCGACACGATCGGCCACGCGGGTGAACTCGTCGAGCACGGCGGCGAACGCCGGATCACCGAGTTCGAGCACCGCGACCAGCTTCGCCAGATGGCCTTCGAGGAGCAATTCGCTCTCCCCGACGTCGGTCGCCGCGCTGATGAGATCCTCGGCGGTGGCCAGCCGCTCGCTCGCCGTGCCCGGAGCCCACTGCACGTCGCACAGGGCGAACAGCGCGTAGGCGAGCGCGGCGAGGTCGCCGTCGGCCTTCGCTCCCTCGACCGCGGCGGTGGCGAGCGCTCCGGCCCGATCGCGGTCGGCATGCGGGCCGTCGGCCAGCTCACGCGCGAGCGCCGCGGTGAGCATCCACGGCCGGCCGCGCTCGTCGCGTTCCGCCGCGACCAGCGCCTCTTCGAGCACCGCGATGACCTCCGCCCGCGAGGCGTCCGTCACGGTCGTGACACGGTGGGCGCCGAACGCGGCGCGCTCCAGGAACGCTGTGTCGCCTGCCACCCGGGCACGGGAGGCCGCGGTCAGGAACGCGGCACGGGCCTCGTCGCCGTTTCCCGCGCGGCGCAGCGCGTCACCGTACTCGCACAGCCGGTCGAGTCCGGCGGCGCTCGGGCCTCCCTCCACCGCCACCGCCCGGCCGAGGTGAAGGGCCGCCTCGTCGAACGCGGTCCGCGCCGTTGCCTCTCCCGCCGCGGTGACCAGAGTGGCGATCACCCGGGACCGGTCACCGAACGGCAGCGCCGCGAGGTAGTGGTGGGCCAGTTCGGCGGCCGAGGTCGACGGATCGCCGCGCCCTTCCAGCACCTGCGCGAATCCCAGGTGCACCTGGGAACGGCGCTCGGCGGACAGAGCCCCGTAGAGCACCTCGCGGAACAGGTCGTGGGCGAAGCGAGCGGTGCCGATCGCACCGCGCTCGACGACCCCGGCCCGGATCCCCTCGTCGGTCACCGCCGTCACCCGCTCCGCGGACAGGCCGGCGACCGCGGCGACATCGGCGATCGCGAAGGACCTGCCGCCCACGGCACCGACCGCCAGCGTGTCCACGACGTCCTGGGGAAGGCGGGCCAGGCGACGCGCGAGCACTTCGCCGACAGCGGGTGGCACACCGCCGAGCGGCGCCCGATCGAGCGACCCGCCGCGCACGGCGAACAGGCGACCGATCTGCTGCACGAAGAACGGATTGCCACCCGTACGGTCGTACACGGCCTCGGCGAGCGCTGGGGGTGCGGTGTGGCCGCACACGTTCCGCAGCAGCTCGCCGACCTCGTCCACCGCCAATCCGGTCAGCGGGAGCAGCTCGGCCTGCCCGGCCAGGTCCCCCAGCAGGGGGCGCAACGGATGGTCAGGGGCGGCGACCTCGATGTCACGGTAGGTGCAGATGACCGCCAAAGCGGCGTCATGGAGCTGGCGGGCGAGGAACAGCAGCAGGCGCACCGAGGAAAGGTCGGCCCAGTGGAGATCGTCGAGGACCACCACGAGCGGCCGGCTCCGGGCGCGGCGCCTGAGGTGAGAGGCCGTCAGGTCATAGATGCGGAAACGCGTCCCGGCATCGTCCGCGAGGACGCCCTCGCCCGACGGGGCGGCGCCCGTCAGCCCGGCGAGGAGTTCCTCGGCGCCGTCGTCGCCCGCCCCGGTCGCGTCCGCGGCCAGGGAACGCACGACCTGGATCCATGGCCAGTAACCGGGAGCGCCGCCGCCTTCCCAGCACGAGCCCCACGCCACCGCTGCGCCGCGGGCTCTGGCGTACGAGGCCGCCGCGGTCGCCGACGCGGTCTTGCCGATCCCCGGATCGCCGACGAGCAGCACGACATGACCAGTACCCGCGACCGCGCCGTCGACGGCGGCACGCAGCGCCTCGACCACCGGCCGCCGACCGACCAGCCCGTCCGCAGACATGCTTCATTCTAGATGGCGTGGCCGATCTGACCGGTTTCGCGCCATCCGAGACCAGCAGGCCGGTGCCCTGGCGCTGGGCAAGCGAACACGGTCCGGGACCTGCTTCAGCGCATCCAGGCGCTGTAGTCCATCACCTCCCCGGCCTCGACCCCGTACCGGGGATCGTCGCGGGTGAACGTGGTCTCCAGACCGAGGACGGCGCCGGTGCCCGGGTCGAGGATCAGCATGCGCCGGGTGCCCTGGGTGTCGTACGCGTACGCCTGCCCCGGGCGCCCGAGCCGGTCCGTCACCTCGCCGACCGGGCGGAGTCCCTCGGCGCCGACGAGAACCCGTACCAGCGCGGCGGACTCGCGCGCGCCGAGCATCCAGTGGTCCAGCAACTCACGGACAGAGTCCAGCAGTTCCGGCGTGGTCAAGGCGTCGGCGCCGGCGTGGGCCGTCTCGGTGAGATAGGTCCGCAGCGCGGCCGGGTCGTGCGGCGGGCGCGCCTCGGGCGGGGCGTCGCTCCAGCTCGGCGGGTAGGTGGTCCGGCTCAGCACCTGACCGTCCGCCACCAGGCGCGGAGCGTCGCCCTCGTCGGTGAGGACCGGGCGGCCGGGGTGGCGCGGGTCGGTCGCCACGACGAGCTCGGTGTGGCTGTCGTCCGCGTTCCACCGCACCACGCGCTCCTCGGGGAGGGTCACGGGCGGCTCGTCGTCGCTCATGCCGAGGCTCCAGGACTGCACATGGGTTCCCTTGCGCAGGCCGGGCGAACCGTCCGCGGCGGCAGCGTCGGCCAACGCCGACATCTGATCCAGCGGTACGACGGTGGAGTGGGCCCGTACGGCGAGGGGCCGCGGCGCCGCGACGGCGGGCGGTCCACCCTGGCCGCCGAGCAGCGCTGTGAGCGTGGTGGCCAGGACGACGGCGGTGGCGGCCAGGCCCCACAGCAGCCGGGCGCGCGGTGTCCGAAACCGGAGGCGCCGGCGATCGTCCTCGCCCAGCAGCGACTCCAGACGTCGTTCGGCGCGGTGATCCAGCGGACCGTCGCCGAAGTGCGGGCCATGGGTCGGTACCGGGTTGGCCTGTCGGAGGAGGTCGAGTTCGTCAGGCATGGTGGGGGTCCTTGCGGAGGGGGAGGCCGGGGGAGGAGACGGAAGCGGAACCCGACGACGGCCGGTCGGCCTCACCTTCACCGATCCCATCGCCATCGCCATCGCCATCGCGAGCCGGGCCCCGCCGGGCCCCGCGACCCGCGTCGGCCGACCGGCCCCCCTGGTCGTGGGGCGCCGGGTCGGTGGGATCGATGTGGGGTGTGCCGCCTTGGGCGTGGGGCGCCGGGTCGGCGGGATGGATGCGGTCGGTCTCGCCCTGGTCGTGAGCCGGCGGGCCAGTCAGACGGATGCGGTCGGTCCCGCCCCGGCCACGAGGTGCCGGGCGGATGCGTTCTATCTCGGTGCGCAGTCGGCGGCGGGCGCGGTGCAGGCGCATCGACGCCGCGCGCCTGCCGCAACCCAGGGCGACGGCGATCCTCTCGACGTCGAGCTCCTCCCAGGCCGCGAGGCGCAGTATCTCCTGGTCGGCCGGGGACAGCCGGTTCAGGGCGTCATGCACCCAGGCGCCGGGCGACTCCGCGTCGGGGCTGTTCACGATGTGCCGGGCGTGCGCGGCCTGGTCGTTGCCCAGCCGGTCCACCAGCCTGCGCCGCCGGCCATGGCCGCGTACCGCGTTCGCCAGGCAGTTGCGTGCCACGCCGTACAGCCACGGCAGCGGCTCGTCCGGCAGGTCGCTACGGCGCCGCCAGGCGACCGTGAACACCTCCGCCACCACTTCCTCCACCTCGTCGGCCCGCCCGGGCAGCCGTCTCGCGACATAGCGGCTGACCGCCCAGTAGTGCTCGCGATAGGCAGCGGCGAAGATCTCGTCGTTGCTCATGTCCCGTTCGTGTCCGGCACCGCCGGGATCGTCACACCCCTCTTCCGTGATGCTCCTCGCGTCGTCCGAGTGTGACCGGCGGGCCGGGCGCGGACACCGGCGGGGCGTGAAGGGGATCAGGGATCTCCGAGGCGTTCGAGCGGTGCCCTCATGGCGCAGGCGAAGCGGTCCGGGGTGTTATTGAATGAGGTGTGCGGTCGGGAACGCCGGGACACCGTCGCCCGGGCTCTGGAACGGCCCCGGCGCCGTACCGGGTCAGGTGAGCGAGCTGAGGGAGCCGTATGGACTCCACATCCTCCCCCTCGTCCCCGTCGCCGTTCGACATGGTCAGCAGTGCCTTGGGGCGGTACATCCCACGGGGCGGAGCGTCCGCGGCCGCCGGTTCCGGCGAGTCGCGGGGCGATCGTGCCGCGTCGCAGCCCGTACACGCCGCTCCGCCCCCGGGCCGTCAGGAGCAGATTCTCGGCGCGGTCAACCTGGACCCGGATCTGAGAATCGTCCGCTGCAATCTGAACGCCTCCGTCTTCGCGGGGGTGGAGGCCGCGACCGGGAGCCCTTTCGTCGATCTGCTGCCGCCCGGGGACGTGCCGACCGTCACGCGGCGGTTGCGGCAGGTCGTCGAGACCGGTGAGCCGCACGTCGCCCGCGTCCAGCGCCTGCGGCGCAGCGACGGTTCGGAGCTGGTGGTCTCGATGAGCATCCTGGCCGCCGCGCCGCCCGAGGAGGGCCTGACCGTCTCACTGATCGCCATGGCCAAGCGGCTGCACCTGTACGCCGCCGAGACCGCGATCGGCACCTCGTTGGACATCGGTGAGACCGCGCAGTCGCTGGCGGAGTCCTTGCTGGCCTGGGGAGACGTCGCCGCCATCGATCTCGACTTCGCGGTGTGGACGGGCGAGGTGGTCACCGAGCAGCCGCAGGGCCGTATCCGGCTGCGGCGGGCGGCGCTGGTGCCGGACCGGGCCTGGCCCGACGGCTACGTGACGCCGGGCGAGGACCTGCCCGGCGACGCGAGCCGCCTGCTGTCGCAGGCCATACAGCGTGACGACGCCGCGCAGGCCATCGTCATACCCGACCGGGAGACGATCGAGCGGGTGCTCGGCAGTCCGCAGCTGGTACGTGCTCTGGTGCCCGGTGACCGGGCGGCGGCGGTGGCGTGCATACCGCTGGTCCTGGACGGCGACCCGCCCGTCGTCCTGGGCGTGGCGGAGGTCTGGCGGCGGGCGGACCGGCCCTTCGACGACGGTGAGCTATTCGATCTGCAGGAGCTGGTGGCCCGGACCTCTCATCACGTCGACCTGGCCCGTCAGCACCAGCGCGAGCACACGCAGGTGCTGGCGTTGCAGCGCCGGCTGCTGCCCCGGTCCGGCGGCGACACCATCGAGACGGCCAGCGTCTACCAGCCCGCCACCCCCGACAGCGCGGGCGTCGGCGGTGACTGGGTGAACAGCTTCCCGCTGCCGGACGGCCGTACCGCGCTGGTGGTCGGCGACGTCGTCGGGCACGGCCTGGGAGCCGCGGCGACCATGGGGCAGCTGAGCATGGAGGCCCGCGCACTGCTGTCCGCGGGGCTGGCGCCCGACGAGGTGCTGGAGCACCTGGACGACACCGTGTCACTGCTGGACGACGCGGAGTCCGGGCTGGCGGCCGGATACAGCGCCCTGGGGTCGACCTGCTGCATCGCCGTCTACGACCCGGTCAGCCACCGCGTGGCGCTGTCCAGCGCCGGCCACCTCCCCCCGGTCCTGGTGCCCCCGGACGGGCCCGCCGGGCCGGTGCCGGTCCGTCCCCACCCGGGGCTGGGCGCCGAGTTCGCGTTGCGGGAGCCGTTCGACGTGTACGTGTTCCCCGTACCGCCGGGCTCGCTGCTCGCCCTCTACACCGACGGACTGGTGGAAGATCCCGCCCTGTCGATCGACGAGGGCATCGACCGGCTGGCGGACGCCGTGTCCACGGTGCACCCGTGGGACGCCCTGCCGCAGGCCGCGCGGCGCGTGGTCTCCGCGCTGGCGCCCGCGAGCCCGCGCGACGACGTGACCCTGCTGCTCGCGCGCATGATCGGTTACCGCAAGGGCGACACCGCGACCTGGCGCCTGCCCGCGCGCCGCAACGCGGCCGCCCGGGCCCGCACGCTTGTCTCGGGGCTGTTGGCGCGATGGGGCATCAGGGAGGACACCCGGGACAGCGTGCTGCTGGTGGTCGGCGAACTGGTCGCCAACGCGGTCCGCTTCGCCGAGGGACCCATCACGGTACGGCTGATCAGGTCCGGCCCGGGGCTGCTGTGCGAGGTGGGCGACACCGGCAACGGCAGGCCGCGGCTGCACCGCCCGGAGCTGCTCGACGACGGCGGCCGGGGCCTGCGCGTCGTACATGGCCTCACCACCCGGTGGGGCGTGCGGTGGACGGACACCGGCAAGGTGGTGTGGGCGTGCGTGGAGAGGTGACGCGGCCCCGGGCGGCCGGGCGGGGGCCAGAGGTACGGGTTACAGCCACTGCCCTTCCAGAGCGGTGGCCGTGAGGCCCGGGGCCGCCGCGTACAGGACGGCACGACTGCCGCTTTCCTGCCCGGCGTCGTGTGCCCTGCGCATGATGTCGAACACCGCGGCGCCTCCGCGGTTTCCGCTGGTGTAGCTGTCGCGGCTGTACTCCAGCAGCCCCGACGGCCACGCGTCGGGCATCGTCTGCTCCATGTACTCCAGCACGCGCGTCCCGCCGGGGTGCGCGAGCAGGACGTCGGGGTGCCAGGCGTCGGGGTCGTCCTGGTAACGGGCGCCCAGCCACTCCCACATGGCGGTGACGGTCTCCTGTACGGCGCGCGGCCCGCGACGGTCCATCACGAAGTGGGTGCCGTCCTGCCGTGTCTCCAGCCGGTGCAGATCCTGGGTGTCGGGCAGGGTGTGGTGCCAGGCGGAGTCCAGCCGCAGTACCGACTCGGACCTTTGGCGGCCGGTGACCACCGCGGCGACGGCGGTGTCCGCGAACAGCAGCCGGACGATCAGGGACTCCAGCGTGTCGTCAGCGGGCTGGTAGGTCGTGCTCAGCGCTTCGGCGATCACGACGAGGACCACCCGGTCGGGGTCCGCGGCCACGAGGTCCGCCGCCAGCGCGAGGGAGCGGGTTCCGGCGATGCAGGCCCATTGCGTGGCCGGCAGCAGCATCACGTCGTCGCGCAGCGAGAGCCTGTTGGACAGGGCCACGTCCAGCCCCGGCAGGGCGGGGGTGGTGGAGTGACTGGTGATCAAGCAGTCGACGTCGGAGGGGTCGAGCCCGGCGGCCTGCAGGGCGCCGCGTGCCGCGCGCTCGCCGTAGGACTGTACGGCCGCCCAGGCCGGCGCGGTGCGCTCCTGGACGGTCTGCGGCGCGGGTATGGACTCAAGGGCGGCGATCACACGATCCACGTCCTGCTCGGTGAACCCGCCGTCGGCCAGTGCCTCTCTCGTGGGTCCGATGCCGGCGGCCGGCAGGCCGTTCCCGTTGCCGGGCGCGACGGCGGTCTCCAGCGGCAGCATCCAGCCACGGGTCTCGATGCCCGTACTGGCCGCGATGCCGTCGATGCGCGGCGCCCATGCCGCGTGCGGGTGCCGGTCGCGCACCTCCGCCACGATCTGGCTGGTCTTCACGGTGTGCTCGCCGTGGATCACGGCGGGCGGGCACAGGTAAGCGGCCATGGTCGGCACCTTTCTCCGGGGAATTGGGCGGAACGTCACGAACCCTGTCTCGCGGGTCACTTCGGCGACCGCGCAGCCAAGTCGATGACGATGAACACCGATTCGAGTGCTTGTGTCCGTTTCGAGCATGGACGCCAAAGGGGCATTTACGCTGTGATCTGGGCAACTCGGATGTTCCTTCCGATACGTGACATGACACACATCGCGACGCGGGGGCTCATTGCCCGCCGTGCCTGTCTGACGCGCCGTCAATCCGGGGTGGGCCGGTCCCGGCGGTCTGTGCGCGGGGCATTGACACGGTGGGGGGCCTCCGTGAGACTCCGGCTCGGAGAGCGCTCTCCGAGTCCAAGGACCGGGCCCAACCCCTCAGGGAGATGCAGATGAGCCTCCTGTCCCCGTTTCGGCGGAGCGTCCGGCGCAGAAGACCCTTATCGACCGTCGTGGTCGCCGCCGTGGTCGCGGTCGCCGGGGCCCTCACCGCCACGCCGGACACCGCGCACGCCGCGCCCACACTGCTCTCGCAGGGCAGAACCACGACCGCTTCCTCCACCGAGAACGCCGGCACCCCGGCCTCCGCGGCGGTCGACGGCGACCCCGGGACCCGCTGGTCCAGTACCGCGAGCGACCCGCAGTGGCTGCAGATCGACCTCGGCGGCAGCGCCGCCCTCAGCTCCGTCTCGCTCCACTGGGAGACGGCGTACGCCACAGCGTTCAAGATCCAGGTCTCCGACAACGGCCAGACCTGGACCGACGCCTACTCCACCACCACCGGCACCGGCGGGCAGCAGTCGATCCCCGTCACCGCCTCCGGCCGCTACGTGCGGATGTACGGCACCGCCCGCGCCACCGGATGGGGCTACTCCCTGTGGGAGTTCCAGGTCTACGGCACCGCCGGCGGCTGCGGCACCTCCAACGCCGCGCAGGGCAGGACCGCGACGGCGTCCTCGGTCGAGAATGCCGGCACCCCGGCCTCCGCGGCGGTCGACGGCGACCCCGCGACCCGCTGGTCCAGCGCCGCGAGCGACCCGCAGTGGCTGCGCGTCGACCTCGGCGTGAGCACGACGGTCTGCCGGGTGGGCCTCGACTGGGAGACGGCGTACGGCTCCGCCTTCAGGATCCAGGTCTCGGACGACGCGCAGACCTGGACCGACGTCTACTCCACCACCACCGGAACCGGCGGCAACCAGACGCTCGACGTCACCGGCACCGGCCGCTACGTGCGGATGTACGGCACCGCCCGCGCCACCGGATACGGCTACTCCCTCTGGGAGTTCCGGGTGTACACCAGCGGCGGCACCACCCCGCCCGACCCCGGCGGCGACTTCTCCGGCACGGTGATCTCCGCCTTCAAGCCGGTGACGGCATCCTCGTACGAGGGCGGCAACGCCCCGGCCGCCGCCCTCGACGGCCGGACCACCACCCGCTGGTCCAGTCTCGCCACCGACGACCAATGGCTCCGGGTCGACCTGGGCACCACGGGCACCCTCAGCGGCATCGTCCTCGACTGGGAGGCGGCGTACGGCAGCGGGTACCGCGTCGAGGTCTCGGACAACGGCACGTCGTGGACCCAGCTGTACGCCACGACGACCGGCAGGGGCGGTGTGGAGAAGCTGCCGCTGACCGGCAAGGGCCGCTATGTGCGGCTCACCGGTACGGCCCGCGCCACCGGATACGGCTACTCCCTGTGGGAGTTCCAGGTCTACGGCACGCTCGACACCTCCGTCGCGGCCCCGCCGCTGCTGTCCGGACCCACCAAGGCCCCCGCCACGACGGGCCAGTTCCAGCTGGCCGCGCCGGCGGACAAGGCGATGGTCACCACGACCCGCCGCCCGCAGCTGAGCTGGAACGCGGTCGCCGGCACCGCCCACTACGAGGTGTGGCTCAACATCAGCCGCACCGACTACGACTGGACGGCATCCGGCAACCTGCTGGACCTGTACACCAAGGTGGCCGAACCCACCGGCACGACGTACACGCCCAGTTGGGACATCACCGACCGCTGGACGTACCAGTGGTTCGTGGTGGCGGTCTCCGGCTCCGGCGCGAAGAGCACCTCCACCATCCGTACGTTCAGCGTCTACCTGCCGGACCTGGAGCAGGTCGCTGACGGCGTGAGCATCGTCGACGGGGCCCGCGACCTGGACAAGAACGGCCGGATCGAGCCGTACGAGGACTGGCGGCAGCCGGTCGACACGCGGGTCACCGACCTTCTCAGCCGCATGACGCTGGAGGAGAAGGCGTACCAGATGTTCTACAACGTCCAGACCTACCCGATGTCCGGCTGGCACTTCGGCCCCGCGCAGCCCGCCGACCTCGACAACGTGCTGAGGTCGACGGCCGCCACCAGGCTCGGCATCCCACCCGTCACCGCGGGCGACACCACGGCCGGGTACCAGACGACGTACCCGCTGCAGAGCACCCTCGCCGCCGGCCGGGACTACCCGCTCGACCACCGGCTCGGCGACATGCAGCGCAGGGAGCAACTGGAGGTCGGCGCGCGCGGCACCCTGTCGCCGCTCGCCGAGGTCGGCACCAAGGTGCTCTACCCGCGCATCCAGGAAGGCGGCGGCGAGAACGCCGACGTCGCGGCGGCACAACTGCGGGCCCTGGTCGCGGGCCTGCAGGGCGGCCCGGAGCTGAACCCCTCGTCGGTGCTGGCCACGGTCAAGCACTGGCCGGGCGAGGGCGCGGGCGGCGAGGCCGGCATCGTCTACGACGCGACGACGATCAAGTACCACATGATCCCGTTCCGGGCGGCGATGGAGGCCGGCGCGGTCAACATCATGCCGGGCTACGCGGGCAGTTCGTACCTCGACCCGGGCGGTCCCGGGGCGGGTGACAGCGCGAAGATCCTCGACTACCTGCGGCAGAACATGGGTTACCGGGGTCTGATCACCACCGACTGGCTGCCGCCCGGCAATTGGATCAACGCGGCGAACGCCGGTTCCGACGTGATGGGCGGCGCCGACCCGGGCGCCACGGGCTTCACCATGGCGGCGTTCGAGCAGAACGTGCCCTCGGCGCGGATCAACGACGCGGTCTCCCGGATCCTCAGGCTCAAGTTCGAGCTGGGTGTCTTCGAGCACCCGTACGGCGACCCCGTCAACGGCCCCTACCGCTTCCACCAGCCGTCGTACGCCGAACTGGCCAACCAGGCGTCCCGCGAGTCCAACACCGTGCTGAAGAACGACGGGGTGCTGCCGCTGAAGCTGAACCCCGGCGACACCGTCGTCGTGTCCGGCGACCGGGCGACCGACAGCGCCGCCTGCTGCATCTGGTCCAGCTACTTCCACACGGACTACGGGTCGCTGAACCAGCTGGACGCCCTGAGGGCGAGAGCCGCGCGGAACGGGGTGAACGTCGCCCAGGGAAGCACCGCCGACCCGAAGGTGGCGGTGGTGTACGTCGGTGAGCCGTCGTACACGCACGCCACCGCCTGGCCGGACACCCAGCCGTACCTGCCGGCCGACCAGGCGGCCCTGATCCAGAACTACAAGAACCAGGGCCTCAAGGTGGTCGTCGTGCTGACACTGCCCAGGCCCATCGTGATCAGCGACTGGAACAACCTGGCCGACGCCATCGTGGTGACCTACCGCGGCGGTGAGGAGGTCGGTCCCGCGACCGCGAGCCTGCTGTTCGGCGACTACACCCCGCACGGTCGGCTGCCGTGGCAACTGCCGCGCAGCCTGGACCAGGTGCTCAAGCCGGGCGGCGGCGACAACCAGGCCGACGCGAAGGAGGCCTGGGACCTGCCCTACGACCTGGGCGCGACCGACGCCGAGCGGACGGACATCCGGGCCAGGATCGACGCCGGCCAGACCGTCCCGACGACCTACGGCAATCCGCTCTACCCCTACGGCGCCGGACTGACCGGCTGGGCGGTCGGCTGACCCCACCGCGCGCAGGCGCCCTCGCCCGCTGGGACGGGCGAGGGCGTGGCGGGCCGGGGCTACTTGGTGAGCGGTGCCAGCTTGGGGTCGTTCGCGTAGGCCTCGGCCGCGTTCGCCTTCGTCACGATAACGGGCGGGAGGAGGAACGACGGAACGACCTTGACGCCGTTGTTGTACGACGTGGTGTCGTTGATGGTCGGCTTCCCGCCCGTCTGGAGGGACTTGACCATGTTGACGGTCTCCGCGACGAGCTTGCGGGTGTCCTTGTTGATGGTCGAGTACTGCTCGCCCGCCATGATCGACTTGACCGACTCGACCTCGGAGTCCTGGCCGGTGACGACCGGGACCGGCTTGCCGGCGCCCTTCACCGAGGTGAGGATGGCGCGGGCGAGGGTGTCGTTGGGGGAGAGGACGCCGTCGAGGGTCTTCTTGCCGCTGTAGGCCGACGTCAGCAGAGAGTCCATGCGCTGCTGGGCGTTCTCCGCCTTCCAGCCCTGGATGGCGGTCTGCTTGATATCGGTCTGCCCGGACCCGACAACGATGTCGCCCTTGTCGATCAAGGGCTTCAGCACACTCATCGCGCCGTCGAAGAAGACCTTGGAGTTGTTGTCGTCCGGGGAGCCGGAGAACAGCTCGATGGTCCAGGGGCCCTTCGCCTTCTTCGCCTTCATGCCGTCGATCAGCGCCTGGCCCTGGAGCCGGCCGACCTTGAAGTTGTCGAAGGCGATGTAGTAGTCGACGTCGGGGGTGTTGGTGATGAGCCGGTCGTAGGCGATGACGGTGGCGCCCGCCTCCTTGGCCTGCTTCACCTGGGTGGTGAGCTGGGAGGCGTCGGTCGCGCCGATGACGATGACCTTCGCACCCTTGGTGATCATGGAGGAGATCTGCGCCTGCTGGTCGGCGACGGTGGTCGAGGCGCCCGCGTACTGCACGTCGGACTTGAAGCCCGCGTCCTTGAGTCCGTTGGTGAACAGGTCGCCCGCGAGCACCCAGTTCTCCGAGGTCTTGGACGGGAGGGCCACGCCGATCAGCGCGTCCTTCGCGAAGCCCTTGCCGTCGGCGTTGTCGCTGCCGGTGGAACCCTCGCGTTCGTTGGAGCAGGCCGTGCCCAGGGTGAGCAGGGCGGCGGCGCCGACGGCGGCGATGCTTCTGAGGAGGGGTGTGCGCATGGTGGAGGAGAACCTTTCGTACGGTGCTGGTTGCCGGTGCGACGTCGGGGGTGGGCGGATCGTGTCAGCCCGCGACCTTGGCCTTGCCGGAGTCGGAGTCGGGGTCGGCGGCCGGTGTCGACGGGGCGGCCGGGGTGTCGCTGCGTAGCTGCCGGGCGAGCGCGCCGATGACGGAGAAGCGCCCCTGCTTCTTGCTGTAGACGTCGAAGGCGACGGCGAGCAGCAGGACCAGGCCCTTGATGATCTGCACCATGTCCGAGCCCACGCCCTCCAGTTGGAGGCCGTTGTTGAGCAGTGCCATGACCAGGCCGCCGACGATCGAACCGCTCACGGTGCCGAGACCGCCGGAGACCGCCGCGCCGCCGATGAACACGGCCGCGATGGCGTCCAGTTCCCAGCTCAGGCCGTCCTGGGGGCCGGAGGCAGAAGACCGGGCCACGAAGATCATGCCGGCCAGCGCGGCCAGCACCGACATGTTCATCATGACGAGGAAGTTGACCCGCTTGAGCTTCACTCCGGACAGTTCGGCGGCGCGGGCGTTGCCGCCGACGGCGTAGATGTGCCGTCCCCCGATGGTGTTGCGGGTGTAGTGCGAGTACAGCAGGACCAGGACGATCAGGATGATGCCCGAGATCGGGATGCTGGTGCCGATCCGTCCGCCGGCGAAGCGCAGCGTCGCGAAGACGATGACGCCGATCATGACGGCCAAGCGGATGCCGGTGACCCACAGCGGTGCCAGGTCGGCCCGCATCTCGCGGCGGGTCTGCCGCGCCTTCCACTCGCGCCACACGACACCGGCGCAGGCGGCCGCACCGAGCAGCAGAGTCAGGTTGTTGTATCCGGTGTCCGGCCCCACCTCGGGCAGGAAGCCCGCGCCGATCTTGCGGAAGCCCTCGGGTACGGGAACCGTGTCGGCGTTGCCGATGTACTGGTTGCCGCCGCGGAACAGCAGCATGCCGGCGAGGGTCACGATGAACGCCGGTACGCCGACGTAGGCGACCCAGAAGCCCTGCCAGGCGCCGATCAGCGCGCCGACGAGCAGGCCCAGCGCGATACCGAGGGGCCACGGCAGGTCGTACTCCTGCATCGCCTTGGCGACCACGATGCCGGTGAAGGCGGCCACCGAGCCGACCGACAGGTCGATGTGCCCGGCGACGATCACCATCAGCATGCCGATGGCCAGGATGAGGATGTACGAGTACTGGCTGACGACCGCGATGAGGTTGCCGGAGGTGAGCGTCAGGCCGTCGGTCCAGATCTGGAACAGCAGGACGATCGCCACGAGTGTGGAGATCATGCCGAACTGGCGGGCGTTGGAGGTGGTGCCTCCGAAGAGGTTCTTCTGGAGGTCGGTTATTCGGCTCATGAAGTGGGGCTCTTCTTGGTAGCGGTCATCTGCTTCATCAGGAGTTCGGGGTCGGCGTCCGCGCGTGCGACCTCGCCGGTGACGGTGCCCTCGAACACCGTGTAGACGCGGTCGCACAGGCCGATCAGCTCGGGCAGTTCGGAGGAGATGACGATGACCCCCTTGCCCTGGGCGACGAGCCGCTGGATGATCCCGTAGATCTCGAACTTGGCGCCCACGTCGATGCCCCGGGTGGGCTCGTCGAGGATCAGCAGGTCCGGGTCGGTGAACATCCACTTCGCCAGGACGACCTTCTGCTGGTTGCCGCCGGAGAGCTTGACCACGCCCTCGTCGACGCTGGGCGTCTTGATCCGCAGGCTCGCGCGGTACTCCTCGGCGACCTGGCGCTCCCGCACCGGGTCGACGACCCGGCGTCGGGCGATCTTGGACAGCTTGGCGGCGACCATCGAGGACTTGATGTCGTCGAGGAGGTTGAGCCCGATCGACTTGCGGTCCTCGCTGACGTAGGCCAGTCCGTGCCGGATGGCGTCCGGCACCGTCTTGAGGTGGACCTCCTCGCCGTCCTTGAAGACCCTGCCGGACAGCCAGGTGCCGTAGGAGCGGCCGAACAGGCTCATCGCGAGTTCGGTGCGGCCGGCGCCCATGAGCCCCGCGAAGCCGACGATCTCACCGCGGCGCACGTGGAACGACGCGCCCTTGCACACCAGCCGGTCGTCCGAACTGGGGTGACGCACCGTCCAGTCGCGGACCTCGAAGAAGACCTCGCCGATGTCGGGCGTGCGCTCGGGGAAGCGGCTGCCGAGCTCACGTCCCACCATGCCCCGGACGATGCGGTCCTCGTCGACGCCGTCGGCCCGCACATCGAGGCTCTCGATGGTGCGGCCGTCGCGCAGGATCGTGATGGTGTCGGCGACCGCCTCGATCTCGTTCAGCTTGTGCGAGATGATGATCGAGGTGATGCCCCGCTCGCGGAAGCCGCGCAGCAGGTCGAGCAGGTGCCGGGAGTCGGCCTCGTTGAGGGCCGCGGTCGGCTCGTCGAGGATCAGCAGCTTCACGTCCTTCGCGAACGCCTTGGCGATCTCGACTAGTTGCTGCTTTCCGACACCGATGTCCTTGATGAGGGTGTCGGGATCCTCACGGAGTCCGACGCGCTCCATCAGTTCCACGGCGCGACGCTGGGCCGTCTTCCAGTCGATGGCACCGCGCCGGCGCGGCTCGTTGCCCAGGAAGATGTTCTCGGTGATCGACATGCCGGGCACCAGGGCCAGCTCCTGGTGGATGATCACGATGCCGGCCTGCTCGCTGGCCCGGATGTCGTGGAACCGGACCTGCCGGCCGCAGTAGACGATCTCGCCGGTGTAACTGCCGTGCGGGTGCACGCCGCTCAGCACTTTCATCAGCGTGGACTTGCCGGCCCCGTTCTCGCCGCAGATGGCGTGGATCTCGCCCTCCCGCACGAGAAGGTTCACGTCGGCGAGCGCTGTCACGCCGGGGAAGGTCTTGGTGATCGACCGCATCTCCAGCAGCGTCGTCGCGGTGGGAGTCATGAGCGCGGCTCCCCGCTGCCGGGAGCGAGCCGAGGCGCCCTCCGGCCGTCGGGCCTGAGGCATTCCATGGACATCAACTTGCCTCCGATGGCACTGCGCTGTGCCTTCGTGTCCGGGTGGGTTCATCTGCGGCGGGACACTAAATCCATTTGTTTTACTAAGTCAATGGGGGAGGAAGGATATGTTGTAGGGGGATCACGAGAGAGGACCGGCGTGCGGCAGGCAGGAACGAACCTCCCCAAGGTCGGGCGATACAACCGGGCCGTCGTCCTGGACCAGATCCAGCTCGCCGACGGCATCAGCCGCGTCGAGATTGCCCAGCACACGGGGCTCACCCCGCAGACGGTCTCGGGCATCGTGCGTCGGCTGCTCGACGAGGGGATCGTGCGGGAGGACGGCGCCAGCAGGGGCTTCGTCGGCGGGAAGCCGCGCACCACCCTCCGCCTGAACGCCGAGGCGGGCAGCGCCGTCGGCCTTCACTTCGACCCCGTGGAACTCGGCTGCACCGTGGTCGACCTGCTCGGCCGGCCGCTGGTCGTCAAGCGACGCCCCATGCATCCGGGCACCGACCCGGCCGAGGTCGTGAAAGCCATGGCCGAGCTCGTCGCCGACGTGCTCGCCGAAACCGGTGTCGACCGCGCCAAGGTCCTCGGACTGGGCCTCGCCACGCCCGGGCCGATCGACGTCAAGCAGGGCGCGATCGTCGGCGCGCCCCAGCTCACCCACTGGACCAGGGTTCCGGTCCAGCACATGCTCAGCGAGGCGACGGGCCTGCCGGTCACCCTGGACAACGACGCCACGGCCGCCGCCGTCGGCGAGCGCTGGTCCGGCGCGGGCAGAGGCGTGGCGGACTTCGCCTACTTCTTCTTCGGTACCGGTATCGGCGGCGGACTGATCCTCAACCACCAGGTGTACCGCGGCGGTTCCCTCAATGCGGGCGAGTTCGGCCACTCCTCCGTGCTGCCGGACGGCCCGGAGTGCTACTGCGGCAACCGGGGCTGCCTGGAGCGGCTCGCCAACCCCGAGGCGATCGTCGCCGAGGTGCACCGGCGGCTCGCCGCCGGACCGCACACGGACAGCGCGCTGGCACGCGCCTTCGCCGAGGACCCCGAAACGGTCGACCACGCGGCCATCCAGCTGGCCGCCGCGGCCGGCGACCCGGTCGCCGCGGCGGTCATCGACGAGACGGCCGAGCACGTCGCCTCGGTCGCGGTCGACATCGCGAACTTCATCGACGTGGACCTGATCATCCTGGGCGGACACGGCATCCAGCACGTCGAATCGCGTTACGTCGAGGTGGTCGCCGCGGCCCTGGCGAGCCGCCCGCTGTCCCGCCACGTGCGGGTCGTCGGGGTCGAGGCCTCCCCGCTCGGTGTGGACGCGGCGGTGGTGGGGAGCGCGGCGCTGGTCCTGCACGCCACCTACTCCCCGCAGTTGTCGGCGTTGCTGGCGGACTGAGGCGGCTGTACCGCGCCGGGCGCGCCCGGGGCCGGGCTGCGGAAGAGCGCCCTGTGCCCCGTTGTGCCCTGCCGTTAGGGTGCGGTCATGAGCAGACAGGCCCCGACGCTGGAGGACGTCGCCCGGGAGGCCGGCGTCTCGCGGGCCACCGTGTCCCGCGTCGTCAACGGCGTGCGCAACGTGGATCCCGCGATCCAGGAGCTGGTCCGTCGCGCCATCGAGCAGACCGGCTACGCACCCAACCGGGCCGCCCGCGCGCTCGTGACCCGTCGCGCCGAGACCGTCGCGCTCGTCGTGTCCGGGGCGGGCGACACCTCCGAGGCGACCCAGAACGCCTTCGCCGCACGGGTGTTCGCGGACCCCTTCTTCGGGCGGGTGGTCGGCGGGGTCGTCGGTTTCCTCCGGCCCCGCTCGATGCACCCGGTGCTGATGTTCGCCGAGACACCGCAGGCCCGGCAGGAGGTGGTGACCTACCTGCGGCAGGGTCGGGCCGACGGTGCGCTCGTCGTCTCCACGCACGCCGACGACCCGCTGCCCGCGCTGCTCGCCGAGGCCGGACTGCCGGCGGTGCTGTTCGCCCGGCCTCCTCGCCCGGTACCGCTCAGCTATGTGGACCTCGCGCACCGGGACGGCGGACGTCTCGCCGCCGAGCACCTGCTCGCCCGGGGCTGCCGCAGACTCGCCACGGTCTCCGGCCCGTTGGCCGTCCTGGCGAGCCAGGAACGCCTCGCCGGGTTTCGTGACACGCTGGCCCGCCACGGTCATGCCTACGTCCCCGTCGCCGAGGGCGGCTTCACGCTGGACAGCGGTGTGGCGGCGATGACCGACCTGCTGGCCGGACATCCGGACGTGGACGGCGTGTTCGTCGCCAACGACCTCATGGCCCAGGGCGTCTGCCAGGTACTGCGCGAGCGGGGCCGGCGGATCCCCGACGACGTCGCGGTCGTCGGCTTCGACGACTCCAGCGCCGCGGCCGCCTGCCGACCCGGGCTCACCACGGTCCGCCAGCCGGTGGAGGAGATGGCCGCCGAGATGGCACGGCTCCTGGACGAGCAGGTGCGGGGTGTGCGTGGAGAGCCGACGTCGGTGGTCTTCGACCCGGTCCTGGTGGTCAGGGACTCGGCGTAGGTCCGGAAGACGCGGCTGTCGGCCACGTCTTCCGGGGCTGTGGGCATCCGGGGCAACACTCAGTAGCCGACGGCTACTTCCAGCCACTGAGGGTTGCTGTGCGAGACGTACGTGGACTGGCCGGCGACGTCGTCGTAGGGGAAGCCGTAGGACAGGTTGTGCAGGGACTTGTCGTGCCAGAACTTGGCGTAGTGGTTGGCGGGTGCCGCCTGGTAGTAGTTCGTCGGATCGGACCACTGGGCCCGGGGCAGCGTCGCGACATGGCGGTTGAGGGCCGCGCACAGATCGGGCTCACCGGCCAACGGCCCGGCGCAGCCGAAGATGTCCGAGGTGGACGCGGTCACGCCGACCGAACCGGCGTAGGAGGAGAAGTAGTTCGCGTTGACCCCGCCGGCGCGGAAGCTCGGGTCGCTGCCCGGGGCGATGATCCGGTAGGGGGCCTGGGTCTGTGCGAGGACCTTGAATTCCTGCGGCACGGCGTCGATGAAGTCCTGGAAGAGCTGGGCGCGGCCCTCGTCGAACACCTGCTGGGTCTCGCCGACCTGGACGTCGTAGCCGTCCTCGGCGTGCAGCCGCATGGCGATGGGGAGGCCGAAGGCGTCGACACGGGTGGTGTTGCCGTTGAACACGTCCGGGCCGACGGTGAATTCGATGAAGTCGTAGTACTGGCTGTTCGGTGAGCCCAGGAAGAAGTACATCCGTCCCGAGGAGTTGACGGGCATGTCGAGGTAGGGCTGCTCGGCGATCGAGTGCGTCTGCCCGTTGAAGGACCAGTAGACCTGGCTGTCCGGATAGGCGCCGTTGGTGCGGTTGAGCACCTTGACCATCAGCACGTTCCGCGCGGGCGGGATGGTGCTGGTGTCGCCCCAGAACGGGTCGCTGCCACCTGCGGAGCCCGCCGTGAAGACCTGGAACTCCCAGAGGGAGTAGCCGTACTGGGTCGTGCGCGTCGTGCCGTACATCCGGATGTAGCGTCCGGATCCGGTGACGTCGACGGTCTGGCTGCCGCCGGCGCTGCCGGCGCCGGAGTGGACGGTGGTCCAGGTGGCGGCGTCGTCGGAGACCTGGATCTGGAACGTCTTCGCGGCGGCCGTCTCCCACTGGAGGACCACCTTGCAGACGCTCTGCCTGCTGCCGAGGTCCACTTGCAGCCACTGCGGGTCGCTGAAGGCGCTGGACCAGCGGGTGCCGGTGTCGCCGTCGACGGCGGCGGACGCGGGTGTCGCGGCGTTCTCGCTGGACGAGGCGGTGGCGGGCCGGTTCAGCGCGGCGTCCGCGGTCCCGCAGGTCGTTCCGTCGCCGGAGCCGGCCGTGCCGTAGACCTGGAACTCCCACAGGGAGTAGCCGTAGCCGGTGGCGCGTGCGGTGCCGTACAGGCGGACGTAGCGACCGGTCCCGGTGACGTTCAGGGTCTGCGTGCCACCGGTGCCGGTGGTCGTCGCGTAGGCGGGTGTCCAGGTGGCACCGTCGGTGGAGAGCTGGATCTGGAAGGAACGGGCGTACGCGGACTCCCAGTTGAGTATGACCTGGCTGACGGACGCGCTCGCGCCGAGGTCGACCTGCAGCCATTGAGGGTCGTTGAAGGCGCTGGACCAGCGGGTGCCGGCGTCGCCGTCGACGGCGGCGGACGCGGGTGTCGCGGCGTTCTCGGTGGACGAGGCGGTGGCGGGCCGGCCCTGGGAGAGCAGGGTGGCGGCGGCGTGGGCGGTCGGTTCGTGCGCGAACGAGAGCGACAGGCTCGCCAACAGGGTGATGACGGCGAGCAGAGTGCGCAGCGGCGCTCTCCGGTGGAGTATGGGCTGCGATCCGGGCATGCGGCGGCTCCTCTGGCGCGCTTGCGGTCGGTTGGGCGGGACGCGCAGCGGAGAGTGTGCAAGAGCAGCCGGAGAGCGCTCTCCAGTAGTGCAGTGTGTGGATGTGTGCGGGGCATGTCAAGAGCCGGGAGCTACGGTCGCGCGGCCTTCGGGCGGCGGCTGTCACGCTTCCGCGCGGAGCGGGGCGGCGGCGGCCTCGATGCCCGAGCGAGGAACTCGCCGAGCTCCACTGACACCTCGATCTCGGCCGCCGCACCACCCACGCGGATCACTCGGCGAGCGACTGCTTCACAGCCAGGTCCTCGCTGCCGGTCCAGTACGTCACCTGAGGGCTGTCGTCGATGTTCACGAAGCCGGCGCCGCCGGGCAGCGGCACGTCCTGCTCGTGGCCGTCCGGGAGCAGGCTGACGCCCATCGACTTCATCGCGTACGTCGGCACGTCCACGCGGAAGAGACGCATGCCCGCGTACGCCTTCCCGCCCGGCTGGACCAGGAACTCTTCGAGCTGGGACTTCATGAGGTGGGCTTGGTGCTTCGCGTCCTCGAAGAACACGGCGGGATACCCGCCCAGGACACATGCCTTGTCGCCGGTGTTGGTCGCGGTGAGGAGCACGTGCTGGAGCGAGTCGTGCGGCGAGGTCGACGCGGTGATCGTGAAGGTGTCGTCGGTGCACGGGGTACCGGGGACTCCGTCGCCCCCGGCATCACCTTCGGCGTCGTCGCCGGTGCTGCCCGATCCTGCGGATTTCCCGGCTCCGGCGCCCGAGCCCCGCGAACTGCCGCCGCCGGTGCGGGGAGTGGCGGAGCCGGTGCCGCCGTTGCTGCCGCCGGGCGTGGCGGACCGGGTCGCGCTCGCGGTGCCGCTCGGCGCTGTCCGCGCGTCGTCGGTCGCGGTGTCGGTGTCGCAGGCGGAGCTGGACAGGAGCGCGGCGACGGCCGCGGCTCCCAGCGCGTAGGACTTCCAGGTACGGCGTGCGGTGCGCATGGTGGTTCCCCCGTGTGCGGTTGGCTGACTGCGGTGGTACGACGGCCGTCACGCGATGCGGAACGGCTCTGCGGACGCGATGCCGGTGGTCCCTCCGGGGCGTCGTGTGTTCAGAAGGTACGGTCCGCCCCATCGGGCCCGCGTCCCACACACGGTTGAACTTCCGCGCCAACCACCGCCCGATCTCGCAGGTGCCTCCACCTCGCGCCGTACTACTCAGGTTGACGCATCCGGCCCGAAGTTGACGGGACTGGTGGACTACTGTGGGATGCCTGCCGCGTCCGCGCTCCCTAATCTCGGCGTACTGGCTGGATGCGCAGCGGCTGTCATCCGGCCCGGCCGGTGATCACGTTCAACTCGCGGTGGGGGCAGATCAGTTGGGGACCCTCAGCTACCACCTCCGGCGCCTGGCCCCTGAACTGCGAGCCCTCCGCCCGCGTCCGGCGCAGGTGGCCCTCGCCGTCGCTTTCGCCGTGGCCGGTTGCCTGGCCGGCGCGCTCTACCACCCGGCGCCCTGGCGGCCGTTCGGCCCGGGGGCCTATCTGCTGACCCTCCTGACCGCCCTGCCACTCGCCCTGCGGGAGAAGCGTGCGTTCGGCGTGCTCGTGGTCTCCGCGACGGGATTCGCCGGGTATCTGCTGCTGGGCTACCAGCCCTCGCTCAACTTCTGGTGCCCGGCCGTCGCGTTCGTCTCCGTCGCCGCCAGGGAACGGCGCGGCCGGGTCGCCGGCGGCGCGGTGCTGCTGGCAGCGGTCATCGCGCTCAGCGGAGCGTGCGGCCGACTGCCCTGGCCCGTGGTGGCCGTGCAGGCGTTGATCGTGCCCGCCGTCGCCTGCGCCGTCGGGCTCACCCAGCGCCGGCTAGCCCAGCGCAACGCGGAGCTGCGGCGGCTGACCGCCCTGCTCGACGAGCAGCAGCGCCAGGAGGCCCGCCGCGCCGTGCTCGACGAGCGTTTCCGCATCGCGCGCGAACTCCACGACACGATCTCGCAGCACATGACCATCGTCACCCTGCAGACGGGACTCGCGCAGTACACCTTCCGCTCCGACCCCGCCGCCGCGCACCAGGCCCTCGGTGCCGCCGCCACGGCCGGACGGGATGCCCTGGACGAGCTGCGCCGGCTGCTGGTCGTCCTGCGTACGTACGATCTCGGCGGCGCGACCGGCGCCGAGGGCCGGGCAGTGGCGGAGGACCCGTCCGCCCCCTTGCCCGACGACCTGCTCGCCGGCATCGACCGCATTCCCGCGCTCGCCGAACGTCTGGAAGCAGCCGGCCTGCGCGTCACGGTCCGCTTCTCCGGAGAACGCCGCTCCCTGCACCCGGGGATCGAACTGTGTGCCTACCGCGTCGTCCAGGAAGCCCTCACCAACGTCGTCAAACACTCCGGGGCGCAGGCCGCCGAGGTGGGCGTCGACTACCGGGACCAGGAGCTGCGCGTGACCGTCATGGACGAGGGAGCGGCGCTGTCGCCCACACGTACCGCCCTACGGCCCGCCGCCCGGGCCCACGGATCCGGGCACGGCTTGATCGGAATGCGGGAACGGGCGAAGATTTGGCACGGCTCGCTGACCGCCGAAGCACGCCCGGGGGGTGGATTCCAGGTACGGCTCCGTCTTCCTCTGAAGGCGGACGTCCCCGCGGCTGATCCGTGACCTGAACATCCCCGAGGCCGAGGAGCGCTGTGGCCCGCATCCTGGTGGTGGACGACCAGCACCTCATCCGCTCCGGCATCGTCACCCTGCTGCGCACGATGGACGGGCTGGGCACGGTCGTAGAGGCATCGGACGGCGAGGAGGCCGTCGCCGCGGCCCGCGAGCACCACCCCGAACTGATCCTGATGGACATCAAGATGCCCCGGCTCAGCGGCCTCGCCGCCGCCGAACGCATCCTCGCACTCGGCCTCGACCCGGCTCCGCGCATCGTCGTCCTCACCACCTTCGACGACGACGAGTTCGTCTACGCGGCCCTGCGCGCCGGCTGCAGCGGCTTCCTGCTGAAGGACATGCCGCCGGAGCAACTCCTCAGCGCCGTCAGGGCGACCCTGTCCGCCGACCTCCTCGTCGCCCCGGCCCGCGTGCGTCGCCTCGTGGAACAGCACGTCGTGCAGCAGCAGCCGTCCCGGACCGAGGCCGACGCGACGAACCCGCTCACCGGACGCGAGGTCGAGGTGCTCGGTTGGGTGGCCAAGGGCCTCGCCAACGAGGAGATCGCCGAGCACATGTCCGTCAGCGAGTCCACCGTCAAGACCCACCTGCACCGACTGATGACCAAGCTGAACCTCCGCAGCCGCGCCCAGGCGGTGGTGTTCGCCTACGAGGCGGGCATCGCACAGGTCGGCGGACACCCGACGCCATCGGAGGGCGGGACGGGCGGACGGGGCATGTGATGGCTCTCGACTGGCCTCGCTTCCAGGCAGCCTCTCCGCGATGAACGCCCGACCGGAACCCCTGTCGCGATATAGCGTTAGTCTTCTCCTTGCGCCGCGGGCCTGCGTTGCGCCGAGGTGTTCGACGACGTTCGACGGGACGGGGCGGAAGCATGTCGGCAGAGGTGTCGCACAGCGGGAAGGGCTCCGGCCCGGGCTCGTCCCCCGAGCTCCGGGCCTCTCACGCGGACCGGGACCGAGTGGTGGATGTGCTGCGCATCGCGGCGGGGGACGGCCTGCTGACCGCGGACGAGTTGGACGAGCGCCTGGAGACCGCCCTGTCGGCGCGGACCCTGGGCGAGTTGGCCGCGCTCACCGTTGACCTGCCGCCCGTATCGGCTACGGGTGGCATGACGGTCGCCGAGGTCAAGGACGTAGTCCGCATCGAACAGATCCACAGCGGTCCGGTCGAGCGCGTGGGGCGCTGGGTGGTGCCGCGGACGCTCGACCTCGCGGTGACGTTCTGCGCGGTGACGCTCGACTTCACCGACGCGGTGATCACGCACGACACCCTGCGGATCGACCTGGCCATGACGGGGAAGACGCTGACGCTGATCACGGGGCCGGGCATCGTGATCGATACGGATGGTCTGCAACTGGTGCACAGCAGGATCAAGCACGTTCGGACCGGCCGGAATCCAGACGTACCGTTCACTCTGCGAGTCGAGTTGGTCGGTCAGAAGGTCCACGGTCGCGTGGTCGTGCGGCCCCCGCGCCGAACCCTCGGGCAGTGGCTGCTGCGCAAGCCCGCGTCCCCTGCCGCAGGAGACTGACTCCGTCATGGTGGGCCGGGCGGCCGTCGGCCGATTCCAGGGGGCGGTGGTCGTAGTGATCGCCGAATCGCCGGACGGGCGGCACGACGGTTCATAGGCTGAGCCCCGTCCGCACTATCTGGGAGCGTCATGACAAGTAGGTTCACCGAGTTGGTCGTTGACTGCCACGATCCGGAGAGGCTCGCGACCTTCTGGTGCGAGGTCCTGGACTTCAAGGTGATCGACCGGAGCGAGGACAAGGTCGAGATCAGCTCCTGGGTACCGACCGTCGAGGAGGTCCGGGCCCGCCAGATGCCGCCGACCCTGATGTTCATCCGGGTGCCCGAGGGCAAGACCGTGAAGAACCGGCTTCACCTCGACGTCAGCCCGATCGACGGCAGTACCGAGGACGAGGTGACACGGCTGCTCGGTCTCGGCGCCACCAAGGTGGACGTGGGCCAGGACCCCGGCCAGAGCTGGGTGGTCATGGCCGATCCCGAGGGTAACGAGTTCGATGTCGTGCGCACCCTGGCTCCGTCCACCTAGACGGTCAGGTCAGGGGTCGGCTCCGGCTGTTCGACATTTCGTGGGCGGGTCGGCGGGTCGGTGGCTGTATCTGATCGGTGGTCGGCGGCACGGCCGGCACGCCATACGGACGTGAACCGCCCTGCTCACTGCATCTTGCGTCGTCCGGGCCAAGGCTCTATAACGTCTCTGCAGGTATCGGCGGGGATGGCCGGAAAGGGCAGTTGCCGCCGACCAGGGGGATCCTCGGCTCCGCCGCGATCGGCATCACTGCCCGCAGACCGACGGAGACCGAATCATGACCGACGACGCTTATCGCGCTGCCCTGACCCGCCTGGCCGTCGATCCGGCCTTCCGTGCCGAACTCGACGGCGACACCGGCGAGGTGGCGCGAAGATTCGGCCTGTCGCCCGCCCAGGTCGCCGAACTCCGCTCCCTCCGCGTCGAGTCCGGCACCGAAGGCGGACCGGCCGCTCTCGACCCACGGCTGTCCAAGTCGTCCCTGTTCTTCGGAAGCGCGGCGCATGCGCTGGCCCATCACGACATCACGGCCGACCATGCCGTCCCGGGGGAGCAGGTCTCCGGCGACCACGATGCCGGTGCTGCGGCTTCCGTCGACCAGGGTCACGACCTGTCGGATCACGGGGTGGGCCAGGAGGCCGCGGGCGGCCTGGACACTGCCGACTCCGGCACCCACAGCCTGCTCGGCGGCCCCCTGCTGGACCGGTCCCCGGCCGAGGTGGCCGGCGAGCCGGGCCAGGTCGGGGACTTCGGCGACTTCGGAGGGTTCGGTGACTTCGGAGGGCTCGGAGGCGAGGGCGGTCCGGGTTCGGACTTCGGCGGCTTCGGGGAGCATGTCGGCGGTGGCGCGGAGGGCGGCTTCGGGGACTTCGGTGTTGGGGGCGACGGCGGGTTCGGCGGTGCCGAAGGGGGCTTCGGCGGGTTCGGTGACGGCGGGCTCGGTGGCGGTGCCGATGGTGGGTTCGGTGGCGGTGCCGGGGATGGACTCGGCGATGGGGGACTTGGCACCGGCGGCTTTGGCGCGGGCGGCCCTGGCGACGGTGGTTTCGGCGAGGGTGGCGTCGGTTCTGGCGGGTTCGGCGGCCTCGGGGGCCATGGCGGCTTCGGCGGCGCCGGAGGCGAGGGCGGCGGGGATGCCGCTCACTTCGGCCACGGCGGCATCTACGACCGTGACGGTGGCGAAGGCGGCGGTGGTGAAGGTGGCGGCAGTGGCGGTGGCGAAGGGGGCGGCGACCCGGAGAACACCAACCGCCCCAGTGGCGGTGGTGGCCACGGCGGTGGTGAAGGCGGCGGTGGTGGCGGTGGTGAGGGTGGTGGTGATCCGGAGAACACCAACCGTCCGAGCGGCGGTGGTGGCCACGGCGGCGGCGGTGAAGGCGGCGGTGGTGGCGGTGGTGAGGGTGGCGGTGACCCGGAGAACACCAACCGCCCCAGTGGCGGTGGTGGCCACGGCGGCGGCGGTGAAGGCGGCGGCGGTGGTGAAGGTGGCGGTGACCCGGAGAACACCAACCGCCCCAGCGGCGGCCGTGGCCACGGCGGCGGCGGTGAAGGCGGCGGCGGTGGTGGTGACGGAAGCGGCGGAGGCAGCCAGGAGAACGTCGGTAGGCGTCCCGGCGGTTTCGGCGAGCCCGGCGGCGGTAACCGCATCATCGTCCAGGGCGGCTTGCCCACCTCGGGCGAGGGCGGCAGTAGTAATCACATCATCGTCCAGGGCGGCCTGCCGACCTCGGGCGAAGGCGGCAGCGGCATCATCGTCCAGGGCGGCCTGACCGCCTCCGGCCCAGGAAACGCCGCCACGCACCTGGCGGAGTCGGGCCCCGCCGCGGAAGGCGACGCGGGCTTCGACGGTGGAACGTTCGCCAGCGGTTCCGGCGCGGGCTGAGTCACCGCATGCTCTGCCATGTCTGCCGCATCCATGTGCGGCGCGACTTCCCGTACTGCCTGCACTGCGGCACCCCGCGCCGGGGTGCCGCACCGACCTCGTTCGCCGCACCCCGGCTGCGCGGCCTCGACGACCCCACGCTGCTCGTCGCGCTGACCGGCCCGGTCACCACGCTGGGGCGGGGCGAGGACAACGACCTGGTCCTGTCCGACACCAGCGTCTCGCGCCGCCATGCCCGTATCGTCCGCACTACTGAGGGCTTCCGGATCGAGGACCTGGACTCCTTCAACGGCACCGCCGTCGGCGGCGTCGACCTGTACGGCGGCGCGGCCGGTCTCGCCGACGGCACCGAGTTGTCCGTCGGCGACGTACGCCTGGTGTTCGAGCAGCCTCGCGACGCCCGTATCGGCTCGCGCACGATGGTCGTCGGCACCGAGCTGACCGAGCTGCCCACCGCCGGACAGGCCGGACAGGCCGGGCCGGAGGAGGCCCCCGAGGCGCAGGGCCCGCTCACCGCGCGCCCCCGCCGCCGTTCCGGCTGGGCCCTCAAGCAGATCCCCACCGAACGCGGCGCACCCCGCTGGGTGCTCAGTTCCACTCGTACCGGCCGCTATCTGGAACTGGACGAGCGCCAGGTCTTCCTGTGGCACGCCGTCGACGGCGAGAACACCGTACGGGATCTGCTGTTCGCCTACGCCGAACGCTACGGCGAACTCGCCCTGCCCCGCATCGAGTCCGCGCTCGCCGCGTTCGCCGACGCCGGGCTGCTGCGCGGCCTGCCCGGTCGGTCGGAGGAGGAACGGCCGAAGGGCTGGCGGCGGGCGGCGCGTGCCGTGTACCGGGCGCTGCTGAAACTGGAAGTCTCCGTCCCCGGCCTCGATGGGCTGGTCTCCCGGCTCTACCAGGCGTTCGGCTGGCGGCTGTTCACCCGGACCGGGGTGCTGTTCGCCTGGCTGTCCGTGGTCGGCGGCCTCGTCGCGTTCTTCGTGGCGCAGGGCCGGCACGATCTGCTGGACTTCGGCGGGGCGGGCGTCTGGGGCCCGGTCCTGCTGGCCGCCGGATATGTGAGCGCGCTGCTCGTCCACGAACTCACGCACGCGCTGGCCGTGAAGTCGTACGGCCGCAAGGTCAGGCGCGGCGGGTTCCTGCTCATGATGGGTATGCCGTTCGCGTTCGTGGACACCAGCGACATGTGGTTCGGCTCCCGCTGGTCACGGGTGGTGGTGGCGCTGTCCGGGCCGCTGTCCACGGCGGCGCTCGCCGGCTGGTGCGCCACGGGCGCGGCGCTGCTGCCCGGGGGACCCGCCTCGGCCGTCCTCTACCATCTGGCCTTCGGCCTCTACCTGAACACGCTGTACAACTTCAATCCGCTGATGCCGCTGGACGGTTACCAGGCGCTGACCGACGCCCTGCGCGTGCCCCGGCTGCGCGAGGAGGCGAGCGCGTACTTCCGTACGGGCATGTGGCGGGACCTGCGCGGGGGCAAACGGCCCGGCGCCCGGCAGGCCGGCCTGGCCGCCTACGGCCTCGCGGTCGTCGTCGGCACCTACGGCTTCCTCGGCCTCGCCCTGCTGGCCTGGCGCTCGCGCATCGGCGACCTGCTGGAGGGCCGGCTGGCCGAGCCGTGGACCACGGTGCTCGAGGCGGGCGTGGTCGCCCTGGTCGCCTTCCCGGTGTGGTCCGCGCCCGTGCGCTGGCTGCTGCGCAGGGTACGGCGCCGGCGGGACGCGAAGGACGTACCGTACAGCGGCGGGATCGCCACGCCCGTGGAGGGGACGGCATGACCGATGAGACGGCCTGGGCCGTACCCGGCTACGAGACCGTCCGCACGCTCGGCGAGGGAGCCGGCGGCCGGGTCGTCCTTGCCCGGCACACCGCGACCGGCGTGCCCGTCGCCATCAAGTACCTGAGCGAACGGCTGCGCGCCGACCGGGAGTTCCTGGCTCGCTTCCGCGCCGAGGCTCGGCTGCTCGGCGAGCTGCGGCACCCGTGCGTGGTGCGGCTGTACGAGTACGTCGAGGCACGCGCCGGAGCCGCCATCGTGATGGAGGCGGTGGACGGCGTCAGCCTGCGCCAACTCCTGCGCCGGCACGGAGCGACCGGCCCCGAGGCCGCGCTCGTCCTGCTCAAGGGCTCCTTGCTGGGGCTGGGCGCGGCCCATACGGCCGGGGTGGTGCACCGCGACTACAAACCGGAGAACGTCCTGGTCCGCGCCGACGGCACCAGCGCGCTCGCCGACTTCGGCATCGCGGTACGCGGCGGCCGGGAGGCCGAGACCGCGGGCACGCCCGCCTACATGGCGCCGGAGCAATGGAACGGCGAGCCCGCCGGCCCTGCGGCCGACGTCTACGCGGCGTCGGTGGTGTTCTTCGAGTGCCTGACCGGTGGGCGGCCGTTCTCCGGCGACGACATGGCCGCGCTGCGTCTGCAGCACCTGCGCGCCCCGGCCCCGCTGGACGACGTACCGGCGCCGGTGCGTGCGCTGCTGCGCGCGGGCCTGGCGAAGAATCCGGCGGACCGGCCCGGCGTCGAGAGATTCCTCGCCGACCTGGAACGGTCCGCCACGGAGGGCTACGGCGCAGGCTGGGAGGAGCGCGGCCGCCGCCGACTGGCCGAACTCGCCGCGCTGCTGGCCCTGTTGTTCCCTTTCATGACGACCGCGACGCTCGACGGCTCCGCCACCGCGCTCACCCTGCTGGGCCGGCTGAAGCGCGGCGGATGGAAGGTGGCGACCGGTGGGGTGGCCGCGCTGGCCGTCGTCGCGGGCGGAACGACGTACGCGACGGGCCGCCCGCACGAGACGTCGACGACGGTGGCGAGTTCAACGCCTTCGCCGGTCGACTCGCCCACCAAACCGGGCCCTTCACCCTCCCCGTCCCTCTCTCCGACCGACTCCCCGACGCCCACGGTCGACGCGTCCCCCTCCATCACGCCCACGGACAGCCCGTCGCCCTCGCCGACCGTGTCCACGGCGGCGACCCCGACCGCCGAGCCGCCGGCCACCGCGTCCCCGAGCGCGGCCGGCCCCGGAACGGTGAGCCTCACCATCGGCTCCTGGCAGCGTGGACAGAGACCCGGCACGCTCATCGCGGCGGTGACGGTCGACACGACAGGCACCGGTCCGCTGACCGTCACCGCGAACTACTACGTCGACACACCCGCCCAGCCGTACGGCTCCCAGGCCGAGCACCTGTCCGGGAGTACGCGGTACGACCTCACCTTCGAGGCCGATTTCTCCAACCACCCGTGCCGCGGCACCTGGAAGGTCACGCTCAGCAGCGACCCGACGCCGACGAACGGCCCCCAGACGGCCTCCCTGGACGCACCGCCGTGCTGACCAGCCTCCCTCGAGACCGCGACGAGAACGGATCGACATGACGACAGCCACCACAGTGGCCGGCCGGCCCCTGTCCGGCTGGTCACGGCCCGCCCGCCACGGCACTTGGCACGCCCTGCTCCCCGCCCGGTCCGGCGAGCGCACCCTCGGCGCGCTGCGCATCGACCGCGCCCTGCTGGCGCCCGAGGGCACGCGCGAGCGCCTGGCGGCCGCGGTGCTCGCCATGGCGAAGCTCAAACTGCCGGGACTGCTCCGCACGGTCGACCTCGTGGCCGAGGCCGGTGAGGTGTGGTTGCTCACGGCGCAGCCCCCGGCGCCCACCCTCGCCGACGTCCTGTCGTCGGTCGACGGGCCTCGCCCGGACGCGGGCAGCGTGGCCAGCATCCTCAACGAGACCGCGCAGACCCTCCTCGCCCTGCACACGGCAGGCCTGACGCACGACTCGCTCGGCCCCGACACCGTCGTACTCGACCCGGACGGAGTCGCTCTGCTGGCGGAGGCGGAACTGAGCACGGTGCTGGGCGATGCGGCCCCCGTATCGGAGAATGCGGCCTCCGTATCGGAGGATGCGGCCTCGGTACGGGACGACGCGGCCGCCGCACCGGCGTCGGGGGACACGCCGCCCACCTCGCACACCCCGCCCATCCCGCACGCCGACCCCCATGCGCTCGCCACCGCCGCCTGGGCCAGCCTGGCCCGCACTCTCGGCACCGCCTGGACCCAGCCAGGAACCCCCGCGGCGGATCTGTTCGTCCGCTGCTCCGCCATCGCCGAGGCGGAGGGGCTGGCGGCGGCCAGAGCCGCCCTCGTCTCCGGACGCGGGGCGCTCCCGGCGGACTTCCTGCGCCGCACCGCGCTCCGCGCCGCGGCGACGGCGTCGACCCCGGAGTTCGCGCCGCCGAAGGCCCCGGCACCGACCACCACCCGCCAACCCGTCACGGCGGACCGCGCCACCACCACGGGTACGGACCCGCGAGCCCCCCTGACGGCCACCGGACCCCACCCGTCAGCCGTCGCCGACCAGCTCACCACGGTCGGCCGCACCGGGCGTTCCACCGCCCCGGACACCCAGGCAACCGTCCTCGGCAAGCGCAACCGTGTCACCGTGCCTCCCGTGGTGGCGGGGGAGGACCCCGGCGAGATCCTGCTCCGGTTCGGGCCCGGGATCCCCGAGGAGGAGCAGGACGTGCTGCGTGCCCGGTGGCGGGCCGAGACAGCGGTTCCCGCCGCCCGCCGCTCGCGGCACCGACGGCGAGGTTGGATCGTCGCCACCGCCGTCGTCGCGATCGCCGCCGTCCTGCTCTGGCTGCTGCTGCGCCCAGCCCCCGTCCCCGAAGTCGTCTCCGTCCAGGTCCAGGCTCCCGCCGGGCCGCTGCACTGCGGTCAGACGGCCGACCTGGTCGGTGTCGTCACCACCGACGGACACGGCGGCCCCGTCACCTACCAGTGGCTGCGCGCGGACGGTCAGGACTCGGGCGAGCTGATCCGCACCGCCCACCGCGGTGAACGCCAGGTCAGGGTGCACCTGCGCTGGACGGTCCGCGGTCCGGGCAGCTTCCAGGGCACGGCCCGCCTGAGGATCGCCCACCAGGGGACCCCGATGGAGGCGACGGCGGGTTTCACCTACCTCTGTCCTTGATGCGCACTAAAATGGATGTAGTGGTCGATCTCGGGGCCTTTGTGGGGAAGAGTTCGCGATGACGCACGAGGGTGGACTGCACCTGCACATGCAGCGTGTTCTCACCGCGCCAAGTTCCGTCGTATTCCGGGCGTTGACCCAACCTGAGGAACTGGCCAAGTGGTGGGGCCCCGACGGGTTCACCACCCCGAGCGTGCGAAGCGACCTCCGGCCGGGAGGCGGCTACCGGATCGCGATGCAGCCTCCGGAAGGCGACCTGTTCTACCTGGTGGGGGAGTACCTTGAGGTCGATCCTCCGGAATGCCTGTCGTACACGTTCCGGTGGGAGGACCCCGATCCAGAGGACCGCGAGACGGTCGTGACGCTGTCGCTTCGCGATATCGACGGTACGTCGGCGGAACTGATCCTGAGGCAGGGTGACTTCGCAACCGAGCGGCGCCGCGCTCTTCACGAGGAAGGCTGGACTCAGGGCCTCGACAAGTTGCAAGAGTTGATCTCGTCGACTGCATCGGCTTGAGACGGTGCCCCCAGGGACGGACCTAGGGGCGGCCGTACGGTCGTCGCGTCGCCCTGGCTAGGGTCGGAGCACGATCTTGCCGTGGGTGTGTTGCTGTTCCAGCTCGCGGAAGGCGTCGCGTACCTGTCGCAGCGGGTAGGTGCGGGCGATCGGCACCTCCAGGTCCCCGCGCGCGGCCAGCCGGGCGAGTTCGCCGAGCACGACCGCACACGCGGCCGCGCCTTCTCCGTAGGTCCGCGCGCCGATCTTGGTGGCGGCCTGCCAGTCGCGGATGGTGTTGATGCGCTCGGGCCGCACGCCCAGCTCCACGGCGAGTGCCACGTAGCCCTCGCCGATGGTGTCGATGAACGCGTCGACCCTGCCGTCCGACGCCTGACGGATGCGCTCGGCCACACCTGGCCCGTATGCCACCGGGAGGACCCCGTGATCCTTCAACCAGGCGTGGTTGCGCTCGCTGGCCAGTCCGATCACCGTGGCGCCGCGCCGCCGCGCGAGCTGTACGGCAAGTGACCCGACGCCGCCCGCCGCGCCGGAGACGACGACCGTGTCGTCCGGGCCGGGGTCCACCGCGAACACGCCGGCATAGGCGGTCGTGCCGGCCACGTACAGGGCCCCGGCCACGTCCCAGGCCAATCCGGCCGGACGGGAGACCAGGTTCACGTCGTCGACGACGACGAACTGCGCATGACTGGCCCGCCGGTGAGTGAAGCCCAACACCTCGTCACCCACGGTAAAACCCCGCACGTGCGGGCCTGTCTCCACCACGACACCGGCCAGATCGCTGCCCTGCCCGGAGGGGAACACCGCCGGCCAGCGTTCGTGCAGCGCCCCCGCGCGGATGTGCGCCTCGCCGGGTTGGATACCTGCCGCGCGGACCTCGACCAGCACCTGCCCGGGACCGGGAACCGGCCGCTCCACTTCCTCCACCCGCAGCACATCGATCCCGCCGTACTCGTGAAAACGCACCGCCTGCATCGCGTGTCACCGCACTCTCTCGCTCGGACAAGGCACAAGGCACAAGGCTCGTACGGCCGCGCGCCAGAGGACCGGCGCGGACCGTGCCACCAGTTCAGAGATCAAACGCGGATCCGTATTCCCGAGATCACTGGAGCGGCGCTACGACAGGCCCAGCACGCGCATCGCCAGACCGGCCGTCGGCTTGGGACCGAACGATGTGGACTTGCGGGGCAACAGCACTCCGGCCGCGTCGAAGCCGGCGCCCCAGTTCGCGGGCGGCGCCCTGCGGTCCGTGTCGTAGCGCACCGCGCGGAAGGGCCGGAGCCGCAATGGGCTCGGCCGGGGCAGGGAAACGACAGGGGCGGGCATCGAAAGCTCCCGGTGATAGGCAGGCCCAGCAGGGGTGGGGCACCGCGCGGTGCCCCACCCCTGGGCCGGAGGGCCGGTGGATCAGACGGTCGCGGTGAGCGGCTCGGAAGCGGGCCGCGCCGCCAGTCGGCCGGTGCGGTGCAGGCCGTACAGAGCGGCCGCGCACGCCAGGCCCAGCGCGCACAGCGTGATCCACGGCAGGGCGGGCATCCCGGCCGCGCGGGCGGCGTCGAGCGCGGCGCCCGTGCCGAGGTTCCCGACGGTGATGCCGATGCCGCAGATCGTGTTGTACAGCCCGTAGTGGGTGGCGACGAGGCGGTCACCGGAGAGGCGGACGATGGTGTCCATCTCGAACGGGTAGGCGATCATCGTTCCGACGGCCAGCAGCAACGCGGCCAGCGTCGGCGGCACGGCCGCGAGCAGCCACAGCCCGATCCCGGACTCCGGTACCGGCACGGCGGTGGCCAGCAGCAGGGGCACGAAGGCCAGGCCCATCGCCACCAGCCCGCGCACCAGCGCCTGCCCGGGCTCGTAGCGCGCCTTGCACCACGCCGTCAGCCGCGACTGGCCGAGAATCGTGCTCAGCCCGGAGACCGCGAAGAGCACCGCGACCGCCGCCGTGCCGAACTCCCCGTCGCCACCGAGCCTGCGTACCTCCAGCGGCAGCGCCAGATAGACCTGGAAGGACAGGACGTACGAGCCGATCATGGCGACGGAGAACAGGACGAACGGCCGGTTGGCGAGGATGCCACGCCACTGGGCGAGGACGCCCTGACCACCGTCGCGCTCCTGCGGCTCGGCGTCCTCGGCCCGCCGGGCGGGCAACGCGCGGATCTGTACGAGGCTCAACAGGGCGAAGATCCCGGCCGCCACCAAGCAGGTGACACGGAAATCGACCCCGGTCAACACCATACCGACGAGGGGGCCCAGCAGGATCCCGGCCTGGTAGAACACGTTGAACAGGGCGAAAGCCTCGACCCTGCGCTCTCCCGCGTCGGCCGCGAGATACGCCCGTACGGCCGGATTGAACAGCGCCCCGGCCAGCCCGGTGGCCGCGGACGCGGCCAGCAGCGCGGGCAGCGAGTCCACCAGCCCGAGCGTCGCGAAGCCGAGAGTACGCAGCACACACCCGGCGACGATCATCGGCTTGTAGCCGATCCTGTCGGCGAGCGTCCCGCCAACCAGGAACATGCCTTGCTGGCTGAAGTTCCGTACGCCCAGGACGAGTCCCACGACCCAGCCGGCCAGTCCCAGCGTTCCGGACAGGTGAGCGGCCAGATACGGCATCAGCATGTAGAAGCCGACGTTGATGGTGAACTGGTTCACCATCAGCAGCTGGACACTGCGCTCGTACGACCGGACCTGGGTGACCAGCCCCATCACCGACGCTCCTCGGAGGAGTCGGACTCCGCAGCGGCGGCGGCCTCGTCGACGTCGTGCTTCGCGCCTCGCAGGACGAGGGGATCGACCACGGTGGTGCACCGGGTCCAGCGGGTGACCACCTTCTCGTCCAGGCGGCCGATCAGCTCCGGTTCGGGCGCCGGTGGTGAGTCCAGCAGGCCGTGTGCGGAGCAGTAGTCGTCGTCGTAGACGGTTCCCAGGTATCGCTGCGGGCCGTCGGGGAAGATCGCGACGATCCGTGCGTCGGCGGGCATCGTCCGGGCCAGCCAGCCGGCCACCAGCGCGACCGCCCCGACGCTCCATCCGCCGGTGGCGTAGTGGGAGGCGGCCAGTTGGCGGCATGTCCACACGGCTTCGTGCGGGGCGACCCAGTGGACCTCGGAGAACTGCTCGTAGGCGACGTTGCGGGGATAGATGCTGGAGCCCAGTCCGCGCATCAGACGAGGCCGGGCGGGCTGGCCGAAGATCGTCGAACCGGTCGTGTCCACACCCACCACGGTCAACTCCGGGTAGAGCTGGCGCAGCACCCGGGAGACGCCGGCGGAGTGGCCGCCGGTGCCGACACTGCACACCAGGACGTCGATGTGACCCAGCTCGGAGCCGAGTTCGAGGGCCAGCGGGGTGTAGGCGGCGACGTTGTCGGGGTTGTTGTACTGGTCCGGGCACCACGACTCCGGATGCTGCTCCAGCAGCCGCTGCACGCGTTCGCGGCGGGCCTGTTGCCAGCCGCCCGTGGGATGCGGCTCCGAGACGACGTTGACCTGGGCACCGTACGCAGTGAGCAACCGGGTCATGGACAACTCCAGCCCTGGGTCGGTGACCAGGGTGACCGGGTGGCCGTACACCATCCCGGCCAGCGCCAGCCCGAGACCCAGGGTCCCGCTGGTGGACTCGATGATCCGTCCGCCGGGCCGCAGGTCACCCCGCGCGCGGGCCCGCTCCACCATGTGCAGCGCCGGACGGTCCTTGATGCCGCCGGGGTTGAACCCTTCGAGCTTCGCCCAGAAGCCACGTCCTGCCGGGGCCAGCGGCTCGGACACCCGCAGCAGCGGGGTCTTGCCTACCAGGCCGGACAGGGTGGACCGGCCGGACAGGGCGGACCGGCTCGGGTCGACTGCGGCCTTGGTCAATGACTGCATGTCTGTGTGTTCACTCTCGCTCGATGAATACCGGGTGTGGGTTCATCTCGCGTGTCATGCCATGAGGCAGACCGAGGGTCCGCGCCCGGGCATGGGCACGCGGCAGCCGGGAAGCGTGTCGGCTGCGAGCGGGTGCTCTAGATCCGCCACCGCGATGTTCGGGCGAGCGCCGCGCGACCCGAGTGTGCGCTGCGACGTCTGCGAGATTCCTGCCGTACGAGGGGGTGTCCCAGCGACAGGGACACAGCGAGGAATGCGACGACGATCAGCGCGCCGAGCGGAAGATCCTCACTCGACTGAGCCACGGTACGCACGATCACATTCGCCGCACAGTCCTCGTCCCCGTGGGGAGTGTGCGGAGCGTGGGGGTCATGAGAGTCCCCGCCCGCAGCGATCGCCGAGAAGCCGGTCGGCACGGACGCGGACGCATGCGTCTCGTCAGACGCGCCATGCACGAGGGCGCACAGAATGAGCGCCATGACGAAAGCGCCGTGAATCGCCCAGACCAGTCGGCGCCATGAGGGCGAGCCGTATAAGGCCCCTGGGGGGTGCGCGTGCGTACGGGAATATGTCGGCACAGGTCCTCCGCGCTGCTGCCACATATCCGGTAAGGGCGGAGGGTGGCGCAGACATGGGTGAGGGCAGGACAGTTTCGACGAACGTGACAACCCATCATGAGCACGGGACAGGACGCTCGTCGCGCGATGCCAGCCGAACCGGTGACAACTGGTCGGCCAGCTGGAGGAGTCCTTGCTCCTAGACCTGCTGCACCACAGCGACCGCTCTCAGCGCTACGGGAGACGCACCGTCCATGAACCCACCAGGGGCCGGCCCACGCACGGTTGAGGCGCCGTAGGAACTGGTCGATTCGCGAACCGACGCTGCAAAGCAGGGCGACACCAAGGCAGAACCCTGTTGAGGTTGTCCGGACGGGCAATGCTCGCCAGGGTGTGACGTCCCATGGTCGCCATGATGATCGTCCGCGTCAGCGTCCGGGTCCGCTTCCGCGTCAGTGGCGAACAGGCGTGCGGGCTCGCCGACTGCGTGCCGCACGCCATCGACCGGCAGTGCGGCGGGGGTGGTTGCGCTGGTGGAGCGGTGTCCGTGGACACTCTCCACGTGGATACCGTGCGCCCCGAGGAAGCCGGACAGAAGTACGGCCAGGGCCAGCGCGCGCAGCAGAGGACCCGCACCAGAACGGGTCCTGACGATACGCCAAGGCGACCAAGCCGTAACCATGCCGTGATCCTAGCGGCTCGCCGGCAGTGATCGACCGCCAGTTCCGCAACCCTGGGTTAATTGGTCAGACGGATGGCTTGTTTGCTGCGGCGAGTGTGCCCGGCCGCCTTCAGGAGCCAGAAGACGGGGGTGAGGCCAATGAGCCGGGTCCGGGGCTATGCCGCCAGCGCACTGATCGCGGTGACCGGCGAGGTCGCGGTCAGTGTCATCGCCGACTCGATCACGGTGCCGAAGAAGTATTACCTGGCACCGTTCATCCTCTTCACGGGGCTCTGTCTGCTCATGGCAGCAGCTGACGTGCTTCAGGAGCGCGGACGGCGCCGGAACGCCCCGACGCTGCTGCTGTGGTACCGCCCAACTCCCCGGCCATGTACAAGTCGCGCACTCAACGCTGTCCGCCCGATGCCCTGACAGATCGGCTGCCCTGCTCCACACCACCGGCCCGCGAGCTGGAGAGGCTGGACGGTGCCCGCACCCTGGCCTCGATCGAGGACGACGACGTCGCGACAACCGTCCTCACCCAACTCCAGGCGCGGTTGGTCTCCGTCCCCGCGCCGCAGGAACTGCGAACCCTCGGTGACATCGCCCGTACGCGGTCACCGCCATTCCCGGCCCCGTTGAGAGGCCACGACGAGACCGTGCACCGGAAGCCGCTTGTGGCGGGTCCGAGAGGCACCGCCACAAGCTTTGTCCGGTGCGCTAGTTCTGCACGATGCGCCAGCGGTTGTCGGCCGTGCCGTCGTCCGCGTCCTGGACCGCGAACGCGCCGATGGCGGTGGAGTTGCCCGCGATGGCGAGCAGCTTGCCGCTGTTCACGTTGCGGATCTTGTAGGTCCCGTCGCCCTGGTCGAGCAGGGTCCATTTGTGGTCGGCGGTGCCGTTGTCGTCCCACTGCAGAACGGTCGCGCCGTCTGCTGTGTCCATGTTCAGGACGCCGAGCACCTTGCCGCTGTTGGCGTTGCGGAAGCGGACCGCGTTTCCGTCCGTGATCATTTCCCAGTTGTGGTCGGCGGTGCCGTTGTCCGTCCATTGCAGCGCGCGGCCGCCGTTGGCCGTGGACATGTTCTGGATGCCCAGCAGGAGACCGCTGCTCGCGTTGACGAGACGGACGGTGGTGCCGTTGGTGTTCCAGTAGACGGTGTAGTTGAAGCCGTGCGCGTCGTAGAACGGGCCCAGGTTGACGGTGGAGCCGCTGGAGGTGGCGGTGAAGGCGAGTGAATTGCTGCTGGTCCGTTTGATCGAGGACGGGGTCAGCGCGGGGAGGGCACTGAGTGTGGAGTCACCGTAGTTGCCCGCGAGGACGACCGGGCCGTAGGTGATCGCGGCGACGTTCGCGTTGTCGTTGGCCGGTTGGACGCCGATCCGCATGGGCAGGCGGACGGTGACCGTGTCGCCGGAGGTCCACGAGCGGTTGAGGGTGGCGTAACTGCCGGGCGTGGTGGTGATGTTCTGCGCGACGCCGTTGACGCTGATGGTGGCCCCGGTGGTCCAGCTCGGTATCCGGATGCGCATCGCCCACGTTCCGCTGACGCTGCCGGTGACCTGAAGGGTCGTCGTGTCGCTGACGGGGAAGGTCGTCGTCTGGGTGACGGTGATACCGCGCTGCGTCCAGGTGAGCACCGACGGCACGAACATGTTCACGGTCAGCGTGGTGTCGTCGTGGAAGTAGATGGAGTCCATCAGCCTGGTGTGCATCTCCAGGCCCGTGCCCTGGCAGCACCAGAAGGTGCCGTAGTCGGTGCTCCAGGTGCCGCCGCCCAGCGCCGGGCCGACACCGCGCCGGCCTCCTGGCTTGAGGGGGGTGAAGTAGGTGACGTGGCCGTGGTTGTCGGACGGGTTCTGCTGGCCGATGATCTGGTTGAGCCACGCCCGCTCGTAGTAGTCGAACAGCGCGACGCGGTTCGGGTCGAGCGTGAACAGCTCCCGGGTGAGGGTGAGCATGTTGATGGTGTTGCAGCTTTCGCACGTGTCGTTGGTCAGGTAGCCGGCGATGGCGTTCGGGGCGCGGAAGTGCTCCGCCTGGCTGTTGCCGCCGATGGCGTAGGTGTGCGCGTTGACGGTGATGTTCCAGGCGTTGGTGGCGATGTCGCGGTAGCGGGTGGTGCCGGTGGCCTTGTACTCCCGGGCGGCACCGATCCACTTGGGGACCTGGGTGTTGGCGTGGATTCCGTTGAGTTGGTCCTGGTTGGCCGCCAGGGGGTCGAACACCGCGGCGTGGTCGAAGCGCTGGGCGACGGTGAGCCACCGCGCGTCGCCCGTCTGCTGGTAGAGATCGGTCAGCACGGCGTTCATGCCGCCGAACTCGACACGCAGCATGGTCTGCATCTGCTGGGTGGTCAGCCGGCCGGTGCGCCAGTCGACCCAACCGGCCAGGGCGAGGAGCACGTCCCGGGCTTGTGTGCTGCCGATGTGGCGCCATACGTCCAGCAGGCCGGTGAGGGTCTTGTGGATCGTGTAGTAGAGCACCTCGCCACTGGTTCCCTGCTCAAGGGCAGTGAAGTTGGACTCGGGGTAGCCGGAGAGGTATCCGGCGTTGAAACCGGCGGCGCTGTTGTTGGCCTGGCACTTGGCCAGTTCCGCGACCATGTAGGTGGCCTTGTCCCGGCAGGTGGTGTCCCCGGTCACGGCGTACGACTGTGCCCATGCCGTGAGGAAGTGCCCCTGGATGTGGGTGCGGAAGCCGAAGTTCGGCGCGTCCCAACCGCCGTTGGCGGCCGCGCCGTTGGTGGACAGCTTGTGGGTGGCGCGGAAGTTGTACAGCAGCCGGTCGACATCGATGAACCGCAGGTAGTTCAGGGTGCGGTTCTGGTTGTCCAGCCATCGGCTCGCGGTGAGCCGGACCTGGCCGAGTTCGAAGGGATGCGCCAAGACCCCGATGTCGGTCCTCGCGGGGGCGATGGCCGCTTGGGCGGAAGACGCGCCGAGGAACGATCCGGTGGTTGAGGCGGCCACGGTGGCCCCGGCCAGTTGCAGGAGACGACGCCTGCTGACGGAGGGAGACATCTTGAGCCTTTCGAGACGGCAGAGCGACTGCTGGGACCTCACGTGGTTCGACTGTTCAAACGTTGTCCGACATATGGAACACGGGTCTTCGGTGACACATGGGATGGATTAAGGGATACGGACGTTGCCTCTGTCTAGCCGTGTGCAGACAAAATTCTTTCCGGCTGTCGGGGCCGTAGGAGCCGGACCGGGGGGCCGGGGGAGTATCGGATCGCTCATTTGTACGTTCGGTTAATCGGATGTGTCGGATGTGTTGACGCGCTCTCTTTTCCCGACTTAGCCTCTGCTCGATTTCGCGAACAGTGTTCGATATATCGTCCAACGCGCCTGATCGGACAGGGAGTTGACTATCAAGGCCTCCGGCCGAAGCGCCGCCCACCTCAAACGCCTTCACGGGCGCTGAGCAGCACAGACAGCCGGCCCGTGCCGCAATCCGCCCCACTTGGGCGGACGCACGTGCTCGCGCGCTCTGACCCGCCGTCACCACGTGGCCCTGGGCGAAGCGGTGAAACGCCGTCGTTCGGATCCCCCTTCCGGCCGGCGCGGGTGTCCGGGTCCTGTCCCGCCCATTCCGAGACCAAGTTCCCCCGCAACCCAGCTCCCCCGATCGCTCGGCGATAGCACCCGCACCCGACAGGAGATCCGATGTCTGCGCTCCGCGCCCGGCTGACGGTGATACTGCTCGCCGTCTGCCTCCTCTTCACGGGCCAAGCCCTCACCACACCCCAGCGGGCGGCCGCCGCCGACCCCGGCTACCTGATGGTGCACTTCACTGGCGACTCCGCGACCGGTCAGATGCTGTACCTCGCGCACAGCACGGACGGCCTGCACTGGAACGACCTCAACGGCGGAGCGCCGATCCTCAACTCGAAGATCGGCACGAAGGGCGTGCGCGACCCCGCACTGGTGCGCTCTGCTGACGGCAGCAAGTACTGGATCATCGCGACCGACCTGTGCGTCCGCTGCGGCTCGACCTACGAAAACGGCAGCCCCAACTTCGTGGTGTGGGAGTCGACGGACCTGGTGACCTGGTCGAAGCCGTGGCTGCTCGGCGCCGCCGGACTGATCCCCGGCGGAAAGAACGCGTGGGCGCCGGAGGCGATCTGGAACCCCGAGACCAACGACTACGTCCTGTACTGGGCGACGAACGCCACGGTGAACGGCGTCTTCAAGTACCGCATCTACTCCGCCCGCACCAAGGACTTCCGCACCATCACCACCCCGCAGATCTGGATCGACCCGCCCGGCAGCACCCCGGTCGTCGACACCCAGATGACCGAGGTGCCCGTGGGTACCGGCCCTTACCGCTACCTGCGCGTCTCCGGTGACGGCCAGAACAACGTCGAGGGCAGCAACTCGATCCTCGGGTCGTGGACCAACCTCGGCAACCTCTCCAGCATCGGCCTCACCGGCAACGTGGTCGAAGGCCCGGTCTGGATGAAGTTCAGGGACCGCAATGAGTGGGCCCTCTACATCGACTACAACAACCCGCAGGGCGTACGCGAGTACAGGCCGATCCTGACGACCAACCCGTTCGACGTCAGCACCTACCGGCTGCAGCCGACGACCAGCTACGACATGGGCGGCACCGCCAAGCGGCACGGCGCGATCATGACCCTCACGGCTGGCGAGGAGAGCCGCGTGCTCGCCCGCTGGCCCAACACCCCCGCGCAGCGGCTCCAGTCGTACAACTTCCAGGACCGGTACGTGCGCCAGCTCGACTTCGACGTGCGCATCGATCCGAACGTCAGCCCCGTCGAGGACTCCCAGTTCCGGCTCCGGCCCGGCCTGGCGGGCACCGGCACCGTCTCCTTCGAGTCGGTCAACTACCCGGGCTACTTCCTGCGCCACGCCAACTACGACTTCCAGCTCGTCCTCAACGACGGCAGCAGCCGGTTCGCCGCGGACGCCACCTTCCGCAAGGTCGCCGGCCTCGCCGACGCCACCTGGTCGTCGTTCCAGTCGTACAACTTCCCCGACCGCTACATCCGCCACTACGCCTACCAACTGCGCCTCGACCCGATCACCACCGCGACCGCCCGCAGTGACGCCACCTTCCGCGTGACGAACTGACCCGAGCGCCTCAGCCGGGAGTTCCACCTCACCTCCCACTCCACTCTGCGTAGGAGTTCTTCATGATCAAAAAACAGTGGATGCACCGCGCCAGACGCGCACTGCTGGCGGCCGGTGCCACCGCCGCCCTCGCCGCCGGCCTGCTCACCGCCATGGCCGCCCCTTCACAGGCCGCCACCCAGGGGCCGTGCGACATCTACGCCGCCGGCAACACCCCTTGCGTCGCCGCGCACAGCACCACCCGCGCCCTGTACGGGACGTACAACGGCCCGCTGTACCAGGTCAAGCGCGCCTCCGACAACGCGACCAAGGACATCGGACTGCTGAGCGCGGGCGGCTACGCCGACGCCGCGCAGCAGGACTCCTTCTGCGCGAACACCAGCTGTGTCATCACCGTCATCTACGACCAGTCGCCCAAGCACAACGACATCTCCCGGGCGCTCAAGGGCCACTGGCCCGGTCCGGCGGAGAACGGGAACGACAACGCGGCCAACGCCTTCGAGGCGCCGGTCACGGTCGGCGGGCACAAGGCGTACGGCGTCTACGTGGCCCCCGGCACCGGCTACCGCAACAACAACACCAATGGCATCGCCACCGGCGACCAGCCCGAGGGCATGTACGCCATCTTCGACGGCACGCACGTCAACGGCGGCTGCTGCTTCGACTACGGCAACGCCGAGACGACCGGCAACGACGACGGCAACGGCACCATGGAGGCCATCTACTTCGGCACCAGCAAGGGGTGGGGCTGGGGCAGCGGCAACGGCCCCTGGATCATGGCCGACCTGGAGAACGGCCTGTTCTCCGGGGTCAACCGCGGCCTCAACGCGGGTGACCCGACCATCAACCACCGGTTCACGACTGCCATCGTCAAGGGCGGCCCGAACCACTGGGCCATCCGCGGCGGCAACGCCCAGTCGGGCGGCCTGTCCACCTTCTACGACGGCGTGCGCCCCAACGACACCGGCTACAACCCGATGAAGAAGCAGGGCGCGATCATCCTCGGCATCGGCGGCGACAACAGCAACACCGGCCAAGGCACCTTCTACGAAGGCGTCATGACCCAGGGCTACCCCTCGGACGCCACTGAGAACGCCGTCCAGGCCAACATCACCGCCGCCGGCTACAACAGCGGCTCGACCAGCACCGGAACCCTCACCCCCGGCTCCCGGATCTCCCTGCAGGCCACCACCTCGCCCTGCTGCACCTCCCACTACCTGCGCCACAACAGCGCCGACACCAAGGTCGTCATCTCCAGCATCAACTCCGCCAGTTCGGCCACCGACAAGGCCAACGCCACCTGGATCGTCCGCGCCGGACTGGCCAACACCTCCTGCCGGTCCTTCGAGTCCGCCGACAAGCCTGGCCAGTTCCTGCGCCACTTCAACTACCAGCTCTACCTGAACACGGACGACGGCGGCAGCGCGTTCGCGCAGGACGCCACCTTCTGCCCCACCCCGGGCAACAGCGGCGTCGGCACCTCATTCCAGTCCGCCAACTTCCCGACCAAGTACCTCCGCCACTACAACTACACGGCCTACATCGCCGCCAACGGCGGCACCAACGCCTGGGACAACACGCAGTCATGGGCCCAGGACACGAGCTGGCTCACCGCGGCTCCCTGGAACTGACGAGGGACCGAACCCGTGGGCGGCTCCGGGCCGGGGCCGCCCACGGGTTCTCGATCCGCCCGCACCTTCCTACGCCCCGGAGGTACCGGATGAGCGCAACACCCCTCCCGTCGCGCCGGCTGTTCCTCGGCATGGCCGCGGCCGTGCCGCTGTCCCTGACCGGCGTGCTGACCCTCGGCAGCCGGTCCGCGAGCGCCGCGACGGCCTCCCCCTTCGTTATGGCCTACTTCACCCAGTCACCGAGAAACCTCGGCACGGACTACGGCCTGCACCTCGCGGTCAGCACCGACGCGCTGCAATGGATGCCGCTGAACCAGAACAACCCCGTCGTGACCCCGACCGCCGGCGACGGCGGTCTGCGCGACCCCTTCATCCTGCCCAAGCAGGACGGCACCTACGTCGTCATGGCGACCAACCTGAAGGGCACCGACTGGACCAAGAAGAGCCCGTACATCCATGTCTGGGACTCCGCCGACCTGCGCTCCTTCGACAACTACCGTCTGCTGAAACTGCACGACATGGCCACCCACACCTGGGCGCCCGACGCCTTCTGGGACCCCTCCCGCAGCCAGTACGCCATCACCTACTCGGCCGTCAACAGCAGTGGCCACAACGTGATCATGGTGAACTACACCACCGACTTCCAGACGGTGACGGCACCGCAGGTCTTCTTCGACCCGGGCTACGACATCATCGACGGCACCCTGGCCAAGGACGTGAACGGCGTCAACTACCTGTACTACAAAGGCCACAACAGCCTGGTGGGAGCGAAGTCCACCTCCCTCGCCCCCGGCAGCTTCACCCAGTTCACCTCGGGCCTGGCGCCGCAGGGAGGCATCGAGGGCCCGATACTCGCCCAGGCCGCCGGCACCTGGTACCTGTGGGGCGACGCCAACGCGCTCTTCTACGCCTACCAGACCAACGACCTCTCCACCGGTACCTGGACCGCCACCGACCGGCGCGTCTACACCCAGCCGTTGAACTCCAAGCACGCCGACATCAAGCAGATTCCCCAGACGGTGTACGACAACATGGTCGCCACGTGGGGAAGGCCGGCCTGGAACCGGCTGAAGTCCTACAACTTCCCGGACAGATACTGGCGGCAGGTCGACTCCCTCGGCCGCATCGACCCCTACCCCTTCGACCCCTACACCGACTCGCAATGGAAGCTGGTGCCGGGACTGGCCGACCCCTCCGGCGTCTCCTTCCAGTCCGTCACCGACCCGACCCGCTATCTGCGGCACTCCTACTTCCAGCTGCGACTGGACACCAACGACGGCACCGCGAAGTTCGCCCAGGACGCCACCTTCCACAAGACGTCCGGCCTCGCCGACCCTTCGTGGTCGTCGTTCCGCTCCCACAACTACCCGGACCGCTACATCAGGCATTTCAACTACGCGCTGCGCATCGACCCGATCTCCACGACCACCGGCAGAGCCGACGCCACGTTCTCCGTCTGGTACTGAGCTCGGCGCTTACCCTCGCCTGTCACCCGACCCGCTTTCGGTTCGAGTGACCAGCAACGCGAGCGCCGCGGCTGTCGCGATTCGATTCGCTACGTGATGAGCGGCCCGCACCGGGGCGACACCGGCACGATGTCCGAGGGCGTCGGCCAGATCCATCTGCCGCACCCCAACACGCCGGGCGTGCACTGCCGCTACAAGGTGAACACCCCACGAGCAGGAGGGCGTCGAGCCGGGCGTCCAGATGCACTACGCCGGGGACATCCCGAGCCCGGAGTAGGTCGGGGCGCGCGGTCCCGTCCGGCGACCATCCGGACGGGGCCGCATGCGGAGAGAAGGGTGACAGGAGCCGCTCTCTAGGCTCACGGCAGCCTCACGGGGCGCTCCGCCTCCCTCCTCCCGCGTCACCGCCACTCGGCTGCTGCCGCTCCTTCGGGTGGTATGGAGTCACGAACCGATGACAGCGCCTTCACGCCGCCTCACATGCACGCATGATTCACCCCACGCACCAGCACAAGGGGGGACTCATGGCCAACGCCACACCACCATCGCCCGACTTTCCGCCGCCACTCCCGCCTGCACCGCCGACACCGCCGAAGAAGTCCCGCACCAACGCGATCATCATCGGGTCGGCCGCTGCTGTGCCGCAAACGACGACAGCAAGCCGGCCACCACGGCCGGGCCGAGCGCCTCGAACAAGGACGTCGTGACTGACGCCGCGGAGAAACCGGACCCGGAGCCGACGTACGCGGAGCTCGGGGTCGACGACTTCACCATGGAGCTGCGGACCACCCGACGGCAGTGTTTCGGGTCAGCTGGCTGCAATGTGACGGTGGAGCCGAATCTGACCTACGTGGGTATCGAGGACATCGACCCGGATGCGGTGTACGAGATCACTTACGAGGTCCGGGGTGACGAGTCCGGCCCGATCATCGAGACGGCCGAGTTGTCGGACCAGACGAGTCTGAACTACCACCCGACTTCGATCAGTACCGCGTCGTCGAAAACGAAGGTGTCCGTCAAGATCACTGACCTGGTGGTTCGGGGATACTGAGGCGTCGTGCAGCGGCCCCGCACCGGAGTCCGCGCGGGGCCGTCGTCATGCGGTGCACAGGCGTCCGTCGTTGTCAGTCCACGGTTCGGACCGTGGGCATGGCGAGGGCGACCGGTCCGGTGCCGCTCTTGCAGGAGTCGTGGCAGTCCTTCTCCAGGCTGCAGCACAGGGAGCAGATCGCCCCGGAGTGGAAGGAGCAGTTGGCCACGTCGGGCCGTTCGAAGTCGGTGGTGCACACGGTGCAGGTGAGAGTGACCGCCGACGGCAGACCGTCGGCGCCGAGCAGCGGCTCCTCCAGGTCGTCGACGCGGGCGATGTAGTACTTGCCCTTGGTGAGGACCGCGAACAGCGGCGAGAGCGCCATCGCCAGGAACAGCGCGATGAACGGGGAGTACGCCTTGCCGTAGTCACCGAAGGCCTTGAAGTACGCGGCGATGGAGACGGCCGAGGCGATGAGCATCGAGCCGAAGCCGACGGGGTTGAAGTTGTGCAGGTGGGCCCGCTTGAACTCGATGTACGACGGGCTGAGTCCCAGCGGCTTGTTGATGACGAGGTCGGCGACGACGGCGCCGATCCAGGCGATGGCCACGTTGGAGTAGAAGCCGAGCACCGTGTTGAGGAAGCCGAACACGCCGCCCTCCATCAGGGCCAGGGCGATCCCGACGTTGAGGAAGATGTAGACGACCCGGCCGGGGTGACGGTGGGTCAGCCGCGAGAAGAAGTTCGACCAGGACAGCGAACCCGAGTACGCGTTCGTCGAGTTGATCTTTATCTGGGAGAGGATCACGAAGAAGGTGGCCACGCCCAGCGCGACGGGAGCGGCGAAGGTCTTGAAGCCGTGGACGTACTGCTGGATGGGCTCGTTGGCCTTGGACAGGCCCACGCTGCCGGCGATGTAGAAGGCGAGGAAGGCCCCGCCGATCTGCTTCGCCGCGCCGAGCACCACCCAGCCCGGGCCCGCGCTGAGCACAGCACCCCACCACTTCTTCGAGTTCTCCGGCGTCTTGTCGGGCATGAAGCGCAGGTAGTCGACCTGCTCACCGATCTGCGCGATCAGCGAAAGCGCCACGCCCGCGCCCGCGCCGACACCGAGCATGCTGATGCTGGAGCCGGTGGGGGAGTCGCCGGCGAAGTGGGTGAACTGCGAGAACTTGCCCGGCTCCTGGATCGCGATGGACACGAACGGCGCGACCATCAGCACCAGCCAGACCGGCTGCGTCCACACCTGCATCTTCGACAGCGCGGTCATGCCGTAGATCACCAGCGGCAGGATGATGAGGGAGCAGATCAAGTAGCCGACGGCGAGCGGGATGTGCAGGCCCAGCTCCAGGGCCTGCGCCATGATCGAGCCCTCTAGGGCGAAGAAGATGAAGGTGAAGCTGGCGTAGATGACCGAGGTGAGCGTGGATCCGAGGTAGCCGAAGCCCGCGCCCCGGGTCAACAGGTCCATGTCGATGGAGTACTTCGCCGAGTAGTACGAGATCGGGATGCCGGTCAGGAAGATGACCACCGCCGCGGCCAGGATGGCCACCATCGCGCTGGAGAAGCCGTTGGAGATGGCGATGGAGCCGCCGATGGCGAAGTCGGCGAGGTAGGCGATGCCGCCCAGCGCCGTCGTGGCCACCACATAGGGGGTCCAGCGGCGGAAGGACTTCGGCGCGTAGCGCAGCGAGTAGTCCTCCAACGTGTCGTTCTGCGCCCAGGTGTTGTACGTCCGTCCGCCCGCACTCGCCGGTGGCGCTTCCTTGTCGACGATCTCCGTCACGACTCTTCCCTCTTCCGCGCGCAGGGCCACAACCCGGATGACCCCGGGTGTTTTCACGGAAGAGTCAGGGCCCGCTGTTTCTTGAGCGTTTCGCGTCCTTTAAAAGGAAGTTCTTTGACGCGGCCTTTATGTGACGCGCGTAGAAGTAGGGCGTAAAGGGTTTCAGCAACCCGCTCCGGGTTTCTTGATGCGCGCCCTGAGCTGGTCACTTGTTGCCGGACCGGTTTGTGCGGGTGGGTGTGCCATGCGGATTTCCGGCAGCACTCTGTCGAACGGCTGGGCGGGCGATTGCGTACGGTCGGGGCGGCGACTTGCTTGGCTTGATACTTCCCATAGAAAATATTTCTGCGGCGGGGTATTGTCAACGGCCCACCGGGACAGCAGCCTGGAGGCGCGCTGACCAGCACCAACTGGAGGGCGAGAGATCAGAGTTGGGCGACGATGTGGAAGTCGAAGGCATCTGCCCGCGCCAGATACAGCCGTTGGGTGAGATGGTTGCCGTCCAGTCGCAGCACGCCCCGCGGGCCCTCGTAGGACACGGTGTCCGCGACGGCGCACATCGCCTGGACATCCAGCGACCGCGTCCGCTCGACCAGCGCTGCAAGCAGCCGTACCCCTTCGAAGCACGACTCGCCCAGACTCCCCACGACGGGTGCCTGCACCCCGAACCGGGCCGCGTAACGGGCGCTGAAGTCCAGGCTCTCCGCGGTCGCGAGCGTCTCGAAGAAGCCGGCCGTCGCCCAGAGCCCGTCGGTGGCCTCGGCGCCGGTGGCCAGCAGGATGTTCTCGTCCATGTGGGTGCTCAGGCGCAGGCATCGCTGGTGCAGGCCGTATGCGGCGAACGCCCGGTTGAAGCGGGCCGCGTCGTCCCCGAGCAGCAGCATCAGCACCGCGTCCGCATCGCTCCGCTCGATCCGGCGCAGCACCGGCCCGAACTCGTACGTCTCCAGCGGCACGAAGACCTCGTCCCGCACCAGGCCTCCGCAGGCCCGGGCGTAACGGCGCGCGGCGCGGGCGGTCACGCGCGGCCACACATAGTCGTTGCCCACCGTGCACCAACGTCGCGTCCCGGTCGCCTCGGCCAGCAGCCGCATGGCCGGGAGCAGTTGATCGGCGTCGGTTTCGCCGGTCAGGAATACTCCGGGGGTGCGCTCGCCGCCCTCGTACTGGGCGGTGTAGACGTAGGGCACACGGCCGGCGATCCGCGGCAGCAGTGCCTGGCGGACCGCCGAAGTGTGCCAGCCCAGCACTCCGTCGACGGCGCCCAGCGACACCAGGGCCTCGACCTCGGCGGCCACCTGTTCGGGCGGTCTCCCGCCGTCCACCGTGACGAGCCGGATCTCCCGGTCCAGTACGCCGCCCGTGGCATTGAGCTCTTCCATGGCCAATTGCGCGGCCAGTTCGCACGACGGGCCGAAGACTCCCGCCGGCCCCTGCAACGGTACGACCAGAGCCACGACCAGCGTCGTGTTCGAGTTGCCGTTCCTGCTGGGCGGCACCGGATGCACAGGTCACCTCCGTGAGGGCATGGGGTGCACGGATCCCGGTCCGGGCCCCGGCGCCCTCGCAGAGGCTCGTAATGTGCCGGAACAGTAGACCTAGTGGAAGGACACCGGCAATGCCGTCCGAACCCTCCTCGCCGGACCTCGCCCAGCTGCTCAGCCGTGCCGAGCGACGCCTCGTCCAGCGCTTGGCGGGGGTGCTGGCGGAGGAGGGCTGCTCGGTGGAGGAGTGGCGCGTCATGTCGGCCGTCGCCGACGGGCAGGGCCATCCGATGACCGAGATAGCCGAGCACGTCCTCATGCCGGCGCCCAGTCTGACCAAACTCGTCGACCGCATGGTCGCCGGCAACCTGGTCTACCGTCGTCCCGACCCCGACGATCGCCGCCGCGTCCTCCTCTACCTGACCGCTCGCGGCAGCATGCTCCACGACCGCGCCGCCCGACGCGTCCACGCCGACCAGGCCCGGCTCCTCGACGCCGTGGACGACCAGGGAGAACTCATCCGGCTGCTGTCCGTGCTCGCGGCGACTGTGGAGGGGCTGCCTGCGGTGGCGCCGCGCAGGTTGCGGGGTTGAGCAGTTCTCCACCGAAGCCGACAGCGGGTTCCCTCTTGTCGCTATGGCGTGGATCACGGCAGCTGGATTGAGCCGGACACCGGGGCCGGCTCCGTACCCTCCCGTGACGCGTGAGACCCGGACTGCGAGGATGAGGCGCTATGACCGCTGGGGGGTGTACTCGCACGCTCAGGGCCGCCGTGTTCGCGGCCGTCTGCGTGCTGCTCGCCTCCCTGGGGCACGTCATGATGTCCGGGACCGCGGTGCCCTGGTGGGCCATGGCCGCGGGAGTGGTGGCGACCGGCGGCACGGCCTGGCTGCTGGCCGGCCGGGAGCGCGGGCAGGTCGCGGTCGGCTCCGTCACGGTCGCCGCCCAGGCCGTACTCCACGCGTCGTTCTCGCTCGCCCAGGCAGTCGTACACCCGCAGACGTCCGGCGGTAGGTCGCTGGTCCAGCAGTGGTTGGGCCATCTGCTGTGCGGTTCGCCTTCGGGCGGGGAGCGCGGTGCCATGCCGATGTCCATGAATCCCATGGATCACGGGATGGGTGCCATGCACTCCATGGGGTCGATGGGGTCGATGGGCCACATGGGGGCCGGGCACGCTCTGGACCACGGCATGGGCGGCATGTCCTCGACCGGCATGCTCGCAGCCCACCTGCTGGCCGCGCTGTTGTGCGGCCTGTGGCTCGCCCATGGCGAGCGCGCCGCGTTCCGCATCCTGCGAGCTCTCGCAGGCTGGCTCGTCGCTCCGCTGCGCCTGATCCTCCTGCTGCCCGTGCCGCCGCACCGGCCACGCGTCCGCGCCCGCCGAGGCGGTTCGGAGCGAAAGCCGCGGCGGCTTCTTCTCACCTACGCGATCACTTCTCGGGGTCCACCCCTGGGGACCGCTGTCGCCTGACGACAGCCGGCTTCCCGAGGCCGTAGACGGAGATGACGAATCGTCGGCTTCCGCGCCTCGGGCATCGGCCGCGCACACCCGCGCCCGGCCGATCACCCCATCACCCACTCGCCGGTTCCGCCATGCCGCTCGCCATGCTCTGCGCGCGCCGGCCCGGACACCGGTCCCTGGATTCCTGAGAAGGAGAGACACCAGGTGCTCACTCCTGCCCTGTCCCTGTCCGCCCCGCGCGATGAATCGGCAGAAGGGCCGAGAGACGATTCGGTCACCGCCTGGGCACTGGCCGCCCGCGGTGGCGACCCCGAGGCCGTCGACCTCTTCGTCCGCGCCCTGCACCGAGACGTCCGCCGCTATGTGACGTTCCTCGGCGCCGACCCCCAGAGTGCGGAGGACCTGACCCAGGACACGTTCCTGCGCGCCCTGGGCAGCCTGCACCGCTTCGAAGGCCGCTCCTCGGCCCGCACCTGGCTGCTGTCCATCGCCCGCCGCGCGGTGATCGACAGCATCCGCCACAGCTCCACCCGCCCCCGCCTGTCGGACACCGACGACTGGCAGTCGGCCGCTGAACGCGCCCAGCCGCGCCATCTGCCCGGCTTCGACGACGGCATCGCCCTCGCCGAGCTGCTGGACACCCTTCCGGACGACCGCCGCGAGGCATTCGTCCTCACCCAACTGGTGGGCCTGCCCTACGCGGAGGCGGCCGGCGTCAGCGACTGCCCGGTGGGCACGGTGCGTTCACGGGTCGCCCGCGCCCGTACCTCGCTGATCGAGTGGCTGGACGACGCCGAACGCTGCACCCCGGTACCCGCCGCTGCCTGACGGCCCGCACGCTGCTGCCGCTCGGCCGTGGTCCGGGCGGCAGCGACCCGGTTCGCCCCGCGCTGCACACGGCCCAGCCCCGCACAACCGCTGGAAGAACAGAGAACAGAGAACAGGAGCACCACCATGGCTGAGAAGACCTGCACCGTGTCCCGCATGAGCTGCGGCCACCGCGCGGCGAGCATCACCGAAGAGGTGACGGGCCACAGGCCTCGGCGACGCGTTCTCATCGTCGCTTACGACGGCGCGCAGATCCTCGACATCGCCTGTCCCAGCGGCGCCTTGGACATCGCCAACCGGTACGGTGCACAGCCGCCGTACTCCATCGAACTGGGCACCCTCGGTCGCCGGGCCGCCCGCAGCTCGGCGGGGATTCTGCTGGGACCCGGGCAGGGCCTGGAGACGTTCGTAGGACGGCTGGACACGCTCATGGTCGTGGGCGGCATCGGCTGCGAGGACGCGGCGGCGGACGAGGGATTACTGGGCCAGGTACGTCGGCTGGCCGCGCACAGCCGGCGTGTGGCCTCCGTATGCACCGGCGCTTATGTCCTGGCCGCCGCCGGACTGCTCGACCACAGACGGGTGACGACCCACTGGGGATGGGGAGACCGACTCGCCGAGCGTCACCCCACGGTGGCCGTGGACGTAAGCCCCCTCTACATCCGCGACGGCAACGTCTACACCTCGGCCGGGGTCACCAGCGCCCTGGACCTGACACTGGCCCTGATCGAGGACGACCACGGTCCGACCCTCGCCCGGACCGTCGCCCGTGAACTCGTCACTCATCTGCACCGGCCCGCCGACCAGGCTCAGATATCGATGTTCCTTGCCGCCCCACCGCCGGAGGACCGGCTGGTACGGGATCTGATGGGCCATATATCCGGCCACCTGGCCGAAGACCTCACCCCCGCGGCCCTGGCAGCCCGTGCGGGGGTCAGCCCCCGGCACCTGACCCGCTTGTTCACCGCGCACCTCGGTACCACTCCCGCGCGGGCCGTACGCGCGGCACGCACGGAAGCGGCGGCGCACCTCGTTCGCTCCAGCGCACTGTCCATGGCAGCGATCGCCCGGCGCTGCGGTTTCGGGTCGGCGGAGACGTTGCGGCAGGCGTTCCTCGACCATTACGGGGTCACGGGGGACAGACTTCGCAGGATGCCGGACATGCCACCCCCACGTGTCGCGCCGAGGCAGAAGACTCCTGGCCCATGAGCCATTCCACGACACGCAGAAACGTCCTGCGCGGGACCGTGGCCACCGCCGCGCTCGCGGCCACGGCTGCAGCCGCCCAGACCGCAACGGCGTACGCGGCGCCGCGCGGCGGCGGAACGGGCCCGAACATCGGCATCCTGCTGTACGACGGCTACAGCCTGCTGGACCCCACCGGCCCGGCCGAGGTCCTGTCCCGGCTGCCGGACGCCACCGTGACGATGATCGCCGAGAGACGCGGGGCCGTCCGCACGGACACGGGAGACGTGGCCGTGGTCGCCGAGCGCTCCATCGCCGAGGTCGACCGTCTCGACGTCCTGCTCGTCCCGGGCGCGGGCAACCGCGGCACCGTCGGGGCGATGAACAACCAGGCGCTCCTGCGCTGGATCCGCGAGATGCACCGCCACACCCAGTGGACGACCTCCGTCTGCACCGGCAGCATTGTCCTCGCGGCGGCCGGGTTGCTGGACGGCCGGGAGGCGACGACCTACTGGGCCTCCGCCGACTACCTGCAGTCCACGTTCGATGTCACCTACCTGCCGCAGCGCTACGTACGTTCCGGCAAGATCGTCACCGCGGCCGGGGTGTCGGCGGGTGTGGACATGGCGCTGTACCTCGCGTCCCTGATCGCGGACGACGACACCGCGAAGGCCATCCAACTCGCCATCGAATACGACCCCCAACCTCCCTTCCACTCCGGCAACGCCGCTGAGGCCAGTCCCCAACTGAAGGAAAAAGCTTTGCAGTTGCTTGCCGCGTCACAGGTCTAGGGGTGGGGGAGGTGGCAGATCACGGCCCGGGAGAGGGCAACGCCCGGCATCAGGCCCGCTGGAATCAGGCCTGCCCATGGGCGGTGCGTCAGACCAGCTCGATCAGCCCGAGGCGGACGGCCTCGCTGACCGCGGCCGCGCGGTTCTCGGCGCCGAGCTTGCGGTAGATGCGGACGAGGTGGGTCTTCACCGTCGCCTCGGCCAGGAAGAGCGCACCGGCGATCGCCCGGTTGCTGTGCCCCTGCGCGAGGAGCCGTACGACCTCGATCTCCCGCTCGCTGAGCGGCGGTTCGGCCGCGCGCCCCAGGGCACTGGCGGCGGCCTCCGGGGCCAGCGCCAGACCCCCGGCGGCCGCGGCCCGCACCGCGCGGAACAGTTCCTCGGGCGGGCCCGCTTTGAGGACGTACCCGCGTGCCCCCGCCTCCACGGCCCGGAGTACGTCGGCCTGGCTGCCGTAGCTGGTGAGCACGACGACCCGTACGCGCGCGTCGACGTCGAGGATCCGGCGGGTCGCCTCGATGCCGTCGATGGCGTCACCCGCCGCGCCCGGCTCCGTCAGGCGCAGGTCCATGAGCACGACGTCGGGACCGAGCCGCTTGACCAGCCGTGCCGCTTCGAGCCCGTCCCCGCTCTCGCCGACCACGTCGAAACCGGGCTCGCCTTCCAACAGGGCGCGCAGACCGGCTCGTACGACGGTGTGGTCGTCGACGATCAGGATTCGCAGCGTGGGCTCGACGGCCTCGCTCATCGGGCGCCCACCGGGGTCCGGTCCATCGCGTGCGCCGGGTTCCGCAGCGACGCACGCACGCGTGTGCCCCGTCCCGGCGCGCTGTCGACGGCGAGCGAACCGCCCAACGCGACCAGTCGCTCCCGCGCCCCGCCGAGCCCGAAGCCCCGGCTGTCCCCGGCGGATCGCACGGCGTCCGGGTCGAAGCCGGTCCCGTCGTCGCGCACTTCGACGGCCGCCGCCCCCTCCTCGCCGTACACCAGGGTCACCTGCACTTGGTCGGCGCTCGCGTGCTCGCACGCGTTGGCGAGCAGCCCCTGGGTGACCCGCAGCAGGGCGACCGCGTGCTCGGTCGGGAGCGGGTGGGCGTCGTGCTCGGTGCGGAAGGAGATCCGGGGCGTGCTGGCCGTGGTGTCCGTGCGGGCGCACAGGTCGCGCAGCGCCGACTCCAGACCGTCCTGGGCGAGCACCGGCGGGGTGAGGTCCTGGATGATGCCGCGGGTCTGCGCGAGATGGTCGCCGAGCGCTTCGGTGACCACCCGCACCTGCCTGCGGGCCGCTTCCGGACGGCGCTCCCAGTCGCGCTCGGCGGCTTGGAGCAGCATCCGGCTGCCGGCGATCTCCTGCGCGAGCGTGTCGTGCAGGTCCCGGGCGATACGCGCCCGCTCCGCCAGCCGCCCGGCCTCACGCTGCTGTCGCGCGAGCGCCCCGCGGGTGCCGGCCAGCTCCTGGGTGAGCCGCTGCTGGTCGCGGTACAGCAGCGCGGTGGCCCAGACGGCGGTGACCGGCGGTGCCAGCACCTCGGGGTCGACGGCGCCGTGCGCCCGCACCAGGACGGCCAGCAGCAGGGCCGTGATCACGCCGAGAGCCACGGTCCGCTCCGCGCGCGTGGGCATCCGCATCGCCAGGACCGCGAAGGGCACCGCCAGCCACGCGTACCCGGAGGCGAGCGGGCCCCACAGGGTCCAGGCGACCGAAGCCCACAGCAGCAGAAGGACACCGAGCAGCAGGGTCCTGGCCCGGCCGAGCCGGTCCCACCGGCTCAGCCCGACTGCGTACAGCAGGGCCATGGCCGTCGTGGGCGGCGCGACCCGCCAGCACAGCTCGTTGTTCAACTGGACGAGCCGGACGAGGGTGCCGCCGGCCGCGACCAGGAACACCAGGTGCGGCAGGTGCCGCGCGGACACGGCGGACCGGCGGACGGCGAGTGCGGTGACGGGCACGGCTGCGGCTCCCTGGGGCGGGCCGGGCGGCGGTGACAACAGGGCACGGATGGTACGCCGTGACCCGTGTGATCGCTGTAAACGCCCGGGCGAAGCCGTGCTCGCGCTGATGTCAGGCCCCCGGGTGCAGCCCGAGCCAGCCGGGCGAGGGAGCGCCCTGGACCTCACCGAAGTACAGGGAGAACGTCTGCTTCATCCGCTCGACCGTCGCCCGGTCCTCCATGAACCTCGGGAACTCGTCGACGTGGGCGTTCGGGAACTCCCACACCGGCTTCAGGCTCGGGTTCGGGGTGACGTCGGTGCGCACCGACCAGCCGTTGAAGGCGGCCTTCTGGCGCTCCTCGGACAGCTGCCAGTTCATGTACAGCTTGGCGGCCGCCGGGTGGGCCGCCTGCTTCAGGATGGCGGCACGCTGGCCCCACGCCATGAACGGGTGGTCGCCCTCGGGCACGACCCACTTGACCGTCGTAGACGAGGAGAGCAGGCTGCCCGAGCCGCCGACCCCGATGGTCTTCGTCCCGCCGTTGACCGCGGCGCCGGGGGTGTTCGTGCCCCGCGCGAACTGCGGCTGCTGCGCCGCGAACCTCGCCACCCAGTCCCAGCCGTACCGCTGCTGGTAGAGGGTGTACAGGAAGAGGACCGCGTCGTCGTCGTTCGGGTACGAGGACGCGATCGTGCCCTTCCAGCGCGGATCGAGCAGGTCCAGCGGGGTCTTCGGCGCGTTGGCGCCGGCGCCCTGGATGTCGTACATGAAGCTGAAGCCGATGACCATCAGGGCGGTCCATGCGCCGTCCTGGTCCTTGAAGCCCTGGTGGACCTTGGAGAACCCGGCGGGCTTGTAGCGCAGCAGCTTGCCCTCACGCTTCCAGCGGGTGAAGTCCTGGAGCGTCTGGAGCTGGACGACGTCGGGGACCAGGGTGCCGGTGGCGAGCTGGTTGTCGACGCGGACGTCGTGGTACTTGCTGTAGTCCACGACGGCCGTCAGCTCGACCTTCGGGAAGCGCGCGGCCCACCCGGCACGCACCCCGGCCGCCTGGCTGTCCACGTCCCCGCCCTGGTACAGGACGAGCTTGCCGCCCTCGGCGATCGCCGCCTCGTACAGCTCGTCGAGAGAGCGGGTCTCCTCGCGGACACCGGTGAGCGACGAGCCGACGGCCGGGGCGGCGCTCGCAGTGCTCCGCGTGGCGACGGCGGCGGCACCGCCGAGCGCGACACCGGCACCGGTCGTGAGCAGCCGACGCCTGCTGAAGTTGCTGGGCATGGTGGGGGGTCCTCCTGATTCCGCCGCCACCTTCCGTACGCGGCGGCGCGGCCAGTCTGCCGACCGGCCGCGCCGTTCCGCGTCGTCCGTAGGATGCCCTTGGATTCAACCGTTCGGTTGAACGCTCAGCTCGTGGTGCGGGGGTCGGCGACACGATGGGTAAGCGGGAAGCGGCCGTCGACGCACTCAGTGCGCCAGAGTCTGCACAGTGTGGCGCAGTTGAGAGTCCGGGACGCGACATACGGTGGTGTTGCCGACCTTGGTGCGGATGATCACGTGGGTGCTTTCCGCGTTGAACCCCGGCACGTAGTCGGAGTCGTAGTGGGTCCGCACGACGTCCAGACGCAGCTCCCGCCAGGCGTACACCTCGATGCGCTGGTCACGCTGGTTTCCTGCGAACACCACGCCGCCCTCGAAACAGTGCAAGCGGGGTCTCGGCTGCCGCAGGCGCCAGCGGCGGATTGCCTCGGGCGCGATCGCCAGCAGCAGCGCGGCAGGGATCAGCAGCGGCATCAGGAGGACGGTTGTGATCACCACGCCGAGGCCGAGTGCTGTCGCGGTGACCGTAAGGGCCCGCATCTCGCCGTCCTCCATGGCGTGCAGGTACCCCGACCGTACGTGGGAGCCCAGGCTCCGGGTCCGGGCGAGCTCGAGTACCTCGGCCGATGGAGCCTGCGTCATCGCCCCTCCTCCGGAGTGTTTCCGCTCCTTCGTGGAAAGCATCCCCGAGGTCTCAGGCAGCCAACCGAGCGGTCGCTGAAGCGAGTTGGCGGGTCGGGATGCTGTGGCTTCCCGACCCGTCGGGCGATGTCGTGATGGTGGGTCAGGTGCCGATCGCCGCGCTGTAGCGGGCGGCGACGTCTTCCCAGTTGACCAGGTCCCAGAGCTTGGTGACGTAGTCGGGGCGGACGTTCTTGTACTGCAGGTAGTAGGCGTGCTCCCAGGCGTCGAAGACCAGCAGCGGGGTGGTGCCCTGGCCGACGTTGCCGTGGTGGTCGTAGACCTGCTCGACGATCAGGCGCTTGCCGAGGGGTTCCCAGGCCAGGACGCCCCAGCCCGAGCCCTGGACGGACGCGGTGGCAACGGTGAGCTGTTTCTTGAACGCTTCGAAGCCTCCGAGGTGTTCGTCGATGGCGTCGGCGAGGGCGCCGTCGGGGCGGTCGCCGCCGTCCGGGGAGAGGTTCTGCCAGAAGATCGAGTGCAGGACGTGGCCGGAGAGGTTGAAGGCGAAGGTCTTCTCCAGCCCGACCAGGCCGGTGGGCGTGATCTGGTCCTTGTCGCGGGCTTCGGCGATCTGCTCCAGGGTGTCGTTGGCGCCCTTGACGTAGGCGGCGTGGTGTTTGGCGTGGTGCAGTTCCAGGATCTGCCCGGTGATGGCCGGCTCCAGTGCGGCGTAGTCGTAGGGCAGGTCGGGAAGCGCGTAAGCGCTCATCAGGCACGTCCCCTTTCGGCGTGAGTGATCGTCCTGGGACAGCCTACGCCTCTATTGCGAAGGACTTGCAACAACAACTGAGATGCATCAACATGATCTGTGGCGGGGTCGGCCCGTCAGTCTTCGGTGTCTGAGCGCCTTCCGTCCGTCGGCGTGCCCTTCCGGAGAGTGATCGTCTTCTCACCCGGCGCCCGCCGGTCCCGGCCGACCCCGCTCTGCCGTGCGGCGACCTCAGCAGTTGGCGGGTGCCGCTTGCCTGGCCGGCTGGGTGAGGCGTTCGTGACGACGCCTGAGCGCGGGCCGACAGCTCCTGCTCACCCTCGCCCAGAGGGGACGAGTGTCTCCGCGATCCCCCGCAGTTCGAGCCCCCGACCAGGCCCGCAACCGCAAGAAGCGCGGCTCGCGCGGCGGCCGGCCGCCGACGTTCGACCCCCAGGACTACAAGGCTCGCCACGCCGTCGAGTGCGACATCAACCGCCTCAAAAGGCGCCGCGCCGAGCTTCTTCGAAGCGAAGCCGTTCTGCTGTCAGCCAAGACTGTCGCGTCTCCGAAGGCATGAGCGACAGGATCGTCACATGCAGCCGATCTTCGTTCTCGTGCACAGCCCGTCCGTAGGCCCCTCGACCTGGCACCCTGTGGCCGAACATCTGACGGCGGCGGGCTACCAGGTGCGGGTGCCGTCGCTGCTGCACATAGGCGCCGGCGCTCCGCCCTTCTGGCCCCGCATCGTCGACGCCGTCCGCGACGACCTCCGGCAGGTTCCGGCCGACAGCCCCGTCACGTTGGTCGCTCACAGCAACGCGGGCCTGTTTCTCCCGGCGATTCGCTCGGGCCTCGACCATCCAGTGGTCGGCTCCATCTTCGTGGATGCCGCGCTGCCGGACCGGACCGGACCGACCCCCGTCGCCACACCCGACTTGCTGGAGTTCCTCCGTCCGATGGCGGTGAACGGCAGGCTGCCGCGCTGGACCGACTGGTGGGACGAGGCAGACGTCGCACCCATGTTCACCGATCCGACGATGCGGAAGACAGTCATCGAGGAGCAGCCCACCCTGCCGCTGTCCTACTACGAGCAGCACATCCCGGTCCCCGACGGCTGGGACGACCATCCCTGCTCCTACTTGCTGTTCGGCCCTCCGTATGACGACCTCGCGGCCCAGGCGGGCGAACGCGGCTGGCGTGTGGCACACCTGCCTGGCGCACACCTCCATCAGATCATCGACCCTGCTGGCACAGCCCGTCACCTCGTCGAGCTCGCCCCTCCTGCTTGATCGACTTCCGTACGCGCCCTACAGCGGCAATCGACGCGCTCGCCGACACCGGCCTGCCCTGCTGGGCGGACAAGGGCTACGCCTGGCCACGCTGAGGCAATCCTCGCCCGCCACCTGAACCACTCACAGGATGCCTCACCTGCTGATCTGACGCGGAGTCGTCAGCGCGACGAGTTTGTCCGGGTTGCGGATGGCGTAGAAGTAGTTGATCTTCCCGTCGACGACGTCGACCAGGAAGACACCCTCCAGCCGGTCTCCGCGGTAGGCCGCCATCGCGGGCGCGTTGTTGCAGTTGACCATCTCGATACGCAGGTCCGGCACCCGTCCCCTGCGGAACAGTTCCTTGACGAGCGCGGCCACCTTCTCCGCGCCCACCACCGGCCGGCGTACCGCGGAGACCTTGCCGCCGCCGTCGGCGGTCCACGTGGCATCCGGTGCGAGCAGAGAAAGCAGTCCCTCCATGTCACCGGTCGCCGCCGCGGCCATGAACTGCTCAGTGATCCGCATGGACGTCTCGGTGTCGACGGGGTCGAAACGCCTGCGCCGTGCCTGCACGTGCCCGCGGGCGCGGTGCGCCATCTGGCGCACCGTCACCACGGACTTGCTCACCGCCGCGGCGATCTCGTCGTAGTCGAACCCGAACACCTCGCGCAGCACGAACACCGCGCGCTCATCGGGGGTGAGCGTTTCGAGCAGCACCAGCATCGCCATCGACACCGACTCGGCGAGCACCACATCGGCCGACGCGTCGTCCTCGCTGAGCAGCAGCGGCTCGGGCAGCCAGGAGCCGATGTACTCCTCGCGGCGGCGCTTGCCGGCACGCAGGGAGTTGAGCGCCTGGCGGGTCACCAGCCGCGCCAGGTACGACTTGGTGTCCCGTACCGTCGCGAGATCCACCTGGGCCCATCGCAGGTAGCTGTCCTGCAGGACGTCGTCGGATTCGGTCGCCGAGCCGAGGATCTCGTAGACGATCGTGAACAGCAGTGGCCGCAGTACGGTGAACCGCTCGGCGTGCTCGTCGGTGGTCATCGGGCCGCCGCCGCCATCTGCTCGCGTCGCGGTCCCGGCTTGGACCACACGATGGTGCCCGGTTTGCGTGCCTCCATCCCGATGCCCATCAGCGTCTTGCGGCACTGCTCCTCCTTCGTCTGCGCTCCCTGCTGCCCGTCGAAGCAGGTGTCCAGGGGAGTGTCGTCCGCGCTGACGAGCTGCTGTATGCCGGCGTGTCGGCCCAGGCTGATGAGCACCCCTTTGAAGCCCTGATCCAGCACCGCCGGGGCGGTTCCCGCGATGCGGCTGAGCACGGTGTCGGCGGCCTGCACGCCAAGAGGTAACGCGGCCTGGCAGCTCATCCGCAGCGGCCGGCCCGACGGTGAACCGGCGTCACCCGCCGCGACAATACGGTCGTCGTCGATGCTGGTGAGCGTTTCGTCGGTGAGTAGCCGACCCAGTTCGTCCACGCGCAACCCACTGGCCGCCGCCAGACCCGGCACGCCGAAACCGGCCGTCCAGATGGTGAGCGCGCTCTGCCGTACCGCTCCATCGGTGAGGACGACCGCGTTCTGACGGACCTCAGCCGCCGTTGTCCCCTCCAGCACGGTGACACCGTTCTCCGACAGCCACTTCGCGACGGATCGGCGGCCGGGAGCGCTGAGCGTGGGTGCCAGGGTTCGCCCGGCGACCAGAGTGACCTTGCGCCCTTGTTCGGCGAGCTCCGCGGCCGTCTCGATGCCGGTCAACCCGCCGCCGACCACGGTGACCACGGCATCGGCCGGCAGTTCCGCCAACCTGGCGCGCAGCCGCTGGGCGGATTCGAACTCGGCGACGGAGTGGGCGAATTCGGCCGCGCCCGGCACAGAGGAGGGGACCGCGCCGGTGCTGCCGACCGCGTAGACGACGTAGTCGTAATCAAGCGTGCGGCCCGAGGCCAGCTCCACCGTGCGGGAGGCGGTGTCGATGCGGGTGGCGTTGTCGACAACCAACTCGATGCCGTCGCCGAGCAATGTGCCGTAGTCGACCGAGGCGTCATAGTTACCGGCCACGAACTGGTGCAGCCGGATCCGTTCGACGAACGTCGAGCGGGGATTGACCAGGGTGATGTCGACGTCGTCGCGCAGCCTGAGGTGGTTGGCCGCGACCGTTCCCGCGTACCCGCCGCCGATGACCACGATCTTGTGTGAGGTGTTGTGTTCAGTCATGCCCCCAAGACACCTGCGAGCGCAGCGACGTGACAGGACACGAAAGTGACGCCCGTCACTCCACTGAGGAGCTTGCCGGCCGTCGCAAGCGCCGTGAAAGCCTGCGGATCGGGCCCGGGGCATGTGGGGCGGCGGCGGTGCTGGGGAGTGCACCGCCGCCGGTCGAGGGTGGGCTGTCGCCCTGGGGAGAGCCGGTCCCTAGGACGGGGTGACGGTGTCGTGCGCCTTGTTGCGGCCCAGGCGGTCGCGGACGAGTGCGACGGCGACGACGCCCACCGCGACGAGGGTGGACAGGACGACCTGCTCGCGGCCGCCGCCGTCGGCGGTGTCGGTGAGCATGTAGCCCAGGACGAACGTGATCATCGCGATGGTGAGCCACGTCAGGTACGGGTAGAGCCACATCCTGACGACCAGCTTCTCCGGCGTCTCCCGCTGCAGCGTCTTGCGCATCCGCAGCTGGGAGAAGCAGATCACCAGCCAGACGAACAGGGCGATGGCACCGGAGGAGTTGAGCAAGAACTGGAAGACGGTGTCCGGCCACAGGTAGTTGAAGCCGACGGCGATGAAGCCGAAGACCACCGAGGCCAGGATGGCCGCCTGCGGGACTCCGCGCCGGGTGGTGCGGGCGAAGGCGGCCGGCGCGTCGCTGCGGCGGCCGAGGGAGAACGCCATCCGGGACGCGGTGTACAGCCCGGAGTTGAGGCAGGACAGCACGGAGGTGAGCACGATGGCGTTCATGATCTGGCCGGCGTGGGGGATGCCGATGGAGTCCAGCGCGGCGACGTAGGAGCCGTCCTTGAGGATCGCCGGGTCGTCCCAGCGCAGCAGCGACACCACGACCAGGATCGAACCGAGGTAGAACACCGCGATCCGCCAGATGACGCTGTTGGTGGCCTTGGTGACCGCTGCGCGCGGGTCGGCGGTCTCGCCGGCGGCGAGGGTGACGATCTCGCTGCCCATGAAGGAGAAGACGACCATCAGGATGCCGGTGAGGATCGCGCCGGGTCCGTTGGGCAGGAACCCGCCGTGCGCGGTCAGGTTGGAGAACCCGGAAGCAGGGTGGTCCGAACCCGGCAGCAGGCCGAAGATCGCCAGCCCGCCGATCACGATGAACGCGGCGATGGCCACGACCTTGATGCCGGCGAACCAGAACTCGAACTCGCCGTAGGAGCTGACCGAGGCGAGGTTGGTGGCAGTGAGGACCACCATGACGATCAGGGCCCAGCCCCACTGCGGCACCGCCGGTATCCAGCCGGACAGGATCTTGGCCCCCGCGGTCGCCTCCACCGCGAGCACCACGACCCAGAAGAACCAGTACAGCCAGCCGATGGTGAAGCCGGCCCAGCGGCCCAGCGCGCGGTCGGCGTAGGCGGAGAAGGATCCGGAGGTGGGGTTGGCCGCGGCCATCTCGCCGAGCATTCGCATGACGAGGACGACGAGGGTGCCGACGAGCAGGTAGGAGATCAGGATGCCGGGACCGGCGGCGGCGATGCCGGAGCCGGAGCCGACGAACAGGCCGGCGCCGATGACGCCACCGATCGCGATCATCGACAGGTGACGGTTCTTCAGCCCGGCTTGCAGGCCGGATCCTTCTGCGGTGCTTGCGCCGGTGGTCACCGTGTCGGGGGAGGGAAGAGGAGCTCGTGTTGTCATGTCGACATCCAGGGAGCAAGTGGGGACGGGGGAAGGTTCCGGCGGGATCGGTCGGGGTGGCCGCATGGATGACGCCGGGCGGGACGTGCGGGTGGCGGGTGCCGGGTGACGGAGCGGGTGGCGATCATGGCCGCGGGGAAGGCATGGTGGACCACGGCCTCCGGACCCGGTGTCTGCTGGACCGGTCGGGCCGGTGACGCTCAGGAAAATAGTTCAGGGCGATCGAATAAAACAAGGGGTCCGCTCGTCCGCCGCACGGCACCCGTGCGCCGACTCCCAGGGGCACGCGCACCCCGCACGGACACCCCGGCACCCTGGCGACGGTCCGCTCCGAGGTGCGAATGCCCTGCTCAGGCCTACGGTGACCCGCCCGTCGGCCTACCCCTCTCCCGCACGGCCGGACGGCTCCCGGAGGGGTCTTGTTTAACTGTTCACCTTGCTCTAATTTTTCTGCATCGCGGGCCGACTCTCTCCGCAAAGCGGGCAGACTCGGAACCTCCCCCGACGTTCCCCTCACCCTGGGAGCCCCCATGCACCCCACCGTGGCGTCGTCGCGGGAACCACCGGCGGCGCATCCCCCTCGCCGCGGGCCGCTCCGAGCCCGCCCCGGCGGCACACCCGGCCGCGGCCGACGCGGGCCCCTACCGCGGCCAGCAGGCCGTTAGGGTGGCGTCGTGGTGAATGCAGCGGGCAAGTTCGGGCCTTACAACCAGCCAGGCCAGGCTCCTACGACCTCGCTCACCGGCGTGGCACACGCCCGCGCGCTGCCCCTCGGGGGACAGAGCGGATCCGATCTCGTCCGGTCGCGGATCGCACTGCGGGTACGCCTGCGGTCCGTGCGGCCCGGTGACCGGTTGCCGGATGCCGGGGTCCTCGCCGAGGAGTTGGGAATCGGCGAGATCACGGTGCGCCGCGCGCTGGAGGGTATGTGCCAGGACGGCCTGCTCGACCGTCGTCGCGGACGGGCGGGCGGAACCTTCGTGGCGCAGGGCTGGGACACCGTCGTAGCCCTGATGCACGACGCCGAGGAGGCGGCTTCACTGGACGCCTTCCATCTGCTGCTCGAATGCGGACTGGTGGCACACGGTTCGGGAGAGGTCCCGGCCGAGCGGCTGGACGCACTGCGCGCACTGGTGGAGGAGACGGAACTGACCGACGACCCGGCCCGCATGGCCGAGTTGGAGACCCGGTTCCACCTGGACCTCGCGGAGGCGCTCGGCGGCGCCGGAATCCGCGAGTTCGCCGCCGATCTGCTCGGCCGGATGTGCCTGCTGATGCCCCCGCCGGAGCCCGCGGTGCTACGGGCGCAGAACCGCTGCCACGCCGAACTGCTCGCCGAACTCGGGCGGGCCGCGACCGATCCGGCGGTGCAGGCGGTGAAGGAACACCAGCGTTCCCGGCACCGCTGACGCCCTGTCCGCGCCCGCGCGACGCCCGACAGCCCGCGCACTTTTTCCGCCGCCACACCGCACGAGGAGTCGCCGCCATGCCCAGCCCCGGAGCCGGTCCGCTGTCCCCGCCGGGCCCCGTCGACGGCGCACCGCAGCGGCTGCGCGGCGGCGTCCTCGGCATGGCGGACATCGCCGCCGCCACGATGGCCAACGTCGGCCCGGCCATGAGCTTCTTCTTCGGATTCGCCTTCCTGGCCACCACCGCGGGCGTGGCGTCACCGCTGACCATCGTGGCCGCGGGCATCGCGGTCGCGCTCCTCGGCAACACGCTGGCGGAGTTCTCCCGCGCGCATCCCTCGGCGGGCAGCTTCATCACCTTCGTGGGCAGGACCTTCGGACCGGTGAGCGCGGTGACCACGGCCCTGCTGGCGGCGCTGGGCTACATCATCGCGATGGCCGGCGTCATCTCGATCTCCGGCGGGTTCGTGCAGATCACCCTGCACCACTACACCGGCGTGGACCTGCCGTGGATCATCTGGACGCTGCTGCTCACCGGGCTGGCCGTGGTCCTGATGCTGCGGGGCGTGGTGGTCTCCACCAAGTGGGCCGGCTACTTCTTCGGCGCGGAGATGCTGGTGCTGGTCGTGGTCTCGGTCGCGGCGCTGGTGGAACACCACGGCAGCCTGTCCTTCGACCCGTTCCTGCCCAGCCACATCCGCCACGGCCTGAACGGGCTGGCGGCGGGATTCCCGCTGGCGGTGTACCTGTTCATCGGCTGGGAGAACTCGGCGGCCCTCGCCGAGGAGACGGAGAATCCGCGGCGCAACGTCGGCCGGGCGGTGTTCTCCTCCGTCGCGATCATGACGGTGAGTTACGTCCTCTTCGCCTACGCCACCGTCACCGGCTTCGGCTACGACGTGACCGGACTCGGAGACTCCCGGATCCCCTTCATCGAGGTGGCCCACGACACCCTCGGAGCGCTGGCGTTCCTCGCCTACCTCGGCGGTCTCACCTCCACCCTCGGCGTACTGATCGCCGGCATCAACTCCCAGGCCCGCCTGGTCTTCAACGCCGGACGTGAGGGGCTTCTGCCGTCCTTCCTCGGCTACGTCCACCCCACCCGCCGTACGCCGAACAAGGCGATCGTCACCTTCACCGCCACCGCCCTGCTGATCATCGGCGGCTGGGCCCTGGGCCACCTGCTGGGCTCCGCCGACGGCTCCATGAACCCGGTGGTCTTCTTCACCGAGTCCTCGACGCTCGGCGCCATCCTGATCCTGCTGGTCTACCTCGCCTCCAACATCGCCCTGCCGCTGTACTACCGCAGATACCGCCCGCAGGAGTTCCGGCCGGTACGGCACCTCCTCCTGCCCGCACTCGGCACCGCGGCCATCCTGGTCCCGCTGTACTACCTCGCCAAGCCCGGCCAGCCCGCGCCGTACAACTGGTTCCCCTACGCGGCGATCGCCGCCCTGCTCACCGCGGTCGGCTACGCGGCCCTGCTGGCCCGCCGCGACCCGACCCTGGCCGAACGCGTCGGCTCGGTCGTCGCCGACGCGGACTGAGCACGCGCCGGCGAGGATGAGGCCGATGGCGTCGGTGAGGATGCCGCGCTATTCGCCGGGGCCGTCCACGTACACGACGGGTTCGGTGCGGTCGGCGAGCAGGCGGGGGTGGAGGTGGTGCAGAGCCGCCGAGCCGAAGAGGGCGACGGCCATACGGGCCTCGGCAGGGTCGTACGGCCGCGATGCCGTGCGTGAGCGGGGATCCAGTCCCGCGTGACGGGCCAGGGCGCGCTCAAGACAGAGAGTGCCCCGCCAGGTCACGGTGGGCAGAGGGCGGGTCCGGTACGCCAGCTGGGCCGGCTCCCGCCACGACGCCGTGACGACTACGGCTGCGGTGAGGACGGACACGGTGGCCCGCACCCAGGCGCCGTCGATCGACAGGAACGCACCGCACAACAGCGCGATGCCCCCCGCCATCCCGAGGGCCCCGCGCCGTCCCCGCACCTCGGGAACGGGATACGGCGGGTCGGTCGACCGACCGGCGGACGCGGGGCCCGCTCCCCGAGCCGGGCGCAGCAAGCCCCGCGCGAGCAGCGACTCCTCGACGGATGTCAGGGCAGGACGCAGACAGCGATGCCTCAGCTCCCACAGATACAGGCCAGGTCCCGCGGCGGCATTCCGGACCTCCCTCTCCAGGCCGTCGGGCTCCGCTGTCGCCGCGGGTACCGGACTGGCCGCGACCCAGCGCTCCGGAGGGTCCGCGTCCCGTGCGACGCGTTGAAGCACGCCGTCGGCGACCAGCCCCGCCAGCAGGACGTCCTCGGCGCGCAGCTCACCGCCGGCCAGCATGGCCACCTCCACCGGACCGAGTTCCTCGGACGCCCTGTCCCCGGCTTCGGCCTCCCGCCGTTCCGTGGCCAGCGCGCGATCCCGGGCGCCGGCCGCCACGCGGTCCGCCATGAGCCCCTCGACCAGACACACAGCGAGCAGCATGGCCAAGCATCCGCCGAACACCAGCCAGTCGATCACAGCCGTCTCCCCTACAGCACGTGGTGCTCGACACCCGGTCGGCGCCAAACGCCCCTCAGTTGCAGTCCGTTGTCCATCGGCATCTGCAGATGCGCTATCAGGTACGTTCCCGGCGCGCAGGCCAGGGGAGTTCCGTCTGACGGCACCAGGTAGCCGACGGCATCCGGCCCTACGGTGAAGAGACCGCCGTCCGCGTCAACTTGTCTGAGCGCGTGCCATGTGACCGTCCCGTCGGCGTGGAGCCGGTAGGGGCCGCCCTCGTGGCCGCCGGGCACGATGACGCCCTCCGCCGGGACGGGGCTGCCGGGACCGGCGGACGGATAGCCTCCCACCACCATGGCGACGGGGACGACCGCCACGGCGCCTTGGCGCTGCGGGCCCTGCCGCACGGGAACAGTCACCGGCTGCCCGTTCGGCAAGGTGAGGGTCCGGGTGGCCTCGCAGCCGGTCGCGCGGTTCACGGCGGGATACTGCTCGCGCTGGAGACGGAGTTTCCAGGCCGCGGCTTCGACGGGGTCGTCGTAGGGGCACGATGTCTCCCAGCCATGGCGGCCACCCCTTGCATCGGTGAACACCAGCACTCGGGTGTGCCGCAGCGGCATCCCCTCGGGCATCTTGTACAGCGTGAGGGTCCCGCCCGGGACGGCCGGGTCAGCCACGGGCGGGTGCGCCGGAGGTATCCCGGCCGCGTCGAGGAACTCGGGCCAGCCGACGCGTTCCACGGCGGAACGGCAGATGTCCGGGTTGGGCTCGGCCAGGATCCGCTCGGCCGACCAGCCCTCCTCGATGAGGTCGCCCGGCACGGCCACTCCCCGCCAGGCGTGGCAGGTCCAGCCATCGGCGAACGTCAGCGCGGGGCCGTCCGCGCAGTGCAGCCGGGTCCCCCCGGCCAGCCCCAGCCGTTCCTGCGTCCGCATCGCCACCGGCCGCCGTGAGACGACGCACAGGTCGCGGTAGGGCCACCACCATCCGCAGCCGGAGCGGGCCAGGTCGGTCAGGATGGCGAGGTGACGCTTCAGGAAGGGAGCCACCTTCAGTAGCCCGAGCTCCTGCAGCACGTCGTAGAAACCGACCCATTGCGCCGCGCTCCACGCCCCGTACCACCCCTGCGGGACCTCGGGACGCGCCTCCAGCGCGAGCCGCAGGGAGTCCGAGAGCAGCGTGTGCACGGACCAGCCGTCGGTGCACTCCACGGGCGGGGCGTACCAATTGAGGAGCGCCAGCCCGAGTTCCTCCGCGACCCGCAGGAGCGCCGATTCGTCGACGTCCTCTCCGAGGACCCAGCCGAGGGCCTCGATCAGCCCGTGGTCGCCCGGCATGACCTGGACGGGGCCACCCGGCGACCACTGGTTGGCGAACTCCGCGGGGGTCGGCAGCGGGTCCCGAACGTGGGCGCCCGCCTCGCTGATCACTCGGGCGGCTTCTCCCGGTGAGTCGACCCACACGACCGGTGGACACCTCAGCCCCTGGCTCGTGTACAGCTCCGCGAACGCCCATTCGGCAAGGGACTCGTCGACAGGGCAGTCCAGGGCCGCGGCCGACCGCCATGGTGCACACAACTGGGCCAACCGCCACGTCTGTTCCGGCCCCAGTGTCAACCGAGTGCTCTCCGCCTCCACAACGTCCCCCCTCCCGGTCCGGTGGCCCCCGCCACAGCCGGAAGCGACCATGCTGGGGCGCCGGTTCCCCAGCGTCAAGGGGCTTGTGACCTCGTGGGACCCGGTCGAGGTGCGTTCTTGTGACGCTCGGTGCGTCGCCGATGAAGGAGTGCTCCCAGGCATCGACCGGACAACCAGTTCAGCGTTCGGGCGATAACGAGCGGGGGTGCGGGCGAGCAAGGCGCCGTGGAGACGGCCGATCTACCGCCCGCAGGGCGCGGCCGGTCGGGATCGGAAGATCGCGATCTGGTCGCCCAGGCGTACGGCCTCGTCCACGTCGTGGATGACGAAGACGATGGTCTTGCTCAACTCCTTCTGGAGCCGGAGCAGTTCGTCCTGGAGCTGGGTGCGCACCACCGGGTCAGGTCCTTGCCGCCGACCCGGATGGTGCCCGAGGTGTGCTCTGTCATCCCGTTGATCATCCGCAGGGTCGTCGTCTTGCCGCAACCGGAAGATCCGACGAGGACCGTGATGCCGCCTTCCGGCATGCGGAGGGAGAGATCGTGGACTGCCGTCGTGCCGTTGGGGAAGCGCTTGTGGACCGCATCGAACCGGATCATGAGACGTCCCTTGCCCGGCTGTATATCGTCATGCAGAGTTCTTTGTGGCTGAATACCTTGTCGGCGACTTGGTGTTCATCCGGAGTAACGGATGACCGCACGGCGAGATTGAATGTCCGGTCAGGAAGGATTTGGGCTTGATATCGTCTCAGATCGTGGACGTGCCGGATGCTGCGCACACCGGACTGGTGGTCCTCGACGGGATCGGGCTGGGCGTCGCGGACGTCGTCCGCCTCGCCGACGGCGCCGCGCGGCCGGTCCCGGGGACCGACGCGATGAAGCGGGTGACCGCATCCTGGGACGCGGCCCGGCAGATCGCCGCGACCGGTCGCGTCTACGGCCGTTCGACCGGCGTCGGCGCCAACCGGAACGAGGACGTGCCCACCGAGGCGGCCGCCGAACACGGACTGCGGCTGCTGCGCAGCCACGCCGGCGCGATCGGAGACGAGCTGCCGTCCCGGCAGGTGCGCGCCATGCTCGCCGTACGGGCCAACCAACTGCTCGCGGGCGGGGCGGGCCTGCGGCCGACGGTAGTGACGGCGTTGTGCGAGGCTCTGGAGAACGGGGCGTATCCGGTCGTCAACGAGTTCGGGTCGGTCGGCACCGGGGATATCGCGGCCCTGGCGCAGGTCGGGCTGGCGCTCGCGGGGGAGCGTCCGTGGCGAGCGAGCGGGACCGGCGCGGGTGCGGGCGGACCGTCGGGCGGCCTCGGGGAGAGGCCCGTCGGCGGGTCGAGCGACGCTCATGGGTCCGGGGTGGCCGGCGCTCATGGGTCCGGTGCGGTCGGCGCCGCTGGGTCCGTTGCGGTCGGTGTCACCGGGTTCACCGCTGTCGGCGCCCCTGGGGCCACCGCTGTCGGCGCCCCTGGGGCCACCGCCGTCGGGGCCCCTGGGTCCGCCGCTGTCGGCGCCCCGGAACCGCAACCCCTCGACAACAACGACGCGTTGGCCTTCATCAGCAGCAACGCCCTCACCCTCGGGCAGTCCGCGCTCGCCCTGCACGAACTGCGCGGGCTGATCGAGGCCACGCAGGTCGTCGCCGCGCTGTCCCTGCTCGCCGTCGACGGCTCGCACGAGGCGTACGCCGCCCCCGTGCACGCCGCCCGCCCGCACCGGGGGAGCGCTCGCGTCGCGAGACGCATGCGGGAGCTGATCGGCGCCGCCGACCGGCCAACCCCGCCGCTGGGCCGTATCCAGGACCCGTACGGCTTCCGCTGCCTGCCGCAGATCCACGGCCCGGCGCACGACGCCGCCGACGCCCTGGAGGAGGTGCTGGCGATAGAGATCAACGCGGCCGCCGAGAACCCCCTCATCTCGCCCGAGGACATGACCGCCTACCATCACGGAGGCTTCTACCAGGCCCAACTGGCCCTCGCCCTGGATCACTTCAGGCTCGCCCTGACCCAGGTGGCCCGTCTGTCGACCTCCCGGCTGTCCACCCTCAACGAGCCCGCCTACACCCGTCTGCGTCCCTTCCTCGCCGACCGCGAGCCGGCCTCCTCCGGCGTGATGATCCTCGAGTACGCCGCCGGGGCCGCCCTCGGGGACCTGCGCGCGTTCTCCGCTCCCGCATCGCTCGGGCACGCCGTACTCTCCCGGGGCGTCGAGGAACAGGCCAGCTTCGCCTCGCTCGCCGCACGTCAGACCGTGCGCGCCTGCCGCGCGTTCCGGCTCGTCGTGGGCTGTGAACTCGTCGCTGCCGTAAGGGCGGTGCGCCAGCGCGACCTCAGGCCCGATCCGGACCTTCCGGTGGGCCGAGCGTTCCGGCTCGCCGAGTCCGTACTGCAGGAGGACCAGGCCGACCGGCCGCTCACGGACGACGTGACGGCGGCGGCCGCACTGTTGGACCGGTTCACGGACATCTGGAGGGGGAGCGAGTGATGGGCGCGGCGAGGGAGACGAGCGTGTCGGACAGTCCCGCGGGGCGGCTGAAAAGTTCTTCCGTACGCCCTTCGTGTACTTCCCGAGGCCGATCCGTAGGCCTTGGGCATTGCTCGCTGCGCCCTCACCGCCTTCCGCTGCCAATCCCCGGACAGGTGCGTTGACTTCGCTCGTCGCTACAGTGCGTGTCATGTCGAACGCTCAACCGGCGGAGTCCGGCCCACAGGGCCCGTACTGGCCGTCCCAGCCCCCTGCGCAGCAGACGGCGAGCACCCCTCCCGTCCCCCCACAGCCGCAGGCCGCGTACGGCCCCGGACCCTACGGTCCTCCTGGTCCTTACGGCGCTCCCGGAGCGTACGGGCCGGGGACGTGGGGTGCGCACGCCCAGCCTTTCGCTCCGCTCTTCCCGCTCACCATGCCCGCCTCGGTGCGGGGCGCGCAGGTGGTGAACTTCGCCATCGCGGGACTGGGATTGCTGCTCACTGTCGTCGTGGGTGCCGTGGCGGGCGCGGAGGCCGCCGGACGTTCCTTCGCGGGGTATCTGACGGCGCTCGTGCTTTTCGTCCTGGCGTTCCTGTACTCGAAGGCGGGCAACGGCGTCCGGATCGCATCCGTGGTGCTGGCCGTCCTGCAGATCCTCCTCGGCGTGGGCGGCGCGGCGAACCACAATGCCGGGGGCATCGTTCCGCTCGGCGGCGCCATCGCCGTAGTCGTTCTGCTCAGTCAGCGCTCGGCGATCCAGTGGTTCGGGCGGCCCCGCTCGCCCGGCGTATCGCCGCAGCAGCCGTACGCCTGAGGACGTGCTCGCGCCTGTGCGTATGTGCGCGAGATGCCGGCGCGCCCAACCGCCCTGCCGTCGGGGGCGGATGCAGGGCTGGAGCGGGTCGCCTTGACTGCCCATCAGTTGGTCGGACGTATCCGTTCGGTTAGTGATCACTGATGCGATGTGGGATCGGATCAAGCCGCTGATGCCGGCCGATGGGGCTGGGCTCGTTCCAGACCGCTCTCAAACGGGTGATCCGGTGGGCCGTGGCCGGGACCGGAACGGATTCTTGCCGCGCTCCTGGTAGCGGCCGATGTGGCTGATGACCCGGTTGGACCGTGTCGGTGGACTCCACCGTCTGCCGAGCCCACCAGCACGCCGGGGGAGCCAGGAAAAAGGGGCGCCTGACGCACCGGCCTTCGAGGCCGTCATGGCCGGCATCCGAGGTCCGCCACCGCCTATGGCGAGGCCTTACCGGCAGTCGGCCACCAGCTTTCGACGCCGAGACATACAAACAGCTGAGGTTCCCGGTGATCGAGAACAAGACAGCCGCCGAGGGGACGAGTGGTCGGCCGGGATCCTGCAGTCGATCAAGAACCTTCCCTGCGCTGCGCAAGTACCGCACCAGAGCGGTCGCCCGTAGCGCGCGAGTGGTCGGGACACCGAGTCCCAGTCACCCACAGAGACGCACCCCACCACTCGCTGGTGACTGTCCGCATTGGATCTAGTGCAAGGAGTGACGGTCTCTTTATGGTCAAAGTGCCGCCAAAAACGTATCTACGGAGGATTCGTGGCACGCTTCCGCACTCGTCTGGCCCTGCTCGGCTCGGCCGCAGCCCTCACCGTCGGGGCTCTGGTCCCCGCGCAGTTCGCCGGGGCTCAACCCGCCGCCGCTGCGGACTTCCAGTGGGTCGCCCTAGGTGACTCCTACACCGCCGGGGTCATCCCGGCCGCCGGCGATGTCTTCGAGGTTCCGCGCGACGGTTGCGAGCGCACCGACCAGTCCTACCCCCAGCTCATCGACCGCGATCTCGGCTCGCTCTTCGACCTGACCAACGTCAGCTGCGGGGCCGCCACCATCGAGAACGTCACCGACGAGGCGCAGGAGCCGATCGGCCGTCACCTGCCGCCGCCCTTCCCCGAGGACCCGGACTACCCGTTCCCCTCGGTGCCGCCCCAGTCCGCGGCGGTGGGCCCCGGCACCGACGTGATCACCGTCGGCGTTGGCGGCAACACCCTCGGCTTCGGCGGCATCCTCATGCAGTGTCCCAAGCTCGGCGAGGGAAGCGGTGGCGTTGGTACCCCGTGCAAGGACGCCCTGGCCGCCGGCATCCCGGCCCGGCTGAACAAGGTGAGCCGGGAGTACGACCGGATGCTCACCGTGCTCCACGAGCGCGCCCCGCACGCGAAGATCCTGGCCGTCGGTTACCCCGCCATCGTCCCCGGCGACACCTCCAAGTGCCGCTACAACGACCCGACGCAGTTCGGCTCGATCACCCCAGGTGACCTCGACTGGCTGCGCCAGGACGTCCTTGAACCTCTCAACAAGACCGTCGAGAAGTCGACCGGCACACAGGACGCCGCCAGCTTCGTCGACCTCTACGACTCCTCCCGCAACCACAGCGTCTGCGACGCCGGCAAGTGGGTGGAAGGCTTCCTCACACCCCCTGACCAGCTGTCCTTCGTACACCCCAACGCCCTCGGCCACCGCAACGCCGCCAACCATGTCGAAGCAGCGATGCTGAACACCCTCGGCTGAACCAACCCACACCCGACACCCGACCAACGCCCCCCACAGAAAGCTGGCCTCCGGCACCGGCCGGAGGCCGGCTCCGCGTTACGTCGGGACGCCTCTACTCCCGACAAACCCAGGTGCTAGTGGATCATGGTGTTCATCAGAATGATCACTAGGCCGATGAGCATGTCGAGGCCGCCTGACCGGCATGAGGACGGCCATGTGTGCCCGGCCGCGCGGGCGGCCCAGGTGCCGAGGCCGAACAGGGCGATGGTGTTGAACAGCAGGGCCGCGTCCGCGGCGGTGGCTTCTGCCCACCAGCCGGCTACCGCGGCGAGCAGTATCCCGATGCTGGGCAGCACGGCGGCGACCAGGGGCCATTCGGCGAGGACCGATCGGAGTCTGCTCGTGGTGGCCGCCTCGTCGGCGGATGCGCGTTGGGCGATGACGTGGGCGTATCCGTGGGCGGCGCTGGAGGCCAGCGCGGTGATCAGTACCCACAGCGCGTCCGGACCGGGATCGGCGTTCTCTCCCGTGGCGTCCAGCGCGGCCACCATGGCGCTGGCCAGCACGAGTCCGTAGATGCCGCTGAACAGCCACTGCTCCGGCGGCTGTCGCCGCCTGATCTGCTGTGGTGCGGCGCGTGCGGGGAGGGCACGGTCGGCGCGGTCGGGCATCGCATCCCCTCGGTACCAGAAGAGGGCCAGGTCGGGACATGCTCGCCGGTGTGACGTCGGGGAACACGTCACCACGCGGGCAGGCGTGATGGTTGTGCCCGAAGGGAGGTGAGGTCGCTGGTGCCGGAAGCCTCCCGGTCATCGGAAGAGGCCGTGCTGCGGCTGAAGGAGTTCGGCCGAGGCGATGGAGGGGCACCTCGTTCACGAAGGAGCGGGGTGGCGTACGGCGTCATGCCGTGCGCCACCCCGCAAGATGTCCTCAGCGTATGGCCGTGCGGCCCCGTGCTCAGGACTTGATGTCGACAACCTTCAGGTTGGTCGGGTACCCGGAACCGCAGTTGAGCGTGGCCGCCTTCTCCGTGCCACGGCTGCGGTAGCCGGGGTCTCCCTTGTAGGGGCCGTGGGCGCTGCCCGGACCGGCGCACAGGCCCTGGACGTTCCAGCTGCCGCTGCCGCTCCTGCACCATCCGACGGCCTGGTGGATGTTGGACTGCGAGACGTAGGCGGTGCAGCCGGACGGGCCACCGGGGGCGGCCTGGGCCGCGGTCGTGGCACCGAACATCAGTCCCGTGGCCAGCAGGCCTGACGCCGACACAGTGGTTGCGAACTTCTTGAGTGTGCTGGTCATGCACTCTCCCCGTTTCGAACGGATCTTGTAACCCGCGCGAAGTTAGCCGGACACGGCAGAAGGCCGCGTCATGCCCAGGGATGACCGGACAGGGCGCTTGATGGTGTATGAAGCGATCTCCAAACCGAGGGATGGGCTGCTGCCCGAACTTCCGCGCGCATCAGCCTCGTTCGTTGATCGCTCCGCAGCCGGCGCATAGGAGAAGGGCCTCCCGCACAGTTCGGTGATGTCGAGTCAACGAACCATCAGGAGGCCCGGGTGTTTCACTGTGGCGTGCGTGCTCCGTCCGCGTCCAGCCCCGAACGGCCGTCGGCGCCTCGGATACAGCGGCTTCATCGGCCGCGACAGCGGCTTGAAGCCGTTCCTGCTCGGCCCTCAGCTCCTCCGCCCGGGCGGGCCAACGCCACCCGCTCACGCCGCTCCAGCACCGACGCCATCCGCCACCTCTGACCACGCCCCGCACCGACGGCCCGAGCATGCCTAACGAGCGACGGCCACCCACCCCACCTGGGGGTACGGAGGGTTCAGTCCCACCAGTCGTCGCCGGCGTGCCAGCGCTGCACCCACTCCTCGAAGCCCCATGCCTGGTCGCCGGGCGCCGGGGTGGCGCCGACGTCGGCGATCATCCAGACCTCGCCGCGGCGGGGGCCAGTGGTCAGCAGAAGCCAGAACGACTGCCCGTCCTCAGATCCGAGGACGATGGATCCGTTGTTGAACGCGGCGTCGATCCGCGGGTCTTCGGGGTCGACGTTCTCGTCGTCCTCCCAGGGCCAAGCTGCCTCCAGGGGGAAGGGTGCGCCCAGCTGTCGCGGGCCGAGGTCGGGCCACGCGTCGGGCAGTCGGCCGAGCGGCTGGAGACCGCCGTCGTCGGCGGGGCCGAGGCTGGACCCGTTGCTGATCTCCGCGATGAACGTCCGGTACGGCTCCGGGAGAACCACCCGGTTCTCCTCCTCCCACGCCGCGACGGCTTCATGCCCGAGCGCCGGCTCGCGCCATTCCGGGGGGAACGCGGAGCGCAGGAAGTCGAGAGTGGCTTCGGTGGGACGCTGATCACGTGTGTCTGTCACGACGGCGATGCTGGCAGAAGAGCTGGCAGAGCCTCGGGGGGACGGTACGTCAGACGGAGCGGCAGTGTCAGTGGCCGGTCCTAGGATCGTTTCGCACGCAGTGATCGGGCGTCTGCCTGCCAACCAAACGACCGAGCGGAGAGCGCCGTTGTCCTCGATACATGACTTCGCGACCTGGGAGCCGTTGCTGCGGCTGGTGCGGGATTCCCACGCGGAGCAGCTTGCCGCACCGGGTGGTTGCTTCACGGGCCAGATCAGTCTCGGCAGTTGGACCCTGCCCGCGCCGCAGCCGCGCTCGATGCCAGGGCGAGGTCTGCAAGTGGCGGACATGCAGGACCAGTTCAACGCTGTGGAACGGGTCCAGGCCGCCCTCAGGGCCGACGGCGCGAGCGGTGTTTCGTACATGGTCGAGACGGCGCCGGACGGGAAGGTGGTGCTCCATGTCATCGACGCGGGGCCCGCCGTGGAGCACGGCGTCAGGAGCCCCTTTGTGGGAGCGCTGCTCCTGGTGGAGGGCGCCGTTCCCGAGCCCTGGCGGCGTCTGCCCGTGGAGTTCCCGGGGGCGGCGCCGGCGCCGTCGGCGGACCCGGCGCTGCTGGAGCGGACCCTTCGCGACCGGCTCCCCGACGCCATCGGTGCCAGCGAGGAGGAGATAGCCGCAGCGGAGGCGCGCCTCGGTGTCACGCTGCCCGACGAACTCAAGGCCCTCTACCGCGTCACCCGTGCGCGGTGGCAGGACTGGAGCGGCGACTACGCTGCGCAGGAACGCGTCAGCGAAGCGGTCGGCTGTGAGCTCTTCCCCCTGGACGGGCTCTATGTCGCGGATGCCCGGTCCCGTCCCTGCCCTTGGCAGTTCGCCGCCATGGACGCGGTGGTCACCGCATCCGACGCCGCCGTGCAGGGTCTCGTCGGCTCGCCCGGCTGGATCGCCTTCGGCGACAACGGCGGCGGCGACCGGCTGGCCCTGGACCTGACACCAGGCCCGGGCGGGCACGTCGGGCAGGTCATCATGATCGACCACGAGCGGAGCATCGGGGCCGCACTGCGCGCCGATTCCCTCACCGACATGGTGGTCAACCACCGCGACGACTGGCGCTCGGACGATGCCGGGAACCGTCCGCCGGTCGTGGCCCAGGTGAGCACCCACAGCCTGGGTGACATGCCGGCCGTCGCCCGGCCCGAGCTGGAGGTGCTCCGGATCGGTGGTCGGCAGGGTGAGCCGGTCGGCCTCGGTCCGGTCGCCGGCCTTCCCCGCCTGCGGACGCTCACCGCCTCCCCAGGCACGCTGGCCGACCCTCTGGAGATCGCCCGGCTGACGAGTCTGGAGTACCTGAGCCTCGGCCCCGAGGAGTGGCGCGTCCTGCTCGACGCGGGCGCCGTCCCCCGGAGCCTGTCGGCCGCCGGCATCGATGTGCAGGGTGAACAGCCCCCGTTGCCGGTCCTCGACCTCGCCAACGAGCTCCTCGCCCTGTGGGACCGCCCTCTGATCACCCGGACCGTCCTCGAAGGTGACCTGGACAGCGACCGGACGGCCGGGAGCGCCCGGTGAGCGACGGCGGAGTGGAGGAGATGTGGGCGCCGCTGCCCGCGTACAGGGTCGAGATCGGCACCGAACCGCTGACTCGGCCGGCCCGGAACTCGTTGGGCGGGTGGCCCTACTTCGACGACGACCAGGAGTGGCCGCGTTGCTTCTGCGGCGAGCGGATGGCCCTGTTCTTCCAACTGGACGTGCCGGATGACATCGAATTCTTCGGCGGAGAACATTTGTCGGTCTTCCACTGCGCCCACCACCACGACGCGTCCGACCCGGTGACGGCCGACGGCCGCCTCGTGCCCCGGTTCTGGGAGGCTCCGCAGCCGCCGTTTTCGGGCTCGTTCTGGCGGGTGCTGCTCCAGCGTGACCCGGGGGTGCCGGAAGCGGAGCGCGAACCGGCCGTGCGCGCCCTGCCCCTGACGCTGCGGCCCTTGGTGGACGCGCGTGGGCCGTTCGGCGCGCCTTTCAAGGTGGGTGGTACGGCGGCCTGGGCGCAGTCGCCCGAGGGGTACCGGTGCGCGTGCGGCACGGAGATGGCGTTCCTCTGCCAGGTACCCGACTACCAGGAGTTCGGCGTCCACCCCGGGGCCCCGGTGCAGCCCTACAGCATCCGGGACGACGCGTACCTCCTGTTCCTCGGCAACGAGGTCTACCTGCTGGCCTGCCCGGCACGTTGCGATCCGGCGGCCGTCTTTCCGGTGAACCAGCACTGACGCCCGGTCGCCGGGACGCGTGCCGGACGCAGATCCTGGCGGGCCGAGAAATACCGCATTCGGCTACCTTCCCGGCGCTGGCGGCGCGCAGTGCAGCGGCCGTGTCCATCCGGCAGCACACCCACCGCGGCGGGCCGGGCCGGGGCGGTGATCGATTGCTCGTTCGCCCCGGCCTCGGGATCAGATGCCGGTCAGGATGGCCCGCAGCCGCTCGTCCTCGCGGATGATGTTGTTCGCGAGGCCTGAGCCGACGATGCGCCGGTCTCCCTCGGCCAGTTCGACGACGCGCAGGCGCTGGTGGGTGCTCAAGGCAGCAGCGCCCAGGGCTTGGAGAGCCTCACAGGCGCCGGAGACGTCCGCTCCGGTTTCGGCGGAGTGCAGGGCTGCCTCGGCGAGTTGGCCGAGGTCGACGACGTCGGGGTCGGTGATGGCGAGCAGCGCGAGGGCGGCTGCAGGGGCCATCTGGGGGTCGGCGAGCAGTTGTTCCAGTCGCGGGATCAGGGGTCGGGCGGCTGCGCCGAGGAGGGCCGTGGCGCGGATGGCGCGGACGGCGGTCCACCGGTACCAGAGCTGGTTGCCAGTGGTGCGGTCAAGGACGGAGGCCAGGATCCTGACGGCTTCCTCGGCGTCGCCGTCGATCTGCCACAGGGCGGTCGCGATGGCGATGTCGCGGTCCAGTTGCGGGGTGGTCGGTTCGGCGTCCTCGCTGATGGCTGCCCGCAGGGCGGGGAGCAGTCCGGCGGCCGTCGCGCCCAGGGTGGCGGCGGCCTGAGCTGCCTCGGCGGCCTCGCGCGGGCCGGCGGCGAGCGCCTTGGTGACGGCGTCGAGCAGGACGTCGGTCTCGCCGGTCAGGTCGTGGTGGGCGCGCGCCACCATCAGCGACCCGGCGGCGGCACGCAGCACCGCGCCGGCCCGCTCACGCTCCGCCTGCGGGCCGGCTGCTGCCACGGCGGTGATGGCGGTGGCCGCGTAAGGGAAGCGCGGAAGCACGGCGTAGAGCTCGGGCAGGGCGGCAGCGGCCCGCAGGCCCCACTGGCGCAGCAGGTGGACCAGGTCGGCGGTCTCGTTGTTGGCGAGGCCGTCTGCGGCCAGGCGTGAGCGGACGGCGGTGAGCAGGGCCGGGTCGAAGGGGAAGGCGGGGGCCTGGAAGTCTCCTGCGGCGTCGAGCGCGCGGGGGCGCCGGTCGAGGTTCTGGGCCAACAGCGGGGCGGCCTGTCGGGGCGCGACCCGGACGAGCACGGCCAAGGCCTGGTCAGCGGCTTCGTCGTCGGGTTGGGCGGCGAGTTCGGCGAGGACGGGCACGGCCTCGGCGGCGGCCGGGCCGAGCTTGCCGAGCAGGCTGGAGGCGGAGTACTCGGCGGCGAGTGGGGCGATGGCCGGGACGAGTCGCTGGGGAGCCCTGCGGGAGAGGTAGCAGGCGTGGTCGGCCGCGGAGAGCGCCTCGGTTCGTACCTCGGGGCGGCTGTCACGAAGGGCAACGTCCAGCAGGGCGAAGGCGCTCTCGCGGTCTGCCTCGGTCTCGCGGTGCAGCAGGCCGTCGACGATCGCGTGCAGCGGCTCTCGGCGGTGCATGCTGTACCGGTCTACGGTGAATTCGCGGGCGGGCAGCAGGCCGACCGCGGCATCGTGGTGGGCGTCGGTCCACGGCTCCCCGGCGGCCAGAGCGACGAGGAGCGCGGCCAGACGCAGGGGCGCGGGCGTGTCCGCGCCGAGCAGTGCGCGGGTCTCGGCGGAGGCGGCGGAGAGGTCCACCCGGCCGAGGGCGATGAGCAGCTCAGCCCGGACACCGGGATCGGCCTCGACCGCCCACCGGCTTCGCAGGGCGACCGGGGCGGCCTCGGCATTCCGGGTGTGGCCGAGCACCCAGGCCGCGACCAGCCGAACATCCACGTCCTCATGTGCCAGCAGCGGTGTCAGCAGCGGGATGTGGGCGGCAACGGCGGCCCGGACGGCGCCCGGCGCGATCTCCCATTCGTCATCGCTCTCGGCCAACCCGCCGAGCAGGCAGAGGACTTCAGCCGTCCCGGGCCGCGCAGCAGCGGCGATCCGGGCGAGGTACGGGACTGCGTCCACGCTGGCGGAATACACCGTGCCCTGGTGGAGGATGCACGAGTACAGCTCGGAGATCGCCTCCTCCGCATCCCCGCCGCCCTCGGCGAGAGCGTGCAACAAGTCGGGCAGGTCCTCGGCAGGGCCGTAGGCGTGCGAGACGGAGGCCCACGGGTGGGCGTCGAGGTCGGCGAGGGCGTCAGCGAGATCCATGGGCGTGATCTTCGCAGCAGGGTCTGACAGGAGGGTCAGGTGGAACGGCGGTTCTGCGGGCAACGGCTGCTGCGCCTGGCCGTCCGGGTGCTGCGCCGCCGACGCGTTCACCCCTCAGCCCACCGGCCCGTCCCGGCCCACCAGTCTGTGGCGGCGGCGCGGCCCGTGCTGACGGGCCGCCCCGCGGGTCAGTCAACGCGTCCTGAACGTGGCCGACTTGTCCGCGAACGCCGTGTCGCCGTTCTTGCCGGTGGCCAGCGTCGCGACGTACCACGTGTCCTGCCCGGCCCCGGCGGCCTCAGCTGCGTCGGCGGCGGTCACCGGGGTCCGGTAGCTGCAGCGCAGGGTGTCGTCGCCGGTGGGCGTGCACGTGGCCGACTCGACGTTCTTCATGTCCTTCTCGGTGAGCGGCTTGCCGGCGAAGGCGCCCTTCGGCCAAGCCAGCACCTTCAGGCTCTTGAGCCCGGACGGGGCCGTGACCTGCGTGGTGAAGGACAAGGAGCCGTCGTGGCCCGCAGCCGGGGCGGTGTAGCGGACGGCACTGTCCTTCAAGGCCAGCGACTGCTCGCCGGCCTGGGCGAGGGCGAAGGCCCCGGCCGCGCCGAGGACGGCGACGGCGGCGGTGGCGGAAAGGATGATGCGTCGGGACATGGTCGGTTCCCCCGTGGGTGATGGCGGCGGTCGGCGCCAACTCCGTTGGCCCGGCGTGCCGTTGTAGTCCCGGCGCGTTCTCCCGCGCCGTTGCGTCAATCCTCGCCGCGCACCACCGCCTGGGCCATGAGTACGTGTACTCAATGCCCGTACTCAACCCCTGCACTCAGCTAAGCGGACCAGCCCGGTCGACCGCGCACGCCCGGGCAGCAAGCACCACATCATCACCGACGGTCAGGGGATCCCGCTCGCGATGTCGCTGACCGGCACCGGCCCCGCGAGCCGGCTCACCCTCACGGCCACCCCGGGTCCGGTCCCTGCCGGGTCAAGGCGCTCCTGAATCAGCCTGCCCCCACCGGCCGCATGCTTCCCGGCGCCTTGACCGGACCTCTCCTCGCCTGTGTGCCCCTGTCGCCGACGCGCCCCTGGACGCGGCCACCGACCTGCACAACGGCATCGAGGTCGCCCAGGGCGAGAGCGGCCATGCGACGGGCCACGGCAGCGGCCATCTCACGGGGGACGACGCCGGCGACTGATCCCGGCCCACCAGATCCACGCCCGGTGAATTGGCCCGAACCGGTGTGCCCATCCCCATCACACCCTCCCATATGGCATGCTCTCGTCAATCGATACACGCAGCCCACGACCACCCACCGACGCACCCCAGCCGGTGGGTGGCCGCCGAGCAGACCGGGATCCCGGTCGCCGCAAAGGAGTTACGCGTGAGAACCACCCCCCACAGATCTGTCGCCGCGCGCGCCCTCGCCGTCGCCGCGCTGGCCGGGGTTTCCCTGCTCCCCGTCCACCCGGCATCCGCCGCCACCGACGCGGCTGCGGCCTGCACGCCGACCCAGGCGGTCGTCAACGGCGGCTTCGAGAGCGGCACTTCGCCCTGGACACAGTCGTCCACGAGCGTGATCACCAGCCGCTCCGGCCAGTCCGCGCACGGCGGCACCAGCTTCGCCTGGCTCGACGGCACCGGCGGCACGCACACCGACACGCTCTCCCAGAGCGTGACGATCCCGTCCGGATGCAGCACCGCCACCCTGTCGTTCTGGCTGCACATCGACACCACCGAGACCACCTCGTCCACCGCCTACGACAAGCTGACGGCGAAGATCGGCAGCACCACGCTGGCGACGTACTCGAACCTCGACAAGGCCACGGGGTACGTGAAGAAGACCCTGGACGTGTCGACGTTCGCGGGGCAGACCGTGACCCTCGCCTTCACCGGCACCGAGGACTCCAGCCTCCAGACCAGCTTCGTCCTCGACGACATCGCCCTCGACACCTCCGGCGACACCGCCCCGCCGGCGGACTCGACCCGGACGCCGATCGCGCCCTCGTACACGGTGAACCTGAGCAGCAACACCTCCGGCACCGTCTGGACCGGCCATGAGAGCGCCACCTTCACCAACGCCTCCTCGACCGCGCTGAGCGAGGTGTACCTGCGCCTGTGGGACAACTACCACGGCACCTGCGACGCGATGCCGATCACGGTCACCAACGTCACCGGCGGTACGGCCGGTTCACTCTCCGTCGCCTGCACGGCGCTCAAGATCACCCTGCCGACACCCCTGACGCAGGGTCAGTCCGCCACGATCGGCTTCGACCTGGGCATCACCGTGCCCAGCGGCGCCGACCGGTTCGGCCATGACGGAGCGTTCAACAACATCGGCAACGCGCTGCCCGTGCTCGCGGTGAAGGACGGCTCGGGCTGGCACCTGGACCCGTACACCAACAACGGCGAGTCGTTCTACTCCCTGGCCGCCGACTTCAAGGTGACGCTGGACCACCCGAGTTCGCTCCTGGTCCCGGCCACCGGCACCTCGGCCGACACCCCCGGATCCAGCGGGCGCACCGTCACCACGGCGACCGCGACGAAGGTGCGTGACTTCGCCTGGGCGGCGGGCCCGTTCAGCAAGATCTCCGGTACCTCGGCGGCCGGGACGGCCATCAACATCTACTCCGTCTCGGGCATCAGCTCCTCCGACGCGCAGTCGATGCTGAGCACCGCCAAGACGGCGGTCGACGCACACGCCGGCCGCTTCGGGGCGTACCCCTACGGCGAGTTGGACGCGGTCATCGACAACAACTACTGGTTCGGCGGCATGGAGTACCCGGGCTTCGTCCTGGACCTCGTCAGCACCACCGCGCTCACCCACGAGATCGGCCACCAGTGGTGGTACGGCATCGTCGGCGACGACGAGTACAACAGCCCCTGGCTGGACGAGGCGTTCACCGACTACGCCACCGACCTCGCCCTCGGCAAGACCGGCACCAGCTGCTGGAACAGTGTCTCCTGGGCCTCCTCGGCGGAGAAGATCACCAACTCCATGGCCTACTGGGACGCCCACTCGTCCCGGTACTCCACCGTCGTCTACGGCTACGGCAAGTGCGCCCTGCACGATCTGCGGCGGCTGATCGGCGACACGGCGATGACCAACCTGCTGAAGAGCTACGCGAGTTCACACTGGTACGGCGTCTCGACCACCGCCGAGTTCAAGGCGGCGGCCCAGGCGGCGACCAGCACGGATCTCACGTCCTTCTGGAGCACGCACCGTATCGACGGCTGAGCGGGCGAAGGTCAGCCGACCGGGACGAGGAAGGTCAGCACCGAGGCATCCTCCTCGATCAGGGGGGAGCACGGTGTTGAACGGGCCGCCGTAAGGAGCCTTGAGGTGCGCCTGGAAGGCGTCCTCGTCCCGGTAGACCTTGTAGATCCAGAAAGCACGCGGATTCGCCTGCTTGGTCAGGACGTGGAAGACGAGGTTGCCCTCCTCCTCGCGCAGCTTCTCGGCGTAGTCGAGGATCAGACGGGCGACCTCGTCCTTCGCTCCCTCGCGGGCGGAGATGCATGGCGCTCATCAGCGTCCCCGAGGGCGGCTGCTTCACCGGGAAGGTGCGCGTGGCGGCGAGGGCGACCAGGGCGGCGGTGCAGAGCGCGGCCGCCAGCTGCTCGACGACCGGCAGTTTGTGCCGCGGGTCGCGGTCGGAGAGGCCGGTCAGGTGGAAGCTGCCGGTGCCCACCCAAGGCGAAGTCACCGCCGCGGGTGTTCTCGCGCAGCCTGGCGATCGTCGGTGATCAGCGTAGTGGCACGCAGATCCACGTCGGCCGCCACTGGAGAGGAATCAGCCCAGGTGCGGCGGGGGCGCAGCCCAGGCCCGGCGGGGGCGGGCAGGTCAGGCCCAAGGGGAGGGGCCGCGGACCGCCCACGCGACGCCAGCCGCGTCTATGGCCTGGTTGGGTCGTGGGAGCGTGGGGGTACTCGGCGGCCATGAAGCTGCATCTTCCGCATCGGACAGCACACGACAGCAGCGACGAGGCTCCCGAACGCGAAGTCCCGCCGCCCGAGGAGGTGGGCCCGGGGCCCGCGGTGGAGCGGCGCGCGCCGGATACGCCGACGCAGCTGCCGAAGACGGCGTGGGGGGCGGTGCTGAAAGGTGCCCTGCGGGAGTTCAAGGACGACGAGCTGACCGACCGGGCCGCCGCGCTGACCTACTACGGCGTGCTGTCACTGTTCCCGGCCCTGCTGGTCCTGGTGTCGCTGCTCGGTCTGGCCGGAAAGTCCGCCACGGACGCGGTGCTGAAGAATCTCCGCCATCTCACTCCCGGCTCAGCCCGGGACATCATCACCAGTGCCGTTCAGCAACTGCAGAACAACGCCGGTATCGGCTCGATCATGGCCCTTGTCGGCATCGTCCTGGCGGTGTGGTCGGCATCCGGATACGTCGCCGCCTTCATCCGCGCTGCCAACGCCGTCTACGACATGCCGGAGGGCCGGCCGGTGTGGAAGATTCTGCCGTTGCGGGTCGGGTTGACGGTGGTGCTGTTGGTGCTGGCCGTGGTCAGCGCCCTGATCGTGGTGTTCACCGGCGCTCTGGCCCGTGAGGCCGGGAAGACGCTGGGGATCGGGGACACCGCGCTGACGGTGTGGTCGATCGCCAAGTGGCCCGTCCTGGTGGTGCTGGTCACGATCATGATCGCGATTTTGTACTGGGCCGCGCCGAACGCCCGGGTGAAGGGGTTTCGGTGGGTCACACCGGGCAGCGTCCTCGCCCTGGTCATCTGGCTGGTCGCGTCCGCCGCTTTCGCGTTCTACGTCGCCGAGTTCGCCTCGTACAACAAGACCTACGGCACCATGGCCGGCGTCATCGTCTTCCTGCTGTGGCTGTGGATCAGCAACCTGGCGATCCTGCTGGGCCTGGAGTTCGACGCGGAGACTGTGCGGCAGCGGGCGATCGCCGGCGGCATGCCGCCCGAGAAGGAGCCCTACACCCAGCCGCGCGACACCCGGAAGTGGGAGGAACAGGATGTGCGGCGGCTGGACGAATCATGACCCTCACCTGCTGAAGCAGCCGCTCCCAGCGGCGCGTCACATGATCAGCCGGACAACGGCAACCTCGCCGGCCTCGTCCACCGGGCCGCGTGGTCATCGGTCGGAACAGCTGACAGCACTGGGTGCGCGGCCCGCGAGCCATACGGCGATCCGCTCCTGCAACTCGCGGTCGGAGTAGGGACTGTCCCTCCGCGACGCGAGCCATTCCAAATGCCGCAGGATGTTCTCCGAGCGGTCGGGGTGGCTCACCGCCACTACGTCGACGCCCCTTTCACCCGTCGAGCAACTGATGTACACACTGCTGTCGAGCGCCATCATGCCGAAGCCCGGATGGCCCGCGCGGATGCCGAGGAACGCCGATGCCGCACCCCGGCCCATGATGTCCCAGCGCTCGAGGAGCCGGACCTTCGTCCAGACCGCCGGTGCGCCACGGCGGCCCCAGCGCAAGTCCTGCAAGAAGGCGCCGTGCGTACGGGTGCCCTCCGGAAGCAGGACGAGGAACTCGCGCCGCTGGTCGAAAAGACCTGAGGAAACCGCCAGGTCGTACCAGTCGTCGTTGAGACGCTCGACAAGCCGTGGGGTCTCGTACCGGTGAGAGAAGCCACCGACGATGTCCTCGGGACCAAATCCGAAGACGAACGGCATCGTGCCGTCCGGTACGGCGTTCGGGATCACCTCAAGGCCGGCCCTCCGCAGCGGCCGATACACCTTGCGTTCGCGCTCCTGGATACCCACAGGTCAGTGTTTTACCAGGCCCGGCGCGCCAAAAATCTCACAGCCGATTCCCGGGGCCGGCTGCGTTACCCCATCTGGGCATACGGGGTACTCGCGCGCTGAGCGAAGGCCGGAGTGCCCGGCCCGCCGACTGGAACGAGAGCGGGAGGTGAACGTCGTGACGGGCACGCAGCCGTATGCGTCCGGGCCCGACCCCAGCTCGCACCACTCCGTCCAGGAGCCGGTGAGCGAGCTGGTGCAGCGGGCCTCGCAACAGCTGACGGAGCTGGTGCGCGGGGAAATGCGCTTGGCGCAGGCGGAGATGAAGGAGAAGGGCAAACGCTACGGCAAGGGCGGCGGGCTGTTCGGTGGCGCCGGAGTGGTCGGCTTCCTGATGCTGCAGGCCCTGGTGGCCACCGCCATCGCGGCCCTGGCCGTCCCGCTGCCTGTGTGGGCTGCGGCGCTGATCGTGACCGCCGTGCTGGGGCTGGTTGCCGCGGTGATGGCCCTCAGTGGGAAGAAGCAGGTCAGCCAGGCCGCACCGCCCGTACCTGAGAAGACGTTCGAGGACGTGAAGGCCGACGTGGCCACGATCAAGGAGAGCGTACAGCGATGACCCAGGCATCCGACGACGATCCCACCGCCACCCCGGAAGAGCTGCGCGAGCAGGTCGAGCAGACCCGCGCCGAACTCGGCGAGACCGTCGAGGCGCTCGCCGCCAAGACCCACGTCAAGGCCCGCGCCCAGCAAAAGGCGACCGCGGTGAAGGACCAGGCCACAGCCAAGGCCGGCGAACTGAAGACCAAGGCCACCGATCTCGCCCACCAGGCGCAGGACAAGCTGCCCGACCCGGTCAAGGACAAAGCCGCCCACACAGCTGAGCAAGCCCGCGCCAAGGCGGCCCAGGCCGGACAGCTGTGGCACGACAAGGCCCCGGAACCCGTACTGCACACCACCGCACAAGGCGCGCGGATGGCTCGGGAGCATCGCGCCCTGCTGCTGGCGACCGCCGGTGCCGCCGTGCTGGTGTGGCTGGCCTACCGCCGGAGGGAGTCACCGCGGTGAAGGCATCGAAGATCGCCTACAAGCCGGTCGGCCTGGCGCTCGGTGCCGTCAGCGGCGTCGTCGCCGGCGCCCTGTTCAAACAGGCGTGGAAGGTGCTCGGCCACGACGAGGACGCCCCCGACGCCACCGACGAGGAACGGACCTGGAGCGAAGTGGTCGTGGCCGCCGCCCTTCAGGGCGCGATCTTCGCCGCCGTCAAGGCTGCCGTCGACCGCGCCGGCGCCACCGCCACCCGCAGTCTGACCGGCACCTGGCCCGGTTGAACCAGTCCGCACGGGGCGCCGAAGCACACCGAGGTGTCCTAGAAGTAGGGGCCGGTGGTGGAGCCGGCCGCCGTGTCGGGGCGGAAGGCCGTGCCGGGAAGCTGCCAGGGATGACGGGAACCGAACTGCGGCTCCGGACGTCGCAGTGACGTCCAGTGGCGCGACGTCCAGTGGCGCGAGGGAGTGGTCATGACGATGGAGGACAGCAGACGCGGCCGACGGACCCGCCCCCTACTCGCGGCCGTCCTGGTCGCCCTCTGCTGTCTCCTGACCGCCTGTGGAGGCAGCGGCGGTGACTCAGAGGCGGACTCAGCCCCGCCGCGCCCTTCCGCGACCCCGCCCACGACCGAGCCCTCGGCGAGCAGCTTCAGCACGCCGAGCACCCCCAACTCGCCCTCCCCGACGGAGTCGGCAACGGCACAACCGCAGGCATCGGAGTCGACGCGGGCTCCGAGCCCTCAGGGGACATCCTCCGCGTCCACGGGATGTCTCGCGGGGCCCGTCACCATCACCCATGGCGTCGACGATCCCTCCGTCCGCACCCTGTGTGTGCGATCGGGTACGACAGTGACCGTGATCCTCAAGCCCCGGGCCCAGCGTGCCTGGCCGCAGCCGCGCAGCAGCAACCCCATGTTCGCGCTGGTGACCTCGGCCACCACGGACAGCAGGGGCGGCGCAAGGGTCACGGTGCGGGCCGCGCGCACCGGCTCAGCGACCGTCACCTGGGGTCCGCAGAGCGCCACCCTCTTCACCCTCCGGCTGAGTGTGGCGGCGTACCCGGTGCAGTGAGCCGAACATACGGCGGTCCGTCCGCGACAAAACGAAGTCACTGCGTCGTACGTGGAGGAGCGCGGGAGGGGCGACCCGGAGAGACCGGGTTGCCCCTCCCGCATCTCACGGGGTACGTCAGTCCAGGTCGCGCACCTTGGTGGTGTAGATGCCGCGCCCGTGGCTGGCCGCGTAGAGGGTGCGGCCGTCAGGGCTCAGCTTGAGCTGGAGCACGGCGACGGCCGGGAGCTCGCCGACGCGCTGCCACTGGGTGTGGCCTGGGGCGCGGTAGACGACACCCAGGTCGGTGGCGACGGCGAGGCCGCCGTTCGCCGTGACGACGGCGGAGTTCGTCGGCACGTCGGGCAGGTTGGCGGAGATGTCCTTCCAGGTCGTGCCGCCGTCGGTGGACTCGAAGACGTGGCCGACGCCCGCTCCCGGACCCTCGGTCCAATGCCGGGAGAAGCCGTTGACCTCGAGGTAGACGTGGTCGGCGTTCCTCGGGTCGACGGCGAAGCCGCTGAGGTAACGGTTGGGCACCGTACCGTTCACCGGCAGGGTGATGTCGTGCCAGCCGGTGCCGTCCGCGTTGCCGACGGAGATGCCGCGGGCGAAGCCCTGGTTGTTGCAGGGGCCGCACCAGGCCGCGTACACCTTGCCGCCGGAGGCGGCGACGGCGGTCGCGGCGCGTCCGGCGCCCAGGTCGTACACGCTCTTCCACTCGGAACCGCTGCGGATGGCGTAGCCGTGGGTCTGCACCCAGATGTGTCGGCCGCCCGCGATCCAGGTGTTGCTGTCCTTGGCGTCCGCGGCGAGCGGGGCGATGAAGCGGGCCTCGCTGGTGGTGTTGTCGGCCGGGGCGACGTTGTACGACGTCGCCTTGCTCGGGTCCGTCACCCAACTGCCGTCGTTGACCGCGCAGTTCTGGGTGATCTGGACGGCGAGGTAGACGTACTCTTCCGCGATGTTGCACCCGTTGGCGGGGTCGGTGAGCGTGTCGCCGCCGTCGCCGCCGAAGTTGGAGCCCATCACGGTGTCGTTGCTACGCAGCACGGACTGGCCGTTGTCCTGGAGGCCGCCGGTGACGGAGACTCCGCCGTGGTCGAGGTCCTTGCCGACGCCGACCGAGTAGTACTGCAGGGTGTCGATGGTGCCGTCGTTGAGGGAGGTCCAGTCGGTGGCGTGGCCGGAGGCGTCCTGCGAGCCGTTGACGGGGCGCTTGTAGACGCCGCCGTCGTTGCCGACGTACACGAAGCTCTTGCCGTGGTAGCGGCCGATGGCGACGCCGTGCTGGTCGGAGTGGGTGGTCTGGTTGCAGTCACCGCTCTGCTTGGCCGGGTCGATGCTCCAGCAGGAGAAGGTGAAGTTCCAGTACGGGCCGACGGTGGACCAGGTGGTGCCGCCGTCCTTGGACTCGTAGACCTCCTCCAGGCCCGCGTACACGTGCTTGGGGTCGCTCGGGTCGACGGTCAGGAACTGGTTGTACCAGGCCTGCACGCCGGGCATGTAGCCGCTGGAGGTCAGCGCCGAGCCGTCGGCAGCCAGTTGTTTGTAGTCGGCGATCTTCGTCCAGGGCCCGAACGGGGAGGCGGCGCTGTAGATGCCCATGAGGCCGCTGTCCGGGTTGGAGGCCATCTGCTCGGGCGACTGGTCGATGGCGTAGTAGCGCGAGCCGTCGGCGGCCGGGGCGAAGGTGACCGTGCCGACGTTGTCCGCGTCGGTGGGCAGGTCACCGAAGCCGCTGGTGACGCGCGTCCAGGCACCGCCCACCTTGGTGTAGAAGCCGTTGTAGTCGTCTCCGTTGCGCCAGCCGACCGCGAGGATCACCTTCGAGGGGTGCTGGGGGTCGATCGCGATGTCGTTGGTGATGTTCTTGTAGGCGGCCGCGTCGTCGTGCGCCTTCGAACCGCCCGGCAGATAGTCGGGGTTGGGCGCGTACTCCAGCTTCCAGGCGCCCTTGAGTGTCTTGGTGGAGTGACTCCACACGCCCTCGTTGGTCGCCGCCCACACCTTGCCGCCGCCGAACCGGAGCTGACGGATGGTGGTGGACTCCAGCTCGTCACCGCCGACCCGGCTGCGGGTGGAGAAGGTGTCGTGGTGCGGGTCGGTCAGCACGTACACGCCGCTGCCGAGGTAGGCGTCAGCGTTGGTGTTCGCCTCGCCGGTGCCCAGCCACAGCCGGCCGGCCCCGTCCAGCGCGAGCGCGCCGGTCGACTGCGAGGGCAGCTTGTCGCTGATGGGCTTCCAGTGCCCGCCGCCCCGCTGGGAGCGCCACACACCGCCGCCGGCGCTGCCCGCGTACACGTATCCGTCGTCGTCGGCCGCGACCGCGGCCATGCGGCCGGTGACATTGCCCGAGCCGCCGCTGGAGTTGGAGTCGATGTCCCGGTAGCGGGAGTCGTCGGAGTTGTAGGGCAGGTCGGTGACATTGCGCCAACTGCCCTTGGTCCTCGGAAGCTTGGTCAGGCTGGTCCAGGCGGCGCCGTACGCCCCGGGGGAGACGATGCCGGGCGAGGTGCGGGCCTCGGCGTACTGATCCGCACCCTCGGCTATCTCGTCCGCCTCGTTGCCATCGTCTCCGCCGTCGTCGGCCGTCAGCCTGGGGCTCATGGCGCCTATGGAGTGCGCGCGTTCGGCGGCGAGCTGGGCGAGGGTGCGGGCCCCGAACGGGCGCTTTGTGTTGCCTGCCGCAGCTCCTGCGGGTGTCGCGACGAGTGCGGCGGATGCGGAGATGGCACAGATCGTGAGCCATCGTCTTTTACGGGTTGGTGCTGACACCAGATCCTCCGAAAACGGGTGGGCGTACGGCCGTCGTGGAGAACCCGACCACCGCATACAGAAGACGTCCGGCACTTGGACAAATCTTTGACCGGAACCTGTCACCAACTCCTGGGCGGGCGGGTCAACTTGATGGCCCGGGCCGCGAGCGCGATGGCGAGGGCGAGCGCGACGCCGCCCGAAACCAGCAGCGGGAGGCGGCCGTCGGTGCCCCAGGCGAGCCCCGCCCACAGGCCGGCGAGCAAGACGGCCGCACCGGTGGCGCCCTGGTAGAGGCCTTGGGCGGTGCCCTGTTGGCGGGCGGGAACCAGCGTGGAGATCCAGGCTTTGCCGACGCCGTCGGTGCAGGCGTTGAAGCCGCCGTACAAGGGCAGCACCACGAACACCATCCACGGGTTGCCGATGAGACCCAGCCCGAGATAGCCGACCGCGAAGAAGGCCAGGCCGGCGGAGAAGACCAGAGGCCGGGGCAGCCGGTCGGAGAGAGCGCCCGCCGGGTAGGACAAGGCCGCGTAGGCGAGGTTGTATACCGCGTAGGCGCCTACCACACCGGCCGTGGAAAGGCCCAGGTCGTGGGCGCGCAACAGCAGCAAAGCGTCGGGGAAGTTGACCAGGTTGAAGACGAGGAGCACGGTCAGAACGCGCCAGTAGCGACGGGGCAGGGCACGCCATGGTGTACGGGCGTCCACGGCTGCTGTCCCGTCGCCGGCCGTGCGGGATCGGGGATCACGGACAGCGGCGACCAGGGCGACGGACGCGACGGCCGGGAGGACGGCGACCCAGAACAGGGGCCGCAGATGGTGGTCGAGGGCCTCATACAGCGCCAGGCCCACCAGCGGACCGACCACGGCGCCGGCGGTGTCGGCGGCCCGGTGCAGGCCGAACACCTTGCCGCGCTGCCGGTGTGGGACGCCTTCGACAAGGAGGGCGTCGCGGGGGGCGCCGCGCATGCCCTTGCCGAGCCGGTCGACCACCCGGGCCACCAGGACAAGGGGCCAGGCGGTGGCGAGGGCGAGGAGCAGCTTGCCGAGCGCGGCCAGCCCGTAGCCCGTGCCGATGAGCGGCCGGCGGGTGAATCGGTCGGCCAGACGCCCGGCGGCTACCTTGGTGACCGACGCGGCTCCCTCGGCCAGGCCCTCGATGGCGCCGACCGCGGCGGGTGGGGCACCGAGCACAACGGTCAGGAAGATCGGCAGGATCGGGTAGAGGAGTTCGCTGGCCGCGTCCTGCAGGAAGGACACCCCGCACAGGACCTTGACGTTGCGCGTCAGCCACGCCGGGCGCTGCTCATCGGTCATCCGCCGGCCACAGCGGTTCCCGGGAGGTCACCGGGCGGCATAACGTGCCTGGCACCTGAGTGAGTCGGCGGAGGATGGAGCGATGCGCCCGGTGCCTGTGAGGAGTCCTTTGCACACACTGCCCGAGGGTAAACGGATCAATCAGTTTCCGGCAGACCACAGAGAGCTTGGGCCTCCGCTGTACGGGAGGGATCCTGCCCGGTGGACTCGACGCGGAAGGGAAGCACGGGTTCATCAGCCCGCCCGTCTCGCCCAAGCAGGGCACTGCGGCAAGAGGGTGTTACGGGGTTGAAAGGACGTCAGGCGACGCGATGCCGTGTCCCTTGAGGCGGCCCAGGATCTCCGCGCGTCGGTCGGCCGCGACCGCAGGGTTGGGGGCGACGACTCCGGCTTCTGTGGAGGCGTGGTGGGCGACCAGCCGGTACGGCGGCGTAGTCAGACGCGCCTCGAACTGCGCCATCACCTCGGCAACTTAGGCCGCCGAGGTGAGCATTCGCTGGGTGATGCCCTTGATTTGGACGACCCGTGCGGTCACGGGCACGTCGGAAGGCGTATCCGCTCCAGCCAGGCCAGCAGGTCGCTCTCGACTTCCGTGCGGTTGGTCTCGTTGAACAGCTCGTGCCGCGCACCGGGGTAGACGCGGTACGTGATGTCGGTGAGGCCGGCCTGCCGGTAGCGGTCGACGAGCAGGTCACTCAGCGTGAGTCCGGCGTTGAGCGGATCCAGTTCGCCGACCAGGACGTGGACAGGCAGGTGTGCCGGGATGCCCCGGGGCTGCGCCAGTGCTGCTGAGGCGGCGGCGACCTGCCGCATTCCCTCACCGAACCCGTACCCGCGGACGGCACTTCCTGAGGAGCCAGGCCCCAGCCGGGCTGCCGCCGGGCGGTTACTGTGACACCTACGGCTTTGCTGACGAGGTGATCGGCGACCCGGCCGGGGCTGCGGAGCTCGGCGCCCCCGCGTAATCGGGCAGCTCGATGCCGTTGATCGCGCGCCCGACCAGATCGGTGAACCATTCGCCGGCGAAATCGGGGAGCGGCTCGGCGTCTGGCCCGGGCACCTCACGGCTGCGGGCGTTCAACCGGCCGATCTCCTGGTTGGCCTCGACGAACGAGCGCATCCGCGCCTCGTAGCGCGTGAACCCTGTGTCGGGATCCCACGCGGCGGCGGCCAGCTCTCCGGCCAGCACGTAGGCGCCGACCAGTGCCAGCCCGGTGCCCTGCCCGGACATCGGCGACGAGCTGAACGCCGCGTCCCCGAGCAGCCCCACCCGTCCGCTCGACCAGCGGTCCATCACCACCTGGGCGACCTGGTCGAGGTAGAAGTCCGGGGTGTCGTCGAGGTGCGCGAGGATGTCCGGGGCCAGCCAGCCCAGGCCCGCCATCCGCTCACGCAGCAGGCGCTTCTGGGCCGCGACGTCACGGTAGTCGACGTCGAAGTCGGCCGAGGCGAGGTAGAACATGGCCATCGCCCGCGTGGCGTCCTGGATGGGTCGCAGGAGGGCTGAACGCCCGGACTCCTGGTCCTGGTACTCCAGCAGCCACCGGTCCAGCCCGAACTCGTTGGGCACGCTGTAGAAGGCCAGCATGTGCCCGAGGTGGCGCAGGAACCGCTCATGCGGCCCGAAGACCATCGCCCGCAACTCCGAGTGCAGCCCGTCGGCCCCGACCACCAGGTCGAAGCGCCGCCGGTCGCCGCTCGCGAAGACCACATCGACCCCGTCCGCGTCCTGGGCGAGCACGGCGATCCGGTCTCCGAAGACGTACTCGACTCCGTCGCGGGTGGCGTCGTAGAGCACCTGGGACAGGTCCCCGCGCAGGATCTCGATGTCCGCGATGAACCCGTCGCCACCGTGGTCGTCCGCGCGGAAGGTCTCCAGTACCCGCCCGTCCACGTCCACGGTGTGCGCGCCGGCGGTGTCGGTGCACGCCGCGCGGACCGCCGCGTCCAGCCCCATACGTGCGATGACCTCCTTGGCGACCCCGCGCGCGTCCACGGCCTGCCCGCCGGGACGTAGCTCAGGAGCCCGCTCCACCACGGTCACCTCGGCCCCCCACCGGCGCAGCCAGTGGGCCAGCGCGGGTCCCGCGACGCTCGCCCCCGCCACCAACACCCTGGGACCGCTCACCCGGGTCCCCTGCTCGGAGTGGTCGACGCTCATCACTGCCTCCATGTGCTTCCCCCGCGCTGGAACGTTTCCAGCACAGGTCCACCGCTGTCGGCGGACCCAGCGGTATCGACTGCGGATACGCACCAAACTCATCGGTACGGCCGCCGGCACGAGATGTCCCCGCACCGTGTGACCGTGCGGGGACATCGGGAGGGGCAGGTGGGCTGGACGGGGTTACGGCTTGAGGATCGCTGCCGCCTTCGCGAGGGCCGGGTCATTGCCCGCGGACGCGTCCGCCGCGGTCAGTGGCGCGTAGAAGTCCGGGGGGACGCCGATGCCGTCCATGATCTCGCCGTTGGCACCGATGGCGCGCTGCGAGGGGAACCGGATCACGCTCGTGTTGTCGTTGAGCGCGTACAGCTGGGCGGGGCCGGAGTTCGCCCCCGCGGTGCGGGTGCCGACGAGCGTGCCCAGGTGGAGATCCTTGACGCCCATCGCGAACGCGTCGCATGCGGAGGCACAGCCGTCGTCCGTGAGCGTGACCATCGGCAGGTGGAGCAGCGGAGTGCTGTCGTCCACGCGCTGGGGCTCGCAGGTGCCGTTGGCGTCGCAGAAGGACATGACCGTGGCGTCGTGGACGAAAGCACCCAGCAGTACGTTGCCCTCGGCGGCGACCCCGCCGCGGTTGCCGCGCACATCGAAGATTATGCCGGTCAGTTTGGTTGTCGCCTGAAGATCGGCGATGGCCTTGAGGACATCCTGGGCGACGCCCGGGTAGAAGGCGTCGAAGCGGATGCGGGCGACGCTGCCGTTCACCAGGGTGGCGTCCACATGCGGCTTGGGCTGCGGGGCCAGCTCGCCGGGGGTGACGCTCACCTGCCGGGTCTCGCCGGTCGCGGGCCGCCGCACAGTAAGGGTCACCGGAGCGCGCTGCGGGTACGGCGGGCGGAGGTAGTCCAGGATTCCGGAGTTGAGCTTTCCGTTGGTGAAGGCCGGGACGCCATTCACCGACTCGATGATGTCGCCCGGCTTGAGCCCGGCAGCGGCGGCGGGGGTGCCCGCGCCGACCGTGCTGAGGAAGAGCGGCCCGGTGAAGTCCGGGGCAGTCTCCGCCCGGGGAAGGGTGTAGTTCAGGCCGATGCCCAGGCCCCACGGGTGGGGGTCCTGCAGGGGGCCGCCCGGACCGCCAGGGCCCTGGTACCCGGCGTGGTTGTCGTGCAGGGCGGCAAGCATCCCCTGGACCGCGGCGACCGCGAGCGACGAGTGCAGCGCTTGGTCGCCAGGCACCGCGTCCAGCACCTTGTGGAGCCGCCTGGCGAAGAGCGACCAGTCCTTGTCGCGGTGGCCGGTCAGCGCGGGCAGCACGGCGTTCGGCTGGTCGACCCCGCGTCTGCGTATCTCCCGCACCACGGCCTGGAAGGCGTACTGGAGCAGTTCGCGGTCGTCGAGCCGGGAACCGCCGTAGTAGTGGTCCAACAGGCAGTAGTACGCCTGCCCCACCGTACTGACGGATGTCGGGAGCGGCTGCTGCGCGGGCGGCTGGGGACGAGTCGGGTCCTGCGGTACGCAGGCGGCGGGCCTGACGGCGCCTGTCGTGGTCGCCGGATCGGCGGAGGCGGCCATGTCCAGATCGAGAACACTGCCGGCGATGAGAATGCCGCCGGCCAGTACGGTCGCGCCGGCCGCGGTCACTGCGCGCCGATGTCGGGTCATCCGGATCCGGCGGCGGCCGGCCTGCCGGCTCGCCGGCGCGGGGTCGGCCAACAGGGCTCGGAGCAGCCCGGATTCGTCCCTTTCGGATGCTGTTCCTCGGGCTTCGGCCGGTGCGGCCCGGGCTGGTTCAGCCGGCATGTCGGCAGTGGGCATGTCGTTGCTCATGTGGGGTGCTCCCGAACTCGCGTCAGTCCTACGGACGGAGCGTCGCCGCTGCGGATGCGGCTGCGCCGACAGACGTTCTACAGAGCGGGCGGTTTCAGCGCGGTTTCGTCGCTGCCGCGGGGAGGGCGACGGTGATGACCAGACCGCCCTCGGGTCGCGCGGCGGCGGTGAGCGTGGCGTCGTGGGCGGATGCGATGGCCGAGACGATGGACAGGCCCAGGCCGAGCCCTTGGGACGATGCGGTGCGGCTGGTGCGGGCAGGGCGGGTCGGGTCGAGTCGCTGGAAGGGCAGGAGTAGGCGCTCGACGGCGTCTGCAGGCACGACCGGGCCGGTGTTGGCCACGGTGAGGACGGCGCGACCGGCCTCCGTACCAGTCGTGACCTCGACCTGCCCGCCGGGCACGTTGTAGCGGATCGCGTTGTCCAGCAGGTTGGCGACCAGCCGTTCGACGAGCGCCCGATGGCCGGAGGTGGCGGCCGCGCCGGTCGAAGCGCGCAGTGTCACCCGCCGTTCCCGCAGCTCCGTACTGCGCCCGGCGACGCCCTCCTCGACGAGCCGGGCCAGGTCGAAGGGTCGCCGCACGTCGATGCCCGCGTGGCCGCGGGCGAGGGTGAGCAGCGCTTCGATGAGCCGTTCCTGCTCGTTTCCCGCGTCGAGTATGCGCTCGTGCGCGGTCCGCAAGGACTGGACGGTCGGCTCGGGATCGGCCAGGGCGACCTGGCCCAGCACGCGCTGGCGTGCCAGCGGCGTACGCAGCTCGTGGGAGGCGTTGGCGACGAACTGCCGTTGCGCTTGGAAGGAACGGTCGAGCCTGGCCAGCAAGCCGTCGAACGTGTCGCCCAGCTCACGCAGTTCGTCCCGCGGGCCGTTCAGGGCCAGCCTTCGTTGCAGGCTGGTCGCCGAGATGTCCCGTGCGGTGGAGGTGATCGTCCGCAGCGGGCGCAGGATACGGCCGGCCACCACCCATCCGAGCAGCACGGATGTCAGTGACATCAGCGCCAGGGCGAACCCGGACTGGACGAGCAGCGTGTGCAGCATGGCGGACTTCTGGTGGTCCACGGTCCGCTGTACCTCCTTCTGCACGGAGTCCTCCGTGGCGGCCTGGTCGCCGGGCGTGGCGCGCGGCGGCTCCCAGCTGTGGGGCGCCGGGCCGCTGACCGCGCCAGGGCTGGGACCGCCCACTGCCACCGCGTGCTTGACGACGGTGGGCGGACGGTCGACGGCGCCGACCACCAGCCCGTAGGTGACCGCCAGCAGTGCCGCGCCGGAAACCAGGAACAGCCCCCCGTACAGGGCAGTGAGCCGCAGCCGCACGGTACGGCGGGGCCAGCCGGCGCGAACGCTCCGGCCCGTGAACCGGCGGACGGCGGTGGTGACGAGGCCTCGGAGTTCGCGAAAGGCGCGGATCAGGCCGCGGACGAGGCTACGGATGTGGGTGGGCATACGAACGCGGCGACCTTTCGGCTGGGTCCTCTGCTGCTCACAACGACGTGCGGCCGGACAACCCCTCAGATCCTCCGGTAACCGCTACCGGCCACCGTCTCAATGACTGGCGGTGCCCCGAGCTTGGCCCGCAGACGGCTCACGGTGATCTTCACAGCGCTGGTGAAGGGATCGGCTCTCTCGTCCCAGACCCGTTCGAGCAGTTCCTCGGCGGACACGACACGGCCCCCGGCGGTCAGGAGCAGTTCAAGAACGCCGAACTCCTTGGGCGTGAGCGCCAACGGCCGGCCGGTCCGGACGGCGGTCCGCCGGGCGGTGTCGACCATGAGGTCACCGTGGCGAACCACGGGCGGCAGGGCCGGGTGGGCGCGGCGAGCAAGCGCCGCGATCCGGGCGACGAGGACCGGGAAGTCAAAGGGCTTCGGCAGATAGTCGTCGGCCCCTAGGCCCAGCCCGTCCACGATGTCGTCCGACGTGGCCGCAGCGGTGAGCATCAGCACACGGCTGCGGCAACTGGCGGCGATCAGCGACGCGCAGACGTCGTCGCCGTGCGTCCCGGGCAAGTCCCGGTCCAGGACGACCACGTCGTACGCGTCGCGGTCGGCGCCAAGCATCCGCTCCAGCGCCTCCGTCCCGTCGAATGCCAGATCGACAGCCATGTGCGCGCGGCGCAGCCCCACCGCTACGACCTGTGCCATCTCCTCGTCGTCCTCGACCACGAGTACCCGCATCGCCCCGCCACCCCTCCCCGTCCGGCGTCCCCGGAACGTCGACTCCCCCCTCGGGCCGCCTCAACTCTCCCAGATCCCACGTGCGTTGCGCGTTCCCTGAGCCACGCCTCCTCGAAGGTCCAGCTCCTCGGCCAGGGCGTCGGGGGACGGCAGACCGCCCACGGCCCCGGCCATCGCCGGCCCGACCGCGGCGAGCACCGCCCGTACCTGCTCGGTCCACCTGCCGTGGCGCCGCGTCAGCCCTTCGATCCGCTCGACGAAGGACTTGATCCGAACGTTCACCGACTCAACGTCCACGTCGGCCGACAGCACCGCGACACCCGCGACCGATGGAAACAGCAGCCCTTCCAGCACCTGAGTAACGACAGCACACATCGACTCGGCGTCGCAGCCGTCAGATGGGCCGAGGGAGCTCCGCGGCAGGCGACCGTGGTCGGACGACCGCCGAGGAGAATCACTCCATGCGCATTCTGATCACCACCGCCGGGTCGCGGGGAGACGTCGCGCCCTACACGGGCCTCGGGCGGCGACTGTTGGACGCCGGTCATCAGGTCTCCGTGGCTGCTCACCCATGCTTCGAGGCACTCGTCCGCGGGTGTGGTCTCGACTACCGGCCTGTGCCGGGAGACCCGCAGGGACTGATCCGGGACTGGGACAGAGCGACGTCGCGGGAGGAGGTCCAAGCGCTGACGAGGGCTTACACGGACGGGCTCGCCGACGGCGTGGCGGAGGCCATGGCGGGCGGAGCCGACCTGCTCCTCACGGCCTTCGGCCCGGCACCGCTCAGTCGGACGGCCGGCGAAGCGTTCGGCGTCCCCGTCATCGGCACCTACCTCGTACCTGCCTTCGCCACCAGGCAGTTCCCGCTGCCCAACGCGCGGAGCACAGAGGGCCTGAGGCCGGAGGACAACTTTGCCGCGGGCCGGGATGTGCTGAGGCGCGCGGAAGGAGCCTTCGCGGGCGCCGTCACCAGGCTGCGCGCCCGCCTCGGGCTGCCCGCCGGCACGTCCTTGGCGCCGGGGGACACCCGGCCGGTCTTCCACGGCTTCAGCCCGCTGGTCGTGCCGCGCCCCGAGGACTGGCCGTCCTGGGCCGAAGTATCGGGCTACTGGTGGCCCGCGCGGCCGGACGGCTGGCACCCCCCGGCCGAACTGGTCGACTTCCTCCAAGCCGGCCCGCCCCCGGTGTTCATCGGGTTCGGCAGTATGGCGGCGGGACAGGGGGAACGGCTCAGCGAGCTGGTGGCCGCGGCGGTGAGGCGGGCACGCGTGCGCGCGGTGGTGCAGGCGGGGTGGGCGGAATTGAGCGGCTGCGGCTCCGACATCCTGGTCGTCGGAGACGTTCCACACGACTGGCTGTTCCGCCGCGTCGCCGCCGTCGTCCACCATGCCGGGGCAGGCACCACCGCGGCCGGACTGCGCGCCGGCGTGCCCGCTGTGCCCGTTCCCGTCATGGCCGACCAGCCGTTCTGGGCATCTCGACTGTGTGCGCTGGGAGTCGCCCCGCGGCCTGTGCCGTTCCAGGACCTCACCGCGGAAGCCCTTGGCGACGCGATCACGGCCAGCCTCTCCGAGCCGGCTCACCGCCGACGCGCGGCCGAACTCGCCCGGGGGATCGCCGCAGAGGACGGCACCGCTTCACTGCTCGCCCACATCGGCACAGGAAGTACCGGATGAAGCCGGTGATGTAGGACGCCTCGTCGGAGGCGGAAGATAGCGGCGACCTCCTCGGGGAGCCCTCCGCGGCCGAGGGGGATGCGGTGGGCGATGGTCCGCATGGATTCGGTCGCCGGTCGTCAGGTCGCTGCGCGTGGCTTCGGTGTCGATGACCCACGGGGCTGACGCGGTTCGCGCGGATGCCGTACGGGGCTCCTTCTTCCGCACGGGCTCACGCCGCAGGTCGCCGCCGACGACAGCAGGGCCGTCTTCCTTCCAGCCGTTTCAATTCACCTCCGGACTCGGAGGCGTCGAGTTCCCAGCAGCTGAACTCAGTGCGTCCGAGATGGACTTGACGCCGCCGTGGGCGGTGAGGCCCCGTCGACCGGGATTTCGGCGCCGGTGATGAAGGAGGACTTGTCGGACAGGAGGAAGATCACGAGCGGGGTGATCTCGTCCACCGTGCCGGTGCGGCCGAGCGGGGTCTCGCGGATGTTGGCCTCGCGGAAGGCGGGGGCGGCGGAGGCGGTCATCTCGGTCTCGATGAAGCCGGGGTGGATGGTGTTGACGCGGATGCCGCGCGGGCCGAGCTCGGTTGCGGCCGTCTTCGACAGGCCGCGCAGGGCCCATTTGCTGGTGGTGTAGGCGACGGGGTAGTGGCCGCTGAGCGCGGCGGTGGAGCCGACGTTGACGATGGACGAGCCTCGTGGCATGAGCGGCGTCAGGTGCTGGATGCCCAGCAGTGGGCCGGTGACGTTGACTGTGTGGACTCGGGCGAAGTCGTCGGGGGTCACTTCGCCGAGGCGGGCGCGCCAGGTGATGCCCGCGTTGTTGACCAGGCCGTGCACCTGGCCGTACGACTCCCTCAGTTCGGCGGCCAGTTCCGCCCAGTGTTCCTCGTCGGTGACGTCGAGGCGGCGGCAGCCTGGGGCCTCGGTCACGTCGGTGGCGATGACGTGGGCGCCCTCGCGGGTCAGGGCCTCGGCCTCGGCGGCGCCCTGGCCGCGCGCGGCGCCGGTGACGACGACGGTCCCCGCCGTCGACCTGTTCCCCGACCGCTGGGCCTTCCTGGTCGCCGAGACGAACGACGAGGTCGGCGACCGGCTGACCATGGACAACCTGGCACGGCTGCCCTGGGTCGTCTACCAGCGCGCCTACGACGCTCCGGCCGCCCGGCAGCTGAGCATGCTCGGCGTCGATCCCCGCGTGGAGATCTCCGTCGACAGCTTCCAGGCGCTGCCCTTCCTGGTCGCCGGCACCCGCCGGATCGCCCTGGTACAGCAGCGCCAAACTGATGCGCGGCGTGGCCGCCGTACGCCTCATGGAACCGCCCTACGGTGCGGTCCCTCTCCAGGAGGCACTGTGGTGGCACCCGGTACACACCCACGACGCGGCCCACATCTGGCTGCGAGAGACCGCGGCGCGTGTGGGAGCGGGTCTGGCCGCTTCCGAGCCCGGCCGTATCGCCGCGGCCGCACGGAGATAGCAGCCTCCCGCAGCGGTCGCGGACGCCCCGCCCGAGCAGACCGTGTCCTACGCAGCCGCGCTGCTCCACGGGGGAACTGGACGGCCTCGACACCGACCCGGCGAGAACCCGGAGTTCGAGGCGGGCCGCGTCATGGCCGAGGAGATCGGCGGCCCGCCGGGGATGCGGCCAGGCAGAAGCCCCGAGCCGCTGCGCCCGCCGGTCCCGTTGCTTGTGCCCCTGTTACTTGTGCGGGATGACGAAGTTGTAGCCCGCCGCGTTGTGGGCGTCCCCGGCGGTGCAGCGGCCCTTGGTCGGGTAGCCCCAATAGAACATGACGTAGCACTTGGTGCAGAAACGCCAGTACGCCTGGGAGCCGGGCGTCTCGACAACGTCGTGCGGGATGACGAAGTTGTAGCCCGCCGCGCTGTGGGAGCCGCCCAGGGGGCACCAGCCGCCGCTCGGGTAGCCGAAGTAGAAGAGGCAGTAACAGCGTGAGCAGTAGCGCCAGTTCTGCTGGGCGTTGGGGTTCTCGTCCGTGCCGTAGGGCAGGGTGAAGTTGTACCCGGCCGGCTCGTGCCCGTTGGCGCTGCCGGGGCATCCCGAAGGGGGGAGGATGTAGCCGTCGTAGAACATCCCGTAGCACTTGGTGCAGAAACGCCACCGGTCCTGGAGCCCCGAGGCGGCGGCGGCTTCGGGCGCGGGGACCGTGGCCAGGGCGATGGCCGCGGTCACGCCGGCACTCCGCAGCAGGAACGCCCGGCGGCCCGCGTGCTCGGTCTCTTCCGTGCGGACCCTCATCACGGCTGCCCTTCCTGGGCCGGAGCCGTCAGCTGGGCGATGATCGCCGCGCTGTCCAGCCAGACGTTCTCGCGGGAGATCTTCCCGGCCCGGAACTCGAAGACGTGCAGGACCCGGAAGGAGATGCGGCGGCCGTTGCCCGGGATGCCGAGCATGGAGCCCGGGACGGTGCCCGTCATCACGTTCTCGATGGTGACGGCGTCGTCCGCGTAGTACGTGCGGGTCCGTTCCTCCTTCTCGGCGCGGAAGTCCTGGCATAACCCGCGGTAGAACTCCAGCGCCGCCGGGATGCCGTGCTTCGGGCCGCCGGGCTCTCCCACGACGTCGTGCTCGATGTCATCGGTGTAGACGGCGACCGACCCCTCCGGGTTGCCGCGCTCCTCGGCCGCCATATGGGCCTGGATCAGAGCTTCCATGTCCGCGGGTGTGGTCGTGGAGGACATCGCGTCCCCTCTCTTCTCGCGCTGCGCGCCCGGACCGGGCCGCAGCCCCCGTAGTGAGACAGTGATAGCGTAATGAGAAGAGCTTTCTCATAACAAGGGGCAATTCTCATGAGTGGGCAGGGCGTGAGGAGTACGGAGGGGGCGGCAGGGGGAGCGCACGGCGTGGGCGATGGCCGGCGGAACCAGAAGCTGCGCACCCGCCGCGCCCTCATCGACGCCGCCGTCACGCTGCTCCGGCAGGGGCGGACGGTCACGATCGCCGACGCCGCGGAGGCGGCGCAGGTCTCCACGGCCACGGCGTACCGCTACTTCTCCAGCCCTGCGGTGCTGCTGCAGGAGGCGCAGACCCTCGTGCGCACCCCGGACGTCCTGGCCGACCTGCCGGCCGACCCGGCCGAGCGGCTTGACATGGTCGTCTCCCGGATCGCCGACACCCAGTTCGGTGACGAGGCCATGTGGCGGGCGCTGCTGCGGGTCAGCCTGGAGCGCTGGGCCCAGTCCGCCGACAAGGGTGAGCAGCCGGACGACGACACCCCGATCCGCAACCGGACCCGCCTCGACCTGACGCGCGCCGCCCTGGAGCCCCTCGCCGACACCCTCCCGCCCGCCGCACACCGCCGGCTGATCATGGCGGTCGTGCTCGTCTACGGCGTCGAGGCCCTCGTCTCCACACGTGACGTCTGCGGCCTTGGCCCCGAGGAGGCGAAGGAGGTCATGCGCTGGGCGGCGGGGGCGCTCCTTGAGACGGCACTGCGTGAGTCGGGGGTCGCGGGTGGGGCGTAGCGGCGTCGCCGTAGCCGCTGATGCAGGACCACTTCGCGGATGTTCCGGGCGTGGACGCGCTCGTCCCCAGGGCCCGGACCGTCCGTCGCCAGTCGCGCTCTCGTCGGTGGCGCCGAAGCCGCCATCATGACCCGCTGCACCTTAGAGGTTCCTGGTCCTCAGGCCGCCGCCCGTTCCGCTGCGAGGAACTCTTCCACGGCCTTCCGCGCGCGGCGGTCGAACTCGGCATACTGCGCCTCACGCTCGACTCCCGCAACCGCGTCGCCGACCAGCAGATTGCCCTTGGCGTCGATGCGCTGCGGGCGCTCCTCGGCGTCGGGGAGCAGGGCTACGGAGGAGTAGGAGAATCCGCAGTAATAGGCGATGCCCTCGCTGAGGTTGGTCTCCAGCACGGCCTGCATTCCCTCGGTGATGGGGTCGTCGGAGGTTGCGCCGGCCAGGCCCAGCCACAGCATGCGCTTGCCCGCCAGGCGGGGCTTGCTGCGGCCGTAGGCGAATCCGTAGTTCCACACGCGGTCGATCCAGCCCTTGAGGAGGGCGGGCACGCTCTGCCAGTACACGGGGAACACGGCGACGACGACGTCGGCGTCGAGAACGCGCCGCATATGGGCCTGGACTTCGTCCGAGTACGGCTTTTCCCGGTTGCCCCAGTCCGGCTGGTCCGCCACGTTCATCCGCGGGTCGAACCCTTCGGCGTGCAGGTCGAGCAGGTCGACGCGGTAACCGGCGGTCTCGAGTAGCGCGGTGGTACGGCGGGCGGTGTGCGCGGTGAGGGAATCGGCCCGGTGGTGTGCGATGACCACAAGTGCGGTCCTGGCAGCGCTTTTGCGGTGCGACACGACGTCTTCTCCTGGCTGGTCTCGGTCAGTTCGACCAGTCCAGTACAGCCGTGATCCTTTAGACGATCCATAGGGGAAACGCTCTGCCGCATAGGAGTTCGTCTACGATGACGGCTGTGGATCCTTTGAGTGCGCTGCTCAGTGGCATCCGGGCCGAGGGCTCGGTCGTATGCCACGCCGTGCTGGAAGCACCCTGGACCATCCGCTTCGTCGACGGCGCCCCGCTCACGATGGTCAGCGTGCTGCGGGGCGGTGGCGTTCTGCTGCTGCCCGACGGCACCGAACAAGCGGTCGGCGTCGGCGACACGGTCATCGTGCGCGGCCCCGACACGTTTGACCTCGTGGACCGGTCGGCCACCCCCGACCGCCCACGTGTCGAGTACGAAATCGCGTGCTTCGCAGCGGATGCCGAATGCACTGCCCAAGACCTCGGCGGCATCCGCTGGGGCAACGAACCGGACGCAGCAACCGCACTGATCGTGGGCGCGTACCGTGCATCGGGCCATCGCCATGAACGACTGCTCCGCGCGTTGCCGCCGGTCCTCGTGATCAACGAGGACACGGAGGTCTGCGACTGGCTGGAGACGGCCGCCGCCGACGCCGCCCTGCGCTCGGCCGGCTCCCAGGCTCTGATGGACCGACTGCTGGACTGGGCCCTGGTGTGCACGCTGCGTACCTGGTTCGAGCAGGCAGGCTCGGAGGCTCCCGCCTGGTATCGCAGCCTGGCCGACCCGATCCTCGCCCCCGCTCTCGAAGCCTTCCACGCCCGGCCGTCCAGGAGATGGACGGTAGAGGCGCTCGCCACCGAAGCCGCTGTCTCCCGCGCGCTGTTCGCCAAACACTTCACCAAGGTGATGGGCCGCCCCCCACTGACCTACCTCACCGAATGCCGTATGGACGAGGCCGAGGCACTCCTGTCCGACACCGACTCCTCCATCGCTCAGATCGCCAAGTCCGTCGGCTACGCCGATGCCTTCGGCTTCAGCGCTGCCTTCAAACGCCATCGAGGCGTGAGTCCCAGCGCCTTCCGCGCCCGTAACAACCTCTGAAGGAGGCGTGACGTCCCTCCCCTCCCGGTTCATGATCGCTCGTTCGTTCGTGGTCACCCGGCAGCTGGGCTGGGTGGGGCTCGTCGTTCGTCCCGACTGGCCAAGTTGACTGAGCGGGTGAGACAAGGTCGCCGACACCCTCGAAGCGCACGCGGACGCGGTGGAACTGGACGGGCAGCGGCGCTTCGGCGTGGACAAGGCGGTCTGCCACCTGCGGGCCAAACTCCCCTACCCCCGCTATGACTTCGCGCTGGCGGAGGGCTGGGCGATCGCGACAGGCGTGATCGAGGGGGTGTGCCGGCGCTTGGTGAAGGACCGGATGGACATCACCGGTGCACGGTGCGTGGGCGAGCCTGGCGAGGGTGACACAGCGGGTCCAGGTGGCCTGTAACCGTCCTTGGCCCGGCAGCCGGTTCTCCATGCCGGCTTGCGGCAACCGTCGTTCTTGACTCCGTAGTCCTACCTCTGGCCCCCGTCGCAAGGTCGCGAGACGATCACGTGCTCGTCGCGCGGGGCGGTCTGGCTCAGCGTGCCGGCCCCCGCCGGGCGCCGTAGCTCTCGCGTGCCCCGGTCACTGGCTGCCCTGGTTCTCCCGAGGACACGTTGGTGTCGGGGGTCCCAGGAGCTCGGTGTCCCGGGGGCTCTGGACCAGCGGTTCCGGCCCTCCGGTCAGCGTCCTTGCTGTGCGGCGGCGAGTGTCTCAGGGCGCGTGTCGTCGCCGTGCCAGGTGGGCCAGCCCAGGAGATGGGGCCGCTCGGTGACCCAGGCGCGGGTGTCGGCGCCGATCTCGGCGTCGATGAGGTCCTCCAGCAGGGCCCGGTAGCGCTCGACGAGGTCGCGGTGGGCGGGGTCGCCGGCGAGGTTGTTCATCTCGTCCGGGTCCTGCTCGTGGTCGTAGAGGACGACGTCGTTCTCCGCTAGCAGGGCTTGGGCGCTGGTCGGCCGGTTGGGGCTGAGCGGAGAGAAGTAGCGGCCGAAGGTGTAGCGCTCGTCGGTGTAGCCGCGCAGGAAGCCGCGCTTGGTCCAGTCGGGGCGCAGGTCGCCGGAGGCGACGCGCTTGGGTGCCTCGGGGTCGGCGAACTCGAACCAGAACGAGGCGTCGAGCATCATGATCGACTCCACCGCGTTCAGGATTCCCTCGCGCACCGGGTGTCCGTGGAGGACCGGCATCAGCGAGTGGCCCTTCAGGGCCGGGTGGCGGGTGGCCGTCTGTGCGGGGTCCAGGCCGGCGATCTCCAGCAGGGTGGGCGCGATGTCGACGGAGGAGGCGAGTGCTTGGGTGCGGCCGCCGCCTGGGACGTCGGGGTGGGTGATCATGAAGGGGACGTGGAAGTTCTCGTCGTAGATGAGGTTGCCCTTCTGCCGCAGGCCGTGGGCGCCGGCCATCTCGCCGTGGTCGGAGGTGAAGACGACGACGGTGCGGTCCGCCTGGCCGGAGGCCTCCAGCGCGTCGAGGACGAACTCGACGCTGCGGTCCACGTCACGGATGGCGTTGAGGTAGAAATTCAGGCCGTCGTACCAGTGTTGCTCATCGGCCACCGGGCCGAAGACCGTGTCCGTCACGCGCGCGTACTCGGTGATGGCCGGCGCCGCGCCCGACAGGTCGTCGTGCAGGCTGGCGGGCAGGTCGAAGTCCCAGCGGCGCCGGTAGACGGGGATGTCCGCCGCGGCCCGGGACACCACCGCGTGGGCGAGTCCGGGCGGGAGCTGGACCTGGGCGCGGCCGCCGTAGTCGAAGCTCATGATGTCGTGCGGGTTCACGAAGTTGACGGCCATGAACCACGGCTGGTCCTGGGAGACGACCGGGGCCCGGTTGCGCAGCCACTTCACGGCCTGGCCGGCGATGACCGGGTCAAGCTTGAGACCGGCCCACGCGCCGCCGTCGATGTCGCCCCAGTCGTTGAACTCGCTGAATCCATAGGGCTCCAGCGCGTCGGTCGTGGGCCCGGGGTTCTCGGGCGTGACGTAGCAGTTGGACAGGTGCCACTTGCCCTGGTAGGTCGTGTAGTAGCCGGCTGAGCGCAGCATGGTCCCGAGTGTGCCCAGTGCGGGGTCCAGGGGGCGGATGTACGGCATGTTGTCGTTGTCGTAGATCTCGGTGATCGGCAGGTGCTGGCCGGTGTAGATCACCGACCGGGCGGAGCTGCACTGCGCGGAGGCGGTGTAGTAGCGCTCGAAGGTGGTCCCACGGGCCGCGATCCGCTCCCGGGCGGGCAGCGAGTAGCCCTGCGCCCGCGGGAGGCGGAGGCGTTCCTCGTCGGTGACGATCAGCAGGATGTTGGGGCGACTGGTCACGAACTGCCCTTCGCTCACCACGCGCCGCCTGCGGACCGTGCGGCTCCTCGCCGTGGCCGTGTGCGCGCGGACCGGTACGGATGCTGTCGAATCTAGGTCGGAGCCCGGCCGAAGCCGCTCAGGACGCGGCGGGCGGCGCCCGGACGAGTGAGCGCGGCGTACGCGCCGGACGGGGACAGTGAGGTCTCCCATCGCCTCTGCGGCCCGGTTGCGGCGATGGAACACGAGCCCGCCACGGGCACACCGGCGCCCAGGTGGCCACCCGTGGGCCTCGGCCGGGAGCACACCGGCCATGGAGGGCCGACGCACGGTGTGCGGTGAGTAGCGGCTCCTGAGCGGTCGCGGCGGTGTCCGGGGTCACCGGCGCCTACGCGCTCACCTCCCGGCGGCTGGCCGCCTCGCCGGTGTCCGCCGCCATGGCCTTCACCGGCTGCGGCATCGCGATCGGACCCGTCGGCCTGGGCAGGTCTGGTCAGCCTGCGGCACGGCCCCTGCGCACCCCGGGGGAAGCCGCCCTGACCCTGGTGCTGTTCACCGACGCAACCACCGTGCGCCCCGCGGACCTGCGCAGCGGCGGCGCGCTGCCCGGGCGGCTGCTGTCGCTCGGGCTCGTTCTCACCGTCGCCGCCGGATGGCTGCCGGCCTGGCCGCTCCTCCCACCAGCGCCTGCGCCCTGGCCACGGCCCTCTGCGCCGCGGCAAGCGGCCCACCGGCGAGGTAACCCGCACCACCGAGCTCGCCGAAGACCTCGGCGGCCTGCTGGCCATGCTGAGCCTGCTGTTCTTCGGCGCCGTCCCGCTCGGCCCCGCCCTGGAGCACCTCAGCTGGCGGATCATCGCATACGCCGTGCTGAGTCTGATCGTGATCCGCATGGTCCCGGTCGCGCTCGCCCTGACCGCAAGCAGACCCAAGGCGCCCGACCGTGGCCTACGTCGGCTGGTTCGGCCCACCTGGGCCTCGGTCGTGTCCGGTCTCCTCAACGGACGCCGGTACCAGCACGCCGCCGCCAGCACGACGGCCCTGCGCGAAAGCACCGCCACATCCGTCACCCCGCGACGCCGCACACTCGGCCCCGCCGAAGCGGACTGATCCACCCCAGCAGCCCAGTACAGCCGGTGCGACCGCTTTTACGCAGACCAGCAGATCAACCGAGTCGTCGCCATGTTTCCTGCAGGAACAGATACTCAGCTTGTCCTTTAACCTCCGTCCCGACTCTGACGCTCCCTCTTAATGGGGTGATCATGACGGGCTGATCCGACACACTGCTTCGATGCGGCACGATGATGAAGAGCCTTTGTCCGGCGGCAACGTCAGCGATGGTGTCGTTCGCGTTGGGGACACAGTTCGCCGTCCAGCCGGACCATGGACTCCCGCTGTGCATGCCCTGCTTGCCCACCTGCATGAGGCGGGATTCGGCGCGGCGCCTCGCCCACTCGGCATTGACGATCAGGGGCGCGAGGTCCTGACCTTCATGCCGGGAGATGTGGTCTGGCCCGAACGGTTCTCGCTGATGGAACCCGCTCAACAGCTGGCGCGCGTTGCACGGCTGATCCGGGACTTCCACGACGCCGTGCAGGACTTCACGCCGCCGTCCGATGCGCAGTGGCAGACGCTGATCCCCGCTGAGGACAGTGACATCATCGCTCATAACGACCTGGCCCCCTGGAACCTCGTGGTAGCAGGCGAGGCGCGGTGGGCCTTCATCGACTGGGACGCTGCAGGTCCCGGCTCGCGCCTGTGGGATGTCGCATATGCCATTCACGGGTTCATCCCGCTGTCCGCACATCCGGACTGGCAGCGCCCGGACGCGGCGGACCGACTGCGAGTCTTCGCCGACGCCTACGGTCTCGCTGAGTCCGAACGTCGTCGGTTGGTCCCTGTGCTGGGGCGCCGTACGCGTTCCATGCACGACTTCCTGCGTGACCAGGCAGCCCAAGGAGTTCAACCCTGGGCAAGGCTGTGGGCTGAAGGACACGGCGACGCCTGGCGAAACGACGCCGAATACATCGAACAACGCGAAGACCAGTGGATGCATGCACTGCTCGCTGGCTGAGGCATCAGTGCCCGTGCCTGGCTTCCGGCGTCGAGCGACATCTCGAACTGGATCACTCACCTGGGCATTCACCGGACATTGAAGCGGCCTTCGTCTGGTCATGTGCTCGGGCCTCACGCTGGTGGCCGAGCACCGCCGCGGACACGGCGCGATGTACGAGGCTCTGAACTGCGGGAGTGTGGACGTGCCACGGCTGCCGCAGGTACTGGCCGGTCTGCCGATCCGCGGGCCGCTGACGGCCGCCTGGTCCTGGCGGTCGACGTCAGCAACTGGCTCCGGCCGGAGGCACCGACCAGCGCGGACCGCCTGTTCGGCCACGTCTACGGCCGCAGCGGACGGTCCTCGGACCAGTTCATCCCAGGCTGGCCGTACTCCTTCGTCGCCGCCCTCGAATCGGGCCGGACGTCCTGGTGCCAGCTCTTGGACGCCGTCCGTCTCGGACCCGAGGATGACGTCGCCGAGATCACCGCCGCCCAGCTCCGCCGCGTGGTCGAGGACCTGATCGAGATGAGCCGCTGGCACGTCGGCGACCGCGACATCCTCATCGTCTTCGACGCCGGCTACGACGCACTGCGCATGGCCATCTCCTGGCCGGCCTCCCGGTCGAGGTACTCGTACGGATGCGCTCCGACCGCGTCATGCGACGGCCGACACCCACGCTCAAGGAGTACGCCCTGGCCTATCCCCAGGGGCGGCCGACCGCCGAAGCAAGGCGGATCAACCCCCAGCCCTGGCAGGCCACTTGGCTCGAAGAATCGGCGGCCCGCCACCCTCTACGACGTCGGCAAAACCGTGAAACGACCCGAGAGCATCACCGAACGAAACCGGCTCAGACCAGAAAGAACAAGCTCAGTGCGAACCACACCCACCGGCATGACCGGACATAGACCCGGAGCGCAGAAGCGCCGGTGAGAGTAGTCATCGCTCATGGCGGCCGCGGCCGTTCGCGGTTGACTGTGCGTGGCTGAGACGTGGGGACGGCTCGGCCAGGCCGCGGCGCATCCCGGGAAGCCGACCGCGGGCTCCTCGTCCACCCGGCCCCGGCGTCCTGAGCGGAGACGCTGCCGGGCCGGTGGGCGAAGAGCGATCAGCACGGCGGCCTGTGTGCTTCCCTCTGTGCGATCGGCGCGGGCGGCGTGACGCCCGGGCTGACAGCACACGGGGCGCGGTTCGCGGAATCCGTTATCGGTGAAGCGAGCGCGGCGCCTCGGTCGCCGTGTGCGCGGGACGCAGCGAAAACCTAGGGGCGTTCCCCCAACGCGAAGGAGGCGGTCGGAGCCGGAGCATCGGTGGCAGGCGCCCCACGCGCCCCCTCACCCGCACCGCACCGTCCGATCTGGGGAATCACCATGGCCTCTCCCGAACATCCCGCCCTGCCTGCCGCCCCCGGCGGCCCGGCGGGACTCGACGAGTTCCTGCCCCTCCACCCCCCGGCCCTCGTGGGGCGCGACCGTGAGCTGAGTGCGGCGCTCCAGGTGCTGCGCGCCTCCACGGGACCCGCCGGTGTGCTGATCGTCGGTGCGCCGGGTGTCGGCAAGACGCGCCTGGGCGAGGAGGCCGCAGCGAGGACGTCCTGTGCCAGCGACACCGGGGGCGGGTCACCCGGTGCGGCCCGCGGTGTCCAGCGGCTCGCTCCGGCGGCGGTGGCCACCGTCGTCCAGCGCCTGCTGCGGTCGGGCTCGGCCCGGCCCCGCACTCTGTGGATCGACGACGCACACCTGCTGCCGGAGCCGGCCGCAGAGTGCCTGCGCGAGCTGACCCGACGGCGTGCGCACAAGGTCCTCCTCGCCATGGACGGCACCGAAGGGCACCCCCGGCTCCAGACCTTGTGGAAGGACCAGCTCGTCGCGCGCCTGGAGCTCGGCCCGCTCGACGTGCTGTCCACACGGCGCCTGGCGAGCGCCTTCTTCGCGGACCGGCTCGCCTGGCCCGGCGTGGTGCGCCTGGCCGCCATGTCGCACGGCAACCCGGCCCTGCTGCGCGAACTGGCACGGGCGGCCCTCGCACAGAACCTGATCACCTCGGAGGGGAGCACATGGCGGCTCGGCGACGCCGTGCCTGTCTCCAGTGCACTGCGGGACCTGGTCGCCCGGCAGCTCGCCGACGTCACCCACCACGACCGCCGGGCCCTGGAGCTGATCGCGCTCGCCGAACCCGTACGGCTCGACGTGCTGGAGAGGATCGTGGCCCCTGACACCCTGCTGGCCCTGGAGGACGCGGGAGCGGTACGTGTCTCGCACCCCCGTGCCGAACCGGTGCCGGGCGCAACCCCCTCGGTCGCCCTCGCCCACCCCTATGTCGCGCAGGTGCTCCGTCAGGACGTCGGCCCCCTGCGCCGCCGGCACTGCCTGCGGACCTGGACGCGCAACGTGCCCGAGTCCCTCCTGTCACCGGCCGAGCGGGTCCGCGTGGCCCAGTGGCACCTCGACGCCGGGGACCTCCCGGAACAGCAACCGCTGCGGGACGCCGTCCGGTGCGCGCTGCGCGCCCACGACGCCGCCGCCGCGATCCGGCTGTCGGCGGCGGCCTGGTACGGCCACGGCGCGCCGTGGGCGGCCGAGCTGCACGCCCGTGCCCTCTTCGCCGACGGCGCCTTCGACGACCTGCACGCCTTCGCCGAGAAGGTGGCCGCAGGCCAACCCGAGCACCTCCGTGCCCTCGCCCCGGCCCAGGCCCGCGCCCACCTCTTCGCGGGCCGGCAGGACCGGGCGGAGGAGAGCGCCCAGCAGCTGACGGGTACGGAGCGCTCCGCGTACCTCGCCCTCGCCGCCGCGTTCCGGGGACGCTTCACGGTCGCCCTGGAGCACGCCCGCGCGGTGCTGCGCGACCCGGCGTCCCCCTGTCACGCGGAGTCCGCCCTGATCGCGACCGGTGCCCTGGCCCGGTTGGGCCGCCCCCACGACGCCCTGAGGCTGTACGAGGATCTGCCCGGACGCACCTCCAATGACGAGGGCTGCCTGTTCGAGGCGGACGCCGTGGAGGAGGCCCACGCCCTCGCCCGCCTCTACGCCGGGCGCCTGGACGAGGCCGAGGGCATCCTGGTGCGCGAGTACCGTACGGCGTTGGAGAGTGACCGCGTCGGTGTCGACGCCCGGCGAGGACTCGGCGTCGGTCTCGTCCTGCTCGAACGCGGCAGGATCCGCGAGGCGTTGCCGTACTTCTCCTTCACCCCGGCCTACCAGGCGGCTTGGCGGCCCTGGAACATCCGGGCGGCCATCCACGCCACGATCGCGGCCCACTGCCTGCCGGGCGGCGGGCGCGACACGGCGTCCGGACTCCCGGACAGTCTCCTACCGGGCCCGTACGCCGCCGAACTCGCCGTCGCACGCGCCTGGCAGGCCCATCGGCAAGGCGAGCAGGACCGAGCGAGGCTGGTGCTGCACACCGCCATCGACGCGGCCCTGGACTCAGGCACCTACGGTGACGCCGTCGTGCTCCTGCACGAGACCGCACGGCTCGGACTTCCGGCCCACACCGCCGTCGAGGAGGAACTGCCCGTCCAGGGCACCTACTTGACCAGCCGTCTTCATTTCGCGCGAGCCGTGCGCACCGGTGACACCAAGCTGCTGGCCCGGGTCTGCCGGACTCTCGCGGACGCGGGCGCGCACCTGTACGCCGCCGAGGGATACGCCGAACTCGCCCGGCTCCAGCGGCGCTCGGGACAGGGACGCACGGCCACGGCCTCGACCGTGCAGGCGCGCACACTGCTGCGCGACTGCGGCGACGTGAGCACACCGGCCTTGCACTTCCTGGGCGATCCGGCGCAGTTGTCGGAGCGGGAACGGACGGTGGCCCGGCTGGCGGCGCAGGGACTCACCGACAAGGAGATCGCCCACCGGCTGGTGGTGTCACCGCGCACCGTGAGTAACACCCTGTACCGCGTCTACCAGAAGGTCGGCGCCACGGACCGCCGGCACCTGCGCCGGCTGCTGTCCCCGTGAACGATCCGCGAACGCACCCGAGGAGCCCGTCACCGTGTCCGACCTGGAGATCACCTACCGGGGAACCATCTATCCCTGGCACTGCGACCACATGGGTCACATGAACGTCATGTGGTACGTGGGGAAGTTCGACGAGGCCACCTGGCAGCTCTTCGCCGGGATCGGACTGACCCCGGCCCGCCTGCGGGAGGAGCGGCGCGGGATGGTCGCGGTGGATCAGCGGATCTCCTACCGGCGCGAGCTGCGCGCGGGGGACGTGGTGCTGGTCCGCTCGGGCGTACTGTCCGTCGGCACCACGTCGCTGCGGTTCCGCCACGTGATGGAGGACGCCGTCAGCGGCCAGGTGTGTGCGGTCACCGTAGTGACCGGTGTGCACTTCGATCTGGTGGGCCGGCGGGCCGTGGCGCTGGGACGGGAAGCCCGGGCGGGAGCCCGTGAGAGGATCACGGGCTTCGATCCCGGGATGTGAACTCAGGCGGAGCGGGCCGGCAGCTCCCGCGACGCTTCGGCGTCGGCCGCCGCAGCCGGCCGGAACTCCACGGCCACCACTCCGTCGACCTCGCGGCACAGCTCCACCAGGTCGGTGACGACAGCCGGGGAGGACAGACGTCCACTGAGCACGACGTGGCCGTGCGTCACGTCCACCTGCACGGCCGAGGGCGCCTCGCCGAGCGTCTTGACCAGGACCTCCTCAAGGATCTCCGTGCGGATGGCCCGGTCGGTGCGCAGGAAGACCCGGAGCAGGTCGCTCCTGCTCACCACGCCGATCAGACGGCCCTCGTCGTCGACGACGAGGAGCCGCTTGACGCCGTGCCGGGTCATCTCGCGGGCGGCGTCGACGACGCTCCAGTCCTCCCGCGCGCACAGCGGTGGTGACGTCATCAGTCCGGCCGCGTCGGTGGCGCCGGCCTTCGCCGGCCCGGAGGGGCTGCCGGTGGCGGCCGGGTCGTCGCCGTGGCCGTCCCGCATCTTGTGCAGGAGGTCCGCCTCGGACACGACCCCCCTGGGGCGGTCCTGGTCGTCGACGACGGGCACCGCGGTGATGTCGTACTCCCGGAGCAGGTGGGCGATCTCCTTGAACGGTGTGCCGCCCTGGACGCGGACGACCGCGTCGCTCATCAGATCGCGGACCTTCACGTGGTTCATCGGGGCATGTCCTTTCTCCCACCTCCGTTTCTAGACGGCGGTGACCCCGGGCGCCTCGGTGGTGACCCTGGCCCCCCACCCGAACTTAAGCCGTCGGGGGGCAGCGTGGCGTAAGGGTCGGCGATGTGCGGGCGGTGGCGGCCGGCGTACGCCCGGAGCGGCCCGGTGGTCGCCGAAGGAGCACGGATTACTCATGTGCCGGGTCCGGGTGGCTGGAACCGTCGAAGAGCAGTCCGAGTACCCAGCAGAGAGCGGGAGAAGATGAGCGCGCACGGCGACGTCGACATGGGTCACACGGTGGCGGGATGGACCGGTACGGTCGTCGCCGTTCTGGGCAGCGCTGTCGCGGGCACGGGTCTGTGCCTGGGCTCGGCCCTGTGCCTGGGCGGCGGCTTGGCGATCGTCGTGCTGGCCGCGCTCGTCACCTGGGTCCTGCACCTGGCCGGCTGGGGCAAACCCGGCGGGCCGCGTCCCCGCACCGAGTGGGACTGGCGGGTCAGGGACCCGATGCGGCGGCACGGCGACTGCCTGGGGTGCCGGATGGCGGGGCGCCGACGGGCCGTGCCCGTGCCGGCCGCCGATCCCGAGGGGCAACCGGTCCTGGCCGACGCCTGAGGCACGGCCGCCCGCGTCACCGTGATCGCCACCTGGCTCGAGGATCCCCCCTCGGCGAGGTGGCGATCGCGCTCTGGGCGCGGCGTTCGCCGCCGGTGCCTCGCTCCCCGTAAGGGAAGCGGGCCGGAACCGGGGCCGGGGCCCAAACCTTGGGGGGTGTCCCCGACGCCGGGCGGTAGGAGCGAACGGTCTGGTGGAAGCGGCGCGGAGGCGAGGGGCTTCCGATGCCGTTCCGGCCTGTCGCCGACCGCAGGGCATCCGGTGCCCGCGGGGAGGAGAAACACTGTGTTCGGTCCCGTGGCGATGACCGCCGCCGCGTCCTGGGCCTACGCCGGCCTCGCCCTGGTGACCCTGCTTGACGTGTTCGTGCCCGTTCTGCCCGCCGAGACGTCCGTGATCACCGGCGGTGTCCTTGCGGCGGCGGGTCATGTCGAGATCTTCCTGGTCATCGCCGTGGCCGTCGTCGGGGCGTGGACAGGCGACGCGCTGGCCTACCGCACCGGACGGGTCCTGGGACGGCGCCGCGGCCGCCGTCCGGGCGCGCGCGGCGAGTCCGCCGTGCTGCGCCGGCTGCGCCGCGCTCTGACGGCCCGGCAAGGGCACGTGCTCGTCGCGGCCCGGTTCGTCCCCGGCGGACGGACCGTGGTCAGCTTCGCCGCCGGTGCGATGCGGTTCCCGCCGGGACGGTTCCTGAGGCTCACCCTGCTGGCCTCCGCGCTGTGGGCGGCCTGGGCGGCGACGCTCGGCTTCGTGGGAGGGCAGGTGTTCAGCGACCGGCTCTGGGTCGCGGTGGTGGTGTCGAAGGCGACGGCTGCCGGAGTGCTGATGCTGACGGAGCTGGTGCGCCGGGCCGTGCGAGCTCGACGGGCTCGGCGGGCCGAGCCGGTGACGGTGACGGTGACGGCCGGGGAGGCCGCCGCGCGTCCGGGGGTGGGGTCACAACCTTGGGGGGTGGGCTTGGGGGTTGCCTCGATGTCCGACGAGGGCCCGGGCGGTGCAGTGGGAGGTGCAACGTCCGGTTCCCGAGTCAGGGGGTGTGGGACATGACCACCGACCAGTCCACCAGCCAGTACACCGTCAGGGACGAGGACCTGGTGTGGGCCCTGCCTCCGATGTGCGGAGTCCTCGGTGCCGCGTACACCTGGTACGTCCGCCCCAACCCCCGCTCGGCAGCGGCCGCCGCACGGTTCGTGGAACGTCTGCTCGGCCTGTGGCAGGTCGAGGACGCCGTGGCCGCCCTGGCGTCGATGGCGGCCGCGGAGCTGGTCTCCAGCGCGGTCGAGCACAGTGCGCCGCCCCTGGCGCTGGAGCTCGCCCGCGGCCGGGGTCTCATCGCGCTGGCCGTCCGCAGTGCCTCTCCTGCCGCCGGGCCGACGGACCTGTCCGCGTACGTGGCGGAGCACGGCCTGACTGTTGCGGACGCGCTGGTGGAGGACCTCTTCCTCGCCCCCGTCCCCGGTGAGGACGGCACGGCCGTGGTGGTCCACATCCGGGAGACGGCACTCCCGCCGGCCCCCGACACGACGAAGCCCGCCACCACTGACAGTCCCGTCACGCTTCAGACCTGCGGCGTCTGAGGCTGGACCACTGTCCGCCCCAGGAGACCGGACCCGCACAGGCGAGTGTCCCGGAGCCCTTTGCCAGGGCTCCGGGACACTCGCCTGTGGGGGCGTCAGCGCGCCCGGCGGCGCCGGTGCGGTGGCGTATACCAGGTAGCCCGCGCAGCGCGGCCCCGCGCCTCGGGCCACAGGGTGCGCCGTACGACGCTGCGGATACCGTCCGTGCCAACGACCAGGTCCGCGGTGGAGGAGCCTCGGAGTGCAGGACCCGGCCGTCCGGGTCGGCGTGGCAGACCTCTACGCCGGTGCGCGGGACGCCGGCGGGGAGTGCGGCGGGGAGCGTGTCCAGTAGCGCCGTCCGGTGGATCATGACAGCGGTGCCGTTCGGGTTTCCCCGGGCTGTGCCGTCCATGAGGGACAGCCACGGCCGTCGCGCGTGCGCTGGCCCGTCCGGGACTCGGCCAGGGACTGCGCCCGGATGCGCTCGTCCAGACCGAGGGCGGTCCGCGTCCACGCCGGTTGCGTTGCGTTCGTTCATCGGTGTCTCCCCGGGCATGTGACGGGGGTGCCGGTGGCCCGGCGCCCTGTGCGGGGGCCGGGCCACGGGCTGCGGTCGGCGAGCAGGTCACCCGACGGGCGCGAAGTCCTCGTCGGTGGGCTCGTCGGACCGGTCGGGGCCGATGGGCGGCGGGACTTGGCGCGGCTGCGCCTTGGGGGCGTGGCCGCCGCCTTCCAGGTCGATGTGCGGCAGGACGCGGTCGAGCCAGCGGGGCAGCCGCCACGACGCGTCGCCCATGAGCTTCATCAGCGCGGGCACCAAGACCAGGCGGATGACGAAGGCGTCCAGGGCCACGGCCAGGGAGAGACCGAGACCGAACATCTTGATGATCGGGTCGTCGCCGATCACGAAGCAGCCGAAGACGGTGACCATGATGATCGCCGCGGCGCTGACGACGCGTCCCGTGTGCGCCACGCCTTCGACGACGGACGCCGCGGCGTCCTTGGTCCGTGCGTACTCCTCACGGATCCGGCTGACGACGAAGACCTCGTAGTCCATCGACAGACCGAAGAGGATGGCGAAGAGCATCATCGGCACGAAGCTGATGATCGGGACGGTTCCGTCGAGCCCGATGAGCTTGCTGCCGTGGCCGTTCTGGAAGACGGTCACGACCGCTCCGTAGGACGCGAACACGGACAGCACGTTCAGTACGGCCGCCTTCACGGGCACCCAGACCGAGCGGAAGGCGAAGACCAGCAACAGCAGGGAGATGCCGACCACCGCGCCGATGAACAGCACCAGGCGTTCGCTGATGCGCTCGGCCATGTCGATGTTGGCCGCGGTCGGTCCGGTGACGTGGGCCTGGCCGCGGGCGCCGTCGAGGGCGCCGGGCAGGACGTCGTCGCGGATGCGGTCGACCAGTTTCGAGGTGGCCTCGTCCTGGGGCGAGGTCTTCGGCACCGCCGTGACGATGGCGGTGGTGCCCTTCTCGTTGGGTATGGGCGTGCCGACGGTGGCGATGCCAGGGTCCTGCCGGAGTGCCTCGACCACGTCCCCTCCCGTGCTCTTCAGCGCGGCGGGGTCGGGGGTGCTGAGCGAGATGGTCAGCGGTCCGTTGAATCCGGGGCCGAAGGCATCGGCCAGGTGGTCGTAGGCGATGCGCTGGGTGGTGTTCTCGTTCTTCGTGCCGTTGTCGGGCTGGCCCAGCCGCATGTCGAGGGCCGGGACGGCGAGCAGTCCCATCAGGACCAGGCAGGCCGCGACCGCCGTCTTGGGGCGCCGGGTGACCGCCGTGGCCCAGCGGCGCCAGAAGGCGCTGCCGTGGGGTGCCGGGCGGACGGTCAGCACCCGCAGCTTGTTGATGCGATGGCCGACCAGTCCCAGCAGGGCCGGCAGCAGGGTGATGGCGGCGAGCACCATCACGGTCACCACGACGGCCGAGGTGTAGCCGAAGGACCCCACGTAGGGGATGCCGACGATCTGGAGGCCCATCAGCGCGATGACGACGGTGAATCCGGCGAAGATCAGCGCCTGTCCGGCGGTGGCCAGGGACCGTCCCGCGGACTCCTCGGGGTCCATGCCGTTGTCGAGGTTGGTGCGGTGCCGGGTCACGAGGAACAGGGCGTAGTCGATGCCGACGCCCAGCCCGATCATGGTGGCGACGGTGGGGGCGGCCGAGCCGATGGTGGTCAGCTGCGACAGGATGATGTTGCCGCCGGTGCCCAGGGCCAGGCCCAGGAGCGCGGTGAGGATCGGCAGCCCCATGGCGACGAAGGTGCCGAACGAGACCAGCAGGATGACCATGGCGGCGACCAGGCCGATCAGCTCGGACATCGACTCCTGTTTGGTGGAGTTGTCCACCAGGGCGCCCTCGTAGGAGAGTTCGACGTCCGCGTGCTCGGCGACGGCGTTGGCCTTTTCGAGGGCCGCGAAGTCCTTCTCTCCCAGCTCGTCGATGGGGACGTCGTAGGTGACCGTCGTATGGGCGGTCCTGCCGTCGTGGGAGAGGGCACCGCTGCCGGGGGTGAGCGGGTCGGGTGCGGCCACGACGTGGTCGAGGGACTGCGCCTGGTGGGCGGCCTCGGCGACGGCCGCGCGGCGGGCGGGTTCGTCGAGACGGCCCTTCTCCGCGTGGTAGACCACGATCACGGACGTCCCGGACGCCTCGGGGAACTCCTTCTCCAGGACTTCCTGGGCGCGCGTGGAGTCGCTGCCGGGAACCTTGAACTGGTCGATGTAGTCGGACCCTCCGCTCGCGCCTGCGATGCCGAAGACGGCGCAGATGACCAGCAGCCAGAGTGTCAGCACACGCCATGGGTGCCGTGCGCTGGAGCGTCCGAGTCGATGGAGCAGCGATGACATGGTCTTGACCTCGGGAGTCGGGAGCAACTGACCCGTCCAGCGAACGCCACACCCGAGGACCCCAGCATGAGGGAGAGTCCCCTAGGGGCACCCCAGCATTTGGGTGCGGTGGTTCCTCGCCGGTGGAAGCCGGACAGCGAAGTGCCCGCGTCCGGTCGGGACGCGGGCACACGCGGCGGTGCGAGGGCTCAGACGGCGGCGGTGAGGTGCTTGGCCCGTCCCGCCCGGGCGCCGGCCACCACGAGGAGGGTGAGGCCGAGAGAGGCCCAGGCCAGCAGTACGGCCAGGGGGCCGCCCGAACCGGCGCCGTCGAAGAAGCTCGTCGACCGCAGCAGCGAGGCTCCGGCGCCCGGCGGCAGCAACTGGCCCAGGGCGCCCCAGGGTTGGGGCAGCATCTCCGGTGCCGTGGAGACGCCGGACAGCGGGTTGCCCAGCAGCAGGATGGTGACCAGGGCGAGTCCGATGCCCTGGTGCCCCAGCGCTGTGCCCAGTCCGGCCACGGTCACGGTGATGGTGAACACGACCAGTCCCACCGCCGCCGCCTCGGCCAGGTAGTTCCCGTCGAGCGCGCCGATCCAGCCGTGCACGACCGCCGTGGTGCACAGGCCCGCCGCCACGGCGAACGTCGCGGCCGCCGCCAGCCGGTTGCGCAGACCCGTGACCTTCAGGGTGATGAGGACTCCGCCGATCAGCCCGGTGAGCACCAGCGGCAGCAGCGAGGAGGCGAAGCCGGCACCGCGCGGGTCCTTCCCGGGGGCGGCCCGGACGTCCTCGACGGCGACCGGCTTGCCGCTCTGCTCCTCGATCTCGCCGGCCATCTGCGTGAAGGCGGCGGCGACTGCCGCGCTCGCGGCTGAGGAGACCAGCACCTTGGGGCCTGCCGGGTCGGCGACGATGGCCGCGTACGCGTCACGGTCCTCGATGGCCTGACGGGCGGCCTTCTCGTCACCCACGCTCGACGTGTCGAACGCGCCGGGCTTGGCCCGGGCCATGTGGTCCTCGACGGCCGCCACCGCCTTGCCCGGTCCGGCCAGCACCACCGGCACGTCATGGGGGCCCGACCTGGCGTTGGGCCAGGCGAAGGCGATGACGATCACGAGCTGAACGATGGCCAGCGCGCAGGCCAGGACGACGGCGAGCCTCAGGCCGGAGGGCCCGTGGCCGGTACGCGCACCCGCGGCCCCTCCGGCCTCGGCGGCGCTGCCTGCGGGGCCGGGCTCGGGCCCGGGGGCGCCGCCGTCCGTCGAGAGGGGAGCGTAGGGGGACATGGTTCCTCCAAGAGATGGCTTGCTCCGCGATGCGGAGGCAAAGAGGGAGAGGCGGGGTCGATCGAATGGATCGGGTGGCAGTTGAGGGAGGCGGGTGCCGTGAGACGCTGCTCCCACCCGCGCGGCACCCGCTGGAACCAGCACACCGTCAGGGCGTGCCCGCCGCGTCGGGGCGGGACCCCAAGCTTTGGGGGCGCCCTTGGGCCTTCGGGTTGGGGCGTGCCGTTGCGATCGGGCCGGCGCATGCCCGTCCGGCGGGGGCGCCGGGTCAGTAGTTTTCGATGGAGGGTGCCCAGGCCTCGGGCGGCAGGGGGTGGACGCCGGGCGGGTGGCCGACTGCCCGGGAACTGGCCCAGCCCACGGCGGAGACCAGCAACGCGGAGGTCAGGTCGAAGGAGTTGAGGCTGTCGCCGTCCCCGGCCGCGAGATTGACGAGGTGGCCGCCGGACAGGAGCAGGATCTCGCCGGCGAAGGGCTGGTGGCTGGTGACGTGGGGCAGCACCTCGGTACCCGGGCCGAGCACGTCGAGTGCGATCTCGTCCGCGGAGTGGCCCGCGTTGAGGACGAAGCACCCGCTCGTCAGCAGGGGGAGCACGTTCTCGGAGATGACGCGTTCCCGGCCGGTGGCGGTCACCAGGACGTCCGCCCGTGCCGCGAGGAGAGCGAGGGTGCCGGTCTCGTAGCCCTCGTACTCGGCGATCAGACGGCGCTCGGCGGACTCCTCGGCGACGAGCACGCGTGCGCCCAGGGAGGCGGCGGCACGCGCCAGACCGGAGCCGACCTCGCCGTAGCCGACGACCACCACCACGCTGCCGTGCAGGGTGAGGTTGGTGCGGCTCATGAACGCCTGCCAGGTGCTGATGCCCACGGCGTAGCGGTTGTGGACGTTGTTCTTCAGCGGGACGCGGTCCAGGTCGAACACCGGATGCGGCAGGTCCAGGCCCCGCAGCCGGGTGATGCCGGAGCGGGTCACCTCGATGGCGGCCGTGAGCCCGTCGTGGCCGCGCGCCACCGCGGCCGTGGTGAGGTCGGCGCCCATTTCGAGGGTGTGGGTGGGCCCCCAGTCCAGGCATGCCTCGACGGGCGGAGCGTCGGCGACGTCCATGGCGAACACCCGCATCCGGCCGTTCAGGTACGTGGCGACATCGGCTCTGGTGGTAGCCGGGTTCACCGGCATGACGGCGACCTGGGCGCCGACGTCCGCGAAGGCCTCAAGGAAGACGGCGGCCTTGATGTCGAGGTGGACCGCCGCCGCGAGCCGCATGCCGGTCAGGTCGGGCAGCTGTGCGGCGGTGGCGGCGGTGAGCCACATCTGCCGTCGGCTCCAGGCGTGCCGTTGGGGCAGGGGAACGCTTTGCCATGCTGAGGGATGTGTGGCCATCGGGTTGCTCCTGAGGGGCGCGGAGGTGCAGACGGCCGCGGGCGTGGGGGCCTGGAGTATCCGGACCGGGGCGGCTACCGTCCGTCGTCGCCTCCAACGTAGGCAGGCGGGAGCGGGACCGGTTCAGCAACTCTTACTCAACCTGCCGTACGGCGGAGCGGGGCATGGCTCAGTGGGAGAGCCACGCTCCAACGGTTCGCGAACAGCACCTACCGCGCGCCCGGGCATGCCCGCCCCATACAGCACCCACCCCCACCGGAACCGGATCAGGCGCAGAATGAGGGCATGCCAGGTGTTCTCCTTGAGCGTGAGGCGGAGCTGGAGCGGCTGCGCGCCGCCGTGGCGGGGGTGGGCTCGGGCGACGGCGGACCGGTGCAGGTGCTGGGACCCGCGGGGCTCGGGAAGACACGGCTGCTGACGGCGGCGGGTGCGCTCGCCCGGGACGCCGGCATGCGCGTGCTCTCGGCGCGAGGCTCCGAACTGGAGCGCGAGTACGCCTTCGGACTCGTCCGCCAGCTGTTCGACCGGCTGCTGCTGACGGCCCCCGACGACGAGCGCGAGCGCTGGCTGTCCGGACCCGCCGCGACGGCGGGGGCGGCTCTGGGGTACGGCGGTTCCCTGACGACTCCGCCGGGCGAGTTCGCCCTCCTGAACTCGCTGTTCTGGCTGGCGTCGAACATCGCCCAGGACCAGCCCCTGGCCCTGCTCGTGGACGATCTGCACTGGGCGGACGAATCGTCCCTGCGCTTCCTGCTCTACCTCATGCCCCGTCTGACGGGCCTGCCGCTGCTGGTCGTGGCGGCACTCCGGCCCGACGAGCCCGGCGGGCCCGAACAGCTGCTGAACGTCCTGCTCGCCGACCAGCAGTGGGACGTACTGCGCCCCGTCCCGCTGGGGACCGAGGCGGTGGCCCAGGCGCTCACCGCCCACTTCGGGCGACCGCCGGCCCCGGAATTCACCGCGGCCTGCCATACCGCGACCGGCGGCAACCCCCTGCTGCTGGACGAGGTGTCCCGTGCCGTGAGCGGCGAGGGGCTCGAACCCGACGCGGCGACCGCGCAGCGCGTGGAACTGATCGGCTCGCGCGCGGTGTCACGACGGGTCGCGGTGGAACTGGGCCGACTGTCATCGCAGGCCACCGCTCTGGCCCGGGCGGTGGCCGCCCTCGGCCCGGGCGCGACCGCGCAGCTCGCCGGAGCGGTGGCCGACCTGGCCATGAGCGAGGTGCCGCAGTGCGTGGCCCACCTCCAGGCCGTCCACCTCCTGCAGTCCCCGGAACCGGGGGAGGACACGGCGTTCGCCGGCGGCGCCCGGCTGGAGTTCGTCCACCCCCTGGTGCGGGCCGCCGTCTACGAATCGACGGCGGCCTTCGACCGTTCGCGCTTGCACCGCCGGGCCGCGACGCGGCTGGCGGAGGAGGGGGCACGCGCGGAACAGATCGCCGCTCATCTGCTCCAGCTGCCGCCGGCCGGTGACGCGGACATCGTCACCGCACTGCGCAGGGCCGCCGCGGACGCCGTGCGTACCAGCGCCCCGGAAGCCGCGCTCGCCTACTTGCGCCGCGCCCTCGCCGAGCCTCCCCGCGACGTCGAGGAACGCGTCGGCGTCCTCACCGAGGCGGGCGAGGCGGGCTTCCTGGCCGACGTGCGCTCCGCCGTGCAGTACCTGGACACCGCCGCCGAGCTGTCCGGTGACCCGGTGGTCGCCGGCCGTCACGCGGGCATACGGGAAATGGCACGTCTGCTCGCCTTCAAGGACGCCGACCAGGCTGTGTCCCGGCTGACACAGGCCGTCGACGCCCTCCCCGAGGAGGAGGACGACCTCAAGCGGGGCCTTGAGGCCACGTTGATGGTCGTCGCCTTGTTCGCCACCGGATGGGACGGCGTCCTGGAGCGGGTGACCCACCTGCGCCTGCTGCCCGAGGCCCATACGCCCGGAGCCCGCGCCCTCGACACGATGATCGCCGCCTACGACATGCACCGCTGCGACCCCACGAGCAGGGACCGCGCACGCCGGGTCGCGGCCCGCGCCCCCGGCCGGGCGCCCGGCACCGACTCGGCCTTCATCCAGGTCGCGATCTCCATGTGCCTGCTCTCCGCAGACCTCGACGAGGGCCTTGAAGCGTGCGACGCCATGCTGGCTCAGGCGCGGGCGACCGGGTCCCTGCTGTCGATCAGTGCGGCGCAGACGTACCGGGGCTGGGGCTGGCTGCTGAGAGGGGACCTCGCGGAGGCCACGACCGACCTGCGGGACGCGCTGAAGACCGCGATGGCCGTCAACGTGTCCATGACGCGGCCCACGACACTGGCCTGGCTGGCCGAGGCCCTCGCCGAGCAGGGACGCGTGGACGAGGCGGAAGAGGTGCTCGGGCAACTGCCGCCCGCGGACGCGCTCAAGGAGGTCGGCCCGTTCTACTACTCGCGGTACGCGCAGGCCGTCGTCCTGGCCCAGCAAGGCCGCTACGAGGAAGCCCTGGCGGCCGTGCTGGAGGCCGGGCGCCGCTACGGGATCTACGGGCGGCGCAACCCGGCCGTCCTGCCCTGGCGTTCGCTGGCCGCGACAGTGCTGCGCGCGCTGGGCCGCGAACAGGAGGCGCGCTGGTACGCGGCGGACGAACTGCGCCTGGCGCGCGCCTGGGGCGCTCCCCACGCCCAGGGCCGCGCCCTGCGCGTCGCCGGTCTGGTCGCGCCCCGCGCCGAGAGCACCGCACTCCTGCGCGAGGCCGTGGACGTGCTGCGCGACACCCCGGCCCGGCTGGAGTACGCCAGGGCCCTGATCGACCTCGGAGCCGACGCACGCCGGGGCAACTCCCGCGCCGAGGCACGCGATTACCTCGCGCAGGGACTCGACCTCGCACACCGGTGCGGTGCCGCACCGCTCGCCGAGCACGCCCGGCACGAACTGCGGGCGGCGGGAGCCCGCCCGCGCACCTCCGCGGTCAGCGGGCCGGAGTCCCTCACTCCGAGCGAGAGCAGAGTGGCCGAACTGGCCACCAGAGGACTGACCAACCGCCAGATCGCACAGGAACTGTTCGTCACGCCCAAGACGGTCGAGGTCCACCTGTCGGCGGCGTACCGCAAGCTCGGCATCAGCCGACGCAGCCAACTGGCGGCGTCCGGACTCCCGGCCGGCTGACGGCCGTACGCACTCCGGCACGGCTTCGAGGAGCGACATGCCCTACGACCCCTTCGCCCGCGGTCCGGCCCCGGCGGGCGTGATCACCACCCACCTCGTCGACGCGTCACGCGAGCGCCGGCTGCCCGTCGAGATCTGGTACCCCGCGACGGCCGCCCACCGCGGCCAGGACCTCGACGACCGGACGGCGGACCACTACGTTGCCGCCCCGGGACTGCCCCCGGCCACCCAGCACGCCGTACGGGACGCCACCGCGGCCGAGGGCCGCTTCCCGCTCGTGGTGTACTGCCACGGCGCCTGGGGGCACCGCCGCAACGCCTCCCACCTGTGCACCCACCTGGCCGCACGCGGATACGTCGTGGCGGCCCCCGACTTCACGGGGGACACGGCCGAGGACCTTCAGAACGCCCTCACCGCCGCCGGAAGCGCCGAACTGGATTTCGACACGGGCCTGCCGCAGACCCTCCGCGACCGCCGTGCCGACGTGCGCTTCCTCCTGGACAGCCTGCTGAAAGGAGCAGGGCCGACACGGGTGGCGGACCTCGTCGACCCCGAGCGGATCGGCATCTGCGGGATCTCCCTGGGCGGGTGGACCGCCCTGAAGGTCGTCGAGGAGGAGGACCGCATCGGTGCCGTCCTCGCGGTGGCCGTCCCCACCGGCAGTCGCGGCCGACTTCCGCAGTCCCCGCTGCTCGGCTCCCTGCTCAGGTCGGCGGCCTGGCGCAGACCGGTGCCCGTCCTCCTCCTCGCGGGCGCGCAGGATGCCGTCATCTCCGTGGACGACATGCTCGACCTCCACGGACACCTCGCCGCCCCCAAACAGTTCGCCGCGCTGCGGGGCGCCGGCCATACCCACTTCAACGACGACGCCGAGGTGGCGCACGACTCGGTCCGGGAGATGTGGCTGAGCGGACAGATGAGGATCGCGGGGATGGATCTGGTCGCCCTGGCCGAGGCATCGCGGCCCTTCGCGGAACTGTGCCCCGCCGCGCACGGAGGCGACACCCTGCGCGCGCTGTGCACCGCCCACATGGACGGGCATCTCAAGGGCGACACCGACGCGCGACGCTTCCTGTCCGACGACCTGACCGGAGCGTTCCGAGCCCGCGGCATCACACTCGACGTCCGGCCATGATCAGCCCGGCCCCGTCCGTCGCTGAGACTCGTACGACAGCTCTACGAGCCGCTGCTGCACTCTGCGACCCGGTCGACGAGCTGCACTGGGGCGACGAGACATCGCTGCGGTTCCTCGCCCATCTGCTGCCGCGCCTGCCGGACCTGCGGCTCCTGCTCGTCGTGACCCCGCGCCTCGGCGAGCAGGGCGCCGCCGCCGAGCATCTGACCGACCTGCTGCTGTCCGACCAGCAGGGAACCCGCCCCGGCCTTCGCCGCCGCCTGCCACTAGGGCCTGTCCGGCGGATCATGCCGCAGACGCGGGGCCTGGCACGCCCATCTGCGGCGTTGTCGTCGCTTGCCGATGCTCCGCATCGCCGCGCTCCTCCGCCTTGCAGCTGGCCGCACCAGGCCCCGCTCACCTGCGCTGACGAGGTCCCGCCGATATCCTGCGACCTGATCCGCCGGACAGGCCCTAGGCCACCGGAGGCAAACCGCTGCTGCTCAGCGAATTCTCCCGGGCTCTCGTCGCCGAGGGACTGCCACCCGCCGAGCGGAGAGTGCTGGGCACCAGCCACCGCAGTCACCTCGCTACCGCCCTTGAAGGCTCCTCCTGAGACCGACACGTCGCGGCGCGGGAGCCGGTCAGTCCGTGTGTCCGGTCGCGGCCACGGTGACCCCCAGCCCGATCATCGTGAGCCCGCCGACGCCGCCGATGGCCGCGAGACGCCGGGGCGAGCGGGCGAACCAGTCCCGGGCCGTCGCGGCCGTCAGACCCCACAGACTGTCGAAGACGACCGCCATGAGGTTGAACACCAGACCGAGCAGCAGTATCTGCGTCACGACATTCCCCCGGTCGCGATCGACGAACTGGGGGAGGACCGCGGCGAAGAAGACGATCGTCTTGGGATTCGACACCCCGACGACGAACCCCTCCCAGAGGGTGACCAGTCCACCGCGGCCGGCCTGGTGACCGTCGAACGCAGTGCGCATCGACCGTCGTGTGCGCAGTGCCTTCACCCCCAGGTACACGAGATAGGCGGCACCGGCCAGTTTCAGCGACAGGAACAGCACGGCCGACCGTTCCACGATCGATCCGATCCCGCACGCCACGGCCACGACCAGGAGGTACGCCCCGAGGGTGTTGCCGACAACCGTGGTCAGGGCGGCCCGTCGACCCTGCGCGAGAGCACGCCCGATCACGAAGAGCACGCTGGGGCCGGGAATCACGATGAGCAGGAATGACATGGCCGTGAAGGCGAGAAGGCGATCCGTGGGAACCATACGGGTCACAGAACACGTCGCCGGCGCTCGGTTCAATGCCTGGGTGCGAGGGGGAGTAGGCATTACTCAGACGTCCTCTCGGCCCCAAGATCCACCTGAGCGCGGACGGCCGCTACAGGGTGCTCTCGCTGGTCATCACGCCCGGGCAGTGCGCCGACTCCGCGCCCGTGCGGCCGGTTCCGCCTGTGTCGTCGGCTTCGGGAACGACGAGCGTGACCCGCTCCCAGCGGACCTCCTGCATTTCGGCTGCGAGCCGGTGGGCGAGCGCGTCGTCATCGCAGACGACCATGTGGCTGCTTGGCGGCGTGAGTTGAGACGGGCGAGGCAGGGAGGACACGCGTCACAGGGTGCCGTACTTGGTTGCGGGCCTGGTCACGGGCCCCGTTGGACGCGGCCTCCGCCGACTCTTGACGGCTCCCTGACGCCCGACCGCCGGAAGCAGGCTCCGGGGCAGTGCCCCCGCCGCGCATCCGGCGCATGCGGTCGTCATGGCGTTCGGATTCGCGGTCCTGGTAGGTACAGCGCTGCTCGCGCTGTCGGTCGCCCCGGAGGAAGGCACGGCGACCGGGTTCGTGACGGCGCCTTCGCCTCGACGTCCTACTGGTGAGGAGGCAGTGTTCCGACCCTGCGCTATTTCCCGCCGTCGTCAAACAGGCAGCGGAAGCCCCCGTTTTGAGCGGCCAGTTCGGTGCCGGATCAGAGGCCGCAAGGGTGAACGCCGCGGATCACGCGGCCTTCATGGCTGCTGATGTCGGGGAGGATACTGCGGCGGACCAGCGCAGGTGGACTCACGAAAGACTGGACAGTCGTACCGCACCGCGTCACTTCCGGAGTCGCTGAAACAGGGTGTGGGAGGGAACTATTCGGACTGATTCACTGGTTGCTGCGTCGAGTTCCGAAGGAGGCTTCTGGTGAGAGCAGATGAGGATGGCCAGTTGGAGTCGGAGCAGACTCGCCCCACACAGCCGGCTCGCCGATCGAACAGTCAACCGGTCCCGGGGCAGTCATCGCCGCAGGACGGCGCCTTGGAGTCAGAGCCGACCCTCAGGAACCGCGGCGGTTCCGCTCACCGCGAAGTTCAGCGTCGGACAGACATCGCGTTCGACGTCGATGCTGGTTGGGAAGCTGTCACCAAGGCTCGGGAACGCGGCGATGTCGCTGGCGAAGCGTTGGCCCTGACTGTGCTCGGTCAGGCCCTGGAGGAAGCTGGCCGCATCGAGGAAGCAAGGTTTTTCCATGACCAGGCCGATGAAACTGCCCCCAGCCCAGACGTCCGACTGTTCCAAGCGGAGATTCTGATGAAGCGCGGCATTGAGTTAGCGGAGACCGGGGGTGATCCCGAAACCACGTGGGGAAATTGGTTCGGAAAAGACGAACGAAACGCTGGCATCATCAGGCAACGTGAATGGGCGCTTTCTGGCGCCGGATGTGCATTTGGCCAGGCCACAAGGATATTCCAAAAGGCTGGCACGCAGGAGCAGGCCAGGAATGCGGCTCTCTGGAAGCGGGAAACCCTCCCTCGACGGATCAGGAACCTAATGGGTCCGCTGGTGCCCCGACCCTCGGTCGAAGACGACTCTCCGAGCCGGGAGCGGTCTCATTCAACGTCGCCGTGCGCCGCAGAGATAGTAAAGGAAACCCAGGACGGTGCATCAGGCCAGTGGGACGACGTCCATGCGGCGCCCGCTTCGGCCTTTGAGGAGATCGTCGTCGGGTTCCTGGCCGTCAAGCTGCTGGGGCCGTTCCTCGAAACGTTTGCAACGAAGCTCGGAGAAAGGTTTGGAGAGTCCACCAGTCAGGCGCTCGGGCGTATTAAGGTAACGCGCAGACGCAATAGAACCTCCAGGAATCTGGAGATCGAGGATCCACAAACGTTCAATTCCACGACCCTAGTTCTGCCGGACGATTTCACCGAGGAGGCCCGACTCGCCGTCATAGAACTCGATGTTTCCTCGGAGCAAGTGCGTGGAAAGACCCTGCGCTGGAATCCGGACACGAGTACATGGCAGGAGACTGACGACGGCCCCGCACCGTCCCCTTAGAATGGCGCGGAGCTGCAGCGCGACCTCCGGTCCGCTCCCGGTGGGTTGGTAGTCCCGACCATCTCTTCCTCGCTCTGGTGGACGCCGAGGTAGTCTGCCCAGCTGCCCCGTGCGAAGGGGGCCCACTTGTGGGCTGTGCGGGAGCTGACGCCGAACAGATCGCTGATGACGATCGGCGGCATGTCCGCCACCACTTCGATCATGGCCGAGTAGCGGGCGCTCAGGCTTGGCAGGCCGTGCTGGTTCAGAGAGCAGTGAGACCCGTTGTGCTTCGTGGGCGGCCGTGCGGCCGGCCGGGCAGCAGGCGCGGGCCCGTCCAACATCGGCAACCTGCTGCCGGGGAGGGCATCGCCGCCACCGCCGGCTTCGGCGTGCCGTACGAGGGCCTGCACGGCATCGACGAACGCGCCCACCTTCCCGAACTCCCCACGGTGTACGCCGTCTACCAGCGGGCCGTCCTCAGCCTCCTCGGGGCTGACGTCCCAGCAGCATCCCAGCTTCCTCCCGAAGCCACTCCCAGCAATTGCCCAACTCCGTCTCCGGGAAAGGATCTTCGATCGCGGTGACATAGAGGCGGCACCAACCAAGCATCCACCGCGACAAGCGAGGCCGGTGACGACTGAGCAGAGCACAGCACGACGAACCCCGTCATCGAGGGCACGCCCGCCGCGGCGCCGCACGCCGGCGGCTTCGCGCCGTAGATCAAACCCACCCGATGGCGACCCTCACCCTGCCCTTGGCGTGCGGCCGAAAACCGGTGCCGTCTGTGCCGATATGCCCGCCCGGCAAGGTCAATTCCAGCCGTTGCTTTGGCGCACCCATGACAAAACTGTGTGCGCAGTGCCACTCTTCTGCGGAAGTTCACCATTCCTTGACCAAATCCCCACACGGAGCAAGCCTCCGCCCTCCACCCCCCACCTCCTTCAACCCGCATGCCGTGCAGCACTCCGGACCGGCACACACCGCCGCTCCGTCACCTCCACGACCCCCCACCACGGGCCGTCCGTTGTATCGAAGGAGAACCCGTTGTCCCTGCGACGCCGCGCTCTCGTCGGGCGCAGACACACCACCGCCCTCGCCCTCACGGCCATAGGCTCCCTGCTCGCCCTCGCCGCCCCCGGTCTCGCCACCGCGGTCCCGGCGGACCCGGGCCCCACGAAGATCACCGCCACCCCCAGGGCCGGCGCCGCCCAGTCGTCCCTGACGCCCGCCCGCCGCGCCGCCCTGATGAAGAGCGCCCGGTCCGCGGCGCCCCGCACGGCACAGCGGATCGGCCTCGGCACCCAGGAGAAGCTCGTCGTCAAGGACGTCATCAAGGACGCCGACGGCACCACGCACACCCGCTACGAGCGCACCTACGCCGGGCTGCCCGTCCTCGGCGGCGACCTGGTCGTCCACGACAAGAGCGGTCGTACGACCGTCACCAAGGCGAGCCCCGCCCGACTCCAACTCCCCTCGCTCCGTCCGAAGCTCACCGCCGCCGGTGCCGCCACCAAGGCCCTCGGCGTCTCGAAGAAGGACAAGGTCAAGGGGGCCGAGACGGAGCGGGCGCCCCGCCTGGTGGTCTGGGCCGGGACCGGCAAGCCCGTGCTGGCCTGGGAGACCCTCGTCGAGGGCGTCCAGAAGGACGGCACCCCCAGCGAACTCCAGGTCGTCACCGACGCCGACACCGGCAAGGAGCTCCTGGCGGCGGAGCACGTCCACACCGGCTCCGGCACCGGCCAGTACGCCGGCGAGGTCCCGGTCGGCTCCACCTTGTCCGGTTCGACGTACCAGCTCGTCGACCCCGACCGGGCCGGGCAGCGGACGTACGACCTCAACCAGGGCACCTCGGGCACCGGAACCCTGTTCACGGACGACAACGATGTCTGGGGCAATGGACTTCCGTCCAACCGTCAGACCGCCGGCGTCGACGTGGCGTTCGGCGCCGCGGCCACCTGGGACTACTACAAGGACACCTACGGCCGCAACGGCATCCGCAACGACGGTGTCGCCGCCTACAGCCGCGCCCACTACGGCAACAACTACGTCAACGCCTTCTGGCAGGACGCCTGCTTCTGCATGACGTACGGCGACGGCTCGGGCAACACCCATCCGCTGACCGCGCTCGACGTGGCCGCCCACGAGATGAGCCACGGGGTCACGGCCGCCACCGCGGGCCTGAACTACTCGGGGGAGTCCGGCGGGCTCAACGAGGCGACCTCCGACATCTTCGCCGCCGCCGTCGAGTTCTACGAGAACCTCCCGGCCGACCCCGGCGACTACCTCGTCGGCGAGAAGATCGACATCAACGGTGACGGAACACCGCTGCGTTACATGGACAAGCCCTCCAAGGACGGTGCCTCCCGCGACAGTTGGAGCTCCACCCTCGGCGGCCTCGACGTCCACTACTCCTCGGGCCCCGCGAACCACTTCTTCTACCTGCTCTCCGAGGGCAGCGGCGCCAAGACCGTCAATGGCGTGGCCTACGACAGCCCGACGTACGACGGGCAGCCCGTCACCGGCATCGGCATCCAGAACGCCGCCGCGATCTGGTACCGCGCGCTGACGACGTACATGACCTCCACGACCAACTACGCCGGCGCCCGCACCGCCACCTTGTCGGCCGCCACCGACCTGTTCGGCGCCTACAGCCCGACCTACCTCGCCGTCGCCGACGCCTGGGCCGCGATCAACGTCGGCCACCGCATCGCCCTCGGCGTCAACCTCGCCCCGACCGCCGACCAGATCAGCGGCATCAACCAGAGCGTCAGCCTCCAGCTCGACGCCTACACCACCAACACCGGCGCCGCCTTGACCTACGAGGCCACCGGACTGCCCGCCGGCCTGAGCATCAGCCCGACCGGTCTGATCAGCGGCACCCCGACGACCGTCGGCACCAGTGACGTCACGATCACCGTGACCGACAGCACCGGGGCGACCGCCACGGACACCTTCACCTGGAAGATCGGCTACGTCTACGCCAGCAACACCCGCGTCGACATCCCCGACGTCGGGCCCGCCGTGGAGTCACCACTGACCATCACCGGCCGCGACGGCAACGCCTCCGCGACCACCTCGGTCTACGTCAACATCGTCCACACCTACCGCGGTGACCTCACCGTCGACCTCGTCGGCCCCAACGGCACCGTCTACTCCCTGCTCAACCGCAGCGGCGGCTCCGCCGACAACGTCGACCAGACCTTCACCGTCGACGCCTCCGCGCAACCGATCAACGGCACCTGGACCCTGCGCGTGCAGGACTGGGCAGCCATCGACGTCGGCTACATCGCCCGCTGGCAGCTGACTCCCTGACACCCACGCCGACCACACGACGCCGCCCGGGTCCTGGGGATCCGGGCGGCGCCATGATGAACATCGGCCGAGGTCGACCTTGTCACCGCCCCATGGGGCTCACCGAGTACGCTTTCCAAGACCGGTTCGCCGTGCCGGCCTCGCCGGTGACGGGCGACCCAGACCAGGCTGTCGATCAGCTCGTACGGAACAAAGTAGCGGACTGCTTCGACCGTGATGGTGGACTTCCAGCTGACGCGCCGGGTGGTGCCGGACGCGGCAGCGGATGCAGCCGGCTGCTGGACGTCTGGATCGGCATCTTGAGGCACGGGACTGACATTGCCTAGAGCCGTATCGGCGGCGTCTATGAGGGCGGTGCGGCTCCAGGCGATCGAAGACCCGAGACGGTCATCGCCGACATGGCGTACTCGTCACGGGAGGTCCGACAGGACCTGCGGCGCCGGGGCATCCGCGCAGTCATCCCGGAGCGGACCGACCGAAGGGCCAATCGGCAGCGCCACGGCAGAGCGGGTGGCAAACCACCGGCCTTCGACCGCGAGCTCTACAAAGCCCGCAACGTGGTCGAGCGCTGCTTCAGCCGCCTCAAGCAATTCCGAGCCATCGCAACGCGCTTCGACAAGCTGGCAACCCGCTACCGGGCCGGACTCCACATCGCCTCACTCATCCTTTGGCTCCGCCGACCCGCTCACTAACGACTGCCAGGCATGGCCTAGCGGCTGTCGTTCTGACTGATCCCGTGGCCGGAGTGAGCGCAAGGCCCCGCCGCCTCACCGCGACCCCATGCCGTGCTGGGGCCCGGTGAGGCGGCGGGGGCCCGTAGTGGCGGCCCTGGTCGCTCGGCTGGGTCAGAAGGGCTTGGTGGGCAGGTACTTGCCGTCCAGGGTGATCACCACGCGCTCGCCGCCCTCGGGGTCGGCGACCTTCTTCACATCGAGCTTGAAGTTGATCGCGCTCATGATGCCGTCGCCGAACTGCTCGTGGATCAGGGCCTTGAGTGTGGTGCCGTAGACCTGGACGATCTCGTAGAAGCGGTAGATCGTCGGGTCGGTCGGGACGCCGCCGGGGATGGAGCCGCGGACCGGGATGGTCTGCAGCAGTACGGCCGCCTCCTCATCCAGGTCCAGCAGTTCGGCGACCGCCTTCGCCGCGGCCTCCGGCAGGGGATGCTGACCCAACAGGGCGGCGGTGGTGAATGCGACCGACAGGCCGCTGGCGTCGGCGAGCTGTTGCCAGGACAGGTCCTTGCGCGTCTTGGCCTCGACGACTTCGGCGGCCAGAGCCTGGCGAGCAGCGGGGTCGAACTGGGCGTGCACCATGAGGTGTTCCTTTCCTACGCGCCGGCACCACGGCGGGCACAGCGGACGCGAACGGTCGGGGGACCAGACTGCCGGACGGCGGCCTGGAGGAGAGGGACAAGACGGCTCAGGCCGCCAGGGCGGCGGGTGAACCCGTGCCGGGGCCGAGTTGGTCGACCGCGCCGGTGGCAATGCCGTAAACCCAGCCGCGCAGCGTGAGCGTCTTCGCGGCCAGGCCCCGGCCGACGCAAGGATGCGTCGCCAGGTTCGCCAGCTGGGCGATCACGTTGCTCCGCACCAGAGCTGCGCGGCGCCCCCCGGTTGCGAGCCGGGGCCATGAGGCGCAGAGCGCCGAGGGCAAGGGAGGTCGGCAGCGCGAAGCGAGGGAGCAGGGCGCGCAGCGCACTGGGACCGCCTGCCGCGTCCCGCACCGCCGACCGGCATGCATTCGGGCGGCACCGCACCCCCCTCCGGAAAAGGGCAGAGCAGTTGCCGCGCCCGGCGGCTGGTACAGGTGCCTCGGCGAGCGTGCAGCGCTCGAGGTGCCCGGCCCCCGCAGCCGTCCGTGCCAGGGACGTCCCGGCGGCGCGCCCGGTCGGTTCGGCTGGACTCCCGGCGACCTGAGGTCCGCACGGCGTTGCACCAGCCAGGTCGACAGGGACCGGGCCAGCACGGCTCCCGCTCCGCCGGAGCCCAGCGCGGCCCCCATCTGCCCCGGCTGCGGCGTCCGGGCCGGCAGCTCCACCCGGCCGCGCAGCGCTTCTTCCGCAACCAGCCAATCCGACAGCGACACCAGATACGTCTCTGTCTCCACACCCTGCTCGGCCGATACCCGCACTCTCAAAGTCCGGCCTGCAGACGGGGTTTGACTGTTCTCACGATTCTCCACAAGGCCATCGTGCCAACAACAGCTGCCCAACACCCCAGATACCTCACATCAGTTGGCGCCACGAGGGTGCATCCCGCGCATCATCCTGTCCGGCGGCCTACGCCGAGCCGGAGTCGGGGTCGCGTGTGGGCGACGCGCCGTCCCTACGGCAGGTCGTTGGGGCCGCCGATCGAGCCGCTCAGCTCCATCACCCGCGCAAGCCGACATAGACGGCCGGGCCGTCCGCCGGCACCCGGAAGATCTCCTCGCGTCGAACAATTTCGTGTCAGAAGGCGAGCCGGACGTCGTGGTCGGCTGTGATGATCACTGGCTGGATGGTGGACAGGGCACTCCTGGCGAGAACGGTCCAGACCTTGTCGGCGACGCTCACCAGGAGGTCCTCGAGACCGGCACTCGGCTCGGTCCTCGATGCGTGTGTCGCGGCGATGGTGACGAAGTCGGCGATCGTTCCTGCGTCTCTTTCATCGGCGTAGCCGCCCCGCCTCGGTGAAGCGGTGGCCGTCCGCGAGCGGCTCGCGGGTGTGAACCTCCAGTCGCACGGCCGGTTCCGGAAGGGGACTCATCGGACGGCTGCCTCCTGCGCCGTCAGGGACGCCGGGTGCCAGCCGAGCTCTGGTGCGATCAGGTGTCGTACGTCATGCAGGATCTGTTCGTACTCCTCCCGATGGAACTCGTACGGCAGTTCCAGGCGCAGCTCCGACACCTCCGCGAGGACGGGATCGGCGGTCAGCTGCTCCAGGATCTGCTCGGCGGTGCCCACCACGTCGGGGGCGAACAGGGTGCGTTTCGGGCCCTGAGGGGCCAGGGTCCGTGCGTGGCGGCCGGCCGCGTACGCGCGGTAGCGGGCCCGGCCGGCCGCGTCGGCGCTGTCGAAGGGGACGATGACCCGGCCGAGCGCGACTCGGGCCGGAGTGCTCGCGGAGAGCGTGCGGCGGTACTCGGTCAGCAGGCTCAGTTGGGCCGTGGTGAAGTCGTCGGTGCCTTCGCCGGTGACGATGTTGCCGGTCAGCAGGCTCAGGCCGTTCTCGGCGGCCCAGCGGACCGAGCGCAGGCTTCCGCCGCCGTACCAAACGCGGTGCGTCAGAGCGGGGTTGTGCGGTTGCAGGCGCGGTCGCTGGACGTTGCCCGGTGAGTGGATGACCGTGTCCGGGCCGCCGAGGTAGTCGCCGCGCAGGTGGTCGAGGACGCGGGCGATCCTGCCGTACGAGAGGTCGTAGTCGCGCCAGTTCCCGTCGTGTACGAGGTCGCCGAGCAGGTCGGCGTGCGGCATGCCGGTGCTGAAGCCGATCTGGAGGCGCCCCCGGGACAGCACGTCGGCCAGGGCCAGGTCCTCGGCGAGGCGGAAGGGGTTCTCGTAGCCGATCGGGATGACCGCGGTGCCCAGTTCGATGCGCTCGGTGCGTTGGCCGGCCGCGGCGAGGAAAACGGCGGCCGAGCCGACGCCGTGTTCGAGGTGACGCTGTCTGATCCAGGCGCCGTCGAAGCCCAACCGTTCGCCGTACTCGAAGAGTTGGAGCGTCTCCTCCAGGCCCGTGTACGGGTCGTCGTCGGCGAAGTTGCCGGGGGTGAGGAAGGCCAGTGACGTGATGGTGGGAGTGCTCATGCGGCCCTCAGCTCGTAGTGGATTCGGCGGTGGCGGGGAAGGGGACGCGGCCGCCGGGGATCGCCGCGAGCAGCTCGCGGGTGTACGCGTGGCGGGGGCGGGTGAACAGTTCCTCCGGCGGGCCTGTCTCGACGATCCGGCCGGACCGCATGACGGCGACCTGGTGCGCGATCTGGCGTACGACGGCCAGGTCGTGGGAGATGAAGAGGTACGCCACCCCCGTGTCGGCCTGCAACTCGGCGAGCAGGTCCAGGACTTGGGCCTGTACGGACACGTCGAGCGCGGAGACCGGCTCGTCGCACACCACCAGGTCGGGGGAGAGGGCGAGGGCGCGGGCGATCGCCACCCGCTGCCGCTGCCCGCCCGACAACTCCGCAGGACGGCGCTCCAGCGTGGCGGCGGGCAGTGCCACCCGGTCGAGCAGTTCGCGGGCCCGGGCGAGCCGGGACGTGCGGTCGCCGACCTTGAAGGCGCGCAGCGGCTCGGTGATCACCTCGCCGATGGAGAAGCGGGGATCGAGGGAGGCGTAGGGGCTCTGATAGACGAGCTGGGCGCGGCGGCGCAGCTCTCTGGCCCGGGCGCCGCGCGCGGTGGTGACGTCGCTGCCGTCGAACAGGATGTGTCCGGCACTCGCGTCGGTGAGCCGGAGGGCCAGGCGGGCGGTGGTGGACTTGCCCGAGCCCGACTCACCGACCAACGCGAGGGTTTGACCGCGATGGAGCGTGAAGCTGACGTCGTCGACCGCGCGCAGGACCTGGGGGCCGTCCCCGGTGCGGGGCAGCCTGAACTCTTTGACGAGATGGCGGACTTCGACCAGGGGGACCGCATCGGCCTTCGGCGCGGAGGCCGGGGTGCGGGGCCGGGCGGTGGTCAAGCTCGGTGCGCTGGCCAGCAGTCGGCGGGTGTACTCATGCTGGGGGTTGGCGAGGATGTCATGGGTCGGGCCCGCTTCCACGACCCTGCCCTGGGACATGACCACCAGGCGCTGCGCTCGGTCGGCGGCGACCCCGAGGTCGTGGGTGACGAGCAGGACCGCGGTGCCCGACTCCTCGGTGAGGCGCTGGAGATGGTCGAGGATGACCCGCTGCACGGTGACGTCGAGCGCGCTGGTGGGCTCGTCGGCGATGATCAGCTCGGGTCTGGCCGCGATGGCGATGGCGATCAGGGCGCGTTGGCGCATGCCGCCGGACAGTTCGTGCGGGTACTGCCGTGCGCGGGTGGCCGCGTCGGGCAGCCCGGCCCGGTCCAGGACGGCGATCGCCTCGGCCGGGGCTGAGCGGCGGGTCGCCAGGCCGTGGATGCGCAGCACCTCGGCGACCTGGTCGCCGATCCGCTTGACCGGGTTCAGGGAGACCGTCGGATCCTGGGGGACCAGCCCGATCCGCGCGCCGCGCACGGTGCGCAGCTCCGCCTCCGACAGTGTGGCCAGGTCGTGCCGGCCGAAGCGGACCGTGCCCGCGTCGATGGTGCCGTTGGCCGCCAGCAGGCGGGTGACGGCGTGGGCGGTCGTGCTCTTGCCCGAGCCGGATTCGCCGACCACGGCGGTCACTTGCCCGGGCAGGACATCGATGTCCACGCCCCGGACGGCCGGGACCGTGCCGCCGCGGGTGCGGTACGACACGGACAGGCCGCGTATCTCCAGCAGTGGTGTGGTCACGTCCTCACCGTTCTCACGTTCGTCGGTCATCGCTGCCGGGACCATTCGCCGTCCAGCGCTCGGGCGATGCGGTTGGTGGCCAGTACGGTCGCGGCGATCGTCAGCCCCGGCAGCGCGGTCAGCCACCAGGCGTTGGCGAGGTAGTTGCGGCCGTCGGAGATCAACGTCCCCCATTCCGGGGCGGGCGGCGGCGCGCCGTAGCCGAGGAAGCTCAGCGCCGACACGGCCAGGATGGAGGTGCCGAAGTCCAGGGTGGCCAGGACGATCACCGGGCCGGCGGCGTTGGGCAGCACATGCCGGCCCAGCACCGAGTACCAGCGGGCCCCGCACGCGCGTGACGCCTCCACGAACACCGCCTGCCGCACCCGCAGGACCTCGGCCCGCGCCACCCGGGCGAACGAGGCGACGCTGGCGATGCCGACCGCGAACGCCACCTTCACCGTCCCGTACCCGAGCGCGGTGACCAGGGCGAGCGACAGGAAGAGCGCGGGAATGGACAGCAGGACGTCGACGAAGCGCATCAGTACGTCGTCCACCCAGCGGCCGACGAACCCGGCGACCACGCCGAGTAGTCCGCCGACCACGAACGCGACCAGGACCGCGATGATCGTTGCCTTGAGGGAGAGTTGGGCACCATGGACGACACGGGAGAAGACATCGCGGCCCAGTTCGTCCGTACCGAACCAGTGACTGCCGCTCGGAGCACGGAAGTTCTCGGAGGGCACCCCCTTCAACGGGTCCTGCGAGGTGAACAGGTCCGGCCAGAACGAGGCCAGCACCACCAGGAGGAGGACGGTCCCCGACAGCAGCAGACCGGGGCGGCGCAGCAGGAACCGCCGTAGGTCCGCACGGCGGCCCGGCGCCGAGGCCGTTTTCGGTCCTGTCTCGACCGGCCGGGCGAGGCCGAGGGCGGCGTCGGCCGGGTCGTCGATGTCGTCGACAAGGCTCTGACTCATGCGAAGCTCGCCCTTCTGTCCGAGGCCACCACGATCCGCGGGTCGAGCTGCGGATAGATCAGGTCGACGAGCAGATTCGTCGCCACGAAGATCAGCGCCCCGAACACCACCACCCCCTGGACCAGCGGGATGTCCTGCACGGTGACCGCCGCCGCGGTCACCCGGCCGAGGCCGTCGCGGGAGAACACCGTCTCGACGACCACCGAACCGGCGATCAGCTGCCCGACCAGCAGGCCTACGACGGTCAGCGCGGGCAGGGACGCGTTGCGCAGCGCGTGCCGCAGATGCACCCGCCACCGGCCGGCGCCCTTGGCCCGGGCGGTCTCCACGTAAGCCTGGTCCAGCGCGGTGAGCAGGCTCTTGGCCAGCACCTGGGCGACCAGCGCGCCGGTCGGGATCGCCAGCGTGACGGCGGGCAGCACCAGTCCTCGCAGTCCGTCGTTGCCGAATGCCGGGAACCAGTGCAGCCGGAAGGAGAACACCTCGACGAGCAGCAGCCCCACCCAGAACGTCGGCACCGACACCCCCAGCGGGGGCAGCGACAGCAGGAGCTGCCGCAGCCACCGCCGCGAGGTGTACGTCGCCACCACCGCGAGACCCCCGCCGAGCAGCACCGCCAACAGCAGTGCGGCACCGGTCAGTTGGAGGGTCTGCGGTAGCGCGTCGGCCAGCGTGGAGGTCACCGGGCGGCCCGTGGAGACCGCGTCGCCGAAGTCCCCGCGCACCGCCCGGCCCAGATAGTCGGCGTACTGCGCCAGGATCGGCTTGTCGAAGCCGTACTCGTGCCGCAGCGCGGCCAGCCGGGCCGGGTCGACGTCCCCCGAGTCCATCCCGGCACCGGCCATCGCGGTGACCGGGTCACCGGGCAGGAAGTCCAGCACCAGGAACGACACCGTGTACGCCGCCCACAGCACCCCGACCGCCTGCGCCAGTCGCTTGATCACATAGCGGCGCATGCGCTAGCCGATCCAGGTGTCGTGCAGCTGGATGCGGCTGCCCGAGTCGAAGGCGAGATCGTGCACCTTCTTCGTCACGGCCAGCTGGGTCTGGAGCTCCACCACCGGCACGTTGTACGCGTTCTGCACGATCAGCTTCTGCGCCTCGGCCACCAGCTGCTTGCGCTTGGCCGTGTCCGTGGTCGCGGCCTGCCCGGACAGTGTGGTGTCCAGCGAACTGGCGGGCAGGCGGTAGAAGTTGGCCAGCTGCGTGGAGAAGGAGCTGCGCAGGATGTCCGGGTCCGAGCGGGTCACGTTGCCCCACACCAGGTCGAAGTCGCCGCCCTGGAGGGTGGTGGCGAACTGGCTGACCTGGCCCTGCTTGAGCGTCACGTCGATCCCGACGGCCTTCAGCTGCTGCTGGACGAGTTCCAGTGCGGGCTGGTTGGTGGCCGCGTTGGGGAACCAGCTGATGGCCAGGCTGAGCTTCTTGCCGTCCTTGGCGCGGATGCCGTCACTGCCCGGCTGCCAACCGGCCGCGTCCAGCAGGGACTTGGCCTTGGCCGCGTCGAAGGCGAGGTCCGTGGAGAGGTCGGTGTAGTCGGGCGTGGTGTGCGCCAGGACACTGGTCGCCGGCTTGGTGCCGGTAGGGAACACGGTATCGGCGATCTGCTTGCGGTCGACGGCGGCGAGGATCGCCTGGCGCACCTTCACGTCCTTCAGGACGGGCCGCGAGTTGTTGATCCCCAGCCCGAACACCACGCCCGGGTTGGCCCGGCGCAGGAGGGTCACCTGACCGCCCTTGAGGGCCGCCTCGTTGGCCTTGCCGACGCTGCTGATCGCGTCCACCTGCCCGGACTGAAGACTGCCGGCCCGCACCCCCGCCTCCGGCACGACCTTGAACACCAGCTTGTCCAGGTATGCCTCGCCCTTCTTGGACCACAGCGAGGAGCCCCAGGCGTATCCGGTGCGCTTGGCCAGGGTGATCGACTGGTTCTGCACGTACTGCTTCAGCACGAACGGCCCCGACCCGACGACGCCGTCGCTGCACTTCTGCTGCGGGGTCTTCTTGACGCTCGCCGACGACTCGATGCCCAGTGAGTGGGTCGAAGTCGCCTGGAGGAACTGGGCGTTGGGCTCCTTGAAGGTCACCTTGACGGTGAGCGGGTCCACCGCGGTGGTGCTCTTGACGCTGCTCAGATAGCCCTGGGCGAGGACGCCGAGGGCGCCGAGCTTCGGCACGGCGTCGAAGTTGTCCTTGACGACCTGCGCGGTCAGCTGGGAGCCGTCGCTGAAGGTGACACCCGGGCGCAGATGGAACGTGAACTGGGTGGCGTCGGAGTTGATGTCCCAGCTCTTGGCCAGCCACGGCACGATCTTGCCGGTCTCGGGGTCCTGGTCGGTCAGGGAGTCCACGGTCTGGCGTACCGAGTAGATGCTTTCGTTGCTGCCGACCTGCTGCGGGTCCACGCAGCCGGCGTCCGAACCCACCGCGAAGGTCAGGGTGCCGCCGGACGTCGGCTTGCCGTTGCTGTCGCCGGAGCCGTCGGAGCCGGATCCGCAGGCGGTCAGCAGCACGCTGGTGGTGAGAAGGGCGGTCAGCGTCGCCCATCGGGGGGATCTGAAATCCGGAAGTGCTGTCACGGAGTGGTTCTCCTCCTCATGTCACCAGGCACGGGGTGCCGTACGAGGCACGGGCGCGCATGGCTGTGCGGCCCCGGCCGGCGCGGTGCCGGTGGCGGGGAGCGCTGTGCAGACAGGGATCAGGGGAAACGGGGATCCGGCAGAAGAGCGGGATCAGGCGGAGACGGGTGCGGCGACGACCGGTGCCGGACGTCGACCGGCGGTGGGAACGCCCGTCAGGCCTGACAGAGACAGCTGGTCGAGCGCTTCAGGTCGATGTGCCGGCGGCGCGAGAGCCGGGAGAACACCGTGGCGACGGCGAAGGAGGCGCTGAGGTCATCGCTGTGACGACGCATGCCGGTCCTCCCCATCTCCGGGCCCGCTCAAGGGGGCCACGCGCTTGCGGGATCATCGATGATCCCGCCGGGCTTTCACCTGGAGCACCCCACCGCGCGGGAGGGTTGCCGGTCAGCCAGCCAGGGCTTGACGCTGACACTCAATGCCGTTCTTGATCGTACGGAGCGGACTTGTCGTGCGTCAATGCCGCAACCGGGACGAGCCGTGCCTGGGCGTGCACGGGCGGGGCTCAGCCGCGTTCCCCATGAGCTGTCCGCCCGAGACGCCGTGCAGGACTGAGCGCGGCTCAGGACCCGCCGCGCTCGCGGGGGATCTTCTGGCCCGCCTCGATCGCCACCGGAAGGCGGTTCTCGGCCGGGGGCAGTGGGCAGGTGGCCAGGTCCGTGTAGGCGCACGGCAGGTTCGTGGCGCGGTTGAAGTCCAGGACGACGCTGCCGTCGGCGGCGGGCGGTTCGAGGGCCAGGGAGCGGTTGGCGGCGTAGGTGGTGACTCCGGAGGTCGCGTCCGTGAACAGCACCAGCAGCCGGCCAGCACCATGTCCGGGGAACGCGGTCAGGGACAGTTGACGTCCGTCGAGCTCGAACTCGATCCTGCCCGGAGCGTCGTACACGTGCTCAAGGCCCTCGACCGCGGCGCCCACGGTGGTCGGGCGGGGCTCGTCGAAGGGAAGGTAGCGGCCGCTCACGACCCACCGGGGATCGGGCGCGTAGGCCGGTGTCCCGGTGAACGCCGTACGCAGCGGCGCGTCCGGGTGCCGGGGGCGGACGATGTCGTTGCCGCCGCGCTTGGCGACCTCGATGACGGCGTCGCCCCAGACCGCGTCGACGCCGCCGCGTTCGGGAAGCACACCGAAGTGGTGTTCGCCCCGCACCGGCGTTCCGTCGACGACCAGTTCCTCACCGTCGGCGAGGTTCACGACGACTCCGTCGGGGCCGGTGCGCCAGGTGCCGGGCGCGTCGGGGAAGCGCTGCGGCCGGTCGTCGAGCCAGTGCAGGCCGGTGATCGCCAGGAACCCGTGCGGGGCGGCGAGCCGGGCCTCGTGGGCGTCGTGCCACTCCCGCCAGTTGTCGATGAAGGCCTGGAGATCCGTTGCGGTGGCCTCGGTGGTCATGAGTTCTCCTTGAAGGGTGGAGGGCGTTGGGCCGGGCCGGTGGCCCGACAGGCGTACTCATTCGGCCAGTTCGCCGAGGAGTGCCCAGGTGCGTCGGCGGTCCGCTTCTCCGGCGATCTCGGTGCCGGAGAAGACGACCTCGGTGGCCCCGGCGTCGCGGTAACGCCGTACCTCGGCCGCCACCGCCTTCTCGTCGCCGATCACGGCCAGGTCGGCGGCGCGTCGGCCGCCGGAGAGTTCGATGACGCGTGCGTAGGACGGGATGCGTTCGTAGAACGCGAGGTTCTCGGTGGCCTTCGCCCGCACCGACTCCACGTCGTCCGTGACCACGCCCGGTACGAGGGCCACGATCCGGGGCGAGGGACGGCCGGCTGCCTCGGCCGCGGCGGTCAGGGCGGGGACGATGTGTTCGTCCAGGGCCCGCGGTCCCGCCAGATAGGGCAGGATCCCGTCCGCCAGCTCACCGCTGACCCGCAGTGCTTGCGGCCCCATCGCGGCGACCAGCAGGGGTACGCCGTTCTCCGCGCCCGGTACACGCGCCGGGATCGGGGTGGTGGCGGTGAGCAGCTCACCATGGAAGTCGGCCGTGCCGGTCTCGGTCAACTGCCGTAGAGCGGTGAGGAATTCACGCAGGCGCGCGATGGGACGTTCGAAGGGCAGGCCGAAGCCGGTCTCCGTCAGCAGTTTCGTGCCCAGGGCCAGACCGAGGTGATAGCGGCCGTGGGTCGCGGCCTGGGCGGTCTGGGCCTGGCTGGAGACGAGCAGCGGGTGGCGACCGAAGACGGGGATCGCGGAGGTGCCCACCTGCAGTGCGGGCACCTCGCGCCCGACGATGGCCGCGAGCTGGGGTGAGTCCGCGCCGAAGGTCTGCCCGAACCAGGCCGACCGCAGACCCGCTGCCGCGGCCTCCTGGGCCAGCCGCACGGTGGCGTCGACCTGGTTTGGGGCGTCGGACGCGTTGAGGGCTACTCCAACAGTCATGTCAGCCAGAACGGGTGTTTGGCGAACCGGCATTCCAGTTCGTGTGTGACAGCTTCATGTCGGTCATGTGAGGCGGTCAGCCCGCTTGCCTGCGGTCGGGGGCGGATCGGTGGGTGAGGGGTTCGCGCAGGCCGAGGTGGTCGCGGAGGGTGGTGCCGGTGTAGTCGGTGCGGTAGACGCCCCGTTCCTGCAGTTCCGGGACGAGCAGGTCGACGATGTCGTCGAGGCCGTCGGGGATGAGGTAGGGCGTGACGTTGAAGCCGTCGACCGCGCCGTGCCGTACGTAGTGGGCGAACTTGTCGGCCAGGGCGGACGGGGTGCCCACGTGGCCGCGCTGCGGGCCGAGAGCGATGACGGTCTCGCGCAGTGACCAGCCGTGCGTCTCCGCCTTGGCCCGCCATTCGGCCACGACGGCGCGCGGGTCGGCGATGCGCCGGGCACCGAAGGAGCCGTCGTTCTCGGCGACGACCGGGTCCTCCTTGGGCAGTGGCCCGTCGGCGTCGCGGTCGGAGAGGTCGATGCCCCACAGGAGCCCGGCGATGCCCAAGGCCGTTGCGGGGGTGACCTGTTGGAGGCGAATCCAGCGCTTCTTCTCCTGGGCCTCCTCCTCCGTGGCACCGATGATGATCTCGGTGCCGGGCAGGATCCGCAGGTCGTCGTCGGGGCGGCCGACGGCGCGCAGGCGGGTGCGGATGTCCACGGCGAAGGCGAGCGCGTCGTCGAAGTCGTTGCCGTGCGCGGAGAAGATGACGTCGGCGTTGCGGGCGGCGAAGTCGCGTCCCTCACCCGAGTCACCGGCCTGGAAGATCATCGGGTGGCCTTGGGCGCTGCGCGGGAGTGTCGGGGCGAGGTTCACGTCGAACTGCGGTCCGCGGTGGCGCACTTGGCGTACGGCACCGGGCACCGACCAACTCCGTGCGCCCGCGGAGTCGGCGATCGCTCCGTCCTCCCAGCCGTCCCAGATCGCGCGGGCCACGGTGAGGAACTCCTCGGCGCGGTGGTAGCGGTCGGCGTGGTCGAGATAGCCGCCGCGGCGGAAGTTCGCGCCGGTCCAGGCGTTGTCCGTGGTCACGACGTTCCAGCCGGCGCGGCCCTCGGAGAGCAGGTCGAGCCCGGAGAGGCGGCGGGCGAGATCGGCGGGCTCGTTGAAGGTGGAGTTGGAGGTGGAGACCAGGCCGATCCGGCGGGTGACTGCGGCCAGCGCCGCGAGCTGGGTGATGGCGTCCGGCCGTCCGGCCACGTCGAGGTCGTGGATCCTGCCGTCGACCTCGCGCAGCCGCAGCCCCTCACCGAGGAAGAACGCGTCGAACAGGCCCCGCTCGGCGGTCTGCGCGACCTTGCGGAAGGAGGCGGGGTCGATCTGCGAACCGCTGTCCGGGGCGGACCAGATCGTCCAGTGGTTCACCCCCTGGAAGAACACCCCGAAGTGCAGCTGGGCGTCCGGGCGGGGGACGTCGAGGGGATCGGTGCGGGTCATCGGGCGTCCTCCTGGGCGGCCACGGCTGCGGCGGCGAAGCGGTTGGCGGGGCGCTCCAGCCCCAGGGTCGAGCGCAGGGACGTACCGGGCAGCGGGCGGGCGGTGAGGCGCTGCTCGGAGAGGGCCGGCAGGACGAGGCGGGAGAGGACGGGCAGGTCCTCGTCCAGCACCAGCGGATGCAGCCGTACGCCGTCCGCGCGACGACTCAACTCGCCAAGAAGCCTGACCAGTTGGTCGGCGGAGCCGACGTGGCGCAGCCTTCCCCGGTCGGCCCATGGCGCGTGCCGTTCCAGGTCGGCGACGCGCTCGGCGGCCGAGGCGCCGGGCGTGTCGAGCGCCACCTCGACCTCGGCGAAGACGCGGGGCGTGCCCGCGGCTGCGGCGGCCGCGCCGACTGCCGAGAGGTCGCGGCCCTCGACGAGAGCGACGTCGAGTTGCGCGGCGGGCACCCGGTCCGGCCGGCCCAGAACGACGAGCTGGCCCTGCGGCGGGCGCGGCACGATCGCTGGGCCTTTGACGGCGTACGTCTGGCCGGTGAAGTCGATGTAGTGGAGCCGTTCGCGGTCGAGGTAGCGGCTCGTGGCCACGGAACGGATGACCGCGTCGTCCTCCCACGAGTCCCACAGGGCCCGGGCCACCTCGACTCCGTCCCGGGACTCCCGGGCCCGCGCGGCGGCGTCGGCGACCGGCGGCCGCCCCCAGGCACGGGCTGCCTCGGGACGTTCCTCCTCCGCCACCACCCATCCGGCGCGGCCGGCGGAGATGTGGTCCAGGGACGCCAACTGGCTGGAGACATGGAAGGGTTCGGCATACGTGACCGGGACGACGGGCGCGATGCCGATGGTGCTCGTGGACGCCGCGACGAAGGCCGCCCGCTCCACCGCGCCGATACGGCCCACCGGATCGGGCGAGGCCCCGGGCGGCAGCACGCCGTCGTTCAGGGTGATCAGGGTGAACCCGGCGTTCTCGGCCACGGCGGCGACCCGGGCCACGCGGCGCGGGGAGAGCAACTGGTCGGGCGAATGGGCGGCGCGGCGCCAGGCCGCGGGGTGGGCGCCGTCACCGTCGAGCTCGACGGCGAGGTGCAGGGCAGGACCGGACAAGGGGCGTTCCTTCCGAGATGTACGCGAACTCGTCGCCGTAAGGCACGCGGCGCGAGGCCACGACGAGACAGCCGGCGGGACGGGCCGGCAGGGGTCAGACGCGTACGGAAGGACAGACGGCGGAGGAGGTACGGCAGTAGTCGACATGCCGCCGGGTGATCAGCCGCGCACCCGTGCACGCACCCTGGGGTGCCGCGCCAGGTACGTCCATCGAAGGCCTCCACCGGTCAGGAACTTGCTTGTTCAACGTACGTCGTTGACCCCTGCGAATGTCAAGGGCGCTTGTGCACCGCGCGTCGTACCGCAGCCAGGTGCCCTTCAGCCCGACCGGATGCGGGCGAGCAGCGCGGCCAGTGACTCGCGCGGTTCCTGCCCGGCCGTGTCGACGACGACGCGCTCGCGGTCCCATGGCTCGTATTCCCGGTCGACGACCTGCTGCCAATCCGGCAACGGCAGGTCAGGAATGTCGACGGACCGTGAGGTCAGGCGGCGTCGGTGTTCTGCCGGGTCGGAGCAGACCACCTCCACCTCGAAGACGGGCACACCTACCCCGATGCCCGTGGCCCGCCAGGCGTCCCGCGTCACACTCAGCGGGTTCACCGACTCGGCGATCACGGTCAGTCCCTGCCTCAGATGCTCCTCGGCCAGGGCGTAGCCAACGACGTAACCCACCGGGCCGACGGGGTGCTGTGCCAGTCCGGAGCGGACGATCGCCTGCTCGATGGTGTCCACCCTCAGGTGGACCGCACCGATCCGGGCCGCCAGGAGACGGGCGAGGGTGGTCTTGCCGGTGCCGGGCAGGCCGCCCAGGACGATGAGCACGGTTCAGCCTTTCGTCAGTCGCCGCAGGAGGCGCTTGCCCTCAGCGCCGGAGAACCACTCCGCGTGGCCGACGTAATAGTCGTAGGCCAGGCGGGTGTTGGGCGCCGAGCGGGTGATGCCGTGGAAGTAGCCGAGCTCGGAGAGCGCGAACTCCGCGTGGACCAACGGCAGTAGCGCGGGGAGTGCGGCCGATTCGTCGGCTGTCAGTGGTCGCACGGAACGGTAGCCGTCCAGGAGGGCCACGGCGTCCTCCTCGCGTACCGGGTAGCCGGGTTGGAGCCATTGGACGGCGTTGCGTTCGATGGCCGTGGCGAGGTCGTGCACGGCGGTGGTGCGGTCGCTCATGCCGAAGTCCAGGACCGTGGCCACCTGGCCGTCGGCGTCCCACAGCAGGTTGGAGGCGTGCCAGTCGTTGTGGGTCCAGAGGGGGGCGAGTCCGTCGAGGTGTGGGGTGAGCCGCTCGTGCAGTGGTAGCAGGACGCGTTCGGTGTCCTCGCGCCACGGGAACTGCTTGAGGGCTGCGGCCAGTTCGGGCCGCTCGGCCACATGGTGTTCCAGGGCGAGCAGGGGCTCGCTGGACGCGAACACCGTGAACGAAGCGACCAGCGGCTGCACTTGGCGGCGTGGCGCGTCGAATCCCTCCGCCGCCAGGTGCAGCCGGGCGAGCGCTTCACCGGCCGCGCGCGCGTGCACGGCGGACCGGAACGGCGACCAGGACAGCGCGTCCCGGTACAGGTCCATGCCGACGCCGGCCGAGTGGACCTCGTACGTCCACTCACCGCGCTCCGCCGCGTCCAGTACCTCCACCACCGGGGCGCCGTGGCGTCGCAGATGGCGCAGGAACGCGTGCTCCTCGGCCAGCCCTTCAAGGGCTCGTACGGTGATGTGGTGCCGTTTCACGAACAGGCGCCGCCCGTCCCGCTCGACGACCGCCGCCGCCGACAGCGGACGCGGGCTGCGCCACACCACCCGTGCCGGGCCGACGACATCGGTCACCTCGGCGTCCGTGAGCGGTGTCCAGTCGGGTTCGACCGGGTCGGTGCCCAGGCCGTGCGCCAGATGTGAACTCACGCCGTCTTCACCGCCGTTGTGCCGCGCAGAGCCTCCAGGACCCGGCGTTCGGTCGCCGCGAACTCGGGTGCGGTGAAGTCCGTAGCGCCGCGCGGGCGGGGGAGTGGCACGTCGACGCGCTCCACGACCGTGGCGGGGCGCGGGGACAGCACATGGACGGTGTCCGCGAGCAGGACCGCCTCGCGGATGTCGTGGGTGACCAGGACGACGGTCCAGCGGTGGCGTTGCCACATGTCGGCCAGCCAGAGTTGCATGTCGGTCCGGGTGAGCGAGTCCAGTGCGCCGAACGGCTCGTCCAGCAGCAGGACCGGCCGCTCCAGCACCACCGTGCGCAGCAGCGCCGCTCGCTGCCGCATGCCGCCGCTGAGCTGGGACGGATACGCCTTCTGGAAGCCGTCGAGCCCGAAGTCGGCGAACAGCGCGTCGGCCCGCGCCCGCGCCTCCCGCTTCCGCACCCCCTGGGCCTCAAGGCCCAGTGCCGTGTTGTCGAGGACGGTCCGCCACGGGAACAGCAGATCCTTCTGCGGCATGTAGGCGACCTTGCCGGACTCCACCGAGGCCGGTTCGCCCTCCACCAGGACCTGTCCCGACGTGGGGTGGTCGAGACCGGAGATCAGGTTGAACAGGGTGCTCTTGCCGGAGCCGCTCGGTCCGATGACCGCCGCGAACTCGCCCTGTTCGACGGTGAGGTCGAGGTTTCGCAGAACTTCGAGCTGGTCGAAGGACTTGCCCACGCCCTCGATCCGCAGACTACTCACTTGCCCACCTTCCGTTCCCACGGCAGAACCAGCCGTTGCAGCAGATAGGTGGCCCCGAACAGCGCGATGCTCAGCGCCGCCGTCACCCCCACCGCCGCGAACACGAGGTCCGTACGGAACGCGCTCTTCTGCGCCTGCATATAGATCCCGAGGCCCGCCTCGGCGCCCGCGTACTCGGCGAAGACGGCTCCGACGACGGCGTAGGTGATGCTCACCCGCAGCCCGGCGAAGAAGTACGGCATCGCGCTCGGGACGCGCACCAGACGGAAGGCCCGCCACCGGCCCGCGCCCAGGGAACGCAGCAGTCGCATCGCCTCGCGGTCGGTCGCCGCGAAGCCGGCGGCCAGGTTGGCGGCCAGCGGGAAGAACGTCGTCAGGGTCACGACCAGCATCTTCGGCAGCAGCCCGAAACCGAACCAGATGATCAGCAGGGGCGCCACGGCGACGATCGGGATCGTCTGCGAGGCGACCAGCAGCGGATACAGGCCCCGGCGGGCCGCCGAGGAGAAGTCCAGCAGGACGGCGACCAGCCAGGCCGCCGCGAAGGACAGCGCGAAGCCGAGGAGGGTCTCCTGGAGCGTGGGCAGGGTCTGCGTCCACAGCTCCGCACGGTTCAGCCAGCCCTGTTCCACCACGCGAGCCGGGGACGGCAGCGTCATCGGATCGACCCCGGCGGCGCTCACATACAGCTGCCAGCCGCCGACCACGACGGTCAGCACCAGCAGCGGCGGCCACAACGACCGCAGCAGCGAGGTCACTTGGCGGCCGGGAGGTAGTCGTTGCTGAAGAAGGCCGAGGTGTCCGGGGCCTTGGTGAGCTTCTTGCCGTCGGCGTCCACCAGCAGCCCCGCCTGGTACTCGAAGTCGGTGAAGGCCTGCCAGCGCTCGGCGCTCTGGGTGCCGATCGTGCCGTCCGCCGCCTTGTAGTACTCCTTGGCCAGCAGCGCCTCGCTCTTCTTCACCAGTTCGGTGTTGGTGAGCACGCTCTTGTTCTGGGAGATCAGCAGGTCGGCCGCCTGGTCGGGGTGGTCGGCGGCGTAGCGGTAGCCCTTGTCGAGGGCCGCCACGAACTTCTTCGCGACCGCCGGGTTCTTCTTCAGGAACTGGTCCGAGGACGCGACGAGCGTGGAGTAGATCGCCGGGAAGCCGTAGTCCGACAGCTGGAAGTTCTTCAGCGGCTTGCCGCTCAGCTCCGCCTCCAGGCCCTCCCAGGTCGGCATCGGCATCGCGAAGTCGGCCTTGCCCGCGTAAAGGGCGGCGTACGCGGAGGTGTTGAGGGTGAACTGCTTGAAGTCGCCCTTGCCGCCCGCGTTCTGGATGACCTTCTGGAGCAGCGGCTTCTCGTAGGGGGCACCGAAACCGGCGTACGTCTTGCCGTCGAGGTCCTTGGGAGAGGCGACGTCGGTGCGGCTCGCGCGTACGGCGATGGTCACGTTCGTCTTCTGCGTGACCGCGTACACGGAGGTGATGTCCGCGCCGGCCGCCCGTGCGGTCGTCACGCCCTCCTGGTAGGAGATGCCGAAGTCGGCCTTGTGGTTCGCGAGTAGCGTCTCGGGCGCGGTGGAGCCGTACGGCACGATCTTCAGGTCGATCCCGGCGTCCTTGAACCAGCCCTTGGCCTGGGCGACGTAGATGCCGGTGTGGTTGGTGTTGGGCGTCCAGTCCAGGGCGAGGGTGACGGTCGTGGTGCCGTCCTTCGCGGCGGCCGAGGAGTCGGCCTGGCATCCCGTGGTGACGGCGAGCAGGGAGGTCGCGGCTATGGCGGACAGCAGGGTACGGCGGTGCATGACGGGTCCTTCGTAGGGAGGGGAGACAGGCAGGCTGTGCGAGGCGGTCAGGCCCGACACAGCGCGCTGGCCACTCGCTTGAAGTCGACGGCGAGCCGCCGGGTCAGAAACGTCACGCGGCCACGTCCAGCAGGCCGTTGGTGAAGGACCTGTCCCAGTCCCGGTCGTGCGCGATGGCGCCGTTCTCCGCGAGCCAGTGCGCGTACGGGCCCATCCGGCTCTCGTCGATGACGCCCCAACGGCCGTCCGGATCCGTCCAGGTGGGGGCGATCAGGGCGAGCGAGCGGGCGATGAGCGGGCGGGGGAAGTACGGGATCACGCCCTCCAGCAGCGTCAGAGTGTCGTCCTGCTCACGTGCGGCGGCGGCATAGCCCCGGGCCGTGACGGCGAGGAAGTCCCGGACGAGTGAGGGTCGTTCGGCGAGCAGGGACTCGCTCGTGCCCAGCAGATAGCTGTGGTAGCGGGGTGCGCCGATCTCGTCCACCGGCCAGGTCAGCCGCCGTTCCTCGGGCAGGTCGCCGCGCAGGGCGTCCCAGGACCAGTAGCTGCCGAAGGTGGCGTCGGCCTCGCCGGCCTCGATGTCGTCGACGGTCAGCTCGCGGGTGCCGGCGTCGACGAGGAGCACGGCGTCGGGGTCGCCGCCGTCGGCCGCGACCAGGTGGCGGACCATGGCACGGCCGCGTGGGGTCGGGTTGAGAGCGAGGCGTCGGCCGGCGAGGTCGCGGGGGCGGGTGATGCCGGTCGAGGTGGTGGTCTGGATCGCCTCCAGGCCACGGTGGTTGACGGCCGCCACCGCGATCAGCGGCTGACCGTGGGTGGCGCGGCGAGCGAGCAGCCGGTTCGGCGGGAAGATCCCGAAGTCCACCTCGCCCCGTGCCAGGTACTCGAGGGTGTCACCACGTCCCGGATCCTGGACGACCAGTTCCACGTCGAGCCCGGCCTCGGCGAACCAGCCACGGGCACGGGAGACGTACAGACCTGCTGAATTCGGCCAAGGGTGGAAATAATCGAGCATGACCCGGATGTGCGGCATGGCGGTACTCCGAAGAGGGTGCGCGAGAGCGCGAGGTGAACGGTGAGAGGGGGGTGAGGAGCGTCAGCGACAACAACAGGAGCAGCGCACCGGGGTGTGGGACACCGGTCGCTTCGGCTCGACTGCTGCAGACACGTGAACTCCTACGCGGGACGCCTGGCTGGCGTGGTTGGTGCGGTCGGCGTCCCCATGGGGACCGCGTTCGAAGGAACGGATCCCAGACGCCCTCTCAGCCCAGCCGGGTAGGGGCTCCCGCGTAGATGGCCGAAACCATAACGGCATACCCGGGACGCCACGCAAGCGCAGTCCGAAATATGGGACGATCTGGCTCGACCGGCGATACGCCCAGCTCACAGGCGTACGATCGGCCGCCATGACCTCCCTGCTGCCCGGCCCCCTGGTCGACGACACCTGGCTCGCCGCCCGTCTCGACGACCCCCGGGTGGTCGTCCTCGACGCCACCGCCCTGCTGCCCTCGCCCCGGCACGACGGCGACTACCGGTGTGCGAGCGGCCGCGCCGCCTGGGCCGAGCGGCACGTCCCCGGCTCCCGACACGCCGACCTGACCGGCGACTTCTCCGACCACGACGCGCCGTACCACTTCGCCGTCCCCACCCCCGAGGCGCTGGCCGCCGCGCTCGCCCGGCTCGGCGTGGGGGAGGGCAGCGCGGTGGTCGCGTACGACAACGGCGGCGGGATCTGGGCGGCCCGGCTGTGGTGGATGCTGCGGGCGATCTCCGTGCCGGCGGCCGTGCTGGACGGAGGGCTGGCGGCGTGGGAAGCGGCCGGGCGTCCGGTCGCTTCCGGCCAGGAGACTCCCGAGCCTGCCGGGACTCCCGTCACTCCGGTGGTACGTCCCGGAATGTGGACGAGCGTGGACGAAGTGACGGCCATCAGCCGTGGCGAGCAGCCTGGCGCCCTCGTGTGTGCCCTGCCGGTGGGCGGTTTCGACGGCTCCGCTCCCACCCGTTACAGCCGCCGCGGGCACATCCCCGGCAGCCGCAGCCTTCCGGGCCGTGAACTGCTGGACTCCGCGGGCCGCGTGCTCCCCGACGCCGACCTCGCGGCCAGGGTCGGCGCCGTGCTGGACGCCGGCGACTCGCCGGTCGTCCTGTACTGCGGTGGGGGCATCTCGGCGGCGGGTGCGGCGCTCGCGCTCACGCTGCTCGGGCGTGACGACGTATCGCTGTACGACGGCTCACTGGAGGAGTGGTCCAAGGACCCGGCGCGGCCGCTGGAACTCGGCGGCTGAGCCGTTCGGCGGGCCGTGGGCTCCCCGTACCCGCTGAGCCGCTCGGCGGGCCGGGGCTCCCCGTACCCGCTGAGCCGTTCGGCGGGCCGGGACTCGCCGGACCCGCTCAGCGGACGAGCTCTGCCACGAGCGCGGCGACCTGCTCCACCTCGATGAGGAAGCCGTCGTGGCCGTAGGGGGATTCGATCAGCCGCAGGTCGTCGGCCGTGGGGATGCCCGACGCCAGTTCCGCCTGCTGTGAGGGTGGATAGAGGCGGTCGGAGTCGACCCCGGCCACGAGTGTTCTGGCCGTCACCCGGCGCAGGGCGGCGCGGGTGCCGCCGCGGCCCCGGCCGATGTCGTGGCTGTTCATGGCCTCGGACAGGACGACGTAGCTGCCCGCGTCGAAGCGGCGCACCAACTTGGCGGCGTGATGGTCGAGATAGGACTCGACCTGGTACCGGCCGCCGTTCCAAGGGTCCTCCGCGCCCTGGGGTGTACGGCCGAAGCGGACGGCGAGTTCCGGCTCGCTGCGGTAGGTGACGTGGGCGAGCCGCCGGGCCAGGCCGAGTCCGGCGTGCGGTCCTTGACCGGTGTCGTGGTAGTGGCCGCCGCGCCAGTGCGGGTCGGCGCGGATGGCGTGCAGTTGGATGTTGGCCCAGGCGATCTGCTCGGCGCTCGCAGCGGCTGGCGAGGCGAGCAGCAGCAGGGCATCGGTGCGCTCGGGATACGACACGGCCCATTCCAGTGCCCGCATCCCGCCCATCGAGCCGCCGATCACCAGCGCCCACCGGTCGATGCCCAGCGCGTCGGCCAAGTCGGCCTCGACGGCGACCTGGTCACGTTGGGTCAGGAAGGGAAAGTCGCCGCCCCAGCGGCGGCCGTCCGGGGTGAGCGACGACGGCCCGGTACTGCCTTGGCAGCCGCCGAGCACGTTCGGCGCCACTACGAACCAGCGGTCCGTGTCCAGGGCCCGCCCCGGTCCGATGAGGCCGTCCCACCAGCCGGGGGTGGGGTGCCCGGGCTCGGCAGGGCCGACCACGTGGCTGTCTCCGGTGAGGGCGTGCAGGACGAGGACCGCGTTGGACGCGTCCGCCGCGAGCCGCCCCCACGTCTCGAACGCCAGCCGCGCGCCCGGCAGTTCACCGCCCGCCTCCAACGCAAGCGGCTTCTCCCGGGCGTACCACTGGCGACGCCCGGGCGGGTCCCCCTCCCGCCAGGCCCCGGTGGCCGGCGGGAGGGGGACCTCGGAGGGCGTCAATACGGTGTTCAGGACGCGCCCTTGGCCGCGCGGAACCCGGCCTCCAGGTCCGCCTTGAGGTCGGCCAGGCTCTCGATACCCACCGACAGCCGCACCAGGCCGGGGGAGGTGCCGGTGGCCGCCAACTGCTCCTCGTCGAGCTGGCTGTGGGTGGTGGACGCCGGGTGGATGATGAGGCTGCGGACGTCGCCGATGTTGGCGAGGTGGCTGAACAGCTCGACGGCGTCCACGAACCGCTTGCCCGCCTCGATGCCGTCCCGCAACTCGAACGAGACGATGGCACCGGCACCGCGCGGCAGGTACTTCTGCCCGGCCTCGTACCAGCGGCTGGACTCGAGTCCCGGGTAGTGGACGGCGGCGACCTCGTCGCGCTGCTCCAGCCACTCGGCCAGAGCCTGGGCGTTCGCGGAATGCCGCTCGATGCGCAGGCTCAGCGTCTCCACGCCCTGGAGCAGCAGGAACGCGGAGTGCGGCGAGAGCGCCGGGCCGAGATCGCGCAGCAACTGCACTCGCAGCTTGATGGCGAAGGCGCCCGGACCGAGGGCGGGCCAGTACCGCAGACCGTGGTAGCTGGGGTCGGGCTCGGTGAAGTCGGGGAACCGCTCGGCGTGCGCACCGAAGTCGAAGGTGCCACCGTCCACGACGACACCCGCGATCGCGGTGCCGTGCCCGCCCAGGAACTTGGTCGCCGAGTGCACGACGATGTCCGCGCCGTGCTCGATGGGCCGCAGCAGGTAGGGAGTCGGGACCGTGTTGTCCACGATCAGCGGCACACCCGCCTCGTGCGCCACGTCCGCGACCGCCCGCACGTCCAGCACGTTGCCGCGCGGATTGCCCAGCGTCTCCGCGAACAGCGCCTTGGTGTTCGGCCGGATCGCCGCCCGCCAGGCCTCGGCGTCGTCCGGGTCGTCGACGAACGACACCTCGATGCCGAACTTGGGCAGCGTGTGCCGGAACAGGTTGTAGGTGCCGCCGTACAGGGAGGTGCTGGAGACGATGTGGTCGCCCGCGCTCGCCAGCGTCAGGATCGCCAGGGTCTCCGCCGCCTGCCCGGAGGACAGCGCCACGGCCGCGACGCCGCCCTCCAGCGCGGCGATCCGCTGCTCGAAGACGTCCTGGGTGGGGTTGTGGATGCGGGTGTAGATGTTGCCGGGCTCGGCCAGCGAGAACAGGTCGGCGGCGTGCTGGGTGTCGCGGAACACGAACGACGTCGTCTGGTAGATCGGCGTCGCCCGGGCTCCGGTCGTCGGGTCGGGCGCGGCACCGGCGTGGATCTGCTTGGTCTCGAACGACCAGGCCGAGGTGTCGGGCCCGGCGGGCGTCTCCTCGGGGGTGTGGCCGGCGGTGACGGAGTCGATGGGCTGGCTCATGGTGCTGCTCCCTGTGCGGAGGGTGAGGGTGGGGAGGTGTGAAGGAACCGCAGCGCTGGAAGACGCCGCCGAAAGGGCCGCGGTCAGCGTGAAGCGGTGAGAAAGATGCTGGTCAGAAGCCGGAGCGCGGCGTCAGCTCACGGCGGAACAACCCGTGGTGGTGACACGCACGTAGTCCACGTGGCGGCGGGTCACGAGCACGGTCATGGAGCCAGATAACCACAACGGCGGCGGAATTCACCAGCATTGCGGCGGTGTCTCACCCTGCGGGATGTGTGGTGGACGCACCTTCCGGGGTGTGCTTTGATCCGGTCATGGAGACCACTGGCACGGCACACACGGTGCTGCTCGACCCGTTCTGGGTGAGCCGCCGCGCCGACCAGTTCGACCAGGTCTGTTGCTGATCGCCGTTCCCCGGCCCGCGACCCGCACCCTCTCTCTTCCTCTTTCCGCCTGAGCCCGCTTCTGCCCTTCAACCAGCCCACATAGCTGGGCAGTTGTGATGCGCAGTCGGCCTGCCATGCCGCGAAGGAATACCCATGGCCCAGCCCACAGCCCTGCCCGTCATCGACATCTCCCGCTTCCGCGCCCCGGACGCCGACCGTGACACCTTCCTCGCCGAACTCCGCGCCGCCGCTCATGAAGTCGGCTTCTTCTACGTCACCGGGCACGGCGTGTCCGCATCCCTGCGCGACGAGGTGCTGAGCGCGGCCCGCGCCTTCTTCGCGCTGCCCGAGGAGCGGCGGCTGGAGATCGAGAACCTCAACTCGCCCCAGTTCCGCGGCTATACGCGCACCGGAACCGAGTACACGGCAGGCAGCGCCGACTGGCGGGAGCAGATCGACATCGGACCGGAACGGGAGGCGCTCGATGTCGGCCCCGACGATCCCGACTACCTGCGTCTGATCGGCCCCAACCAATGGCCCTCCGCGCTACCGGAGTTGAGGGACATCGTGCTGCGCTGGCAGGCGGAGGCGCTGCGGGTGAGCCGTGAGGTGCTGCGGGCCCTGGCAGCCGCGCTCGGTCAGGACGAGGACTACTTCGACCAGTGGTTCGACGACGAGGCGGCCGTCCACGTGAAGATCGTGCACTATCCGCCGCGCCCCGCCGCGGACACCGACCAGGGGGTGGGCGCGCACAAGGACTACGGGTATCTCGCGCTGCTCCAGCAGGACGAGGTGGGTGGGCTCCAGGTGCAGCGCGAGGACGGCGAGTGGATCGATGCGGTCCCGGTGCCCGACGCCTTCGTGTTCAACATCGGCGAGATGCTGGAGATCGCCACCCAGGGCTATCTGAAAGCCACGCAGCACCGGGTCGTGAGTCCGCAGCCGGGTGTGCACCGCTACTCCATCCCCTTCTTCCTCGGTCCGCGCCTCGACGCGGTCGTCAAGCCGCTCCAACTCCCGCCGGAACTGGCGGCGTTGAGTCGGGGTGTCACGGACGACCCGGACAACCCGTTGCTGGCCGCCTTCGGGGAGAACGCCGTCGTCGGCTGGCTGCGCTCCCATCCCCGGGTCGCCGAGCGCTGGTGGTCCGACGTACTGGAGAAGCGAGAGAGCCGATGAGCAACTGGGCCTTCGAGACCCGGCAGGTACACGCCGGAGCCGTCCCCGACCCGGCCACCGGCGCGCGGGCGGTGCCGATCCACCCGGCCACCAGCTACGTCTTCCGAGACACCGCGCACGCCGCCGCGGCATTCGAACTGGAAGACCTCACCACCCACGCCTACACGCGGCTGTCGAACCCGACCACCGCCGTGGCCGAGGAGCGCATCGCCGCCCTGGAGGGCGGAACAGCGGCGGTCGCCGTGGCCAGCGGCCAGGCCGCGACCACCCTCGCCCTGCTCAACCTCGCCCGCGCGGGCGACCACATCGTCGCCTCCTCGTCCCTTTACGGCGGCACCCGCACCCTCCTGGAGCACACGTTCGCCGACTTCGGCATCGACGTCACCTTCGTCGACGACCCGGACGACCTGGCCGCCTGGCGCACGGCCGTGCGCCCCACCACGAAGGCGTTCTTCGGCGAGACCATCGGCAACCCCCGCGGCAACGTCCTCGACATCGAGGCAGTGGCCGGCATCGCCCACGAGACCGGCGTGCCGCTCGTAGTCGACAACACCGTGCTCACGCCCTACCTGCTGCGGCCCTTCGAGCACGGCGCCGACATCGTCGTGCACTCCACCACCAAGTTCCTGTCCGGCCACGGCACCGGTATCGGCGGGGCCGTAGTGGACAGCGGCCGCTTCGACTTCGGCGCCGATCCCGACCGCTGGCCGGGGCTGACCCGCCCGGATCCGACGTACAACGGGCTGTCGTTCTGGGACTCCTTCTCCGACCTCGGCCTCGCCTACGCGCTGCGGCTGCGCACCCGGCTGGTGCGGGACCTGGGACCTGCCGTCTCGCCCTTCAACAGCTTCCTGCTCCTCCAGGGCCTGGAGACGCTCAGCCTGCGCATCGAACGGCACGTCGCCAACGCCCAGGCGCTCGCCGAATGGCTGGAGCAGCAGCCGCAGGTCTCGCGGGTGCACTACCCCGGACTGTCCTCCAGCCCCTGGCACGTGCCGGCCAAGCGGTATCTGCCGCGCGGCGCCGGGGCGGTCCTCGCCTTCGAGCTGGCGGGCGGCCTGGAGGCGGGCAAACGGTTCGTCGAAGGGGTCCGGCTGTTCAGCCATCTCGCCAACATCGGCGACGTCCGCAGTCTGGTCATCCACCCCGCTTCGACCACCCACGCCCAGCTGGATCCCCGTCAGCAGACCGCGGCCGGGGTCACGCCCGGCCTCGTGCGGCTGTCGGTCGGCCTGGAAGGCGTCGGCGACCTGATCGCAGACCTCGAAACCGGCCTGTGGGCGGCCGCCGTATGAAGCCCACCGCGCGAAGCGGGCTGGCGGGCAGCCGCCGCCGTATGACCTCCACCGCCCACACCCAGGGAGCAAGATCCGCCATGCGCCGCACCACCGCCCTCCGGCTAGCCGCCACCGCAGTCCTCACCGGCCTGGCCGCGACGGCGTGCGGCACCGGTTCGACGGACGACCCCGCGAACGCCGGACAGACCAGCCAGGCCGCCCAGCCCGCCGCCATCGACACCGGCGCCACGGTCGACGTACGCCTCGTCCTGGAGCCGACCAGCCTCGACATCGCCTCCACGGCGGGCGCTGCCCTCGACCAGATCCTGCTCGACAACGTCTACCAGGGCCTGCTGACCCGCGACGAGAACAACAAGATCGAGTCGAGCCTGGCCACGTCGTACGAGACCTCGCCGGACGGGCTCACCCACACCTTCCACCTCGCGAAGAACGCCACCTTCCACGACGGCACGCCGGTGACCGCGGCCGACGCCGTCTGGTCCCTGCAACAGGTCACCGCGAAAGGCTCGAAGAACCCCGACGCCGCGGCGCTCGCCTCGGTCAAGAGCGTCTCCGCCTCCGACGACCACACCGTCGTCGTCACCCTCAAGCACCGTGACACGGGCTTCACTTGGGGTCTGACAGGCCGGGCGGGCATCGTCTTCAAGAAGGGCACCGACTTCGCCTCCCTCGCCGGGAGCGAGAACGGCACCGGGCCCTTCAAGCTGTCCGGCTGGAAGCGTGGTTCATCCGTCACCTTCGTCCGCAACGACGCGTACTGGGGGAAGAAGGCCAAGGTCGCCAAGGTCGTCTTCCACTACATCAAGGACGACAACGCGGCCAACAACGCCCAGCAGACGGGCCAGACCGACATCGAGACCGCCGCGGACGCGACCCTGCTCCAGCCGTTCTCCGACAAGAGCAAGTACACCGTCCTGCGCGGGGACACCACCGACAAGTTCACCCTCGCCTTCAACAACGCCGCCGGCCCGACCAAGGACGTGCGGGTACGGCGCGCCATCCGCCGGGCCATCGACAACGCCGGTCTCATCAAGACCCTCGGCGGCGCGGCCAAGCCGGTCGGCGGCCCCGTTCCGGCCACCGACCCCGGCTACGAGGACCTCACCGCGATCGACGCCCACGACCCGGCGGCCGCCAAGAAGCTGCTCCAGCAGGCCGGTTACGGCGACGGTCTGAAGCTCACCGTCCAGATCCCCAACATCTACCCGACGGAGATCGGCGACTACCTCGCCTCCGAGCTCAAGCAGGTGGGCATCCAACTCACTGTGCGCCAGGTGGAGTTCCAGACCTGGCTCGACGCCGTCTACACCAAGCACGACTACCAGCTCAGCCTCGTCGACCACGCCGAAGCCCGCGACCTCAACAACTTCGCCAACCCCGCCTACTACTTCGGCTACGACAACGCGAACGTCCAGAAGTGGTACGCCGCCGCGCAGACCGCCACCGGCGACGCCGAGCGGGACGCGCTGCTGAAGAAGGCCGCCCGGCAGGTCTCCCAGGACGCCGCCGCCGACTGGCTGTTCGTCAACCAGACCCTCACCGTCGTGCGCAGCGGGGTCACCGGCGTGCCGCGCAACTTCACCAGCAACCGGTACGACCTCGCGGACCTCGCCGTGGCGAAGAAGAAGTGAGGCCCGCGTGACCCTGTATGTGCTGCGCCGGGCCGCACTGCTGATGGTGTCCCTGCTCGCCGCCAGCGTGCTGATCTTCCTGGTGCTGCGGCTGCTGCCCGGCGACATCGCCCAGACCATCGGCGGCATCAAGGCCACGCCCGCTCAAGTCGCCGCCGTACGCCATGACTTGGGCCTGGATCGGCCGCTGGCCGCGCAGTACGGCAGCTGGATCGGGGGAGTCGTCACCGGCGACTTCGGGAGGTCCGTCCTCGACGGTACGTCGGTGTCGGGGCAGCTCGCCGAGAAGTTCGCGGTGACCGGACCGCTGGCCGCCGGCGCGGTCGTCCTCGCGCTCGCCTTCGCCGTGCCGTTGGGCATCGTCGCCGCCGTGCGCCGGAACTCGCGCCTCGGTGGCGCGGTGAACGCCTTCGGGCAGCTCGGCATCGCGTTGCCGACCCTGTGGGTGGGGCTGCTGCTCGTCCTCGTGTTCGCCGTCCAGGTCCGCTGGCTGCCCGCGCAGGGGTTCCCCGTGGACGGCTGGGCCGAGCCGGGGCAGGCGCTGCGCAGCCTCGTCCTGCCCTGGCTGACGCTGGCCCTGTCCGAGGGCGCCGTCCTGCTGCGGTTCGTGCGTTCCGCCGTACTGGACGTCCTGCACCAGGACTGGCTGCGCACCGCCCGCGCCAAGGGCCACACGCGCACCGGCGCACTGGTCCGGCACGGGCTGCGCAACGCGGCCGTGCCCGTGGTGTCCGTGCTCGGCCTCCAGATCGCGGCGCTGGTCGCGGGAGCGGTCGTGGTGGAGCAGGTGTTCGTGCTGCCCGGCGTCGGCCAGATGCTGATCACGGACGTCGGCAACCGGGACCTGGACAAGGTGCAGGGCGAGATCCTGCTGCTCACGGGGGCGGTCCTGGTCATCGGATTCCTCGTGGACCTCGCGCACCGGCTGATCGACCCCCGGCTGCGGAGCGCCGTATGACCGTCTCCAGAGCGCTCCTGAAGAACCGCAGCGGCGCGGTCGGCCTGGTCCTCGTCGGCCTCCTTGTCCTGTCCGCCCTGGTCTCCCTCGTCTGGACGCCGTACGACCCCACCCTCGCGCGTCCGCAGGACGGCTGGCTGCTGCCGTTCTCCGGCGGGCACCTGCTCGGCACCGACCGGCTGGGGCGCGACGAGCTGAGCCAGCTGCTGGCCGGAGCGCGCGGCACGCTGCTGACCGCCCTGCTCGCGGCGGCGATCGCCGCTGTCGTGGGGCTCGCCCTCGCACTGGCGGCGGTGCTCGTGCCGCGCTGGATCGGCGCCGCCGTCGTCCAGCTCACCGACGTGCTCATCGCGTTCCCAGTGCTGCTGATCGCGATGATCCTCACCGCGGTGTACGGCGGCTCCACGTGGACGGTGGTCACCGCGGTCGGCGTCGGCGCGGGCGTCAACCTCGCCCGGGTCGCCCGCGCCGAGGCCGGACGGGTGCTGAACACCGACTACGTACTGGCCGCGCACGCCGCCGGGTCCGGCACCTGGCGCACCGTCCGCAAGCACCTGCTGCCGAACATCGCGCCCACCCTGGTTGTGCAGCTCTCGCTGGTGCTGTCCGTGGCGGTGCTCGCCGAGGCGGCCCTGTCTTTCCTCGGGTTCGGCGCGCCGGCGCCCGCGGTCTCCTGGGGGCGCATGCTGCACGAGCAGCAGCAGTACATCGCGGCCCGTCCGCTGCTGGTCATCTGGCCGGGGCTCGCCGTGGCCGCCTCTGTGCTCGGGTTCAACCTGCTCGGCGACGGGCTGCGCGAGGCGGCTGATGCACGCCTGCGAGTACGCGAGGCGGCCGACGCCCGCCTGCGTTTGCGGGAGGCGTCATGAGCCTGCTGACGATCACCGACCTCAGCGTGCGGATCGCCGGGACGACCGTCGTCGACGAGGTGAGCCTGTCGATGGACCCCGGTGAACGCCTCGCCCTGATCGGCGAGTCCGGCTCCGGCAAGTCGCTCACCGCACTGGCCGTGCTGGGCCTCCTCCCGGACGGCGCCAGGGCGACCGGCAGCATCCGGCTCGGCGGTCAGGAACTGCTCGGCCTCGGTGACCGGGAGCTGTCCCGGTTGCGCGGCGAGCGCATGGCCATGGTCTTCCAGGAACCCATGAGCGCCCTCAACCCCTTGATGCGCATCGGCAAGCAGCTCGCCGAGCCGTTGCGACTGCACCGTGGGCTCAACCGGCGCCAGGCCCGGACCGCCGCCGTCGAACTCGCCGCACAGGTGGGCCTGCCGGACCCGGAACTCATCGTCCGCTCCTGGCCGCACCAGCTCTCCGGCGGCCAGCGCCAGCGCGTCGGCCTGGCCATGGCCCTCGCCACCCGCCCGGCCCTGCTCATCGCCGACGAACCCACCACCGCCCTCGACGTCACCGTCCAGGCCGACATGCTCAAGCTCCTCGACGAACTGGTCCGCGAGCACGGCACCGCGCTGCTGTTCATCAGCCACGACCTCGCCGTCGTCGCCCAGCTCTGCTCACGGGCCGCCGTGCTCAAGGACGGCCGGCTCGTCGAGGAAGGCGCCACCGACACCCTCGTACGCCGTCCCCAACATCCCTACACGCAACGGCTGGTGGCCGCCGCGCGCGCCACAGGGGCCGAGGAGGTCCCTCGATGACACAGCTTCTCAAGGGCACCGGCCTCAGCCGCAGCTTCCGGCTGCCGCGCACCTCGCTGTTCGCGCCGGCCGTCCACCGCCACGCCGTCCAGGACGTGTCCCTGGAGCTGCGGGAAGGCGACAGCCTCGGCATCGTGGGGGAGTCCGGCTCCGGCAAGTCGACCCTGGCCCGGCTGCTGCTCGCCCTGGACCGGCCGGACACCGGAACGGTGCACTACCGCGGGCGCGAGGTGAAACCGGGCAGGCTGCCGTGGTTCCGGCGCGAGGTGCAGGTCGTCCTCCAGGACCCGATGGGCTCCCTCGACCCGCGCGCCACCGTCCGCGACATCGTGGCCGAGCCGCTGGAGTGCCTCAGGTTGCCCGGCGACCACGACGACAAGGTCGACGAACTGCTGCGCGCGGTCGGCCTGGACCCCTCCGTGCGCGGCCGGTATCCGCACGAGTTCTCCGGCGGACAGCGGCAGCGCATCGCCCTCGCACGCGCCCTCGCCCCCGGGCCGAAGGTCCTCGTCGGCGACGAACCGCTCAGCGCCCTCGACGTGTCCGTGCGCGCCCAGATCCTCGCCCTCCTCGACGACCTCGCCGAGGCGTACGGGCTGACGCTGCTGCTCGTCTCCCACGACATCGGCGTCGTACGGCGTCTGTGTACCGACGTGCTGGTGATGAAGGACGGCCGCGCCGTCGAACAGGGCTCGGCCGCATCCGTGTTGGCCGACCCCCAACACCCGTACACACGCCGTCTGTTGGCCGCCGTACCCCGGCTGCCCGCATGACCGGGAGGACCACATGACCGACCCCACCGCACGCAGACTCACCCTCGGGGCCCTCGTCCAGGGCTCCGGCGGCCACATCGCCGGCTGGCGGCACCCGGACGCCCGCCCCGACGGACAGCTCGACTTCGCCTTCCACGCCGACCTCGCCCGCACGCTCGAACGCGGCCGGTTCGACGCGCTGTTCGTCGCCGACGTCGTCGCCCTCTGGGGCCACCAGCTCGACTCGCTGTCCCGCACCGGCCGCGCCGAGCACTTCGAACCGCTGACGCTGCTGGCCGCGCTGTCGCTGGTGACCGAGCACATCGGCCTGGCGGCGACGGCGACCACGACGTACAACCACCCCTTCCACATCGCCCGCAAGTTCGCCTCCCTGGACCACATCTCGGGCGGCCGCGCGGGCTGGAACGTGGTCACCTCCGTAGTCCCCCTGGAGGCGGCGAACTTCGGCTACGACCGTCACCTCGAACACGAGCTGCGCTACCACCGCGCGGACGAGTTCGTGCAGGTCGTCAAGGCGCTGTGGGACAGCTTCGACGACGAGGCGGTCGTCCGGGACAAGGCGACCGGCCGCTACTACGACCCCACGGGACTGCACACCCCGCACCACCGTGGTGAGCACTTCGCCGTCCGCGGCCCCCTGAACATCTCCCGCCCGCCCCAAGGGCACCCGGTGGTCTTCCAGGCCGGATCCTCCGAGACCGGGCGGGAGTTCGCGGCCCGCCACGGTGAGGTCCTCTTCACGACCCAGCACGAACTCGGCGCCGCCCAGGCGTTCTACGCCGACATCAAGGCACGGGCCGCCGCCCACGGCCGCGACCCCGCTCACGTGCTGGTCTGGCCGGGCCTGTCCCCGCTCGTCGCGTCCACCGAGACGGAGGCGCGGCGGCGCCTCGCCGAGCTTCAGGACCTCATCCACGACGACGTCGCCCGGCGCCTGGTCCAGGACAACATCGGTGACCTCGATCTGACCCACCACCCGGTGGATGGCCCGCTGCCGGACATCCCCGACACCAACCGCAGCAAGTCGCGCCGCGATCTGCTGCTGAAGCTCGCCCACGACGAGAAGTTGACGATACGTCAGCTCGCGCATCGTTTCGCGGCGGGCTCCGCCGTCGCCGGGACGCCCGAGCAGATCGCCGACCACATCGAGACCTGGTTCCGCTCCTACGCGGCCGACGGCTTCAACATCTCCTTCCCCTATCTGCCCGGCCCCGCCGAGGACTTCGTGGACCAGGTCGTGCCCCTGCTTCAGCGACGCGGGCTGCTGCGCAGCGAGTACGAGGGCACCACCCTGCGCGAGAACCTCGGGCTGCCGCGGCCCGCCGTCCGTGACCGACACCTCCAGGAGACCGGACGATGAGCCGCCGCACCGGACACCTGCACCTCAACGCCTTCCTCAAGCCGCCGGGGGAGTACCTGGCCGCCTGGCGGCACCCGGACACCGCAGCCGACGCGGGCGTCAACATCCGGGAAGTCCTCTCCTTCGCGCGGACCGCCGAACGGGCCGCCTTCGACGCGGTGTTCCTCGCCGACCTCGTCGGCGTGCCGTTCGCGAGCGAGGACGTCCTCAGCCGGGTCAGCGTCGTCAACGACTCCTTCGAACCGACGACCCTGCTGGCCGCGCTCGCCGCCGGCACCTCCCGCATCGGCCTCATCGCCACCGCCTCGACCAGCTACAACGAGCCCTACCACGTGGCCCGCACCTTGGCCTCGCTCGACCACATCTCCGGCGGCCGGGCCGGCTGGAACGTGGTGACCTCCCTCAACGACGGAGAGGCCCAGAACTTCGGCCTCGACGCCCACCTCGACCACGCCACCCGCTACGACCGCGCCGAGGAGTTCCACGACGTCGTCACCGGGCTGTGGGACTCCTTCGAGGACGACGCCTTCCGCCACGACCAGGCCAGCGGCGTCTACTTCGACCCCGCCAAGCTGCACGCCCTGAACCACGAGGGCAAACACCTCAAGGTCGCCGGTCCCCTCAACATCGCCCGGCCGCCGCAGGGTCACCCCATCATCGTGCAGGCCGGTGCCTCCGAGGCGGGCAAGAACCTCGCCTCCCGCATCGCCGACGTGATCTTCTCCGGCATCAACGACCTCGGCCGAGCCCAGGAGTTCTACGCGGAGATCAAGGAGCGCGCCGCCGCCCACGGCCGCGACCCGGACCACCTCAAGGTCCTGCCGGCCCTGTCCGTCGTCACCGCCCCCACCGAGTCCGAGGCCCGCGACAAACTGGCCCGCCTCACCGAACTCCTCCCCCCGCAGGTCGCGTTGGCCGACCTGTCGTACTGGCTCGGCGGCTTCGACCTCAGCGGCTACCCGCTGGACGGCCCGTTGCCCGAGCTCCCCGTCTCCAACCAGTCGCAGACCGCCCAGCAGCAGATCTACGAGGACGCCCGGCGCGACCACCTCACCATCCGCGACCTCGTCCGGCGCGTCGCGAACGACGACCGCACGATCACCGGCACGCCCCAGCAGATCGCCGACCACATCGAGGAGTGGTTCCACGGCCGTGCCGCCGACGGCTTCAACGTGGTCTTCCCGTATCTGCCGGGCACCCTGGACGACTTCGCCGAGCTCGTGATCCCCGAGCTGCGCCGCCGCGGCCTGTTCCGCACCCACTACACGGGCCGTACGCTGCGCGACCACCTGGGCCTGCCGCGGCCGTCCCGGCAGGCGTAGATGCTCCCGGGAGACGACCGCGCGGCACGACGGGTGCTGCTGGTGTGCATGGCCGCGGGTGCCACGACCCTGCTCGACCAGGCCGTCCTGAACATCGCGGTGCCCAGCATGCGCCAGTCGCTGGGGGCCAGCGGGGCCGACGTCCAGTGGATCGTGGCCGGTTACTCGCTGGCCTTCGGCCTGGCGCTCATCCCCGGCGGCAGCCTGGGCGACCTCCACGGGCGCAAACGCCTCTTCCTGGCCGGGATGGCGGTCTTCCTGGCGGCCGGGGTGACGGCCGCGACCGGTGGCGGGCCGGGAACCCTGATCGCCGCCCGGCTGGTGCAGGGCGCGGCGGCCGGGATCGTCAACTCACAGGTGATCGGCACCATTCAGGACGTCTTCCACGGTGTTGACCGAGGCCGGGCCCTGGGCCTGTACGCGGTCACCGGCGGTGTGGCCACGGCCCTCGGCCCGCCGCTCGGCGGTGCGCTCGTCGCCGGGCTCGGCCACGAGGCGGGCTGGCGGTGCTGCCTGCTGCTGAGCGGACCGTGCGCCGTGCTCACCCTGGCCCTCGCGGCCCGCTGGCTGCCCCCGCCGCGGCGCACCGCCCGCGACGCCCGGCTGGACCTGCTCGGCCTCACTCTGCTGTGCGGCTGCACGCTGGCGCTGATGGTGCCCTTCATCCGCACCCCGGACACCGGGGGAGAGGCGCTGCTGTGGGCCACCGCCGTGTGCGCGCTGGCCGCCGTCCTCGCCGCGCACCAGCGTCTGCGGGTACGGCGGGGGCGTCAGCCGCTGGTGCACCCGACGCTGACCTCGTCGAAGCCGTACGCGCTCGGCACGGCTGTCGCGATGGCCCAGTTCGGCTCCTCCCTGGCCGCGTTCCTCGTGCTCACCGTCTTCCTCCAGGACGGGCTCGGCCTATCCGCCCTGCTCACGGCGGCGGTCACGCTGCCCGGGGCGATCGGGATGGGCATCTCCTCGGCCCTCGCCTGGCGGGTGGTCGGGCGGATCGGGCCACACACGGTGACCGTCGGCCTGACCCTGGGCATCGGCGCCGCACTGACAGCGGCGGCGGTCGCCCTGTGGGTACCGGCGCCGGTGCTGCCGGTGGCTCTCGCGGGGACGCAGCTGATGTCCGGTGTCGCCGGCGGGCTCACCGTCTCGCCGAACCAGGCGCAGGTGCTCCAGCACGCCCCGGCGGAGGCCGCGGGAGTGGGCGGCGGCATCCTGCAGATGGCCCAGCGCATCGCCGCGGCCGTCTGCCTCAGCGCCGTCCCCGCGGTGTACCTGCACGCCGCGTCCGGCCCTCCGGGCGGCAGCCGTCCCGAGGCCGGGTACGCGCTCGCCTCCTGCGTCTGCGCCGGCCTGCTCACCACGGCCCTGCTGCTGTCCCTCCGGCGCCATGCCGCAACCCCACCCGGCCCGCCAGCACCCGCGTCGGCGCACCACACCGTCGTGGTCCCCCGCTCCAAAGAGACGACCTGACCACCCGTGGCGTAGGTCCGCCATCAGCCAACGCCTCACCTCCACCAAATCCCAAGGAGAAGAAGTGAGTTCGACCAGAACCCGACCGGCCCTGATCGTCCTGGGCTCGGCGGCGCTGCTCACCGCGTCCCTCACTGTTCCGCAGGCCTCGGCGGCAACAGGCCGTTCGTCCACGGCACTCGCCTGGTACGACGCCACGGCCGAGACCATCACGACGGCCGGAGCCTCCACCCAGATCACCAACAACCGTACGTGGGCCATCAGTTGGCTGGCCGCCGCCAGAGCTGTCCGAAGCGTGCCGAGCGGTGTCGAGCGCGGCGCGTATCAGCGGGCGGCGCTGGCCGGGGCCGTCCACCGTGCGCTGGTGACGCTGGCTCCGAGCCGGACGGAGCAGCTCGACGCGACGTTCAAGGAGACCCTCGATGCGATACCCGACGGCCCGGCCGAGGAACGGGGCGTCGCGGCGGGAGAACGGCAGGCCGACTTGCTCCTCGCGTCGAGGCAGGGCGACGGGCTCGACCCCGCCTCGGTCAACGCGCCCTATCCGGTGAAGCCCGCGGCGCCCGGCGTGTGGCAGCCGACGCCGCCCGCGTACGCGCCGGCGGCCCAGTCCGGCAACCGCCTCGCCAAGCCGTTCCTGCTCAGGACGCAGAACCAGTTCCGGCTCGCCCCGCCACCCGCCCTCGGCTCACGGCGCTACGCCGCCGACCTCGCGGAGGTGCGGGCGTACGGGTCCGTCGACAGCACGGCACGCAGCGCCCACCAGACCGAGACCGCCACCTTCTGGCTCGGCTCCTCCCTCACCCTCTACACCGAACCGCTGCGCGTGGCGCTCTCCCGAACGGATCAAGGGATCGCCGGACAGACGCGACTGGTCGCGCTGTTCCATGCGGCGCTGGTGGACACGCAGATCGCCACCTCCGACAGCAAGTACGCCTACGAACGCTGGCGCCCCGTCACCGCGATCCGCACCGGCACCATCGACCCCGACCCCGACTGGACGCCGCTGCACACCACCCCGGCACATCCGGACTACCCGAGCGGCCACAACACCTACGCGGGCGCCGCGCAGACCGTCCTGTCGGCCCTCGTCGGGCCGCGCACCGCCCCCTTCGAGCTCACCAGCCCCACCGCGCCCGGGGTCACCCGGACCTACACCGCCTGGAAGCAGCTCTCGGACGAGAACGTCGACGCCCGGGTCTTCTCCGGCATCCACACCCGATCTGCTGACGAGGCAGGCATCACGCTCGGCACGAACGTCGCACGGTACGTCTTGCAGAACGGGGGAGGGCTTCTCGCGCCGCGTTGACCTACGGAAGAGAAAGCAGCCGACGGGGGACCTTCCGGGGGCGGAGCCATCCGGCCACGGCACGGTCGTGACCTGTACCGTCAGCCTCCCTCGATCGGTGCCAGTGCCGCCCGCAGGCGGAAGCCGACGCCGCGTTCCATCGTCAGCAGAGCCGCGGCACGGGGGCCGAGCTTGCGGGCGGATGCGGTGGATGTGCAGGTCGACGGAACGGCTGCGGCTCCCGGCCCATTCACCGAGCCCCGAGCGCGAGCTCGGTCAGCTGGTCCACGCCCTGGGCGGGGGGTGAGGTGGTGACCACGTCGTCGGTGTCGCGCAGCAGACCGACGACCCGGCGCATCGCGGCCGGTGCCTCGGCGCCCGCCTCCTCGATGCCCGCGAGGGTGCCGTCCAGCATCTTCCACCGGGCAGGCCGGGGCAACAGGCATGGTGGGCGGACTGATCGGGAGAGGTGGATCACGCCACCCCGTCGAGTGCTGCACTCGCCTCGGCGAGCGGGGCTCGCCACGCAACATGGAATCCGCCGGGACCGGGCCTGCCGGTCTACGGTGCTTCGTCGATGTGCTGGTCGGGGCATTGATGGCGCGTGTGACGCGGGTGTGGTCGCCGGCGGTGAGGCCCGGACTGGCCAGAAGGTCAGCGCGCGCGGTCGTCGTCCGGCATCGGCGAGGGGAAGGGGGCCTCAGTGGCCCAGGCCAGCAGCATCCGCAGGCCGTCGTGCGATGGGCTGCCTGGCTCGGCGGCATACGTGATCAAGGCCTGATCGGGGTCGTCCGCTGCGCGCAGAGTCTCGTAGGCCAGTTCCAGATCGCCGACCACCGGATGACGGAATCGCTTGGTCCCCGAGGTCTTGTCCTGCACCGGGTGCTCAGCCCACCAGCGACGGAAGTCCTCGCTCTTCATCGACAGTTCGCCGATCAGGCTCGCCAGCTGGGGATCCTCGGGGTGCCGTCCCGCCTCCAGGTGGAGGTAGGCCACGTTCTCGCGGGCGCACGAGGTCCAGTCTGCATATAGTTCCCGGGACGTCTCGTCGAGGAAAGTGATCCGGGCGATGTTGCGCTCGGCTCGGTCCAGGGCTGCGTAGTCGCCGAAGAGGGCGACCGCTGCCGTGTTCCAGGCCAGTATGTCCATGCGCCGGCCCATCACCATCGCCGGCATGTCCACCAGATCGTCCAGCAACCGCTGGAGCATGGGGCGCACGCATTGCGGCCGGGTCTGGCGCCGGGGAATGTGCCGGGCGGCGGACTGCGCTCGGGCAAGGCGGTGCAGGTGCCGCCTGGCCTCCCCGTCCAGCCGAAGTGCGCGGGCAAGGGCGTCGAGAACCGCGCCCGAGGGGTTGGGCACGCGACCCTGTTCCATCCGGGTGTAGTAGTCGACGCTCACTCCGGCGAGCTGCGCGATCTCCTCGCGGCGCAGGCCCGCGACCCGGCGCTGACCTCCGAAGTCGGGCAGGGCAACGTCCTCGGGGTGCAGGAGGGAGCGGCGGGTGCGCAGAAACTCGCCCAGGTTGTTCGCTGTGCTCATACGACGATTGTGGCCGGTCGTGATGGGTGGCTGCCTGGCCCTGCCGGGGCCAGGCAGCCACCACCCGCTGTCAGGAGGCTGGGATGGCGGTCACCAGGCCCCCGTCGACGGCGATGTCCTGGGCGGTGATGTACGACGACCGCGGGGAGAGAAGGAAGGCCACGGTCTCGGCGATGTCCTGGGCCTGGCCGAGCCGCCGCAGCGGTACCTGGGAGCGGATGGCATCGTGCGAGGCAGGGTCCGGGTTGGCGGCATCGAACATCTCGGTGACGATGTAGCCCGGGCTGATCGAATTGACCCGGATGCCGCGCCCGGCGAGGTCACTGCCCAGCGTGCGGGCCAGATTGTGGACGGCGGCCTTGGTGGCCGCGTACACCGGTGCGACGGCCAGGCCCCGGTGCAGTGTCCACGAGGCGTTGATCACGATGGAACCGCCACCCGCCGCCTCGAGCAGCGGCAGAACCTTCTGGACCGTGAAGAACACCCCCTTGAAGTTGACGTCAACGCTGAGGTCGAAGTCCTGCTCAGTGACCTCGCCACTGCGCTGGAACACTCCGACCCCGGCATTGGCGAACACCCCGTCCAGACGTCCGTGGCGTTCACGGATCAGGGCAGCCAAGCGGTCGAGGTCGGTGAGGCTGGCGGAGTCGGCCCGGACCGTGAACAGCCGGGCACCCTGGTCGGACACCTTGTCCAGTTGTTCGGCCGCGTGGTCGAGGCGGGCATCGTCGCGGCCGGTGATGACGATATCGGCGCCGGCTTCCAGGAGCAGACGCGCGGTGGCCAAGCCCATCCCGCTGGTTCCGCCGGTGATCAGTACGACACGGTTGTGGAAGCCGGTCACATCGCTGTTGCTGTCGGTCATGACCACAGCCTCGCTACCAGCCTTCGGGCCAACCAGGCCCAAAACAACCTGGGTCTCCCAGAGCCCCCTTCCGCAGGCAGCTGAGACAGCCATCACCCCGCGCCCTGGACGTCCAACGATGCGACACGCACCACCCGGCCCTGGACGTCAACCCCCGAGGGACTTCCGGAGCCGACCACTAAGTGGCCTTCCTCGTCCTGGTGTTGAGGGTTTCGGTGCGAGGGCCGGACAGGAAGGTGCGGACGGTGGTTCCGAAACCCTCGGCGGACACGGGCCGGGGTGAGCCGTGCGGGCTCGGCCGGCTTCTCCCAGGGCGACGGGGGTCGGCGGCGGCCTCACGAGTGAGCCGGAGCTGGGCGTGGGCGGCGATCACGAGCCACGTCCAGCGGTCTCCGGCGCGGGGAGCGCGGATCTTCGGGCGGGCCCACCCCAGGGTCTGCTTCATCAGCCGGAAGGTGTGTTCCAGGTCGAAGCGACGCAGGAACGCCTGCCAGCGCACGTCGACGTCTTCGCCACTCAGACTGGTGGCCGGCGACCACCGCCACAGACAGTCGGATAAGTCCTCCCGGAAGCGTGACGCCTTTGCGAACACCTCTCCTGGAACATTGATCAGGCAGCGAACTCACCTTCACGGTCTTCGCCGTGGTCTCGTGCATCCTTGGTCGGAGCACATGATCAGACGAAGGTCGCCACAGTGGCCGGCGAACGCCCAGGTGGGCGGCCTGGTTCGAGGAGTATTTCGACTCATCGATAGCCTGCGTCCCATGATGCGCGCTTGGATCCTGCCGATGCTGTTTGTGCTCAGCGGCTCAGTCGTCGCGGCTGGTCAGATCTTCGATGGGAGCCCCGGCACGGCCGCAGCGGTCCTGCTGGCGTTCCTGGCGCTGGCCAGCGTGAACTCGCCCCTGATCTTCCCGAGGTCGATCGCTGTGCAGGAGGCACAACGCCGCAACGCGGTCGACGGCCGGCCGGTCGTCTTCTGGCGGCCGGGCTGCACGTACTGCATACGACTGCGCATGCGGCTGGGCCGTAGCGCCGGCCAGGTGCATTGGGTCAACATCTGGCGCGACCCTGCGGGAGCCGCAGCGGTAAGAGCAGTCAATGACGGCAACGAGACCGTGCCCACCGTCGTCGTGGCGGGCCGGCCACACACCAACCCCGATCCCGAATGGGTGCGCAAACAACTCCCCCCTTCCGCATGATCAGAAAAAGCGCCCTCCGCAGAGGCGCCGCAGACACAAACGCGCAGAGGAAAGGACATGAGGCCGCCTCTGGGCCTCACCGCGGATGGTCGGCGGAGGACTCGTATGCGGGACGCCGGTCGGACGAGGGAGGCGAAGGGGCTTGACTGCTGTCGCGTTGGTCCGCGCGGGTGGGTCGGCCGAGGACGACTCCGGCTAGGACCAGTACCAGCCCGCACAGTTGCTGGACGGTCAGCACCTCTCCCGCGACCGCCGTGCCGAGCAGCACGCCGGTGACCGGGTTGAGCAGGCCGATCAGGCCTACGGTTCCCGCGGGAAGGCGCCGCAGACCGGTGAACCAGGCGGTGAAGGCCAGCGCGGTGGCGACCAACGAGACGTAGCCGAAGGCGAGGAGCGCCGACGTGGAGAGCGCGGGAGGGGGCCCTTCCATGGCTGCGGCGACCGGGAGAAGGAACAGGCCTCCGGCGATCAACTGCCAGGCGGTCGAGGCGAGTACGTCCGCACCTGCGCTCCACCACTTGGTGAGGATATGGCCGAAGGACGACACCAGCATGGCTGCGGCCGAAGCGAGAACGCCCGTCACGCTCGCTCCTCCCGTCCCCGTGAGCAGCATGAGACAGACCCCGCCGAGCCCGATGGTGGCGCCGGCCAGGTGCGCGATGCCGGGCCGCTCGGAGACGAGGGCCCAGGCAATGAGCATCATCGCCAGTGGGGACACCGCCATGACGGTCGAGGCGATGCTGGTCGGAAGCAGCTGGGAGGCGACGTAGACGAGCACGAAGAACACGCTCACGTTGAGCAGCCCGAGCGCTGCGGACCGCCACCACCACGCGCCGCGCGGACGCTGCCTGCACAGGGCCAGCAGGACTAGACCGGCGGGCAGCGCTCGCAGGGCCGCGCCGTAGAGAGGGCGGTCCGCCGGCAGGAACTCGTGGGTGACGAAGTAGTTGGCTCCCCAGGCCACCGGCGCGACAGCGGTCAGTGCTACCCACCGCATGTTAGCTTCCATGGAAGACAATATAGCTTCCTTGGAAGCTATTATGTGCGCATGAACGACCCGCGACCGCTGGACCGCGTAGCCCGTATCCAGGCCGACTGGCGCCGTGAGCGGCCCGATGTCGACATCACGCCGCAAGGCGTGATCGGCCGGCTGCACCGCCTGGCCGACCAGCTCACCGAGGAGCTCTGTCTCGTCTACGGCCGTTACGGCCTGACCGAGGGAGAGTTCGACGTCCTGTGCGCCCTGCGCCGCGCCGGTGAGCCCTTCGAGCGGGCACCCGGCGAACTCGCCGCGCACACCATGGTCACCACAGGGGCAATGACGAAGAGAATCGACCGACTGGAGCGGGCCGGGCTCGTCACGCGCCGCCGTTCCCACGACGACCAGCGTGGCCGGATCGTCGCTCTCACCCGACCCGGACGCGAACTGATCGACCGGGCGTTCACCGACCACATGCGCAACGAACGCCGTCTGCTGGACCTGCTGACTCCCGCCGAGACCGAAGCCCTCGAAGGGCTGCTCACAGCCTGGCTCTCCCGAATGGAAAACCTGGATCCGTCCGACCGTTGACCCATCACGCTCCGAATGTGACCGGCGCCTGACAAACGGCTGCGGCCAGCCATCAGCGGTCGAGTACTCCACCGGTCTCGCCCGCGCAGTCGAGGAACACGGGTGGGGCGGCGCACTCCTGGGAACGGGGCGGGGTCGCCCGGCCACCTTCACGGTCGCCCTCACGCCGGCGGCCCGGACGACCACCTTCAAGCCGCAGGCGCCGGCCGCTCGAATTCGGGCTGACGCGGGCGGGGGAGCGGGGACCAGGTGGCTGGTCGGCTCCGCCGCCGACTTCGCCACGGCGCTGGAGAACTACCGCAAGCTCGGCATCACCCACTTCGCCCTCTCCGACACCCCCTACTGGCAGGAGATCAGCCGTGTCGGATACCAGTTGCTGCCCCTGTTGCGCTGATCGTCATGCGATCACCAGCTCCGGATGATGTTTCCTGACCACCGCGGGGTGGGCGCGGACCCAGCCCTTGAGTTCATTCCAGCCGAACTCCGCGAACAGCGGGTTGTCCGGGTCCTCCGTCACGCCTGTCGCGTGCGATGCGCCGGGGAAGGGGAGCGGGGCGATCCGGGCGTCGAGGCGGGGGTTGTAGAAGAACGGCGCGGAGAAGCGCTCGCGTGATCCGGGAGGGGAGACCACGCGGTGGTTCGTCGCCTTGAGGTAGCCGTTCGTCGCGACCTCCAGCAGCTCGCCCAGGTTCACCACGAACGCGCCCGGCAGGTACGGCACGTCGATGAAGCCCTGCCTGTCCGGTGTCTCCACCTGGAGGCCGGGCACCTCGTCCGTCAGCAGCAGGGTCAGGAAGCCGTAGTCCTTGTGCACGCCGACGCCCTGGTCGTCCCCCTGCGGGGCCCGCCCCGGGTAGCGGACCAGCTTGAGGTGGTTGCGCGGGTGGCCGGAGAATGCGTCGTCGTAGAAGTCCTCGGGGCCGCCGACGGCCGCGAGCAGTTCGTGCAACAGCCGGTGGGCGACCGAGCTGAGCCGGTCCATCCACTCCAGCGAGACCTCTCGCAGCACCGGCAGAGCCGCGGGCCACTGGTTCGGCCCCTCCAGCCACCAGTAGGGCGGCTCGCCCGAGGCCGGGACGCGAGCGGGCAGCTCGTTGCTGATGTCGAGTTGGTCGCGCCAGTCCCGTCGGCCCTGGGTGTGCTCGTTGCCGATCCGCGTGTAGCCGCGGAAGTGGGGCGAGTTGAGGTTGTCGAGGGCTAGCCGGTCGGCCTCGGGCAGGGCGAAGAAGTCGCGGGCGGTCCTGAGCAGCCGGTCCTGTTCGGCGGGGGTGACGCCGTGACCGACCAACTGGAAGAAGCCGACGTCGCGGGCGGCCCGGTGCAGCGCCTCACGGTCGGGGGCGGAGAGGTCGATCACCGGGAGGGAGGTGGGGTGGGACATGGGTGGCGTTCCTTGTGGGCGGTGCGGGTTCGGAGGAGGGGTGTTCGGGGATGCGGGTGCTCGGGCGTGTGGGCGTGCGGTCGGTCTTGGGACGCCGCTCAGCGGTCTGCCGGCTCAGCGCCTACGCGGTCGGCCAGCTCCTTGATCTCGCCCGGGCCGACCCGGCAGCAGCCGCCGACGAGTGCAGCGCCGCCGCGGAGCCAGGAGGGCGCGAGGTCCGCGATCTCGTCCTGCGCCCCCAGCCAGCTGCGGGACTCGGGGTCCCAGATGCCGCCACCGTTCGGGTAGACGACTCCGGGCAGTCCCGAGACGAGGGCAAGCGCGGCGCTCGCGTCGGCGGCGGGGGCGCAGTTCACCCCCGTGGCGACGACGGCATCGCTGCTGCGGGCCAGGGCGAAGGCCTCGGTGAGCGGCTGACCCGCGCTGGTGGTCGTCCCGCGGATGCTGTACGAGAGCCAGGCCGGGATGCCCAGCCCGTCCAGGGCGATCAGCACGGCCTCAGCCTCCCGCAGGTCGGGAATGGTCTCGACGGCGAAGACGTCGGGAGCCGCCTCGGCCAGCGCCTCCAGCCGGGGCCGGTGGAAGCGGGTCAGCTCGGAGACAGTGAGGCCGTAGTCGCCCCGGTACTCCGAACCGTCTGCCAGCATCGCGCCGTACGGTCCCACGGATGCCGCGACCCAGCGCTGCCCGGCGAAAGCGCCCTCGGCAGCGTCGGCGGCCTCGCGGGCCAGGGACACGCTGCGTCGCAGTAGTGCCGTGGTCTCGGAGCGGGAGATGCCCAGTCGGGCGAAACCGTCGTAGGTGGCCTGGTAGCCGGCCGTGATGGCGACCTGTGCGCCTGCCGCGAAGTAGGCGCGGTGGACGGCCGCGATCGCGTCGGGGTCGTCGCGGAGCAGGCGGGCGGACCAGAGAGTGCCACTCAAGTCGTGGCCCTGGTCCTCCAGTTCGTTGGACATGCCGCCGTCCAGGATGAGGGGACCGGCGGCCAGGGCGTCGCGGAAGGTCGTCACAGCACTCTCGTCACGAAGTCGCGGGTACGGGGATGTTCGGGCGCGGTCAGGACGCGGGAAGGCGGTCCGGATTCCAGGATCTGTCCGTGGTCGAAGAAGACGATCTCGTCGGCGACCTCGCGGGCGAAGCCCAGCTCGTGGGTGACGACGAGCATCGTCATGCCGTCGGCGGCGAGGCCACGCATGACGTCCAGCACCTCGCCGACCAGTTCCGGGTCGAGGGCCGAGGTCGGCTCGTCGAACAGCATGAGCTTCGGCCGCATCGCCAACGCGCGGGCGATGGCGACCCGTTGCTGCTGGCCGCCGGAGAGCTGGGCGGGGTAGGCATCGCGTCGGTCGGCGAGACCGACCCGGTCCAGGAGCGCCAGCGCCTCCTTGGCGGCCTCGGCGCGCGGGCGGCCCGCGCCGACCGGGCCCTCGACGACGTTGGCGAGGGCCGTCAGGTGCGGGAAGAGGTGGAAGCGCTGGAAGACCATGCCGATGTCACGGCGCTGCCGGGCCAGGTCACGGCGGCGCAGTTCGCGCAGCCCGTCCCGGTACGGCTCGTACCCGATCGGTTCGCCGTCCACCAGGATCCGGCCGCCGTCCGGCCGCTCCAGGCGGTTCACGCACCGCAGGAAGGTGGACTTCCCCGACCCGGAGGGCCCGATCACGCAGGTGACCGACCCACGCGGTACGGAGAGGTCGATGCCGCGCAGCACTTCACGCCCGGCGAAGGACTTGCGGACTCCGGTGGCCTCGATCATCATCGGCTGCCGCCCTTCGCGAAGTGCCGTTCGAGGTAGTGCTGGCCGACGTTCAGCACGGTCGTGACGGCCAGGTACCAGATGCTGGCGACGATCAGCAGCGGGATCGTCTGGTAGGTGCGGGCGTACACGATCTGCACGGAGTACAGCAGTTCCGCATAGGCCAGCACGCTCACCAGGGAGGTCGTCTTGAGCATGGAGATGGTCTCGTTGCCGACGGGCGGGATGATCACCCGCATCGCCTGCGGCAGCACGATCCGGCGCAGTGTTCTGGCCCGCGACAGGCCCAGCGCGTCCGCCGCTTCCAGCTGCCCGGGGTCGACGGAGACGATCCCGGCCCGGATGATCTCGGCGAGATAGGCGGCCTCGTTGAGGCCGAGACCGAGCAGGGCCGCGGCGAAGGTCGTGATGACGGAGTTCGCGGGGACGTCACCGATCGCCGGCAGGAGGGGCAGGTGCAGCGACAGCGTCGGGTACAGCGCGGAGATGAAGCCCCAGAACAGCAGTTGGACGAGGAGCGGGGTGCCCCGGAACAGCCAGATGTACGCCCAACCGACGCTCCTGGCCACGGGGTTGTCCGACAGCCGCATGAGCGCCAGGGCGATGCCGAGCACGAGCCCGATCGCCATGGCGGCCGCGGTGAGCTCCAGGGTGGTCAACAGACCCGTCATCACGGTCCGGCTGAACAGCCAGGCGCCGACCGTGTCCCAGCCGAAGCGCCGGTTGGTGATCAGCGACTGGAGCAGGCTCGCGGCCAGGAGCACGACCACGAGGGTCAGCACCCACTGGCCCGGTCTGCGACGGCGGTAGACCGGCAACTCCTCGCTCATGAGGCCGCGTTGATCTCGAACTTGTCCAGGGCGCCGGACTGGAGGCCCCACTTGGCGAGGACCTGCTCGTAGCCGCCGCTCGCCTTGAGGTCCTCCAGAGCCGACTTGAGCAGCCCGGTCAGCTCACTGTTCTTCGGTACGGCGATGCCGAAGGGCGCGTTGCCGTACGAGTCGCCGGCCACCTCCAGCTTGCCGCCGGACTGCTTGGCGGCGTACGCGGCGACGGGGGAGTCGGCGAGGGCGGCGTCGGCGCGGCCGCTGGTGACGGCGAGGTTCACGCCGGTGCCGTCCGGGAAGGTGCTGACCTTGATCGGCGTCTTGCAGGTCTTGGCGCGGGCCGGCACGTCTTCGAGGGCCTGCGTGGATCCCTTGGCGACGGCGACGGTACGGCCGCACAGCGAGTCGCCGCCGGGCTTGAGCGCCTTGGGGTTGCCGGCCGGGACCAGCAGGGACGTGCCCGCGTCGAAGTAGGTGACGAAGTCGACGACCTTCTCCCGCTCGGCGGTGTCCGTGAAGGAGGAGACGCCGACCTGGTACTTGCCCGACTGCAGGCCGGGCAGGATCGAGTCGAAGGGCACGTTGACGATGGTGACCTTGATGCCGAGGACCGTGCCGAGGGCCTTGTCGAGGTCGGCCTCGGCGCCGACGACCGTCTTGTTGTCGGAGGCGAAGAAGTCCATCGGCGGGTAGCTGACATCGCTGGCGATCTTGATCCCGTTCGCCTTCAGCGTGGCCGAGACCTTGGCGGCGAGCGCGGCGTTCTTCGCGATCGAGGCGGCGGCAGAGGCGCCGGGCTCGGAGCTGGAGGAGGCGTCGGCCGACTGGGAGGGGTCGGCGCAGCCCGCCAGAAGCAGCGTCGCGGAACCGAGGAGAACTAGCGGGCGCAGAGCGGACAAGGCGAACTCCTGATGAGCATGAAGTGCGAAGGATGGCTGGAGACTATCCCCGGATGCGTAATAGGCAAGTCCAGTTGCCCATGGTGCACGGATCGCGCCATGAAGCTGCAATGTTCCCGCAATGAAGGGGGCGCAGCGGCACTGCCGCCTGGCGCTATGCTCGGCCCCCGATGACCACCGACAGCAGCCTGAAACGCGGCCTGGCCGTGCTCCGACTCTTCGCCCAACACCCGTCGCAGGACCCGCGCGGCCACACCGCCGCCGAGGTCGCCGCGCTGCTGGGCCGCGAACGAAGCCAGGTCTCCCGCATCCTGCGCAGCCTCGAGACGGCCCGGTTCCTGCGCCGTGATCCCGCGTCGCTGCGCTACTCCGTCTCCTGGGAGCTGTACGCGCGCGCCCAGCAGATCACCGAGGCACGCCTGCGCCGGGACGGCCGCACCGCGCTGGAGGGCGTCGCCGCCGACACGGGGGAGTGCGCCTATCTGGGAGTCCTGCGGGGCGCCAGTTCGGTGACCATCCTCGAATCGATGCCGGCGGCGCTGTCCTCGTTCGTCTCCTGGGTGGGCCGCGCCTACCCCGCCTATTGCAGCGACGCCGGACAGGCCCTGCTGTTCGACGCGGACGACACCGAGGTCGCCGCAGTTTTCGCCCGTACCGCCTTCGTCCGGCACGGCCCCAATACCCCCGCCGACCTGGACGACTTCCTGGCCCGCCTGGACGCGGCCCGCAAGCGGGGCTACTCGATCGTCGACCAGGAAGCTGAACCCGGTCTGTACTCGCTCGCCGCGCCGGTCAGGGACTTCCGCGGGGAGATCGTCGCCGCCGTGCAGGTCGTCGGCCCGCGCCGCCGTCTGGAGCCGGCGACGGCGGCCTGTGCGGAATCGGTGGTCCGCTGGAGCGACTGGCTGACTGCGGCGCTGCGCTCAACGGACCATGAGACGGACGGGGACTGAGCAGCCGTAACCCAGCCGCAGCTCAGCCGAGAAGGGCGGCCAGTCGCGCCGCCGCGTCACCGATCGCGGCGACGATCTCGCCCCGGTCGTCCCTGGCCGCCGCGTGCGGTACGACCGCGCTGACGGCCGCCACGATGTCCCCGCGCGGATCCCGCACCGGCGCGGCCACCTCCAGCACGTCCTCGTCGTACTCGCTCTCGCACACCGCGACGCCGCGCCCGGCGTCCGCGGCGACCCGCGCCAGCAGATCGTCCACGGTCCGCGGCGCGTAGGGGCCTCCCGCCCCGATGAAGTCCTCACCGCCCAGGAGTTGCGCCACCTCCGCCCGCGCGTGGTCGAAGAGCAGTGCCCGCCCTGCCCCGGTGCACCAGACAGGCGTCAGCCGCCCCGCCCGCGCCCAGGAGAACTCGGCCCAGGCCGCCAGCTCGGCCCGCACCGAGAGCACCATCGCCTCACAGAGCACGTCCACGTACGCGCACGCCCCGAACCGGACCACCAACTCCCGCAGCAGCGCCCGGCTCTCCACGCCCCATGGCCCGGCTTCGGCCGCGACGGCCAGCAGATCCGCCCCGGCACGAAACTCGTTCCCGTCCCGGGCGAGTGTCCCGGTGCCGACCAGATCCCGCAGCAACCGCGACGCCTGCCCCTTGTCCAGCCCGCTCTCCTCCGCCAGCCGGACCACCCCGGGTCCCCCTCGGCTGTCGAGCTCCCCCCGGACAACCCGTTCCACCAGCCCAAGCCCTCTGGGCAGTGCACCCGTCGCCACGTCCATGCGCCGGATGCTACAGATTCCGGCGCCGACCGCGGGCACCAGGACCGAGGCGATCACCGAAGAGCCCGCAGCCGACGCCTCAACACGATCCTGGCCGGTCTGCTGGCCCTCGCCACCGCCAGTACCGACAAGACCGCGCGGTTGTGGAACGTCGTCCTCCCCCAGCCATCGGCGGCAATCAAGAAGATCTGCCAGGCCGTCCGCCGCGATCTCACGCCGGCGGAATGGTCGGCTTACCTGCCGGACCGACCAGACGGTTCCGTATGCAGCTGAAGCGCCCCTGGCTCCGATGTCGCATCCGCCTCGCCGGAGCACGGAGCCGGCTCACTGATCATTCTGGGCCGGCGCCCGCCCCCTGCTCTGGCTGTCCCGTTGCGGTGCGTACCAGTAGGCATGCCCAGGCTGGGGCTTGTCGGGGGCGAAGAGCTGCGAGACGGTAACCGGCGTCAGGCCGCGCTTGCGGAGGCCGTCGATGATGCCGGGGACGGCTGGGACGGTGCCCGGGTAGACGTCGTGCAGCAAAATGATTCCGTAGCGTTCGGCACCCGCCAGTACGCGCTGCGTGATCACGTTCGGGTCGTGATCGCGGTAGTCGCTGGCGGTGACGCTCCACAGAATCTGGGCGAGTCCGAGGGAGCGACTGACCTCTGCCACCCGCTGATCGGTACGCCCTTGCGGTGGGCGCATCAGGGACGGTGCGCGACCAGTGAGTTGTTCCACCCGTTCCTGGACACGCGTGAGTTGGCGACGGATCTCGGCTTCCGAGACCTCTGTGAGCCGAGGGTGACTCCAGGTGTGGTTGGCCAGCTCATGACCCTCAGACGCTTCCCGGCGTACGAGCTCGGGATGGCGGGCGACGCCAGTCTTGCCGAGCAGAAAGAAGGTCACATTGACGCGTTTGGCCTTGAGGATGTCCAGCAACTGGGCCGTGTAACGGTCCGGGCCGGCATCGAAGGTCAACGCCACGCACTTGGCCTTGCGACAGTCCACTGGGTAGGGCTCGGCCCGGGACGGACTCGCGGACGGCTTGGGCTTCGGCTTCGGCTTCGCAGGGAGCGACGCGGTGCCGCAGGCAGCCAGAACGGCAGCTGAGGCAAGAGCGGCGGCCGTGCGCAGAAGGGAGCGATACGAGATCACAGCTGCGATCTGTAGCAGAGCTGAGAGGCGACGCTGCGCTGACACAGCGGCCGGCGCCGGGTTACAGGCTGACGGAGCAGCAGAGGTGCGAAAGCGGATCGTCTGGGCCCAGGCCCTTGGCTACGTGCCTGATCCATGCAGGATCTCGAGGGCAACGAATTCGCGTCGCCCGAGGGCCTGCCCTCCACCACATCCTCAGCGACGCCATCGGTGGTGTCCTCTGACATCGAAGTTGAATTTGCCCGGGACAAGACGCTGGCGTGGTTTGAGGATGCGGTCGCGGAGATCCGCTGGGGGAGCGGCGGCAAGGTCGCAAGCCGGTCCGGGACGGGATGATCGTCGCGATGTTCCGTCGCTACGAGTCCCGGGCTGTCGTTTAGCGGCAGCAACACCGTGAGTTGGCGCGGATCGGTGTTGCCGAGTTCCAACAACCCCGGCGGCTTGCGGTAGGAGCATGAGTGTCGGCCATCAGCAGCCTCTACGCGGCCAGTTGCAGCGCTTCGTTTTCTACTCTCAGGCGTACCGTCAGTAGTGCCGCGTTGGTGGTCGTGAACAGGAGGGCTGTCAGCCAGGCGCCGTAGACCAGCGGCAGCGCCAGGCCTTCCACGATCACGAAGACGTAATTGGGGTGGCGCATCCAGCGGTAGGGGCCTTTGCTGACCAAGGGCAGGTTCGGGACGATGATGACGCGGGTGTTCCACTGAGGGCCGAGGGAGCGGATGCACCACCAGCGCCCGACGTTCGCCAGGATGACCGCGGTCAGGGCGGGCCAGCTCCGGGCGGGGACGAACGCGTGGTGCCCCAACACTGCTTCGGCGAGGGTGCCGAGGAGGAGTCCGAGGTGAAGGGCGACCATCACGGGATAGTGGCCGCGGCCGTACTCCCTGCCTCCACGAGCCGTGGCCCGGCGCGCGTGCCGATGGGCCACCACGAGTTCCAGCAGACGCTCACCGGCGATGACCGCCAGGAGAACTGCCAGTCCTGCGGGCAGGTGAACGGTGCCCGGCTGGATCACGGTGGGCTATTCCTTCCAGTGAGTGTGCGCTTCAGTAAGGAGGGAGACGGCGCTGGTGCGCGCACGCCAGACCGCGAACCTTTTGCGTCTCACATTGCCCTTCACCCGAAAGGTGCAGGATCGAGAGGCTTGCGGGTGCGTGTCACTCGGGGGATGTGGTCTCCGCGAGGGCAGTGCTTTTTCGCTTGTTCGGGGACGGCAGGAGGAAGCAGACCGCTGCGGCGATGACCACCGCGACCGCGATGAGGGCCGCGGACATGCCCTTCGTGAATGCGTCCTTGACGGCGGCCCCGAGCGCCGCGCCTTGGGGGCCGATGCGGTCGGCGACATAGAGACCACCCACCGGTGAGTGCCGTACGGCGTCGGCGGCGGCCGGCGGAAGGGGGGATACGTCGGGCAGGGCGCGGCGGTAGTGACTGCCGAAGACCGAGCCCATCAGGGCGATGCCGACGGCCGCGCCCACCTCGCGCGTGATGTCGTTCATCGCCGAGGCGACACCCTGCTGGTCCCGGCTGAGGGAACTGGTGATCGCCGAGGTGCCGACGACGCCTGTCATACCGATCCCCAGCCCGGCCACCACGAGGCCACCGAGGAAGGGAAGATAGCCGGAGTCGGTGTCGAGCAGGGACATGGCGACCAGCCCGGAACCGAGTAGCAGCAGCCCTCCGATCATCACGGTCCGCTCGCCGAGTCGTGCGGCGAGCCAGGGGGTCGCCTCCGAGACGAGGACGATGACCACCGCCACGGGCACCAGGGCGACCGCGGTCTTCAAGGCGCTGTAGTCGAGGACGAGTTGCAGGTACTGCAGTCCCACGAAGTAGAAGCCGAACACCGCCATGAACTGCACGGCGATGGTCGCGGTCCCGGTGCGGAAGCCCGCGATGCGAAAGAGACGCGGGTCGAGGAGCGGGTGCTGTGAGCGCAGTCCGAACACCACATACGCGGCGAGGGCCAGCACGGTCACGACCAGAGCGGTGACGACCTGAGGCCGGCCCCAGCCCCCGTCGTTGCCCTCGATCAGCGCGTACACCAGGGCCGCCGGGGCGAGCGCGGTGCACACCGCGCCTCGGACGTCGAACGGGCTTCGGTGCGTGTCCCTCGTCTCCGGGGCGAGCAGCAGCGCCGCGACTCCGGCCGCGAGTGCGCCCGCCGCGCCGGCGACGAAGACCGACCGCCAGCTGAACCACTGCAGGAGCACGCCCGTGACGAGCATCCCCAGGATGACCCCAGCCGCCGAACAGGCGGCCCACAGGGCCACGCCCTTGGGGCGCTGGTCGGCAGGGAGAACCGCTGTGATCGTGGACAGCGTGCCGGGCATGATCATGGCCGCCCCGACCCCGATCACCGCACGCCAGGCGATCAGAGCAGTCGTATCGGAGGCGTACGAGCCCGCCAGGGACGCGGCGCCGAACACGACCGTACCGGCGAGCAGCACGGCCCGGCGCCCCACCCGGTCCCCGAGCGCGCCCAGCGGCAGGACGAGGCCGGCCAGCGCCAGCACGTAGGCGTCGACGATCCACGTGAGCGAGGTGATGGACGCGGACAGGCCGACGGCAAGGTCGGGCAGCGCGAGGTTGAGGGCGGCCATGGACGCGGTGACCAGGGCCACCGCCAGGCACATGGAGGACAGGACTCCGGAGGGGGCCTTTCCGCTCATGGGCCCTGCGGGACGGGGCGGGGAAGAAAGTGAGGCGATCACCCGGCAAGTACTACCGGCGGGCTCGATGGCGAGTGGCCACCGTGATCCGAATGCCGCGTGTCACGGCACGCATGTTGACGCCATCGGTCCGTACGCCCCGGCCGTGACCGAACCCGCCGATCCCGCCAGTCCCGCCGCTTCCGGCTCGCGGTCCGTGCGAGCAACGGGTTTCCCTCCGAAGAACGAGCTTCGGTGAGCACGTACGCACCACAGACCGGAATGAGTGAATGATCGTTTCCCGGTTCCTCCGACGGCGTTTGCACATCGAACGCAGGTCGCCGCGCGATACGCCGCACAGGAGCGATGAGAGGAGCGGAGTGCATGGCTGAGGTCGCCGTCCGAACAGAGCAGGTTCTGCGAGAGCTGGAGCCATCGGTGGAACGGCTACTGGAACGGCATCTGACCGCCGCCCGTGACTGGCTCCCTCACCAGTACGTGCCGTGGAGCGCGGCACAGGACTACGACGGTCCGCTGCACGGCACGGCCTGGACCCCGGACCAGTCCCCGATGCCCCAGGCCGTCCGGGACGCGCTGGTCGTCAACCTGCTGACCGAGGACAACCTGCCGAGCTACCACTTCGAGATCGCCACCCGGTTCGGCCGGGACGGCGCCTGGGGCACCTGGGTGCACCGGTGGACGGCCGAGGAGGACCGGCACGCCTCGGCACTGCGCGCCTATGTCCACGCCCGACGCGCGGTGGACCCCGTCGCTCTGGAACAGCTGCGGATGGCCCACATGGGCGTCGGCCACCACACCGGCCTGCCGACGCTGTTGCACTCGCTGGCATACGTGACCGTCCAGGAGTTGGCCACCCGGCAGGCACACCGCAATGCGGGAGCCGCGTGCGGTGACGTGGTCGGCGAACAGCTGATGGCGCGGATCGCGGCGGACGAGAACCTGCACATGCTCCTCTACCGCGGGCTGCTCGCCGACGCGCTCGCCCTGTTCCCGGACGCGACCCTGACCTCCCTGGCGGATGTGCTGGACGGTTTCGCGATGCCTGGCGCGACGATCCCCGGCTTCCGGGCCCGGGCGGCGCGCATCGCGGCCGCCGGCATCTACAACCTGAACGTCCACCTGGAGCACGTGGTGGCTCCCCTGCTGCGGACCCTGAAGGCCCTGTCCATGCCCGACCTGGGACCGGCCGGACGGCAGGCCCAGGAGCGGCTGGGCGCCCACGTCGAACAGCTCACGGCCCGGGCGGCCCGGGCCCAGGAACTGTTCGAACGCATGAACGCCAAGGCCCTCTCGACCGCATGAACGACCGCGTGACGAACGCGTACTGACTACTGACCCCCACAGGAGGCACCCACATGTCCCAGACGGAACCGGACACCCTTCCCGAGCCGCTGGTGGCCCTGATCACCGAGCACCTCTCGGACACGTCGGACCGCGAACCCCTCCGGCCGGACGCCACGTTCGACAGTCTCGGTATGGATTCGCTGGCCCTGATGGAACTGGTGGTGGCGGCGGAGGAAAGGTTCGGGATCGTGCTGCCCGAGGCGGCGCTGGACCTCGCCCCGTCCGCCACCCTCGCCGACGCGGCCCGTGCCTTCGCCGATGCCCGCTGAGATCGTCGTCACCGGGCTCGGGCTCGTCACCCCGGCCGGGCACACCCCGGAGGAGAACTGGGCGGCGCTGTGCAGGGCACGGTCGCTCGCCGGTCGCGACCCCGAGCTCGCCGGTCTGCCGGTGGACTTCTCCTGCCACGTCACCGATTTCGACGCCGGGGCGGAACTCGGGCCGTCACTGGCGCGGCGGGTGGACCCGTTCATCCGGTTCGCGCTCGTCGCCGCACGCCGGGCCGTCGCCGACGCCGGTCTCGCCGACCGCGGGCCGCTCGGCGAACGCGTCGGGGTCGTCCTCGGCGTCGGATCCAACTGCCTGAGCACCTACGTCACCGAGTTCACGCATCTCGGGGCGGGCCGGCCGGAGCGGGTCTCGCCGCTCGCGCTGCCGCGCAGCGTGCCCAGCATGGCCGCCGGCGAGGTCGCGATCGATCTCGGCGCCCAGGGGCCCAACTTCACCACCGCCAGCGCCTGCGCCTCGGGCGCGACCGCGCTCGGGGTGGCGCGTGATCTGCTGCGGTCCGGCAGCTGCGACATCGTCCTGGCGGGCGGCAGCGAATCGGGCCGTTCCCGGATGACGGTCACGTGCTTCACGCGGATGCGGGCGCTGTCGCGGCGTCGCGACGAACCTGCGCTGGCCAGCAGGCCGTTCGATGCCCGGCGCGACGGGCTGGTGCTCGGTGAGGGCGCCGCCGTCCTCGTCCTGGAGCGGGCCGACCACGCACGCGTCCGCCGGGCTCCCGCGCTGGCCGTGCTGCGCGGTTACGGCGCCGGCTCCGACGCACACCACCCGGTGGCTCCTCACCCGCAAGGGGAAGGTGCCGCCCGGACCATCATGGCCGCCCTGGCGGACGCCGGATGCCGGGCTCGCGACATCGGGCATGTGAACGCGCACGGCACCTCCACCCTGTTGGGCGATGCCGCGGAGGCGGCGGCCCTGGCGCGCGTCTTCGGCGACGACATGCCTCCGGTCACCGCGTCCAAGGGCGTCATCGGTCACTCGCTGGGGGCGACCGGGGCGATCGAGGCGGCGTACACGGTTCTCGCCCTGCGCCACGGGGCCGTCCCACCGGTCGCCAACTTCGAGGGGCAGGACGGCGATCACAAGCTGGACATCGTCGCGGGACACCCGCGTACGACAACCGCCGACACGGCCGTCAGCTGCTCTTTCGGTTTCGGCGGCCAGAACGCGGTCCTGCTGTTCACCAGCGCCGGCTAACCGCCCGCGGGACCCCGCACGACAACGCACCGCACAGTGGAAAGGACGTACGCCGGGTGGCGACAGAGAAGACGACGGCGCGACAGGCGACGGCGGACGCCGGAGTCCGGGGGCCGGACCGACCGGGTCCGCGCGTGTCCGCCATCGCTACCGCGTTCCCGCCCCACCGCTTCACCCAGGAAGAGATCATGGAATGCCTGGCGGGCACGACCTTGGGGCGTTCCGCGACCGGCGCGTTGATGCTCCGCAGGATCCAGGCGAACGCCGGTGTGGCCACGCGTCACTTCGCGCGGCCGCTCGACGAGCTGCGCACCCTCACCGACTTCACCGACGCCAACCGGGCCTGGCTCGAGACCGCGCTGGAGCTCGGCGAACGGGTACTGACCGAGGGGCTGAAGAAGGCGGGGGTACGTCCTGGGGACGTCGATGCCGTGATCAGTACGACGGTGACCGGGCTGGCCGTGCCGTCGATCGAGGCACGGCTCGCGCACCGGATCGGCCTGCGGCCCGACGTGCGGCGCATCCCGCTCTTCGGCAACGGTTGTGCGGGAGGCGCGGCGGGCCTGGCGCGGCTGCGCGAATACCTGATCGGCCACCCCAGCCACACCGCGATGCTGCTGTCGGTCGAGCTGTGCTCGCTCGCGTATCAGATCCAGGACACCTCGATGGCGAACATCGTGGCCGGAAGCCTCTTCGGGGACGGCGCGGCAGCCGTCGTCGCCGTCGGCGCGGAGCGGCCGTGCGCCGGAAACGGACCGGAACTCGTCGACTCCCACAGCTACCTGGTCCCCGACAGCGAAGAGGTCCTCGGCTGGGACATCGGCTCACATGGTCTGCGCATCCTCCTGGCTCCGGAGGTCCCCGCGCTGACCGCGGAGTACCTTCCCAAGGCCGTCTACGACCTGCTGGGCCGGCACGCGCTCACACCGGGGGAGATCGCCACCTGGATCGTCCACGGCGGCGGCCCGAAGGTGATGACCGCCTTCGAGCAGGCATGCGACCTGCCACCCGACTCGCTGGCCTGGACCCGCCGGTCCTGGGCCGACAAGGGCAACCTCTCCTCCGTATCCGTCCTGGACGTACTGTCCGCGGCCATGGAGACCCCGGCTCCCGCGGGCGCCCCGGGCCTCATCGCCGCGATGGGCCCGGGCTTCGCCATCGAGCTCGTCCTGACCCGGTGGTGAGGGCGGCAGGGCAACACGCGGCGCGGAGCGCCGGGCCCCGTCCTCAGGCGTCTTCCGATGGCAGAGTGAGGCCGGTACGCCCCCTGCCACCTGATCGGGCGAGGGGCGCCTTGCCGAAATTCGGTGGCAGAGAGAATCACGGCCGTGTCAGGCTCCATCCACCGGAGGGGTGTAGCTCAGCCCGGCCAGAGCAGCGGACTCCAAACCCGCATGCCGCAGGTTCAAATCCTGCCGCCCCTGCACAGCACAGCGGCCAGGTCCCATGAGGACCTGGCCGCTCCCTCATGAGCCGACGGGCTGGGCCAGCGCGGGCGCCCTGCAGAACTGCCGAGCACCTCGCGGCGCGGTGCTCAGTCGGAGTTAGGTTGCCTGGCGTTCAGCGGCCCCACGAGAGTGGTGCGGACCCGAACTCAGACGACAGACGCTCTGAACGGATCCGTCGGAATGATCTCTGCCTCGTCGAAGCGTTGCTCCAATGCTTCGTGGCCGTGGCGTCGGCGGAACTCGATCTCGGCGGTCGTCACCGGCAGGGTCCACAGGATGCGGGCGTGCCCCTCGGGCAGGGGGCAGTGTTCGAGGTCGGGGCCGTGGAGGTAGGGCAGGCTGATGAGCAGGTGGTCGCAGGTCGAGCCCGGCACCCACGGTTCGCCGATCGGCATGCTGTGCTCCAGGTCGAGCCGGTGCCCTCCGCAGTGGTAGTAGGCGATCATTGCCATGAGGTCGATGAACCGCTGGTCGCGGACGTGGGCGGTCATGACGAACTCAAGCCCATGACCGTGTTTCTCCATCGCGGCCCAGCACCCGGCGGTCACATAGGCCCAGCTGTCGCTGCGGGGACCGGGCCCTACTACGAGAACACGCAGGTCGGGAACCGCCTCTCGCCGTTCCGGCCCGAGGTCGTAGTGGACGACCTCCACGGAATGCCCCGCGAAGAACGCCCGGACATGTGACTCCACGCCTTCCGCGGCCAGCAGCCTTGCATTACTCACCGCGCGATCATGCCAGATGGCGTTCGACCGCTCCTGCGTTCTCTTCATGCAGTGTTGTGGGGCCGGGGATGATCGCGCGGGCGGGTGTGGCGCTTCCAAGGGGTGGCGTCGGGTGGGGTGGGGATGACCTCGATCGAGCGGACCGCGTACCCGCGGTTCAAGCCGCTGATCGCCGCGCGTGAGCTGCATGCGTTCTTCACGCGGCCGGGCACGATCCATGCTGGCAGGCGTGGCACGGTGGCGGCCAGCGATCCGGTCGAGCGGGAGAAGGACGTGAAGTTCACCTCTTCGCTCGCCAACCCGCTGGGTTCGACGTCCATTCCACCCACGAGACAGAGGTCGCCTCGGAGGACTACGGCACCCACCTCGACGTCGACGTCAGCGTGTTGGAGGACGAGCAGGCCCCGGCGACATGACCCGCATGCTTCAGCGAGGCAGGGTGACGAGCCCCATCTCATAGGCGGTGATGACGAGCTGGACCCGGTCGCGGGCGCCCAGTTTGGTGAGCAGCCGTGACACGTGCGACTTGGCGGTGGCCACCGTGATGAAGAGGTCCTCGGCGATCTCGGTGTTCGACCGGCCGCGTCCGACCAGGGTCAGCACTTCCCGTTCCCGCTCGGTGATGCCCTCGACCGGCTGTGGGAAGCGCTGAGGGGCAGCAGCGGGGTGCCCGATGAAGTCCGCGATCAGACGGCGTGTCACACCCGGCGCGATCAGTGCGTCGCCGCCGGCGACGACGCGGATCGCCGCGAGGATGTCGTCCAGCGCCATGTCCTTGACCACGAAGCCGCTCGCGCCGGCCCGGAGCGCGCCGTAGACGTGGTCGTCCTCGTCGAAGGTGGTCAGGACGAGAACGCGTGTGGCTGCCGGACCGGCCGTGATCTGGCGGGTGGCCTCGATCCCGTCCATGCCGGGCATTCGGATGTCCATGACCACGACGTCGGGGCTGGTATCCCTGACCAGTTGGACGGCCTCGGCGCCGGTGGCGGCTTCACCGACGACCTCCAGGTCGCTGTGATCGGCCATGAGCACACGTAGACCGGACCGCACCAGGGGCTGGTCGTCGGCGAGGACAACGCGGACGGTCACTGGTGGACCCTCCTCTCTGCGGGCTCTGAGAAGGTGCCCACGGTTAGATGCCGGCGAGAGCCGGGGTGACGGCCCGCGGTGGTCATCGGGTCTCCACCGGGACTCCGACGGGTGCGGGCAGCGGCAACCTGGCCGCCACCCGGAAGCCGCCCTCCGGGCGGGGCCCGGCGCTGAGGTGGCCGCCCAGCAGACCGACCCGCTCCCGCATCCCGATGATGCCGAAGCCGCGGGCCGAGCCGTTCCCGGGGGTGCCGCGCCCGTTGTCGACGACCTCCACGGACAGTTCCCCGTCTCCGTAGTTGATGGCCACCCGGCAGCGCCCGGTGCCCGCGTGCCGGACCACGTTGGTCAGCGCCTCCTGCACGATGCGGTAGGCGGACAGATCGATGTCGGTCGGCAGGGGACGCTGCTCCCCGCTGCGGCGCACGTCGACGTGTACCCCCGCGCCCGCGGTCGCTGCCGCCAGCCGTTCGACGTCGGCCAGCCCCGGCGAGGGTGCGAGCGGTGACTCCTTAGAGGGGGGCGTACCCCGGTCGGCCTGGCGGAGCGAGACCAGCGTGCGCCGAAGGCCCGAGAGGGTCTCTCTGCTGGTGGCCTCGATGGCGCGCAGGGCCTCGTGCGCCTGTGCCGGCTGGGTCTGGATGACCCGGCTGCCCACACCGGCCTGGATGGCGATGATGCCGATGCTGTGCGCGACCATGTCGTGCAGCTCCCGTGCGATCCGCAGCCGTTCGGCGGTCACGGCCTCGGCCACCTCCTGGGCTCGCAGCGCCACGGCGTGCTCGCGGCGCTCGCGACTGAGCAGACCGGCCATGCAGGATGCGGCCAGCGCCAGGAGGGCGATCACCCCGTTGATGGTCAGGTTGTCCCCGTGCGCGAAGACGCCGATCACCAGGAGTTGCACGGCGGCAGACACGGTTACGGCCACCACCGAAGCGCGCCGTGCACAGGTGGTGACGATGAAGCCCAGGACGAGGTCCGCCGACAGGTACGACAGGAACTGGCCCTGATACGCGACCGCCAGGCTCTCATGGACGGAGCTCGGAGTGCCCGCCACCACAGCGGTGGATCCGAAGAGTGCCATGGCCAGAGCCAGCAGCGGCATCCCTCGCACCACGCCGGCGAGCAGGCTCACGGCCAGCAGTGCCCCGACACCGTGAACGGTGCCCGACGCCCGCGTCGCGCCCCCCACCAGCAGACCCACCACGAGGAGGTAGGAGGCGCCCCCCGCCCAGGCCACAGCCTTGGTTCTCGTCATCGGTGGCATTCCCTCCCGGGAACAACTCCGCGGTCCGCGACGCGCGTAGGCAGCAAAGTGATCGTCATGGGGTTCACGCCGCGAGACTAACCGGCCACGGTTGGCGCGGCATCAGCCCGGGGACGTACGCCCAGGGGCGGGCCCGCCCGCACGATTGCCGCCCACGGCCTCATGTCCGGGCGGGGGTCCTCTCGGCAGTGTGGGTGCCGTGATCGAAGTCAGCGAACTCACCAAGCGCTACGGCAGCAAGACGGCCGTCGACCATCTGTCCTTCACCGTGCGGCCGGGCCAGGTCACCGGATTCCTCGGCCCCAACGGCGCCGGCAAGTCCACCACCCTGCGGATGATCCTCGGCCTGGACACGCCCGCCACCGGCGCCGCCACCGTCAGCGGCGTCCCCTTCCACCGCCACCCGCGCGGACTGCGACACGTCGGCGCCCTCCTCGACGCCGGACATATCCACGGCGGACGCAGTGCTGCCGCCCATCTGTCCGCCCTGGCCCGCAGCAACGGCATACCGCGGCGCAGGGTGGAAGGGGTGCTTCAGGAGGTGGGGCTGGCCGAGGTGGCCAACCGCCGTATCGGCGGATTCTCCCTCGGCATGAAGCAGCGTCTCGGCATCGCCACCGCCCTGCTCGGCGATCCGCCCGTGCTCATGTTCGACGAGCCGATCAACGGCATGGATCCGGAGGGCGTGCTGTGGGTGCGCCGGCTCTTCCGGCGCCTGGCCGCCGAGGGGCGCACGGTCTTCCTCTCCAGCCACCTGATGTCGGAGATGGAGAACACCGCCGACCAGCTGGTCGTCATCGGCCGGGGCCGCCTCATCGCCGCCGAGCCGCTACGGGACTTCGCGGCCCGCGGCACCCGTCGCAGCGTCGTGGTCGCGACACCGCAGGCCGCCGAGCTGGCAGCGGTGCTCACCGCGGCGGGCGCCTCGGTCGAGCCGGAGGGCTCGGCGGGCACCGAGAAGCTCGCCGTGACCGGGCTCCCGGCGGACCGGATCGGCGCGCTCGCCTTCGACAACCGCATCCGGCTGGACGAACTGACCACCCGTACCGCCTCACTGGAGGCGGCCTTCATGGAACTCACCGCCGACAGCACCGAATACATGGCAGGACAGCCCCGATGAGCACACTCACCTCCGCCCCCCAGGCCACCCCCGCCGCCGCGGTGCCCGCGCGCTTCCGCGACCTCCTCGCCTCCGAGTGGATCAAGACGCGGTCCCTGCGCTCCACCCCGTGGACGCTCGCGCTCACCGTCCTGTTCGTCATCGGCTCCGCCGCCGTGGCCTCGCTGTCGGACAAGGGCGCGGTCTCCGGCCCCGCTGAGTTCCGGCCCTTCGACGCCTACCCGGCGGCCGGCTACTGGACGCTGATGCTCGTCGCCAGCAGCATGGGCGCCCTCACCGTCGTGAGCGAGTACAGCAGCGGCCTGATCCGCACCACCACCGTGGCCGTCCCGGCCCGCGGCTCGGTGGTGCTGGCCAAGGCGGCCGTCACCGCCGCGCTGTGGACCGCGGTCGGCACGGCCGCCTCCACCGGTTCTTTCCTGGTCTCCCAGGCCGTCCTGGACGGGCACCACGCCGGCGTTCCGATCACTCACCCCGGGGTGTCGCGGGCGCTGGTGGCCTCCGCGTTGCTGGCCCCGGTCTGCGCCCTGGTCGGTCTGGGCCTCGGCGTTCTGCTCCGGCATGCCGCCGGGACCATGGTCACCGCCGTCTTCGCCCTGCTGATGCTGCCCCCCATGTTCTCGGAGGGGAACCGCTGGTCGGCGGACATCAAGCACACACTGGTGGCGGCCGCCTGGAACCGTCTGGTCCAACCCTGGGAGCCGGATCCCGGATCCCTGGGCTACACCGCCACGGTCCCCGGCTCCTGGCTCGTGTACACGCTCTGGCCGCTGATGACGGTCGCACTCGCAGTGCTCGTCGTGAGGCGCCGCGACGTGTGAGTGTGCCTCCAGGGGGTCCGGCCGCCACGTCGGCCGGGACAGCGCCCGCCACGGCTCGCCCGGCCGCCAGCCCTCACCGGGCGGGTGCTCGCGCAGCTTGGCCAGCGCGACCCCGAGCCGGCGATCGCCGTCTCGGTGATCAAGGCGATGGTCTAGGGCATCCGCGCGGCGGTCATCTCCCGGACCCGGATCAACCTGCACCGCAAGACCGTCAAGCACGCGGCGTTCACTGGGCCGTACCCGGTGGCGATCCCTTCGACCTGGAGCTCGAATGCGATCCGGGAGGCGGACCACTTCTCGGCACGGCGGAGTGCCTCGATCCTGACGACGACGTCAGAGCTCGTCGCCGTTGCCTGGCGCCTGGGTGTGGAGGAGCGGTCCAGCAGCCCGATTTCACCGTGCTGACGGTAGCGGTTGACCCATTTCGACGCGCAGGCACGGGAGATCCCCATCTCGGCTGCCACGTGGGCGATCGGGCGGTGCTGACAAAGCCGCACGAGCCGAAGGCGTCCCTCGGGGGACGCCGGAGCATTGCGGTGAAGCACAGGCGTTCCTAGCGCCAGGGATCGAGGGCCAGCTTGCCCCGGGTCCGGCCCGCTTCGAGTTGCTGGAGCACTGCCGATCCTTCGGCCAGGGGATGCACGTCGGGGGTGCCGGGCGGGTAGACGCCGTCGGCGATGAGAGCCTCGATCTCGACGAGCAACGACTCGTAGAGGGATGGGGCCGCGACCGCCAGCGCGCCGATGTGCAGGCCCTTGATCTGAACCTGGTGGGTGAAGACCAGGTCGTGCGTGGTCAGAGTGGCGTCACCGGAGGCGGCTCCGAACACGACGATGCGTCCGGTGAAGGGCTTGCTGACCGACAGGCTGGTCTCGAACGTGGCCTGGCCCACCGATTCCAGGACCAGGTCGACCCCGCCGGTCAGGCGTGTGATCTCCTCAGCCAGATCGGGGCGTCGACTGTCCAGCACCTCGTCGGCGCCGAGAGCTTTGACGGTGTCGTGCTTCTGCGGCGAGGCCGTCGCGATCACCCGCGCACCGTAGTGGCGGGCGAGGCGAACGGCAGCTTGCCCGACTCCGCCGGCCGCGGCATGAACGAGCACCGCCTCACCCGCCTTGATCTCACCCAACGGCTGCAGTGCCGCCAACGCGGTGGCCCAGTTCAGCACCAGACCGAGAGCCTGGGCATCGGTCCAGCCGGAAGGCACGGGAAGTACCCCCGCGGCCGGCATCGTCATGTATTGCGCGAAGGCGCCCGGGCCGGCTCCGACGACATGGGTACCGAGTGGCAGCGGCTTCTCGACGTCCGCGCCGACCCCCACGATCTCACCGGCCGCCTCAAAGCCCGCCACGTAGGGAGCCTGCGGGCCTCCTCCGTAGGCGCCATGGCTCTGCATGACATCGGCGAAGTTGACCCCGGCGGCGCCGACGCGGATCAGGTACTCGCCGGGCTCCGGGGCAGGGCGGCGGTGATCCGTCACCAGAGTGAGGTCCTTCGGCCCACGGCGCGAGTGCTGGACCAGCGCTCGAACGGTCGGCTCGGCGGTGTTCTGCTGCTCGTTGGTCTCCATGAACTGAACGTAGGAACCTCACACTTATGTCAAGGTCAAGCGGCCGTCAGAGATCAGTACGGCGGGCCTCTCTCAGGTAGGCATCGAGTGCCGCCTGCTGACCGCTGAGAACGGCGATGCGAGCAGCGAGCCGATCGCGATAGCCCTCCACCTCGTGCAGGAACTCCGCGCACACCACGTCGGTGCCGGCATCGGATCCGTCACTGAGGCTGGGCAGGACTTCCCTGATCAACCTCACGGGCAACCCGGACTCCAGCAGCGACCGGATGAGGAGCACCCGATCGATCGTGAACTGGCAGTAGTCACGGAACCCATTACTGAAACGCCCAGGGACAATCAAGCCCTCGTCCTCGTAATGCCGCAACGACCGCGCACTCACACCGCTGACTCTGGAGGCCTCGCCGATCTTCATACCTTCGGCCAACGTCCAGCCGCACCGCAATCTTCCGACACTCGCTGCGCGCAACTGCGCGATTCGCCGAGACGGCACGGCCATGGCCTGCTGGCCGATGCATCGGATCTTGGCGTGGCTGCTGCGGCGGGGGCGTACTGGCCGACGGCCGCGCCCGCGCGGAGACGACGGAGCCGTTCCCTGTGACACGTACCGGGGTCGGGCCCCTCGCCCGTTTGTTCAGGAAGCCCGGATCGCCCGGTCGATCTCCGCGCCGGTACGGGCCACGACGACGGGCCACTCCTCCCCGAGGGAGGCGGGCAGAAGCTCGCGGTCCTCGTCCCGCTGGATCATGGTCGGCCCGCCCGGGACGACGAGAACGGCATCCAGCCGTCGCAGCAGGACGGCCAAGAGGTCCATGATCCCGCCCCCTCCGAAGCGGTTGAAGGTGATGCCGGTCGGGTTGTTGAAGTACACACCCGCCTCCTCCCCCTCCGCCGTACTCACCAGCAGGAAGTCCGTCCCGGGATCCCGCACCACCGCATAGGGATCGAGGACCTCGTGCGCAGCCTTCATGTTCAGCGTCGCCGGCTCACCGTTCTCGAACCGGCACACGAAGATGTCAAAACTCATAGAGACCTTCCGGATGGCTCGTTGGTCCTGTTGTGGGGAAGAGGGAGTCGCGGCCCTGGATCGTCTCGGACGAACTGTGGTCGCTCCTCGTGCCGTTGCTGCCTGAGCCGGGTCCGAAGCTGGTCGAGGGCAGGCCGCGGATCCCGGACCGGCAGGCCTTGTGCGGGATCCTGTTTGTGCTGCACACGGGCATCCAGTGGGAGTACCTGCCGCAGGAGTTGGGCTTCGGCTCCGGGATGACCGGCTGGCGTGACGGCGAAGAAGCTGGACTGGTCGCGGGCGGTGGTCGACTCCTCCCACGTGCGGGCGGCCCGGCGGGGCCCAGAAGCGGCCCCGGTCCGGTCGACCGCGCACGGCCGGGCAGCAAGCACCACGTCCTCACCGACGCTCAGGGCATCCCGCTCGCAGTGTCGCTGACCGGCGGAAACCGCAACGACGTCACCCAACTTCTGCCCCTGCTCGACAAGATCCCGGCGGTTGCTCGCGGCATCGGCCCGTCATCGCCGAACGAGGCGTGGAGCATGGCTCTGGCCTGGGCATCTTCCGTTGGGTGGTCGAGCGCACGATCGCCTGGCTCCACGGTTTTCGCCGCCTGCGGATCCGATGGGAGCGACGTAACGACATCCGCCGATGGCTCTGTCTCCGGAAGCGTCGAGCGCTCAGACATAGTCAGGGCCGCTATCGGCTTGCCACTCACCCGCCTGCCTGTTCCGCTCCGGTTGCCCTGCTCAACTGGGCGGCGATACGGACGGCGGTCTTCTCCCCGGCTCGCTGCCTGATCAGACCCTCTTTGGCAGCTGCACGAAGCCAGACCTCCGAGCTGTCCCCATCGGCCTTCAGCACTCGCGCGGTCACCACTACGGGGTTCAGACCGCCGGCACCGCCGCTGGCGATGATGCGGATAGTTTCATCCTCACCAAGGCGAACTGGCACGGTCTCAATAACGTGGCCCGCCTTCCCGAGCACACCGGAGACGCGCTTCACCGCATCGTCGAAAGGCAAGGGAACAATCAGATCAACCTCATGGACGTTCTTCCTCATCAGCTTGGCCACTATCCGGACCAAGCGACCACTACCCCCACCAACTGCGCCGAGAGCAGCAAGCTCCTCAGCCAAGATCTGGTCTTCGCTCTGATCCACGGACCCACCCTCACCGACAGACCGCTCCTACCGGACGACCACATGCTGTTCCGCCCGGCAGACCATGGTGACGTATGCCGATCGTTGAAGCACGCCTCGGCTTGCCGTCACTCCGACCAGGCAGATGGCTTGACTTGTTAACCCCCTTAGATGTCTTTGATGCCCGGGATGCCCGGTCGCCTTCAGGTGAATCAGTGGCCCGCTCGAGCCCCAGGATCACAGGTTGGGAGTTGGCCGGGCTGCTCTCTTCGGTGCAGCCCGCTCGCGGCACCCTGTGGTCACCGACCTGACTGGTCCTCGTTGTCGCGCTGATCGTCGAGGCGGGCAGTCAGGTGGGGCCAGTGCTCGGACCACCGCACCACATCGCGGGCGGTCAACGACCACCGCGAACGCAGGGCTTTGTCCGGCAGGAAGCGGACGCAGGTCCCCGTGGTTCCGTCAGCTTCGACGGGCTCCAGATCGGTCACCGGGACGCCGTGCTCATAGCGCTGGCTCCAGGATCCGTTGAGACGTCGGTTGGTGTGAATCAGCCACTCGCTGAGCGCTGCGACGACGGACATGCCGCGACGCGGATGTCCGTCCGGAAGCCGCTCCGCCTCCGGGATGTCGAAGAACCGAAGATCCTTCGTGGCCATGACCGGCTTCTTCACGACTTGGCCATGCTCGTCGACGCGCGTGTCGGTGCCCCGGCCGTCATCCTTCACTGACACCGAGCCGTCGGCATGCAGCGTCACCACACACCGTCCGCCGCCCCGGCTCGCTGCCTCGTCAGCGGCGTAAGCAACGATCTCAAGAACAAGGTGTTCTGGCCCGCCCGGCGCGAACTCTGCGGATCCCTGGCGAATCCGAGCGAGATGGTCCGCGTCCACGATGTCGGCCCAGTCGTGCGTAGTGTTGACCCAAGAAGCCCTTGATCCATCCATCCGACAAGTATCCGTCGGACTGGTTCCTGTCCCATATCGCGCCGTGCCGAGGCACTCTGTCGGCACGCAGTGCAGCGGATGTGTACTGGATGCCTACCGCATTGAGGGGGAGCCATGCCGAACACGCCGGATCCGGGAACACCGGAGGCAGGGCATGAGGAGGAGCCCTGGCTCAGCAGTGACGAGGTCGCGAAGCTGTGGCCAGTGCGTAAGGACTGGCTGCCGGGTGCGGCCCATCGTGCGGATGTCCGCGTCCGCAGATCCGGCGGGGCGAGCCGGGGCACGTGGGGGGCGGAGCCGACCTTCTATCACTTCCACCCAGAGGACGTACGCAGGGCCGCGCCTGCCATCGCCGAGGGACACGTCGATATCCCGTCAAAGTGGCGCACCGACACTCCCGACGGTCGGCGGACAGAGTTCTGGGGCACGCTGAGTGCCCGTGTCGCCGGCACGCTCTTCCTCGTGGTCTTCGTGTGCGGGCTCTTCCTCCTCTTGGGAACAGTGATCTTCCTACTGACAGTGGAATGACCACCAGCGCCGTGGCCGCCGGGCAGCGCTCTTGTGAACGGAGCCAGTCGCGGTAGTGGTGACTGGAAGGCCGCTGAATCAGCATGGTGACAAGCCGCTTGCCTCATCGGTGACAACCACGCTGCTTTGTTCGGTCTCGTTCGCCACGTCATCCGCCGGCGCTCTGTCCGCCGTGCCGTTCCCCGCGCGGCCACACCCCGCGAGCCGGTTGACCACGCCCGCATCGGCCGGCGGTAGCGCGTCGCCGGGCGAAAGGGATGACCGCGGCCGCCGTCGCGGCGGCCCCTCAAAGAAGCCCCGTAGGCACTGCACCGCTACTGCGCTGAAAACCAACGCCCGTCACCCAGACGTACTCACCGCCCCTCGCAACGAACGCGCCGACGTCCGCAGCGAGAAGGGCATTCGCTGGGGCGGGCGGCCCCCTCAACACCGCAGCCTGACCCACCACATACCGAAGCCCCGAGCGCCGAAAGGGGCAAGTTCAGGAGAAGGACAGCTACAGCGGGATGACTCAGGAGGCGGACGGTTCGATCTCCCCCGCGAAGACGATGATCTGGTCGATGAGGCTCCGCCGCAGATGGACGATGTCCGTTCCCGCCAGGCGGGGACCTCCATCCGGCGTGGTGAAGACCCACTGGTACCGGGCCCACTCGTCAGGCATGTCCACCGCCGAGCAGCGCACCATCGTGCCGGTCCCTGCCGGGTGGCGCCGGATGTCCAGCACGAACCGTTCGACCGCCGCGATGCCTTCGCTGCGACCCAGCGGCCCCCAGAAGACCACGTCTGAGGTCAGAGCCTGGGCGAGCAGGGCAGTCACATAGCTGTCGTCCGAGGCGTTGAACGCGGAGATGAACGTGTCGATCGCGGATCGTGCAATCTCTTCCTGCATGCCCCAGTAATACCAGCCGATTCGCGTGCGCTCGTCCCGCGAGCCGCCTTCCGAGATCGAGTCGGGCAGGGGGACGACGCCCCCCGCGCTCACCAGGGCGTACTCGGCCCACCCACCGTCGAAGTCGACCCCACCTTGACCAGCACCTGTCCCGGGCCCGGGGGCCCGCAGCAGCTGCACCGCGTGGATGCCCAGACCTCCGATCCCCCACACACCCGCTGCCTCGCCCGGCCGGATGTCCGCGGTGCGGACGATGGCGTCCCAAGGAGTCGACACGGCATCGGGGATGATCGCCGCCTATGTCGGCGCCTTCCCGATCGTGGCGGCCGACCCGGCCCCGGCGGCGCGTGAGCGCGCTCGGCGGATGGGGGCAGACCTCGGACTCCGCGGACCCCACCTTCCGCGAGCAGGTGCTCGACATCACCAAGGGCTGCGGACTGAACGCCGCCTTCGACTTCGCCGGTGTCTCGGCGGTCCACGAGCAGGCGCTGACCGTTCTGGGGCCGGGGGGGCGTCCTGGTCGGGCTGTCCGGGCGTCCCCTCGCCTTCAGCGACAGCACCACCTTCAGCTACCTGAAGCACCAGGTCAGGGGGCACTTCGGCACGGAACTCGACTCGGTGCCGCGGCTCGTGGACCTGGTGGCAGGCGGGCGCCTCGACTTCTCCGCTTCCGTCACGGAGGTGCTGCCCCTGGAACAGGCGAAGGTGGCCGTGCAGCGCTTGCACACCAAGGAAGGCAATCCGATCAGGCTGGTCCTTCAGCCCTGACCTGCACATGACGGTCGGACGCGTCTGACCTTTTGCACGACGCAAGCTTCGGTGCCCCTGGGAAGGGCGCCGAAGCTTGCGTCGTCATACCTGTCTGGTGGCTGTCCGGGACTGTGCTGCGCCCCCGGAAGGCGATAGTGACATCGTCGGCCGCTGGTTCAGGGCACAGGGTCTCCAAGAGTCGCACAGTTCTTCCAGTGAGGGTCTGGGCTGGGCGAGGGCTCGTCGAAGGGCGGAGAGCCCCTTGTCGGGTCGCGATCCCGGGTTGCGAAGAGGCCGTCGGTGAACAATGCAAGCAGGCTTCCTGCGGGCAGGGAGATCTCCCTCGCCTCGAAGGGCGGGCTGCGCGGCGCCACCGTCAGCGCGGCGGCGTCGTCACGTGGGGGACATCGGCGGGGGAGAGGTCGGGGCGGGCCTCGGACGCCACCGGGACGGTGCCGCCGTCATTGATCACCCAGGACTGGATCACGAGCACATCAAGCCCGGCGCCCAAGGCCCCTACTCCTATCCCTCCCGGCACGCCGCCGGCTCCGCCGCGGCTGTCACCTTCCTCAGCGTCCTCTTCCCGCACCGGGCCGAGGACTACGAGTGGATGCGAGCCGAAGTCCTCTACTCCCGCCTCTACATGGCCGCCCACGTCACCAGCGACCTCACCGAACTCGCCATCAGCGGCCACTGACCAGCGGACCCACAGCTCGCCAAAAGGGCGGAGGGCAGGGTCCACGACACGGGCGCGGCACGATCGCCGGGTCAGGTGGCGCTCTTCTTGTGGCGACGTCCGGCGCGGGCGAGGGCGTCGATGAGCTCCTCCCGGCTCATTTTGGAGCGGCCGGTGATGTCAGACTCGGCAGCCCGCTGATACAGCTCCGCCTTGCTCAGCTGCCGCAGCTCGCTGTTGCCGGCGTCTTCGGTGACGGCGCGCTCTCCGCCTTCCGTCTGTGACTGAGCGCGATAGGTGGCCCGGCTGGACAACTGCGATGCTCAGTTCCCTAAGAGCGAGCCGCGCTGGAGGAGCCGGCGCGGACGGTATCGGAGCGTTCGCCGACCGCTGACGAGCGGTCGTCGATGGGCTGATCGAAGGGGCCGCCGCTCCATGCCCAACGGCGATATTCATACTGGATACGGTGTTGCTGTTATGGTGCTGGCTGAGGAGGTGGACGTTCAGTGGCAGCAGCTGGTCCTGTGCGAGCGACCACGGCATCGGGTCGGGGCCCAGGGCGTCCACCCGTGCCGCTGGAGCGCATCGTCTCTACCGCACTTCGGATCGTGGACGAGGAAGGGGCCGACGCTCTCTCGATGCGGACGCTGGCCCAGCGCCTGGGCTCGGGCACGGCGACGCTGTACCGGCATTTCGACAACCGGGCAGCGTTGGTCGCCCATGTCGTGGACCGCATGTTCGGCGCCGTGGAACTGAAGGGTGACGAACTCCTTGCGATGGGTTGGCAGCAAGCGCTGCGGACGGTCGCGCACACCATGTTCGAGGCTCTGGCCCGGCACCGGAACGCTGCGCGCCTGATGGTCGAAGAGATTCCCCTGGGGCCGAACGCCATGGCGCTGCGGGAGCACTGTGTCGCGGCGCTGCTCGACAGCGGCTTCCCGCCGCGAATGGCCGCACACGCCTTTGCCACCCTCTCCCGCTATGTCCTCGGATTCGCCATACAGGTCAACGGTCATGGCGGCGGCGGGCAACTCGACGACGCACAAGCGTCCGCCGTCTTTCAGAGCGTCGATCCAGCCTTGTTCCCGGCAACAGCCACCGTCGCCGAGTCGATGCCCGTTCCGATCGAGGACGAGTTCTCCTTCGGACTCGAACTCCTTCTCAGCGGGCTTGCCCACCTGCGCGACGACGCCTGACCAGCCAGGACGATGCGAACCTGAGGCCGCCCGCCTGCGGCGGCCCGTCAGCGGAAGGCGAAGTGCTCGGCGTGCAGATGCTGGCGGGGGACGCCCTGGCGGTGGAGGGCGCGAGTGAGGTTTTCGATCATGGAGGCGGGGCCGCAGAGGAAGACGTGCGTGTCGGGGGTGATCGGTCCGGCCTCGGCCTGGATTCTTTCGGCGGTCAGACGGCCGTGGCTGCGGCTGAACGTCGGGTGGAGCCGGAACTCGGGGCGCTGTGCAGCCGCTGCGGCGAGTTCCGGGAGGAACGGCGCGTCTTCGGCGGTGGGGGTGCAGTAGAAGAGGTCGGTGCGGGGCGGGGCTGCACCGTGGTGGGTGAGCCAGCCGAGGAAGGGCGCGATACCGATGCCCCCCGCGATCCATATCTGCCGGGGTCCGCCGAGGGTGTGGTCGAACATGCCGTAAGGACCCTTGAGGGTTGCGGGATGTCCTTCACTTAGGTCCGTGTAGAGGCGGCGTGTACCGCGGCCCAGGGCGCGGATGGTGAGGCGCACCGAGCCGTCGGCCTGCGTTCCCGCGACGCTGAAGGGGTGTTCGTGCCAGCCGCCGGCCCGCAGGTAGACGAACTGGCCCCCGGTCACGGGAAGCGTCGTCCCGCCGGTGGGCGTGAGGGTGAGGTCGAGGATGTCGGGTGTCGGCCGCTCGACACGGTGGACGGTGTAGTCCGCCCGGGGTTCCCTGTGTCGTAGCACCAGTTCGTCGTAGGCGTAGGCGGTCATGCCGATGGTGGCCATGCTGACGTAGATCGCCAGGAGGGGCGCGGATCCGTCGATGATGAGATCGAGGAACCAGCCGTGCACCAGCGCCGACAGGAGCAGCAGGCCGGTGAGGCGATGCAGGAACAGCCAGCGCTCGTAGGGCAGTCGGAGGATGCGGCCGACCTGGCCGAGTGAGATGAGGACGAGCAGCAGCAGGCCGATGGCGGAGACGGCGCCGAGGAGATGGCCCATCCCTACCGACGCGGCCCGGTGGGCGTAGCCGAACCGGCTCCCGTCGAAACCGGAGAAGAAGTGGAGCAGCAGGTGGGGGGTGAGCAGGAGAATGGACCATACGGCGTACAGCTTGTGCTGACGGTACATGCGGTCCAGGCCGCCGAACCATTGCTCCAGCCACATCAGGCGGGTGGCCAGCACCAGGGTGCAGGACATCAGGTAGACGGACAGGACGCCGGCGAACTCGCCGACGAAATAGACAGCGCTGAGGCCCTCGGGCCTGAGCCAGTCCCAGGCCAGATAGAGCATGACCGCTCCGGTCGTGACCGACAGGGGTCCGACGTGGCGCTTCTTCAGGCGTGCGTCCAAGGGGGCGCGTGCGATCCGGATGGCGTAGATCGCTATCACGATCAGGACGGGCATCGTCTACCCCTCGGGGGTGGGCACGGTGGACGAAGGGGCGCTGGTGAAGGCAGGGCGGACCGCGCGGTCGCGGTTTGAGCGCCCTTGAGCCCAGGTGGCTGCGTTTCCTGCGACCTCCAATATTGGCTACAACGTAGCCGTTTAGCCGGTTCGGGTCCAGTGTGCGATCGGATACCCGTTTGCCAGCCCATCCGCAGCGCTTCAGGCGAACAAGGCCGCGAGGTATGAGGCGACCAGCACCGCGCACACGATGGCGGGCGCGATTTTGGCAACCGGGTCGCCGTTGCGCAGGTGTACGACCACGGCTCCGGCGAGCAGCAGGAGAAGCCCGGTCCCCGCGAGGCCGCCGAGCGGCGGCATGGCGAGGCCGAGCACCACGCCGGCGACTCCTGCCAGTTGCAGCACGCCGATGCGGCGGTAGGCGGCGACGGAGAAGCCGGTCTCGGCGGCCAGCTCGCGCGCCTTCGGCAATGCGAGTGTATTGAGCACTCCGCTCGCCCCGAAGATCAGGGTGATGGCGCAGGCGAGGGTGATGGTGAGGACCATGAGGTATCTCCAGGGTGTCGGCGTCGTGGCGGCATGGGCGCCAAGGGTGACGGCCTGATGGCGGGCGGGTCGTCGCGAGACCGTTATGGGATACGTCGGGCGCGGTCGAGTTGCCGGCCGGGTGCATCGCTCGGCGCCCAGGCGGGCGCAGCGGCTCAGTCTAGCGCAATAACGGAAACAGTGTAACCGTTATGAGGGTCGGCTTCGGAGTGGGTTCGCGGTGTCGTGGGCGTCACGACGTTCACGCAGCCGGTCGTCTTGGTATTGGCCCGCAGGCTGATTGACATTCCGGGGAGAACTGAGTGGCCGTTGGCGCTGATCACTCAGATGCGGGAACAGCACCCTCAATCGCAGAGCAAGTGTTGATTCTTTACGGGCCCTTAGAAGCGGAGTGCTCCTTCGGGCAGATCTCGCTCCGCGGTCAGCGGCAACTCCAAAGTCGTGAGCATGTCCCGGTATCGCTCCGCCAGTTGGGAGGGGAGCTTTCTGCTGAACACCACCAGTTCCCGGAAATAGCCGGGCCCGATCCGCCGGGCGTGCCTCGACCAGCGCAGCGGCACCGCGTTCTCCGGTGTCACCGTCACGCCGATCCCCTCGACCGCGAACAGGAGCGCTGCGGAGACCTGGCCCGTGCGTGCGACGGCGCGCGGCGTGAACCCGAGGTGCCCTGCCAGGCGGTCCACCACTTCGCTCATGCCCTGTTCCTGCTCGTAGAGCACCCAGTCGGCAGCGGCCAGTTCGGCCGGATCAGCCGCTGTCCCCGCCGGGTATTCGGCCGAGCCGGTCACCACCATCTCCTCGTATCCCAGGGAGATGACGGGCCCCTCCCAGGGGGCGGGCCGTGGACCGACCGCGATGTCGCCCTGGCCACTGCGCATGGCCTCTTCGAGGTCCCGGCGGTGGGAGTAGTCGTGCAGTCTCAGCACAGTGGAGGGGTACGTCGAGTGCCAGCGCGCCGCGGACGGCGGCAGGATCCCCGAGGCGACGGACCGTACGGTCAGCACGTGGACGTCGCCCTGACGGCCCTCCACCACCTCGCGCACCGAGTCCCGCGCGTCCTGAACCGCACGGACGACGTCCTGCGCGCGGGGCAGAAAGACACGGCCCGCGGGAGTCAGCGTCACCCCTTGCCGGCCGCGCTCCAGGAGCACCGCGCCCAGCTCCTTCTCCAGGGCCCCGATCTGCTGGGAGAGCGAAGGCTGCGTGACATAGAGCCGCGCAGCCGCTCCGCTGAAGGAGCCCGCCTCCCAGACCGCGAGGAAGTACTCGAGCTGACGTAGCTGCATGTGATCAAGTTACTCGGCCGAGCGTTGCCCTCGTGACCCCACTCCGACGAGGGCTGTTATCTGCGCGTCATGCCGTGAGTGTGACCCTGCTGTCCTTGCGGGTGAGCCGGGACAGCAAGTAGTCGACCTCGGTGCGGGCGCGCGACGAGAGCACGCCCCCGGGCTTGCGCTGGGTGTCGGAGGCCAGGATTCCGCGGCGCTTCATGACGTACTTGCGTACGGCCAGGCCGATGCCCGGCTGCTGTTCGTAGCGCAGCAGGGGCAGGTGGGCGTCGAAGACGTCATGGGCGGCGTCACGATCGCCGACGGCGGTGTGGCGCACCACGTCCACGAGGAGCTCGGGAACGCAATAGCCCGTCATCGCTCCGTCGGCTCCGCGTTCGGTCTCGAAGTCCAGGAACAGGCCGCCGTTTCCGCACAGGATCGACAGGCGGGGCATGGCTCCATCGGCTTCGAGCTGCCGGAGCGCGCTGATCTTCTCCAGGCCCGGCCAGTCCTCGTGCTTGAGCATCACGCACCCTGGCACGGCGTTCGCAATGCGGGCGATGACGGCAGGGGACATGATCACGGAGAACGACAGCGGATAGTCCTGGATCACGAACGGCACGTCCGCGCCGATGGCGCCCGCCGCTCCCTCGTAGTAGCTCACGATCTGGTCGTCGGTCCGCAGCGTGTTCGGCGGGGCGATCATGACGCCGTCGGCACCGGCTGACATGACATCGACCGTGAGAGCCCGCATGGCGGCGTAGCCGGGTGCGGAGACCCCCACGACGATCGGCAGATCGGTGCGCTTGAGGACGTGCTGGACGATGCGCACGCTTTCCTCGTGGGACAGCTTGGGTGCTTCGCCCATCTGGCCCAGGAGGGTCAGTCCGGTGACGCCGACGTCTCCGTAGAAGTCGACGAGTCTGCTGAGTGAGTCGAAATCGATTCCGCCTTCCTCGTCGAAGGGCGTCGGTGCGATGGCGAAAACACCATGGGTATTGCGGTCCAGGGATGCCATTGTTCTGCCTCCTCAGAAGTCCGATGTCTTTTTCAGATTCAGAGGCTGGCGATGAGTCCGCCGTCGATGCGAATGACCGAGCCTGTGATGTAAGAGGCCGGGACGCTTGCGAGGAAGGCGACGGCGGCGGCGTATTCCTGCGGGTCGCCGTAGCGGCCCACGGGGATTGACGCCACGCTCTCGGCGGACGTCTCCGCGACGGACTTGCCCTCTCGATGGGCCTTGGCCTGGTCGAGGTACTTGATCCGCTGGGTGCCGATCCGTCCCGGAACGACCACGTTGCAGGTGACGCCCTCGGCCGCGACTTCCTGGGCCAGCGTCTTGGACCAGCCGAGCAGGCTGCTCCGCAAGGCGTTCGACAGCCCCAGGTTCGGGATGGGGGCGATCACCCCCGAGCTGGCGCTGGTGATGATCCTGCCCCAGCCGCGGCTGCGCATCAGCGGCACGACCCTGTCCGTGATCGCGATGACGGACAGCACCATGGACTGGAAGTGCTTCAGCCAGAGTTCAGGGTCCTGCCCCGCAACCGGCGAGGGCGGCGGCCCTCCTGTGTTGTTGACCAGGATGTCCACGGGACCGAGCGCCCCTTCGACTGCCGTGATGTGCTGGTCGATCGCGCCCAGGTCCGCGAGATCCCATTCCAGGGGCACGGCCTTCCCGCCGGCGTCGGCCACCGCCTCGGTGGTGCGCCCTGCGGCCTGTGGGCTGATGTCCGCGACGGCTACAGCGGCGCCTTCCGCGGCGAGAGTCTGGGCGATCGCGCCGCCGAGACCCCCACCTCCGCCCAGTACGAGCGCGGTCTTGCCCGAAATTCCCAGATCCACAGCTTTGCTCCTCGGGCGGTGGCCCCGTTCGTCGTTTCCAAGCGACACTGCCACGAAGTCGTGATGGGTCTCCAATAAGAATCTCTCGCGACATGCATAAGGGATGCCTATGCGCCGCGAATGGGGCGTAGGCGTTGTCGGCGTGCAAGATGAGGTGGGGAACAGGGCCGTTTCGGTTCGATTTCCGACGCATGTTCATGGCCGTAACTGGAGGCCCCGATGTCCTTGCCGGAAACAATGCAGGCCGCGGTGCTGGGCGAGCCCGGCACCCTCGCCGTCACGACGCTGCCCGTACCGCGGGTGGGACCGGAAGACGTTCTGGTACACGTCCGCAGGGCGTCCCTGTGCGGAACGGACCTGAAGATCCGCAGCCGGCACTTCTTCAAGGACGGCGGCCCGGCCGCGGGCGAGTTCGTACCCGGCCACGAGTACGCCGGCGTCGTCGCCGCGGTGGGCAGCGCCGTGGACGAGCTCCGGGTCGGTGACCGGGTGGTGACGGAAGCCCACCGCGGCTGCATGCGCTGCGCCAACTGTCTGGCCGGGGCCTACACGGACTGCCTCAACTACGGCCTGCGGCACACCGGGCACCGCGTGCAGGGGATGACCGTCAACGGGGGCTTCGCGGAGTACGCGCTCAACCATGTAGCGACCCTCCACCGGTTGCCGGACACCGTGGACTTCGACGCCGCGGTCGTCCTCACCACCGTGGGCACCGTGATGCACGCCCTCGACGTGCTCGACACACTGCTCGTCGGATCCACGGTCGCGGTGATCGGCCCCGGACCGATAGGGCTGCTCGCGGTACAGGTGGCACGTGAACTCGGGGCCAGGACCGTAGCCCTGGCCGGCACGCGGGAAGCCAGGCTCACCCTGGGCAAGTCCTTCGGCGCGGACCTGGTCGTCAACTCCCGAGAGGAGGACGCCGTAGCGGCGGTGCGGGAGGCGACCGACGGGATCGGCGCCGACCTCGTCCTGGAGTGCTCCGGCGCCCCGAGCGCGGTGGACGACGCGCTGCGCATGGCCAAGCGGTCCGGGAAAGTGGTCCTCGTCGGCTTCTTCGAAGAGCCCGTACGGGCCGACCTGAACCATGCCGTGATGAACGGCATCTCGATCCAGACGGTCCGCGGAGAGGGCACCGGTTCGGTGGCCCGCGCCGTGGGCCTGGCCGCCCGGGGTCGGCTGCGCACCGCGGAACTGATCACCCACCATTTCGGGCTGCCCGACGTCGCCGAGGCGTTCGACACCTACGCCGAGCGCCGGGGCAACGCCATCAAGGTCATGCTCGACATCTCCGAGGACCCGGAGTCCACCCGTGACCGGTGACCGAGAGGGCACCGTGCCCGACGCCCTGGCAGCCGGGCGGGAGAAGGCGGCGGCCACCATGGCCGATGCTGCCACCGCCTGGCTGAACAGCCTGAGCGAGGACCAACTCCCGCTCGCCGCCTACGGCTCCCCGCTCCACCCGGATGCGGAGGCCGAGCGGCTGCGCTGGTTCTACACCCCCACCGACCACGGCGGGCTCGCCGTCCGGGACCAGAACCCCCGCCAACAGAGCCTGGCCATGCGGCTGGTGGCCACCGGACTGTCCATCGCGGGCTACGCCACGGTCACCACCGTGATGGGGCTGGAGAACGTCCTCGACCAGCTGGAAGGGTGGCGGGTCCACTGGGGCCGGCAGCGCGGACGGGACCCCGGCCTGTACTGGCTGAGGATCTTCGGCCGCCCCGGCGACCGGGTCTGGGCGTGGCGGTTCGGCGGCCACCACATCTCTCTGAACAACCTCGTCGTCGCCGGCCGGCTCGTCTCCACGACCCCCTGCTTCATCGGTGCCGACCCGGCCACGACCGAGCTGATCGGAGGCACCCTGCGGCCCTTGCAAGGCCCTGAGGAGACGGCCCGTCAACTGGTCCGCAGTCTGGACACGGGCCAACTCCAAAGCGCCCTGCTCCACCCGTCCGCGGTCTCGGACATCGTCTCCGGCAACCGCCCACGCGTCGGACACGGCGACACGAGGATGCACATGCAGGACCTGTGGCGCGGCCAATTCGCCGACCCCCAGCTGGACCGGCTCGTCAACGACATCGACCGCCGGGCGGAAGCAGGCAGCGGATACACCGAGAACGATCACGCGCGCGTGGCCATCACGATTCCCCCCAAAGGCATCAGTGGTCGCGACCTGAACGACGAGCAGCGGCACCTGTTGCACCGGCTGATCACCCTCTACACCGGACGGGCACCCGAGTTCCTCGCCGATGCCTACGACACCCACTACGCCTCTGACACCGTCCTCGACGCGGTGCATTTCGGCTGGGCGGGCAGCACGGACGGCGGGGAGCCGCACTACTACCGGGTGCAGGACCCTCGCGTCCTCATCGAGTACGACAACACACAGCGGTACGCCAACCACGCCCACTCGGTGTGGCGTGACCTGACTTCCGACTTCGGACTGGACGTACTCGCCGAACACCGCGCTCACATCGCACACGAGTAGGACGTACTCGGGGAGTGCCATAGTCGCCCGTACTGCCAGTCCCCCACGAAAGAACCAGCACCATGACCACCCCGCTGATCGTCGACGACGAGCCCCTGCTGCCACGCCTTGCCGTGCGCATGACCCTCGAACGACAACCTGGACTGACCGTCGTCCGCGAGGTCGTGGACGCGGCGCGACATCCAGGCCGCGGCCGACCGAACTAACCAGGCCCACGAGATCTGTCGGCAACCACTGCCCGACCTGGAAACCGCGGCCGACCGGCAAGGCGCCACTGCTTGAACCCGAGAACTGTGACCAGCCGAACGAAAGGTGCGCAGTACATGACACTCCGACGAGTCCTCGCCGGACTGGGCTCCGCAGCAACCCTCGGCGTTGCTGCGGCGATCAGCACACGTCGCCGTGCTCTCGCGGCAGTCCCCCGCGAGCTGCGGCACCCAGTGCTCTTCCTCCCACGGAACTTCGGCAACCCGGTCACTCTGGCCATCGCTCGCCGCATCGTGCCCTTGGCGGGAGCCGCCTCCAGGCCGGGCGTCCGCGTCGAGCAGCGCACGCTGCCGGCCACGACCGACGACCTCCCCGTCGAGGTGCTCACCTACCACCCATCAGGCCAAGCGCCGCGCGCAGCGCTGCTTTGGATCCACGGCGGAGGAACCGTCATGGGTACCGCTCGGCAGGAGAACACCTGGTGCAGCCGGGTTGCCGACGAACTCGGAGTTCTGGTCGTCAGCGTCGACTACCGCCTCGCACCCGAGAATCCGTACCCCGCTGCTTTGGACGATTGCTTCGGTGCGCTCCGCTGGCTTCACGCCAACGCAGCCGCCCTCGGCATCGATCCCGCCCGCATCGCCGTCGGCGGCGAAAGCGCCGGAGGCGGACTCGCCGCCTGCGTAGTCCAGCGCGCCCACGATTCAGGAGTGCCGGTCCGGTTCCAACTCCTCATCTACCCCATGCTGGACGACCGCACGGCTCTACGCGTCGACCCTCCCAGCAGCGCCATCTATACGTGGACCCCGGACTCCAACCGCTTCGCCTGGACCTCCTACCTCGGCCGCCCGCCACAGGACCTCGACGATCGCCCCTATCTTGCGGCGGCAAGGCGTAAGAACCTCGAGGGGCTGCCGCCCGCGTGGATCGGTGTGGGCGACATCGACCTGTTCCACGACGAAGACGTCGACTACGCCCGACGCCTGAACGAGGCCGGCGTCGCCTGTGAGCTACGGCTCGAACCAGGCATGTACCACCTTGCTGATGCCCTGCTCGACGGCAAAGCACCTTCGATGACCGCGTTCCGCGCTGCCGCCCTCGACGCTCTGCGAACGGCCCTGGCAAAGCCCTGATCGCCCCGGACATGCCGAACCGGCCTCGACGGCCAGGCCGGCTCGGTCAGTCGAGAGCGGGAAGGGGGCGCCGGGCGACCTCGCGTGCTTCCTCGCGGGGGAGACCGAGCATGCACAGGATCATTTCCGCCATGTCAGCCGCGGCTTCGTCCCCGCTGACATCGGGGCGTGCGGACTTCAGTCCCCACCTCCCGCGGGGCGCGGGGGACGAGGCGCAGGACCTGGGTCACTTCCGGATGGGTCCTGACCAGCCGCGCGGCGATCCGCGAAGAGGTGGCCATGACTTCAGCCGGGTCCTCGATGCCGCGCAGGTGCTCGTCGATGGCCTGACCGTACTGGTCAAGGGCGTCGGCCACCGCTGCGTCAAAGAGCTCGGTGGCGGGCGGCAAGGATGAGTGCCTGTCGGGTCTCGGCGCGGCGCCGTGCGAACCGGTTGCGGACAGGCGGAGCTGAGGCAGACATTAGCTATTTTCCGCCCCATTCGGGCGCGATCTGCCGCGCCAACTGATCCAAGACCTCCTCCAGACGCTCACGAGACAGGCTCGCGTAGACGTAGTTGTCTGGACGAACGAGCAGGATGGGCTTGCGCCGAAACAAGGGGCGGGCGACACCTCCAACGTCCTCCAGGACGTCAGACCTCGCGCCAGGATGTGTCGGACGCCTTCCCGCTTCGGCGAAAGTCACGAAAGTCGCGCGCAAGACGGTCTCCGCAAGGTGCTGACCACGAGGCGACAATGATTGCCCTGGGTGGACGCCCCAGCCGATGATGCGCCACCCCGTGCCGACAACGTCGTCGAGAAGGCGCTCTTCACCCTCAAAGGTCCGGACGATCGGTTGAGGAAACAAGCGCCCGACTGGCGAGAGAGGTGAGGTTCGGCCGGACAAGAGGCCTCGACGATAGCGGGCCGGCTTGCGCCATCGGCCCTGTCGAGCGGCAGTACGAAGGGCTGGGATCCGCAAGACCGTCCCGGCTACTACGTCTCGGGCTGCGGCTGCCTTCGCAGACCTTAGCGTGGTCAACTGCCCAGCCCGGACAGACAGGTTGGTGATCGCCTCCGCGTGCGGTCGCCGTTCGGCTTCGTAGGTATCGAGGCTTTCAAGCGGTGCACCCGAACGCAACACCGCCGCCACCTTCCAGGTGAGGTTGGTGACGTCGCGGATACCGGAGTTCAACCCCTGTCCGACCATCGGCGGCATGAGATGGGCCGCGTCCCCGCACAGCAGGACTCGGTCGACACGCCAGTGACTTGCGCACTTGGCTCGGAAGTCGTAGATGAGGTGGCGCCGGACCTCAGCCTTGTCAGGATCTGTGTCCCGCCCGATGATGCGTCGCGCTGCCTCTACGGACAACATCTCCTCGCGGTCTTCTCCGGGCATGAGTTTGCGTTCCCAGCGATGCAAACCCGACGCGAGCCGACCGGTCAGACGCGGCGCCGCAGGATCGAGCCACATCTGGAAGTAGGGGATGTGAGGGATCGGTTCCGGGAGTTTCGCGTCGATGACGAGCCATGTGTCGGTGAAGTCGGATCCGACCAACGTGGCCCCAATGAGCTTACGTACCTTGCTGTTGGCGCCGTCACACCCCAAGACGATGCTTGCTCGAGCTTGTCCGAGTTCGCCGCGTGCATCAAGGAACTCGAGGTCGACACCGCCACTGTCTTGGATCAGGCGAGTGACAGTGTGGTTGAGGCGTACGTCGGCCCCTCCGCACTCTGCAAGCGCCGAGCGCAGGTGTCGATCAAGCGCAGGCTGGTGGATCGGAGTGATCCACGGATGACCCTGAGGTTTTTCGGTCGGAAGGGTCGTGACGACCACCTTGCCACGCGGCGACATCCACTGCGCACCGGTGCCTGGGAGCATGTCAACAATTGCGCGCTCGTACACTCCAGCCTTTTGCAGCGTCCGCATTGCCTCGCCGTCCAGGACGCCCACGCGAGGTTCGGGGTAGACGACGGCCTCACGCTCGAGTGCCAAGACGCTCAACCCGTCTCTGGCGAGCAGCAGCGCTGCCAGTTCACCCACGGGCCCGAGGCCGATCACGGCGACGTCGAAGTTGGATCGGTTCATGAGTCCGTCCTTGCGAAGGTGAGTGACACGCCTAACCAATTTCGGTTACACCGTATTCATAAACTGCCAGGCGCTCAATGTCCAGGTCCTGTTCGATGTTCAGATCGCGGTGAGCGTGGCGATCAGCCATGTGCCGTGGACGCGCTCCGATACCGAAGATCAGAATTCACGCGGTGGATCCAGGTTCAGAGGACGGCGGTCGACCTGAGCGTCTGCCTCGTCTGCTGGGTCGGGTCAGATGCGGGCGGCAAGCCCGGCTTCGACGCCGTCGAGAAGCGACTGCAGTCCGAAGGACACATACGGGCGAGGGCTGGCTGCGAGGGCGGCACCGATCGCGAACGTGACGACGCTCTGGGCGGCTTGCTCGGCGTCCCGCCTGGTGAGGCCGGACGCCTCGCAGACCGCGAGCAGGTGCTCGTCATGGCGGTCCCTGGCCGGGCCGTCGAGAGGCTGGATGGTCATGGCGGCCAGCAGCCAGGGGTGCCTGAGAAGCATCGAACGCAGGTTGTCGGCCATGGCCAGGAGGGCTGGACGCCATTCGAGGCCGTTGAGAGCGGGAAGGGGTGTCTGCCCCCAGACGGTGTCGGCGGCCAGCAGGAGCAGATCGTGTCGGCTCTTGACGTGCCAGTAGAGTGCCGCCGCGGTGATGCCGAGACGGCTGCCGAGTCTTCGCATGGTCAGACTCTCGATGCCGCCCTCGTCCAGAAGGGCGATGGCCGCCTGGATGATGTGCTCTTGGTGCAGAGGGTCGCGGGGCATCCCCGCGGTAGTCGGGATGGGGCTGCTCACGGCTCCTTCTTGCTGTGGGAATGAGGCCGCAGCGTGCGGCTCTTCGGGCGCTTGGCCATCGCGCCGACGAGGACGGGGGGCGTGCGCGTCGGCGCCGTTCATGCGTGGGGGCCGTTGCGGCGTGTCAGCCGGGAGAGCCCGCGGGCCTGATGCTGTGCAGCAGCCGCTCTCCGGACTCGCGTAGCTGGTCCTTGACCTCGTCGAGGCCGGATGCGAGCAGAACGTGATCGCGTTTGCGCCAGGTGCCGGCGACCATCACGGCTTCGATGTTGACGATGTCCGCCTGCAGGGTCGTGGCGACGGGGTCGTGCGCCGGCCACAGGTTGAGCGCCCGGGCGTCGACGGCGACCAGGTCGGCCTGCATGCCGGCCTCGATGCGGCCCACCTTGTCGGCCAGGCCCAGTGCCTTCGCTCCTTCGACCGTGGCCCAGGCAAGCGCCTGTTTGCTGGTGACGGACGGTGTGTTGGCGTACATGCCGGTCGTCTGCCGGTGGTGGGCGTGGTCCAGGCTGCGCTGGTGGGCCAGGGCGAACCGGGCCGCGGTGAGGACCGATCCGGGTACGGCGGTGTCGATGTCCGTGCCCAGGGAGGGCGCCGCGCCCAGGCGCAGCAGGGACCCGGTGATGGGGGTGCCGTGCCCCTGGCCCAGTTCGTTCTCCGGGGTGATGGTGAAGGTGACGCCCGCCTCGACCAGCGTCTTCAGCCAGTCCGCGGGCAGGTCGGATCCGTGCACGACGTTGGTCAGAGGGCTGAAGAGCCCGGCGTCGCGCACGGCTTCCCAGCCGGGTGAAGGTTCGCCGCCGCTCTGGTGCATCGAGACGACGAGGCCGCGTTCCGCGCCGGCCCGGAAGTCGGCCACCGCGGTCTCCGACGAGGAATACTGCGGCCCCTGGAGGGCCATGCCCAGGGTCAGGAGGGGGTGGTCACGGACGGGGCCGTCGAGCAGCCGGTCGATCTCGGTGAGCGGGTGGGGTGTGTCCGGCGAGCGGTAGGGCGTGCCGTGCAGGAAGACGGCGCGGATCCCGGCCTGGAGCAGTCCCTCGACGGCCGCGTCGGCGTGCTCGGGGGAGAGTGCGTTGTGGCACCAGTCACCCACTGTGGTCGTACCGCAGTTGAGCTGGTTCAGGGCGCCTGCCAGGTTGCTGATGTGCATGTCGGCAGGGGTGTAGTGCCCGACGCACTCGCCGTGCAGGTGGGTGAGGTACTGCATCAGCGTCCAGTCGGCGCCCGCGGAGCGCAGCGCGGTCTGCCAAGTGTGCAGATGGGCGTTGACCAGACCGGGGATGATGACACGGCCGGAGAAGTCGACGACCTCGGCGTCGGTCGCCTCGATGGTTTCGCCCACGGCGGCGATGGTCTCGCCGTCGACGAGTATGTCGACCTGCTCGGCGTCCGGCCGGTCCGGCGTCATCGTGATGACCTGCGCCCCGCGCAGCAGTATGCGGCTCATTCAGCGGCCCTCGAACCGGGGGAGGTGTGGCTCGGCTGGGACATGGTGCGGGTCATTGCCTGAGGGGTCATGGCCCGCACGGCGGCTTGTGTGGTGGTGAGGAAATCCCGAGTGGCGATGTGTCCGATGTAGCCGTCGGGACGGATCAGCAGCAGCGTGTCGCCGGTCAGGCCGTAGGCACTGCGCAGCGTGTTCTCGGGGTCGGAGAAGCCCGCGGGCGTGCCGACGGTGAGCCGCTTCAGCTGGGCGCCCGTCGTCGGCCAGTCGAGGAGTTCGAGGTCCCGTGCGGCGCCGGGGCCGTAGGCGATGGCGGTGAAGTGCGGTCCCTGGAAGAGAGTGAACAGGCGGGTCTCGGCGCCGTCGGCGCCGAGCAGTTGGGCGTCCGGGGCGCGGTCGCCCACGTGAAGCGTGCTGGTGTCGCCGCTGTCGCCGTCGGCAGGGGCGAGTGGGCCGCCGTAGTAGGTCAGGGAGAGCTGCTGCTCGTCCTTGCCGCGCTTCATGCTGGAGGGGTCGAGCTTGGCGATGCCGCCCCACTTCTCCGTGGACAGGCCCAGGACCCCGGCGGCGATCGGCTGCCGCTCGGCCTCGTAGGTGGCAAGCAGGGCCGGATCGGCTCCGGCGAGGACCTGGCCGAGCTTCCAGCCGAGGTTGTAGCCGTCCTGCATACCGGTGTTCAGGCCCTGGGCACCGGCCGGGGTGTGGACGTGCGCGGCGTCACCGACGAGGAAGACACGTCCGCGGCCGTAGTGCTCCGCAAGACGGATGTTGGGCCGGAACACGGACTTCCAGTGGATCTCGTGCAGCTGGATGTGCCGGTTGCGGGTGTGGGAGTGGATCCGGTCGATGATGGCGCCGATCTCCTGGGGCGGCTTCTCGTCAGGCGTGAGCCGGATCATCCACTGGAACATATCGCTGTCGGGGATCGGACAGGCGCCGATGAGCTTGCCGCCGAGGCCGGGCCACATGTGCCACCGGTTACGGGCCAGGCCACTCACGGAAGCATCCACGATCAGCACGCGGTCGGCCTCGTCCGTCGTCCCCACGAAACCGATGCCGAGCTGCTTGCGCACCGCACTGGAGCCGCCATCGGCCCCCACGGCATAGCGGGCGACGATCTCCTCGGCCCCGTCCGCGCCCACCACCTTGGCGACCACGGTGTCCTCGTCCTGCGTCAGCTCGGTCAGTTCCTTGCCGAACTCGACCTCGCGGCCGAGTTCACGGAGCCGGGCGTGCAGGGCGCGGTCCGTGCGGAACTGCGGGATCAGCCAGGTGTTCGGATACGGGACGTCCGGGGTTGCCTCTTTGTGGGGGAACATCTTCCACGGCACACCGATGGGTCCTGCATGGAGCCCGAGCTTGGGATAGATGTCGCCGCCGGCCAGCACGTCGTCGAGAGCGCCGAGGTCTTCGAGGACTTCGAGGCTGCGGGGCTGGATGCCCTTGGCGCGCGAGCCGTCGAAAGCGTGGGGGGACTTGTCGACGATCCGGACGTCGAGTCCGCGGCGTACGAGGTCGATGGCCAAGGCGGAGCCCGAGGGGCCGGCACCGATGATCAGTACGTCGATGGCCTGCGGGTTGTTCATGAGTCGAGCCTTTCGGTGCGCGCGGACACGAATGAGACGAGCTGATCAGCGACGTCGCGAGGCCGTTCGAATGGGGCCATATGTCCGCACTTGTTAATTACATGATGTTTCTGAGGCTTCAGCAGAGCGCGCGCCTTGTCGCATTGCGCCAGCGGCGTGACGTCGTCCTCGTCGCCCCACAGCAGCAGCGTCGGAATGCCCAGTGCCCCCGTCCGCCGGAAGAGGTCGTCACGGCCGGTGAGAGGCAGGTGCTGCAGGGTGTCGAAGACCGCGTACAGCGAGCCCTCGAAGCGGAAGGTGTCGAGGACCATCTCGGTCAGCCTCGCGCCGAGCTCGGGGTCGCGGACGTTGTGTCCCAGGTGTCCTTGAAGGATCTGTCGGCCCCGCCGCCGGGCGATGAGGCCGGCCAGCCGGTCGTTGCGCAACAGCCGGTGGGGGGAGGTCAGGCGGGGTTTCGCAAGACCGGCTGGGCCCACGATGGTGAGGGTGGAGACGGACGCGGGGTACTGGGCGGCGTACGTCATGCTGACCAGCGCGCCCATGGAAGTTCCGACGAGGTGCAGGGGCCGCACCGTCAGGCCGAGCCGGTCCGTCAGCTCGGCCAGCTGCCGCGCGAACAGCGTCTCGTCGTATCGCGCCTGTACCCGGTCGGAGTAGCCGCGGCCGTAGGCGCTCCAGGCCAGAGTGCGCAGCCCGCGGGCGTGCAGCTCGCCGACGAGGCCGTCCCAGTAGAACAGCGGGATGGTCAGAGACCCCGCCATCAGGACCACATCCCCGCCCTCGGGCCCCGTCAACTCGTAGTGGGTGACGCCGTCGGACAGCTCGATGAAACTGCCGCGCAGCGCCGCCCGCGAGTCGGCGGTGAGCTTGCGGTCCTCGCCCGAGGCGACGAAGTACTTCATGGAACGGGCCTCCTTGCCCTAGTTCGCGGGGGTGTCGGCGCAGGAGCCGAGGAACTTCGCGATCGCGTCCGCGACCCACTGCGGCTCCTCCTCCGGCAGCAGATGTCCGCCGTGGGGGTGGACGAGCTCCTGAGCGCCGGGGATGTCGCGGGCGAAGTGCTGGCCGTCGATGCTCGCGCTGCGCAGCACCAGCGTGGGCGCCGCGATGCGAGGGATCTGCGCGGAGCGGTCCGGCTGGTCGGTGTTGCAGAAGTCGACGAAGGCCGAGCGGTTACCGGGGCGGCTCATGAGCTGGTAGGCGCGGTCCACCATCGCGTCGTCCACGATCTGCGAATGCGGCCCGACGGTCTCGCGCAGGTTGCGCTCGATGGCCCCGCGCGGCATCACCCGCCTCAGCAGGGGCCGCAGCAGCGGGTTGCGGGTCAGGCGCATCCCTGCGGGCACCGTCTTCTCCGGGTAGCCGGTGGCATTGACCAGTACCAGGCCGGTCAGCCGCTCCGGATGATCCAGCGCGAGGTTCCAGGCGATGTTGCCGCCCAGGGAATTGCCGGCCAACGCATAGCGCGGCACGCCCAGCGCCTCCAGGAAGCCCGCCACCGTCGCGGCGTACGCCGGGATGCGGTAATCGCGGTCCTTGCGCGGGCCCGTCAGTCCGAACGCCGGCAGATCGGGACGGATGACATCGAACGAATCCGACAGCAGATCCGTCGCGCGGTCGAAGTGCTGCAGGGATGAGGCACTGCCGTGCAGCAGCACGAGTGCCGGGCCGTGCCCAGCGCGCTTGTAGTGGATCCGCAGGCCGTCCACCTCGACGAACCGGGAATCGGGCTGGGGCTCAGACCAGGTACTCATAATGGATACAGTGTTACCGATATGGTGATGGTGTCAAGTGGAAGCCCCCGCGTGTTACGGCCACGGTGGTCCTGAGCGAGGAGCTGGATCAGTTGGTGCGCCGCGCTGCCGGTCGTCCGCCGGTCCCACCGGACCGGATCGTCGCCATGGCGCTGCAGTCGTCGACGAGGAGGGAGCGGAGGCGCTATCGATGAGGGCCCTGGCCCGGCCACCGCTGGTGATGCCGTACGACCGGATCGCAGTCTGATGCGTTGTCAGTGGCCCGCGCCACACTGGCCTTCTCGCCGATGAAGCAGGAGGGGCCGATGGCGTTCCGGGCCGTGCACGCGCAGTGGGGGACCGTCTTCGCGCACTTACCCGATCTCGGCTGCGGGCGCTCGTGGGACCAGGTCTGGAGGGTGAGACCGCCCGCGCCTCTGACCTGCGACGAGTGCCAACACCCGATGCACGCCAAGCGGTCCCCCAGCGGCCTGCGGTTCTTCGCCCACGCCCCGGAGGCGCCGGAATGTGCGCTTGCCGGGGAGACGCTGGCGCACCACCTGCTGAAGCTGGAGCTGGCAGCCGCCGCGCGGGACGCCGGGGCGCACGCCGAGCTGGAGGTCCGCGGGCCGGAGGGCGCATGGCGTGCCGATGTGCTGGCGAGCGATCCGGCCGGAGCCTGGCGGATGGCCCTGGAGGCACAGCTCTCGCCCATCACGCCGGACGACATCGCTGCCCGCACGGAGCGGATGGAGGCGGACGGCGTGCCCTCGGTGTGGTTTAGCGACCGGTACCGGCCGACGTGGTTCGGGCGGGTGCCCTCGGTACGGGTGAAGGGCGTCGAAGGCGGCGGCCTGGTCGTGGTGGAGGGCCTGGCGAAGTTCTCCGGTGGGCAGTGGGAGGCGGGCCCGCAGGTGCCGCTCGCGGAGTTCCTGCGGTGGGTGTTCGCCGGGCGGGTGGTGTCGCATCCGCGTCGGGCTCCCGTACGCAGCCCCCTGTCAGCTCGGCCCACAGTGTGGACGGCCCCGCAGTACGCCCAGCAGGAGGCCACCCACCTGGAGGCGGAGGAACGGCGCAAACGCCTGGAACAGGAGGAGCAGCGCCGCCTTCAGGAGGAAGAGCGGGTCCGGTGGGAGCAGTACCAAGAGCGCCTGCGACAGGAGGACCGGGAGCGGGCCAGAGCGCGCGGTGATCACGAGGCGGCCATTCACGACCTGCTCGAACGGCAGGCGGCCCTGGAGAAACCGGCCTTCGATTTCGTGCGCCGGGAGACCGGCGTCCACCCGTTCATAGAGGACGGTGGCGCCGCCGAGTTCGCCATGGGCGTGCCGGTGTACGTCGGGCTGACCCCGTACGGAGTCATCTGCCCCGTGGCCCGTCGGGTAGCCGCCGCCCGGGACCGCCTCGCGCAATTGGTGGTGTTCGTCGCCTCCGAAGGGGAGCGGCGGCGCATCGCCGCACAGGCCCGGCCCGGACAGCGCATCGAGGTCCTGGACAGTGGCCTGGCCGCCGTGCCGTCCCCACGGCCCCCGGCGGGGCAAGACACCCTCCCGCTCCCGGAGTCCGGGTGTGAGTAGTTGAGGTACAGGAAATCCCGGTGAGAACGATCACGGGCTGACAAACGTTGTCTCCGCAGGCCACGGCTACGGGTGCACCGTGGACGGCCAACACCGTAGCCAAGGCGCAAAGCCGCCTCAGCGCCCCGGCTACCCTCCGACGTCATGACGACGATCTACAAGACCCGGGAGTGGAAAGGCCACGGGAAGCAGAACTACTACTGGAACGAGTACAGGCTCGAAGGCGACACCGTCGTCAAGTACAAGTGCCACCGGCAGAAGTTCTTCGACGGCAATGAGAACACCTGGCAGGAGGACGAATCGTTCCAGGAGTCCTGGGGACTTGACGAGCCGAGCATGCCCGACTGGCTGAGGCGATATCTCTGATCGCGGGTTTCGGGCGTGGGGTGCGCGGGTTTCTTCGGGATGCGGGCAGCGGTGATCGTCGGGTGGCCGTCCAGTGCGGGGGCTCCGAGGTCTTTCGGGTCCGCGCCGCACGGTCACACCCTGGTCGAGCGCGGCTCGCTCGACGGGGTCCAGCTCGGCGGTGCGGAGGAAGTCGGCGACCTTGCCCGGCATGTGGAGGGCGACCGGCAGCTCCAGCGCTGGACCCTCTTCCTCGATGGCGATGTGGTCGGGCAGGAGGTCGCCGACGGCCGTGCGGATCGCGCCGCGGCTGACGCCGTGGTCGCGGGTGCGTACGTCGGCGGTCTTGGTGGCCGCGACAGCGGGGCGGCGTCCGCCTTTGTTGCCCTTGGCCTCGGCGGCGCGCAGTCCGTCGTAGGTCAGCTCGCGTTGGAGGTCGCGCTGGAGTTCGCCGGCGGCGGCGAGGGCCTGGAGCATGAACTTCACGGTGGCCAGCAGTTCTCCGGTGCGCGAGACCAGTGCGCGGATCTTCGCGTGGGAGCGATTGACGGCCTGCTGGCCGGTGGAGAGGCTGTCCCATCGGCCGCGGTAAGGCAGACGGACCGTGCCGCCTGCACCCTGGTAGCCCTTGTCCGCCCAGCAGAGGACGCCGGCCTCGGCGAGTGCCTCGATGATGCCGTGCTCGCGCGCGGCCCGGACGTCGTGGACGGCGCCCGCCAAGGCCGGTGAAGCCCACATCAGATGCCCCTTCGGATCGGCTATGACCTGCACGTTCATGCCGTGCTTCTTGTGTTTGCCCGAGTAGAACGGGCGATCGGCGGCGATCCGGTCGATGGGCAAGAGCGTCCCGTCCAGGACCACGTACGCCTTCGTCGACGCCGCTCGTACGGCCTCGGTGAGGGTGGGGGCGAGGGCGGCCAGGAGGTTGACGGCCTCGGTGATGTATCGGTAGGCGGTGGTGGTGCCGATCCCGAATCCGGCCGCGAGCTGGGCGTAGGGCTGGCCGTTGCGCAGGTGGGCGAGGGTGAGCAGAGCCTGTCGGCCGGCGTTCAGGCGCTGCCACCTGGTTCCGAGAGCGCGGCGGTGTTCCCTCGGGCGGGCGGCAAGGAAGCGCAGGGCAGAGCTGGACACGTCGGTGCCGGACGGGTAGACAAGCATGCGAAGCCTCTGGTGGAGACGGTTCTCTTGGTCGAAAACCCATCTGCCAGGGGCTTCATTCGCCTGTCAGGCCAACTGCCCAGCTAGCACGCGGGGTTGGAAAGAACTCACTGACACCGAGGTATCGCTCTGGCTCGTCGGCGTCGCAGAAGTCATCGAAGAGCGTGTGAAAGACGTGGTCCAGGCTCTCGAACGCCGACGGGTCAAGCCAGACGTCCTGCTGCCATGTCGGATTGGCTCTCACGGCGTACCGTCCTGCCGTGTGAGCGCTTCCCAGGTTTGTGGCCCGACCAGGCCGTCAACGGTGATTTTGGTGCGCCGTTGGAATTCTCGGACTCTACCGTCGGTGATTGGTCCGAAGTCCCCGTCGACTGCGATCGGAGCCAAATCCGGAGTGCGCTCGTTGAGGAGCTGCTGAAGCCGCATCACTGCCACACCCTGAGAACCCTGCTGCAAAGCTGGATCGTGAAACAGAGATCCCCAGGTTTGTGGCCCGACCAGGCCGTCAACGGTGATTTTGGTGCGCCGTTGGAATTCTCGGACTCTACCGTCGGTGATTGGTCCGAAGTCCCCGT
>NZ_JBVIMA010000001.1:1981840-1983559 GCF_055580085.1 Streptomyces sp. NPDC032126
GTCGACTGCGATCGGAGCCAAATCCAGAGTGCGCTCGTTGAGGAGCTGCTGAAGCCGCATCACTGCCACACCCTGAGAACCTTTCCGCAGCGTCGGTGTGCCTGCGTCACCGGGCCTGGGAGCGAGCTTCGTAATGGCCCCCCATGTTTGCATTTCCACGGCACCGTCATCGGTGATTCCGGCGCGCCGTTGGAATTCCCGAACCCGACTTTCCGTAATCGGACCAAAAACTCCGTCGATCGCGATCGGATCTCCAGGAACGAGGTCGTTCAGGGAGCGCTGAAGTTGCTTTACGAACGGGCCGAGCGGGCCCACGGCATCCTTCCTCAGAGTCACCGGGGAATGCCAGGCCACGTGTAGCTTGCCGTCATCGGCTTCGGTCACGGAGATCTGGACGCCGGTCAGATCCCCGTCGCTCCATATCAGCAGCGGTGTCTTCTGCCCGACACGCCACACTCCGGGACCACCTGGAGTGAGATACGGCGCGCCCAGATGCGTGGGCATCCTTCCCTGCACACGCCAGATCAGCACGCCGTCGTCCGGGAAGCTCGCGTCGTACTTCCGCCCCGGCAGAGCCGGCCCCCGGCGCTCGATCAGGAAGTACTCTCTCGCTTCGTGGGTGGGGTGCCATAGCAGCACGGCGCCGTCCGCCGTGGTGTCCACGTGCGTCTCGCCATGAACCGAAAGATCGAATATGCGGGGTTCAGCCCACCCGAGCGCGAGCTTGTGCCATATGTCCAGGTGCACCGTACCCTGGTCGTCGCTCGTAAAAGAGTAAGCACCCATCAGGGTCAAAAGCATATTGTTGGCGTTGGAGGGCAGAACTCCGGAATTGTAGAGGTCGACCGTGCCCAGTGAGTGAGACATCTCATGGGCTATCTGATAGAAAGGCGTGGTAGGTCCGACGCCGGCACAGCGCGTCACGAGAGTCTCATCCCGTGGCGGCAAAGCAAACGTCACGGGATTGTTGACTCTATTTAACGGCCACGCCCCGGTTATATTCCGGATTATCAGGGCACACTGTTCGTCGGGGCCGACCTGGCCGTCCTCGTTGATGTCATCCCCGATGAGAACGTTGACTTTGTTCTCATCGTAAAAGAGGCGCAGTATGTCAGCGAATTGCTGCTCTGCGCTGATATCGTTTGACGGGGTAGGGCCGAGCTGCACATCGTCGAGTAGTGCAGGGCCTAGCACAAACCTGTTGTTGCTGTTCTCTAGGAAGTATTCAAACAAACTCGCCGGGTTGACCGGATCCCGAGTCGAGAAGGGTGGTGATGTTGACGCACCAGTAGTAAGTTTGAAATAGTAATCGGCGGGATTAGGATGTGTGTTGCTCAGCGGCGGGAAGTCACTGTATTCCGCGAGGATGATTGACACAACGCGATTGCCAATTGCGCTGCGACCGTTCTGTGTTATAGACCCGTGCCCGAATGATTGAAGAGTCGGCGTGCCTACCATGCTCTCAATCTCTCATGAAGTCGTTTTGGCGGCCACTCGACGGAATCGGAAAGGCGCGATCTTCGACGGCCCAGCCGCTTCGCATGCGGCTTCGTGGGGCCGCTGCGGACCAGGAGCCCCGCGCCCCGAGCGCCCAGCCCCCGACCACGCCGCCTTGCCGTCGACCCCTAGATGAATGAGTCCGATGTTCTCAGTGGTCGTAGGCGATGAGAGATCGTTTGATCTTGGCGCCGGTGGTCCAGTTGTGCCAGATGCCAGCGG